>CAZNPF010000046.1:0-1663 GCA_964574995.1 uncultured Pseudomonadales bacterium | reverse complement strand
CGGGCGAAATGAATAGCACTCGGTCCTCTCCATTCGAGCCCGGGTAAGCGGAAGTCGATCAGCACGACGTCGGGGGCGAGGGCCTGGTGATTTTGAAAGCGAGCAGGGTTTTTTGGCGGCGGCCGGCCAAACGGGTCGGAATGATGTCGAGGCGCAAATCGTGCGCCACGACGGAACCGTTCCCGGTATTTGCAAGAAATTGGACGCGTTGCTCCAGCGAAATCAGCCGCCGACGGCTTTTCTGGTTTCGCGTTGCGGGCATGTTCTGACCGTGGCCAGCCATCTTCTTCGCCACGGATGGCGCATGCCGCAAGGTGTAGCATTAATATCGCGGGACAATTCTCTGTTCCTCGAAAATATGGTTCCGGCCATTGCGCATTATGCGTATGACCCCAAGGCTTTTGCGCGAAAAATATCCAAGGCGGTTCTCAGCATGGTGCATGGCGACCAGGCAAAGTCGGTGGACCATCAAATCATGCCGCGTTTTGTGCCCGGGCAAACCCTGGGCTAACACTCACAAGCGGCTCATGCGCACCGTTCAAGTCACGACCGGAACCGGAACGTTGGACACCGTGCTCGTGTATGTGCGGGAAGCATTCAACGCAGCTATCATCTCAAATAGAGCAGCCATCGTGTCAGCGCAAAACTCGATCCAACGCTGAGCGAGATGAACAAGGATGCATCCGGTCCCATATTGAATCGCTTCGATCCCTGCGGGCGTGAATGCGCCCAAGCCTTTGAAAATGTAGCGCACGCTGAACGCCAAATTCGTCAGCGACCGACACGCGAGTTGGATTTGGATATCCGCGATGGCTGCCGCCGGACCGATTATCAGCTCTAAATGCGCTGTGCTGACGGTGACGCTAATTTGTCCGCAATCGCTGACGCACAGTTCAGTCGTTGTCAATTCGACCGAGCCCATACGGATGCGGCTAAATAAAAGTTCCGGCCCGGCGGAAGTGCAAGCCGCATGAAACTGGGCCCGCCGACACAGAAAAACATTAGCACAGTGCGGACTTTGGCGGTTGCCGTGCCCATCGCGTTTCTCACCGAGATCAGTTATCACGATATGCTTGCGGAAAAGCTAAAGTGCCACGGAGACGGCCTTTCCAAGCCCAAATTCGGTCATGCTTGATCACACCCGCCTGCCGAACATGGAAAAGTATTGCGCCTTAAAGCTAAACGCGTTTTGATGTGGCGGCGGGAATGACCCTTTGCCATTCGCTTTTCAGACGGCAGCAGCGAGGGGATGTTCCACCAAACTCATCATGCCGACCGATGCCAATAAAACTGCCGGCTTTTTGCGTCATCACAAACTGGCGAATACCGATCTCGAGGCGTTTGCTGACCGCTTGCGACCCAATCCGGCTCCGGTGCCGCCGCGCGTGCCAGGGGGTGCGCGATTAAGCCCGGAATCGCTTGAGAAGCGTTGGAACTTGCTCAGGGCATCAGCCGAACAGCGGTCCGCCCTCGCTGATCCCCAGACCATCGCGCAGATGGAGGTCTATCAGCGCAACATCGAGAACTTCATTGGCACGGTGAAAGTGCCCGTGGGGCTAGCCGGCCCGCTGCGTGTCAACGGATTGTTTGCCAAGGGTGATTATTATCTGCCGCTGGCCACGACTGAAGCCGCGCTGGTCGCCTCGTGCAGCCGCGGGGCGCT
>CAZNPF010000045.1:0-1906 GCA_964574995.1 uncultured Pseudomonadales bacterium | reverse complement strand
TCGTCGTCGCGATCATCGCCATTCTGGCCGCCATCGCGCTGCCGGCGTATCAGGATTACACCGTTCGCGCCCGCGTTTCAGGATTGGCCGTCATCGGCGATGGCATGAAGTCCACCGTCGCGGAAAACATTGCGGCCTATAGCCTGGGCCCGGGGGCTGTCACCAGCGCCTCCGCTTGTTTGGGCGTGTCTACGGGAACGGGCAGCAACGACGTCAACGTCTTGTCGACCGCTTGTACCACCGGCACCATTACCGTTACAGGAACCGGCGCGACAAAGGGCACGGTTCTGACGTTCACGCCAACCAACGCCGCCACGGCCGCCGTGGGTACGACGTGGGTTTGCAAGGGCAGCGTCAGCGCTGCAAAGTACTGGCCGGCGACCTGCCGTTGATCGTTGACGGAACTCAAGTTTCGGCGATTCACAGAAACCCCGCGCAAGCGGGGTTTTTTTTTCCGGACTCGCGCGCGCGACAAGGCGTCGCCTACTGCGGCACACGACTTTTTTGTGATGAGCATCCCGTTATTCGCATATTGACCTGATGCTTGTCGCGGAATTTCACGTCAGGGGCCTGTTCTGGCGCTCTTATTGGCACGCAATCTGCTGCACTGGATCAGACCCGTTTCGGATTGGCCGTGACCTGATGCTGCTCGGCCGCGGAAACACAAGCAAAAGGTTCGGTCCGCATCGGTGCACAAGGGGCAACACCGTAGCCTAACTTATTTGAGGTTTCCATCATGAACAGGATGCAGAGGGGCTTCACCCTGATCGAGTTGATGATCGTCGTCGCGATCATCGCGATCCTGGCCGCCATCGCGCTGCCGGCGTATCAGGATTACACCGTTCGCGCCCACGTTTCCGGCTTGGCCGTTATCGGCGATGGCATGAAGTCCACCGTCGCGGAAAACGTTGCGGCCTATAGTCTGCCCGCCGGCGCAGTCACCAGCGCATCCGCTTGCCTGGGCGTGTCTGCGGGTACTGGCAGCAACGACGTCAACGTTTTGTCGACCGCTTGCGCCACCGGCACACTTACGATTACTGGAACCGCCGCGACGATGGGCACTGTTCTGACGTTCACGCCAACCAACGCCGCTACGGCAGCAGTGGGTACGACATGGGTGTGCCACGGCAGCATCAGCAATATCAAGTATTGGCCTTCGACCTGCCGTTGATCGTTGATGACATTTCACTTTCAATGATCCACAGAAACCCCGCTTCGGCGGGGTTTCTTTTTGGCCAATGGGCTGCGCAACGGCTAAGATGATTTTTTCCGGAGACAAAGCAATGCGCAGCGCTAGATGGTTGTTCGGCGGTGCGTTGTTGGCAACGGTGTTCGTCTATTGGACCGGCCTGCATGGCCCGTTCGTGCTGGACGATTCGAACAATCTCAACCCCATCCTCGAATGGCTGCATGGCAATAATTCATGGCAGCTTGTTTTGCTGGGCAATGGCTCCGGCCTGTTCGGGCGCTCATTGTCGATGGCCACGCTGATGGCCAGCGCATGGGTCGGCGGCTACGATCCATTCGCGTTCAAGCTTGGCAACTTGTTCGCACACCTGTTGTGCGGCTTCGCCGGCTGGCAGATGTTTCGCGGCGCATTGGCGCGCGATCCCCACCTGCGCCGGCATGCGGATGTCGCAGCGGCGCTGCTTGCAGCCGTGTGGTTGTTGCATCCGCTCAACGTGAGCACGGTGCTGTACGCCGTACAGCGCATGGCGCAAGTCAGCGCGCTGTTTACGCTGGCGGCGTTATGGGCCTACCTTTCTGCGCGCATGGCGCTCGAACAAGGCCGAACCAGTCGCGCACTGATCGGGCTATTCGTGCTGTTTCCACTGCTGGACATTGCCGGCCTGCTGGGCAAGGAAAATGCGGCCGTCGCGCCGGCGCTGTGCCTGGTCTTCGAGCT
>CAZNPF010000044.1:0-2015 GCA_964574995.1 uncultured Pseudomonadales bacterium | reverse complement strand
GTGCAGCGTCAGTTGCCGGCATCGCCATTGGCCAATCCGCCGCTGTACGAATGGCACGACGCGCAGGGTCGTCTGCACGTGACCGATACACCGCCCACGGACCGGCCCTACAAGACCGTGCATTTCGATCCGAAGGCGAACGTGCTGCCGCCGGGCGTGGCGCCGGGCAAGTAATCTTGTCCTATGGGCATGGCGCGGGCGGGCTAGTTTGGATGTTGGCGCAGCTCACGCTGGTGCGATGTGGCAAGGCAGCGGTGTAATTGGCAAGCACACCGTTAGTCGCATTCGCATTGACGTAACCACGCACGGCAAATCCCAATGCCGGCATGCCATAAAGCACGTAGCCTTCGCTCGAAGCCGCAAGCACATGGTCATCGGCGGATGTAGGCACGTAACACCCGTTCAGATAGCTGGTGAGACTGATGGCGGCATGCCCATTCTTGAAAGGCAGATCACCCGACATCAGATCTCGAATCGTGCTGTCAATCGACACCAAGGCAGAACCCAGCAACGACTGAGACGAGCCAAAGGTCAGCACATTGGTCTCGAAGTCCACACCAGCCACTGGCCCCCCAGCCGGAGGTACGCCACATAATTCGCCGACAAATGAGGAGGATTCTTCCCGGTCGAACATTCCCGCCCAGAACGGATTGAACGCCCTTTTAAGACCGTCCGAACCGAAAGCCATGTCGAAGGGCGGGTTGTCCAAAGCTTTGATATTCGGATTGAACATTTCGTCAACATAAAAATGCTTGGTCGGAAACGTGACCACCCAATCGGTTTGTGCGCCGTAGGCGGGGTTGACCTCGTATTCGTTGTACAGGGTGTCGGTCATGAGCAACGCACTCACTGCATCCACCGGCCTGTCGTAATGCAACTGCAGCAGTTTGTTTCCGAGTGGCACGAAAGCCGTTGCGCCGCTGCTTCCGGCGCCATCGTTGGCGGAATCCAGCGCCGGGCTACCCGTCCCTGGTTGCGTATGCTGAATGCTGGCACTGAAGCCGTCTAGCGCGGCGGCATCGACCATGAAAACGGTGCCCTGCAATACATCGACAATCGACTCAGCGCCGTACAGACCGCCGCTCGGCGGCGCCAGATCAACGGTCGGATCGGCAGCCCAATAGCCGCCGGCCGCCCATGCAGACGAGAGTTGCGAGCAGTTGGCTGGCACGCCGTTGGAGTGTGTAATGGCGCCCAGTGTGCCGTGTCCGCCATCGATGATCTCACCCATCTCAATCACGTCGAAGTCGCCTTCGCGGGTGCGCGCGCCATTTTGCGGCCCAGTATCGTTGTTGCTGCCGGTATAAGCAGCCGTGCTGAAATTCACGGCACCAACAGTCGGGTAGGTGCAGCTGGTATCGGACGTCGCAAGGACGGCAGGCGCATCGTCCCCACTGCCAAGGTAAACCTCTGCCGTCCACACATCGTATGGCGACAGATAGACATTGAAACCGAGCACATCGCGTCCGTTGTAGGCTTCATGGAATTGCAAACGCAAGGCCTTGCCATTGGTCGTCGTGTTGACGATAGAAAGCAGTGTCGATTGGTTCGCGTTTACGGTGTAGTAGGGGAAAATCAGCACCTGGCCGAGACCGCGCGGGTTGAGATAGACGCCTTGTGCGGTGCTACAAATTCCAAGGCCAACGGCAAACAGCGCGATCGATGCAATCTTCATTTGTCGCCTCCATTCCTGTTTTTTGCCCTGATCGATGCGCGCCGGTTGACCCGGTTACGCGCAACGGCACGGATGCTCACAAGCATACCTCGAGCTGATGCCGATGCACGGTGCAGCTACTTGTCATGCGCCGAGCGTGCAAGTCCGCGAACTGGCGCTCAGATCAAGGATGTTGCTCTGGGCGCACGATCATCTTGATTTGGTCGCTCCGTTCGCACCCGCTACAATCGCCGACTCTGTATTACTTTCATCGAGCCGCGCATGCGCCTGTCCAAATTCCATCTTGCCACCGTCAAGGAAGTCCCCGCCGACGCGGAAATCGCCAGCCACCGGCTGATGC
>CAZNPF010000043.1:0-2636 GCA_964574995.1 uncultured Pseudomonadales bacterium | reverse complement strand
CCGCCGCCGCGTTGCCGGCCTCGTCCCGGTCATACGCAATCAGCACCCGCTCGATCTTGTGCGTTCTGAACGCTTCCCGGTGTTCCCCGGTAAAACCGTTCACGCCGTAACTGCACGTCACGTTGCGATACCCCGCGCACCAGAACGTCAGCGCGTCGATCAGCGATTCGCACAAGATGATTTCCGGTGAAGACAGCGCCTCACGGTTGAACACGCCCCGGTGCGGCCCCGGCAGATACAAGTGCTGCGGCGTCCCCGGCCGCAAGCCCGGCGTGATCTTGCGGCCGTACAGGTTCGCCACGTGGCCGGCTTCATCGAACACCGGCACCACCAGCGAACCGTTGAAGTGCTCGTGGCCGCTCTCGCGCAAGATACCGAGCCGTTGCAGCCGCGAGCGCACTTCCGCGCCAGCCTTCCGGTTTTTTTCCGGCAAGCGCAGACCCAGCGTCCGGTTGGCAAAGCCCAACTTGAACCGGTCGATCACTTCCGCCGACCGGATACCGCGCTGCTCCAGGTACGCCAGCGCCTCGGCACTCTGTTTCAGCGTCGCGTGGTAGTAATCCACCACCTGCGCCAACGCCGCCGCGTCGTCCGTATCCGCGGCCACCGGTGCGGACAGTTTCGGCACCGTCGATTGCCGCACGATCGCGTCACCCAGCGGCGCATCGTGGCGCAGCAACTCCACCGCGTGCCGGAACGACACGCCCTCGGCTTTCATCACCCAATCGATCACGCTGCCGCCCGTGTTGCACGCCCCCAGGCAGTGCCACAGGTTCTTCCCCGGACTCACCACCAGCGACGGCGTCTTGTCCGCGTGGAACGGGCACCGGCCCAGCCAGTCCTTGCCGTGCCGAACGAGCTCCACCCCCTTGGCTTCCACCAGCCGCAGCAGCGACACCTCCGCCTTCAGCCGCTCCACTTCGTGTTCCGGGATGCGCGCCATGAACCGTCCTCCTGCCCAAAACCTGTCAAGCCCTTGCCGGGCGAAATAACCGGCTTGATGGTTACGCCATATTGGCGTAGTGTCAACGCCTAACAGCCAAAGCGGAGATACGGTATGGGGCACCTCGACTCAGTGATCGCCCCGATGACGCAGGACGAAAAAGTCTTTTTCAAAGCGCTCGGCGCGCGCATTGCCGCGCTGCGTATCGACAACAACCTCACGCAACAGCAACTGGCCGACGCGCTCACCGTCTCGCAGCAGGTCGTCGCTTCCTACGAGGTGGGACGCCGACGGGTTCCCGTGTCGCTGCTGCCCGCTCTGGCTCGCGTACTCGGCATCTCCATCGAGGAGTTGATCGGGGAAGAAGTGCGGCCAGCCAAACGCGGGCCGGCACCCAAACTCCAGCGGCAGATCGAACGCATTCAGGAACTGCCCAAGCCGAAGCAGCGTTTCGTGATGGAAATGCTCGACACCGTGCTGCAACAGCAGACGCGCTGAAGGCAAAAAGCAGCGGCTAAAAACAAAAACCCCGCGCAAGGCGGGGTTGGGTGGGGTTTTCTTCTCTATCCAATCACATAGAAAAGCGAATATTCACGGCTCACGAATTCTGGCGTCCTTACTGTTCTTCCTACCTATGCTGTAGGCCAGAACTCCCGCCTTAATCCTGTATATCCAGCCCCTGATGTAGTGCCCTGTTTGCTGCTCTGCAAAACCGAGATACGTCAGCCCGAACACATAGCCACGGTCCCACGATCTCCTGAAGAAGTCTTTTGACTTCTCAACATCACGCTCAACGCCACAGCCATCCATGTGCATTTTTCCAATGTAGAAATTCGCTTGAGGATGGTTTTCCTTTTCCACAAGCACCTGGCAGTACCTAAGCGCCTTGCCGCAATCACGCTCAACTCCCAAGCCGTAGTAATAGATTCGAATCAAGCCAATATACGCGGCAACGGAACCAACACGCTCGATCGACTGCTCGTAGTAAAACCTCGCCTTCTCATAATCACGAGCAACATTGTTTCCGCCAACAGCGTACAAGTTGCCAACGAACGAGTAGGCCTCATCACACCCCTCATCAATCAGCTTCTTGAACTCAACTAGCGCCAAGTCAGCCGTTCCTTTACTGAACAGCCGCATTGCCTGCCTTAACTTTTCGTCCCTCGTGTATGGGAAATCGACAACGTTATTCATTTGGCCGCACTAGTAGTTACCTGCTGAGCAGTCCTTGAAGCACGGGATACTTCCTCAACCGTGCGTATGTGCTCAGCCATCTCATCCAACTCATCAAACTGCTTGGTTGCACAGGCAGCGGCAATTCCTGCAGCGCATGCGGCTTTCCTAATATCTTCTTTGTCTATTTTATCGGACACCTTCTTGCACACCTTTCCGGCCACAGCGGCTGTCGCTCCGCCCTCAGGTATCACATACGGTGCGAGCGCCGCTGATACCGCAGCACCACGAATCATATTCATGGTGTTTGCGTAGCCAATTTGCGCATTGACTGAACCACCAATCGGATTCACCGAAAGAGCAGCCGTATGCGCCGGCAACAGAATTTGCAGAATCCCCGGAGACGTACCAACACCCTCCAAACCTAATGGATCGATCCAGTTAATCGGATCGTTTCCAACATATGCGTAGATATTGCTGTCGCCACCTTCAAAAAGAATCGGATCTTTTGCCGTCCATC
>CAZNPF010000042.1:0-2674 GCA_964574995.1 uncultured Pseudomonadales bacterium | reverse complement strand
AAAGATGGGTTGTGCACAGGACTTTGCGTCGGGGCGAACTGTTCCGGACTACATGACCAAGAACGGAACCACGTATCGGATCGTGACCGATCACCTGGGTAGCGTAAGGTTGGTCATCAACACCAGCACCGGCGCCATCGTGCAGCGCATGGACTACGACAGCTACGGCAATGTCACCAACGACACCAATCCGGGATTCCAGCCGTTCGGCTTTGCCGGTGGGCTCTACGACAAAGACACGAAGCTCACGCGGTTCGGCGCACGAGATTACGATGCCGAAGCGGGACGGTGGACTAAAAAAGATCCGATTCGATTCCGCGGCGGCGACTTAAATCTCTTCGTGTACGCGAAGAACGACCCCATTAATTTCCGTGACGTGAATGGAAAAAATACTCTCGCCGGAGCGGGAGTTGGCGGAATGGTCGCAGGACCACCGGGTGCTGTTGTCGGTGCCCTCGCAGGGACCTTACTCGCCCTTGGCGGGTACATTGCTTATAACGAAGCAACATCAGATGACGGTGCAGATTCTGGTTCCGATGGAGCAGAAGGCAATGCTCAGGAAAAGAAACTCACGCCAGGAGAGATCAAGAAGCTAGAGGAAGGCGATGTTGATGTTCACGAATTGAAGGGCGGTAAGAACGCGTCCAAGAAAGACCTGTTCAAAGATCGCAAGGGCAATATCTGCGTTAAACCAAAAGATGGCTCTGGTCCAGGCGATCCCACGGGGCTCAATATCAATGACTTCTAATGTCTTTAGCTCTCTGCCGGCGTAGAAATGAGATGAAAGAAATCATTAAGGTTTCTCTGACGCTGACCGATTTCTCGTGTTCGCCAAATGACATCACGGAAATTCTTGGCGTTGAACCAACCTTTTCATGGTTGCAGGGTGATGTTATTAACCCAAAGTCAACTCTAGTGAGAAAGGAAAATGGCTGGCGCCTTGATGTACCTAGCGATCAAGATGCGTCTTTGAATGATCGTGTTAATAGGTTGAAGGATGTGTTGGGTTCGAGAGTGAAGAACTTCAGGGATCTTCCTGACGGCTGCTATATCGAACTAAGTTGTTGTGTGCGTGCCGATGGCGAGGCGCCTGAATTTCACCTAGATAAGGCGGCAATAGCCTTCTTGGCATCAATTGATGCTGAACTGGATGTGGATCTATACCTGAGTTGAAAGCCCCACCCAACCCCGCCTTGCGCGGGGTTTTTCGTTTTTAGCCGCTGCTTTTTGCTCTCAGCGCGTCTGCTGTTGCAGCACGGTGTCGAGCATTTCCATCACGAAGCGCTGCTTGGGCTTGGGCAGTTCCTGAATGCGTTCGATCTGCCGCTGGAGTTTGGGTGCCGGCCCGCGTTTGGCTGGCCGCACTTCTTCCCCGATCAACTCCTCGATGGAGATGCCGAGTACGCGAGCCAGAGCGGGCAGCAGCGACACGGGAACCCGTCGGCGTCCCACCTCGTAGGAAGCGACGACCTGCTGCGAGACGGTGAGCGCGTCGGCCAGTTGCTGTTGCGTGAGGTTGTTGTCGATACGCAGCGCGGCAATGCGCGCGCCGAGCGCTTTGAAAAAGACTTTTTCGTCCTGCGTCATCGGGGCGATCACTGAGTCGAGGTGCCCCATACCGTATCTCCGCTTTGGCTGTTAGGCGTTGACACTACGCCAATATGGCGTAACCATCAAGCCGGTTATTTCGCCCGGCAAGGGCTTGACAGGTTTTGGGCAGGAGGACGGTTCATGGCGCGCATCCCGGAACACGAAGTGGAGCGGCTGAAGGCGGAGGTGTCGCTGCTGCGGCTGGTGGAAGCCAAGGGGGTGGAGCTCGTTCGGCACGGCAAGGACTGGCTGGGCCGGTGCCCGTTCCACGCGGACAAGACGCCGTCGCTGGTGGTGAGTCCGGGGAAGAACCTGTGGCACTGCCTGGGGGCGTGCAACACGGGCGGCAGCGTGATCGATTGGGTGATGCAAGCCGAGGGCGTGTCGTTCCGGCACGCGGTGGAGCTGCTGCGCAACGACGCACCGCTCAGTGACGCGATCGTGCGGCAATCGACGGTGCCGAAACTGGCGGCACCGGTGGCAGCGGACGCGGACGATGCGGCAGCGCTGGCGCAGGTGGTGGATTTTTACCATGCGACGCTCAAACAAAGCCCGGAAGCGCTGGCGTATCTCGAGCAGCGCGGCATCGCGTCGAACGAGTTGGTTGATCGGTTCAAGCTGGGTTTTGCCAACCGGACGCTGGGCCTGCGTCTTCCGGAAAAAAACCGCAAGGCCGGGGCGGAGATGCGTTCGCGGTTGCAACGGCTCGGCATTTTGCGCGAGTCGGGCCACGAACACTTCAACGGTTCGCTGGTGGTGCCGGTGTTCGATGAAGCCGGCCACGTGGTGGAAATGTACGGCCGGAAGATCACGCCGGGCTTGCGGCCGGGGACGCCGCAGCACCTGTACCTGCCGGGTCCGCACCGCGGCGTGTTCAACCGCGAGGCCTTGTCGTCACCGGAAATCATTCTGTGCGAATCGCTGATCGACGCGCTGACGTTCTGGCAGGCGGGTTATCGGAACGTGACGTGCAGTTACGGGGTGAACGGTTTTACCGAGGAGCACCGGGCAGCGTTCAAGGCGCACAACATCGAGCGGGTGCTGATTGCGTATGACCGGGACGAGGCCGGCAACGCGGCGGCGG
>CAZNPF010000041.1:0-2684 GCA_964574995.1 uncultured Pseudomonadales bacterium | reverse complement strand
CAAGAAGAAGGAAGACACGCACAAGATGGCCGAAGCCAACAAGGCCTTCTCGCACTACCGCT
This sequence comes from uncultured Pseudomonadales bacterium, assembly GCA_964574995.1. Lineage (GTDB taxonomy): Bacteria > Pseudomonadota > Gammaproteobacteria > Pseudomonadales > JADFDG01 > JADFDG01. The sequence goes on along the minus strand of CAZNPF010000041.1, from coordinate 2,622 downwards.
TCTGATCGCCACTTCAGCGAGGAATTTTTCCGTGGCTCGTACAACCCCGATCAACCGCTACCGCAATATCGGTATCAGTGCTCATATCGACGCCGGCAAAACGACGACGACCGAGCGTGTGCTGTTCTACACCGGTGTCAATCACAAGATTGGCGAAGTGCATGATGGCGCCGCCACCATGGACTGGATGGAGCAGGAGCAGGAGCGTGGCATCACGATCACCTCCGCTGCGACGACCTGCTTCTGGAAAGGCATGGCGAAAAACTTCGAAGAGCACCGTATCAATATTATTGATACCCCAGGACACGTGGATTTCACCATCGAGGTGGAGCGCTCCATGCGCGTACTGGATGGTGCGTGCATGGTGTATTGCGCCGTGGGTGGTGTGCAGCCGCAGTCCGAAACCGTCTGGCGCCAGGCCAACAAGTACGGCGTACCGCGCATTGCATTCGTCAACAAAATGGATCGCACTGGCGCGAATTTTTTGCGTGTCGTCGAGCAAATGAAAACCCGCTTGAAGGCCAATCCGGTAGCTATGCAGCTGCCTATCGGCCAGGAAGACAAATTCGCCGGTGTGGTGGATCTTGTGACGCTGAAGGCGGTTTGGTGGAACGAGTCCGACAAGGGCGTCACCTTCGAGCTGAAAGATCCGCCGGCAGATATGCTGGCGGACTGCAAGGCATGGCGTGAAAAGTTGGTTGAGTCGGCTGCTGAAGCTAATGAAGACTTGATGAACAAGTACCTCGAAGAGGGCGATCTCAGCGAGGAAGAAATTCACAAAGCTATTCGTCAGCGTGTTATTGGCGGCGAAATTATCCCAGTGTTCTGTGGCTCGGCCTTTAAGAACAAAGGCGTGCAAGCCATGCTGGATGGTGTAGTTCGTTACTTGCCGTCGCCGGTTGACATTCCGGACGTCGACGGTGAGTTGCCGAGCGGCGAGAAAACCACGCGTAAGGCGGACGATAAAGAACCGTTCTCTGCGCTTGCATTCAAGATTGCGACGGACCCATTCGTGGGCTCGCTCACTTTCATTCGCTGCTACTCGGGTGTACTTAACGCCGGTGAGACGGTACTGAACGCTACCAAGGATCGTAAGGAGCGTATCGGCCGTTTGCTGCAGATGCATGCAAACCAGCGTGAAGAAATCAAAGAGGTTTTGGCTGGCGACATCGCTGCCTGTGTGGGGCTGAAGGACGTCACCACGGGTGAGACGCTGTGCTCGACGGATAAGCCGATCATCTTGGAGCGCATGGAATTCCCGGAGCCGGTTATTTCGGTTGCGGTAGAGCCGAAAACCAAGTCCGACCAAGAAAAGATGGGTATGGCGTTGGGTCGCCTGGCTCAAGAAGATCCGTCGTTCCGTGTGCGTACCGACGAGGAATCTGGGCAAACCATCATTGCGGGTATGGGTGAATTGCACCTCGATATCATCGTCGATCGCATGAAACGCGAGTTCAATGTCGAGGCGAACATCGGCAAGCCGCAGGTGGCGTACCGCGAAACGATTCGCAAGTCGGTGGAGCAAGAAGGCAAGTTCGTGCGTCAGTCGGGCGGTCGTGGTCAATACGGCCACTGCTGGCTGCGCATCGAGCCGCAGGAGCCGGGCAAAGGTTTTGCTTTCGAATCAGAAATCGTGGGCGGCGCGATTCCTCGAGAATACATTCCGGCCATCGAGAAAGGTTTGCGCGACACCATCAAGGCGGGCGTACTCGCGGGTTACCCGGTGGTGGATGTCAAAGTGGTTGTGTTTGATGGCTCCTATCACGACGTAGACTCGAACGAAAACGCGTTTCGCATGGCCGCATCCATGGGCTTCAAAGATGGTTGCCGCAAGGCAAGCCCTGTCTTGTTAGAGCCGATTATGGCGGTTGAGGTGGAAACACCAGAAGACTACATGGGTGATATTGTGGGTGACTTGAATCGTCGTCGCGGCATCGTGATGGGCATGGATGATTTGCCCGGCGGCGGAAAAGCAGTGAAAGCAGAAGTTCCGCTTTCCGAGATGTTTGGCTATGCCACATCGATGCGCTCCATGTCGCAAGGTCGTGCGACCTTCTCAATGGAGTTCAAGCATTACGCGGAAGCGCCGAGCAACGTGGCTGAAGCCATCATTAAGAAACAGGCCTGATCTCTGGTCAGTGCTAAATGTTTAAACAGATAAGTTAAAGAGGTAGGCCAGCATGGCGAAGGAAAAATTCGAACGTACCAAACCGCACCTGAACGTGGGCACGATTGGCCACGTAGACCATGGTAAGACGACGCTGACGGCGGCGATCACGACGGTGCTGTCGGCGAAGTTTGGCGGTCAGGCTAAGGGTTATGACCAGATTGACAATGCGCCGGAAGAGAAGGCGCGCGGCATTACGATCAACACCTCGCACGTGGAGTATGAGACGCCGAATCGTCACTACGCCCACGTGGATTGCCCGGGCCACGCCGACTATGTGAAGAACATGATTACCGGTGCGGCGCAGATGGACGGTGCGATTCTGGTGTGCTCGGCTGCTGACGGCCCGATGCCGCAGACGCGCGAACACATTCTGCTGGCGCGTCAGGTTGGCGTGCCGTACGTGGTGGTATTCCTGAACAAGTGCGACATGGTGGACGACGCGGAGTTGCTGG
>CAZNPF010000040.1:0-2821 GCA_964574995.1 uncultured Pseudomonadales bacterium | reverse complement strand
CCACGCTGCCCTCGCAATTGACGCCGGGCACCATGCTGCGTCGCGAATTCGTGTCTCTGGTTTCCGTGCGCAATTTCAATCCCTGATTTTCGGCATCCCATGAACAATCGACTCTACGTTTTCTCCCCGAACCGCCAGCAGGGTGCCGTGTTGTTCGTGGCGCTGGTGTTTCTCATTTTGATCACCTTGCTAGGGTTAACTGCTTCCGGCACATCCATTTTGCAAGAACGCATGGCCGGCGGCCTGCGTAATGGGCAGATGGGATTGATGGGCGCCGAAACCGCCTTGCGAGGCGCTGAAAACTGGTTGTGGAATCTATCCAGCAACAGCGGCACCATCAATTGCGGTTTCAATGGCGGCGACAACGGCTTCTGCTATTCGCCGATGACGCTGGACAACGGCAGCGGCAGCACGATATTCGCCAGCAATCCGCTGGTGGCAGCCTTTCGCACGACGCCATCCTGGATCGCCAATGCGACGAGCGGCGGCACGGACTACACCAATGGCAGCAATACAGCGCTGGATGCGTCGTCGCTGGGCACTGCCCGGCTGGCACAGGTGCCGCAATACATGCTCGAGTATCGCGGCCGGGTGCTTCCGCCCGGCGTTCCCGACTCCGGACAAGGCGGCAGCATCGATAGCGACCAGGGCCGCGGCTCCACCAACCAGAACTTGTATTCCTATCGCATCACCGCACGCGCTACCGGCGGCAACGCCGGCGCGGTTGCCGTGGTGGAATCCACATTCGGGACCGGCGTCCCGTCCAATTGATCGCAGGCATGGCCATGAATCCTCGCAAATCCCTCACGCGCTTTCTCGCTTCTGGCGTCTTTGCCGCGCTGCTGCTGCAAGCCGCCGTTGCGGTTGCTGCACCGATCGCGCCAAACGCGCCGCCGGATCTCGGCGCCACACCGCCGGACCTCAACCAGTCGGTCGATCCGAACATCATCGTCTCCTTCGACGACTCGGGTTCGATGACAAGCAACTACATGGGCGATGACCGCCCGTATGACAACGGTTCATGGAATGGGCCATGGGTCTGCGCCAACGCGATCAATCCGGATGTGCCGAAAGCGAACGCCTATTACGACATCGCATCCAAACCGATGAACGGGGTCTACTACAACCCGAACGTCAGCTACACGCCGCCGCTGTACGAAGATGGCACGTCATTTCCGAATGCGAAATCCGACCTGACCGCGGTGTGGCAGGACGGCATCGCCATCAACCGGCCGACCAACGCGATAACAGCCGGCACTGCCGCGTATTCCAACAACCCCGGTGGCAGTTCCGGCGCGAACAGTGGTTCGGTGACGGATCTTACGGGCCAATACGTTTCCACAACGAATGTTTCTACTTGTACAACCAAAAGTGGAAGCGGTGTCTGCATCAACTTTAGTACGTACAGCCGCACTACCTCCTGCCCATCACAGGTTACCAGCAACTCGAATTATGTGTCGGGTTCATGCGCGATAACAACGGACTGCAGCACTTCCAATCCGAGCAGTTGCTATTGGCAATACCAGCTCAGCATTACCACGACCACGGACAACCGCTGGATGTGCGGCAGTACGCACAGGAGCGGCAGCACCGGGGGCTGGTACTCCCATGGCGACCAGAATCCCTTCGATGGCACCGTTGCGTCGCCGGACGACGCCAGCTACAAGCCGAACGGCGGGCCGGTGTATTGGCGCTTCAAGGCCAGCCAGCTCAGCCTGTTGACGCTCGACACGACCACCGGCAAATTCACCTCGGCGGCACTCACCGCGCTGTATGACGCCAGCAACTGGGAAGCCGTCCCGGTGGCGAACACCGGCAACAAATGGCAGAACTTCGCCAACTGGTACGCGTATTACCGCTACCGCAACTTGATGGCGCGCACGGCACTGTCACGCGTCTTCGGTGTCATCGGCAGTCCCACCAGCGCCAATGTGCACGTGCTGTGGCAGAACATCAACAATTCCACCTACGGCGGTGGCAACGGCTCGACGACCGGCTTGAACGGCTTGCCAATCGTCAGCCTCGATGATCAAAGTGCCGATCCCTACGGCAGCGGCGCAACATACCGGGCGGCGTTTTTCAACTGGATCTTCAATACCGGCGCGAGTGGCAACACGCCAACCCGCACGGCCACCATTCGTGCCGGCAATTTCCTGTGCAACGGACTCAATGGAAGCTGTAACCCGAATGTCAGCACCAGCACCAACAGCACCCTGAACCCCTACTGGGAGGCTACGGCCGACTCCGCCAAGGGCGTGCAGTTGGCGTGCCGGCAAAACTTCCACATGATGATGACCGACGGATTGTACAACTCGCCCAAGGTGTCGGTTTCAGGGGCTGGCAGCGCGTCGTCCAGCAACGCAACCTTGCCGACTGGATTTCTGTCGCCTTCCGACCCATCGACGTATACGGCGGTGGCAAGCAACACCAAGGGGCCGACGACCGTCTTCGGGCATGATGGCTGGACCAAGGATTCGGATGGCGGCTCGTCGTACTCGGACATCGCTTTCTATTACTGGATCAACAACCTCAACAAGCAGCTGACCGACGCCAATGCCGCAAAAACACCGGCGGTGAAGGACTTCGTGCCGCAGTACTTCCCCGATCAGACCACGGGCGTAACGGATGCGGCGGCAACGGTGGATCCTGCCGACCCCGGTGCCACGCCGGAAGTATTCTGGAACCCGGCCAACGATCCGGCGATGTGGCCGCACGTCGTGCAGTTTGCCGTCACGCTCGGCGCCTTCGGCAATCTCACCTATTCCAACGACATGGATTGCAGCAAGAACACCAATGGCCTGGGCGTAGGCAAGAACGACAT
>CAZNPF010000039.1:0-3599 GCA_964574995.1 uncultured Pseudomonadales bacterium | reverse complement strand
AGACTGTCATAAGTGCCCCCACCAAGAACCCGCCCCGCAAAGGCGGGTTTTTTATTGCTTTTGCCCGCAAATCGACGAGGTGTTCATGCTCGATCAAGTTAATTCCGGACAACAAGCCGGAGACGTTTCGCTCTGGGCCGTGTTTTTCGGATGCTTGATTGCAGCAATGGCAGGCGAGGCGTGGCGAGCTGATCTTGAGCACTTAAGCTCGACAGAGATAGCTCGCCGCGTGGTGTTTCGCTCATGCGCCGCCGCTATTGTCGCGGCGTGCACGCTGATGCTGGCGATTGGCTGGGGTGCGCCGATGTATGTGGCTGGCGCTGCTGCGGGCCTTGTGGCTGTTGCTGGCGCTGACGTCGCCTTGGCGACTTATCTCGCCGCGATCAACAAGCGCCTTGGCATCAAGCGCGACGGGAAGGGGCGGGAATGAATCTCACCAAACTGCAAGCCGATCTCGAAGTCGATGAAGGACTGCGGTTGCGTCCGTATCGCGATTCGGTCAACAAGATAACCATCGGCTTCGGCCACAATCTCGATGATGTTCCAATCTCGAAGCGCGCCGCCGATGTCATTCTTGCCGATGATATCGAGATGACCCGCAATGCCGTACTCACCAACTTGCCGTGGATCACTGAGCTTGACGATGTGCGCCAAAACGTTCTGATGAACATGGCGTTCAACATGGGCATTGGCACGCATTCGCCGCCGACCGGGCTTCTCGCCTTCGAGTTAACACTCGCCTATGTGCGCGGTGGTCATTATGAAGTGGCTGCGCAGGAAATGCTCAAGAGCAAATGGTCGCGGCAGGTTGGCGATCGAGCCAAGCGTCTGTCTGAGGAAATGCGCACCGGAGAGTTTGCGTCATGAACAAACCCAAATTTTGGATTCTGACCGCTATCGGCACCATCGGGTTTATTACCTGGGCGTTCATGGCCTACCAAGACCCAAGCCTTCGCGCTGATTTTCTCACCTTCGTCAAAACCGCCGTCGTCGGCGTCGTCGGCCTTGCACTGCGCGAGATGCCATCGGCAAACCCTACCCAAGCTCCAACGGAGTAATCCATGCGAAAACTCTTGTGCGTCGCGCTCGTCGTGGCACTGAGCGGCTGCGCCGCATTTTCGAATACGGCAACCCCGCAGCAGGTGCAAACGCAATACGTGCAGGCCTGCGCAGCCTATGGCGCCGCGTTCAGCACGGCCTTGCAATTGCGCGTCGCCGGCAAGTTGAGCCAAGCCGAGATCGATACGGTGTCGACGATCGACAGTCAGATCACGCCGATTTGCACCGGGCCGCTGCCGAGCGATCCCGCGCAGGCGACAGTGCAGATCACGGCCGCAGTGACGACGCTCGGCATTCTCGAAGCAGCCAAGCAGGTGAAACCATGAGCGATCAAGCGCAACCGATGACGCCGGCAGAACTGGCGCTCAAAACCGCTACCGAGACGCTGATGCAAATTGCGCCGGTGGTGCTGGCCGGCGTCGCTGCAACCAATCCAAACGCCGCACTCGCGCTGCAGCTCGCACCGATGGCGACGCAAATGCTGCAACTGGCAACGCAACTCACGCAGGCTGGCGCGATGACCTCCGAGCAGCTTGTGCAGTTATTCGCGACCATTGGCGGCGGCATTCAAACCACGCACGATCAGTGGGTGGCGATCAATGCGGCTGCGGCAAAGCCGGTGGAAGCGGCCTGATCGTGGACTTTCGCTATCTCACATCGCTCGACCTTCGCGTCTATAAGCCGAAGCTGTGGGTGGTGATCAGTGATTACAAAATCCAAACGCAATATGGCGTGATTATCGTGCAGCGTGGGCTCATTACTGACCTCGCGTCGACGCCGCAATCGCTGCATGGTCTACCGGTATTTGACCCGCTCGGCGGCTCTCGGCATGCAGGCGTTATGCATGACGATCTTTATGCGCGGCAGGGTCATGCACATCTCGACGACGGCTCACAAATCCAACTCACGCGCGAACAGTGCGACGGCTTGCTTCGCGAAGGCTTGATCTATTCCGGCATGAGCGATGAGGCCGCCGATGCGTATTACGCCGCCGTGCGCGCATTTGGCCAATCGTATTGGGATCGCACCCGCGATGGCTCGGATTGGGTGACCGATGATTATTGGTTGCGCACGGGCTGCGAATTTGCATGAGCTCTCGTGCTTGGGCGAGAAAGCTTAGCATTGATTCAATCGAGGAAAAAACGTGAAATCGATAAAATCCGTACTAAAAAACGCGATATTGATCATTGTGGTTGCACTTTGTGCTGGTATGGCAAATGCCATAACACCTCCAACGCCAACAGAGCCAGCGCAAGCCGTCGCATTGATTAATTGGAAAATGCCGACAACGCGCGCCGACAATACACCGCTTGCGCTCTCTGAAATCCGCAGCATCAATATCTATGTGACATCGCTCGATAGCGTGATCGTGGTTGGCTCTCCAGCAACATCCTATAGCTACGTATTGCCAGCCGGGACGTGCTTGAAAACCACTGATGGCGTGCAAGCAACGGCAACCGATACCGATGGGCGAGAGTCCGCAGCATCAAATGTCGCGCATATTGCTGCGGATTTATGCGGCCCAAAGCCACTACCGGGAGCTCCGACCGCGCTAACGGTTACCGCTGGCTAATCGCTGCACTGTTGGGATTTCTCCTCAAAGTTTTCTTTCTGTAAGCTGTCTCGTGCATTCAGCGAGTTAAACGTCAATAGTTTTGGCCTTTTGGAGTTTATGCGCCAAAAATCACAACAGGGGTAATCCTCATGAAAGCACTGAGAAACAACTTTCTCGCTCTTTTCCTATCGCTGATTTCCTGCGCCAGCTTTGCCGCTGTCACGCTCTCGACTGCCGCAAAAAACGCAATGCTCGATGCGCTGACAACGACCATCGGCAATGCTGGCCTACTCGTCATCGGTGATTCGACACTATCGGGCGCGACGGGCGTGCTGTGCACGATCACGCTCGGCAGTCCTGTGGCTCCGGCTGCATCGGGCGCCGTGCTCGCATTCACGATGCCAAAGACGTGTACCGCGGGCGCGAATGGCACAGCAGCCAAAGCTGAGATTCGCACGGCTGGCGGCACGGTTGTTGTCAGCGGGTTAACAGTTGGCACGAGCGGAACCGATGTCATTGTTGATAACACCAACTACGCCAACACGCAGGTTTATTCGCCGAGTCAGAAGTACTTGAACGACAGCTACCGGAATTTACTGCCTTTATTAATTCAATTTGATGGAAATCGATCATGACGACTTTAACGTCAGGACAAACCTCATCTGTATTTCAGGCAACAACATATACAGATACGGTGATTGTTGACCCGGTGGATTCTGGCGGCTCTGGATATGCCGAATATTCTGCTGATGGTGTAAACAATTGGAAGCGCTGGGGCCAAGGCCTTGTTAAATCCAAAACACTTGCACGTGCACAAATGGGAACACCCTATGTGCGCTTTGTCTGTGTTAGTGGGTCAATTGAAATCGATGTTTATTCACAGATACAAGGTGATTTACCGATAAATAAATATGATATGTCAGAGGCCATCGCGGCGATGGGTAACACCCCATCCTATACATACACGAGCGGGTTGCTAACGTCG
>CAZNPF010000038.1:0-5016 GCA_964574995.1 uncultured Pseudomonadales bacterium | reverse complement strand
CGTTCTATTCCCTGGCGTGCATGACCGGGGACAAGGGCGTCCCCGGCAGGGCGCCGAGGCCGTGCCGGCCGTCCACGGCCTGCCCGGAAACCCCCGGCTTCAATGGCCGGAAAGTGTAGCGGATGCCCCTCGCCGGGGCACTAGGGCTTGTGGCTTCGACGCATAAACAACACAAGGACTGCGATCAAGCAGAGCCCGACCAGCACCCACTTGAGCAACGCGGCTCCGTTGCCGATCAGCACCGGGGCCGGCGCGATATTGGCAGTATCAACCACCATGTAGATGTGCAGGCTGTTCTCGACGATGTCCATCAGCCCCGCCATGAACGGCACCAACAACCAGCGATTGGCCGTGGCCGAAAGCGCAGCCCGGTTCATACCCGCCGCCAACACCAGCGCCAGCAGCGTCGAGTACCAGAGGGGGTGCAGGTAGTCGTAGTAGTAATGCGCGAGATACGCCTCGACCACGTCGCGCTCGTAGAGATCCGTCACCATGGCACGAAAGTCGTCGACGGACAGCGTGGTTTGCAAGGCCAGCATCCGACCAATGCCTACCGGATCCAATACAACCGCAATCGACACCTGCGACAGCAAATACATGCCCGCGAAGAACAGCAGCATGGAAGGCATGCTGGCGCGGGTCCGGAGCATGGCGCAGAAACGATCTAGCAAAGACATAAGGTTTCCTCGCAGCAACGCAGCGACAACATTTCAAGACCGACGATGTCGCTGACTCCAAGCCTCTTCTACCTGCCGGGCACGCGCAATGGAATCCAGCACCAGATCACGCTGCCGCTCGACAAAATCGGCAATCACGTCGCGCGCCGCCGCCGCATCTTGTTGCAACAAGCTTTCAATCAGCGCCTTGAAGAAAGACAGCGATTCCTGCATTTCTTCACGATTGATATGCAACGCCAGATAAAACGAGCGACGCACCGCCGGTTGCATGTCGTCAAGAATCTGATTGACGAAACTGTTCTGGCCAAACCGTGTGGCCTGTGAAATGAACTGGAAAGCGCTTTCGTAAAAATCATCGACCTGTCGCGCCTGCGCTTGCGCCTGCATGACACGAATCAGTTCGATATAAGGAACCAGTTCTTCCTCTTTTACGCGCTTCATCGCTTTAGCCGTAATAAAGCCGAGCAGCAGATCCAGCATCTCGTAGAGCGAGCGGACATGCTCTTCCGTCATATCCCGCACCACCGCACCCCGACGCGGAAGAATGTCGATCAGGTGCCAGCGCTCCAGGATCAATAGCGCCTCACGCACCGAGCCACGACTGACCTCCAACTCCCCCGCGACCCGCAACTCCTGAATGCGGTCGCCCGCCAGCAAATCACCGTGAATGATCTGCCGCGCCAAATGCTGGGCAATCTGCTCGGACAGGCTTTCCTGCGCTTTAAATGAGGGCATGGGAGGCTGGACTGGGTTAAGACTGGCTGGAGTGTCAGGCAACTTTAGCGAAAACACTTATTTCAGTCCAATTGTCGGACGATGCCGCTCGGCATTAAGGCGTGCCGTACCCCTCATACCCCGACTTTTTCTCCGCTTGTTCGGCCGCCGCCGGGTGCCCCGCCTTCTCCATGGCGTCCTTCACTTCCGGCGGCATGTACTTCTCGTCGTGCTTGGCGAGAACCTCCTCGGCCGTGAAGTGACCATCGGCAGCCAGCTTGCCGGTCGCCAAGATCCCCTGCCCCTCACGAAACAGGTCCGGCAGGATGCCGTCGTAACTGACGGGCACCGTGGCCTTGCCGTCCGTGATCTCAAATTCCACGTGCAGGGACTCACCGTCACGCTTCAGCGAGCCGGCGACGACCAACCCGCCAGCGCGAATCCGACGGTCCACCGGTGCATTGCCGTTGGCGATATCCATGGGCGCATAAAACGCATTGAGGTTTTCCCGCAGCGCCCAAGCAGCCAGCCCCACCGCCACGCCCAGCAGCAGCAGCGCACCCAGCACAATCAACAAACGCTGCTTGCGTACGGGATGCATACCGTTACTCCTTGGAAACTGGATGAGAAATGCGTGGCGCAGCGCGACGCGCCTCGCGCGCCATGCTCGCCATGCTCGCCAGCAAACGTCGACGATGCAATAACGGAGCAATCACCAGCCACGACAAGGTGATAACTGCTGCACCGTAAGACAGCCAGACGTAAAAACCGTGCCCACCCATGTGCAACAGATCGTTGAAGTCAGAAAACACCATCTCAGCGGCCCTCCGCATCAGAAGGCGCGACCAGTTCTTTTACCCACCGCGCACCGGCTTCACGTTCAAGAATGTTATTGCGCACACGCAGCAGCAACACGGTCGCGAATAGAAAATAAAATCCGAAAATACACACGATCAATGGCACATACATATCCGGCACCATGGCGGGCTTTTCAGTCATGGTGAACGTGGCGGGCTGATGCAGCGTATTCCACCAATCCACCGAATATTTAATGATCGGAATATTGATGGCGCCGACTATCGCCAAAACACTGGTTGCACGCGCCGCCAAAACAGGCGAACTGATCGCTGAGCCCAAGGCAATCACACCAAAATACAAAAATAGCAGCACCAACATAGAAGTGATGCGCGCATCCCAAAACCAGTATGTGCCCCAGGTGGGCTTCCCCCAGACTGCGCCAGTGAACAGCGCCAGCGCACACATGGCTGCACCTGGCACGGCAATGCATTGCAATACGATTTCTGCCATTTTCATGCGCCAGACCAGCACCACCACACCCGCCACCGCCATCGCAAAATAGGCGGAGAGCGCGAGGCTCGCTGCGGGCACATGCAGATAAATAATGCGGAAACTATGGCCTTGTTGATAATCCGGCGGCGCAAACAGCAAGCCCCAGAAAATACCCACCGTGCATAAAATCAGTGCGGGCACTGCAAACCACGGCAGCCACAATTCGCTCAACTCATAGAAATGTCGCGGCGAACCGAGGCGATGCCACAAGCGTTCCAAGTATTGCCACATATCAATGACTCCCACTGACGCGCAGCGCGCCAGCAATCGCAAAAGGTGTCAGTGCCGTCGATAACGCCAGCAAGGCACCCAACACGGCAAGTTGTCCGGTGTATGGCAAACCCAAGCCCGCGCTCCACGCTGCACCGGCACCAAAAATGAGTACTGGCACATACAGCGGCAACACGATCAGCGCAACCAACACGCCACCACGTGCAAGCCCCGCTGTCAGTGCTGCGCCGATCGCGCCCACCATGCACAGCACCGGCACGCCCAGTGCAAGCCCGGCCATCAACGCACGGAATGCGTCACCAGAAATTCCCAGCATCACAGCCAGCACGGGCGCCATCACCACCAACGGCAACCCCACCGTGAGCACTTGCGCGATCACACGCGCCAACGCCAGTAAAGGTAACGGGACTGGCGACATCAGCAATTGTTCTAGCGAGCCATCGTCACGATCAGCGCGAAACAATGTTTCCAACGACAACAACACTGCCAGCAATGCTGCGATCCACACCAAACCGGGCCCAATCTCTGCCAGCAGCTTCGGCTCCGGGCTCATCCCCAATGGGAACAACGACACCACCAATAGAAAAAATCCCAGTGGATTAACGAGATCGCCTCGCGCACGCCACGCCAATGCAAGATCACGTCGCAACACCGCGCTGAAACCACTCATGCCGATTGCCCCAACGTCAGCGCGCGTACCGGCATGGCCAATGCGTGATGCGTTGTCACAAGCACAGCACCACCGGTGCTCACATGCGCTGACAACAAGGTTTCCAGTTCACCAACGCCTTGCCGATCAATCGCCGTAAATGGTTCATCCAATACCCAGAGCGTCGCTTGTTCGATATACAACCGCGCCAAAGCAACACGGCGGCGCTGACCTGCCGACAACGTCGATACCGGCACGTCTTCGTAACCACGCAGCCCGACATGCATCAGCGCATCACGCGCATTCAGGCGTGGCGGTCGTTCACGCAACCGGCACAACCAGTCGAGATTTTCTTCCGCCGTGAGCGTGGGTTTCAGGCCGGGTAAATGTCCGAGAAATAGCACATCGGCGCGCCAAGGCTCCGCCGTGGCGTTTGCACGCGGAAACTCGATATGCCCTTCATAGTCTTGATCGAGCCCACACAGAATTCGCAGTAGCGTGGTTTTGCCAGCGCCATTCGCACCTTCCACTCGCCACGCTTCGCCCGCAGCGATCTGCACCGCAAGATCACGGAACAGCACACGCCGATCGCGCACCGCCGTGAGTGCCGTGGCCTGCAGGAGTGGGAGATCGGACATTAAGGACTCAGCACGAGGCTTCCGCGCACGTTACGCAGAAGGGTTTGCAAGTATAGCGGGCTGCTGCGTCAGGACGACTGCCCGTGGACCTTAACCCTTCAGGCTGGCGATCAACAGCGGTGCCACCGCGTCATATTCAGTTTCAATGGCAACCAGCAGGACCGATGCCTGATCCAACGTGCCATTACGCGCCGCGCTTTCCAGCGCCAAGCAACAATCACCCAGACGTAATGCACCGAGATTGAGACTGGAACCCTTGAGTGAGTGCGCTGTTTCACGCAACCGCGACGCATCGCCATCCGACAGCGCAGCGCGCAGCATGGATAAACGTTTCTGACTGTCGGCCTGCCATGTATTGATCAGTACGGTGAAGTCATCACCGAGCACCATGCGCAACTCGGCGAGCGCACTGCTATCGAGGCGCGGACGATCGGTTGCGGATGTCGAGGAGTTTGATGGCACAGTCTTTTCCGTCCTTGGTGCACCACACATGGAGACTTGCGGCGCTGTTGCCTAGAATAGCGGGCTTACGCCCCGGTGGCACAGCGGATAGCGCGTCCCCCTCCTAAGGGGAAGGTCACAGGTTCAAGTCCTGTCCGGGGCGCCAATTCATAGCCGATGCCTGCGGGCGCAGCGCTTAAAACAGACGCAAAACATACGAGTCAGAACGCAAAACGCCGGCTGAAAGCCGGCGTTTTTGTCAGAAAATGGCGCGCCCGGAGAGATTCGAACTCCCGACCACCTGGTTCGTAGCCAG
>CAZNPF010000037.1:0-5718 GCA_964574995.1 uncultured Pseudomonadales bacterium | reverse complement strand
TGCATGTGTTAGGCCTGCCGCCAGCGTTCAATCTGAGCCATGATCAAACTCTTCAATTAAGTAGAGCGTTGCGGATCCGAAGATCCTGCCCCGAAGGGCGTGCATACATGACCCGGCTTCTCGCTCGGAATTTACGCGCTCATTTTCGACCGGCACCCCATTAAGAAGCACCGGCTGACGAGTTGCTTACCTTGCGATTGCCAGGTTTGTCCTGACCACCGCTCGGGTAAGCACCCACACGTATTGCCTGCCAGATTGTTAAAGAGCCGCGGGCGGTGCCCGCGAGGGAGCGCCATTCTACGTAGACACTCCACCCTGTCAACCAACTTTCGCATTTGTTTTTTCTTGCTTACGCACTTGACGAGCCCACGCGGTCTTGCCGTAGCGGCTCAGCGCTCGCTCGATCAAAAAACAGACAGTCAGCGCTGCAAACACAAAAGTTTGCCCATGATCAGCTTTTTGCGCCAAACCCTGATGGAGCACCCCAAGCGGCACGATCACATAAATCATTCGATGAATCGTCACCCATCGCTCAGCCAAATGTCGTCTCGCATTTTTTGACGATGTCACTGCCATGGGAACAAGCATCAACCATGCAGCAATCCCTACGATGATGTAGGTCCGGCGCGTGATGTCATCAGCAATTGCCAACCAATCTAGGCCGTGAAAAACCGTCGCATAAACCAACAAATGTGCGCAGACCACGGCAAATCCAGCCAAACCCAAAGGGCGGCGCCACCGCACAAGTTGCGGTTTATTCATCAGCCTACGCAGTGGCGAAACGGCCAATGTTGCGCACAACAGCGTTAACGCCCAGAAACCCGTTTCGTGCAACAACCACTTTGCGGGGTCCGGGCCCACATCGTCTGCGGCGATGCGCCAACCGGCAAGCCCAGCGAGCATTAATAGCAACGCAGCAATTATTGCGCTGGGCATTAGAAATTTTTTCGCAAATCCATGCCGCGATACATGCTCGCCACTTGTGCGGCATATCCATTGAACGGCAACGTTTCGCGCCAATTCGGTGAGAAAAATTGAATGGGAAGTCGACGCTCGCGCTTCTGACTCCAGCGCGGGTGATCCACATCCGGATTCACATTGGCATAGAAGCCATATTCTCGTGGCGCCATCGCTGACCAAGTGGTTGATGGTTGTTTCTCGACAAACGAAATCCGCACAATCGACTTCACACTCTTGAACCCGTATTTCCACGGCACAATCAATCGCAGCGGCGCGCCGTTCTGCATCGGCAAACTACGGCCGTAGACACCCGTTGCAATCAACGCCAGTGGGTGCATCGCCTCGTCCATGCGTAACCCTTCCACATAAGGCCATTCCAACCACCGCTCACGCTGCCCCGGCATACGCACGGGATCATGCAATGTCTGAAATGCGATATAACGCGCGCGAGATGTGGGCTGAACGCGACGCACTAAGTCTGCGAGCGGAAATCCTGTCCAAGGCACAACCATCGACCATGCCTCAACACAGCGAAAGCGATAAATTCGCTCTTCCATGACATGCGGTCGCAATAAATCTTCCAGCATGTAATAGCCGGGTTTCGCTACTTCGCCATCAATGAGTACGCGCCAAGGCCACGGAGAAAACTGAGATGTGTTTTCTGAAGGATCGGACTTCTGAGTTCCAAATTCGTAGAAATTATTGTAGGTACTGACGTCCTTCCACGGCGTCAGTGGTTCACCGGGCGCTTGGAAAGATGTCGCACGTCTCGACCGCACTTGTTCGTGCAGCCACGATGGCACACGTGGATCATCCGCAACCGCCGCCACCAACGACGGGGTACCTTTTGATGATCCTGCCGCTGCGCTGACAGGCAACCCCACAGTCAGCGCTAACGCCGACACCGCCGTGCTTGCTTTCAATAATTCTCGACGAGAACGCCACACCGTCTCTTCGGTGATTTCAGATGCAGCCGGCGCATCTAGGTCTGCAATGCGAATCAACATGGTTATCTCCCTGTTGTCACATCTGCAGACCTTGCTGACAGATTAGGGGTTCCCACTACCCGTCGAGGTTTCAGATGAACGCGAACGAAGCAATGCGCCCATCGGACCCGAGGCGGCATAAACCAGCGCAACGCCCCAGAGCGCTGTAGGCGGACTGGTTTGCACCACTGCGATGATGAGCACCACCGCCACCAACATGTACAACGGCACGCGCCCCATATGCAGATCTTTGAAGCTGTAGAAGCGCACACTGCTAATCATCAATACAGCCGCCAACGCGGTGACCGCCGCCGCCGCCAGCGCAATTGATGGCTGAAGCACGACATCATATTCAGCCGCTACCCACACCATACCAGCGACCGTTGCTGCGGCTGCCGGGCTGGGCAGCCCCGTGAAATATCGCTTGTCGGCCGTATCCATTTGCACGTTAAAGCGTGCGAGACGTAATGCAGCACATGCGGCATAGATAAACGCAATGGCGTAACCAATTTTACCGAGCGTATGCAGCGCCCACGCAAACATGACAATCGCGGGGGCAAGTCCAAATGCGACGGCATCAGACAGTGAGTCCAGTTGCGCGCCGAATTCACTTTGTGTGTTGGTCATTCGCGCAATACGACCATCGAGACCGTCTAACACGCCCGCCACAAAAACCATAATTGCAGCGCGTTCCCACTGACCATTCATGGCAGCAAGAATGGCCGAGAAGCCAAAGAACATCGCACCGATAGTGACCAGATTAGGTAGCAGATAAATACCTCTTTGGCGCACAGCACGACCACCTTCGACGATGCGCTCGATCACCTCAAGCGCAACACCCTCATGATCGTCGCCGTCGTGCTCGGGACGCCGGTCGCTCGGTGGCTTTGATTGATTGTTCATCCCCGGATCCCTCAGTGGCCGTCGTTCATCATAGCGCTGACACATGCGCTTTTCATATGTCCGCAGCACCAGCGAAAAGCGCGGCAAATGCCGCGCTTTTCGTGATTCTGCTCATCGTCGCCACAATCAATTGCGTGATTTGTCGACCAAGCGGTTGGCCGTAATCCACGGCATCATCGACCGCAACTTACCGCCGACTACTTCGATTGGGTGTGCCGCATTATTGCGGCGATAAGCCGTCATCGACGAGTAATTGGTGGCGCCTTCCTGGATGAAGGCCTTGGCATATTCACCCGTTTGGATGCGCTTGAGTGCCTCGCGCATGGCTTTGCGCGATTCCTCATTGATGACCTTCGGACCAGTCACGTACTCGCCATACTCAGCGTTGTTGGAAATTGAGTAGTTCATGTTGGCAATGCCACCCTCGTACATCAGGTCGACAATGAGCTTCAGCTCATGCAGACACTCGAAGTACGCCATTTCCGGCTCGTAACCGGCTTCCACCAGCGTCTCAAAGCCCATCTTCACCAGTTCAACCGCGCCACCACAAAGAACCGCTTGCTCACCAAACAGATCGGTTTCTGTTTCATCCTTAAAAGACGTTTCCAAAATACCCGTGCGACCACCACCCACCGCAGATGCGTATGAGAAAGCGATGTCGCGCGCCTTGCCGGAGGCATTCTGATAAATCGCAACTAGATCAGGAATACCGCCACCTTTTGCGAACTCAGAGCGCACCGTGTGACCCGGTGCTTTCGGTGCAATCATGATGACGTCGAGATCCTTGCGCGGCACAACTTGGTTGTAATGAATGGCAAAACCATGCGCAAACGCCAGCACGCCGCCCTTTTTGATATTCGGTTCAATCTCGTTTTTGTACAGCTGCGACTGGAACTCGTCCGGGGTCAAGATCATGACCAGATCGGCCCATTTGACCGCATCCGCAACTGGCTTCGTGTCTAGGCCGGATTTCTTGACCTTCTCTACCGTCGGCGAGTCAGCGCGCAAACCAACGGTCACGCTGACACCGGAATCCTTCAAGTTAAGTGCGTGGGCGTGGCCTTGTGAGCCATAACCGATGATCGCGACTTTCATCCCGCGGATGATGGAAATGTCGCAGTCCTTGTCATAGTAAGTTTGCATCGCTTTACCCTTTCGTGAGTTGCAGGGCTTATGACCCTGATTGAAATGTTTTTAAAACATCAGATTGAAAGAACTTTATCGCCACGCGCGATGCCAGAAACACCGCTGCGCGCCACTTCGAGCACTTGATCTTGACCAATTGCTTGAATAAACGCGTCCAGTTTATCGGATGTGCCTGCGAGCTGGACGGTGTATACCGAGCCAGTCACATCAACCACCTGCCCCCGAAAAATATCTGCGGTCCGTTTGATTTCCGCACGCTGAGCACCCACCGCCTTCAGCTTGACCAGCATGAGCTCTCGTTCAATGTGCGCGCCTTCGGTGAGATCGACCACTTTGACCACTTCTACCAACTTATTCAGTTGCTTCGTGATTTGTTCGATTTTTTGCTCGTCGCCAGCCGTCGTCAGCGTCAATCGCGACAAAGTCGCATCTTCGGTTGGCGCGACATTGAGCGTGTCAATGTTATAGCCGCGCTGCGAGAACAAACCCACCACGCGCGACAATGCGCCCGGCTCGTTTTCCATCAGAATTGAAATAATACGGCGCATGGCTCAGGTCCTCTGCGTCTTCGAAAGCCACATGTCGCGCATGGAGCCATCACCAATGTGCATCGGATACACGTGTTCTTCCGGGTCCACATAAATATCCATGAACACCAAACGATCCTTCAACTTAAAGGCCTCTTTCATGGCAGGCTCAAGATCTGCCACTTTCGTCACTTTGATCCCGACATGCCCATAGGCCTCGGCCAACTTGACGAAATCCGGCAGTGATTCCATGTAGGAATGTGAATGGCGGCCTTCGTATTGCATGTCCTGCCACTGCCGAACCATGCCCAGCGATTGGTTGTTGACGTTGATAATTTTCACCGGCAATTCGTACTGTTTGCAGGTGGAAAGTTCTTGAATGTTCATCTGGATAGATCCTTCACCCGTCACGCAGGCGACCACCGCATCCGGATAAGCCATTTGCACACCCATCGCTGCCGGCAAGCCAAAGCCCATCGTGCCTAGACCGCCAGAGTTAATCCAACGACGCGGCTTGTCGAACTTGTAGTACTGCGCGGCGAACATTTGATGTTGCCCCACATCAGACGTCACGAAAGCATCGCCTTTTGTCGTCTTGTATAACGCTTCGATGACTTGCTGCGGCTTCAGCAGGCCACTGCCCTGCTCATAGCGCATGCCATGCACTTTTCGCCAGTCATTGATCTGCTTCCACCAAGCATCCAACGCTGTCGCATCGGCTTTTTCTCCGGTTTGCTTGAGCATGGCGACCATATCGGTAAGCACCTGCTCGGCCGAGCCGACGATGGGAATATCAGCGCGTATGTTTTTCGAAATCGATGCCGGATCAATATCGATATGAATGAAGCGCGCATCCGGGCAGAATTTTTTGGTGTTACTCGTAACACGGTCATCAAAGCGTGCGCCGATGGCAAACACGACATCCGCATGATGCATGGCCATGTTTGCTTCGTACGTTCCGTGCATGCCCAGCATGCCGATGAACTGTTTGTCCGTGGCCGGATACGCACCCAGTCCCATCAGCGTATTGGTTACCGGAAAGCCGAGCATTTTCGCCAACTCGACTAGCGCCGCGCAGGCTTCTCCTTGGACGACGCCGCCACCGGTGTAAAGAACCGGCCGACGTGCTTCCAGCAATAGGTCAACCGCCTTGCGAATCTGCCCGCTGTGGCCGCGCACAACCGGGTTGTACGAGC
>CAZNPF010000036.1:0-6603 GCA_964574995.1 uncultured Pseudomonadales bacterium | reverse complement strand
CTGCATCACATCGCGCCACATCGCGTCACATCGCGCCACATCGCGTTACATCGCGTCACATCGCGCCACATCGCGGCGCTTCAGACGCCACGCAAGAAAAGACCAACGGAAACCAAAAATTCCCGCTACTTCAATAAACGCTGTGCATTTAGCGTGTCAGAACTTTTTTCGCCGTATCGGCGTCATGTGGTTCCGCTTGTACGCTCATTGCTTCGGCCAACTCATCGACAATTTTGGCGTGAATGCGCTTCATGTCGCTGTCCGGCACATCCGTATGGTAACGCTTACGTACACCATCGTCAGACAGCGTGACATGCAACGATGCCGTCACACCTGCACGCGCCAGACAGGCGGCGGCGCAATGTAATGCGCAACCATCAATAGCGAGAATGAAACGTCCGGATTGCGCGCGATTAACGAGTGCCGGCACACCACCGCCGACACCGGCAATACAGGACATCTCTGCCGTGCCTTCACGATCCATCTGCACGGCAATACGGTTCGCCAGCTGAGCGACGTTCGAGCATCCGCTGCAGGAATAAACGAGCGGGAGAGTCGACATGGTTTGACCACGCAACGCCAAGGTGTCAATCACCGGAAATCAAAGTGTCGGCCAACGCGACATCGGTGGACTTGATGCACATCAAGCCGCGCGCAGAGTGAATCGTGGGAAGAGTTCCGCCAGCCGGGCAATCGCATCCTCACCCTTCAGCGCCGTGCTGATCCCACGATGCGGCCGATAATCTCTCCCCGCCGGGCGCGCGATTTGTACTGCGTAATCGGTCACACCCATCGCAGCGAGACGCTCACCCAAAATCACCAAGTCGCCGGGCGATAACATCGCCCAGTCGACCGTGGTGCGGCACTCAAAAGATTTGCCGCTGGCCAGCAATAAATCTAGCGTTTCGTCGACGCGATCACGGCTGCCGGGTACACCCGTGAGTGCGTCGTATTCCTCGGGGAGTGCTTTGATGTCCAACGCGATCCAATCCAGACCCGACAGCGATTCTGCTACTCGGCGCGGATAGACACCCGCCGTGTGCAACGCGCAAGCAAACCCGAGCTCACGCACGCGCGCCACCGCTGCCGCCAGATCGCGTTGTGCTGTCGGCTCACCGCCACTGAACACCACGCCATCAAGCAGACCGCGACGCAAGTGCAGCAGATGTTCCACTTGCGTCCAAGGCACTCGTCCTTCACCGCACGCGGATTGCAAATCGTTGTTGTGACAGTACGCGCAGCGCCACGGGCATCCTTGTAAAAACACCACGGCCGCCAACTGGCCAGGCCAGTCGACGGTCGACATCGGTGTTATGCCGCCGATGCGCAGGTCGAGCAGCGTCTCAGGGGCAGCCGACGTGCTCATGGCAACGCGCTTCTTGGAAATGCTGACGCTCGCGATGCTCAGATTGCTTGCCGGCGTTGAACTCCGACACTGGGCGGTGATAACCCATCACCCGCGTCCACACTTCGCAGCGCGTACGCTCTTCGTCACGCAGAGCGGTTGCAGCCTGTTGCATATGCTCGTTCATGATCGTCATGGTGCACTCTCCTTTTTATTGCTTGCTATTGCTTGTTATTGCTTGCATTACTGGTTTTGCTTGCCTCGTTGTCGCCCTTTTTCCCGCCACCACACTCACCGCAACATGACGGCGGCGGCGCAGATGGTTTGCTCGGGTCTGGCGTAAACATTTTTGCCACGCTGGCTAATAACCCAGATTTTTTCGATTCTTCAGTCATGACATTTCTCAGCAGCAGGATTGTTTTTTCGCCAACAGTTCTGCGTCGCACTTTGGACAGAACTCGTGCTCACCCGCGAGATACCCGTGATGCGGGCAGATCGAGAATGTCGGCGTTACCGTAATATACGGCAGACGGAAGTTCGTCAATGCACGCGTGATCAATTTTCGGCAAGCATCGACACTCGACAGCCGCTCGTTCATGTAAAGGTGCAGCACCGTACCGCCGGTGTACTTGGTCTGCAGATCATCCTGCATGGTCAACGCCAAGAACGGATCGTCGGTGTAACCCACCGGCAGTTGCGAACTGTTGGTGTAATAGGGTTTTTCAAGCGTTCCGGCTTGCAGGATGTCCGGAAAACGTTTGCGATCTTCTTTCGCAAAACGGTAGGTAGTGCCTTCAGCCGGCGTTGCTTCCAAATTATACAAATGGCCAGTTTCTTCCTGGAATTGCACCATCCGCGCCCGAATATGATCGAGCATCCGAACTGCCATGGCATGACCTTCCGCGGTGGTGATGTCGTGTTCACCATGCGTGAAATTGCGGATCATCTCGTTGACGCCGTTCACGCCAATCGTGGAAAAATGATTGCGCAGCGTTCCGAGGTAACGCTTGGTGTATGGATACAAGCCTTGATCCATCAACTGCTGAATGACCTTGCGCTTGAGTTCCAGACTGTTGCGGCCAATTTCCATGAGCTCGTCAAGACGCCGCATCAGCGCTGGCTCATCACCCGCATACACATGGCCTAGCCGCGCGCAGTTCACGGTCACCACGCCGATCGATCCCGTTTGCTCCGCCGAACCGAATAGACCATTGCCACGCTTGAGCAATTCACGCAGGTCAAGCTGTAGGCGGCAACACATCGATCTCACCATATTGGGCGTGAGGTCGGAATTCACAAAGTTCTGGAAATATGGAAGACCATATTTTGCAGTCATTTCCAGCAACGCCAGTGCGTTCGGCGAATACCAATCGAAATCTTTGGTGATGTTGTAAGTCGGGATCGGGAAGGTAAACACGCGGCCCATGGCATCACCCGTGGTCATCACTTCGATGTACGCACGATTGATCATGTCCATTTCGACTTGCAGATCGCCATAAGTGAACGGCATTTCCGCACCACCGATCACTGGCACCTGCTCTTTTAGATCGTCTGGGCAGACCCAGTCGAACGTCAGATTGGTGAATGGCGTCTGCGTGCCCCAACGGGATGGCACATTCAGGTTGTAAATCAATTCCTGAATGCACTGCTTCACTTCTTCGTAACTGTTGCCATCCTTGCGAATGAACGGCGCCATGTAGGTATCGAAAGAACTGAACGCCTGCGCACCGGCCCACTCGTTTTGCAACGTTCCCAAAAAATTCACGATTTGGCCAACCGCGCTGGAAAAATGCTTCGGCGGTTTTGCTTCCACTTTGCCGGGCACGCCGTTGAGGCCTTCGTGCAATAACTGGCGCAGCGACCAGCCGGCGCAATAACCGGCCAGCATGTCGAGATCGTGCACGTGAATGTCGCCCTCACGGTGCGCCACACCCACTTCCGGCGGGTACACGTGCGACAACCAGTAATTCGCGACTACTTTGCCGGAGGTGTTGAGAATCAAACCGCCCAGCGAATAGCCTTGGTTCGCGTTGGCCTTGATGCGCCAATCGGCCCGATTGACGTACTCGTTGATCGACTGCTCGACGTCGACGATCGTTTTCTTGTCCTTACGCAACCGCGCACGCTGCTCACGGTAGACGATGTAAGCGCGTGCGGTGGCGAAGTGATCGGACGTCACCAGCACCTGCTCCACCAGATCCTGAATCTGCTCGACCTTGGGTAGCGTGCCGCTACCGTGCTTCCACGCCAGCAGATTGAGAACGGTCCGGGTCAGCCGGGCAGCCTCTTCAGCGGCGAACTCCCCGGTGGCCTTGCCAGCGGCGGCGATCGCCTTCTCAATACGGGCGGCATCAAACGGCACTTCACGGCCATCACGCTTGATCAGCGAGGTCGGGATGGCGGTGTGGATTGGGGCGGCGGTTTCGGGCGACAGGGTCGCGGAATCAACAGGCTGGGCACACATATTGTGGTTCTCGTCCTTGTTATCCACCACATCTGGTGGTGTGAAGGAAGACTAGGAGCAGCACACCGCGCCCCGTTTGATATAAATCAAAACTCTGTCGAATTTCCTGCCCCATCTACCTCCTGCAGCCGTTCCAGCGCAGACGCCCCCACGGAAACCTGTTTAGATCAGGCAAACCAAGGCGATCGAGACCGGTTGACGTGAGATGAAGGCGCCAAATCCATTCGACGTGGGGACCGACGCACTACCGCACACCGAGGTGTCCTGCGAGCGCTGCTCCATTCGCGGGCTCTGCCTACCGGGCGACGACGGCGACGAGGAATATCGCGCAGCACTCAACGGCATCGTCCAGCGCGCACGTCCACTACGCCGTGGCGCGTTGCTATTTCGTGCCGGCGAAACGGTCGACAGCATTTACGCCCTACGCAGCGGCGCGCTCAAATGCTGGCGCATCACACCGGAAGGTAATGAGCACATCACCGGCTTTTCTTTGCCGGGCGACGTGGTCGGCTTGGAATCGTTGTTTCACGGCGTGCACGCGCAAAGCGCGATCGCACTGGATACGTCGCTGATTTGCCGAATTCCACTGGCGCGGTATGAAAAACTGGCCGCGCAGATGCCCGCCATGCACAGCAAGTTGCTGCATGTTGTCAGCCGAGAATTGCACGACACGCAGGATCGTCTCGCGGACGCTCGGCACACGGGAGCCCCGGCCTCGCTGGCCGGATTTCTACTCAGCCTGTCGCGGCGACAAGCGCAGCGCGGCTTGCGTGCCGATGCCTTCGTGCTACCGATGAGCCGTGGTGATATCGCCAACTACCTCGGGCTGACGCAAGAAACAGTGAGCCGTGCACTGACGCGCATTCAGTCGCAAGGATTGGTGAAACTGGACGGCCGTACCGTGCAAATCGTTGCCATGGACGAACTCGCGCAACTGGCACGTAGCGGTTTGCATGCCTGGCCTGCGACTGAGTGAAGGGGGATTACCCTGACGCGTGCTCCAGAACGAAAAAAGGCACCCGAAGGTGCCTTTTCCGTTACATGAGTGGTGGAGCTAATCGGGATCGAACCGATGACCTCAACAATGCCATTGTTGCGCTCTCCCAGCTGAGCTATAGCCCCACATCTGAGGGCGCGGATTATGGGAAGCACCCCCGAGGCTGTCAAGAAATCCAGTTCTCGCCCTCGCCGGCCCCAGCACCACCCAAGACGCGGTAGGCCTTTTCCAACTCTTTTGCCTGTTTTTTCGACACGCCGCCCAAGGTCTCGATGGCATGCCGCAGCCGGGCGCGGGTCATGTCCGAACCCAACACGGCCATGGCATCCAACACCGAGATAGAACTGGCGCTGCCAGACACCGCCACAAAGACCGGTGCCAGAAAGTCGCGCATCTTCAAGCTCATCTGCGTCGCCAACTGCGACACCTCGGCATTGATGGCGTCCTTGTCCCAGCGACGCATCGCCTCCAGACGCCATTGCAGAAACTGCAGCAGTTTCACTACGTCTTCGGTGCTCATGCCCTTCACGGCAAATTGCGCCGGATCGAGTTTTAACTGCCCGGACAACATGAATGCGGCCAGCGGCGCGACATCCGTAAATACCTGTGTGCGGCCTTGCACATGCGGAACCAACGGGCCGAGATACGTTTCGTTCAACGCCCACGCTTGCAAGCGTTCCACAAACTGCACCGGCGTCAACTCACGCATCCACTGGCCATTGAGCCAAGTGAGTTTTTCGACATCGAATACCGGTCCGCCCAGCGACACGCGCATCAAATCGAAGTGCTTCACCATGTCGTCGAAATTGAATTTCTCGCGCTCATCCGGCATCGACCAGCCCATGCGGCCGAGATAATTCAGCAGCGCTTCCGGCAGAAAACCCATGCGTCGGTAGTAGTTGATGCTGGTGGGATTCTTGCGTTTGCTGAGTTTGGATTTATCCGGATTACGTAGCAGCGGCAAGTGGCACAGCACCGGCATCTGCCAGCCGAAATATTCGTACAGCAATTTGTGTTTTGGCGCAGAGCTGATCCACTCCTCACCGCGCAATACGTGCGTGATATCCATCAGATGGTCATCGACCACATTGGCCAAGTGATAGGTCGGCATGCCATCGGCCTTCATCAGCACCTGCATGTCCACCTGCTCCCACGGAATTTCAATTTTTCCGCGCAGCAGATCGTTGATTTCGCAAATCGCGCCCTCGCCCTCCAGCGTGCCCGGGCGCGGCACTTTCATCCTCACCACATGGGCTTCACCGGCTGCTATTTTCTGCGCGACAACCTGCGCTGACAGCGCCACACAGTGGCCATCGTAGCCGGGAGTTTTCTGCGCCGCCGTTTGTTCCGCACGTAACGCGTCAAGGCGCTCTTTGGTGCAGAAGCAACGGAAAGCATGCCCCTTGTCGAGAAGAACTTGCGTGTGTTTTGCGTAGATGTCACCGCGCTCGCTCTGCCGGTACGGGCCATGTGGGCCGCCGTTGTCCGGGCCTTCATCCCAACCAAGGCCCAGCCAACGCAAGGAATCGAGAATGGCCTGCTCAGATTCCGGCGTCGAACGTTCGCGGTCGGTATCTTCGATGCGCAGCAGGAACTGCCCGCCATGTGCGCGCGCAAACGCAAGGTTGAACAAGGCAACGTAGGCGGTGCCAACGTGGGGGTCGCCAGTCGGCGACGGAGCAACACGAGTACGGACTTTCATGCGAGGCCTCTTTCGGGGCCCGCAGTATAAAGAAAACGCTTAATCCAGTCGCTTGCGAGTCCGCTTGACCGCAACACTCAGCATCACCGCGATGA
>CAZNPF010000035.1:0-6971 GCA_964574995.1 uncultured Pseudomonadales bacterium | reverse complement strand
TACGCCCAGTGTCCGGATGAATACCGAACTGCACGTTGGAGCCGCCGGTTTCAACGCCGATCTCACGCAACACCGCGCAAGAGGCGTTACGCATAATCTGATATTCCTTGTCGGTGAGCGTTTGCGACGGCGCAACGGTGATCGAATCGCCGGTGTGCACGCCCATCGGATCAAAGTTTTCGATCGAGCACACGATGATGCAGTTGTCGTTCTTATCGCGAACAACCTCCATCTCGTATTCCTTCCAACCGATCAACGATTCGTCGATCAGCAACTCTTTGGTTGGCGACAGGTCCAAGCCGCGCTGACAAATTTCTTCGTACTCTTCACGGTTATAGGCAATACCGCCACCCGAGCCGCCCATGGTGAAAGACGGGCGAATAATGCAGGGGAAACCGATGGAGTCGATAACCTGCAGTGCCTCTTCCATCGAATGCGCCAACGCCGAACGCGGGCATTCCAAACCGATCGCACGCATGGCCTTATCGAATAACGAGCGGTCCTCCGCCTTGCGAATCGCTTCCGCACGCGCACCGATCATTTCGACATTAAATTTTTCTAGCACACCATTTTTCGACAGATCCAACGCACAGTTCAGCGCTGTCTGACCACCCATGGTCGGCAGTACCGCATCGGGGCGCTCTTTCTCGATGATGCGGGCGACGGTTTGCCAAGTGATCGGTTCGATGTACGTGACATCGGCCATCGACGGATCGGTCATGATCGTCGCCGGATTGGAATTCACCAAGATGACGCGGTAGCCCTCTTCGCGTAGCGCCTTGCAGGCTTGCGCGCCGGAGTAATCGAATTCGCAGGCCTGCCCGATCACAATCGGACCGGCACCGATGATGAGAATGCTTTTGATGTCTGTACGTTTCGGCATGGCTCTGCTCTTTACTGTAGGCACTGCGCTGAAGTGAAAAACCAACCGCACCGAAGCACGGCCAACACGCGTTTCACCACGCTCAGCCGCGTCGTTGTTGCATCAACTCGATGAAATGATCGAATAGCACATCCGCTTCGTGCGGGCCCGGGCTCGCTTCCGGGTGGCCCTGAAAACTGAACGCCGGCTTATCGGTACGATGAATGCCTTGGTTAGTGCCATCGAACAGCGAGCGATGCGTGACGCGCAAAGTCGCCGGCAATGTTTTTTCGTCTACCGCAAAACCGTGATTCTGCGACGTAATCATCACGCGGCCGCTCTCGATGTCTTGCACCGGATGGTTCGCGCCATGATGACCGTGCGGCATCTTCAGCGTCTGCGCACCGGATGCGAGCGCCAGCAACTGATGTCCCAAGCAGATACCAAACACCGGCAAATCAATTTTCAAAAATTCCTGGATTGCCGCAATCGCGTAATCGCAAGGTGCCGGGTCGCCAGGGCCATTGGAAAGAAACACGCCATCCGGCTTCATCGCCAGCACATCGGCCGCTGACGTTTGCGCCGGCACCACGGTGAGATCGCATCCGCGATCCACCAACATGCGCAGAATATTGATCTTCACGCCAAAATCATACGCAACCACTTTGAATGGCTGCGCGGCCGGCGCCGGACGATGGCCCGCACCCAACGCCCAAGTACCTTCTTTCCACGCATACGGCTGAGTGCAACTGACGACTTTCGCCAGATCCATGCCATTCAGGCCGGGAAAATTTTTCGCCGCTGCAACGGCAGATTTTTCATCAATCTGCTCGCCCGCCACGATGCAGCCATTGAGCGAACCTTTCTCGCGCAGCAAACGCGTCAGCCGACGAGTATCGATGTCGGCGATACCGACGATATTTCGCTCACGCATCCACGCCGACAGATCCTGCTTCGCGCGGAAACTGGACACCACCTGCGTCGCATCGCGAATGACGAGACCAGCGCACCACGTGCGGTTGGCTTCGTCGTCTTCATCGTTGACGCCGGTATTGCCGATGTGGGGATAGGTCAGGGTGACGATCTGCCGGGCGTAGGACGGATCGGTGAGGATCTCCTGATAGCCGGTCATGGCGGTGTTGAACACCACCTCACCGCTGGATTCCCCGGTGGCGCCGAGGGCAACTCCGCGGAACAGACTGCCGTCTTCGAGAGCAAGCAGGGCGGGCGTGGCCAAGGTCTACCTCCAGTCACTCGTCGGGCGCGACCTACCACCTTCAGGCTGTGCGAGGCCTCCTCGCGGCGGTTTGCGGCCGCAAGGATGCGTGCTGAATTTGGTAAGTAGCTGTTTTTACTTGTAAAAAAGCGAGATGAAGCCCGGCTTCATCTCGCTTTGGGGGATTGCGTGGCCAGGGACCGGGTGCCGCTGACCTCGGGGCCAGCATTGTAGGGATTAGCGGCGTGTCTGGCCACCCCGAAGCGACGACGGAATCGATGGCTTAGCAATGAGGTGCGGCGAGGAGATGCGGCGGCTTGGCCGTACAGACGGTCAGGGCCGATTGCCTCTCTTCGCGCAGAACCGATCGCAGGCTTTAAGGTTCTAGCGCAGGCCCAGCACATCCCGCATGTCGTACAGCCCTTTCGGTTGCGACGGCAACCAGAGTGCGGCACGGACGGCGCCACTGGCGAAATTCATGCGGCTGGTCGCAACGTGACGAATTTCTACACGCTCGCCTTCACCGATGAACATCACGGTGTGATCACCGACGATGTCACCGCCACGAATGACCTGGAAACCGATCGATTCACGATTTCGTGCGCCGGTATGCCCTTCGCGGCCATGCACTGCCACTTTTTTCAGGTCGCGCCCCAGTGCACCGGCCACCGCTTCGCCCATCATCAACGCCGTGCCCGAAGGTGCATCGATTTTGTGGCGGTGATGTGCTTCGAGAATTTCGATATCGACGGTGTCGCCAAATGTTTTGGCGGCCAATTCCAGCAATTTCAGCGACACGTTAACGCCAACCGAATAATTGCCGGCATACACCAGCGAGGTGTCGGCACCGGCTGCTTTCAGCGCAGCACGCTGTGCGTCCGATAAGCCCGTCGTGCCAATAACCAGTTTTTTGCCGGATTTTCTGGCCAGCGCGACATGCGCTTCGGTAGCGGCAGGCGCAGTAAAGTCGATGGCTACATCAAATGCATCCAGCACGTCCGCCAGCGAGCCGGCGACTTTCACACCGGTTTTGCCCAGACCGATCAGATCACCGACATCGACGCCCACCAGCGAAGAATCCGGGCGCTCGACCGCGGCAGTGATCGCGGCACCCGCATCATGCACGGCGTGCAAGAGTGCGCGACCCATACGGCCACCGGCACCACACACAGCGATACGAATCATGGCAAAGCCTCCAGAAAGAAGGCCGCCAGTGTACCCGTAGCGTGCGTCAGCACACAGCCGACCCGCGCCCGGTTATTGCGGATTTAGTCCGCTCAACCTGCCCATTGCGTGAACAGGAACGGCGGCGCAAGCACGTCGTAGAGGTTGCTCTGCCCTTTGTTCTGGTACTTGCGACGGCGACGGTCGTACGTAAAGAAACTGCTGCCGCTGGTCTTGAAATCCTGCACCTCGGCCAGACGCTTCTTCGCATAAGCAATATCGAGCGCTTCGACCGCGTGCAGCGGCACGAAATTGCTGGCCATTTCCAACTGCGCGATCGACTCGTCGATATTCTTTTCACTGTCGATGTACAGCAGGGTGTTGGCGTACTCAAAACGCGTCAGTGCCATGTCCGGCACCATCGAGAATGACGTTTCAAAACGGCCTTTGGCATCGGCAACGTTTGCGCCAAACACGATGCCGCTGGCGAGCTTACCGCCACGACGAATGATGTTGGCATGAATGCCGGCTGACAACGCCAAGCCCAGCGGATGTTCCGGATACACCGCCAAAATATCGTTGCTGGCGAGAAACACTTTACCGACGTAATCACGCAGAAGCGCGGTGCCGATCGAGACATCCTCGGCAATGCGGCACATCGCATAGGTGTAGCCCAGACGGATCAGCGCGTAATCCGCGCGGTAATCGGCGTCATCACCGGGCCGTGGCTGGAAGATCGTGCCCAAATCCGTCACGTTGCGCGCCGCATCTTGCAGCAGCGTGTGCTTTTCCTTGAGCGATTCCGCCAAATAAATCGCGTAGACAATTTGCGAAAAAATCGCGGGGATCCGCGCAAAGCCGCCGTACTCAAGCCCCAAATTGCGTGCTTGCTGGAGATCGCCCCGGAAAAATAACAACCACACTTCAAGGACGTTGCGACTGTGCATTGCATAGTCTTCATCCTGAAACTTGAGCTCTTTCCACAGTTGTGGATAGCGCTGGTAGCGCTTACGCAAATATTCCGCCGACGGGAAAGAAATCTGATAGCCGCGCAGCAATTTGTCCCAATGCTTCTCAATCTCCTCGAAGGTGTACGTCAGCGGCGAGGGATCGTAAGGCGTGGCCTTCCAGGGGCGCGTCAGGTAGTTGGCGTCGAGCGTGATGTTGTCGGCGCCCGCATCCTCGTCATCCGCCGCCCACAGGGGTAGCGGTGCCGCCAGTAGTGATGTGGTGGCTGCCGTGCCGGCCAGAAAATCGCGGCGCGTAAATTCGGGTTTTTTCATTGTTGTTATACCCATGCCCGTTGGTAGGACTCCCGGAGGATACGGGAGCCCGGCAAGCAGGGGCAACCAACCGTCGGATTAGAGCTCGTTGAAGAACTTCTTCACGCTGTCGAACCAGTTCTCACGACGCGGTGAATTGTCCTTGCCCTGCAGTGAATCCTGGAAGGCACGCAGCAATTCTTTCTGCTTGTTGTTGAGTTTGACCGGGGTCTCCACCACCACACGGCAGATCAAGTCACCGCCGGCACCGCCACGGACATTGGGCACCCCTTTGCCGCGCACACGGAACAATTTTCCGGTTTGCGTCTCGGCCGGAATTTTCAATTTCACGCGCCCATCCATGGTGGGTACTTCCAGCTCGCCACCTAACGCCGCATCCACAAAGGAAATGGGTACATCGCAGTGCAAATCGTTGCCTTCACGTTCGAAAAATTCGTGCGGCAACACCGACACTTGCACGTAGAGATCACCGGCCGGGCCGCCCTGCGGGCCTGCCTCGCCTTCACCGGCCAAACGAATGCGATCGCCGTTATCGACGCCCGCCGGAATATTTACCTGCAGATTTTTTTGCTTCTGCACGCGACCTTGCCCACGGCAGGAAGGACACGGATCTTTGATTTGTTTGCCGCGACCGCGACAAGCCGGGCAGGTTTGCTGCAACGTGAAAAAGCCCTGCTGCACCCGCACCTGGCCTTGACCTTTACAGGTGGTACAGGTCACCGGCTGCGTGCCTTTTTTGGCACCGCTGCCTTCGCAGGTTTCGCAAATTTCCAACTTGGGAACTTTGATCTGCACCTTGGTGCCGCGCACCGCGCTCTCCAGCGAGATTTCCAGCGTGTAGCGCAAATCCGCACCGCGCTGCGGGCCACCACGCTGGCGGCCACCACCGCCAAAAATATCGCCAAATACATCGCCGAAAATATCGCTGAAACTGGCGCCGCCGGCCCCCGCTGCACCCGCACCAAAACCACCACCGCCCGCCTCAAATGCCGCGTGACCATAACGGTCGTAAGCACCGCGCTTCTGATCGTCAGCGAGAATTTCGTAGGCCGATTGCACTTCCTTGAATTTTTCTTCGGCCGACTTGTCATCCGGATTCCGATCCGGGTGATATTTCATCGCCAGCTTGCGATAGGCCTTTTTGATGTCGTCTGCCGACGCATCTTTCGTCACACCGAGGACTTCGTAGAGATCGCGCTTGGCCATGATGTGCTACCGGTTCTGCTCACGCACTGAATTGCTGAATTCCACAAACACGAACGCGGGAACCTGTCCCGCGCCGTGCTCTTGCTGTGTCTCGTTCCGCGAACGATTTACTTTTTATCGTCGCCTTTCACTTCTTCAAACTCGGCATCCACCACGTTTTCCTTCGGCTCACCAGCATCCGCACCGCCAGTCGCTTGCGCTCCAGCCTGCTGCTCGGCTTGCTTATCTGCGTAAACGCGCTGCATCAATGGCATGGATGCTTCGCCCAGCGTTTTGGCTGCCGCATCAATGGCGTCCTTATCGTTGCCTTGCACGGCCTCCTCAACCTTGGCGATAGCCGCCTCGATCGTGGTTTTTTCTTCTGCCGACACTTTGTCGCCCAAATCAGCAATCGCCTTTTTGGTGGCATGCGCGAGTTGATCGGCTTCGTTACGAGCATGCACCAGATCGACAAACTTTTTATCCGCCTCGGCGTTGGCCTCGGCATCTTTGACCATCTTGTCGATCTCTTCGTCCGACAGGCCCGAGTTGGCTTTGATCACGATGGACTGCGCCTTACCGGTCGCTTTGTCCTTCGCATTCACGCTCATGATGCCGTTGGCGTCGATGTCGAACGTCACTTCAATCTGCGGCATGCCACGCGGTGCCGGCGGAATGTCGGTGAGATCGAAACGGCCGAGCAACTTGTTGGCCGACGCCATCTTGCGCTCGCCCTGATAGACCTGAATGGTTACTGCGGTCTGGTTGTCGCTGTAGGTCGAATAGACTTGGTTTTTGCGGGTTGGAATCGTGGTGTTCTTTTCGATCAACACGTTCATTTCGCCGCCCGCGACCTCGATACCCAGCGACAACGGAGTCACGTCGAGCAACAAAATATCTTTGCGATCACCCGACAGCACCGCGCCCTGAATAGCCGCACCAACAGCAACGGCTTCGTCCGGGTTGACGTCTTTGCGCGGCTCTTTGCCGAAGAAATCTTTTACTTTCTGCTGCACCAGCGGCATGCGCGTCTGACCACCGACCAGAATCACGTCGCCGATATCCGACGCCGACAAGCCAGCATCTTTCATCGCGATGCGGCATGGCTCGATCGAGCGCGCAACGAGATCCTCTACCAACGACTCCAGCTTGGCGCGCGTCAGTTTGATGTTCAGGTGTTTCGGGCCAGACGCATCCGCCGTGACATACGGCAGATTGATTTCGGTCTGCTGCGAGCTGGACAGCTCGATCTTCGCTTTTT
>CAZNPF010000034.1:0-7731 GCA_964574995.1 uncultured Pseudomonadales bacterium | reverse complement strand
TAATCCAGTCGCTTGCGAGTCCGCTTGACCGCAACACTCAGCATCACCGCGATGAACGCCGTCAGCGCCAACATCGCGGGCCAGAGTTCCGACAATTCCGCCCCGCGCAGCATCACGCCACGAATCAGACGCAGGAAATGTGTCAACGGGAGCAGCTCGGCGAGCCAGCGCGCAGCCACCGGCATGCCGTCAAAAGGAAACATGAAACCGGACAGCAATATCTGCGGCAGGAACGTGAAAAACGCCACCTGCATGGCCTGAAACTGGCTTTGCACCAGCGTTGAAATGAACACCCCCAACGACAAATTAGCAACGATGAACAACAAGGCGGCCAGATAGACGTCCAGTAACGAGCCTCGCACCGGCACACCGAATACCCACCAACCCAACGCGAGAATCAGCGTGACCTGAATCAAGCCGATGCCCACATACGGCAGCACCTTGCCGATGGTGAGCTCCAACGGCGACAACGGTGTTGCAATCAACATTTCCAAATTTCCGCGTTCTCGTTCACGCACAATGGCCATCGCTGTAAACATCACCATGGTCATGGTCAAAATGACGCCGATGAGGCCCGGCACGGTGTTTATCGGTGCGCGACGTTCCGGGTTGTAGTAATTGACGATTTCTACTGGATTGACGACATCGACCACGCCTGGCTGCACACCCGTGCGCAACATCTGCGACGCATTGAATGCAGCCATTTGCCGTGCAGCAGCTTGCACAGACTGATCAGAACCATCGACCACCAACTGCCATTGCGGACGATCTGGCCGCAGCAATCTGGCTTCAAAATCTTCCGGAATTACAACGACAGCGCTGACATCGCCACGCCGAAGCGAATCATTGATCTGTTCAGCTCCGGTCAGCTCGCGCCGTATTTCCAGCACTTGTGACGACGTTATTTCCGCCAGCAACTCCCGAGAATGGATTGTCTGCGATGCATCGTAGACCGCTGCCGGTAAATGACGGATATCCATATTGATGGCAAATCCAAACAGCAGCAGTTGTATCGTCGGAACGCCAGCGATCATCGCAAACGTAATGCGATCACGACTCAATTGCCGAATTTCTTTAAGTACGACAGCCCACAAGCGATGCCAATTCATGGTGACGACTCCCGCTCACGGCGCGGCGCATGCGTGGCCATCACAAACACATCTTCCAAATTCGCTGCGGCCTCGCGCACCACCGCGCCAAGGCCCGCCGCACTCAACAGTTGCGAAAGCCCCGCAGCACTACCCATCGACGGCGCGGCCAGCACACGCAACGTGGCACCGATCTGCGCAACACCCAGCACACCGTCTTGCCCATCAAGATGCGCTTGTACTTGACGTAAATTTTCACCCTCCACGAGTAGAACATGCCCCGGCAGCGCAGCAATCAATTCACGCGGACTGCCATCTGCCACCAGTTTTCCCTGATCAAGAATGGCCAATCGATGACAACGCTCCGCCTCGTCCATGTAATGCGTTGAAACCAGCAACGTGGTGCCTGCATCCGCCAGATCAAATAACGAATCCCAAAATTGCCGACGCGATTCCGGATCGACCGCGCTGGTGGGCTCATCAAGCAATAACAAATCCGGTTCATGCAACACAGCGCCTGCCAGTGCCAATCGCTGACGCTGCCCACCGGACATCTGGCCCACCAGGCGATCGCCCAATTCATTCAACCAATAGCGTTCACACAGCGCATCGACTCGCAGGCGCACTTGCTTCTTGGAAAGCCCGTGCACAGCCGCCAGAAATTCCAAGTTCTCTCGCACGCCAAGATCGTCGTAGAGCGAAAATTTTTGCGTCATATAGCCGATGCGACGTTTGACTTGCTCGGCATCACGCGGCAATTGCATACCCAACACAGACACCTCGCCCGCGGTGGGTGTGAGCAGCCCGCAGAGCATGCGAATCGTGGTGGATTTGCCGCAGCCATTGGGCCCGAGAAACCCGTAAACCTCACCACGCGGTACACACAAATCCAAATGATCGACTGCGGTGAAATCACCAAAACGTTTGACGAGGCCACGCGCAACGATCGCTGGCTCGGCATGACTCATGGCGTTGCGGACTCCACCCGATAGGCCTTCACGGGCAAGCCCGCTGGTAACTGGGCTGCGCGCTCCCCCGTCAGCAATAATTCCGCGCGATACACCAACCGCGTGGCGTCTTGTCCGGCCAAGGCGTAATACGGCGTGAACGCCGGCTCTGTGCGAACGCTGCGTAGCACCGCATCAAATGGTGCGTCGATGCCTTGCACCTGCACACGGAATTTCACACCAGGCTGCAAGCTGGCTCGCATCGGTGCCGGTATGTAGACACGCACATAGGGCGCATCTCCCGCCGCAAGACTCACCAGCGTTGCGCCCGGCGGCGGCTGATCGCCCAAACGAAATGGCAGCGCATCAACATGACCTGCCCGCGGTGCTATGACGGTCAAACGCTCGCGCGTCACGGTGAGTTGTCGCAATTGCGCCTCGCGAGCACCCAGCGCGGCTTCTGCCGCAGCGATATCTTCTCGCCGCGTTCCATTGATTGCTTCGTCGAGTTTCGCACGTGCTGCTTTTACGTCCGCTTGCGCGCCGCGCTCTCTGGCCATCGCATCATCGAGTTGTGCTTGCGCAACCAACTGCTGTTTGCGCATTTCTTCCACGCGCTTTCGCTCAAGGCTTGCGTTGTCCAACGCAACTTGCGTTCGATCAAGATTAGCGCGCAAGGCCGTCACGGTTTCAATGCGGGTACCACTTCGCAGCAATTTCAATTGCGCCGCAGCGACATCACGCTCAGCGCGCGCAGCAGCCAACTGTGCATCCAACCGACGGTTATCCAGCGTGAGTAGCGGTTGCCCTGCCTGTACCGCATCGCCTTCTTTCACCAAAATCGAAGTGACCGGCTCTGAGGTTTCCGCCAACACCGCCACGCGATCCCATTCGAGACTGCCCGGCAGCGTGGTTTCGTCTTGACCACCACAAGCAGATAGCGATGCCAATATTAGCCATACCAAAAAAACCCGGATCATGGTTTTGCCTCCAGTCCACGCTCCAGCAAGGCCAACGTGTGTTTCACGAGTGCAGAAGCATCAATGTCGTCCGCCGCAAATAACAAACGCCAAATGGATTGTGCGGCAAACGGAAAAATGGTCAGCCCGATCAATGACACCACCATCAGCCGCGAATCCAATTGCGGATTCAACTTGCCTTCTTCCTGCGCAGCGGCAAACCGATCACGAAATAACGGCGCCACCAAACGGGCATTGCCCAGCACGCGCTCACGCAGCAAGCCACCATCAACCAATATCTCGCGCGCCCAGAGTTGTGGGAACCAAGGATGTTCCGCGAGTGTGTGCATCACGACTTGCACGAACGTCGGCACCATTTTTTCCGGGCCACCACCACCGGCTTGCAGCTGCACCAGCAGATTGGCCATCAGGGGCAGCACACGTTCCGCGACTAACGCATCGAGAAGTTGTTCACGATTGCCGAAGTAGTAATGCAGCAAGGCCGGCGTGACCTCGGCCTCGCGGGCGATGCGATTCAGCGGCGTGGCGGCAATGCCCTGCCGGGCATACAGCGCCACCGCCGCATCCAGCAGCCGGCTGCGCTGATCGGCGCTGCTTTGATTCGCGCTGCTACGCCCTGGCCGGCCGGGGCGCCGCGTCGCGTTACGCGTGGCTTTACGGGGTTGAGTCTGAACAAGAGCATCGGTTTTCATGCGGGCCAGTATTAATTAAGTATTCATTTAATTAAAGAGCCGCTAGGCGGGTACAATGGCGCGCTCATCGCGCTGTCCCACCTGTTTCCCACGATCCCTCACCGGCCATGCACGCCTCGCCTGCCCACAACCCTTGGCGCCTCTCTGTCGCCCCGATGATGGATTGGACCGATCGTCACTGCCGGTTCTTTCTACGGCTGATCAGCCAGCACACCCGCCTCTACACCGAGATGGTGACCGCCCCTGCGCTACTGCATGGCAATGCGCCGCACCTGTTGGCCTTCCGTGCCGAAGAACATCCCCTCGCGTTGCAATTGGGTGGCAGCGATCCCAAGCAACTGGCGCGTGCGGCAAAAATGGGAGCCGATGCCGGTTACGACGAGATCAATCTCAATGTCGGTTGCCCTTCCGACCGCGTACAGGAAGGCCGCTTCGGCGCGTGCTTGATGGCCGAGCCGCAATTAGTCGCCGAGTGCGTCAGCGCAATGCGCGCCGTCGTGCCGGCACATGTGCCAGTCACGGTGAAACATCGCCTCGGGATCGATGATCACGACAGTTACGATTTCACGCACGGTTTTATCGATACCGTGCGGCAAGCCGGTTGCGAGGTATTCGTCGTGCACGCACGCAAGGCGATTCTTGCCGGCCTGTCACCCAAAGAAAATCGTGAAATTCCGCCGCTGGTTTATGCGAATGTCTACCAGCTCAAACGCGATTTCCCGCAACTGACCATTGCACTCAATGGCGGCGTGCAGTCACTCGATGCCGCACAGAAACACTTGGAATTGATCGACGGCGTCATGATCGGCCGCGAGGCGTATCACAACCCTTGGATCTTGCACGATGCTGATCGCCAAATATTCGGCAGCGTGGGCCGCACGGAAATTTCGCGCGCAGAGATCATCGAACAGATGCTGCCGTATATCGAACGAGAAATGACAGCCGGACATACGCTGCACAGCATCACTCGGCACATGCTGGGGCTGTATCACGGCGTGCCCGGCGCACGGGCATTTCGGCGAATATTGAGTACGGAAGGACCGCGACGCGGCGCAGGCATTCACACGCTGCGCGCTGCGGTTGCTGCAATCAGGAACGACTTGTCCGCTGCTGCGCTTCGAGGTGACTGACCACGTCGCCGAATGCGGCGCGATTGCGCTCATCGAGTTCCATCAGCGCACGATGTGCACCCGTGACTTTGGCACACACGTCGTCTTCGCTGCCTTCAACTAGCGGCACTTCCACACGCGCGTTATTGCAGGCACAGCGTGCAACGACATCGTCGTCAACGATCTTGAGCACTTTGTCTAAACACATGCTGTCGAGTAAACGACGCACATCGGCACGCGGCGCCAGCAGCAAAGGTTGTTCACCCAGACGATTACGCGATTGCACACCGATGCGCGCCAACTGGCCCAACATGGTGCTATCGATATTGGTGGTTTCACGCAGGTCGATCGCCACACGGCGCAGCGCAGGATCGGCGAAGGCACGTTCCAGCAGCGCATCCACCGGGGAACACCACGTCGCGCGCACATCGCCGTTGAGGCGTAGCACCAAAGTGCCGTCGTGCTCGGCGTACAGAACGCTGCCGCAATTCATGAAAACCTGCCTGTCAGGCGGGATCACCAGACGTGTCGCGGATAACCAGCAACGCGATGTCGTCAGGCACTTCCCGTCGGCCATCCAAGGAAAATTCGCGACTCAAGGCCTCTACCGTGACGGCCCCGCTGCTCACTGCCTGGAGCAACCGGGCTTCCTTGTCAGCGAGACTTGTCTCGCTCATGAGTTCCATCAAACCGTCGGAGCAGAGCACCAGGGCGAACCCCTCTGGAAGCGGGTGCATTCTATCTTCGTACACCGCCTCGTCAAACAAACCTGCGGGCATACCCTTGCCCTCTAGGTAATGGGCACATTTACCATCAAAAACAAGGGCTTGAGGATAATGGCCGGCGACCGACCAGCGCAGTTCCCGACGCTGAGCATCGATCACGCCAGCAAACAGCGTGACGTGCTTGCCCATCGCCAGCGCCAGTAACTCTTGGTTGACCAATTCGGCCAGCCGAGACGGCCGGATCACCCCCTCGTCCAGCAACTCACGCCGCAGCGTACGTCGCGCCCGGTTTCCCAACGTTTTGATCAACAGGGTGACAAAGGCGCTGGACATGCCGTGGCCGGACACATCCGCCAAGTAGAAGCCGACATAACCCGGCACCAGTTCAAAGTGGTCGATGAAATCGCCCGACAAATACAGCGAAGGCACCACACGGTGTTCGGCCACCAGCGCGCCGTATCGCATCGGCGATGCCGGCAAGATGCGCTGCTGGACGCGACGTCCGGCTTCTTCATCATCACGAAGCACCTTGAGTGCATCGGCCAGTTCACGGTTCAGGTTTAGCAGGCGATTTCGCTCTG
The DNA here is from genome assembly GCA_964574995.1 of uncultured Pseudomonadales bacterium. Classification (GTDB taxonomy): domain Bacteria; phylum Pseudomonadota; class Gammaproteobacteria; order Pseudomonadales; family JADFDG01; genus JADFDG01. The sequence continues at coordinate 1,609 of CAZNPF010000034.1, read as the reverse complement.
CACGTTGCGCTTGCGCATGCGCGAGCAACGATGGCAACCCTCGTGCCAGTTCATTGTCATCTGCCGGCAACAACGCAACGGCAACCGCGGGTGCCCGTTGTGACAACTGCTGCAACGTTGCCGCCGAATCACGTTGCGCCACCAGCACCAGCAGCACCGACGAAAAATCAACAGCGTCCAGCGTACGAATCACATCGAGATCAAGAGCGGGCCCGAGAGTCTGGCGTAGGCGTTCCACCGGCACCGCAATACTATCGTCGATCACCAAAATGCAGCGATCTCGTATGTCCTGCATGCATCGCTCCTGCGAAGTTCGCCGTACGGTATACCCCGCGCCACGGGGTCGCAAGCAATCAACGGCCGTCAGCTGATTTCCATAAGCCCGACTCTGATCTTCCCGCCAAGGGCAGTTACACAGTTCAATTTACAGCCCCGCTTCTGAGCAGCATGAGTGCCAAAGGAAATTGCTATGACAACGCGTGTGCGGAAAGTTTTTTCCACAGCATGAAGGTCGAAGCGATACACGGTGAGCGCTTTGCCACGCGCCGTCAGATGCGCGCCACGGTGTTCGAGTACATTGAAGTTGACTACAATCGAATCCGCCAACACAGCGCCAACGGCTATCTCAGCCCGGAAGCATTTGAGGCACAACAAGCCGCTTAACGATGTGTCTAGGATTGGCGGGTAAGATCAAGCGCGCCAAGGTCAACCGCGTGCTGGCCGCCTGAGCGCACGCATCCCCGGAGCACCCGCCATGACCACCCTGCAACTCACGCTCGAACTGCCCGACAACCTCGCCGACGCCGCCAACCAGGCCGGTCTGCTCAAGCCCGAAGCGCTGGAGCGCTTGTTGCGTGACGCTGTGCGTCGGCAAGCCGGTGCCGAACTGCTCGCCATCGCTGACGAACTCACCGCCGCCAACATCCCGCCGATGACCCTGGAAGAGATTCAGGCTGAAGTGGACGCGGTACGCGCCGAACGTCGGGCGAACAAACGCTGATGCGGATCGTGCTCGACACCAACACGGTGGTTTCCGCGCTGTTCTGGGGTGGACCACCGCGCAGGATCATGGACATCGCCCAGCACAGCGACAGCCTCCGGCTCTACACCAGCAGCACCCTGCTGGCCGAACTCGCCGACGTGCTCTCCCGCGACAAGTTCATCCCGCATCTCGCCGCGCACAACCTCACCCAGCCCGCCATCATGCAGCGCTACGGCCTGCTGGCCGCGACCATCACGCCGCCGGTCATCGCCCGCACCGTGCCACGCGATGCCGACGACGATGCCGTGATCGCCTGCGCCATCGCCGCGCACGCCGACATGATCGTCACCGGCGATCGACACCTGCTCGAGATACACCCGTTCCGGGAGATCGATATCGTCACACCTGCCGTCGCGTTGCAGAAATTGACGGCAGGCGGCTGGAAGTAAGAGCAGGTTCCGCAAAGAACTCCACGTGCAAAACGACAACGCCCGGCACTGCCGGGCGTTGGTGTTCTTACTTCAAATAATCGGAGTCTGACCCGATTTCCTTCCTAATCGAGCGCGCTCACGGAGTCTGTCAATCCAACCGTGTAACTGATTCATGCTCACAGCGCGGCCAGCGGCA
>CAZNPF010000033.1:7635-9971 GCA_964574995.1 uncultured Pseudomonadales bacterium | reverse complement strand
CATAGTGGCGCGGCGTGAGCTTGATGCCTTGTGGCGGAACCAAATCGATAAACGGATCGTGATTTTTTTTCGGCGGCAAGTATTGATGCACCGCGCCGACGACGGATTCGTATTGTTGTGGTCCGCTCACCGCGAGCACACCGGGATGCACTTTGGTGATCTGTTCGGCATCCTTGCCCATGCAACCGGTCACGATCACCTTGCCGTTTTCTTTCAGCGCTTCGCCGATGGCGTCGAGGGATTCCTGCTTGGCGGCGTCGATGAAGCCGCAGGTGTTGACGACAACCAGATCTGCATCTTCATAAGAAGCCGATACCTGATAACCCTCCAGCCGTAATTGCGTGAGGATGCGCTCGGAATCGACTAGCGCTTTTGGGCAACCGAGGCTGACGAAGCCGACTTTGGGATTTTGCTTGGACATGAGGGGTACGTAGGACTGCGAGAAATGCAAAACGCGATTCTACTGTGCATAGGTGAAACGGATGCAGCCTGAAACGTCGGTTGCGTCACAGCCTGTGCGAATCCGGTGCAGGCGGGTGCCGTTCAGGCGAGCTTTTTGGGCCCTTGCATGGCTCGCGGCTCGCCACCACAATGCGCCTCCCCGCGCAGGGGCCTCTTGGGGAGGCCGGTCACGCTGCCGGGTGTCGAGTTTCGTGTGTCTATGGAGGCCCTGTCGGTCCCCCCGCAACGACCAGTCGTGAACCCCGCCAGGGCCGGAAGGCAGCAACGGTAGCGATCAGGCGTGTGCCGGGGTGTGGCTGGCAGGGTTCTCCACCCACGCGTTCCATGCATCCCCGTCTGCTGCGCTGGATGCACGCCGATAGCGATGACGCGAGCCATGGCTTCGCCCACGGTGAAGGCTTCCGGTAGCATGTCGGCTCGTTTTTCATGGCCCATTCCGGGCCTTCTGCACCGGTCTTTCCTGCCATGAGCTATCAGGTTCTCGCCCGCAAGTACCGTCCACGCCGCTTCGAGGAACTGGTGGGGCAGGAGCATGTGCAAAAGGCGCTGAAAAATGCGCTGGATCAAGACCGTTTGCACCACGCCTACCTGTTCACGGGCACGCGCGGCGTCGGTAAAACCACCATCGCCCGTATCCTGTCGCGCTGTCTGAATTGCGAGCGTGGCGTGGGCTCGAATCCTTGTGGGGAATGCGCGACCTGTCGCGAGATCGACGAGGGGCGCTTCGTCGATTTGATTGAAGTCGACGCTGCCTCGCGCACCAAAGTCGAAGACACGCGCGAGTTGCTGGATAACGTGCAGTACGCGCCGACGCGGGGCCGCTACAAGGTGTACCTGATCGACGAAGTGCACATGCTGTCGACGCATTCGTTCAATGCGTTGCTCAAGACGTTGGAAGAACCACCACCGCACGTAAAGTTTTTGCTGGCGACGACCGATCCGCAAAAATTGCCGGTAACGATTCTGTCGCGCTGCTTGCAGTTCAACCTGAAAGCGATGACGGCCGAACGCATCGTGGCGCATTTGCAGGCCGTATTGGCGAACGAAAAAATTTCGTTTGAAGAGCCGGCGCTGTGGGAACTGGCGCGTGCGGCACAGGGTTCCATGCGCGATGCGCTGTCATTGACGGATCAGGCGATCGCACACGGCAACGGTGCGCTGCGTGCGGACGAAGTGCGCGCGATGCTGGGCACTGTCGACCGCCAGTACGTCTGGCAGGTGGCTGAAGCGCTGGCATCTGGTGATGCGAAAGCCGTGCTGGATGCCGTTGAGTCCGTGGCAGAAAACGCACCCGACTGGGGTGATTTGCTCGCGGGCCTGATTTCTTTGCTACATCGTGTCGGCGTGGCGCAAGTGGTACCGGACGCGATTGATGACAGTCGCGGTGATCGCGCCGTCATCACCGCATTGGCGCAAAAAATTTCTGCCGCTGATGTGCAGCTGTATTACCAGTCGGCCCTGGTGGGGCGCCGTGATTTGCCGCTGGTGCCGGAGGCGCGCGCGGGCTTGGAAATGACGCTGTTGCGTATGTTGGCGTTCCGTCCGGCGGGAACACCGCCGTCTGCGGCTGCCGGCGGCGGTGGTAGTGCTGCGGAGTCGTCGACAAAAAAAGCTGAGCCGGCGGCGCGCGCGTCGTCGGCTGATCTGCGTGCAGAAGCTGCGGCAGTCGCGGCCACACGTCGTGAACCGGTCGCTGCTGCCGCCTTGCCTGCTACAGCCATCGAGCCGCGTCCGTTGGCGCCGGTGGTGCCGTTGGCACGCAACAGCGGGGCGTCGCAGCCGGCAGCTCAAACGGTAACGAAACATCCTGAACCGGTGGCGGCGCCGGTAGCGGAGCCACCGCCGGCTACGCAACAGCGGCCGGCCATGCAGCC
>CAZNPF010000033.1:0-7535 GCA_964574995.1 uncultured Pseudomonadales bacterium | reverse complement strand
ACAGTCGATTGCGCAGCCACAGTCGATTGCGCAGCCACAGTCGATTGCGCAGCCACAGTCGATTGCGCAGCCAGTGGCGCAACCTGTATCAGCCGGTGTGCCCAACGGTAATCTGGTGGCGTTATCGCGTGATTGGAATGAATTGGTGGCGGCGTGTCAGGAATTGCCACGTGAAGTGTTGGCGCTGGCGCGTAACTGCGCGTTGGAAGCACGCGATGGTGAACGCTGGGAGCTCGTCGTCGCACCGGGCAGCGATATTTTGCTGCGTGACACGGTGACGGCTGCGCTGACAGCGGCGGTGTCTGCGCGTGCGGGAGTGGCGGTGCAACTGGTCTTTGTGAACCGTCCACTGCTGGGTGAAACACCGCGTCAAACGGGCGAACGACACCAGCGTGAACGCCTGGCGACAGCTGAGCAAACCATTCGCGCGGATGAAAACATCCGCGATCTTCAGCAGATTTTCGAAGCCCGGTTGCTACCGGGCTCCATCAAACCCATCGATTGACGAGGTATGACGTGAATATCAATCAACTGATGAAACAGGCCCAGATGCTCCAAGACAAGGTGCAGAAGGCCAACGAAGAAATTCTCAAGCAAGAAACTGTCGGGGAATCCGGGGCCGGTCTGGTCAAGATCACGGTAACGGGTCGCTTTGAAGTGAAGCGCGTCAGCATTGATGAGTCGTTGCTCAAAGAAGACAAAGAAATTCTGGAAGACCTAATCGCTGCGGCCATAAATGACGGCGTGCGGAAAATTGAAAAAATGAAAGAAGAAAAGATGGCCGGCGTGACCGGTGGCCTGCCACTGCCTCCTGGTATGAAACTGTTCTGATTTTTAGCGAAAGGACGTGTATTGGACGCTGCTCCCTGCTTTTCCTGATCCGAGCTTATTTCTCGCCGATGAAGCAATCTCCCCTGATTCAAGAGCTGGTGCGTGCGCTCACGGCATTGCCCGGCGTCGGCCCGAAATCCGCGCAGCGCATGACGTTGCAATTGTTGGAACGCGACCGTGAGGGTGGCCGACGCTTGTCGGTGGCGTTGCTGGCGGCGATGGATCGTGTTCGTCATTGCACGCGTTGCCGGAATTTCACCGAAGAAACGCTGTGTCTCGTGTGCCAGGATCGCTCGCGTGACGATGCTTTGTTATGTGTCGTGGAAACGCCGGCCGATGTTATGGCCATCGAGCAGGCCGGCAGTTTTCGTGGGCGTTATTTTGTATTGATGGGGCGTTTGTCGCCGTTGGATGGATTGGGGCCAGAAGAAATCGGCATTCCGGAATTGCTTTCACGCATCGGTGACGGCATCACGGAAGTGATCGTGGCGACCAACCCGACCGTAGAGGGCGAAGCCACCGCACATTACATTGCAGAAGCGGTTGCCGAAGCGCGGCCGGGCGTCGCGGTGTCGCGCATTGCTCACGGTGTGCCCATGGGCGGCGAACTGGAATTTGTGGATTCCGGTACGTTGGCGCATGCCTTTGCGGGGCGTCGGCCGGTTTAGCCGCGCATGCAATCGGCAGACTGTGCTGACGCTATAAGTGAGCCCCGTGACGCGTTGAAATAGCCAGCGCGTTGAGCTGTTTTTAATGGGCGATTTTAATGGGCAATGTGCAATTTGCGTTTGAGCCAAACCGTTAGATCGTCCAAGTAGGTGTAAATCACTGGCACCACGACCAGCGTCAATAGCGTCGAGGTGATGACGCCACCAATGATCGCGTGTGCCATCGGCGCGCTTTGTTCGGCACCGGTGCCTATGCCGAGCGCCAACGGCAGCATCCCCATCACCATCGCCGAGGTGGTCATCAAGATCGGGCGCAGGCGAGTGCGGCCCGCCTGCAAGATGGCTTCGGTACGTTCCATGCCGTTTTCGGTGGCCACTTTGATGAAGTCGATCAACAGAATCGCATTCTTGGTGACGAGGTCCATGAGCATGACTACGCCGATGATCGAGAAAATATTGAGTGTGCTGCGGAAGAGGAACAGCGCCAAAAATACGCCGATCAAACTTAACGGCAGCGAAGTCATGATGGAGATCGGGTGCAAGAAACTGTTGAACTGCGAGCCCAGCACCATATAAATGAAAATGACAGCCAGCACGATGGCAACGCTGGCGTAATAAATCGACTCTTTCATGTCCTTGTTTTGGCCGTCAATATCAAAGCGATAGCCAGGCGGCAATGTTTTGGTCATCTCCGCCATCATCATGTCGATGTCGTGACCAACGTCACCGGCGGCGCGTCCTTGCACGTTGGCCTGAACCAAAACCTCACGCGAAAGATTTCGGCGTTTGATTTGGGCGGCACCCAGACCTTCCCGAATTTGTGTCACTTGTGACAATGGCACCATGCGTGGTGCGCCGGTGCTGGGGTCAATGACATTGCTGGCAAACCAGAGGTTGTCGATTTGACCGGCTGAACTGCGGCTATCGGTGGGCAATTGCACCGACACATCGTAAGTTTCACCGTCTTCAGCATTCCACGTTGCAATGGCATCGCCAGCTAGGAAGGGGCGTAGGGCGCTGCCGATGATGCCCACGTTGAGCCCGAGATCGGCGGCACGATCGCGATCGACAATCACATCAAAACTGGGGCGCGGGTCTTTGCGAGATGATTCGATATCAACGACACCGGGAATTTTCGCAAGCCGCGCCACGAACTCATCGTTGATGCGCTCCAGCTCGCGCAAATCTGGGCCTTGAATGGATAGCATGATGGGTTTCATGCCGCCGTTGATGGCTTCGGTGGCAGCCGCCACGGATTTCAGCTCGATGCCACCGACTTGCGCCAATTCGACGCGAAACATGGCCACCAACTGCTTTTGGCTGTAAGTGCGTTGCTCTTTAGGTTTGAGAACCAACTGAATCGTGGCTTCATTTTTTCCAGTCTCGAAGCCACCGCCGCCATTGACGGACGCATAGGAGGTGATCACTTCCTGATGTTGGCGCAGGATGTGTTCCACCTGTAGAGATTTCTGTTCGGTGTAATTGAGGCTGGAGCCGACGGGCGTCGAAAATTTCACAATGATGCGCGAGAGATCCGGCTCCGGCACAAACTCTTTACCAATCATGCCCACCAGCATGAATGCGATGACCAAGCTGCCGGCGGCAATGCTCAGTGTCGTTTTTCGGTGAACGAGCGCCCATTGGGTGAGTTGGGTATAAATATCGGTCAATTGATTCAACCAGACGGCGAATCGATCCAGAAAACGTGCAAAAGCATTGTTGGCGCTCTGGCCGTGTACGTGCGGATCTTTCCATACGGAAGACAGCATCGGATCCAGTGTGAAACTCACGAACATCGAGAGCAGCACGGCACAGGTAACGGTAATGCCGAATTGATAGAAAAATTTGCCGATGATGCCGCCCATGAAGGCAACCGGCAGAAACACCGCGACGATCGATAAAGTGGTGGCCAGCACGGCGAGGCCGATTTCTTTGGTGCCATCCAGGGCTGCGGTGCGTGGGTCTTTCCCCATACCGCCGTGGCGAACAATGTTTTCACGCACCACGATCGCGTCGTCGACCAGCAAACCGATGCAGAGTGACATGGCCATCAGCGTCATCATGTTGATGGTGAAGCCAAACACATAAAGGCTGAATACGGTGCCCATCAACGAAATGGGCAGCGTAAGACCGGTGATCACTGTGCTGCGCCATGAGCCAAGGAATAGCAACACGATCAAAACTGCCAGCACGGCCCCTTCAAACAGGGTTTTCATGACTTGATCCAGTGAGGCACGAATGGCGATGGCGTTATCCGCCACGATTTCCATGTGTGTGCCTTCCGGTAACCGCGACTGAATATCTTCCAACGCCGCACGAGCGGCTTCCGCCACATCAATGGTGTTGGCGCCGGAAATTTTGACCACGTCCAACGCGACAGCGCGCTTGCCGTTGACCATGGCCGAGGAGCGTAGTTCTTGTTCACCGTCGATGACATCGGCGACATCGCCCAGATGCACCAGGGTGCCGTTGCGGTTGGCAACAACGATACGTTCGAAATCTTCCGGTTGTTTTAAGCGTGCTTTGACCTGAACGATCTGCTCGCGGTTGTTGTACTCGATACTGCCGGCGGGCAAGTCTTGGTTGTCGGCGCGTATGGCGGCAATTAATTGATCGATGCCGACTGAGCGCGCCAGCAGGTCCGATGGCCGAGGCTGAATACGAATCTCGCGTTTTACACCACCAATCAGATCGACTTTGCCCACGCCGGGTATGACTTGCAGGTGTTTGGTCACCTGTTGATCGACGAAGGTGGTGAGTTCGCGCGGCGCAAGACGGTCGCTGGTGAACGTCACCGATAGCACGGGGGTGGCACCTGGGTTCCAACGCTGAACGACAGGTTCTTCGACTTCGTCTCGGAAGTCTGTTTTTACGACAGCAATTTTGTCGCGCACATCCTGTACGGCCACCGCCGGATTGGCGGACAACTGAAATTCGATGATGACCAGCGACAAACTTTCAAACGACGTCGAGAACACACGTTTGATGCCGTTGACGGTGTTGACCGCATCTTCGATTTTCTTGGTGACATCGCTTTCTACTGATTCGGGTGTAGCACCCGGCCATGTGGTGGATATCACCACGAAGGGCATTTCGACGTTAGGGAATTCTTCCACTGACAGCGATTTAAACGAAAACGCGCCCAGCACCATCAGCGCCAGCATCATCATGGCGGCAAAAACAGGATTGTTGACACTGATGCGGGTCAGCAACATGGCCGTGTGCTCCGGTTCAGCGTACAGGTTCGATAGTGACCGGCGCACCGGGTTTGCGCTCGCCTAACTTGGCAAGCACGACGTGTTCGTTAATGGCGAGCCCTTGTTTGACTTCTACTAGCCCGCTGGTGATGTCGCGTGCGCCGAGCGTAACGGGCTGCAAAACCAGTTTTCCGTCACGCACCAGCCAGACGCGGTCGATGCTGTCTTTATTCTGTACTGCCATCGCTGGAATGCGTAGCACGTTGTCGCGATTTCCGCCGGCTGCGATGTAGCCGCTGGCGAACATGCCGCCACGTAGCGCACCGTCAGCGTTTTTTATGCGGACATAAATGGTGATGGTGCGCGACCCGGTCGAAGCAACAGGATTGATCCGAACGATATGACCGCGGAACTCACGATTGCTCAGGCCGTCGACGTTGAAGATGACGGTGTCGCCGATTTTTATTTTTGGAACTTCGCGCGCAGGCACTTCGGCCGCCAGCTCCATTTCGCTGAGGTTGACTAACGTAATCAGTGATTGCCCGGGCATGACGCGCGCACCGGGCTCTACGTTGCGTGTAGCGACGACGCTGGCCAAGGGTGCAGTCAATGTGGCATCGGCGAGCGACTTTTTAGCGATATCCAGTGCGGCTTGCTGTACGCGAAAAGCGGCGATTCGTGCTTCGGTATCAGCCTGAGCGGCAGCCCAATCCACTTCTGATAGATATTTCTTTTCGTAAAGCTCTTTCTTTCGATCTTGATAGGCCTTTGACAATTTCATTTCAACTTCAGCACTGTGAAGACTGGCTTCGGTCTGGGCCAGTTGCGCTTTTAAATCGGCGGTGTTCTGGCGTATTAGTACTTGGCCGGAGCGCACGTTGTCACCAGCGCGTACAAGCACCTCATCGATGACACCGCCCACGCGTGCGTTGACACTGGTTTGTTGTAGTGGCTGCAGCGTGCCGGTGATGCTCACGCCACCGGCGATACTGCCGCTGCTGACTTGCACAATATCGGCCGGCAATAGCAATACGGGCTGCAGTACATCTTCTGCGGCATGAGGTAGCGCGACACTTTTGTTGTCACAACTGCGCAGCAATACCAGCAATGCAACGATGGCGATGCCAGCAAGGGCGAGGCGGAGGCGATTACTGCGAAAATCGATCATGACAACTCCGGGATCAGAATTTTTCGAGTGCGGATGACGGCACGATTCCGCCTTGCAGCAAATCAACAATCTCCACGGCCTGAGCGTTTAAGTCCGTGGGCGGATCAATAATCCAACCAAGCAACAGTCCATCGAATAACGCTGTCCAGAACCGTGCCTGAGCTGCCGCATCGCGATCCCGCGGTGCAAGGCCGGCGTCTTGCATCAATTGGATATAACTGGTGATCAATTCGAGCGATGTTTTGCGAAAACGCGCCAGCCGCTCACGGATTTCGTTGTCGCGGGCGAGGCCCACAAACTCCATGAACAGCGGTGGCCAATCCGGGTCGTCCAACCAGCGCGAAAAATTGGCCTTCAGCAGATTGATCAGTGCATGGCGTGGATCATCCGCTTGTGCTGCCGCGCGTAATTCTTCGGCGACCGGCGCGGTGTGTGCGGCAAATTTGGCGTCCAGCAGCGCAAAGAACAGATCGTTTTTGCTGCGGAAGTGCCAATAAATAGCGCCTTTGGTCAGGCCGGCAGCTTGCGCCACGGTATCCAGAGACGCGGCGCGGTATCCCTTGCGAGCAAAGACCTGCCCTGCGGCGAGCAGAATGCGCTCGCGCGTCTCGGTGGGGCTGCTGGCGGGCCCTGGGGGAGTGCTGAGAGGGTTCGACATACTGGCCGGTATTTTACATACCAGGCAGTATGTTGCTAGTACATGACGTCTTGAGCGGGTCACTGGGTATCGGTAGAGCGGAGACCCCGAAGAGCGGGCTTGGGCGAAACCGGGGGGGTATGCCATGGTTCGGCCCTCGTGGCTGAATCAGACGGGGCATGGTAATCCCCCCTAAAAACCACCGTCCCCAGAAGTAGAATTTTCTCCCATACGACCCGAGGAAGTTCTACGTGAAGAAATCCCGATTCAGTGATGGCCAGATTCTGGGGTATTACCGGTGCAGCGCAGGAAGCCAAGCGTTGCCAAATAGGGTAATCATTCATTTATAAGGGTAATGGCGCGGTGCATTACCCCAATTCAGGGTACGATTACCCTATTTATGGCCCTGAGATCCTTCATGCACTCACTGTTGCCTGACTACCTCGCCAAGCTGCGCTTTGATGCTCAGCAACTGGCGACGCTGCGCGCTCTGGGCGAGTACCGGGGCAAGCAGCAGCTGTATATGGCGCAGTCGCCCGAGGTGTTGAGCGACTTGCGGCAGGTGGCCGTAGTGGAGTCCACCGAGTCATCCAACCGCCTAGAGGGGGTGGTGGTCGCGGCGCATCGCCTGAAGTCGCTGGTGCTCAAAAACGCCACGCCGCAAAGCCGCTCCGAGCAAGAGGTCGCCGGCTATCGTGACTCGCTGGGCCTGATCCACGAAAGCGGCGAGCAGATGACCTTTTCGGAGGGCACCGTTCTGCAACTCCACAGCATTTTGTATCGCTACATGCCACAGCCGGGCGGGCATTGGAAAGCCAGCAACAACGACATCGTTGAACGTCACCCCGATGGCAGTTCGCGCATTCGCTTCCGGCCCGTGGCGGCGCATCTCACGGCCATGGCGATGACCGATTTAATTGCGCGCTACCGCACGGCACTGGATCAACATCTGGCCGACCCGCTGGTACTGGTTCCGCTGGTCATCCTCGATTTTCTCTGCATCCACCCCTTCCCGGATGGCAACGGCCGCATGG
>CAZNPF010000032.1:0-11062 GCA_964574995.1 uncultured Pseudomonadales bacterium | reverse complement strand
TCGACAAGCCGATGCGCAACCACACGCTGATGCAGACCATCGCGCGCGCCAACCGGGTATTCCCGGGCAAGCACAGCGGCGTGATTGTCGACTACGCCAATGTGTTCGCGTCGCTGGAACAGGCGCTCGCCATTTACGGCGCCGGAAAGAGCGGCAAGAACCCGGTCAAGGACAAGCAGGTACTCGCCGATGGCTTGCGCGGCGCGGTTGCTGAGGCCACCGCCTTTTGTGCGGTGCACGGTGTACCGCTGGCCGACATCGAACAGTTGCCCGCCGCCAGCCTCGAACGCTTGCAGGCCATCGCCGATGCCGTCGACGCGCTCATTTCGCCGGAGCCGTTGCGCCGGGAGTTCTTCGGCCATGAGCGGCTTGTCTCCACGCTGTACGGCGCGGTGAAGCCGGACCCCTCTGCCTTGGAATTCGCCAGCCGCGTGGCGTTGCTTTCTACCATCGGCAATTCCATCCGCGAAAAGACCAATCCCGGCCCGCCGGATATTTCCGGGGTCATGCAGGGCATTAACGACCTACTCGACGAATCCATTACCGGCCATGCCATCCGGAACAATGGCCCGGCGCCGCTGGACCTGTCGAAAATCAACTTTGAGGCGCTGGCCCAACGCTTCAAGCAGGCCAAGCACAAGAACACCGAACTGGAGGCCCTGAAGGCCGCCATCCGCGCCCAACTCGAAAAAATGGTCCGGCTGAACCGCACCCGCGCGGACTTCACCGAGAAATTCGAGGAACTGATTGAGAGTTACAACTCGGGCAGCCGCAGCATTCAGGAGTTGTACGAAGCGCTACTTCACTACAGCAACGAACTCACCGAAGAACAGCGACGCCACGTCCGGGAAAACCTGACCGAGGAGGAGTTGGTTATTTTCGACATCCTCACCCGGCCGGCGCCGGAACTCAGCGGCAAGGAACGCGACGCTGTGAAAAAGGTCGCCCGCGACTTGCTGACCCGGCTGAAGGAGCTGCTGGTTCTGAATTGGCGGGCCAAGTCGGCGGCAAGGTCGAAACTGAAAATCGCCATCGACGAAACCCTCGATGACGGCTTGCCACGCGCCTACACGCCGGAAATGTTCAACGAAAAATGCGCCGCGTTGTTTGAACACGTTTATGAGAGTTACCCCGAGCGGAATGTCGGGGTTTATTCCTCGGGCTTGTAGGCCACCGCCCCTCGCGCGCGGGCGCGCGCGAATCAGTTACACAGTTCAATTTACAGGGCCGGAAATGTTCAACGAAAAAGAGTCTTCATCAAGATGGCATACAAAACCGATCTAGCACACCTCTTATCCCATCAGGGAATAGTTCAAGGCCCGCATCAAAACCGGGATTGATAACAACCCCATACCCATCCGGGATATGACGAAGCAAATCGCACGCCTCCTTACGAACAATATTTTTAATCCGCCCAGCAAACACTGTCGCCCGTGAACTATCAGTAAAAACTGCGGCCATCGGAATGCCATCCCGGTCAAATAAAAGCGGGGATAACCCCAGAGCGCCAGGATGAATCTCTTCAGTGCTGGCAATAAACAAGTCACTAGAAGCCAAAACTCTCAGAAATTCATCCATAGATTTTCGGCCAGCCTGCGCCTCAACAAGCGCATCCTCAAGAGCATTCGAAGCTACCAACTTTTCCATAAAAAACTCAATGATCGACAAAATATCCGGGAAAAATCTGCCGCGCCTCGTCTTCACTCAGAATCCGAGCATATCTCTGCGATGCCTCCCAATATGCGCCGCATTGACTGCACACCTGAAGAGAAACTTGCAAGTCCATATTTATGGCAGCCTCATCCGGGATCTTCTTCGGGTGATTAAACCAATAGTCATCACACTCTTCACACCCCGTGGGCTCAACGGCCATTAATACCTCCACATCGGAACCCACTCGCCTTGATCGCCGAGCCTGAAGATCACGCTGCCGTCTGGAAGTTTATTAAGACCACCATCCACCACAAATTCGCGGGTCTTATTTACCAAAAACCAATCTGTCCCTTTGACATTAACCGCAGTGTGTCCTCCATCAAGGAAATGACGCCACCCACCAGCATCAGCAGTCGTTGCCGTTCGTACTTGCAAGCCATTTAGCGGGAAAGAGACTCCATAAATATCTTCGCCTGATTGCCAGGCTTTTTTCGCAGAACGAGCAAATCCAGTTTGTATTGCCGCTCCAGCTGGGGTCGATACACGCGCCGCATCATCAATCGGCATGAAGAAGAAACCTTTTCCACTGCCACCAAGGACTGGAGCTGACCCGTCTATTTCAGGCGCGTAATAGCGCAAGTTGTCTTTTCCAAAGAACGCGACGCCGCGTTCAGTTGCGCCACTAGTGGTCGCACTGTTTGGAACATCCCCCAAACCCAGCGCCGTATTCGTCTCGGTGACGCTGCCTCCACGAGCACCACCCGACAAACGCACACCCACATCGCCAACATCATCGCCGATTCGCGGCAATAAAGTCTCCAAGGATCGTGTGGCGGCATTCAGCGCCGCCGTCGCACCGAACGCAACCGCACCCAGTGGCAGCGCGTCGGTGAAAAGAGCCGCGCCTTCGACACCCATTTCGGTCAAACCCGGAGCCCGCAACAGGCCATACGCCAGCGGCGACTCCACAAACTCGACCGCTTCCGTCGCCACGAACCGTCCGGCTTGAGGCACGACGACGCCAGCACCGACACCACCGACCGCCAGGCCCGTACTCGTCAGCAGCTGGGTTTTCATTTGCGCGGTGGCCCACTGGTCGGCCACCGTCAGCGCGTCCTGATACGAACCCGCTTGCGTATTGCCGCTCAACCCATACAGAACTGGCTTGCTCGTAAATCCCCACTGAAAACCAAAATCGCCGTCTTCGCTCTCACGAAGATGATTGGCGTTCACGTACGGGTTATTGAACTGCGCCGGCGTGGCCGTAAATAGCGGCGTACTAACACCATCTGAGTGTTGTACCGTCGCCGCGTTCGCCGACAGATCGTTCAGAAAATTGTTTGCCTGCGCTGTGCCGAAACCGCGCAGACTTGCATTCAGATCCAAAGACGCGTCATTGGCGTATTCCGCATCCACACGCGCCAGCGCAGTCTGCACGAGTTCTTGGAATGCTTGACCTTCACTGATGCCACGTTGTGCCGCGTAAGTGGCGGCATTTTCCGCAATCAACGTCAGCTCAGTTTTGTGCAACTGCCGATTGTAGGCATCCGCCTGCCCAGCAATTCGCGCGCCTGCTTTGACGTCACCATTCGCCGCCGCAGCGCCCAGCAAGCCTGCTAACTGCGCGCCCGTGTTGCGCCAGAGATTTTCTCGGTATTCATATTTTTCCAGTGCGAGCGTGTCACCCTCCGGTGGCGTTTCGCCGGCAAGGCCTTTCGCGGCTGACATCAGCAGCGGATGTAACGCCTGATTCAATCCAGCCGCCGCGGCGCCCGTGACAAAATCGCCGCCCGTGGCTTCGCTCACGGCACCGCCGACCACGGCATGCAGCCCCACGCGCCCGAGGTTGCCTTCCGCCCAGAAATGGCTCTTCGCCAAATTCCCCGCCCGATAAAACGCCACCGCCGAGAGCACGTTTGCGCCTTGGTTTTCGGCAGCCGTCTGCAGGTAATCCTCGAAATCGCCGCCGAGAATCAGGCTACTGGCACCCGCCTCGACGATGGCCTGCGCA
The DNA here is from genome assembly GCA_964574995.1 of uncultured Pseudomonadales bacterium. Lineage (GTDB taxonomy): Bacteria > Pseudomonadota > Gammaproteobacteria > Pseudomonadales > JADFDG01 > JADFDG01. The sequence goes on along the minus strand of CAZNPF010000032.1, from coordinate 7,398 downwards.
CCGGCGTGCGCCGTAAAACCGGTGAAGCCGTCCAACGTCCTTAGATTAAATCCATGCGTGGTGTGCAGCGTCGGATCGGTTTTGATGACTGTTTGACGAGACGAAAAACGGTCGATCACACCTGCCGTGATGCCCGCCGTGAGTGCAGACACCGCAAATCCGTCTAACGTTTCTTTTTCGTCGAGGCTGCTCAGTGCGGCACCCCAATCGCCGCCGTTGTTGATCGTGCCCACCACCACTTGGCTCGTCGCGCCCGTGATGACCGCGCCCACTGCCGCCTCGGTCGCCGCGTGTGTGAGTACGTTGCTCATCACACTACTGCTCACCGTCGTCGCACTGGCCAAGCCGGAGGTGGCGGTGGCACCCATGCCGCCCGTCATCGCCGCGACCACAATGCTGATCGCCAATGCGGCACCTTGGCCGAGGGTTTCTTGGTCTTCATGCCAAGCCTCGTGCACTTCTTTCACGTGCTTCCAATCGATGTCGCCGCGCTTTTCCATTTGCTGGAGCCACGCGAGATCCGGATTAGCCGCGACCATGCCGTCGATCATTTGACTGACGGTTTGCTCATCCACTTGCCGGATATCGATCTGCACACCTTGCGCGGCGCGTATCGCCAACTCACCTGTCGCCGCGATTTCGGTTTGTCGCAAGGTCTGATCCACACGGCCCGCGTTCTCAGAAGAAATCCACGCCAAATCGCCGCTGCTTTGCTGATGCGATTCTTGATGCGTATCCAGCGCCCCTTCAAACACGACCTTGCTCTGCGTGCTGACGAGATCTATGTCGCCGCCGCTGATCAGTTGCGCCGCCTGATAACGCTGATCGTCTTGGCTCGTGATGTGCAAATCCGCGCCTGCCTGCACGGTGGTGCCGACAGCTTGGGAGTGACTCACTTCATCGTTGCGCGTGTCTTCCACGCCCCAACTGCCACTGCGCTGGCTGTCGCGCAACGAATAAGCCGACTGCAGGGCGCTCAAAAAGGCCACCTGATGCCCCGCATCCAGCGTGACGCTCCCCACCGCATCGACCTGCGCCGCCTGCAACGTCAGGTCGTTGGCCGCTTGCACCGACAACGCACCGCCGGCCTGCGCACGGGCGGACACCACATCGCTGCGGCTGTCGATCTGCGTGACATACGACTTACCGTTGGCATTTTCTTTTTCGCTATGCCGATACGCATAGTCGCTGTCATTCGCCGCGAGCATTTGTACGTCGTGACCGGCGTAAAGATTGACGTCACCGTTGGCCTGCAACGTGGAAGCCATCAGGACGAGGTCGTTGCCCGCTTCAATCATCACGTCGCTGAGCGAACTGACGCTGGCGTGCAACTGCCGCAGATGATCGTCGATGTAATTGCCTTGCTGCCAACTGCCGCCGGCATTGACCTGTTGGCTGGCGATCACCACGTCGCCACCGGCTGACAACGCAACGCCGTTGCCGGCTAGGTGCGCGCCGACGACATCGATATTGCCGGCCGCGATCACGTTCAGTGCGCCGCCGGCTTGTAGGCTAGCCGTGCCACCGATGCGCGTGTCGTACGCGCTGTTGCCGCCATCAAACGTTTGTTCGATGCGTTCAGTCGGCGTTTCGATCACGACATCACCGCCGGTGCTCGCCAGCAGCACATCGCCGCCCGCCTGCACGCTCCCGCCACGATTCACGAGATCGCCGCCGCTCACGAGCGCGAGCGCGTTGCCAGCCGCCATGTCGCCGTGATCGTTGCGTAAGAGGCCGGCCGTTTGCAGCTGCAGATTCTCGTGGACTCGCCACGTGCCGGTGTTGGTGAGCGCTTGTGCATTCACGCGCACCTCATTGCCCGCGACTAACGCGCCCGTCGCACGCAGTTGCGCACTGCCCGGCGCCAGATACACCACCGGCACCAACACGCGGTAACCGGCGACATTCCGTTCTTCCATCCACACCATGTCCGCGGTGAGCGCGTTGATCTGCTCGGCGGTGAGCGCCACGCCCAGCGACAACTGCATCGACTGCGCGGCATACACGCCGTTATCGAGCAACGCGAGGTACTGCGCTTGTTCATCGGCGTAATCCGGCGACAAAAAACGGCTTCCGGTCAACGCCACGAGTGATTCGCGAATCAGTTGCAGTTCATAAAACGCATCGCCCAAGCGCTGCGTGGTCGCACCCGGGTCCTGACCCAATCGCTCGATCAAATAATCCGACCCGAGAAAACCGGCATACGTGGCCAACTGCGGACGGGTTTCCACCAAGTAACGATGACCCGGCGTACGGTTGACCACAAACAAACCGGACGCGCCCGGCAATCCCAAGTACGGCAAACGCGGTGCAGAGGGATCGCTGACGTTTGCCACACTCGCCAACAAACCGGAGGATTGCCATCCGCTTTCATCAAAGTGCCCGCGATTAGTGAACGTGCCACCCGTCACCGTCAAAGCACCGCCCGCTTCGATCACCGAAGGCAGGCTATCGATCAACGTGCTGGTGTTTTCAACGGCCGGATGGCCTTCCGGCACGTTCTCGGGCGTGTGATCACGACCGCCCGTGTTGTGCCAGTTGTAACGCTGTATCCAATGCGTTTCGATGTCTTCGGTAATCGACGTCGACGCGTTGACGATCTCGACGTCCGCCACAATATCCAGATTATTTCCCGCAGAAATGAGGCTGTCGGTGTTGTGTAGCGTACCCACCGACACCGCCATATCACCGCCGGACAGTATCTGCCCGGCACGGCCCGCACTGACGATCGATTCCGTCGTCACGTAGTCGGTTTGGCGAATAAAGCGGCGATTTTCGTGATCCGCCTCGCGCACCCAGGGAATGACGGGTGGCTCGACGTCTGGCGTCGGCCAATCGTTTTCATCATTCCATTTGCCAGGAACTTTCCAATCATTCTCGACGGCTAATTCGCGCTCTAAATAGCGCGTCACCCCGTCGTAGTCCGCCGGGTCGTAGGCGCGGTAATCGATCAGGGGAATGGGCGCTAAACCCGCCGCGATACGTTCGCTGTTTTCTTGCGTACGCGCCGCGTTTTCACGCGCCACATGATCTTCGACCACATACGGATCGCCGCAAAATCCGTACTTGTAATAACAATGTTCTAACCACCAAGCATCGTCGCCCGGGAATCCGCCATCCTGACGTTCACCCCACTTTGTGCTCCAGTAAACATGGGTCTGCTCCTGCGCACTCAACTGCAAACCGGTGCGCACGTTTTCCACGAGCGGGATGGGTCGCTCGCTGTCGCCCAACTGCACATTGCCGTGGATCGCTTCGATCACCGACCCGGTGTTGATCACTCGCTCATCGGCAAAAAGAACCAGATCGCCGTTCAGGGCAATCATCGCCGCCGCGTATTGATCGTCGCCATTCAGGATGGCGCTGCTGTTTTGCACACGCAGACTGTCGTTGGCAAACAGCAAACCCTGATTCGTCAGATTGCCCGTCAGATCAAGATCAAGATGACGACCGGCATACAACAACGCATCGTTACTCAGCACAAAATTCTGCGCGGCCACCTGCACGTCGGTGGCGGCACCGAGCGCACTGCCGCTGATGCGCACATCGCCGGCCGCCGTCAGCATCAAGCCGCCGTTGGCGGTGTATTGCCAGTCTTGCGCGATGATGTCGCCATCGCTGCGCAGATGCAGCGTGCCGGCGTTGAGGCGGCCCGTGGGCAACGCCGTGATCTCGGGCAGCCAGAGTTGTAATGTGTCCGTGGTGTATAACAACCCGTCATTGCGCAGCCGATCGGTGTGCAGCGTCGCATCACCGGCGTACACGCCGCCTTGCGGATCCACTGAAATTTCGGGTGCTTGCAGCTGCACTTGCGGGCCGCTGACGAAGGCACCTTGGATAGCCAGCACGCCGTTGGCATGCAATTGCAGCTCGCCCGTTTGCGCCGCCAGCGGTGCCGCGATGCGCACACCCACACCGTCTTGATTGGCGATCAGACGAATCCGATTCGCGTACATACCGCCGAGCGCGTACGTGTCGATGGCAAAGTCGGGCGCCGCCACTGTCGGGTCGGCGGTTCGCAACACACCGTCGCGATCAAAATCGCCACTGCCGGTATGCACCGCCAAGCCATCGGCATGGATCGCGGCTTGCGCGTGTACCGACTGCGCGATCAATTCGAACACAGAGACATTGCCGGTATTGGCACCGTTACCCAGCACACTGATGTCGCCACGCGTGACGCGAAATCCGTCGAGAGTGCCGCTGGCGTTCAACAGCGGAATGCCCGCGCTCAACGTGACGCGCGGCGTGTTGATAAATCCACAGCCGTTGCACGTCACGCCGTTCGGACTGGCGATCACCACGTCGGCCGCCGGGCCGGCTACTTCGAGGTAGCCGTTCAAGTGGCTGCGATTATTGCTTGTGACTTCGTTGAGAATTAATCGTGCGCTGCCCGCAGCCAGATGCGGATTGCCTTCGATGTAACCGCCCAGTTGCGTGCTCGTGATGGCAGCAGCGTTGTTGAGAATCGCGCCTTGCGCGTCGACGTTGAAGCTGTCGTAACGATTATGCGAAAGCCCGGACGCATTCGGCGTGGCGATCTGGATGACAGGAACGCCGTTGCCGGCGGCATCTAGCGTGACGCCCGAATGGGCCACTGGCACCACAGCGGCCGCGGTCACTGCCGGCTGAAAGGCGATCAGCAAGGCCAGAAATATCGCCACGAAACGACGTGATCGCTCAGCCATGCACGAAGGAAATTTTTTATCGCCAAAAACATCCATGTTTTTTCCCTGCAATACGTGGTGATGTTGCGTGTCGCTGGCGTGTTCAGGCGCCGATTGCCGACGCGACTTTCCCACGCAACTTCCCTAAAAAATTTCCGTCCTAAAAAATTTCCGTCCGTGTGACGGCGATACGCGGCATAAAAATATGCGCACAGCGCCGATCACGCAAAAATGCTCACGCATACCGTGACGCCGAAGTGCAATACATCCTGAATTTGCTATCAGCGGCTCGGCTGTCTGTGCGCAACGCGGCCGAAGCGTAGACAGCCGACCACCCTGGCGGTAGCGGCGTTGTCGGACGCGCGACGTTATTTTTGGCGGCAATGGCTGTGCGCGAATGCGCACACGCAAAATGCGCGGGGACTTATTTATCTAACAGGGCTGAGCGTCGCCACTGAATGCGCGAACTTACTTAACTAACAGGGTCGATTGCCTCTCTTCGCGCCGAACCGATCACAGGCTTTAAGGTTCTAGCGCAGGCTGCGGCAGGCCCTGCGGTTGCGTCGTCTTTCCCCAGCCGCCCATCTGCGTTCGGCCGCATGCGACACCCCCTGTCGCACCCTCAGGCAAACCTTGCGATCAAGACGGGCACTCCGGCCCGCCACGCCTTCCCAAGGTCCAGCCCAGCCATGCCCTTGCATTTGCCCCGCCGACTTCGCCATCCCTTCGGCACCGCCGTTCCCCGTGGAGGTGATACCTCGCACCCTGCCGAGCAGCGTCGCTTGCTCGGTGTGATTGCGCGTCTGATCGAGGCCACGGCGCCCGGCTCCTCCGCGGCCGAGCATCTCGGTTATTGGCTAAAAAATCATGGGGGCGCGCTGGGTCTCGACTTATCGACATTTCCGCTGGCGTCTCTGCCGTCTCGGCGACAGCGTCCCGGCCAGCCCGCCGCGCCGGAACCGTCAGCCAACGCCAAAAAAACGAAAAGCGAATCGCTGACTGAGCCCGCAGTCTGGGCGAGGCTTGCCGATCATCTCGCAGCGGCTTACGACAAAACCGACGCAAACGACCTTTCCCCCCTCGACAGAAATTTCCGTCTACTGCATCAGCAAGTGCAGATTCCGAATGCGGACGCTCAGGTTTTCAATCTGTTGTATCGCCTGCAAATCGATGAACATTATCGCGCGCTGATCACGCCGATGATCGACGGAAACAACGAAGGGCTGCGCATGCAGTACCTCATGAAAACCTTGCTGGGAATGTCGCATCAAGACGTGCGCAAAATTCTTCGCAGAAGATCGCCGCTGACACAAACCGGCCTGCTCGCATCCGGCGATATATTTCAACCGGTTAGTGACTTCGATGAGATCAACTGGATCAATCACCGCATTATTGATGCCATGCAGGAGTCGTTCACCAGTTCCCTTGAGCTCGCCAACTTCATGCTGGGCGATCCGGCTACTCCGGAGCTGGAATACGACGACTTCAATTACATGGCGGACATACGTGATTTCGCCACGCGGCTTCTGCGCGGTGCACGTCAGCAGCAGCAACCCGGCATCAATATCCTGCTTTACGGCAAGACGGGGACCGGAAAATCCCAGTTCTGCCGAGTCGTCGCCAAGGAAGCCGGAATGGCTTTATTTGAGATACGCAGCAATCATGGCTTTGCCGAACAAGCCAGCGGCGATTTCCGTTTGAGTGAGCTGCAACTGGCCAATTCGCTGCTGTCCGGGCGCAAAGATGCCTTGATTTTGTTTGATGAGATGGAGGATATCATCGAGTCGCCGCTTTCTCTCATCGTGAACGAATCGCCCGTCATCGAATCCAAAGCCTACTTCAATACCCTGCTGGAATCGCATCAAACGCCGATTCTGTGGACAACCAACAGCCTGCGCGACATCGATCCGGCTTTTCTGCGTCGCATGACGTTGCTGGTCGAATTCAAGACGCCGCCAAAACAGGCGCGTGAGCGAATCTGGAAACGCACGTTGGCTCGGCATGAGATGTCACTTCCGGATGACTTCGTGTCCAGCTTGTCTGCATCGCACGAGTTGTCACCCGGATTCATCAGCAACGCTGTAGTGGCTACCAAACTCACTGGCGATCAACGCGATGCGGTAACGGTGCTAAACAATGCCGCGAAAGCGATGTGCACCCGTCCAATGGACTTATCAAATACGACTGATGACTTCGATCAATCGCTGGTGAACTGCGCTCAACCCGTGACTGAATTAACCGCTGCCATGCTCCGCGCACGCGGCAAGAATTTCAGTCTCTGCCTTTACGGCCCGCCCGGCACTGGCAAGAGCGCCTATGCACGGCATCTCGCGGCATCGATTGGTATGGAAACGCTCGTGCGCCGAGCCTCCGATCTGCTCGGTATGTATGTGGGGCAGTCCGAAAAAAATATCGCAGATATGTTTGCCGAGGCAGTCGATAAAAAAGCGTTTCTGATCGTCGATGAGGCGGACTCTCTGCTGCGCGATCGCAATGCGGCAAATCACGGCTGGGAAGTCACGCAAGTTAACGAGATGCTGACTTGGATGGAACAACACCCACTGCCGTTTGCTTTTACCACCAACCTCATGGACGGGCTGGACCGCGCCGCCATGCGTCGATTCACGTTCAAGGCCAAGTTTGATTATTTGAATGCCGAACAAGCCGCCCGTGCATTCAGGCATTTTCTGTTGGCCGAGCCCCCCATGGAAATCACCCGCATCGATCGGCT
>CAZNPF010000031.1:0-13115 GCA_964574995.1 uncultured Pseudomonadales bacterium | reverse complement strand
TCGCGAGGGTGGCCGCACCGTCGGCGCCGGCGTCGTCGCGAAAATCATCAAGTAAGCAAGAGGCCGGGCCGGCGATGTCGGCCCGTTCTATGGGTCAGTAGTTCAATGGTAGAGCACCGGTCTCCAAAACCGGGAGTTGGGGGTTCGAGTCCCTCCTGGCCCGCCAACTTTTTTCACAGATGTACGCAATCAGCCGGCGATTGATCAATGAATGCGAGTGCCGAAAGGCCTGTCACCCGTGCAGGTAAAAGTGTTGATGTTGCCAAATGGCTGATAGCGATCGGCCTGCTGGCGGCGGCGGTTGTTGGCAATGCTGTGTATGCCGATCAGCCGTTGTTGTATCGCGCATTGGTGGGTGTTGCGTTGGTAGTGGCCGCATTTGGTTTGGCTTTTACCACGCTAAAGGGGCGCGAATTCAATGCGTTCCGGCGTGAGGCTGTGATTGAGCTGCGCAAGGTGGTCTGGCCAACTCGGCAGGAAACTGGGCAGACGACCATGCTGGTATTTGTCGTCGTGGTCATCATGGCGCTGATTCTATGGGCGCTGGATGCAGCGCTGAGTTATGGCGTGTCGAAAATCATCGGATAAGCGGAACACATCATGTCCAAGCGTTGGTACGTCGTTCACGCCTATTCCGGCTTTGAAAAGCAGGTAATGCGCACTCTGAAGGATCGCGTTGCTCGTGCCGGCATGGAAGAAAAGTTCGGTGAGATCATCGTTCCGACTGAGGAAGTCGTGGAGATGAAAGCGGGTCAAAAGCGGCGCAGTGAGCGCAAGTTTTTCCCGGGCTATGTGTTGGTGCAAATGGAAATGGACGAGGGTTCATGGCACCTCGTGAAGGAGTGTCCGAAAGTACTCGGCTTCATTGGCGGCCGCCCAGACAAGCCGGCACCGATCACTGAAGCTGAGGCCGATAAAATTCTCGGCCGGATTAAAGAAGGCGGTGACAAGCCGAAACCCAAGACATTGTTCGAGCCGGGTGAAGTGGTGCGCGTGGTGGATGGTCCGTTTGCGGACTTCAATGGACACGTGGAAGAAGTGAATTATGAGAAGAGCCGCTTGCGAGTGGCTGTTTTGATTTTTGGTCGTTCGACGCCAGTTGAGCTGGAGTTCAGTCAGGTTGAAAAAACCTGAGTCGATTGATCTGAAAGAAACACGCGAGTCATCCGGCTGGCGTGAACCGGGGAGCCGCAAGGCGTTTGCACCCACCAGAGGTACTTTGTCATGGCAAAGAAAATTCAGGCCTATGTAAAACTGCAGATCCCTGCAGGCAAGGCCAATCCGAGTCCGCCGGTAGGTCCGGCGCTCGGCCAACAGGGCGTGAACATCATGGAGTTCTGCAAGCAGTTCAACGCTGCGACGCAGAAGCTAGAAGTCGGCTTGCCGACCCCGGTGGTCATTACCGTCTATAGCGATCGCTCATTTACTTTCGTAACCAAAACGCCACCGGCGTCGGTTCTGGTCAAGAAAGCGGCTGGCTTGCAAAGTGGTTCTGCGAACCCGCTGAAGAACAAGGTTGGCAAAATTACCAAGAAACAGGCGCAAGAAATCGCGCAAACTAAAATGCCTGATTTGAACTGCGCTTCGCTGGAAGCTGCTGTCCGTTGCGTTGAAGGCACTGCCCGATCCATGGGCGTGCTGGTGGAGGGTTGAGAACATGGCAATTTCTAAGCGCCAGAAGTTGATTGACTCCAAGGTTCAGCCGGGCAAGCAATACGACATCGTTGAGGCGACTAAGTTGCTGGGCGAGTTGTCGAAGGTGAAATTCAAAGAGTCGATTGATGTTGCGGTCAATCTCGGCATTGATCCGAAGAAATCGGACCAGAACGTTCGCGGCGCCAGCGTGTTGCCGCATGGTACGGGCAAGACGGTTCGCGTTGCTGTGTTCGCGCAAGGTGCGAACGCAGAGGCAGCTAAGGCGGCCGGTGCCGATATCGTGGGCTTTGATGATTTGGCTGAAAAAATTCAGGGTGGCGATCTGAATTTTGATGTGGTTATTGCTACGCCGGACGCGATGCGCGTGGTTGGTAAGTTGGGCACTGTACTGGGTCCGCGCGGCCTAATGCCGAACCCGAAAGTCGGTACCGTAACGCCAGACGTTGTCACTGCGGTTAAGAACGCTAAAGCGGGCCAAGTTCGTTATCGCGCCGATAAGGCCGGCATCGTGCATTGCACGGTAGGTCAGTTGGGTTTTGCTCCGGAGCAGATCAAGGAAAATCTCGAGGCGCTGCTTGCTGATCTGAAAAAGATTAAGCCTTCGACTTCGAAGGGTGCCTACCTGAAGAAGATCACGCTGAGCTCGACCATGGGGCCGGGTTTGCAGATCGACCAAGCAACATTGGCGTCTTGATTTAAAGATTTGGTGAATGTGTCCGTCGCTTCTAGGAGCGGCGGATCGAAGGACTTTGAAGACGCCCGGCTCGCCGGGCGAGCGTCAAAGACCACAGGCGCGGCGACGGTCTCCACGATGTTCGCTGCTTAAAACATCAAGCCTGCGCAGACGCGGTGTGGTTCCAGCTCTCAGTGGCTAGGGCTTCCCGCGCAAGGATTTCGAAAGAAATCCGTAAATGGTGGTCGGCGGTAACGCCGGTCGAACATGTGAGGAGGTAAACGTGGCTCTGAGACTAGAGGACAAGAAAGAAATCGTGGCAGCGGTTAATCAAGCTGCTGGCGGTGCTTTCTCGGCCGTGGTCGCCGACTACCGTGGCCTGACGGTTGAGCAACTCACCAAGTTGCGCAGCCAGGCGCGTGAGAATCAAGTGTATCTGCGTGTAGTGCGCAATACCTTGGCTCGTCGCGCGCTGCAGGGGACGGCGTTCGAAGTACTGAACGAATCCTTAGTTGGCCCGACCATTATTGGTCTTTCGATGTCCGAGAACGATATGGGCGCTGCCGCCCGGTTGCTCAAGGATTTCGCCAAGACCAACGAGAAGCTGGAACTGAAGGTTGCTGCCTACGAAGGCAAGCTGTATGCCGGTGCACAAATTGATGTGCTGGCCAGCCTGCCGAACCGTACACAGGCGCTGACCATGCTGGTTTCGGTCATGCAGGCACCGGTTTCCAAGTTTGGCCGTTTGTTGACGGCACTCAAGGAACAGAAAGAAAGCCAGGCCGCCTGATCGCAGCCTGAATCACACCGTAATAGATCACAGGAGTTTTTCATCATGGCTCTGTCCAAAGACGACATCCTGAATGCCGTAGCTGAATTGTCCGTATTGGAACTGGTTGAGCTGATCAAAGCATTCGAAGAGAAGTTCAACGTATCGGCTGCTGCTGTGGCTGTTGCTGCTGCTCCGGGCGCTGGCGCTGCTGCGGTTGAAGAGAAGACCGAGTTCAACGTTGTTCTGACGGGCGCTGGCGCTAACAAGGTTGGCGTGATCAAAGCCGTTCGCGAAGCCACAGGTCTCGGCCTGAAGGAAGCGAAGGATCTGGTCGAAGGCGCTCCGACTGTTGTGAAGGAGGCTCTGCCGAAGGCGGACGCTGACGCGCTCAAGAAGAAGATCGAAGAAGCTGGCGGCACTGCCGAGCTCAAGTAAGAGCTCGCGGGGTCGACGCTGTTCGACTTAGCGTGCAAGGGCTGGCGGCTCTGTGCTGCCGGCCCTTTGCTGTTTTTTCCGTGATCCTTCGTTCTCCGGATCATGCGGGCTCGGGAAACCGGGCATACGTCGAGATGGTGCGCAGCACCATGCGGCGAGGAGACATACCGCAGGACCTGCGACGCGATAACCTGGCCGAGGCATAACCGATGGCGTACTCATTCACCGAGAAGAAGCGCATTCGCAAGGATTTTGGCAAATTGCCGCGCGTCATGGACGTGCCCTATCTGCTGGCAATCCAATTGGATTCCTACAGCAGTTTTCTGCAGGAGGGTGCCAGTGCGGCAAAACGCCGCGATCAAGGCCTGCAGGCCGCTTTCAAGTCAGTGTTTCCGATCGTCAGCTATTCCGGCAATGCCGCGCTCGAATTCGTCGAGTACACACTCGGCAAGCCGATGTTCGATGTTAAGGAGTGCCAACTCCGTGGCGTCACTTATGCCGCGCCGCTGCGCGTAAAGATTCGTTTGATTATTTACGATCGTGAATCTGCTGGCGCGATTAAAGACATTCGTGAGCAGGAAGTATTCATGGGCGAAATTCCGCTCATGACTGAAAACGGTACTTTTGTCATCAATGGTACCGAGCGTGTGATTGTGTCTCAGCTGCATCGTTCGCCGGGCGCATTCTTCGATCACGACAAGGGCAAAACGCACTCTTCGGGTAAGTTGCTGCATTCCGCTCGAATCATTCCGTATCGCGGTTCTTGGTTGGACTTTGAGTTTGATGCCAAGGATCTCGTATACGTTCGTATTGATCGCCGCCGCAAACTACCAGCGACCATCTTGTTGCGCGCACTCGGGTACAACGCCGAGCAAATCCTTTCGATGTTCTTCGAAACCAACCGTATTGAGGTGGGCTCGGAGAATTTCAGCATGGAGCTGATTCCAGAGCGCTTGCGTGGTGAAACTGCAAGTTTTGATATTACGGACGGCAAGCGGATCATTGTTGAAAAAGGCCGCCGAGTAACGGCACGCCACATCCGCGAGTTGGAGAAAGCGAAGATTACTTCGCTAGACGTTCCGGCCGAGTATCTGCTGGGCAAGGTGATTGCCCGCAATATTCCGAGCGCCAAGACCGGCGAAGTGCTAGTTCCGTGTAACACCGAAATCGACAACGCCACGCTGAAGAAGATTCGCGAATCCGGCCTGACTTCGTTCGAAACGTTGTACATCAACGATTTAGACCACGGTCCTTTCATATCGGATACCTTGCGTGCAGATCCGACCGGTAGCCCGCTGGAGGCATTGGTTGAGATTTATCGCATGATGCGTCCTGGCGAGCCGCCGACACGGGATGCTGCGGAGAATCTGTTCAAGAACTTGTTCTTCTCGGCTGAGCGTTACGATCTCTCCGCTGTTGGCCGTATGAAGTTCAACAAGCGATTGGGGCGTGAGTACGTCGAAGGGCAGCCGGGTGCCGGCATCCTGAGCAAGGAAGATATTGTCGATGTGCTGCATACGCTGATTGAAATTCGTAACGGCAAAGGCGATGTGGACGATATCGACCACCTCGGCAACCGTCGCGTGCGTTCCGTTGGCGAGATGGCGGAAAACCAGTTCCGTGTTGGCTTGGTTCGTGTCGAGCGCGCTGTGAAAGAGCGTTTGAGTCTCGCGGAAAGCGAAGGCTTGATGCCACAGGACCTGATCAACGCGAAGCCGGTGGCTGCCGCGGTCAAAGAGTTTTTTGGTTCCTCGCAGTTGTCGCAGTTCATGGATCAGAACAATCCATTGTCTGAGATCACCCACAAACGCCGGGTATCGGCGCTTGGCCCAGGTGGTCTGAGCCGTGAGCGTGCGGGCTTTGAGGTGCGCGACGTACATCCGACGCACTATGGCCGTGTTTGCCCGATTGAAACGCCGGAAGGCCCGAATATTGGCCTGATCAACTCGCTGGCAACCTACGCGCGAACCAACAGTTTCGGATTCCTTGAGAGTCCGTACCGCAAGATCATCAATGGCGTAGTTTCAAACGAGATCATCTATCTGTCTGCCATTGAAGAGGCTGAGCACGTTGTGGCTCAGGCTGATTCGAAATTGGATAACAAGGGTCGTCTCGCAGATGAGTTCGTGGCTGTGCGTCATGCCAACGAATTCACCGTGATGTCGCCGGATAAAGTTGATTACATGGATGTTTCGCCGCAGCAGGTGGTTTCTGTGGCGGCTTCGCTGATTCCATTCCTTGAGCATAACGACGCTAACCGCGCGCTGATGGGCTCGAACATGCAGCGTCAGGCCGTTCCTTGCTTGATTGCCGAGAAGCCGCTGGTGGGTACCGGTATTGAGCGCAACGTGGCGCGTGACTCCGGCGTGTGCGTTGTTGCACGTCGTGGGGGCGTCGTCGACAGCGTCGATGCAGCCCGCATTGTTGTGCGTGTTCACGAAAAAGAAGTGGGTAACGACGCGGGCGTCGATATCTACAACCTGACCAAGTACACCCGCTCAAACCAGAACACCTGCATGAATCAGCGCCCGCTGGTGAAATTGGGCGACAAGGTTGAGCGCAACGATGTGCTGGCAGATGGCCCGTCTACGGATCTTGGCGAACTGGCCTTAGGTCAGAATATGCGCGTCGCCTTCATGCCGTGGAATGGCTACAACTTCGAAGACTCGATTCTGATCTCGGAGAAGGTCGTTCGCGAAGATCGCTTCACGTCGATCCACATCCAAGAGTTGACCTGCGTTGCGCGGGATACCAAGTTGGGTGCGGAAGACATTACGGCCGATATTCCGAATGTTGGCGAAGCTGCACTTGGCAAACTCGACGAATCGGGGATTGTCTACATCGGCGCGGAAGTGGTGGAAGGCGACATTCTGGTGGGCAAGGTGACGCCGAAAGGTGAAACTCAGCTGACTCCGGAAGAGAAGTTGTTGCGCGCAATCTTTGGTGAAAAGGCGTCTGATGTAAAAGACACATCACTGCGTGTGCCGTCTTCCGTTAAAGGCACTGTTATTGATGTGCAGGTCTTTACGCGTGACGGTATCGAGAAAGATGCGCGCTCGAAGGACATCGAGCAGCAACAGATCGAGCAGTATCGTAAAGACTTGATGGATGAGCATCGAATCTTCACGGAAGCTACCCTCAAGCGCTTGCGGCCAGCATTGATTGGTCAGAAGGCGAACGGTGGTGCCGGGCTGAAAAAAGGTCAGGACATTACTGCAGAGTTTCTTGATGGGCTTGCTTCTGAGCAGTGGTTTGAAATTCGGCCGGCGGCAGAATCGATTGCCGAGCAGGTCGACAAGGCGCGTGCTTACCTTGAGGCGCATAAGAAAGACGTTGAAGAGCGCTTGGCCGACAAGAAACGCAAGTTGCAGTCTGGCGATGATCTCGCGCATGGCGTGCTGAAAATCGTCAAAGTCTATCTCGCGATCAAGCGTCGCGTGCAGCCGGGCGACAAGATGGCGGGCCGTCACGGAAACAAGGGTGTGATCTCCGTGATCATGCCGGAAGAAGACATGCCGTACGATGAGCATGGCGTTCCTGTCGACATCGTGCTGAACCCGCTGGGCGTACCATCACGAATGAACGTCGGGCAAATCCTTGAGACCCACTTGGGGTGGGCCGCTAAAGGATTGGGCGAGCGTCTTGGTAAAATGCTCGACGAGCAGCGCAAGGTGAAAGAAATTCGCGACTACGTAGAGAAAATCTACAACGGTGTCGGCACTGCACGCGAAAAAATCAACGAGCTGACGGATGGCGAAGTTGTCGATCTTGCGGGCAATTTGCGCGCAGGTGTGCCGGTGGCAACGCCGGTATTCGACGGCGCACAAGAAAGTGAAATTCGCGGTTTGCTGTCGCTGGCGGGATTGTCCGAAACGGGTCAGATCCGTTTGCATGACGGCCGCACCGGCGAGCAGTTTGATCGTCCCGTTACTGTCGGCTACATGTACATGCTCAAGCTGAACCACTTGGTCGACGACAAGATGCATGCGCGTTCGACCGGTTCTTACTCGCTCGTGACCCAGCAACCGCTGGGCGGTAAAGCGCAGTTCGGTGGCCAGCGTTTCGGCGAGATGGAGGTCTGGGCACTCGAAGCCTATGGCGCTGCATACACGTTGCAAGAAATGCTCACCGTGAAGTCGGATGACGTCACGGGCCGCACTCGCATTTACAAGCATATTGTCGATGGTGATTACCGCATGGATCCGGGTATGCCGGAGTCTTTCAACGTGCTGTTGAAAGAAATCCGCTCGCTCGGTATCAACATTGAGCTTGATAACGATTAATCCCTGGAGGCATGGCCGTGAAAGACTTGCTTAACCTGATCAAGAACCAGGGCAACATCGAGGAGTTCGATCGCATTCGAATCGGACTCGCGTCGCCGGACCTGATTCAATCGTGGTCCTTCGGCGAGGTGAAAAAGCCGGAAACCATCAACTACCGTACGTTCAAGCCTGAGCGTGATGGTTTGTTTTGTGCGCGGATCTTTGGCCCGATCAAGGATTACGAGTGCTTGTGCGGTAAGTACAAGCGCTTGAAGCATCGTGGTGTCATCTGCGAGAAGTGTGGCGTTGAAGTCACGCTGACCAAGGTGCGCCGTGAGCGCATGGGCCACATTGAGTTGGCCAGCCCAGCGGCGCATATCTGGTTCTTGAAGTCGCTGCCGTCGCGGATCGGTTTGATTCTCGACATGACGCTGCGCGATATCGAGCGTGTACTGTATTTCGAAAGCTTCGTCGTTGTTGATCCGGGTTTCACTCGCTTGGAAAAGGGCCAGCTGCTCACCGATGAGCAGTACTTCGAGGCGCTTGATCAGTTTGGTGATGAGTTCGACGCTCGTATGGGTGCCGAAGCCGTTCAGAAACTATTGGCAGATATCAATCTCGAGGAAGAGACCGCGCGCCTGCGTGAGGAAATTCCGAACACCACATCAGAAACCAAGCTGAAGAAGTTGACCAAGCGACTGAAGCTGATGGAGGCATTCCAAGGTTCGGGCAACCGTCCAGAGTGGATGATCATGACGGTGCTGCCGGTGTTGCCGCCGGATCTGCGCCCGCTGGTTCCGCTTGATGGTGGCCGCTTTGCCACGTCAGACCTGAACGATCTGTATCGTCGCGTCATCAACCGTAATAACCGTCTCAAGCGCCTGCTTGAACTCAATGCGCCGGACATCATCGTGCGTAACGAGAAGCGGATGCTGCAGGAAGCGGTTGATGCGTTGTTGGATAACGGCCGTCGTGGCCGCGCGATCACGGGCTCCAACAAGCGCCCACTCAAGTCGCTCGCCGACATGATCAAGGGCAAGCAGGGCCGTTTCCGTCAGAACTTGCTGGGTAAGCGCGTCGACTACTCGGGTCGTTCGGTTATCGTGGTCGGCCCGACTCTGCGCCTGCACCAGTGTGGTCTACCGAAAAAGATGGCGCTGGAACTGTTCAAGCCGTTCATCTTTGGCAAGCTTGAGACTCGCGGTCTGGCGACGACGATCAAAGCCGCTAAGAAGATGGTCGAGCGTGAGACACCGGAGGTTTGGGACATTCTCGCCGAGGTTATTCGCGAGCATCCCGTGCTGCTGAACCGTGCGCCGACGCTGCACCGTCTGGGCATTCAAGCCTTCGAGCCGGTTCTTATTGAAGGCAAAGCCATTCAACTGCATCCGCTCGTTTGTGCGGCGTTCAACGCTGACTTCGACGGCGACCAGATGGCCGTGCACGTGCCGCTGACGCTGGAAGCGCAGTTGGAAGCGCGCGCACTGATGATGTCCACCAACAACATCTTGTCGCCTGCGAACGGTGAACCGGTAATCGTTCCGACGCAGGATGTTGTGCTGGGGCTGTATTACATCACCCGCGATAAAATCAATGGTAAAGGCGAAGGTAAAATCTTCGCGGATCCGGAAGAAGTTAGCCGTGCGCTAGCTACCGGTGCTGTTGAGCTGCATTCACGCGTGAAGGTTCGTATTGTTGAGCGCGTACTGGATAAGAACGGTAAGGTTGTCGAGGAGGCGCGTGTTCGCGTCGTCGATACCACGCCGGGTCGTTGCAAATTCTGGAGCATCGTGCCGAAAGGTATTTCTTTCGACATGATCAACCAGCCGATGACCAAGAAAAACATTTCACGGCTCATCAACCACTGCTATCGCGTGTTAGGTACCAAGGAGACGGTGATTTTTGCCGATCAACTCATGTACCTAGGCTTCCGCGAAGCAACTTACTCTGGATCTTCTGTCGGCATCGTCGACATGGAAATTCCGAAGGAGAAAGAGAAGTACATCGCCGACGCTGAGAAAGAAGTTCGCGAAATCGAGCAGCAGTTTGCCTCGGGTCTCGTGACGCAGGGCGAGCGCTATAACAAAGTGATCGATATCTGGTCGCGATATAACGATCTCATCGCCAAAGCGATGATGGATAACCTGAAAACCGAGCCGGTGACAGACCGCGAAGGCAAGCAGGCCATGCAGCCTTCGTTCAACCCAATCTACATGATGGCCGACTCCGGTGCGCGTGGTAGTGCTGCGCAGATTCGTCAGTTGGCGGGTATGCGCGGCCTGATGGCCAAGCCGGATGGCTCGATTATCGAGACGCCGATCAAGGCAAACTTCCGCGAAGGTCTGACTGTACTGCAATACTTTATTTCGACTCACGGTGCTCGTAAGGGTCTCGCGGATACGGCGCTGAAAACGGCGAACTCCGGTTATCTGACGCGTCGTCTCGTTGATGTTGCGCAAGACTTGGTGATCACCGAGGTCGACTGTGGAACCAGTCGTGGTGTGGTTATGTCGCCGCTCATTGAAGGTGGTGACGTGGTTGAGCCGCTGCGTGAGCGTGTATTGGGCCGCGTAGTGGTGACGGATGTTGTGCGCCCCGGCAGCAGCGAAATCATTGCCGCCGCCGGCACATTGCTCGATGAGATCCAAGTCGAAAAATTGGAGGCAGCGGGCATTGATGAAGTGGCTGTGCGCTCGCCGATTAGTTGCGAAACGCGCTATGGCGTTTGCTCGTCATGCTACGGCCGCGATTTAGCGCGTGGTCACCAGGTGAACATCGGCGAAGCCGTGGGCGTCATTGCTGCGCAATCGATCGGTGAGCCTGGGACCCAGCTGACGATGCGGACCTTCCACATCGGTGGTGCTGCATCGCGTGCATCCGCGGTCTCCAGTATTCAAGTGAAAAATGACGGTGTTGCGCGTTTGCACAACTTGAAGTTTGTCACGCAGCCGAACGGCAACATTGTTGCGGTGTCGCGTTCGGGTGAGCTGGCGGTTGCTGATGCGATGGGCCGTGAGCGCGAGCGTTACAAGTTGCCGTACGGTGCTGTGATTACGGTGAAGGATCAGACAGCGGTGAAAGGCGGCCAGTTGGTGGCGACGTGGGATCCGCATACGCACCCGATCATTACCGAAGTTGCTGGCCGCGTGCAGTTTGGCGACATCGAAGATGGCATTACCGTAAACTTCCAGACCGATGAGCTCACCGGTTTAACCAACATCGAAATTCTCGATGCCAAGGACCGTCCTGCCGCTGGCAAGGATCTGCGTCCGGTTGTGCGCCTAGTCGATGCCAAAGGTAAGTTGATGAATTTTCCCGGCACGGATACGCCGGTGCAATACTTCCTGCCAGCAGGCGCGCTGACCACACTGCAAGCCGATGCGCAGATCAACGTTGGCGACGTTGTTGCGCGTCTGCCGCAGGAGTCTTCGAAGACGCGAGACATTACTGGCGGTCTTCCGCGCGTTGCTGACTTGTTCGAGGCGCGTACGCCAAAAGAAGCAGCAATTCTCGCGGAAATTTCCGGCACGATCTCGTTTGGCAAGGAAACCAAAGGCAAGGTTCGCTTGATCATCAAGCCGGATGATGGCGCCGAAGAGCATGAAGAGTTGATCCCGAAATGGCGGCAGCTCAACGTGTTTGAGGGTGAGCGGGTGCAAATCGGTGAGGTCATTTCTGATGGCCAGCCGAATCCGCATGACATTCTGCGTTTGCGAGGCGAGACGGCATTGGCGCGCTACATCGTCAATGAAGTGCAGGATGTGTATCGCTTGCAGGGTGTGAAGATCAACGATAAGCACATTGAGGTGATTATTCGCCAGATGCTGCGCAAGACAGAAATCAGCGAGCCGGGTGAATCCAATTTCATCAAGGGCGAGCAGGTCGAGTACTCGCGCGTCATGGAGGAGAATGATCGGCTGCAGCGTGATGGCAAGTTGCCAGCAAAATTCCTTCGCCTACTGCTGGGTATCACCAAAGCATCGTTGGCGACCGATTCCTTTATCTCGGCAGCGTCCTTCCAAGAGACGACCCGCGTCCTCACCGAGGCGGCAGTCACTGGCAAGATGGACGACCTGCGCGGCCTGAAGGAAAACGTGGTCGTTGGTCGTTTGATTCCGGCCGGTACCGGTTTTGCTTACCACCAAGAGCGCCGTCGCAAGCGTGCAATGGGGGATGAAGAGGCGGCGCCGACGGCAGAGGAAGTTGAGCAAGCCCTCAGTGAAGCGCTGAATTCTCAGGAAAATCAGTGAGTTAAATTGAAGCGCACATTCCTTGACGCCCCCTAGGGGCATCTTTAGAATGCGCGTCCCCGCGGGACCGCGGCCTAAGAATCGGCCGGGTCCCCTTTGTTTTTCCGTAGCAGAGGCCCGTTTGGGCTGCATTGCAGAAAGTCAGGAGTCATCCCGCAATGGCAACCGTTAACCAGTTGGTCCGCAAGTCGCGCGCCAGCAAGCCCGCCAAGAGCGACGTACCGGCGCTCGGCGGCGCCCCGCAAAAACGCGGTGTGTGCACCCGTGTGTACACCACCACGCCGAAGAAGCCGAACTCGGCCCTTCGTAAGGTCTGCAAAGTTCGTCTCGTCAACGGATACGAAGTCATTTCGTACATCGGTGGTGAAGGCCACAACTTGCAAGAACACTCGGTCGTCCTGATTCGCGGTGGTCGCGTAAAGGATCTGCCGGGTGTGCGTTATCACACCGTTCGCGGTTCGCTCGACTGCGCCGGCGTGAACAATCGCAAACAGGCTCGCTCGAAGTACGGCACACGCCGCGCTAAGAAGTAAGTTCTGTGCGTCGTTCTCGGGCTTCCGATAAAAAGCCCGAATGATGAGTAAGGCCGGGTATATCCCGGGCTGCCCTGAAGAATCCCCCTCATGACCTGATGGTTAGCGAGGGATATTTATGGAGACATCGCCATGCCGCGTCGTCGTGTCGTCGCGAAGCGTGAAACGCTTCCTGATCCGAAATTTCATAGCCAAACTCTCGCCAAATTTATCAATCACTTGATGGTTGATGGCAAGAAATCCACCGCCGAAGCCATCGTGTATGGCGCATTGGACCGTATTGGTGAGCGCCAGAAGGGCGCCAATGCCATCGAGGTTTTCGAGAAGGCCCTCGACAATATTCGTCCGCACGTGGAGGTGAAATCCCGCCGCGTGGGTGGTGCCACCTATCAGGTGCCAGTCGAAGTTCGCCCGTCACGCCGCACTGCGCTGGCTATGCGCTGGCTGGTCGAGTACGCGCGTAACCGCAGCGAGAAACCCATGGCGCTGCGTCTGGCCGCTGAAATGATGGATGCCGCCGAAGGTAAAGGCGCG
>CAZNPF010000030.1:0-16167 GCA_964574995.1 uncultured Pseudomonadales bacterium | reverse complement strand
CGAAAGCTACCGACTGGTCTACGAGGTGCAGGACAACACCGTGTGGATTCTGGCCTTAGTGCACACCGCGCGGATGTGGCCTCCCAGACAGCCGTAAAACAATCGCCACCCGCAAGGGCTGTTAAGGCCGACTCTCGCTCATGCGCGTCAAAAAACGAGATAACATTCCAACTACAGGCTTAGTCGGCCGCGTGCGGTCGCCTCAGCACCACCAATACTTAAAAGCCCAACCCTTATCGGTTGGGTTTTTTTCTGCCTGAAGCGCCAGTGTTGGCGCGGTTTCGGGCGTTTGTCTCTTTAGCGGCATCCCACGAACTGCGCCCACTTTCGGGCCATCTCACGCCGTTTTTCCTCTCTGTGGAAATCAACAAATGGGGCCTTTCGAGCGTTAGTACCGCCCAATTGGCGCATACACCCTCCCCCCACAGAGCAAACGCGGGGTAACATCCGGGGCGGCGATCATTTGCCCCCCTCTGGCCACACCGGACCTTGCCATGGACCACACCAAGACTTCCCGACGCTACGCACTCCTTTCAGGCTCCCTTTTTCTGCTGGGCTCCCTGTTGTTCTCGGTACCTGCTTTGGCGGCCGAGCCGAGTGGTGATGGCAACATCAAACTGTTGCGTGGCCAAGTGTTTGTGAATGGCACCCGCGCCAATCAGAACACCCCCGTCCCGTCCAACTCGGAAGTGCGTACCGGTTCACGCAGCATGGTGGCTTTCTCTGCCGGCGGCGATGCGCACGTCATGAAATCGAACAGCACGATTGTGCTCAAGAGCAGTGACGGCAGTTGGACCAGCCAACTACGCATTCTCAGCGGCTCGCTGCTATCCGCTTGGGGCAAACGCCCGGTGGGTCAGCAAGCGCAACTGCAAACCAAGACGGCCACCATCGGTATCCGCGGCACCGTGACGTATGTCGGGGCTAACGGCACGTTCTCCGTGCTCCAGGGCAAAGTGGAATACACCAACAAAAACGGCAAGAAGACGACCATGGAAGTCCGTGGCGGCAAACTGGTCAGCGTGAACGCGGCCGGCGAAGCTACCAGCGAAACGGTAACCGTCACCTTGGAAGAAGTCAGCGCACTGCAAGAAGCCGTGGCTGCCGATCCTACCTTGCAAGACGTCGTGCCCGCATTGAACGATGCGAAAACGAATATCGAAACCACGGGCACCACAACCGTCGTTCCCGGTACGGATTCCACCACCGTGACCGGCACCATCGGTGGCGGCGGCACCGCCAGCCCCTGATAAAATTTTTTCGATTCGCTTCCGCTCAAAACAAAAACCCCGGTCAGTTTCCTGACCGGGGTTTTTATTTGTCCTGCAGATACGATCTCTGCAGAAAGCTCTTCGCTTACGCGAAGATCTCGCCTTTCTTCGCTTTTTCCAGCAACAACGCCGGCGGATTGAAACGCTCGCCGTACTTCTTCGCCAACGCCTGCGTGCGTGCGACGAAACCGTTGAGGCCGCCCGGGTAGTTGTTGATGAACTGGATCACGCCGCCGGTCCACGCTGGGAAGCCGATACCCATGATCGAACCGATGTTGGCATCGGCCGCATTACGGATCACGTCTTCTTCCCAGCACTTGATGGTTTCGATAGCTTCGATGAAGAGCATGCGCTCTTTCATATCTTCCATCGGCACCGACACGTCCGGTTTCCAGAATTGCTTGATGACTTCCGGTGCGATGGTTTTCTTACCACCTTCCGGATAATCGTAGAAACCAGCGCCGGTCGATTTGCCCTTGCGGCCAAATTTGTCGATCAACGTATCGATCACCGCGTCAGAAGCTGGTGCCACGTACTTGCCGCCCGCCGCGACGATGGCCGCTTTGGTTTCTTCACGCAGCTTGCGCGGCAGCGTGAGTGTCAGCTCGTCCATGATTGCCAGCGGGCCAACCGGATAACCGGCTTGCGCTGCTGCCTGTTCGATCGAGTACGGATGCACACCCTCGGCCAACATGCCGATGCCTTCGTTGATCTGGGTGCCAATAACGCGTGTGGTGTAGAAACCACGCGCATCGTTGACGACGATCGGTACTTTCTTGATTTGCAGTACGACGTCGATCGCTTTCGCCAGTGCTTCCTGCGACGTTTTCTTGCCGGCGATGATTTCAACCAACGGCATTTTATCGACCGGTGAGAAGAAGTGCAGGCCGACAAAGTTCGGCTGATCTTTCACGCCTTCGGCCAAGCCCGTGATCGGTAACGACGAGGTGTTGGACGCCAGCAGCGCACCCTTGGCAACCACATCTTGGATTTCCTGGAACACTTTGTGCTTGAGCTCTTGCGACTCGAACACGGCTTCGATCACGAGATCACAGCCGGCGAGGTCCGCTGCCGACGCGGTCGGCTTGATCTTGGCCAATTGCGCATCGCGTTTTTCTTTGGTCAAACGGCCTTTGGAAACCGCTTTGTCGAGCAGAGTGGCGGAATACGCCTTGCCCTTCTCAGCGTTCTCGATGGTCATATCCTTCAGCACGACATCCATGCCGGCTTTCATGCACGAATAGGCAATACCTGCGCCCATCATGCCAGCGCCGAGTACGCCCACTTTTTTCGCTTCGTACTTCGGAATGCCTTTCGGACGCGAGCCACCTTTGTTGATCGCCTGCAGATCAAAGAAGAATGCTTTGATCATGTTCTTGGCGACGAGACCTACTGCCAGCTCGGTGAAGTAACGGCCTTCGATTTTCAGTGCGTTGTCGAAATCAACCTGCGCACCTTCCACGGCAGCAAACATGATGTTTTTCGGTGCCGGATAGTTGGCGCCTTTCAATTGCTTGCGCAGGTTGGCCGGAAACGCCGGCAGGTTCATCGCCAGCGCTGGCGTGGTCGGCGTGCCGCCGGGCATTTTGTAGCCCTTCACGTCCCACGGCTGTTGCGCAGTCGGGTTGGCTTTGATCCACGCTTTTGCCTTGGCAGCCATCTCTTCACGATCCTTGGCCAGATCGTTGACGAGCCCCACGTTTTTCGCGCCGGCTGGATCGTATTCGTTGCCTTGCATCAACACGCTCATCAGCGCCGTTTGAATGCCGAGCATGCGCGTCACACGCGTGACACCGCCGCCACCTGGCAACAAGCCGAGCTTCACTTCCGGCAAACCGATTTTGGTTTTCGGATTTTCGATGGCGATGCGGTAATGCGTGGCCAGCGCGATTTCCAAGCCACCGCCCAACGCATGACCGTTGATACCGGCAACCACGGGCTTGCCGAGCGTTTCCAACACGCGCAATTGACGTTTGATTTCGGTGACGCCATCTTGGAATTTCTGGGCATCTTCCGGTTTGGCTTGAATCAAATCGTTCAGATCGCCACCCGCAAAGAACATGTCTTTGCCGGAGGTGATGTAAACGCCAGCGATGTCGTTTTTCTCTTTCGCCAAGCGCTCGACAGTCGCCAGCATGGAACGGCCGTAAAGCGCGTTCATGGTGTTGGCGTTCTGGGTGGGGTCATCAATCGTGAGAGTGACGATGTTATCCGCGTCTTTTTCCCAGCGGATCGAAGTCTGTTCAGTCATTTTCAATTCCTCGAATTCGGCTGCTGGTGATTAAACACGCTCGATGATGGTGGCAATGCCCATGCCGCCGCCTACGCACAGAGTGCACAGACCGCGCTTCAGGCCGCGACGCTCGAGCTCATCCAGCACGGTGCCAACGATCATGCCGCCGGTCGCGCCCAGCGGATGGCCCAGCGCAATCGCGCCGCCGTTGACGTTGGTGATCTCGTGCGAAATGCCCATGTCTTTCATAAAGCGCATGGCCACCGAAGCAAACGCTTCGTTGATTTCGAATAGATCGATATCGGAAACCTTCAAGCCCGCAATGGCTAACGCTTTACGCGCAGCCGGCGCCGGGCCAGTCAGCATGATGGTCGGGTCCGCACCGGAAACCGCCGTGGCGATGACGCGCGCGCGCGGCTTGAGTTGGTTTTGCTTGCCCGCTTTCTCAGAACCGATCAACAACAGTGACGCGCCATCGACGATGCCCGAGCTGTTGCCCGGCGTGTGTACGTGATTGATTTTTTCGAGCCAGTGGTACTTCTGCAGCGCAACGGCATCGAAGCCGCCCATTTCACCCATCATCGCGAACGATGGCTGCAAGCCGCCGAGGCCTTCCAACGTGGTGTTCGCGCGGTAGTACTCGTCTTTATCGAGAATCGTGAGTCCGTTCAGATCTTTCACCGGTACCACAGATTTGCGCACATAGCCTTTATCCCAGGCAGCTGCGGCACGCTTTTGTGATTCCAACGCAAACTTGTCCACGTCTTCGCGGCTCCAGCCTTCGATCGTAGCGATCAAATCAGCGCCAACACCTTGCGGGACGAAACCGGTGGTGAAGTTCGTTTGCGGGTCCATCGCCCACGCGCCACCAGCAGAACCCATGGCCACGCGCGACATCGATTCAACGCCGCCAGCCAGAATCAGTTGATCGAAACCGGAACGCACTTTTTGCGCCGCCGTGTTCACCGCTTCCAAACCCGAAGCGCAGTAGCGATCCAATTGCACACCGGCCACGGTGTCCGGCAGCCCGGCTTTCAACGCGACGGTTTTGGCGATACATGAACCTTGATCACCAATCGGGCTCACGCAACCCAGCACGATGTCGTCAATCGTGTTGACGTCGAGATTCGGGTTGCGGGCAATAATTTCGTTGATCAACGTAATCGGCAGATCGACAGGCTTCACAGTGTGCAGCGAGCCATCTTTCTTGCCTTTGCCGCGCGGCGTGCGGAGCGCTTCGTAAATAAAGGCT
Organism: uncultured Pseudomonadales bacterium; assembly: GCA_964574995.1. GTDB lineage: Bacteria > Pseudomonadota > Gammaproteobacteria > Pseudomonadales > JADFDG01 > JADFDG01. Next base: position 11,411 of record CAZNPF010000030.1, on the reverse strand, counting down.
TCGGTCATGGGGTCCTCACAGGGGTCCGGGAGGCCGGCAGGATGCCGGCCCGTGTACGCATCCGTCGGTCCGCCTAGGCAGGCGATTCCGAGGTTTTGAGCGGGCGCCAAGGGTGGACGAGCGGGTTCGGCCAGGCAATGACTGGAGTGCTCAAATTGCAGGCCTCGGCGCACGCAAACGACGGCTTGCGGCTCATACGCTAGGCATAGACCATGCTTCTTCTCCGGGTTGGCCCGGTTGTACGGACCTCACTCGGATCTTGCGATGCCCCACCTGCCACCTTTTCCCACGCATCTCTGCCCGGCTCGCCTCGACTGGCGAGATGGCACACCCAGAGCGCGGGATTTCGACGATGTCTATTTCTCACTTGACGGTGGCCCGGCGGAAACCCGGCATGTGTTTCTCGACGGCAATCAACTCTCTCAACGCTTCGCCGATCCAACATTGACCCAACGAGTGATCGGCGAAACCGGCTTTGGTACTGGCCTGAATTTTCTCGTTACTGCACAAGAATTTCTGCGCTTAGCGCCATCTACCGCCTATTTGCATTTTGTATCGGTGGAAAAATTTCCGTTAACGCTCGCTGATCTGGAACACGCCCATGCGCTTTGGCCGGAACTGGCCACGCTCGCGCGTGAACTGCGTGCTGCTTGGCCAGAAGCAGCCACCGGTTTTCACTACCGATTACTGCATCAAGGTCGTATACGCTTGACGTTATTACTGGGCGATGCCGATGCGCTGCTGCCACGGCTGAATGCGCGCGTCGATGCGTGGTTCCTCGACGGTTTCGCGCCGGCAAAAAACAACGACTTATGGACGCCGGCATTGTTCGCGGAACTGGCACGTCTTTCCGCACCGAATGCAACGTTCTCCACATTCACCGCTGCCGGCGATGTAAAGCGTGGCTTACAGGCGGCCGGATTTCGTGTGGAAAAAGCGCCCGGCTTCGGTCGCAAGCGCGACATGCTGCGCGGGCAATTTCTGGGCCACGCGAGCACCGCTGTATCAGCCGATACCGCACAGCAAACGTCGCAACGTCAGGCTCAGCGTACGCCTGCTACGCGGACCCAAAAACCGCGCACGGCCGCCGTGATTGGTGGTGGTCTTGCCGGCTGTGCGGCAGCGCGCGCTCTGGCCGAGCGCGGTATCGTCGTCACACTGTATGAAAAAAATGCGCGAATTGCCGATGAAACCAGCGGCAATCTAGCCGGTGCGGTTTACCCAAAATTTTCCGTGTACGAAACCGCACAGAACCGCTGGTATCGAGACAGTTATTTGTTTGCTCTGGCACGGCTACCGCAAATTCTCGGCACTCCGGATGGCATACGCTGGAATGTCTGCGGGCTACTGCAACTACCCGATCAAGAAGGCACTAATCTGGCAGAGATTGCCGGCAGTCACCGCTGGCCGGCGTCCGTGTTACGCCATGTCGATGCGCAGGAAGCGGCAGCGCTGATCGGCCTCACAGAGCTTGCTGACGCTGCCGGGATGCACGCGGGCTTGTGGTTTCCCGGTGCCGCATGGGTCAATCCACCGTCGCTGTGTGAAGCATTGGTTGCTCACCCAAACATCACCGTCCGCACCAACAGTAAAGTTGGCGACTTGCAACACGACGGTGAAAAACCGCTGTGCGACGGTAAACCGTATGACAGCGTGGTCATCGCCAATGCATTGGCTGCCGCTGAATTTCCGCTCATTGCTTCGTTATCGTTACGCCGTGTTCGCGGGCAAGTCAGCCACATCGCTGTCAACGAAAACTCGCGCGCCCTGAAAGCCATTGTTTGTCATGACGGCTACTGCACGCCGGCGCGTGATGGCATACACAGTGTCGGTGCTACCTTTGGTCCACGTGATCGTGACCCCGCCGTGCGTGAACATGAACACCACGAAAACTTGGCGAAACTTGCTCTCGCCTGCTCTCCGCTACATACCGTGCTCGGCGGCACGCACGCGCAAGTCATCGGCGGGCGCACCGGTTTTCGCACACAAACGCAGGACTATTTACCTTTGATTGGCCCCGTGGCAGACGAAGCCGCGTTCGCATCAGTTCAATCCAGTGATGACACACCGGTATTACCCGGACTTTTCATTCTCACTGCACTGGGCGCCAAAGGCCTCGCCTTCTCCTTGCTGGGCGCAGAAATCATTGCGTCGTATGCCTGCCATGAACCCCTGCCCGTTGATACCGACGTTGCAACGGCACTTTCGCCAACCCGATATCATCGTTATGCCACGATGCGAACGCTACGGAAGAATGCCTGATGCAGTTTGATTCTCTAACTTGCATCGTTTTTTTGGATTCGTTCTGACGCTGTACGCCTTGCTTGGCGGCCGACATGACGCCAAAAAAAACGCTATAGCGAACCGTTCACCCGTGATTTTTACAACGCACTGCACAGCAGAGATTTGTTGTAAGCAATGACCCTTACGGATCCATCACATCAACACGCACTTCCCAGTTTTGTAAGGCGAAATGGCCGACACGCCCGTTGCGGTACGTCCCGCGTGCTTGATCGCCCTCAATAGCACCGCTGATGCTACGGCCTCCGTCATTGCCGGCAGACGACACACTGGCAAACGGTGTCCATTGCCCCGGCGTCAGTAACAAGACGCTTTGTACGCCTTGCGAGGCGATGGTCAGTGAATTTTCAGATTGCAACTGCGCATCGCGACGAACGATTTCTAATCGGATTTGGCCATCCGCCCATTGCGGATTCAGTTCCAGCTGATTGCCCAGCGGAAGAAATTTTTCACTGGGTGCACCGGCAGCCGTCACTCCCGATGTCAAAATTTCCTGATCCAAGGACAAACGCGCCACATCGCCTTCGCGTACCACTAACTGTTGCTGATCGCCGCCTCCTGATTGCGCAAGATCACTCCCTAAGCGAATGTGTGCGCCCTGTGAATCGATCTGCGATTGAAGCTCTCGACTACGGCGCATCTCCGTCGATATTTTGCGCACAGAAATACGCATATTTCGTGTCGGTCTGTCCAATTGCGCAAGAACGGCTAGCAGGACTTCCACACGAGTAGCCGGCCCACTCACGATCAATTGCCCACGGTAGGCTTGCAGCGATACCTCATTGCCAGCCAGCGGCATCAATACCGGCAACAGTTCTTCCGCAGGGCGCTGCGTCGTCACAATTTGCGTCACTGTTTTTATCGCCACTTGTGTCGCTGGCAGCGACATGGGTTGCGGCGTGGTTTGCGGCGTGGTTTGCGGCGTGACTGACCGTGAATCAGCCGCTGCCGCGCCTATCAAGTAAGTAGCGATCAGCCATGCAAAAATTAGCTGCCGGACAATCACGACGATGCTCGAAACGCTTGGAGACGCTCGTGAAATTCGCGACGGCTGAGCAAGTTCACCGTTTCACTGAGCGTATCGAACAGGATCAAGACCTCACCACGACGTAACTGCGCCTGCACCTGTGAAACCTTGGCGTCGAGTGTGGCTTCTTGCTGACCGTAGTCCGTGCCGTCGCGCGTAACAAATTCCTCGATCAAGGCCCGCAGGGTTTCTAGCGGTACTTGTTCCCAAGGCACTTCGAGCCAAGGCGTTCCATCGGTCGCATCGTTGATCACGGTAAGCTCAACGCCTCCGAGCACCCAGAAAAATTTCGCGTTCCCATTCGCAACGCACATTGAGCGGACCATCACCCGGCTTGTACATGCCGCCACGCGGGTCGTACACGAACGTGTGATTACCGGACAGTTCTGTCTGCAAGTGAACCACCGCGCTCACCCAATACATTCGTGCCAATAACGCTTCGAAACGCTGCAACCAATGTTCCCATTCGTATTCGATAGCGCGGTAACTAGCCCCAAAATGAATCACTTGCGTGTGATAGGTTCCCTCAAATAAATCGCGGCCGGATGACCCGAACATCTCGCGCGCAAGCAGCGGAAAACCATCGTCTTCCGGCAAACCGGCGATGGCTGCCAGATTGCTGCGGTAACGTAATTCACGCTCGGCGGTGTCTCCCGGCTGATCTTTGATGCAGCCGTAGACAATCGACTCTTGATCCATGCCCTGCACTGACGTCATCTGAATGAGGTATCCCGCGTTATTTCGTGATTTATTTGCTCAGAACCAACCATCGAGATCATCGCGGCATTTTTTCAGTTGCGTGTCCCAAAGGCGCGCGCGGTTATCTACTTTTTTCGCTACGCCTAACAGCCACGCCTTGTTCTTGTAGGTTCCGCGCCGATAACCACCCTCGCCTTCGTGATAAGCCAAATAAAGATGGTAGGCGTCATTGCGGGATATTCCGAGTTTGCGTGCGCTCCGGTCGTGATACCAACCGACAAAATCAATGGCATCACCAAAATCCTTCCGATTAGCAAACGAATTGCCGGTATCGTCGACGTAAGCATCCCAGGTGTCATCTAAAACCTGCGCATATCCGTAAGCGGACGAAGGACGCTTCCACGGGATAATCCACAAAATACGCTTACGTTTTGGCTTGGCCTTGGCTTGAAATTTCGACTCTTGATGCATGGTGGCCATCATCACCGGAATGGGTACTTTCCAGTGTTCTTCGGCTTCTTCGGCTTCATCGAACCAGTCCTCGATAAACCAGCCCTGCTTTTCTTCAAAAATAGCGCAAATATTCTCGGTGTTGCGGGGCGGTGAGGTCGCGCAGCCAACCAACAGCAACATGCACGCTGACAGCAGCACACTGACGATGCGTTGGGCATGACGAACCATCAACGGCTTGGCAACCGCAGCATATCCCTTCATAGCTCCACTCCATGTTCACGCAAAAACGCGAGCAGGCGTGATTCATCCCATACATCAATGTTCAATTCGCGCGCAGCATCCAGCTTGCTGCCTGCCTCCTCCCCGGCCACCACGAACGTGGTTTTTTTCGACACACTCCCTGCCACCTTGGCTCCCAGCGCTTGCAGCTTTTCCTTGGCTTGTTCACGCGAAAGCGCCGTCAACGTGCCTGTCAGCACCACAGTTTTTCCACCCAGCAGCAAAGGGGTTGGACTTTGCTGTTGCGGCTCGCCTTCCGAAAAAGTCACTCCCGCAGCCTGCAGGGTAGTAATCACGTCGCGGTTATGCGGTTCACGAAAAAAGTCCGCTATAGACTGCGCCACCACCGGCCCGACATCCGGCACCTGCTGCAAATGTTCGACATCGGCAGTCATCAGTGATGACAAACGGCCAAAATGTCGCGCCAACGCCAACGCCGTTGCTTCGCCCACTTCACGAATACCTAAGGCGTACAAGAATCGTGGCAAAGTTGTTTCGCGGCTCCGTGCAATGGACTCCACCAGATTCAGCGCAGATTTTTCGCCCATCCGGTCCAGCGCAGCCAGAACCGGCACATCCAACGCATAAATATCTGGGATCGCGTTTACCAATCCCGTGTCCACTAATTGATCGATAATTTTCTCGCCTAACTTGTCGATATTAAGCGCGAGCCGTGACGCGTAATGACGAATGGCCTCCTTACGCTGAGCAGGGCAATACAAACCACCCGTACAACGCGCAATAGCCTCGCCTTCTGGCTTTAACACCGGGGAGTCGCACACCGGGCAGGCCGTGGGCAACTCAACCTTGCGCGCATGTTCGGGGCGGCGTTCCAGCACGACGCCAACCACTTTTGGAATTACATCGCCCGCACGATAAAGAATGACCGTGTCTCCGACACGAATATCCATGCGCTCGACTTCATCCATGTTGTGCAGCGTGGCATTACTCACCGTCACGCCGCCCACAAAGACGGGTTTCAATCGCGCTACCGGCGTGATGGCGCCCGTGCGGCCAACCTGAAACTCCACGTCAAGCAGTTCGGTGATTTCCTCCTGCGCGGGAAACTTATGCGCAGTGGCCCAGCGCGGTGCGCGTGAAACAAATCCCAATTTTTCCTGCAAAGCAATGTCATTGACTTTGTAGACGATGCCGTCCATTTCATACGGCAGCGACGGGCGCAACACTTCCATGCGATGGAAATACGCCAGCGCCTCATCAATACCGGCAGCCACCTGCACATGCTCGTTGATCTTGAAACCCCACTCACGCAAACGCATGAGCACATCGTAGTGATATGGCGGTAGAACACCGCCCTCCACGAGGCCAACACCATAGGCGTACAGCACTAAAGGTCTGGCCGCTGTGATTCGAGGATCCAATTGCCGCAGCGCACCTGCGGCGGCATTACGTGGATTGACGAAGGTTTTCTCGCCGGCTTCTTGTTGCCGACGATTCAGCGCATCAAAACCTGCGCGGGGCAGGAGCACTTCGCCACGCACTTCCAGCCGCGCAGGCCACCCTTGGCCCGTCAGACGCAGCGGCACGGAATGGATGGTCCGCACATTGAGCGTGATGTCTTCGCCGGTATAGCCATCACCCCGCGTAGCCGCACGATGCAACAAACCATTTTCGTACAACAAACTCAGGGCGATTCCGTCTAATTTTGGCTCGCAGTTATAACGTACGACGCCGTCGAGATGCTCGCGACCATCCGCGCCTTCGCTTTTTAATCGGTCACGCACTCGACGATCAAAATCTCGTGCTTCGTCATCATTGAACACATTGTCCAACGACAACATCGGGCGCTCATGTTTCACCTCTGAAAAACCCGATGCCGGCTTTTCACCGACACGCTGAGTCGGTGAATCCGGAACGACCAACTCCGGATGCTCGGTTTCCAACGCTTTTAGACGATGAAACGCACGATCGTACTCAGCATCCGGCACCGACGGTGCATCCAGCACGTAATAACGGTGACTCCAATCGATCAACTGCGCGCGCAGTTGCGCAGCCTCTACGGCTGGCTTGGAAACCGCTAAAGCTTCGCGTGACGACGACGAGGGCTCTTGCTGCGGGTTATCGTCGGGAGAAAAAAGGTCCCGGGTGGTCATCGGCTCAGCCATTCACCCGTTGATGCGCTGCGCGACGACGCTCGTACTCCATGACGCGCTGCCGTAAATGCTCGACCGTCTGCGCCGTCAACACACTGTGCTGTTGATCGTGCAGCTCACCACCCAGCTCGGTGGCAACGCGACGTGCGACCTCCACCATCGCATCCAGCGCCTGACGACTATTCGAAGGGCCCGGCAGCATCAGGAAAAAACTGACGCCGATGTAACTCTGTTGCTCCATGGCATCGACATCAAATATGCCCGGCTCGACGGCATTCGCCATGGAAAACATCGCAGGCGCATCGTGAGCACCGCTCTCGTAGCGATGAAAAATATTGTACTCACCAAAACGCAGACCACTGGCCAAAATGGCTCGCAGCAGTGGCTGGCCGGCAAGACGCTGCTCGCCGCCCATCACATGTATCACGATCACTTCTTCAGGTGTCGTTCGCTTAACGTTGGCTTCTTCAGCAGCACGCGCCGCTTCGCGTTCGCGTTGCTGGCTAGGCAACGGCGGCTCACGCCGTGGCAATTCACCACGCGCCTGGATTTCGCGCGCCGGTGCTGGCTCTGCGGCCGGGATTTCTTCACCGCCAAACATATCGGTCTGCTCGATACGTCGCACCACGGGCAGCGGCTCGGGTGCCGTCTCCACAACACTTGCCAAGGTGGAAACCGCTTGCCCCACCGACGGTTCACGGCGACGCACGCGCGCGCCGCCGCCGGGAAGTTCTGGATTGAAGTCCGGCTGCTCAATGCGCGGGCTCTTCAAATTGGGTTCTGCTTTTTGCTTCGGCCGCAACCAGCGCCGCAAGCCGTCACCCACCAGCGCCAGCACCACAATGACCGCCACCGCGATCAAGACCGTGCTCAATTCCACTTACCCCGCCTCCCGGCCAGTGCAACCGGCCTGCCTGATCTTTGTCTTTTTTTCTCACGATCACGCAGCACACGCACCACAGATTCGATCATGCCGATGCCAATTCCGCCGCTTCAGCAACATCCACCGCCACCAACCGCGACACACCAGGCTCGTGCATCGTGACGCCCATCAAGGAACTCGCCATCTCCATGGCGATCTTGTTGTGCGTGATGTAAATGAACTGCACCTTGTCGCTCATCGAACGCACCAAGTTGGCGTAACGGCCAACGTTGGCATCGTCCAGCGGCGCGTCCACCTCGTCCAGCATGCAGAACGGTGCCGGATTGAGTTGGAAAATGGAGAACACCAACGACAATGCCGTCAGTGCTTTTTCGCCACCCGACAGCAGATGAATGGTCGAGTTTTTCTTACCCGGTGGACGCGCCATGATGGCCACGCCGGTCTCCAACAAGTCTTCACCGGTGAGTTCGAGATACGCATGACCGCCACCGAACACGCGCGGGAACAACTCCTGCAAACCTTTGTTGACCTTATCGAAGGTTTCCTTGAAACGCGTACGCGTTTCGCGATCAATCTTTTTGATGGCGTTTTCCAGCGTCTTGAGCGCTTCCTCTAAGTCTGCGTTTTGCGCGTCGAGATAGGTTTTACGCTCGCTTTGCGTGGTGTATTCGTCGATCGCCGCGAGGTTAATTGGGCCTAGGCGAATAATTCGCTGACCGACTTCTTCTGCGCGCTGGGCCCACTCCGGCTCGTTAGCACCGGTCGGCATGTTCTCCAGCACGTCCTTGAGTTGCACTTCTTCCTCACGCAAGCGCTCGATAATGGCATCGCGCTGCACTTGCAGGCCCTGCCATTCCATCCGTTGCTGCTCGAGATTAGTCCGCACGACAAGCGCACCCTGCTCGAAACGGGAACGTTGCTGTTCCATTTGGCGCAGCTCGTGATCCACCGTCTCAGATTTACGCCGTGCTTCACGTAATTCTTCTTCCACACCCGCACGCTTATTCAGCAATTCTTCCAGTTGCGCCTTAGCCTCGGCTGCCGGATCGTCACCACCGGTCAATTGCCTTTCGAGGTAGTCGCGACGTTCTTCCAACTGGCGTAACTGCATCGCCAAGCGATCCAAACCTTGCTGCAAAGATGTCTGTCGTGTTTTAAGGTTTTGGATGTCGATTTCTTTGCGATGTGCCACATCACGGCATTGCCGTGCTTTCTGCCGTCGCTCATCGAGCAAGGAGCGCAGTTCATCACGACGGCGCTGCAAGTCTTCACGATCTTTGGATGAACCTTCCATCGCATCCACGGCTTCTTGCAAAGCATTGCGTGCATGGCTGATCTGCTCGCGCTCTTCGGTTTGCTGGCGATGAGCTTCCGTCAACTCACGATCTAACCGTTCACTGCGCGCCGTGAATTGCTCGAGACGCACCTGCCGAGCACTGACCTCGGCGCTGGCATTACTGAATTCGCGATTCAGCGTGCCCATATCGCGCTGCACCTGTTCGCGCGACTGTTCCAACTCGCGCAACCTCTCACGGCCAGTCGCTAGTTTTTCGGCAAGCTCCCCAACCAGATCTTCAATGCTGGCAATGCGCTCGTCGATTTGCTCGAGCTCTTGCTTGCGGGCAAGCAATCCACTAGCCGCATCTTTCTCGCCCGTCACGCGCAACCAGTTGGGGCCAATCCAAATACCATCACGCGTCACAATGGATTCGCCATTGGCCAGTTCTGCGCGACGCGCCAACGCTTCCGACAAATTGTCTGCGGTATAAATACCCGCCAACAGGCTATGTACATCAATGCCACTGGCCCGCACACGCTCTACCAAGCGCGGAAAACGCTTGCCGCCATTATCGGCAGCCGGCCGATTCTCAATCAGCACCAATTTGCCGTGCTGCACACCGCCCAGTACACCTGCCAGCGGATCCAGACCGTCAACACACACCGCTTGCAGCGTGTCGCCCAGCACGGTTTCAACCGCTTTTTCCCAGCCACTGTCGACATCGATGTTTTCGGCTAGACGCTTACGGCCATCGAGTCGACGCTCGCGCAACCATTCGCTGACGCCGCCTTTGACATCACCGGCTGCCGCTTGCTGCAGTGCTTCCAGCGATGCGTGACGCCCTTTCAACGACTGCAATTCACCACGCTTAGCGTCCAACTCCGTGCTGAGGCGATTGTTGTCTTCACGTTGGCGATTGATGGAGACGCTGACGTCGTCGGCTTTCTCCTGCTGTTGGTCAATACGCGTCTGCAATTCTTCGCTCTGACGCAACAAATTCTCAACTTCCTGCGCCAGCGGGCCTGCTGTCAGCGATTTCTTTTCTTGCTCTAACCGCTCGATGCGGTCATCAATCATGCGGATCGACTTTTCCAAATGCTGAATGCGTGACTGCTCTACCTGTGCACGCTGCTGCGGTGCGGCAGCACCTTGACTGAACGCATCCCATGACAATTGCCACTGATGCATGCGTTCTTCTGCTTCCGTCGATGCTTCTGTCGCCGCTTCGTCGGCCATTTTCAGGCGCTCGAATTCCGGCTCCATGTCCAGCAACTGACTGCTGATTTCCTCAATACCTTGTTTATCCAGCGCAAGGTGATCCGCCATCTCCTGCCGATTGCGCTCAGCCTGCTGTAACTCAGCACTGTATTGCGCATGTTGCTGGCGCAGATTGTCGATGCGGGCCTCAATACGAGCAACGTCCGCACCCAGACCGTAGTAACGGCCTTGCACTTCATTGAACGCCTCGATCAACTCATGATTGGCTTCACGATATTTCTCGATCTCAGACTCCGCACGACGTTGCTCGGCAACTTGTGCTTCCAGCTTCACTTCCAGCTCACGAATGGCTGCCTCGCGCTCACCGACTGTGGTGTCGATGCTCTGCCAGCGCAGCGCATGCAGTTGCGCTTTCAGTGTGCGTTCTTCTTCGCGGAACAATTTGTACTTTTCGGCGGCAGCAGCTTGCCGCTGCAAGTGCGCCAATTGCCGTTCAAGCTCTTCACGTAAATCCGTCAAGCGCTCCAAGTTCTCGCGGGTGCGGCGCATGCGAGATTCCGTTTCCTTGCGGCGCTCTTTGTAACGCGAAATTCCGGCAGCTTCTTCGATATAGATCCGCAACTCTTCCGGCTTGGCTTCAATCAGCCGCGAAATCATGCCCTGCTCGATGATGGCGTAACTGCGCGGACCCAGGCCGGTGCCCAAGAAAATATCCGTGATGTCTTTACGCCGACATTTTGTGCCGTTGAGGTAGTAATTCGACTGACCGTCACGCGTCACCTGACGCTTGATCGAAATCTCGGCGTACTTCGCGTACTCACCACCCAATTGACCATCGCTGTTGTCGAAAACTAATTCGACCGAGGCCTGCGCCACCGGCTTACGTGCCGTGGAACCGTTAAAGATGACGTCCGCCATGCTCTCGCCACGCAAGTGCTTGGCAGAGATCTCACCCATCACCCAACGGGCGGCGTCGATGATGTTGGACTTGCCGCAACCGTTTGGACCAACAATGGCCGCGAGGTTGTCGGGAAAAGTGGCAACAGTCGGGTCAACAAAGGACTTGAAACCGACCAATTTGATGCTCTTCAGGCGCATGTTGTCGTTCTATTCCCTGGCGTGCATGACCGGGGACAAGGGCGTCCCCGGCAGGGCGCC
>CAZNPF010000029.1:0-16179 GCA_964574995.1 uncultured Pseudomonadales bacterium | reverse complement strand
CCCGCGACCCCCGGCGTGACAGGCCGGTATTCTAACCGACTGAACTACCGCTCCGGATCTTGGTGGGTGGTACAGGGATCGAACCTGTGACCCTCAGCTTGTAAGGCTGATGCTCTCCCGGCTGAGCTAACCACCCGAAAGAGCGCGCCATTCTATAGAAAAGGTCCGGGCTGTCAACGCGAACAAGGTGCTACTTTTTCAGTGCCTCAGACACGTTTTCCGCTGTCGCCGGCTCGGCCGGTTGGCCTTTCGCGACGAGGTGACGGGCGTCACACCCCGGCGACTGACGGCCCCCTCTCCTGCATTTTCCCTCTTGCGTCGCGACACGATTGTCCTAGCATCAAAAATGCTGCTGATACATGACACCTGAATCTCATCCCGCTGTTCTCATCGAGGTGAATTCCCATGGCAAAGAATCAGGCAAAACAAGAAACCGCCGCTGCAGAAGAAACCGAAGCCTGGTCGGCCGATGACGCAACCGACTTCGACGAAGCCGCCAACGGCAATCGTCGCGTTGCGCCGGCCCCTCAGCAGTTAGATATGCGTCATAAACTCGAGAACCGAATCGAGTCGCTCAAATTGCAAAAGCAAATTTCCGACTACGAATTTCTCGACGTTGATGAAATTCCTGCACGCCAAACAAACCAGCGGTCTCGCTGACAACAAAAAGGGAGGCTTTCGCCTCCCCCTTTGTTTTTAACGGAACGTCTATCGGTTTATGCCCAGCCGGTTTATTTCCAACCGGTGAGTTCTTTCAAAGCCAGCCCGATCTGCGACGGGTTGCGAACCGTCTTCACGCCCGCCGCTTCCAATGCCGCAAACTTTTCAGCGGCCGTGCCTTTGCCGCCCGCGATGATCGCGCCAGCGTGGCCCATGCGCTTGCCTGCAGGTGCCGTCACACCCGCGATGTAAGAAACGACAGGTTTCTTCACGTATTGCTTGATGAACTCCGCCGCTTCTTCTTCGGCCGAACCGCCAATCTCGCCCACCATGATGATGGCTTCCGTTTGCGGATCGTCTTGGAACATGCGCAATGCATCGATGTGCGTCGTACCTGGAATCGGATCACCGCCGATGCCGATGCAGGTGCTCTGGCCGTAGCCCAGCGCCGTCGTCTGCGCGACGCATTCATACGTCAACGTGCCGGAACGCGACACGATCCCGACTTTGCCCGGCTTGTGAATGTGGCCAGGCATGATGCCGATCTTGCACTCGCCCGGCGTGATCACGCCGGGGCAATTCGGGCCGATTAAGCGCACATTTCCGCGCTCCATGATGTATTGCTTGACGTACAGCATGTCGAGAGTGGGAATGCCTTCGGTGATGCACACCACCAATTTCACGCCGCCATCGACGGCCTCCAAAATGGAGTCCTTGCAGAAAGCAGCCGGCACATAAATCACGGAGGCATCAGCACCCGTCGCAGCCACTGCATCTTTCACGGTATCGAAAACCGGCAGATCAAGATGCTTGCTACCCCCTTTGCCCGGCGTGACGCCACCCACCATTTTCGTGCCGTAGGCAATGGCTTGTTGTGTATGCAGCGTGCCTTGCGAGCCCGTAATGCCCTGACAAATCACCTTGGTGTTCTTGTTAATCAATACGCTCATGGTGATCAGGCTCCCTTTACTGCAGCAACGATGCGACGAGCCGCGTCGTCAAACCCATCCGCGGCAACAATGTTGAGGCCGCTTTCGGCCAATTTTTTAGCGCCCAGATCAGCGTTGTTACCTTCTAGGCGAACCACGACCGGCACTTTCACGCCGACTTCTTTAACCGCCTCGATAACACCTTCGGCAATCATGTCGCAACGAACGATGCCACCGAAAATATTGATCAATACGCCTTTCACCGTGGTGTCGGCCAAAATGATCTTGAACGCCGCCGTGACGCGTTCTTTGGTTGCACCACCGCCCACATCAAGGAAGTTAGCAGGCTGACCACCGTGCAACTTGATGATGTCCATCGTCGCCATCGCGAGACCAGCACCGTTCACCATGCAGCCGATGTTGCCTTCAAGCGCCACATAGTTGAGATCCCACTTCGCCGCTTCGCGTTCACGCGCATCTTCTTGCGACGGATCATGCATGGCCTTGACTTGCGGTTGACGGAACAGCGCATTGCCGTCGATACCAATCTTGGCATCGAGACAGTGCAGATTTCCGTCTTTCTTGATAACCAATGGATTGACTTCCAACAGCGCCAAATCCTTTTCGACGAATAGCCGAGCCAAGCCCAAATAGATATTCACGAACTGTTTAACTTGGTCGCCGGTCAAACCCAGCTTGAACGCCAGCTCTCGGCCTTGGAACGGTTGCGCGCCCACCAAAGGGTCAACGGCCATCTTCAGAATTTTTTCCGGCGTATTGTGCGCAACGGTCTCGATATCAACACCGCCTTCGGTCGACGCCATGAACACGACGCGACGTGTCGAGCGATCAACCACCGCACCCAAATACAATTCTTTGGCAATATCGGTGCATTCTTCGATCAGAATTTTTGCTACCGGCTGGCCATTGGCATCCGTCTGGTACGTCACCAGATTCTTGCCCAACCACTGCTTGGCGAAAGCAGCCGCCTCTTCCGAAGTTTTCACCAGCTTCACGCCACCGGCCTTGCCTCGACCACCCGCATGCACTTGGGCTTTAACCACCCACAAATTGCCACCGATTTCTTTTGCCTTGGCAGCGACTTCTTCCGGCGTGTCGCAGGCGAAACCGCGTGATACGGGCAGACCGTATTCACGGAACAGTTGCTTGCCTTGGTATTCGTGGAGATTCATCGACATTTTCCTGGAGCGTGGGTGAACGGGATCGTGGCTATGCCACGGTAGATACTTTCTTCTCGGCTCTCGCCGTTTTTACAAAATCATTTCCGCTTACGCTGGGCGATATGAATCGCTCGATAATCCGTGGCCAGCGCGGCTTCGTGCACGGTTTCCGACAATGTCGGATGGCCAAAACACATCAACTGCAAGTCTTCCATGCTGGCACCAAACTCCAAAGCAACAAGGCCCTGGTGAACCAGTTCCGACGCCTGTGGGCCAATGATGTGCATACCCAGCAAACGGTCCGTTTTTTCATCCGCAACAAACTTGACCATGCCGTAACTTTCGGCTGCTGCTAACGCGCGCCCGTTGGCGGCAAAAGGCACCACACCGGTTTTATACGGTTCACCACGCGCCTTGGCTTGTTCCTCGGTCATACCAATCCACGCAATTTCCGGATGGGTGTAAATCACGCCCGGAATCGCGTCGTAATTGACCTGCGCATGTTCGCCATGAATACGTTCGGCGACCATCACACCTTCTTCCATCGCCTTGTGCGCCAACGCCGGGCCACGAACCAGATCGCCCACGGCATAAACGCCAGGCACCATCGTCTGACACCAGTTATTCACCTGAATCAACCGGCGCTCATCCAGCGTGATGCCCGCATCAGGTGCAATCAAGTCCTGCATGTACGGTGCGCGGCCAACCGCCACAATCAACTTGTCGAATGTTTCTGACTTGTCGCCATCTTTTCCGGTGTAGTTGACCGTGACCTTGCCTTTCTTCACTTCAGAGCCTGTCACGCGGCAACCTAAACGAATGTCTAGGCCTTGCTTGCTCAGCAATTTCTGCGCCTCTTTGGCGATCTGTTGATCAACCGCCGGCAAAAACGCCTCAACGGCTTCGATCACCACCACCTCTGCGCCAAGACGCGCCCACACACTACCCAACTCAAGACCAATGACACCAGCGCCGATTACACCCAAACGCTTCGGCACGCTGGTCAGATCCAGCGCACCCGTAGAATCGACAATAGTTTCACCATCGGTTTTCGCCACCGGAATGTTCACCGGTACCGAACCAGCCGCCAGAATCACGTTCTGCGCATCGATGACTTCTTTTGCACCACCCTCACTAGCGGTGAATTCCACTTTCTTGCCCGCCAACAATTTGCCATGACCTTTAAGCCAGGTGACTTTATTGGCGGTGAACAGCGAGGCAATGCCACCCGTTAATTGCTTAACGACTTCATCTTTGCGCGCGATCATGGCTGGCACATCCATGCCAACGTCTTTCACCTTGATCCCGTGCGCAGCAAACGTGGTTTTTGCTTCGTGGTATTTCCACGACGTATCCAACAGCGCTTTAGAAGGAATGCATCCTACGTTCAAACAGGTGCCACCCAGCGACGGTTTGCCTTTATGTACGCGCTCCTCAATACAGGCAACGCTCAGGCCAAGCTGTGCGCAGCGAATAGCCGCGACATAACCGCCTGGGCCGCCGCCGATCACCACCACATCAAATGATTGGGCCATGGTGTACGTCCTCTCGTTCGTTGCGGGTGATTACAGATCGAGCAGCAAGCGGGCCGGATCTTCAAGCAACTCTTTGATCGTGACGAGGAAGCTCACCGCCTCCTTGCCATCGATTAAGCGGTGATCGTAAGTCAGCGCGAGATACATCATCGGCAAAATGACCACCTGACCATTCACGGCCATCGGGCGCTCCTGAATTTTGTGCATCCCAAGGATGGCGGTCTGCGGTGGGTTCAGAATCGGTGTCGACAACAACGAACCAAATACGCCGCCGTTGGTAATCGAGAACGTACCACCCGTCATATCTTCGATGCCGAGCTTGCCATCGCGTGCTTTCTGCCCATACGCAATGACTTCGCTTTCAATTTCTGCGAATCCTTTGTTATTGGCATCACGCAAAATCGGCACCACGAGACCACGATCCGACGACACAGCAATACCGATGTCGTAGTACCCGTGATAAACAATATCTTCCGCATCGATGGATGCGTTAACGCTCGGATAACGCTTCAGCGCTTCTACCGCGGCACGCACGAAGAAAGACATAAAGCCCAACTTGACGCCATGCGCTTTTTCGAACTGTGCTTGATAGTTCTTACGCATATCCATGACCGGCTTCATGTTGACTTCGTTGAAGGTCGTCAACATGGCGGCCGTGGACTGCGCTTCCACCAAACGCTCCGCAACGCGTTTACGCAAACGCGTCATCGGCACACGGCGCTCCTCGCGCTCACCCGCCGCCATCGCTGACATCGGCGTCGGTGCAGTCGCACGCGCAGCCGGAGTTGCGGTTGTGGGCGCTGCTTTTGGAGCTGTTTCGCGCTGCACATCTTCTTTAGTGACACGGCCGCCTTTACCGGAGCCCGCCACTTTCGACACATCCACATTGGCTTCCGCCGCCGCCTTGCGCGCAGCAGGGCCTGCTGCCGCCTCGGAGGCAGACTTCGTCGCCGCAGCGACAGGCGCAGCCGTCGTTGCTGCCGCAGCGGCACCAGCAGCGGCACCGGCTTCGAACATCGCCAGTACTTCTTGCGATTTCACCGTGTCGCCAGCGTTGCGCAGGATCTGAGTAAGACGACCGTCAGACGGTGCCACGACTTCGATCACCACCTTGTCGGTTTCGATATCGACAATCAACTCGTCGCGCGCGACGGCTTCGCCCACTTTTTTGTGCCAGGTTGCGACGGTGCCGTCAGCGACCGACTCGGGAAATTGTGGGGCTCTGATTTCAGTTGCCATTGCCCAGTTCCTTTTCAGCTCGGTTATGAAACATTTTTTATGAATGCTCAGAGAGTGAACGCGTCGTTCACCAACTTCGCCTGTTCTTTGGTATGCACACTGGTGTAACCCGCTGCCGGTGAAGCAGACGGTGGGCGGCCCGCATATTCAAGATATAACTTGGCATCATGACGTTTGAGCACGGCACGCATGTGGTGCTGACTGCAATACCAAGCACCCTGGTTCTGCGGCTCCTCTTGACACCACGCCACATGCTCCAGATTTCGATATTGGCCAATCACTTCTGACAACTTTGCTTCCGGGAAGGGATACAACTGCTCAATACGCACAATGGCCACATCATCTCGCTTATCCGCTTCACGCTTATCGTCGAGATCGTAGAAAACCTTGCCACCACACAAGATCAAGCGTTTGACCTTTTTCGGATCCTGAACGGCCGCATCATTGATCACCGTCTGGAATCCACCATTCGCAAGATCTTCCAACGTGGATATGGCCTTGCGATGACGCAGTAAACTTTTGGGTGACATGATCACCAGCGGTTTACGCAAAGGACGAATCGCCTGCCGACGCAGCAAGTGATAAATCTGTGCCGGCGTGGTCGGCGTGCAGACCTGCATGTTGTTTTCCGCGCACAGTTGTAAGAAGCGCTCTAAGCGAGCCGACGAATGCTCCGGGCCCTGCCCCTCATAACCGTGCGGCAACAACATGGTGAGGCCACACACACGCTCCCACTTGATTTCGCCGGAAGAAATGAACTGATCGATCACCACCTGCGCGCCATTGGCAAAATCACCAAATTGCGCCTCCCAGATGATGAGCGCACGCGGCACCGTGGTGGCGTAGCCATACTCAAAAGCCAGCACTGCTTCTTCCGAGAGCAGCGAATCGTAAATATCAAAATCTGGCTGATTGGGTTTAATGTTTTGTAGCGGAACCCAGACGCTGCCATCTTTCTGGCTATGCAGCACGGCATGACGATGCGAGAACGTGCCGCGACCCACATCTTGGCCCGTCAAACGCACCAGATAGTCTTGATCGAGCAGCGTGGCATACGCCAAGGTTTCACCGTACCCCCAGTTGATCGGCATCGCCCCGGCGGTCATCTTCGAGCGATCTTCGTAGATTTTTTCTACCTGCTTTTGCAGGGGGAACCCATCGGGGATTTTTTCGAGCTTACTCGCCAGTTCCTGTAAACGATGCAGATCAAAGCGCGTATCTGCTTCGTCGGTGTAATCGTGGCCCAGATAAGGTGCCCAATTGATGAACAGCGAGGTATTAGGTTCGCGCACCAACGACTTCACGACGTGAGTGCCGCTTTCCAGTGCCTTTCGGTATTCGTCGACATACTGCTCAGCAGCAGCGGCATCCAATACGCCATCACGAACCAACTTTGCCGCATATATATTGCGAGAACTCGGCAAATTGCGGATGACGTTATACATCACCGGCTGGGTACCTGAGGGCTCATCGGCTTCGTTGTGACCGCGGCGGCGATAACAGACGAGATCGATGACCACGTCTTTGTTGAACTCCATGCGGTAGTCGATGGCGATTTGCGTCACAAAGAAAACCGCTTCTGGATCATCTGCATTCACGTGGAAGATGGGTGCCTGCACCATCTTCGCGACGTCAGTGCAGTATTCCGTGGAACGCGCATCTTCTTGTTTGTTGGTCGTAAAACCCACTTGGTTGTTGATGATGACGTGCAGTGAACCACCAGTGCGGTATGCCCGCGTTTGCGACAACTGGAAGGTTTCCATCACCACGCCTTGACCAGCAAAAGCTGCGTCACCGTGAATGAGGATTGGCAACACCAACGCACCCCGACTGTCGTTCCGACGATCTTGGCGAGCACGTACTGAGCCCTCCACCACCGGAGACACAATTTCCAGATGCGAAGGATTGAACGCCATCGCCAAATGCACTTCGCCGCCTGGCGTTTGCACATTAGACGAGAAGCCTTGGTGATACTTCACATCACCGGAACCTTTCTTGACGAGATATTTACCTTCGAACTCGCTGAACAGATCTGCGGGATTCTTGCCAAACGTATTGACCAGCACGTTGAGGCGACCGCGATGGGCCATGCCCAATACCACTTCCCGAAGACCGTAACTGCCGCCGCGCTGAATGATTTCATCCACACAGGGAATCAGCGCCTCGCCACCTTCTAGGCCAAAGCGCTTGGTGCCAGGAAAGCGCGCGGCTAAATAATTTTCCAATCCTTCGGCAGCGGTTAGCCGCTCCAGCAAATGCTTTTTGATGTCAGTGCTGTATGCCGGCTGTGAACGCACACCTTCAAGGCGCTGCTGAATCCAGCGCTTCTCGGCGGTGTCGACGATGTGCATGTATTCCGCACCCACACTGCCGCAGTAGGTCTGCTTCAAACAGTCCCAAATTTCACGCAGCGTGGCTTCCGGCTTGCCCATAAACAGGTTGCCGGTTTGAAAAATCGTGTCGAGATCCGCCGCTGACAAGCCATGATGCTGCAATTCAAGATCCGGTGCCGGCTCACGCACCATCAGCCCCAACGGATC
Organism: uncultured Pseudomonadales bacterium; assembly: GCA_964574995.1. GTDB lineage: Bacteria > Pseudomonadota > Gammaproteobacteria > Pseudomonadales > JADFDG01 > JADFDG01. Next base: position 8,095 of record CAZNPF010000029.1, on the reverse strand, counting down.
GAGTTTTGCCTGTTGATGACCACGATTGCGGTAGGCCGCAATCAATTGCAGGACTTTGACTTGCTTGCGCTCGTGCTCGGTGCTGACCGCGCCGGCACTGAATTTCTGAACGCGTGTGGAGTTTTTTGCGGCCAGCAGAAAATGCTCGCGCACGGGCGCGTGCGGCATTTCTGCATCGCGATTGCTGGCGACCCGTGGCAACTTGTCGAAATAGCTGCGCCAGTCGTCTGGAATGGAATGGGGATCAGAAAGGTAGGCTTCGTACAGCGCATCGACATAGGCGGAGTTGCCGCCGAACAGGTGGGAGCTGGCCCACTGCTGCTGCATGTTGTCCTGCATGGTGCGTCCCTGGAACGTCCCTTGGGTGATGGGAACGGGATACTTGGCGACCCGCCCCACCGCTACCGTCGACCTGACTCGAGAGTCATCGCCGACTGGAAAAAAGGCGCGTTGCCGCGCCTGTTGCTACCGCCAGCGATGGCGGCGAGAAAGTCTAACCCCTTTTATTCAAGTCGCTAGCAAAAAAGCTAAATTGGTCTGACCACTTACGCTAAAAGGCGAATATTCAAGGCAAAAGAAAAAGGGGCAGGACCTTCGTCCTACCCCTTTGACGTTGCCAAACGCGAATGTGACGGACCGACTATCAGGTCCCGCGCTCCAACAGCATGTGCTTGATGTGGCCGATGGCCTTCATCGGGTTCAAGCCTTTGGGGCACACGTTCACGCAGTTGGCGATGCCGTGGCAGCGGAACACACTGAACGGGTCATCGAGATTGGCCAAACGCTCGGCCCGGGCTTCGTCACGACTGTCGATCAAGAAACGATAGGCCTGCAGGTTGGCGGCAGGACCCAGATACTTGTCCGGGTTCCACCAGAACGACGGGCAAGACGTGGAGCAGCACGCGCACAGAATGCACTCGTACAAGCCGTCGATCTTCTCGCGGTCTTCCGGCGACTGACGACGCTCGGTCGGCGGCGGCGGCGTGTTGTTGATCAGGAACGGCTTCACCTTCTCGTACTGGCGATAGAACATCGTCATATCGACCACGAGGTCGCGAATGACCGGCAAACCCGGTAGCGGACGCACCACGATCTTCTTCGGCAATTCATCCAAGCTCGCCAAGCACGCCAAGCCGTTCTTGCCGTTGATGTTCATGCCGTCGGAGCCGCAGATCCCTTCGCGGCAGGAACGACGGAAACTGATCGTCTCATCCTGCTTCTTCAGCTTAATGAGCGCGTCCAGCAACATCCGCTCGGAGCCATCGAGCTCTAGCGTGTATGTCTGCATATAAGGCGCTTCGTCCTTGTCAGGATCGTAGCGGTAAATCTCAATGATGCGGGTATCGGCCATCGGGGCAGTCTCCGGATTCTGGCTCGCTCAAATTGCTGGCTGCTTTCTCAGAAATGTGTGCTTAGAAAGTTCGCTTTTTGGGCGGAATGGATTCAGTGGTCAGCGGTTTCATCTTGACGGGCTTGTAGTCCAGACGATTGCTTTCGCTGTACCACAGCGTGTGCTTGATCCAGTTTTCGTCATCACGCTCCGGGAAATCGTCGTGCGCGTGTGCACCGCGGCTTTCCTTACGCGCCGCAGCCGAGATCATCGTGGCCTTAGCGGCTTCGATAAGGTTCTCGACTTCCAACGCTTCGATACGGCCCGTATTGAACACCTTGGACTTGTCCTTGAGGTGCAAGTTTTTCACCCGCGCATCAATTTCGAGAACTTTGGAAACGCCCTCATCCATGATTTTCTGAGTGCGGAACACACCGGCATGCGCTTGCATATTGGCGCGCAGATCATCAGCGACGTTTTGTGCGTACTCACCTGACTTCGACGCATCCAGACGAGCAATACGTGCGAGCGACAGATCCAGCGCGTCTTTCGGCAAAATCTTGTGCGCTTTCGGCGCTTTCTGAACGTGCTCGATGATGTGATCACCAGCCGCCTTACCGAACACAATCAAATCCAGCAATGAGTTGGTGCCCAGTCGGTTGGCGCCGTGCACGCTCACGCACGAACACTCACCGATGGCGTAGAACCCATTGACCACGGCATTCGGGTCGCCATTTTTCGGCGCGACGACTTGACCGTGAATGTTGGTCGGGATGCCACCCATTTGATAGTGAATGGTTGGCACCACCGGGATCGGTTCTTTCGTGCAATCGACGTTGGCGAATTTCTTGCCGATCTCATACACCGACGGCAGGCGCTTCATGATGGTATCGACGCCCAAGTGGGTCAGATCCAACACGACGTAGTCGCCTTTCGGGCCGCAGCCGCGACCTTCTTTAATTTCTTGATCCATCGAGCGCGATACGAAGTCACGCGGTGCAAGATCTTTCAAGTTCGGCGCGTAACGCTCCATGAAGCGCTCACCGTTTTTGTTGCGCAACAGACCGCCTTCACCACGGCAACCTTCCGTCAGCAGCACGCCCGCACCGGCAACGCCGGTCGGGTGGAATTGCCAGAACTCCATGTCTTCCAGCGGAATACCGGCACGTGCCGCCATGCCGAGGCCGTCACCGGTGTTGATGTAGGCATTGGTCGACGCCGCGTAAATGCGACCCGCACCGCCCGTGGCAAACAGCGTGCATTTGGCTTGAAAAGCAGCGACTTCGCCTGTCGCCAGATCAATGCCGGTAACGCCGAGCACATCACCATCCGCATCGCGAATCAGATCCAGCGCAATCCATTCCACATAAAACTGTGTTTTGGCGGCTAAGTTGTTTTGATACAGCGTGTGCAACAGGGCATGACCGGTACGGTCGGCGGCTGCGCAAGCGCGTTGTACGGGCTTTTCACCGTAATTCGAGGTGTGGCCACCAAATGGACGCTGATAAATCGTGCCATCTGGGTTGCGATCGAACGGCATTCCCATGTGCTCAAGTTCGTAGACGACTTTCGGCGCCTCGCGACACATGAACTCGATGGCGTCTTGGTCGCCGAGCCAGTCGGAACCTTTGACGGTGTCGAAGAAGTGATAGTGCCAATTGTCTTCGCTCATGTTGCCCAGCGACGCACCGATGCCGCCTTGAGCAGCCACCGTGTGCGAACGGGTCGGGAACACTTTGGTGAGCACAGCCACTTTCAAGCCGGCGCGCGCCAATTGCAGCGAAGCGCGCATACCGGCGCCACCACCGCCCACGATGACGGCGTCATAAGTCAGAGTACGAATGTTTTGCATGGATCAGGCTCCCGCCCAGATGATCACGGCGCCCCACGCGAGGGAACCGAACAGCCACAGGAAGGTGATGAATTCGAGTACGACGCGCAGCACGGTGGCGTAATTTGCCAAACCGACTTTGGCCATTCGTGCGCCCGTTACGTAATCGGTCAGGATGCTCCACACACCGATCCACGCATGGAACACCAGCGACAGCAACGCCAACGTGTTGACGATGCGCATGGCCGTGCAGCTGTTCAGCGCCTGCCATGCGGTGAAGTCCACCACTGGCGTGCAAATAAACCAACCCAGCAACCCGATGGTGTAAACGCCGAGAACAACAGCGCTAATGCGCTGGATGAGAAAATCCTGGACGCCGTTACGGCCCAGCGAAGTGGCGCTGATCAGGCCCATACCCAAACCCCCAGAGCGATGAATACGGCGCCAGAAAGCACCATCGTGACAGCGGCGGTGGCGCGTGATGCGGCCAGCGACTCACCGATGCCGAGATCCGCAATCAAATGCCGGAAACCCGCTACGGTGTGATAAACGAGGCCCGCCAGCAAAATAGTGACGCCCACCTTGAATGCGGTGCAGTCAGCCAGTTCAGCAAAATTTTCCGGCGAAGACAGCGAGTACTGCCATGCCCAAATCAGAAGCGGGATCAATCCAAACAGGGCAAAGCCTGAGATGCGGTGCAGCAAAGAAACGATGGCAGGCAACGGAAACTGGATGGTACCCAGATCCAAATTGACAGGTCGCTTGTCGTTCACGGTCATGGCTCGATGGGCCGCGGCGACAGTCCTTCCTCACTTAACGCAGATAAGGAGGCCGTCGGGCGGGAGGTTGCTGGGACGGAAAAACAACGGAGAAAGGCGTAAACCACGATGCCGCGGCGGCCCTTACTCCTTCGGCGGGCCGGGAGTATAAGCCCGCACCTTCGGTGTGACAAATGGACGTCAAGCCGGCAAGCCCCTGAATTGCGGTGAGATTTATCAGCGCCCAGGCATACATTTACCGCGACATCTTTCATGCGTGTTCCCGACACATGCGTAAGAAATGTACCCGCAGCAAAGAGCGGCAAAGACCGCACCGTACGCCATCCGCACACCGTCGCTTTAATTGACATCCCTGTAACAACTCTTTACTTTTCGCGCGCACTTTCCCGCCCCGTCGCGAGCCGCCGCGCAACGCCGCGTCCAGCGCCTCCGGGGCGTCCCCTGGCTCCGCCGGAGTTCCTGTCATGTCGCAACAAAAGAAGGCGATCCTCACGATCGAGGGCCGCGAGCCCATTGAGTTGCCGGTTCTCTCTGGCAGCACCGGCCCAGACGTCGTCGATGTATCGAGCCTGTCGGCCAAGGGCTTGTTCACCTACGACCCCGGTTTTATGTCGACGGCATCGACCCGCTCCGGAATCACCTTCATCGATGGCGATCAAGGCGTGCTGCTGCATCGTGGCTACCCGATTGCTGAACTTGCCGAAAAGTCGGATTACCTTGAAGTCTGCTATCTGTTGCTCAACGGCGAGCTGCCCAATGCAGAGCAGAAAGAAAAATTCGTCAACATGGTGCGCCGCCACACCATGGTTCATGAACAACTGCAGTTTTTCTACCGTGGTTTCCGTCGTGATGCCCACCCGATGGCCATCATGTGTGGCGTGGTTGGCGCTCTGTCTGCTTTCTATCACGACAGCACCGATATCAATGATCCGCGTTCCCGCGAGATTTCGGCGTTCCGCCTAGTCGCCAAAATGCCGACCATCGCGGCGATGAGTTACAAATATTCTGTCGGCCAGCCATTCCAGTATCCGGATAACACGCTGAGCTATTCCGAAAACTTTCTGAAGATGATGTTCGCTACGCCGTGTGAGCCTTATACGGTGAACCCGGTCTTGGCCAAAGCCATGGACCGCATCTTCATTTTGCATGCCGATCACGAGCAAAATGCTTCTACCTCGACGGTTCGCTTGGCCGGTTCTACCGGTGCAAACCCGTTTGCCTGCATCGCTTCCGGTATTGCTGCGCTGTGGGGACCCTCGCACGGCGGCGCTAACGAAGCCGTCTTGAAAATGCTCGATGAAATCGGCGACGTGAAGAACCTCGACAATTTCGTCAAACGTGTAAAAGACAAAAACGACAACACCAAGCTGATGGGCTTTGGTCACCGCGTGTACAAGAATTTTGACCCGCGTGCCAAAGTCATGAAACAAACCTGCCACGAAGTGCTGAACACCTTGGGCATCAAAGATCCACAACTCGAACTCGCCATGGCGCTGGAAGAAATTGCGCTGAAGGACGAGTACTTCGTGTCACGCAAGCTCTACCCGAACGTGGACTTCTACTCGGGCATCATCCTCAAGGCTATTGGCATCCCGACCAGCATGTTCACGGTGATTTTTGCGTTGTCGCGCACCGTTGGCTGGATTGCACACTGGAACGAGATGATCGGCAGCCCGTACAAAATCGGCCGCCCACGTCAGCTTTATACCGGTGCCACCGAACGCCACTACACGGCCATCGATAAGCGCAAGTGAGTCGAACGTGATAAACGAAAAGGCCGGCAGAGATGTCGGCCTTTTCGTTTTCGGGATAAAACTGCCAGACTCAACCGCTCAATACAGAACGCATCCTGATGCATGGAGCCTCTGACATGAACGTAGCGTTTATTGGTTTGGGCGTGATGGGGTATCCCATGGCCGGCCATTTGGTTCGTGCCGGACACACCGTCACCGTGTGGAACCGAACGACAGAAAAAGCTGAGCGCTGGCAGCGCGAATATAGTGGCCAGATTGCTGCCTCTGCAGCCACAGCGGCAAAGCAGGCGCAGATCGTATTCACGTGTGTGGGTAACGATGACGATTTGCGTGCCATTTGCGCCGGCCCTGATGGCGCATTTCATGGCATGGCGCGCGATGCGGTATTGGTCGATCACTCCACCACCAGCGCGGAAGTGGCGCGCGAATTGTCACGCGTTGCTACTTCACGTGGCCTGCATTTTATCGACGCGCCGGTTTCTGGCGGCCAGCAAGGTGCCATCAACGGCAAGCTCACGCTCATGTGCGGCGCTGATGACCCGGCCGTGTATGCGCGCGTCGAGCCGGTGATGGCCTGCTATGCCCGCGCATCACAACGAATGGGTGACACCGGTTGCGGTCAGCTCACCAAAATGGTCAATCAAATCACCATTTGCGGGCTGATCCAGAGCCTCGCGGAAGCCATGCTGTTTGCAGAAAAATCTGGTTTAGACGTGCAGCAAGTGATCGACGTGATCAGTAAAGGTGCTGCACAGTCCTGGCAGATGGAAAATCGTCACCAAACCATGATCGCTAACGAGTATGCGCACGGTTTTGCTGTGGATCTGATGCGTAAAGATCTTGGCATCGTATTTGACGAGGCACGTCGTAATGGCACCAGTTTGCCCATTGCCGCTGTCATCGATCAGTTCTATGCAGACGTGCAAAACATGGGCGGCGGCCGTTGGGATACGTCCAGCTTGCTAGCACGCCTAAAAAAGCTGAATCAGGCTTGAGCCATGATCGATCACAATAAACGCAAGAATATTGTGGTGCTCACCGGCGCCGGCATTTCAGCAGAAATTGGCATTCGCACATTTCGCGCGGCCGATGGCCTCTGGGAAGACCATCGCATTGAGGACGTCGCCACGCCGCAGGCCTTTGCCCGCAATCCACCACTGGTTCAGCGCTTTTACAACGAGCGCCGACGGCAACTGCAGGAACCAACTATCCAGCCCAACGCCGCCCATCACGCATTGGCTGCACTGGAGAAAATCTGGCCAGGTAATTTTTTATTGGTGACACAGAACGTCGATAACCTGCATGAACGCGCCGGCAGCAAAAATCTGGTTCACATGCACGGCGAATTGTTAAAAATGCGCTGCACGCATCGACATCAGGTGTACCCCATCGTGGGCGATATCACGCCAGACATGCCCTGCGAGTGCTGCCATCTGACTGGCACGCTGCGTCCACATATCGTCTGGTTTGGTGAGATGCCACTGGCAATGGAGCGCATCATCGAAGCGCTATCGTGCTGTACGCTGTTTCTGTCGATTGGCACATCTGGCAATGTGTATCCAGCCGCTGGTTTTGTGCGCGAGGCTCGCGCTGCAGGCGCACACACCGTCGAGTTCAATCTTGAAGCCTCGCTCACTGCTAGTTCTTTTGCCGAACACGTACTGGGCCCAGCTGGGCACACCGTGCCAACTTGGATCAACGCCTTTCTGAACCGCTAACGGCACGTGGAAAACCACTGCTGCTCCAGTTTTCGTGCCCGCTCGCGTGAACGCGCTTCATTAGCAGCATCCCATTTCTTGCGCAGCGCCGTGCAGAGTTTTTCTTTTTTTGCCATATCGCGCTCCGTCTCTCGTCGCTGCGCGTCTCTACCCTGCCGCTGCCAACGCAACTCATCTTCCACATAAGGACTTCTGGGAATATTTTTTTGAGTGGCCACGGTTTTCACCACCGATAGCCACTCGCTATCAGGGTTAAATGTGTCGGCCTCCGGTGCGCCAGGCCGATCCGAGTAGTGCATCACACCGCGATCATCCATCCACTGGTATATCGACGATGCGGCAGGCGTCATCTGCGAAGCCAGTCCGAATGCTACGAAAGCAAACAACGTCAGTAACGATGACGCACGAAATGTTTTTTTACCTGCCTCTTCATCTGCCTCTTCATCTGCATAGCAGCGATGAAAATTCACATATGTCATGGGCACTCCTTGCCTCCCAGCACTTCACGCCATCAATCGCGACAGGCTGCACCGGCAAGCACCCTCTGAAAACAGACAACATCCATAATGACTGTACGTCGTCATCCTCGATGGTCGTACGTCATGATCTGGCAATGACATCGCCGCATCACATCGCGCCACATCGCGCCACATCGCGCCACATCGCGCCACATCGCGCCACAT
>CAZNPF010000028.1:0-16223 GCA_964574995.1 uncultured Pseudomonadales bacterium | reverse complement strand
GCTGTGCACGCTCGACATCGTAGTCGCACTTCTGAAGCCACTTCTGAATGCTGTTCTCGACGTCTTCACCCCCATCGCCGGCTTCGGTCCATGTGGTTGCGTCTGCAATCGTGAACGGTACGTTGAGCAAACGCGCCAGCGTTTCAGCCAACAAAGTTTTGCCGGAGCCCGTAGGGCCAACCAACAGGATGTTGCTCTTACCGAGCTCAACATCCTTGCCTTTGCCTTCGTTGGAACGCAGGCGCTTGTAGTGGTTGTAGACCGCCACTGCCAGAATCTTCTTGGCGCGATCCTGCCCAATCACATACTGGTCCAGCGTCGTTTTGATTTCCTGCGGGCTGGGCAGGCGATCACCCGCCGGGGTAGCAGGTTCCTGAACTTCTTCACGAATAATGTCGTTGCACAGGTCAACGCACTCGTCGCAAATGAATACCGACGGGCCGGCAATCAGCTTTTTGACTTCCTGCTGACTCTTACCGCAAAAAGAACAGTAGAGCAGCTTTCCGTCACCGCCCCGGCTGTCAGATTCGTTCGCCATGTGCCGCTATTCCCCGCCTCGTTACAACTATCACCGCAGGATGACGGGAGGAACCCGGTTTTTCAACCGCGAAACCCTCCGCATATCCCGTAAAAACAACCGACAAAACTATCAACTTGCTGATTTTTAAGGACGTTTGACCAGCACTTGGTCAATCAAGCCGTAGGCCCGAGCCTCTTCTGCGCCCATAAAGTTATCCCGGTCGGTGTCCTTGGTGACCTGCTCAAGCGGCTGGCTGCTGTGGAAGGCCAGCACTTCGTTGAGCTTGTCCTTGATCTTGAGAATCTCCTGCGCATGGATCGCGATATCCGAGGCTTGACCTTGGAAGCCGCCCAGCGGCTGATGAATCATGATCCGGGAATTCGGCAACGCGTAGCGCTTGCCACGTGCACCCGCTGTCAGCAGCAGCGCGCCCATGCTGGCCGCCTGGCCTACACACATGGTCGATACATCCGGCTTGATGAACTGCATGGTGTCGTAGATGGCCATGCCTGCTGTCACCGCGCCGCCGGGCGAGTTGATGTACAGCTGTACGTCTTTTTCCGGATTCTCGGCTTCCAAGAACAACAGCTGGGCCACGATCAGGTTGGCCATGTGGTCTTCTACCGGGCCGACCATAAACACCACGCGCTCTTTGAGCAGGCGGGAATAGATATCAAAAGCCCGCTCACCCCGGGCCGACTGCTCGACCACCATGGGTACGAGGCCTAGCCCGCGCGGTGCCATCGCCAGCGGATCCTGTGCGGCGAGGTGACTGACGTACTGCTCCTGCATACGGCTCATGCGGCTGTCCATGGGCAACTCCGGGAATGTGGGGAAGGAAGGGAAATAAGGTCTTGGGCGCAGTAGAAAAACGAACGTCTACGGTAACGGCTTCTCGCCACTGGCAGCAATGCGTGGCGGTGAACGACATGGGGACAGGCCCCGCAAGAATCAAGAGTGGCCGCCATTAACAAGTCGGCTTGATGTCGCGCCCACACAGCGGCGCTCAGAAAACAAACAGGCCGACGTTTCCTTTCAGAAACGCCGGCCTGCGAAGAAAGAGCGAACGATCGTTATAACAGGCGGCCTCAGCGACCTTGTGGGCGCACCGCATCCTGATAGGAAACCGGTTTTTGGGTCACCGTCGCATCTTTCAGCAGATGTTCGACTACTTGTTCTTCCAGCACAGCCATTTCGATCTGACGCAATTGCTCGGGATTGCCGTAATACCAGTTCACAACCTCTTTCGGCGTTTCGTAAGATTCGGCAATTTCTTCTACCTGCTTGCGCACGCGATCACCGTCTACACGAATACTTTCCTTGCGAACGATTTCGCCAACAATCAGACCCAGCGCAACCGATTTACGCGCCTGCTCACTAAACAGCTCATCCGGCAGCATCGACGGATCGATTTGCGCGCCACCAAACTGCTGCATCATGTTTTGACGCAAGCGCTGCACTTCTTGAGATACCAAGGCTTTTGGCAGGTCAACATTGACCGCTTTCACCAAATTTTCCATCACTTGCGCCTTAACCTTGTTGCGCAATGCCGAGCGCAGTTCGCGCTCCATATTCTTGCGGACTTCAACTTTGAACTGTTCGAGATTATCGGTCTTGATACCGAAACCGCCAAAGAAAGCAGCATCCAGTTCCGGCAGCACTTGCTCAGAGACTTTCTTCACAGTGACCTTGAAGCTGGCAGCTTGGCCTTTGAGTTCTTCGTTGCCGTAGTCTGCCGGGAACGTCAAATTCAGCGCGCGCTCATCGCCGGCTTTCGCGCCGACCAAACCTTCCTCAAAGCCGGGAATCATGCGGCCGGCACCAATCTGGATGCGTGCGCCCGTGGCTGATCCGCCTTTGAATTCTTCACCGTTACGGGTGCCGACAAAATCCACTTCAAGTACATCATCGGTGGCGGCTGCGCGAGCCACTTCACTCGGTGTTGCACGTTGCTGACGCAGCGTCTTGATCATCTCTTCGACATCGGCCGCCGTGACTTCACCGGTCGCCTGCTCAACCGCCATACCAGCGAGGCTGCCCACGACGATTTCCGGATACACCTCAAAAACAGCCACGAACTCGAGATCTTTGCCTGGCTCCAGATTCACCGGCTCAATGCGCGGATTGCCGGCAGGATTCAATTTCTGCTGTTGCACCGCCTCAACAAAAGACTGGCGCATCACGTCGCTCAGAACTTCTTGACGAATGGCCGCGCCGTAACGGCGACGTACTTCACCCATCGGCACTTTGCCCGGACGAAAACCGTCGATACGCACGCGCTTGGCGGTATCTGCAAGACGCGTTTCAACCGCGCTATCGACTTGCGTAGCAGGGACGCCCACTTTCAGGCGACGCTCAAGACCGGTGCTGGCTTCCAAGGAGACTTGCATGGGCATCCTCATTACGGGGCTAACGCCCGCCTTGATGGCCGGCGCGAAAGAAATGGGGTGGCTGACGGGGCTTGAACCCGCGACCACTGGAATCACAATCCAGTGCTCTACCGACTGAGCTACAGCCACCACGAAAAACTTGTTTTGCCCGCCGCCGGGACTCCGGTTTACGGAGGTGGCGCGCCCGGCTGGACTCGAACCAGCAACCTACGGCTTAGAAGGCCGTTGCTCTATCCGGTTGAGCTACGGGCACATCATGGTCGGTGTTGAGGGATTCGAACCCCCGACCCTCTGCTCCCAAAGCAGATGCTCTACCAGACTGAGCTAAACACCGGGATCGAATCGCGAGGCGACCCTGCGAGGGCTACCGCAGGGAGGCGCGAATCATAGGGAGTCACCTCTGCCTCGTCAATTTGCGCCCTATAATGCGCGCCCCGCGAAATCCACGGAACAGTCACTCATGAGCGCACTCGTCCTCGACGGTAAAGCCATTGCCCAGCAAACCGAGGCCGAAATGAGCGCACGCGTGGCCGCACTCAAAGCAAAAAGTGGTGGCCGCACACCTATCTTGGCCACGCTGCTGGTCGGTGACGACCCCGCCTCTGCCACCTACGTGAAGATGAAAGGCAACGCCTGCCGCCGCGTCGGCATGGAATCGACTGCCATTACCCTGCCCGCCAGTACCACGACCGAACAGTTACTGGCAGAAATTGCGCGGCTCAATGCTAATCCGGATGTACACGGCATCCTGCTGCAGCATCCGGTGCCGCATCAGATCGACGAACGCGCCTGCTTCGATGCCATCGATCTGCGCAAGGATGTCGATGGCGTCACCTGCTTGGGCTTTGGCCGTATGGCGATGGGCGAATCTGCCTATGGCTCAGCCACTCCGCAAGGCATCATGCGTTTGCTCGCCGCATACGACATTCCTCTCGCCGGCAAGCACGCGGTTGTCGTTGGTCGCAGTCCGATTCTCGGCAAACCCATGGCATTGATGCTGCTCGCCGCTCACTGCACGGTAACGATTTGTCATTCGCGCACAACAAATCTTGCCGATCACGTTAAGCGCGCCGATATCGTGGTGGGTGCCGTTGGCAAGCCAGAATTTATTAAGGCCGCGTGGATCAAGGACAGCGCTGTTGTGGTGGATGCCGGCTATCATCCCGGTGGCGTGGGTGATATCGAACTCGCACCGTTAACGGAACGCGTCAGCGCATACACGCCGGTACCCGGTGGCGTCGGCCCGATGACGATCAACACGTTGATTCTGCAGACGCTGGAAGCCGGCGAAAAAGCACTGCGCTGAACTATCGGCATCATCAATGCCACGATCTGCACGAATTTTTGTGTGGGTCACTGTAAAGCCATGAAGGTGCAACAACCGCGCGCCTACTGGTCAACCTCAAGCGAGAGATGACCGCGAGAAAAGCCTACTTCGTGAATCCGTCGCGCAAGGTGACAGTGAGATTGAAGACCGGCGCACCCGGTTTCGTATCACGAAGATCCGCACAGAAATAACCTTCGCGCTCGAATTGAAAACGATCTTCTGCTGCCACATTCGCCAATGCCGGCTCAGCGCGCGCGCCCTGCATCACCGCCAGCGACCGCGGATTGATGAATGACAGAAAGCTACGATCATCGTGCGCATCCGGCATTGCCTCCGTAAACAACCGCTCATAAAGACGGACTTCACAGGGCACCGATTCTTTCGCCGGCACCCAGTGAATCACGCCTTTGACCTTTCGACCTTCCGGATTTTTTCCAAGCGTATTCGCGTCATGTGAGCACTTCAGCTCTACGATCTTGCCCGTCGCATCTTTCACCACTTCGTCGCAACGAATGACATAAGAACCGCGTAAACGCACCTCTTGGCCCGGCTCCAGCCGCTTCCAGCCGGCAGGTGGCGCTTCGCTGAAATCTTCGGTGTCGATGAAAATGTCACGCGTCATCGGAATCTTGCGTTCCCCGAGCGAAGCTTCTTTCGGGTGCCGAGGCAACGTGAGTTCCTGAACTTCACCTACTGCCCAACTGGTGATTGTCACTTTCAGTGGGCGCAACACACACATGGCGCGCGGTGCGTTCTTATCGAGGTCATCTCGAATGGCGAATTCCAGCATACCCATGTCGACCACGCCATCTGAACGGGTCACGCCAATCAAATCGCAGAAATGACGAATCGATGCCGGCGTATAACCACGGCGACGCAGACCAGAAATGGTCGGCATACGCGGATCATCCCAACCGCTGACGTGCCGCTCATCCACCAACTGCTTCAGTTTTCGTTTAGACGTGATGGTGTAATTCAGATTCAGGCGCGAAAATTCGTACTGACGAGGTGCCGCACCGGTATCCACATGCTCAATCAGCCAGTCGTACAACGGCCGATGCTCTTCAAACTCCAGCGTACAGATGGAGTGCGTAATCTTCTCGATGGCATCCGACAGCGGATGCGCAAAGTCATACATGGGGTAGATGCACCACGCATCGCCCGTCTGATGATGATGAGCACGACGAATCCGATAAATTGCTGGATCGCGCATCACCATATTCGGCGAAGCCATGTCAATTTTTGCGCGAAGCACATGTGCACCATCGGCAAACTCACCGGCACGCATACGCGCAAATAAATCGAGGTTTTCATCCACCGTACGGCTACGGAACGGGCTGTTCTTGCCCGCCTCCGTTAATGTGCCTCGACCCTTACGCAGGTCTTCCGCGGACTGGGAATCAACATACGCCAGCCCCTTGCGAATCAATTGCAGTGCAAAACCATACAATTGCTCGAAATAACCCGAGGCATAACGAACTTCACCCGCCCAACTGAAACCCAACCACTTCACATCGCGCTGAATAGCATCGATATATTCCTGCGATTCTTTTTCTGGGTTGGTGTCATCAAAGCGCAGGTTACATAACCCGTCGAAATCACGGGCTATGCCAAAATTTAGGCAGATCGACTTGGCATGCCCAACATGTAAGTAGCCATTCGGTTCTGGAGGAAAGCGCGTGGTGATGTGACGATGCTTTCCGGCGGCAAGGTCCGCCTCGACGATCTGACGCAAGAAGTTGGTCGGGGTTGCAGGCTGATTCATGGAGAGTGTCGGGTTATAGTGCGGGCCCGAATATCAGCCGGGCGTGAAAAGCCGCTAGTGTAGCGACGGCCCCGTGTACCGGCCAGCGCAGACGTCCGGGTTTTCCTGCGCTTTAAATTGCTGATTGACTGGCTTCGTCTTATCCGGCTCATTGGGCCGACCTACCTTGGAGACTCCTCATGAAAGTGGCACTGCGTACTTCCCACGGCGACATCGAAATTGAACTGGACAGCGCAAAAGCACCCGTTTCCGCTGAAAACTTCGCCGCTTACGTCAAGGCCGGTCACTATGACGGCACCATTTTCCATCGTGTGATCAGCAATTTCATGATTCAAGGTGGCGGTTTCGACGCATCCATGAACCAGAAATCCACGCGCGCACCGATCAAGAACGAAGCCGACAATGGTCTAAAAAATGTACGTGGCAGCATTGCCATGGCACGCACCAATGATCCGCACTCTGCCAGCGCCCAGTTTTTCATCAATACCGTCGATAACGATTTCCTGAACTTCAAGTCACCGTCAGGCCAAGGTTGGGGTTATGCCGTTTTCGGAAAAGTCACGGCTGGCATGGACGTCGTCGACAAGATTCGCGCCGTAAAAACTGGCCGTGCAGGCATGCATCAAGATGTGCCGGTCGAAGCCGTTATCATCACCAAGGCCGAGATGATCGGCTGAACTTGCGGAACTGACACCATGAAGACCCTGCTCATTTTGCTAGTCACCACGTTCGGCAACATTGCGATTGAAGTCGATGCTGACAAAGCGCCAAAGTCAGCGGAAAACTTTGTGCAATACGTCAAGGACGGTCATTACAACGGCACACAGTTCCATCGGGTGATCCCCGGTTTCATGGTGCAGGGCGGCGGCTTTGATGAAGGTATGACTCAAAAACTGACGCGTGAGCCCATCATGAATGAAGGCGGCAATGGCCTGCGCAATGTGCGCGGCAGCGTCGCCATGGCACGCACCAGCTCACCGAACTCGGCAACGTCGCAGTTTTTCATCAACACCGTCGACAACCGCTTCCTCGATCGAGATGCCTCGCAAGATGGCGTCGGCTACGCGGTGTTTGGAAAAGTCGTTCAAGGCATGGATGTTGTCGACCGGATCGAAAAAACAGCCACGGGAACCCGCTTCACCCCGATGGGACCGATGAGCGATGTACCAAAGACACCCGTCATGATCATCGAAGCCAAAGTCATCGATCGCTTGCCTGATGCAACCGCAGCGCCAGAAAAGCAGCCCAGGAAAATCCCGACCGATGCATCGCCACGCGCAGCTAGCGGCCGCTACTGACGCCGCCCCGCGATGCCGATGACAGACATTCTGTTCATTTCTGATCTGCATCTCGATGAAGATCAGCCCGAGATCACTCGTAATCTGCTGGCTTTTCTAGCACGTGAAGCGCCGCATGCCGAGGCGCTTTATGTGCTGGGCGACCTCTTCGAAGCCTGGGTTGGCGATGACCACGAGACGGCCTTCACGCGCGAAATTACCGCCGCATTCAATGCGTTCTCTAATAACGGAAAACGCGCCCTGTACTTTCTGCACGGCAATCGTGACTTCATGTTAGGTGATGTTTTTGCCGCCGCCGCAGGCGGCAAGCTGATTGCAGAAAATACAATCGTAGATTTACACGGAACACGCGCTCTGATCGCTCACGGTGACGCCTTATGTACCGATGATGCCGAATACCAGAAATTCCGCACGATGGTGCGAAACCCAGAATGGCTGAACGGTGTACGGGCCCTGCCCGTAGAGGCTCGGTTAGCCATGGCAGCAAAGCTGCGCGGCGAATCAAAAATGCGCAACGCCAACAAGGCCAGCAACATCATGGACGTCAACAACGACGCCGTGACAGCGCTACTCAAACAGACTCATGCGGATGCGCTGATCCATGGGCACACGCATCGGCCAGCCGTGCATCGCGTGGCGCTCGGCAACCGCGAGGCTACACGCTACGTATTGGGTGACTGGCACGCCAATCGCGGCTGGTGCCTGCGCGCAAACAAGACCGGATTGCATTTGGAATCGTTTTGAATTTTGGAAGCATTGTGGCTAACAAAAATTCATTCTTCCCGAAAGAATCAGGTCGACTCAACCTTCTGCCAAGAAGTCATGCAACGATGACGCCCAGCCGCTTTAGCTCGATACAGCGCGTTATCCGCCTCTTGCAAAAACATCGCTGACGAATCACCCGGACGAGGCACACGCGCCGCAGCGCCCACTGACACCGTCACATGCGAACCGGTCAATGACGCCTCATGAGGAATAGCCAGCGCATCAACGGCCGCTATGAGTCGCTCGGCGATCATCAACACGCCCTCCGGAGTCGTGCGCGGAAAAATACCGACGAACTCTTCGCCACCAAAACGCGCCATGACATCAGACGGACGCGTTGCTTGAGACTGCAAAGCGCCGGCCACAGCCTGTAAACAGGAGTCTCCCGCCGGATGACCGTAACGATCGTTGTAGGTCTTGAAGTGATCCACATCCACAAATAACAAGCCGATTGGCGCGCGATCTCGTAGGCACGCAGCCCACTCTCGACTCAAAGCCTCTTCAAAATGGCGACGATTTACCAATCCTGTTAATCCATCCGTGCGCGACAACTGCTCCAACTGAGCGGCCATTTCATCCGTCGCTCGCTTCTCGATAAGCAGCAATCGGCTCTGCAAAAATAAGGTTCGCTCACGAATCTCCTGCGAAAAACTAATAATCACTCCCAGCGAGATAGAGCCGATGCTGTAAATCCAGAAGGCATGCCACTCCACATGCACACCCCCCAACAAAACCACCGACAGAAACAACGTTTTGGCCAATAGCACGCAGACCAGCGCCGGCCGTAGCAACAAATTAGAAATTGTGAACGTGGCGATGGTCACCAACACCACACCAAGTTGCGGAATGGAATACATCGCATAGTTGTGCACCGGGGTCAGCACGGTGTCGATCTGGATCGCAAATAAAGCAACCGTGGCCGCCAAGCCCACCATCAATTTCAATCGCGATCGCAACGCAGGCAAATAGGCCGAAACAGCAACGACTCCCGCCAGCACATAAAAGGCAATCAATCCCGCAACGACCAGCGAACGCCGGTCAGGCGAAATCATGTCGAACGCAAACATGGCGCCGCCCAGAACGCTGATCGCCACGATCACGCTAGGCCAATAAGCGCGCAGATGCGCTGCCGCATCGCTGTAGTGATATTCCTGATAGTCCGCTTCTAGTGCGGGCGGGAGCTTGAGTCGATGCCGGCTTGGACCTTCCAATAACCGGTTGAGATAACTGCGATCAAGACGAAAAGCCGACGGAGGCGCCTCTGCGTCTGACGCCTGACACACGCTCGTCATGGTCAATGCTCTCGCCAAGACAGCGTATATCGATGACGACCCGCCGCTTTCGCACGATATAACGCTTCATCCGCCATCTTGATCAGAGCATCTGGACCCATCTCTCGACTAGGCACCATAGCCGCCACGCCCACGGAGACGGTCACACAACTCGATACGTCGGATAGCTTGTGCGGGATTTCCAACTGATCAACAGCTTCAATGATTCGCTTGGCAATGATTTCCAGCCCCTCTCGGCCCGTGCGCGGAAACATGCCCACAAATTCTTCGCCGCCATAACGCGCCACGAAATCAGCGCCCCGCAATGCCTGAATGCTGAGCGCAGCAGCCACACGCCGCAAACACTCATCACCTGCCTGATGCCCGTAGTGATCGTTGTAGCGCTTAAAATAATCGACGTCGATGAATACCAGATTCATGACCGCGCCTTCGCGTTGGTTGGAAACCCACTCACGCATGATCACTTCGTCGAAATGACGGCGATTGGCCAAACCCGTTAGCGCATCTTTGCGCGACAACAGGGATAACTCATGCGTGAGCACATCCAACTCACGCTTTTCCATCTCCAGCAGTTTTTCTTGGAGAAAAACTTTTCGCTCACGAATTTCTTGTGCAAAGCCGGTCAGGCCGCCAATCAACAAGCTACCCACGGCATAGAAGCCAAAATGCTGCCAATCCGGCGCCAGCCCAGTGAACAACGCAATCGTCAACAGTGACACTAGCGCCACGCTCGCCACGGCCAGCGACACCTTTAACGGCAAATTCGCAATGGTAAAAACAGCCAGCGTGATGAACACCACGCCGTATTCAGCCATCGTTTGCAGTGGGCTACCGTCAACCGCAAGCAATGTCGCCACATGCATGGCCAAAAGCCCTGCCCATGCGCCCAACCCAACCAGCAATACCAAAAAACGATTTAGCGGTTGCAGAAGGGCTGCCAAAATCACAATGGCGATGACTGCAAACATGCAGGCAAAACCTACCACCGTGAGCCAGAACATGTCTGGCGGCACAACATTGGTTGCGAACGTCAACGCGCAAATCAATGCGACAGAAACCACCACACCTGGCCAATACGTCTGCAGGTGCGTTAGCGCCAGCTCATGGTGATAGATGGCGAATTGCGCCTCGAGATCTTTCGGCAACCTTAATAATGCGGTTGCCGGGCCGCGCAGCAGATCGCGAATATCGCCGCGTTCGTTACGAGGAACACGAGACGGGATTGCAGACATACGCTAACCCACCGTTCGTTATTTCTGGCTATCCGCCCACTCTGCGCTCATCGCGCCACTGTTCATCGCGTCACGATGAACGGCTTGCAGACACTCGGCAGTACACAATAGAGGTTAACTTTGTTTTCCCGCATGTAGCGCGTGCGTTGCCGCTCGAAAGACCGGAAGCTCACATTGGATTTAGCCAGCGCTTCCACTTCTTTGCGGCGCTTAGCCGCGTACATGGCGTCCAACGCTTCCATCGCAAAACGCGGACGCGTCATGCTGGCCCGCTTGAGTTGATCCAGCGCCTGCGTGATGTCACGACGCTTGTTGATGTACAGCATGGAGTTGGCGTATTCCAAACGGATCACTGCCAGATCCGATGTCTTCAGGGCACGCTCAAAATATTCATTAATCGTGGTTTGCCGCGCGTTGAAGGTAATGCGTCCAGCCGCCTTACCTACTTTGCGGATTACGTTGGCATCTGCACCCGCACTAGCCGCCAAGCCCAATGGATTATCTGGTGATATTTCGCGGATATCTTTGATGGCGCCAAGCACTTTGAACACATAGTTGCGGCTAATGGCGACAGGGATCGGCACGTCTTCAGCAATACGACCAATGGAGTAAATGTAGGCCAAACTGGCAATGATCGCGTTATTACGCATGACCGGATCTTTCGAATGCTTCATCTCATCGAAAGTAGGGCCATATTCCCGGATCGTATTGGCCGCATCCTGAAGCAGCATGTGCTTTTGATCCAGATCTGGTTCTAGATAGACCGCATAAAACACCTGCGACACTTTGCCGGCCAATGTTCCCATCGGGCCTAATTGTTGGCCGCGCTCCATGGCTGCTTGAAAATCACCGCGCAAAAACAAGTACCAGACTTCACCCAAGTCACGCTCAAGTTTGTCGTAGTCGCCGTCAAAATCTTTGTGTTGTTCTTTAAATTCTGGATACTGGACATAGCCGTCGCGGAGCAACTTTGCCGAAGGATATGGCACCGCCATATCACCCATCAATTTGTCCCAGTTATTACGAATCTGTTCACGCGAGTACGAAAACGGACGCTGATCAAAAGGCACTTTGTGCCATTGTTTTGTGAGCACTTGATTGTCGACAGCCACCTGTTCGCTGCGGCTCATCGCCCAATTGCCTTCTTTCTCAGCTTTTTTACGCTGAGCTTCAATCTCGTCGTAAGCCGTCCCGCCTTCGCCACTGTCATCGGCGATGCTGCTGGGCTTCACCGACAACATCGGCTTATTGGAAATAGGCTCTTCACCGGCAGCAAAGAGAGGAGCGGAGAACAGGGCTAGTGGCAATAACGCGACAGACAGGCGTGTACGCAATCTCACAACTTCCTCCAGCGGCCTCTTGGTGGGCCTTGCAGCAGCACGGGCA
Organism: uncultured Pseudomonadales bacterium; assembly: GCA_964574995.1. Classification (GTDB taxonomy): domain Bacteria; phylum Pseudomonadota; class Gammaproteobacteria; order Pseudomonadales; family JADFDG01; genus JADFDG01. The sequence continues at coordinate 4,248 of CAZNPF010000028.1, read as the reverse complement.
TGAGAGCCGTGCTTTAGAAAAATGACCATGAAGTCACTACTGGACTATAGAGAGCCATCTAGGTTGGAACAACGTCTGATTTGTTGCTGAATCACCGTAACTTTGGCGTCCAACCCGCTGAATACAGAGCATCAGCAGCAATTGTCAGGAAGACGGTGCGCCGCTGTGAAACCGGAACTCGTCATCCGGTGCTGTCACCAATTCCGCTTCGCATTGCCGGAAGTACACCACCCGATCATCGAACGCTTGTGCGGCGAGGCTGCCCGAATCTTCGCCGCCGGCGTAACGCCGTGCCAACGCGAGATAGTCTGCGTAGTGCCGCTCCTCACTCCGTAACAGGAAGCGGTAATAGCGGCCCAACTCCTCATCCAGCCAAGGAGCCAGCGCGGCAAAGCGTTCGCAGGAACGCGCCTCGATGAAGGCGCCGACGATCAAGGTATCAACCAGCCGGCCCGGTTCTGTCGTGCGCACATGACTGCGCAAGCCTGCCGCATAACGCGAAGCACCGATCTGCTGGTACGTAACGCCTCGTTGCTGCATAAGTGCCAACACTTGTTCGAAATGCAGCAGTTCTTCGCGCGCCAACTGCGCCAGCATCGTCAGTAGTTCAGGGCGGTCGACATAGCGAAACATTAAATTGAGTGCAGTCGAAGCCGCCTTCTTTTCACAATTCGCGTGATCGATCAGCAAAATATCCTGATGGCGCACCGCCTGTTCCAGCCAAGCCGTCGGCGTCGGGCAACCCACGAAATCGACCGCAGGCAGCACGTCAGCAGGACGATCCGGCTGGGCAGGTTCAACCATGAAAGACGACATGAGGGATACGACACACAGGGCCATTGAACGGTCGCTAATTATAAGCTGGCTTCATCGACACCCGCGTTAGCCGTCGCCGAGGAGGGTTGGCTCGACTACACTCACGAACCCGCCGGAACCGCTTCGTTGTTCTCAGTGCGCCCTCTTCTTCTGTCGGCCATTCCTCAATCTCATGACGCAACCGCAAGACCCGCACGCTCGCATGCAAGCCGCTGATCTCTCGCCAGACAGCGACGACAAAGCACCGTCACGCCTCAAGCGCCTACTGGCCGTGTTAATCATGCGGGCCTTTGCGCGTTTGCCGCTGCGTATCGCCCAAGCGCTTGGTGGCAGCTTGGGTTGGCTTGCTGCGCGATTACCGATACGCGAGCGGCGCACCGTCGAGATCAACCTCGCCCTGTGCTACCCGAATCGCGATCCACGCTGGCGCAAACAACTTATGCAGCGTCACTTTGTCGAAACCGGCAAAGGTTTTGCGGAAACCTGTGGCATCTGGCACCACGACGATGACCGTTATCTCGATCGCATTCGCTTTGTCGAAGGCCGGGATCTGTTGGAACGCGCCCGCGCCTCCGGCGATGGCCTGATGCTGATGGTCCCGCATCTGGGTAATTGGGAAATCGCTGCCAACTGGTGCACGCGGCGGTTTTTCGTCACCGGTATGTTCCGCCCAGGAAATTATCCAGAAGTCGATCAAATGATGCTGAAAGGCCGTGAGAAATTCGGCGGCCAAGCCGTGCCTACCGACGGCTCTGGTGTACGCGCCATGCTCAAGGCACTCGCCAGCGGCGGCACGGTTTTCATCCTGCCCGATCACGAACCGGAACGTTCCGGCGGTGAATTTGTTCCGCTGTTCGGCGTGCCCGCACTCACCGGAACGCTCAGCCCCAAATTGCTCCAAGGTCGCAAGCCCGTGCGCGCACTCTTTCTGTACGGCCGACGTTTGCCCCAAGGCCAAGGCTGGGACCTGTGCTTCCGCGAACCCGACCCGGCGATCTACAGCAAAGACCTCGCGACCTCGCTCACTGCCCTCAACCGCTCGCTAGAGGCACTGATTAATGAGTGCCCCGAGCAATATCAGTGGACGTACAAACGTTTCAAACGCAGGCCCAGTGGTGAGCCGAAGGTTTATCGCCGCTGAAGCCATACCTGCGGTCGCTATGCCCGCTATCACCAACATTTATGCCGCGCGCGCATCTCCCTTCCTTACGCGAATAACGCCCTTCCGTTAGAATTTGCGCCGCTTTTCCGGGCAGCCCGCTTCACCGAGTGGCACCTGCCCACCGGCCCACCCGCTGACCTGCGGGGCCTGACGCAGTGGACATTCTCGTCCCGTCCGGCCGGGCCCGGACCTTTCTTGTTCACCAGAGGACATTCCCGTGCTCGAGGCCTATCGCAAACACGTCGCTGAACGCGCTGCTCAAGGCGTTCCCCCGCAAGCACTTGACGACAAGCAAGTCGCTGCGCTCGTCGAACTGCTGAAGAACCCGCCCAAAGGTGAGGAGCAGACTTTGCTCGACCTCATCACCAATCGCGTGCCGCCGGGTGTGGATCCTGCTGCCTACGTGAAAGCCGCGTTCCTCGCCGACGTTGCCAAAGGCAAAGCCAAGAGCCCGCTGATCGATCGCAAGAAAGCCACGCAACTGCTGGGCACCATGTTCGGCGGCTACAACGTCGAGCCGCTGATTGATCTGCTGGACGACGCCGAGTGTGGCGACATCGCTACCGACGCGCTCAGCAAAACACTGCTGATCTTCGACAAATTTCATGACATCGAAGAAAAAGCAAAAACCAGCAAAAACGCAGCAAAAGTCATCAAGAGCTGGGCCGACGCCGAGTGGTTTACCTCGCGCCCGGACGTTGCTAAAAAAATCACCATCACCGTGTTCAAAGTCACGGGTGAAACCAACACCGACGATCTGTCGCCGGCACAAGATGCGTGGAGCCGCCCGGATATTCCGGTGCACGCACTTGCCATGCTGAAAAACCCGCGCGATGGCATCAACCCGGACAAGCCGATGGAAATCGGCCCGATCAAGCAACTCGAAGCGCTAATCGCCAAAGGTCACACTGTCGCTTACGTCGGCGACGTAGTCGGCACCGGCTCCAGCCGCAAATCCGCCACCAACTCCGTGCTGTGGTTTACCGGCACCGACATCCCCTGCGTGCCGAATAAGCGCGACGGCGGCATTTGCATCGGCGGAAAAATCGCACCGATTTTCTACAACACCATGGAAGACGCCGGTGCACTGCCGTTCGAGTGCGATGTGTCTGGCTTGAACATGGGCGACGTTGTCGACGTTTATCCGTTTGACGGCAAGATCACCAAGCACAACAGCAACGACGTCATCACCACGTTCGCGCTGAAAACTGACGTGTTGCTGGACGAAGTGCGTGCCGGTGGCCGTATCAACTTGATCATCGGTCGCGGCCTCACCAACAAAGCACGTGAATCGCTGAAGCTCGGCCACTCCACGACGTTCCGTACCGTCGAGCAACCGAAAGACACCGGCAAGGGTTACACCTTGGCGCAGAAAATGGTGGGTAAAGCGTGCGGCGTGAAAGGCGTGCGTCCGGGCACTTACTGCGAACCGAAAATGACGACTGTCGGCTCGCAAGACACTACCGGCCCGATGACGCGCGATGAACTGAAAGACCTCGCCTGCCTCGGCTTCTCCGCCGATCTGGTGATGCAATCGTTCTGCCACACTGCCGCGTATCCGAAACCGGTCGACGTGCAAACGCATCACACACTGCCGGATTTCATGATGAACCGTGGTGGCGTTTCGCTACGTCCTGGCGACGGCATCATTCACTCTTGGCTGAACCGCATGTTGCTGCCGGACACCGTCGGTACCGGCGGTGATTCACACACCCGCTTCCCGATCGGCATTTCGTTCCCGGCCGGCTCGGGTCTCGTCGCGTTTGCCGCCGCCACCGGCGCCATGCCGCTGGACATGCCGGAATCCGTACTCGTGCGTTTCAAAGGCAAAATGCAACCGGGCATCACGCTGCGCGATCTTGTGCACGCGATTCCGTACTACGCCATTCAGGCTGGTGATCTCACTGTCGAGAAAAAAGGCAAAAAGAACATCTTCAACGGCCGCATTTTGGAAATCGAAGGTTTGGAAAACCTCACGGTAGAGCAAGCGTTCGAACTGTCCGACGCGTCGGCCGAACGTTCTGCTGCCGGCTGCACGATTTCACTCAGCGAAGCGAGCGTGAAGGAATACCTCACCTCCAACATCACCATGCTCAAGTGGATGATTGCAGAAGGTTACGGTGATGCACGCACGATTTCGCGCCGCATCAAAGGCATGGAAAACTGGCTGGCCAAACCGGAACTCATGCGTGCCGACAAAGACGCCGAGTACGCCAAGGTGTACGAAATCGATCTCGCCGACATCAAAGAGCCGATCCTCTGCTGCCCGA
>CAZNPF010000027.1:0-20795 GCA_964574995.1 uncultured Pseudomonadales bacterium | reverse complement strand
TCACGGGCGGTACGTTCGAGCTGCTCACCCGCCGGCGTCAGATAGAGCTGTTTACCGACGTAATCGAACAGCGGCTGACGGGCCACCGCCTCCAGCGCTCGCATCTGCGCGCTCACCGCCGGCTGGGTGAGGCCCAAATCATCGGCGGCACGGGAGTAACTGCGATGCCGGCAAATGGCGAGAAAAACCTCGATCTGTCGCAAGGTCAGGCGGTGCAGGTAGGTGGGTTTCATGGCGACTCGGGGTGTGGCTGGGCCGGGGCACGGTCTGCCCGGATGGCAGGCATCGGGTCTGGGCGTCCCCACGGGGTGCGCCCGCCCTTAAGCACCAAATAATAAGTAATTACTGATTGGTCACATAACAGATATTAATTTTTATTGATTGCCGGTTTTACGTACCGTCGCTGTCGCCTGCCGGGAGTCCACCCGGCTCCGGCCAGAGGCCGTCTCATGCTCAAGAAAATCCTGATCGCGAATCGCGGCGAAATTGCGGTGCGCATCGTGCGCGCCTGCGCCGAAATGGGCATCCGTTCGGTCGCCATCTACACCGAACCAGACCGTTACGCGCTGCACGTGAAACGCGCCGACGAGGCCTATCTAATCGGTGAGGAGCCGCTGGCGGGCTATCTCGATCCACGTCGCATCGTGAATCTTGCGGTGGAGACCGGCTGCGATGCGCTGCACCCGGGCTACGGTTTTCTTTCCGAAAATCCTGAACTGGCCGACATCTGCGCCGAGCGCGGCATCACGTTCATCGGCCCGAAGGCCGAGGTGATCGCACGCATGGGCGATAAAACCGAAGCGCGGCGCGCGATGATCGCCGCCGGCATTCCGGTAACGCCAGGCACTGATGGCAACCTCGCCGACCTTTCCGAAGCGGTCGCTTTTGCGAAAAAAATTGGCTACCCGGTGATGCTGAAAGCCACTTCCGGCGGCGGTGGCCGCGGCATCCGTCGCTGCAACGACGAAGACGACTTGCGCCACAGCTACGAGCGCGTCATTTCAGAAGCCACCAAAGCCTTCGGCAAGGCCGAAGTGTTCATGGAAAAGTGCATCGTCAATCCGCGTCACATCGAAGCGCAGATTCTGGCCGACAGTCACGGCAACACCATTCACTTGTTCGAGCGCGATTGCTCCATTCAGCGACGCAATCAGAAACTGGTGGAGATCGCCCCGTCGCCGCAACTCACGCCGGAGCAACGCGCATACATTGGCGAGCTATCTGTCCGTGCCGCCAAAGCGGTGAACTATGAAAATGCCGGCACCGTAGAATTTTTACTCGCCGACAACCAAGTGTATTTCATGGAGATGAATACGCGGGTACAAGTCGAGCACACCATTACCGAGCAAATTACCGGCGTGGACATTGTGCGCGAACAAATTCGCGTCGCCGCGGGGCTGCCGCTGTCGTATCGCCAGCAAGATATTTCTTATCGCGGTTATGCATTGCAGTTCCGCATCAACGCCGAAGACCCAAAGAACGATTTTTTACCCAGCTTTGGCCGCATCAGCCGTTACTACGCACCGGGCGGCCCCGGCGTGCGCGTCGACACTGCCATTTACACCGGCTACACCATTCCACCCTACTTCGATTCGATGTGCTTAAAACTCATCGTATGGGGTCTGACTTGGGAAGAAGCGCTCAATCGCGGCGCGCGGGCGCTCGACGACATGCGCCTGCAGGGCATCAAGACCACCACGCCTTATTACCAGCAAATTCTCGCTCATCCGGAATTTCGGGCTGGAAAATTCGACACCAGCTTTGTCGAAGCACATCCGGAATTGATGCAGTACTCGCAAAAACGCCGTCCCGAAGAAGTTGCACTGGCCATCGCGGTGGCCATCGCCGCCCACGCCGGCCTGTAAGGTTTAGGAGCACGCAGCCATGAGCACGACTAAAAAAATCCTGATCACCGATGTGATCCTGCGCGATGCGCATCAATCGCTCATCGCCACCCGCCTGCGCACCGAAGACATGCTACCGGCATGCGCGCAACTGGATGCCATCGGTTATTGGTCGCTGGAAGTCTGGGGTGGTGCGACCTTCGATGCCTGTGTGCGTTTCCTGCGCGAAGACCCTTGGCTGCGCCTGCGTACGTTGCGCAAAGCCCTGCCAAACACGCAGCTGCAAATGCTGCTGCGCGGGCAGAACCTGCTCGGCTACCGGCACTATGCCGACGATGTGGTCGAAGCCTTCGTGCGAAAATCCTGCGAAAACGGCATCGACATTCTGCGCATCTTCGATGCGATGAACGATCTGCGAAATATGAAAACGGCGATCCGCGCCACGCTGGCTGCGGGCAAACATGCGCAAGGCACGCTGTGCTACACCACCAGCCCGGTACACACCATCGCTGCGTTCGTCGAACAAGCCAAGCAACTTGAAGGCTTGGGCTGCCAATCGATCGCCATCAAAGACATGGCCGGCCTGCTCACGCCACAAGCCACCGGCGAACTGGTGCATGCGCTGAAAAAATCCGTGAAGTTGCCAGTCGCCCTGCATTCACACAGCACCTCGGGTTTAGCACCGCTGTGTCAGTTGGTGGCCGTAGACGCAGGCGTCGACATCATCGACTGTGCAATTTCCGCATTTGCCAACGGCACCAGCCATCCGGCGACCGAAACCATGGTTGCTGCATTCAAAGATACGCCACGCGATAGCGGTCTGGATTTGACGAAGTTGCAAGAAATCGCGGCGCACTTTCATGACGTGCGCAAGAAATATCATCAGTTCGAAAGCGAATACACGCGCGAAGACGTCGGTGTACAGATCAACCAAGTGCCGGGCGGCATGATGTCGAATCTGGCCAACCAATTACGTGAACAAGGTGCGCTGGATCGCATCAATGAAGTGTTTGCAGAAATTCCGCGTGTACGTGCCGACCTTGGCTACCCGCCGCTCGTCACGCCGACATCGCAGATCGTTGGCACCCAAGCGGTGATGAACGTGATTGCCGGTGAGCGTTATAAATCGATCACCAATGAAGTGAAGCGTTATTTGCAAGGTCACTACGGCGCAACACCGGGCACAGTCAACGAAGATGTCCGCGCTAAAGCGATCGGTCAGGAGCCCGTGATCGAGGTGCGGCCGGCTGACTTGCTGCCCGCAGAACTCAACAAGTTGCGCGCTGAAATCGGCGAGCTGGCCAAAAATGAAGAAGACGTGCTCACGTTTGCAATGTTCCCGGACCTTGCCAAAACTTGGCTCGCCGAGCGACGCGACGGTACGCTCAAACCGGAAGTGTTGTTGCCGCCAGGCAGCGCAGTGAAGCAGGAAATGAGTGCCGCCACGCCCACCGAGTTCGTGATTGATGTGCACGGCGAAAGTTATCGCGTGGCCATCACCGGCGTTGGCGCCAAAGGCCAGAACAAACGCCACATCTATCTGACGCTGGACGGCATGCCCGAAGTCGCGGTGATGGAAGCGCTCAACGAGTACACGCCGGAGCAAAACAGCAAGGGTCGCAAGTCCGCGCACAAACCCGGCGACGTCACCACCAATATGCCGGGCAACATCGTCACTGTGCTGGTGAATAAAGGCGACGTGGTGAAAGCCGGCCAGCCTCTGCTCGTCACCGAAGCCATGAAGATGGAGGCCGAAATCCAAGCCCCCCTCGCCGGCACCGTCGCCGCCATTCACGTCAAAAAAGGCGACCGCGTGAACCCCGGCGAGGTGCTGATCGAAATTACCGCGTGAAAGACGGCGGCCCCTCGCCCGGTGAGGGGCCGGGTTGACAGCCGTCAGGGGTGGGCGACGTTGCAGGCGTTATCATTGCCATTGATAATGGTTCCCAATTCCCAATTCCCTGCCAGCAGGCCCCGCATGACCTCCCTCGCCACCCCGGCCGCCATACACCGCCTGTCCGAGCTCACCCCCGGGCAGGAAGCGATCGTGGTCCGCGTTGAATTCGCCAGCAACAGCGACCCGATCGCCGAACGGCTGGAGGATCTCGGCTTTGTGCAGGGCGAGCCGCTACGGATGATTGCGCATGGCCCGCTGGGCGCAGACCCGTTGGTAGTGCAAGTCGGCTACACGCGTTTTGCGTTACGTCGCGCAGAAGCGAACCGAATTCTCATCACCGACACGGTGACCACGCCATGAATCTGATCGCAAGCAGCGCCGGCAGTGTTGCGCTGGTGGGTAACCCCAACTGCGGCAAAAGCGCGCTGTTCAATCGTCTCACCGGCAGCAAGCAAAAAGTTGCCAACTATCCCGGCGTGACCATCGAACGCAAAGAAGGGCAATTGCAATTGCCATCCGGTCGCCGTTTGCAAATCGTCGACTTGCCCGGTGCGTATTCTTTCAGCGGCGCGAACGCCGAAGAAACCATTACTCGCGACGTTTGCCTTGGCAAATTGCCCGGCGAACAAGCGCCTGATTTATTGGTGTGTGTCGTCGATGCCACCAACTTGCGGTTGCATCTGCGCTTTGTGCTGGAAGTGCGCGCCATGGGCCGCCCGATGTTGGTCGCCATCAATAAAATGGACGACGCCGCCCGACGCGGCATTCACATTGATCGCGCACGGCTGGCCGAAGAACTCGGAGTACCCGTCGTCGAAACCGTGGCCATCCAGCGCAGCGGTGCCGCCGAACTCCTCGATAAACTCGATCAGCCGCTGCCGCCGATCAGCGACAAACCCGCGTTGAATCGCGCCGAGCTGCATACCGAAGTCACGCGCTTGCTGGCGGCGACCGTGCGTATGCCAAGCCGCACGTCGAATGTCGATGAACGTCTGGATGCCGTCCTGCTGCATCCGGTGTGGGGGCTCATCATCCTCACCGTGGTGATGTTCCTGATGTTCCAAGCGGTTTTCACGTGGGCCACACCGTTCATGGATGGCATCGATGCCACCGTCGCGGTGATTGGTGACACCGTCAGAAACAGCATGTCTGAAAGTATTTTGCGCAGCTTGCTGGTCGATGGCGTGATCGCCGGCGTCGGCGGCGTGATCATCTTCTTGCCGCAAATTCTCATTCTTTTCCTGTTCATTCTGGCACTGGAAGAATCCGGCTATCTGCCACGCGCAGCGTTCCTACTCGATCGTTTCATGAGCGGCGCCGGCCTTACCGGTCGTTCCTTTATTCCACTGCTGTCGAGCTTTGCCTGCGCGGTGCCGGGCATCATGGCCACCCGCACCATTCGCGATCCGCGCGACCGTCTCGCCACCATTCTCGTCGCACCCCTGATGACTTGTTCGGCGCGTTTGCCGGTGTATGCCTTGCTGATTGCCGCGTTCATTCCGCAGCAACAAGTCGGCGGCATTTTCAATCTGCAAGGATTGGTACTGTTCATTCTCTACGCCAGCGGCATCATCGCGGCGATGGCCGTGGCTTGGGTGTTCAAATTCATACGTCGCGCTGAAGGTGCCAGCGGCTTGATGCTGGAGTTGCCGTCGTACCAAGTGCCGCATCCCTACGACATCATGATCGGCTTGAAAGATCGCGCGATGATCTTTATGCGCCGCGTCGGCACCATCATTTTTCCGCTCAGCATTATCTTGTGGTTCCTCGCGACATTCCCTGCACCACCACACGGCTTCGAAGGCGATGCAATTACGCACAGCTACGCTGGCCAACTCGGCCGCGCGCTGGAAGTGGTATTCGCACCGATCGGTTTCACGTGGCAGATTTGCATCGCGTTGGTGCCCGGATTGGCCGCACGCGAAGTATTCGTCAGCGCGCTGGCGACGGTGTATGCACTCTCCGCCACCGACGCGGCGGCCGCCGATCAACTCGGCACACTGATCAGCGCGCAGTGGAGCTTGCCCGTCGCGCTCTCCTTGCTGGCTTGGTACGTGTTTGCGCCGCAGTGCATCGCCACGCTCGCGGTGATCAAGCGCGAAACTAATTCGTGGGGCACGATGGCGCTGTCCATGGCCTATCTGACAGCGTTGGCGTATATCGCCGCGTACGCGGTCTATCACACTTCTCTGGCAATCATCGGCTAACGCACGCGAGGTGAATGTCATGCACTCTCCACTGATCGATACCCTATTGACCGGCATCGTCGTCGCCGGTGCATTTGGCTGGGTGGGCTGGCGCAGTTTCCGTTCGCTACGGGCGGCTGTGCTGGCACGCAACGATGGCGCCGGCAGCAAAGGCTGTTCGTCCTGCGACAGTTGTGGAGGATGCGACGGCAAGTAAACCGTCGACCCTGCACAACTGCTAACCTCGCCCGGTTGCCTCACGCAGCGATTCTGCGGCAAGCCCAGACGCTTGCCGCCTGCGGATGTGACGAACCCCTAGCGAGGTGCCGATGACACAATCTGCCGCTTTTGCGCGTCGCACCTCAGCACGCGTGCCCCGCTGCGCCTTACTACTGCCGCTGTTGCTCACCTTGAGCGGATCGGCATTCAGTGGCGAGTTCATCCCCGCACCCAAACTGGCAACGCCGGTTCCCGTGGCAACGCCCACGCCGCCAGCCGCACCATCAGCCGCACCATCAGCCGCGGCAGAAAAAACAGCAGTCGCAGCGACAGCAACGCCCGCGGCTACACCGGCTCCCAATATTGATGCCAACGGCTGGCTACGATTGATCGACGGCAGCAATCTCGCCTGCGACCCCAACTTTCCGCAGCACCCGCGCATCATGCTGCTCAACAACGGCATGCAATTGGCGCAAGAAGATTGGGAAGGTTATCTGAAGCCATTTATCAGCAGTTTGCCGCCGTCAAAACGCGCCGTCGTGCTGGATGCGCTCACACGTTTTCAAACGGAATACGACACCGTTGATGGTGTTATCCGTTTTGATCCGCCACCGGAGCGGGACTACCAAGGACAATCTTGGGTCAGCATCGTCGGATCGATCTCGCCCAAAGAGAAAAAAATCGTGGCGGCGCTGATGATCAGTGCGTTTGGCGACACGCCACTGCATGCCAACCGCATCAAAGTCGTGACCGACGGTGCGCCGTGGGATTTTGAACGTTTAACGTTTCACGAAGAACGCGATCCGCCGCACATCATGGAATACGTTTATCTGCCGCTGGCCGAAGAAGGGCACTACAACCTGACACGCGCCATCCTTCGTGCAAAGCAAGCCAATATCCGCGTATATGGCGATCAGTTCTATACCGACTTTGTCGTCACTGAGCGTGTGCGCAAGGACTTATACGCGATGTTGATGGCCGTGGACGCCATCCACTCCCTGCATGCCTCACAAGGTGTGGATATTCCCTGACAGGTTACCGCGCCGCCCACAATCCTCTTCTCTCCAGGACATTTGATCCGTGCGTTCTCTTGCCGGCTCCTCGTTACCTTCCGATTTCACGCCAACCCGTACCACTCGCGAAGTCGTGCGCGTGTTACTCCCCTTCCTCAAACCTTGGCGCTGGCGAATCGCACTAGCACTTTTGTGTCTTGTTGCGGCAAAACTCGCCGGGCTTTCCGTGCCGATGGTGCTCAAGCATCTCGTCGATGGTTTGAATTTACCTGCCACGGGCCAGAGCCTGTTGCTAGTCCTGCCAGTGGCATTACTACTGGCGTATGGCGGCGCACGTTTATCCGAACGAATTTTCACCGAGCTACGGCAAATTGTGTTTGCACGGGTGATGGCGCGCTCTTCCCGCACCGTCACGTTAAAAGTGTTTCGACATCTGCATGCGTTGTCGCTGAAATTTCATCTCAACCGGCGCACCGGCGCGGTCAGCCGCGATGTAGAACGCGGCGGAAAATCTATCGGCGATCTGCTCGACTGGACTATCTACACCATCTTGCCCACCATTCTCGAAGTCACACTGGTGACCATCGTGCTGGTCTGGCTGTATGACGTCGGTTTTGCGGTCATTACTTTCATTACGCTCGGTATTTACATTCTGTGGACGATCAAAGTCACCGAATGGCGTACCCGGTATTACCGTGCCGCGATTGAAGCTGACAGCGCCGCCAGTTCTTCAGCCGTAGATTCGCTGCTCAATTACGAGACAGTGAAATACTTCAACAATGAAGAACACGAAGCGAATCGCTACGACGTCAACTTGCGCAATAAAGAAGAAGCCGATGTGCGCGCCTATAAAACGCTGGCCGTGCTCAACATCGGTCAAGCGGCCATCATCACCGTCGGCGTAACCGCTTTGATGTGGCGCGCCGCCAATGGCGTGGTCAATGGCCACATGACGGTGGGCGATCTAGTACTCGTCAACGCTTACTTGATCCAATTGGCCGCCCCGCTCAACTTTCTCGGCATGATGTATCGCGAGGTCAAACAGGGCCTTACCAATATCGAACGGCTTTGGGTTTTGCTCGACGAGCAACGTGATGTGCAAGACAAGCCGGAAGCCGTCACCGTCACCGGCAATCACCCGGTCATCCACTTCGACAACGTGCGCTTCAGTTACGACCCGCGCCGCGAAATCCTGCACGGCGTTTCATTCACGATTCCGGCTGGCGGCACGGTTGCCGTCGTGGGGCACTCCGGCAGTGGCAAAAGTACGCTGGCGCGGCTGCTCTATCGTTTTTATGACGTCACGAGCGGCAAAATTACCGTGGATGGTATTGATCTGCGCGACCTGTCGCAGGACAGCCTGCGCGGTGCTATTGGTATCGTTCCGCAGGACACCGTGCTGTTCAACGACAGCATTCGCTACAACATCCGCTACGGCCGTGTGAATGCAACAGATGTAGATGTCGAAAACGCCGCCAGCGCCGCTCACATTCACGATTTTATCGTTACTCTACCCGAAGGCTACGACACGCAAGTGGGCGAACGCGGCCTGAAACTGTCGGGTGGCGAGAAGCAACGCGTGGCTATTGCACGTGCACTGTTAAAGAATCCTGCCATTCTGATTTTTGACGAAGCCACCAGCGCACTCGATTCAAAATCCGAGCGTGCCATTCAGCAAGAATTGGATCGCATTCAAGAAGGACGGACCACCTTGGTCATTGCGCACCGGTTATCGACGGTCATGGATGCCGATGAGATTCTGGTCATGGATCAGGGCGTTATTGCTGAGCGCGGAACGCACACGCAATTGCTCGCCGCCAATGGCCGCTATGCCGCCATGTGGAAGTTGCAACAGGAACAACCAACCGACTCTTGATCACACCAAAGGCGCGGTAAATTCGCGACAGCGGATTTACCAGTCTTTGCGCACACCCAGCAGCATGGATTGCTGCTCGATATCGCCGCGCTGCTGCACATCAGCGTCGAGATATAGTTCAAATTTGGCCGGCAACTGCGCACTCACCCGCAACCCAGCACGCATCGCATCGCGATCAAAATCCGTTCCGTAGACCTCCCACGCAGAGCCCGGCGACGCCAAGAATTGCAAATGGCTGGTAGGCAGCGAATCGGCAAAACCATGCGTCCATTCCGCCTGCGCGCCTACTGAAAATGCACCGCCCTGCTCAGGCCAACGCAAACGCAAACCCAGATGGCTGTTAAACCCGGAAACGTTACCCGGAATGACCGTCACGCCCACCGGCGCACCGCCTTTTTCATCGAAAATATCGACCGATACTCGGCTCGCATCCAAACCCAGCAGGGGCGAAATGCCTAGCGAAGCGATGCGCAACGGCCATGCCATTTCGCCGTAAGCATGCACACCTACCGATTGCGTCGAGCCCATGGGTTGCGCCTGATTCGTACCCACGACCACGTTACGCGCCGTCTCCACCGTCGACCACCCAACCGCGACTTGCGTCGACCACAACAACGTGTCGCCGTTGCCGGCCACCGACATCGTCAACCAGTTACCGGAAAGATCGGCGCTATCACCGGGCGCGTCGTAACGGACGGCATCGTCCAGATGCGACAGCGACAAACCAAACGAAAGATTTTCGGCAATGTCGTAATCCAACCCGGCCGCAAAACCTTGGCGATCATCGCTCCAGCCGGCGGCGCCTGGCTGCCCGGTGGCATCCAGTTGCGCATTTGCCACATGCACCCATGTGCGCGGCCATTCACTGTCGAGTTGTCCGCCGGACCAGAAATCTTTCGATGATTGACTACGCGCTAACGTGGCGGCCACGCGACGATCCGCATGCCAGCCACGCACGGTTTCCCACATATCCAGCATCAGCGGACCGATATTGGCCAACGACTGGCCATTGAGCGACGCCAATGCCGTTTGCGCATCCGTGGTCGACAAACCAGTGAGCGTATTGATGATCGGCTGCAACGCCGTGGCGGGTGTAACGCCCGCAGCATCGGTGAGTGCTGCGCCCACCGCTTCTTCATTACCGTTTCGCCCCAACACACTGAAACCGACATCGTTACGCGTCAAACGCAAGAACACATCGTTGTTGACATACGAGAGCGTCGGATCCAGAAACGCAAGATCGTCGACCACATTGCTGAATGTGCCGGTGAGCGTTCCACTGCTGTCGATAATTTTGTACAGCGTGGAATAACTCCAACTACCCACCGGGTTGGCGGTGACTGACACCGTGCCGCCACTGAGCGTCACATCGCCGGAGATAGTCAACATATTGGCGATGCCCGCTGCGTTCGCATTCACCGCGAATACCGAGGCCGGAACCATGGAAAGTCCATTCGCACTGCCACTACCCGTGATACGCGCACCGCTATTCACTTGTACGTCAGAATTCACCAACACGCCCGTGAGATTGAGCGTCCCCGCTGCCACCGTGGTCAGCCCGGTATGCAAACTCACACCGGACAATGTCAGCGTGCCACTGCCGCCTTGCGTCACCGTACCGTTGCCAGTGATGCTGCCGCCATAGGTGTAAGCATCGCTGCGATTGAACAACACCGCACCGTCATTGGCGAGTGCGCCACTCAACGCACCGCTACTGCTACCGTTGCCGATAAACAACGCACCGCCTGCAGCAACTTGCGTCGCGCCGGTGAACGTATTGTTGCCGGTCAGTGTCAACGTGCCTGTGCCGGTTTTATTGATGCCGCCGCTGCCGGAGATGACGCCGTCAAATGTCATCGACGCATTAGTGTTGCCTACCGACAATGTTTCCGCACCAAGCGCTACGCTGCCAGCGCCGTTCAGCACAGCAATCGTTTCATCATCGTTCAACGCCAGCGTTGCACCACTGGCAACGGTGACAGTTGCACTGTCGGCCAACGCGCTACCGCCATCCAACACCAGCAAACCTGCATTGACGCTCGTCGCACCGGTGTAAGTATTGCTGCCCGCTAACGTGAATGTTCCCGTGCCCTGTTTGATCAGCCCGCCGCTGCCGTTGAGTGTGCCGCTGAACAACGTGCTGCCATTATTGCCACCGGTACTCAGTGAAAATGCCTGCAGATCCACCGTGCCATCGCCGGCCAATGAACCGATGATTTCACTCGCGCCCAGTTGCAATAACGCGCCGCTGGAAACGCTAACGGCTGACGCATCGCCGATTGCCGAACCGCCCGTGGCCAGCAACGTGCCGGACGTCACGGACAACGCGCCGCTGAAATCATTGGTGCCCGATAACGTGAACGTACCCGTCCCGGTTTTGGTGATACCACCACTGCCGGTCACGATGCCACTGAATGCGGTGCTGCTGTTGTTGCCATTCGTGGTGAGTACAAAACCGTTGGTGTCCACTGTGCGCGGCAATGCCGAGGGCAACCACGTGACATCGGCGAGCGAGCCGATCGTTTCATCGGCACTCAGCAGCAACGTGCCGCCTTGCGCAAGATTGACGGCTGACACATCGCCAATCGCATTGCCGCCAGATGCTTCAAGAATGCCCGCCAGAATCAACGTGTCACCGCTGTAGGTGTTATTGCCCGACAGCGTCAAACGGCCACCCGCCAAACTGGCCTGAACAACATTGCCTGCGCCGCTGATGACGCCACCAAACGACACGTTATCGCTACGCAAAAATCCCAAATTAGAACCAGAGGCTATCGCCACGTTACCCGCGAGACTGCCACTGGTGCCGGAGTTGCCAACCTGCAAATCGCCGGCATTGATGGTGGTGCCGCCGCTCCATGTGTTGCTGCCGGTGAGCGTCAATGAACCGCTGCCTTCTTTCACCAACGCACCACTGCCCGACATCACACCAGAAAAATTCGTCGAATCGTTATTACCACCGACGGTAAACGCAAAACCGTTGTTGTCGACGTTACCGTCGCCCGCCAACGACCCCAATGTTTCTGCCGCTTGCAATTGCCTTGTTGTGCCCGCATTCAAGGTCAGCGCCACATTACTGGCATTGAATAACGTGTCGTTGAATGCACCGCTGCCGCTGATCGTGAGTTGATCGTCACCCGCGCCACCCAGATCGATCGCACCGTTGCGCGTTGACGCGACATCGATCGTCAATTGTTCGTCGCCGCTGCTGCCGAGAATTGCCGTGCCGCCGGTACCGGTGATCGACGCCGTGGCTCCCAGCGTGAACGTATTGATACCGGATGCGTTGCTGAAATTCACAGCCGTCACACCACTGAGTAAACCATCGACATTGAGCGTGTTGTTGGCAGTATCGATTGCTAGGGCATCACTGCCTGCGTTGTACACCTCGTCGCCGGCCATCAACGTGATATTCAGAAAATCGGCGCCATTGCTCGCAAAACCATTGAGGTCGATGGTGTCACCATCGTTCACCATGGTGATGGCATCGCCGCTGCTGGCGGGGTCGGGATCCAGATCGGCACGCGCCGGTGACGGCAGCAACATCAGGCTCGGCAAAGCCAGTAACAGACCCAGACTCCGATTCACGCGGAGACTGGCCGGGCGCAGAGCAATGGCTAATGGGCGGTGAGCAAACGGCAGGACATGCGACGTCATGGGGGCGGCAGTTCTTGTTGTGATTGCCAGCGACTTTGCCGGTCTGCGCGTCCACACTCAAGTGTGACTGCGTAACCGCGCATCGCCGTGTGTGTGGCTCATTGCATGATGACGAACAAGTTTTCGGAAAATGGCTGTTTTATTGCCTGCGCGTACGACCTAAAGTCATTGCCACCCCGACGACAGCGCCCATGATCTTAGCGCTGACAATTTACGCGGCCTTGGCCACTACAACGAGAACGACGCGGCCTTGGCCACTACAACGAGAACGACGCGGTCTTGGCCGCTACGACGAGAGCATTGCAATGCAACCGACTTTGTTCATTTCCCATGGCGCGCCCACCTTCGCGTTGGAGCCCGGCATCATCGGCCCAAAACTGCAAGCGCTCGGCGCGTCCTTGTCGCGCCCACGGGCTGTGTTGGTCATTTCGCCGCACTGGCGGCCCGGCACCTTGCAACTCACATCCGAAGCACGGCCAGAAACCATTCATGATTTCGGTGGTTTTCCAAAGCCGTTGTATGCCCTGCAATATCCGGCACCGGGCGCACCGGAGGTGGCACAAGAAATTGCTACGTTGCTAACGCAGCAAGGTCTCCCCGCCGTGCGGAATCCTTCGCGCGGGCTGGATCATGGCGCTTGGGTGCCGCTGCGTTATTTATTTCCGAATGCCGATGTGCCAGTACTACAACTTGCATTGCCCTACAGCAGCGATCCAAACGTGCACTTGGCTTTAGGCCGCGCACTCGCCTCGCTACGCGCAAGCAATGTGCTGGTCATCGGCTCTGGCAGCCTGACGCACAACCTCCACGAATTTCGTGGACCACGCGACGACATCGAACCGTACGTCACCGAATTTTCAACGTGGGTAAAGCGCACTCTCGAGCAGGGCGATCTGGACACGATGCTCAATTACGCGCGACAGGCGCCGCACGCAGCACGCGCCCATCCGAGCAACGATCACCTCATGCCGCTGTTTGTTGCGCTCGGCGCTGCCGGCGATGATTGGAAAAATCTGCGCCACATTGAGGGCGGTGTTGATTTCGGCATCCTGTCGATGGATGCGTATGTGTTTGGTGTCAGCGCGTAACGAACATTACGTCCTTAAAATTTAGGCTCCGACAAATCGAGAGTTTAGGATGCCACTTAAATCATTCTTTAAAAAAGAAAAGCCACTGGTAAATTTTATTATTTGCGGGGCGCAAAAGTCTGGAACTACCGCACTACACGCTTATTTGAGCGAGCATCCAGACATCTTCATGCCCGACAAAAAAGAATTGCATTTTTTTGACGACGAGAAAAATTTCACCTCAAGAAAACCAAATTACTCAAATTACCACGCCAACTTTTCTACAAAAAAATCACATGGAATATGCGGCGAATCCACGCCCATCTACATGTATTGGCATGCCGCACCCAGAAGAATTTACGATTACAACAGTAAGATGAAATTTATTGTTCTATTGAGAAACCCGATAGATCGGGCTTTCTCCCATTGGAACATGGAAAGATTGCGAAACGCAGATAACTTGCCGTTTTGGGAAGCTTTGCAACAAGAAGCAGAAAGATGCAGAGAGGCTCTACCATTCCAGCACCGCGTGTTTTCCTACGCTGATCGCGGGCACTACCTAGAACAATTGAGACGCCTGTGGATGTACTTTCCAGAAAATCAGATTTTGATCATAAAAAGCGATGATCTAAAGAAAAATCTAACGAAAACACTAAGTACTATCTATGAATTCCTCGGGGTCAGAGATGTGCGCATGGAATTAAAGGATGATATTCATGCGTTGCGCTATGCCGATAAAATCAGTTTGCGTGAGCGTCAATATCTCAAGTCTGTATTTGAATTCGAGATTAGAAACCTGGAGCGCGTTCTTCACTGGGATTGTAGTGATTGGTTAAAGGAATAAAGCGCTAGCGCTCACCGGAACGATACACCGTGACGTGCTTGACCCAATCGGCTTCACCGAGATCCGGCACGGCGATGCAATCTTGTGTCCAAAGTTTTTCGTAACCCGGCTCATTGAAATTACGGACGCGAGAATCTGCGACCAACACCGTTGCCGCTCGCACACGAAAATCCCGCAGAAACGGCAAGTTGTCGCGGTCATAAAGCACATCGGCTGCCACGATGAGGTCCGCGTGGCCCTCGAACCGAAAATAATCGTCACAACATTCGATTTTCACGCCGTTCAGCCGCGCATTGGCGCGTGATGCCAACAGCGATTGTGGATCGATATCACAAGCAATCGCGCGCTTTGCACCGGCCAATGCCGCAGCGACGGCCACCACGCCAGAACCGGCGCCAAAATCCAGCACCGTTTTCCCGCGCACGGCGTCCGGGTGATCGAGCAACCATCGCGCCAACACCGCACCACTGCCCCAGCAGAACGCCCAATACGGCGGACTTTCCATCAGCATGTGCGCCACGATCGGTGGCAACGGGCCCACCGGATAATCGGCATTGATCAACCACAAACGGAGCTCCGGCACCAACAGCAATGCCGTGGCTTCCAGGCGCGCACCGTCCAGCAGCCGGCGCAAAGAAGCATCCAGCGCTTGCGCATCCTCGCAGGCACGAACAGCATCGGGAAAACGCGCTCCGGACCAACCGGGCGCAGCAGGCGTAGTCATAGGCAGCCACACAGACAACCGCTAAAGTCGACGCACGCTACACCAATGGCCGAGAACAACAAACCGGTATGGCCGCGAACCCTAGTCCTCACCGTTTCTTTACCAGCCTGTGTGCGCTAGGCGTTGCTTTTGTATTCGCCGGCCTCACCGCTCGCGCCCACGCGATCACGCCTGGCAGCGGCGCCAGCGCCACGGAAATGACGCAATTAATCGACGCCATCGAGCGCGAACCCGGCGGCATGACACGCTGGCGCGGCGTTCTGGAAAAACTCGATAGCGCACAAATGGCACAAGTTGTCGCTGCCACCGGCAACACACACCACACCTGGCTTTATCCCATGGTGTTGCGCGCGCGTGATTATCCAGCGCTCATCGGTCAATCGGTTGCGGGCATGTCGTTGCTGGCGATGCACGCGGGGCAGTTGCGGCCGATTCCCTTTCAAATGGATGAATTTGATTCGCGCGGGCTGATTTATGTGCCGGGCACCACGCTGTCCAATCCCTTACTGCCGGAATTTGCACAGCGCACGCGAAAAACCGATGGTGAAACCGGCATCTACGACCGCAGCGATGAGCTGGTGTTCATGTTTCGCGATGCCGGTCTCGAACAGGCCAGCGCTGCGGCATTGGCACGCCTGCCAGGAAAAATTGTCGGCACATTGCGCCTGCATCGTGATGGTGTCGCACCTCGCTGGGTGTATGTGCTGCAAGGCACCCCACTGCGCTCGGAAGCCGATTACGTCAATGTCGACCTGACTGCCGGCACCGCGCAAACTACGGTGGCGGACATCGGTTGGGATCCTGCTTCCATTGGCCGCCTGAAGTTGATTGCACCGCGCGTGGGCCCGTCCAGCGGAAAAAATATCATCGACGGCGTCTACGGCGAGGTCAGCACCGGCATCTTGCAGAAAAATTTACGTTTTTCACTCAACACCAGTGACAACATTCGTCTTCAGCCCATAGCGGTACGCGATGGCCCGATTCGCTGCGTACTACTACTGAAAACACGCATTATTTATGCCGGCCTTCCGATCTATCACGATTTCACCAACGCAGCCATTTACGAGCAAGGTGCCAGCCTGATGTCCCGCGTACAGCTGGACAATCTTGAGTCATCGAAATATTTCGTGGGCCTAGTAAAAGATCCGCGCTTTGAGGTGTCGGTCGATTTTGCCAACCTCGACGACGCCGAAATGCGTTGGCAAATTCTGCATAACCAATCTGGGCAGGCCATCATCGACGGAAATATGTCTGCCACCGAGCAGCGTATGAACAGTGTCGAAATGCCCGGTGATTGGATCTGGCTGGATAGCCGGCGCGGCTGGCAATTTTTCATGAGCAACACGGCATCGATGGAGCCTGATGGCCTGCTGCATGAATTGTTGTACGGCATGAATATCCGCATGGTTTACGAAGATGGCGCTAATTTTTTACGCAAAGGCGAGCGCATTCCCGGTGCCAGCCCGCGCTTTGGTGTGCGCGTCAGCGGCATGCCGCAAGCAGCCTCCGCATTCCTGACGACGCTGGCCGACGTAGACGCCGGCAGCCTGCGTAACCTCGATGATTTGGTCGATCGACTCATCCAACTGGATGAGCAGAACAAACTCACGCCGTTGAATCAGGCCATCGGCAACGCCGTGCAGCGGCTGGTGCAACGCGGCCAAGTGCACAGCGTGACGGATCTCGCCGACTTGCTGGTGCGCGACGTCCGTCGCTTGGGTCTGCGCTCGGCCGACCGCGAGCGCCTTGCGCCCTTGGTTCGTCAAGCCGTCATGGAAGCCGGCAGCCTGCAACAACCCCGGCTGGGCAGAATTCTGCGTGCCTTTCGTGATAACGCCCGCCGCGCCGGGTTGGACATCGACGGCTTGCAATTCGCCAAGTTGGACAACGCCTTGTGGTTTCCGGACAGCGTGGGCGACGGCGGCCCAGCAGCCTTTGACCGCGAAGCGCGGAATCCACCCGTTGCTGAGCTGCTGCCCCCCTAAAAGCGCAGGCACCCGGCTCTTCAGACGAGCGCAACTATTGAATTTCCCGGTGAGCAGCCAATACTTGGCCCCCCGTTGCCCGACAACGTCGCACGGGCAACACCGGCTTACGCCTTACCCGCCAGCACAGGAGAAACACCATGGCCTTTGAATTGCCGCCGCTTCCGTATGCCAAGGACGCGCTTGCCCCGTTCATTTCCGCTGAAACCATCGACTACCACTACGGCAAGCATCACCAAGCCTACGTCACCAATCTGAATAACTTGGTCAAAGACACGCCGAACGCGAGCAAGACGCTGGAAGAGATTGTGTTGAGTTCCAACGGCGGCCTGTTCAACAACGCCGCGCAGGTGTGGAACCACACGTTCTACTGGAACAACCTGCGCCCGGCCGGCGGTGCGGTAGAGCCCACCGGCGCACTGGCAGATGCCATCAACAAAACGTTTGGCTCTTTCGCTGCGTTCAAAGAAAAGTTTTCGGCCAGCGCCGTGGGCAACTTCGGTTCCGGTTGGACTTGGCTGGTCAAAAACAAAGACGGCTCCATCGAAATCGTCAACACCAGCAACGCCGGCTGCCCGCTCACCGAAGGCAAGAAACCGCTTTTGACCGTGGATGTTTGGGAACACGCTTACTACGTGGACTTCCGCAATCTGCGTGCCAAATACGTCGAGACGTTCTGGAACTACGTGAACTGGGATTTCGTGGCCAAGCAATTCGCTTGATTTCGTCACCCGTCGCAGCAATAAAAAGGGCCGCAAAAGCGGCCCTTTTTATTTCACCTAACAGACATCACTCTGCTTTATCAGAACATTCGCCACGCGTCGAATCGATCTTGCAACGAACCTTGCGCAGCATCGATAGCATATCGCCATCGTAATACCCTTCCTCGCGCAACTGGATACGCGCCTCGCGCATCATCAGTTCATAGCGCAGCACATCAGATTTTGGGAGCTCTACCCAATACTTGTTCGGCACTTCTCCTGCCATGGTGCGCAGAATTTCCAACGTCGAATTGAAATGACGGCCGATCAGACTGCGGGAGTACTGCAGCATCTCTTCCGGGAATTTCTCCTTGCGCACCAAAACCTGCGCGGTGAGGTACGTCAGCGGAAAACGCACGATGCCGCCATTGGGCTCCAAACCTTTGTAGAGCTCGAACGGTCCGTAGGCTGCCAACGGTGCAGCAATGATGTCGACCGTACCGTTGTTAAATTTTCCTGCAAAGTTGGTGATGTTCACCGGCACCGGCGCAGCACCAATACCCTGCACCATTTTTGACATGGTCGGATCGTCATCTAACACCGCGACCCGCTTGCCGGCGGCGCGTGCAATCGATGTCACCTTGCGATCATTGGTGAATACATACGCCGGGCCTACCGGCACAAACGCCGCAACTTCATACGGGCCACTGCGCAGTTTCGGCGCCATGCGCGGGTCACCAAGCGCTTCCAATGCCAACCGCAAGTGATCGTCCGTGGGCACAGCCCCAATGGCATCCAGCGTGCCGGCGTACTTGATAAAGCTACGCGCACGCAGCGTCATCATATTTACCGCATCGCAACGGCCTGCTTTGAAATCCTCAGCAGCGATGCGCTCGTTGGTGTATGCCACCAGTTCAAAATCAATGCCAAACCGCAGGATGCCGATGCGCAGATCTGCCATGGCGCTGTAGATCGGGCCGTTGGTGCCCGCGATATCCCAAACACAAAACTTGCGCTTGAGCGGCGGCCCGGCGATGGGCTTGGGCGCGTCCAGATCGGCGGGTGCCTTGTAGTCTTTACCGGCAATTTCCAGCGCGAACGACGGTAGCGCAAACCCGGCCAATGCCAGCGCCAGCAGACTTCCGGCAAAACCGCGTTGCCAAATCCGCCGCACCGGCAGCCACGATGAAGGAATGTTCATGTTGCGCTCCGTAGTTATTGTTCTTGCGTTCACAAAAAACAGGCGCTGCACCATCACAGCAACAGTGCCGTTCCGCTCTTACTCCAGCTTGTCCGTGCATTCACCACGCGTCGGATCGACCTTGCAGCGAACCTTGCGCAGCAAAGTCAGCGCATCGCCGTCGTAGTAACCCCGATTGCGCAAATCGATACGCGTGTCGCGCATCAACACGTCGTATTTCACTTTGTCTGCCGCAGGGATCGGCACCCAATATTTTTTGGGCACTTCCGCTGCCATGGCGTCAACCACTTCGTACACTTTGTCGATGTTGTTGAACACCTGCTCGCGCGCGTACTGAAGAATGGCCTGCGGGAATTTTTCGTGCCGCACGATCACCATGGCCGAAATCTGAGTGAACGGGAAATCAATGATGGCGCCATTAGGCTCAAGTCCTTTGTACAACTCCAAAGGCTTGTAGGCCGCCGCTGGCGCAACAATGATGTCGACCGAACCGTTGTTGAACTTGCCCGCGAAGTTGGTGAGGTCTGTCGGCACCGGCGATGCGCCCAAACGCGCCACCATGCCGGCCATTTCTGGATCGAAATCCAATACGGCTACACGCTTGCCCGCCGCCTTGGTGATGGAATCGATTTTGCGATCACGCGTAAACACGTACGCCGCGCCAATCGGCACGATGCCCGCGATTTCATAAGGGCCACTGCGCAATTTGGCGGCGTAGTTAGGCGTCGCCAACGCTTGCAGTGCGAGGCGAGCGTGCTCGCGGCTGGGCAACGCGCCAACCGCATCCACGGTGCCGGCAAATTTGATGAAATTACGGATACGGAATGAAGTCAGATCCGTGGCGTCGCACTGACCGGCCTTGAAATCTTCAGCGGCCACTTTCTCGCTGGTGTACGGCAGCAACTCAAAATCGACGTTGTACTTGAGCATTTCCAGCCGGTAATCGGCCATGGTGCGGTAGATATCGCCGTGTGCGCCGGCGATATCGAACACGCAGAACCGCACCTTGAGCATTTCCTTCAGCGGCGGCGGCGGCTCAGAAATCACCGGAACGGGAGCAGAAAATGCAGAAACGGCCAGCAGGGCAGCGCCTAAGCCGGCAACAAGACGGGGCATCAACATCGGTAAGCCTCGACAGAAGTTATTGTTCTTGTACTTGGCGTGAGCCAGTGCCCGAGCCGAGAGCCCAAGCAGGGTCGCTGGCACAGAGCACACCGAATCCTGCCACGACCCAAGCAGCCGGGGAACGGTTTGAACGCCCGTTCAGCCTGTCATTTTCGTCAACTCTCGACGATCAGGCGGATGGGCTGGCGGCCAGCCCGCCGAAAACCTGCAACCCGGCGGTGCCGCAGAGCGACTCATGCGGTCCCGAGGACAAAAACGCCCATGACGTCATGTGGCTGACGGCATTGCAGTGGATCCGTCTCGAGTGCAAACGCCAGGTCAAAGTTGGGTGGAAATCAACTGCCTTGATATCCGTCACCTCAACCATGCCTGCTTTGAAGAACGGAATGATCCCGCGTCTAGGAGGAGGACATATACGAGTGGTTGGGCGCCGACTTAAACGTGCGCAGCTTCAGC
>CAZNPF010000026.1:0-23290 GCA_964574995.1 uncultured Pseudomonadales bacterium | reverse complement strand
TCGCCCTGAAACGGGAAAATGCTCCGCGAGCGATTGGATTTGCACCGACGGTACGCTAGTCCCTGCGCCAAGGCTTGTTTTTAAGCCCCGCAACTCGCCACCATGCGGTTCCCCTGTGAGGAGCCGCTCATGTCGACAGCCCGCCGCCCGGTCAGCCCAGCCACACCCGACTGTGAGGTCGCCATTATTGGTGCCGGTTTTTCCGGCATCGGTACTGGCATTGCCCTCGACAAAGCTGGCATTCACGACTTTCTCATTCTCGACGCGGCCGACGATTACGGCGGTGTTTGGCACTGGAATACCTATCCCGGCGTTGCCGTCGACATTCCATCATTCAGCTATCAGTTTTCTTATGAACAACGGCCAGACTGGAGCCGCAGTTACGCGCCAGGCCATGAGCTGAAATCGTATGCCGTGCACTGTGCCGATAAATACAAACTGCACGGCCGCACTCGTTTCAACACGTTGGTCGAAGAAGCACGTTGGGATAACACACGTCATTGTTGGCATCTGCAGCGCCAAAACGGAAAAACCATCACCGCGCGTTATCTCATCAACGGCAGCGGCCCGCTCAATATTCCAAAACTACCCGACATTGTAGGTGCCAACACGTTCACCGGCACCACCATGCACACCGCGCGCTGGGACCACCACGCGCAATTAGCTGGAAAACGAATCGCCGTCATCGGTACCGGCGCTTCTGCGGTGCAGGTGATTCCGGAAATTGCTGAAATCGCTTCGCAACTCACGGTGTTTCAACGCACGCCGATCTGGTGCTTCCCAAAAATCGATGTGCCGCTGGCGGGCGCCTTGAAAACCGGCATGCGTTTGCCCGGTGTGAAATCGGTGCTGCGTGTAGCAAGCCAAGCCTTCGTCGAAATTACGTTCCCACTGACAGCCCAGTACAGCGGGCAATGGCCGGCCTTGTCGAAACAAACGATTGCTGCCGGCAAAGCGTGGTTGCGCAGCCAAGTGAAAGATCCGGAAGTGCGTCGAAAACTCACCCCGGCGTATGCAGTCGGTTGCAAACGCCCGAGCTTTCACAACAGTTATCTGGCGACGTTCAATCGCAGCCATGTGCTGCTGGAAACGACACCCATTGCGGAAATCACGCCTGCCGGCGTACGCACAAGCGACGGCACGCAACACGAATTCGACGTGATCATCTACGCCACGGGCTTCAAAGTGAACGAAGCCGAAGGCAGTTACCAGATTCGCGGCGCTGACGGCACCACCATGAGCGAGTTTTTCTCAAAAAATCGCTCACAGTCATACTTGGGAATTACGCTACCCAACTTCCCAAATTTCTTTACCATCATGGGCCCGTACGGCTACAACGGAAATTCTTTTTTCACGCTGATCGAAATCCAACTGCAGCACATCTTGCGCTGCCTGAAAGAAGCAAAAAAACGGGGCGCTACACGCGTCGAAATAAAAGAAGAATCCAATCGTCGTTATTTCGAAGAGATGCTGGCGCGTCGTCATACGCAGATTTTCTGGCAGGCCTCCTGCGCAAAAGCCAATAGCTATTACTTCGACGCCAACGGTGACGTACCGCTGCGCCGGGCCTCCACGTTGCAAATGATCTGGGAAGCCAATCGCTCTCCGCTCGCCGACTATCAGTTTGATAGCGGCAAAATCGCCTGATACGTTGCACGCCTATCTGCTTGTCGACTCCATTCATTGATCGCCGAGGCCGCCATGTCCACGACTTTTCCAAAAACAGTCCCGCTCTACATCGGTGGCGAGTGGCGCCAAAGCAAATCTACGCAGCTGATCCCGGTGACCAACCCGGCCACGCAAGACGTGTTGACGCAGGTGCCCTGCGCCACGTCGGCGGAAATCGAAGAAGCCATCGCTTCTGCTAAACGTGCATTCGTCACCTGGAAAAACACGCCCGTTGGCACCCGCGCCCGGGTGATGCTCAAGTACCAGCAATTGCTCAAAGAGCATCAAAAAGAAATCGCCGAGATCATTTCGCAGGAATTGGGTAAAACCCACGAAGACGCGATGGGCGACGTCTGGCGCGGCATTGAAGTCGTTGAGCATGCCGCGAATATCGCCACGTTGATGATGGGCGAAGCCGTTGAAAACGTCGCCAATGGAATCGACTGTTACTCCTACATGCAGCCGCTCGGTGTTTGCATGGGCATCACACCGTTCAACTTTCCGGCGATGATCCCGCTCTGGATGTTTCCGATGGCCATTGCCTGCGGCAACACGTTCGTGCTGAAACCTTCCGAGCAAGACCCGCTGACTCCGGTGCGACTGGTTGAATTGTTTGAGCAAGCCGGCGCCCCCAAAGGCGTGTTGCAGTTGATTCACGGTGGGAAAGATCAGGTCAACCAATTGCTCATGCACCCCGACATTCAAGCGGTTTCGTTTGTCGGTTCGGTCGCCGTCGGCCAGCACGTGTACCGCACCGGCACGCAACATCTCAAACGCGTGCAAGTATTTGCCGGCGCAAAAAATCACATGGTGGTGATGCCAGACGCACAAAAGCAGCAAGTCATCAATGCACTGGTCGGTGCGTCCTGTGGCGCGGCGGGCCAGCGTTGCATGGCGATTTCTGTGGCGGTGTTGGTGGGTGACTCGCGCAACTGGGCTGGCGAAATTGCTGAAGCCATCGCAAAAATCCGTCCCGGTGTTTACACCGATCCGGCTGCAGCATATGGCCCGCAGATCAGCCCACAAGCGCGCGATCGTGTGTTGTCGCTGATCGCACAAGGCAAAAAAGAAGGTGCGGTCTGTTTGGTCGACGGCTCGCATTGCACCGTGGACGGTTATCCGAACGGAAACTGGGTTGGCCCAACCGTTTTCACGCAAGTAAAACCCGGCATGACGATCTATGAGCAGGAAGTGTTCGGGCCGGTGCTGTGCCTCATCGAAGCAGACACGCTGGAAGAAGCCATCGCCCTGATCAATGCCAGCCCCTACGGCAACGGCACATCCATTTTCACTGCCAGCGGCGCGACCGCTCGAAAATTTCAGAACGAAATTCTGGTTGGCCAAGTCGGTATCAACGTGCCGGTGCCGGTGCCGCTCCCCTTCTTTTCGTTCACTGGCTGGCGCGGATCGTTTTACGGCGATCAGCACGCGTATGGAAAACAAGCGGTACGTTTTTACACCGAAACCAAAACCGTCACCGCGCGATGGTTCGATTCCGATATCGCGCATGGCCCGAACATGTCGATCCATCTCAAATAAAACGCGGGTGCTTTCATGACACTGCATCTGTCAGCGGAGCAACGCGAATTCCAAAACGCGGCGCGTCAATTCGCTCGCAAGGAACTCGCACCGAACGCTGCGCGTTGGGACAAAGAAAAATATTTCCCTCGCGAGGTGATTGCATCGGCAGGTGCTATCGGCTTTTGTGGCATTTACAGCAGTGCCGAGGCCGGCGGCATGGGCCTGTCCCGGCTAGACACAGCCATCATCCTGGAAGAGCTCGCGGCCGGTTGTACGTCGACCGCCGCGTTCATTTCCATTCACAACATGGCGACGTGGATGATCTGCCAGTGGGGCTCCGCCACCACCCGCCATGCGTGGGCTGCCGAACTCACTGCCGGAACGAAACTGGCTTCTTACTGTTTAACCGAGCCCGATGCCGGTTCCGATGCCGCCGCGCTGCGAACCGCTGCCACGCGTGATGGCGACAGTTATGTGCTCTCCGGCTCAAAAATGTTTATCAGTGGCGCCGGCAGCACCGACATGCTGGTGGTGATGGCGCGCACGGGCGATGCCAATTCTGGCGCACGCGGCATCTCGGCCTTTGCCGTACCCGCAGACAGCGCAGGCATTCTCTACGGAAAAAACGAAGCCAAGCTCGGTTGGAACAGTCAGCCGACACGCGCCATCACGTTCGACAACGTGCGC
The DNA here is from genome assembly GCA_964574995.1 of uncultured Pseudomonadales bacterium. Lineage (GTDB taxonomy): Bacteria > Pseudomonadota > Gammaproteobacteria > Pseudomonadales > JADFDG01 > JADFDG01. Next base: position 19,414 of record CAZNPF010000026.1, on the reverse strand, counting down.
ATTCCGGCACACGCCTTGCTGGGTGCCGAAGGTGAAGGCTTCCGCATTGCCATGCGCGGCTTGGATGGCGGCCGTATCAATATCGCGGCCTGCTCGCTCGGTGCGGCGCAAGCCTGCCTCGATCACACACGCGATTATCTGCGTGAGCGCAAACAATTCGGCAAGCCACTAGCAGAATTTCAAGCGCTGCAATTTCGTTTGGCCGATATGCTGACCGAACTCGTCGCCGCCCGGCAGATGGTGCATCTCGCCGCCCGTTATCTCGACAGCGATCACCCCGAAAAAACCGCTTATTGTGCGATGGCCAAACGCTTTGCTACCGATATCGGATTCAATATCTGCAATGAAGCGCTGCAACTGCACGGCGGCTACGGCTACCTGCAGGAATTTCCGATCGAGCGATTCTTTCGTGACACCCGCGTCCATCAGATTCTCGAAGGCAGCAACGAAATCATGCGCGTGATCATCGCGCGGCATCTGCTGGAATCTCCCTGACTGATCCCACTTCTTGAGGTTGAAATGAGTTCCACCACGGATAACAGCCTGCTGCACGAACTGCGGCCGGCACAAGACGGCAAATTCATCGCAATCACCACGCTCAATGCGGAGGCATCGCTCAATGCCTTGACCTTGCCGATGATCGATGCACTGTCGGTGAAATTGCAGGAATGGAAAACCGACGACCGCATCGCCTGCGTGCTGCTGCGTGGTGCCGGTGAGAAAGCGTTTTGCGCCGGCGGCAATGTGGTAGCGCTGTATCAATCTGCTATCAATGGCGATGACAACGCGCAGATATTTTTTACGCACGAATATCGCCTCGACCACGCCATTCACACCTACCCCAAACCGATCATCGTCTGGGGCCACGGCATCGTGATGGGTGGCGGACTTGGCCTCATGGCGGGCGCATCGCATCGCGTGGTCACGGCGCAAACGCGCATGGGTATGCCGGAAGTCACCATCGGCCTGTACCCGGATGTGGGTGGCAGTTGGTTTCTCAACCGTATGCCGGGCCGTGTCGGGCTTTTTCTTGCGTTGACCGGTGCCGCGCTGAACGCACAGGACGCTCTGTTCCTCGGCCTCGCCGATCATGCGGTTGACCATACGCAACAACCAACTTTCATCGCTGCGCTGGAAAATCTGCATTGGTCCAGCAATCTCGCCGAGCGGCACGCACAAGTACACGACGCGCTCGCGGCGCTAGCGGCTGCAGCGGCCGGGCCAGCGGGACTCGTGGGAGCCGCTGGCAATGTGCAATCACATTACGCCGCCATCCAGCAACTCACGGCTGCCGCACGCTTGGCGCAACAAGTCGAAACCATCACCGCCTACGCCGGTGACGATGCGTGGCTGGCAAAAGCGGCGGCCACACTCAAAACCGGCTGCCCGGCCACTATTCGTTTGATCCCGGAATTGCTAGCACGCACCAAGCACCTGTCATTGGCCGATGTTTTCCGCTTGGAACTCATCGTCTCCACGCAATGTATGCGCTTGGGAAATTTCCGCGAAGGCGTGCGTGCTTTGTTGGTCGACAAAGATCGCAACCCGAAATTCCCGCAAGCAACGCTGGCTGATGTCAGCGATGACATTCTGATGAAGCACTTTGCTGCACCCTGGGGCAAGCAACCGCATCCGCTCGCTGACCTCTGAACGTTTTGACAGAATTTTTTCTTACGCACTGATCACGATTGCTTCGCTCTACGCCACAACAGGAGACGCACCATGTTCAAGAAAATTGCCTTTATCGGGCTGGGCAACATGGGCGGCCCAATGGCGATCAATCTGTCGCGCAACGGCGGCCATCACGTTGCTGCGTTTGATCTCTCTCCGGCTGCACGGCAGCAGGTGATTGCTGCCGGCTGCCAAGCATCCGACACGCTGACGGATGTCATCACGGACGCAGATGCCGTCATCACCATGCTGCCCAACGGGCAAATCGTGGAATCGCTGTTGATCGATAACGATGCTGTACTCGACAAACTTCCTAAAAATGCATTACTGATCGATTGTTCCACGGTATCGCCCGCCACCTCGCGTCGCGTTGCGTTAGAAGCGGAAAAACGCGGCTTGCGTTTTGTCGATGCGCCGGTATCCGGTGGTGTTGCTGCTGCCACCAGCGGAAAACTGGCGTTCATGTGCGGCGGCACGGAAGCGAACGTAACCGCTGCGCGCGATTTACTGTCGGCCATGGGCGCACATGTTTTTCATGCCGGCAGTTCCGGCGCCGGATCAGTGGCCAAAATTTGCAACAACATGCTGCTCGCCGTGCATATGGCCGGCACCGCTGAAGCGCTGGCGCTAGGCGTAAAAAATGGCCTCGATGCCAAAGTGCTTTCTGAAATCATGCTGAAAAGTTCAGGGGCCAACTGGTCACTGGAAAAATACAATCCGTTCCCCGGTGCGATGGACGGCGTACCCGCCAGCCGTGAATACCAAGGTGGCTTCATGACCAAATTGATGCTCAAAGATCTCGGCTTGGCGATGGAGGCCGCGCAAAGCAGCCACGCGTGGACCCCACTGGGCGCGTTAGCACAAAGCCTCTATCAGCAGCAAAGCGAACAAGCGACCGGTAACGATGTGCTGGATTTTTCCAGCGTACAAAACCTGTTTACCGCCAAACGCTAAGCCGGATTACTCCTCGCCAGCAGCCAGACGCGCCTTGCGCGCTTCTTCCTCGGCGATCACATCCTGAATCTGCCGCAACAGATCATCGACGTCGGCCGGTGCTTCTACGCGCACAAACTCGCCGCTGAGTTTTGATTCCGGCGTCAAATCACCGCGCTCGTAGAGATCCCATATTTCGTCGGCGTAATTCGTTTCCAGCAAGCTCGGCGCGTACTGCCCAAAGAAATTGGCAAGATTTTGTACATCACGCGCGAGCATCGCCCGCGCATGATTGTTGGCGGCCGCATCCACCGCTTGTGGCAAGTCGATGATGACCGGGCCGTCGGGGTCGACCAGAATATTGAATTCCGACAGATCGCCATGCACGAGGCCTGCACACAACATACGCACCACTTCACGCACCAGCCGTGCGTGGAAATCACGCGCTTCTTCCGGCGTGAATTCAAAATCAGACAGGCGATCGGCCACATTGCCCTCGCCGTCCTCGATCATTTCCATCAGCAACACGCCGTCGAAACAACCGAAAGGCTTGGGCACACGCACGCCGACATCGGCCAAGCGATACAACGCATTGACCTCGTGATTCTGCCAATGCGCCTGCTGCTCATCGCGGCCAAACTTCGAGCCTTTTTCCATCGCCCGCGCCAACCGTGAACTGCGGACTTTTCGCCCTTCACGATACTGCACCGCTTGACGAAAACTACGTTGCTCGACGTCCTTGTACACCTTGGCACACAAAATGCGCTCACCACGACGCACCAGATAAACCGTGGCTTCCTTGCCGCTCTTCAGTTGGCGGACAACCTCGTCGATAAGGCCGTCCTCAACCAGCGGTTCAAGTCGTGGTGGTGTTTTCATGACGCAGCGTTCCCTGCCTGACGCATCCGGTTCGCAGCCGACAATTGATTAACACAACGATCACCCAAAACGTCACGCAACCGGAATCTTCCCGATTTTTGCCTGCCAGATTTTGGGGGCAATGTCGTGTACGGATTCGCCGTTCACATCGACCGCCACCGACACCGGCATGTCTTGCACGTCGAATTCGTAAATTGCCTCCATGCCCAGTTCGGGGAAACCAACGACTTTCGATTTGCGAATCGCCTTCGACACCAAATACGCCGCGCCACCGACCGCCATCAAATAAACCGCTTTATGGTCCTTGATGGCACTGATCGCCGTCGAACCCCGTTCGGATTTCCCGATCATGCCGATCAAGCCGGTTTTCTCCAGCATGGTGCGCGTGAACTTATCCATACGCGTCGCGGTAGTTGGGCCGGCTGGGCCAACCACTTCGTCACGCACCGGATCGACCGGGCCGACGTAATAAATAAACTTACCGGTGAAATCGACCGGTAGTTTTTCGCCCTTCGCCAGCAGATCCGTCATTTTTTTGTGCGCCGCATCGCGGCCGGTGTACATCTTTCCGGAGAGCAACAGCGTCTCACCGGTTTTCCAACCGGCGATGTCTTCTTTTGTCACCGTATCGAGATTCACGCGCCGTGCTTTCGAGGCATCCCATGTGATCTGCGGCCAATCTTCCAGTTTTGGCACATCAAGTTCTGCCGGGCCGGAGCCGTCGAGTTCAAAGTGCACGTGACGCGTCGCCGCGCAATTGGGGATGATCGCCACCGGCAACGAGGCCGCATGCGTCGGGTAATCCTTGATCTTGATGTCGACGACCGTCGTCAAACCACCAAGCCCTTGCGCGCCGATGCCGAGTGCGTTCACTTTTTCATAAAGTTCGATGCGCAGTTCTTCCACACGATTTTGCGGACCGCGCGCAATCAATTCTTGAATGTCCACCGGATCCATCAGCGATTCTTTCGCCAAAATCATCGCTTTCTCGGCCGTGCCACCAATGCCAATACCCAACATGCCCGGCGGACACCAACCCGCACCCATGGTCGGCACCGTTTTCAGTACCCAATCAACAATGGAATCACTCGGGTTGAGCATCGCCAATTTCGATTTGTTTTCTGAGCCGCCGCCTTTCGCCGCGATCTGCACGTCGACGGTGTTACCTGGCACGATTTCGTAGTGAATCACGGCCGGCGTGTTGTCTTTGGTGTTGGTGCGCTTGCCGGCAGGATCCGACAGGATCGACGCGCGCAGCACGTTGTCCGGGTTCAAGTAACCACGACGCACGCCTTCGTTGATCATCTCGGTGAGGCCCATGGTCGCGCCGCCCCACTGCACATCCATGCCGACTTTAATAAAGACCGTGACGATGCCGGTGTCCTGACAAATCGGGCGGTGTCCTTCCGCGCTCATACGCGAATTGATCAAGATTTGCGCCATCGCATCTTTGGCCGCCGGATTCGCTTCCATCTCGTAGGCCTTATGAATAGCCTGAATGAAATCCACAGGGTGGTAATACGAAATGTATTGCAGGGCGTCCGCAACGGACTGGATCAAATCGTCCTGCTGGATAACGGTCATGCGGGCAAACCTCGATCAACGCGTGGAAAATTCAGGGGGGCGATTCTAACGCAGGAAGCCGCATCGATGGCCGCCCGCTTCGGCATGCGCTTAATGCGGATGGCCAGCGAAGAAATTGAGCAGATGCTCGCTGACGCGCGCCGACTGCTCGCGATGCAGAAAGTGCCCAGCGTCATCGACCATCTCCAACTTCACGCCGGCACGAAATTGTTCGCGCCGGATTGCCGCCTGCGGCAACCGTGGGTCCATGCAACCGTCACGACGACCAATCATGATCAGCACCGGCACTTCCACCGGCTGACGGATCAACATTTGTGCGCGACGATTGGGCGCCGCCAGCCACTCCGCCATCGCCCGGTAATAACCCAGTGCGGCAGAGACAACGCCTGGCTGACGAAAAGTTTCTTTCACTTGCGCCAACGCCTCCGGCGGCCAGTTCCATCCCGGTGACCAATCGCGCCACAACTTATTGATAAAGGCAAAATCGCGCGCAGCCACGACACGATCAGCCAAACCGCGTAATTGAAAAAATGCCATGTACCAACTGTTGCGCGCCTGCAGCGGATAACGCCGCACCGCTTGCAGCAGCCCGCCAAGTGGCGGTATCGCCAAACTAGTGAACGAAATGTATCGCTGAGGATTCGTGGCCACCGCCACCCAACCAATGGCCGCGCCCCAATCATGGCCAACCAGATGCACGCGCGGAATGTTCATTGCGTCCAGCAAGTCGGTGACATCGGCTGCCAAGGTAATCAGAAAATAATCGCCATCGGTAGGTATGGCGCTCGCAGCATAACCGCGCAACGCCGGCGCAATGGCGCGATAACCCGCCGCGGCCAGCACAGTAAGTTGCGCGTCGAAGGAGCGCCATGAATCGGGAAATCCGTGCAGCAATAAGACCGGCACGCCATCAATCGGCCCGCATTCACGTACTGGGAATCGCAAATCACCGACCGTGACGACCGTTTCTCGAATGATATTTTTGTTCACATCGCCTCTCTTTTCAGCATGACTGCTCAATGCAAAGGAATTCAGGATGAAGTGATCACGCGCCGTCCTGGATGCAGCATGGCCGTCACCGGCTGATCAAGACCGGCGTCCAGCCGATCCATCTGTTCACGCAAGTGCAAAGCGATGTCTTGAGCAAACTCGTCTGGTTCACCTGCCGCATTTTTCTTCACGTCCAGTTGCTCCCAACTGAACAGCCGTAATAATTCGGAAAGCTTCACCGCGTCCATGTCTCGCAACAAAACCAGCTCGCCATTTCCGAGGCGCTCGATGTAACCCCGCGCCAACAATTTTTCGCGCCAGTCGTGCCAGTTATCGATACCCGACTGATACGCCAGATGACGCACTTCGCGGTCGCTGACCGAGCGGCCCATCTGATGGCGGTCATGAAACAACGCCAACACTTTCAATAACGCCGGAAAAGCTGAACCGCGATTGGTCGCTTCGTCATCCCAATTGGTCAGCATGTAAACCAGCACCACGCCGAACATAATGATGAACCAAGAGATGTAGATCCACAGCAGAAACAACGGCACTGTTGCAAAGGCACCGTAAACCAGCTCATGGCTGTTGAAACGCTGAACAAAATAACCAAAACCGTGTTTGGCTACTTCAAACAGAACCGCCGTAACCACACCGCCGATGATTCCTTCTCGCACCGGCACCGGACAATTCGGCACCACGATATACAACATCGAAAACAACGCGGCCGCCATCAGGAACGGCACGCACTTCAACAGCGTCACCAACACGACCGACGCATTGACGAGATTACCCAGTAGATTGGCCGAAAGCAGCCAGCTCGATGCCGCCAGCGCCACCGCGATCAACACCGGACCTAGGCTCAACAAAGCCCAATAAACCAACAAACTGGACACCAAACTACGCCGACGATGCACACGCCAAATGCTATTGATGGTGGTGTCGATGGTGCGCAGCATCATCAGCGCCGTCACCACCAGAAATGCCACGCCGATGCCGGTGAGGTTTCGCGTTTGTTGCGAAAATTTTTCCAGATAGACACGCACCTGATCGACCGCCGTCGGCATCACATTGGCAAATAACTGCTGATCAAAATGCGCGCTCAGGCCGCCCATCTGCGGCAAAGAACTCATCACTGCCCACATCACGGTGAACATCGGCACCACGGCAAACAAGGTGGTGTAGGTCAGCGACGCGGCGCTATCGAGCGCCTTGGACTCACGCGCCACGTGATTCAGGTCGCGCAGAAATCGGCCGGCACGGCGCAGGGTCGGGATACGAGTCATCAGCATGATCGGCGGGGCCTTGCCCTAGAATGTGGCCCCGCGATGCTACCGCAGCACCCGCCGCAATCGCCCCTTTGATCGCGCCCCACAAACCCTCATTCAGTTCGGCGGCCGCCGGCTGGGTGATACCACACAGAAATTGCTGACATGAGCCTCGACCGTCTACGGCATATGCCGGCTGCCACCCTGTTCCGCTTGGCACTCATCACCGCGCTGGCCGAATGCGTGCTGATCGCCGTGCTGACGCTGCGTGGCGCACCGGGCGGCGCATTGAACGACGCCCCGGTCAACGCACCCCTCTACGCCGGCTTACTGTGGGCACTGCTCAAGTGCACACCGCTCTTGCTGATCCTGCCGGGTTTGGCCCGCAGACGAGCCAATGCCGCCATCTGGCTGTGCTTCCTGTCCTGCGCCTACTTCACCACCGCCGTGCTGGCGGCCATGGACCCCGCCCGGCGCGGACTGGGCCTCGTGGAAATCGCGGTACTCGCCACCGCATTCACCGCCGGGTTGCTGGCCGCTCGTAAGGCCGGCCGCGGCGAATCGTCGCTGGAAACACCCTGATCCGCCCATCCATCGCGCGCGCCGGGGTAGACTCCGGCTCGACGTTCCCGGAAACCTGCCTGCACGGATTTCACCGATGTCTTTGTCTTACCGTCGTCTTCTGCCTCGCCTACTTGTGGCGACGCTGTTCGCCACCACCCTCGTTGCCTGTTCCGCGCCCGCCCCCTTGGTAACGCCTTCCGACATCGCCAGCGCGGACGCCACCGGCAACCTGCCGACGCTGTACAACCAGGTCAAAAGCCAACTGGCCACCCGCAACCGGGGCGACAAAAAATACGCCGCGCAATTTGCCCAGCTGGACAGCATTGGCCGCACGCTGACCAACCGGCTGGATGACGATCTGCGCAAACGCCTTGAGAACGGCAAGTTAGGTACCGGTCTCGTGCCGCAGAGCCTGCTGACCGAACTGCGTACCGACGCCGATCCCATGCGGCAATGGCAGCCGGCACGTCATGATCAATTCCTGCGCGAACTCGACAAATATCAAACGGCCACGACCAAAGCCATCGACAGCCTGAACACTTACATGGCCGGGCTGCCGGTGACGGAGTTCCGTAAAAAGCAGAACGCGCTGACTCAACTGGCGCAGGTAACGGGCGACGAGAAGTACAGCACGCAGCGCGACACCATGATCCAAGGGCTGCGCGGTGAGTTTGAGCAAGCACGCGCGACCGATAATTTCGAACGCGCACTGCAATTGCTAGATGCATTGCCGGCAGACGACAACACCGAAACCACGCGGCTGGAATTACAGACGCAGTTGTCCGAGCGCCGCTTTAACGAAGCACTCGCGGACGATCGCCCGGATGAGGCCTATCGCTGGTTCGATAGCCTCAGCAAGTCGTCACGCTTTGATGTGGTGAAGGCACGCATCATGCCAACGGCCAACCAAATGGCCGATTACTTTGTCGCACTGGCTGCCGATGCCGTGACATCAGGCCGCACCGCTGACGCTTACCGTTGGTTTGCACAGGCACGCGACGTGCATCTCAAACTCGACGGCCGCAACAATGCCATCCCGGAAGAACGCCCCTTTGTTGATCGTATTTATCGTGGCTACGATCGCGCAAAAACCGAAGGCTTGTGGGGCTTGGCACTCGGCCATTTGCTGATCGCCCAAGAATTCGACCCGGCACGGCAAACACTGGCCAATGATCTGCGCGTCGCCAATGAGCAAAATAATGCCGTTGCCATTCGTAGCGCCGCCATTTCGCCCTTCAGTAATGCCAGCGGTAGCGCCGACTATTCCGGTGCCGTCGCGACCAATATCACCGGCAATCTGTTCAAAACCATTCCGAACGATGTGCGGATCATTGCCTGGGACACCGCGCGTAACGGCGGCATCGACTACAACATTTCTGGCAGCATTGATGAAGCGCGCGTGGAGACCAACGAAAACACTACGCGCAAAAGTGAACGCGTACTGACCGAGAAAAATGCCGTCAGCCGCAACCCGCGTTATGACGACTGGCTGAAATTGTCCGAGCGCGAGCGCAAGCGTATCCCGCAGCCGGCGCCGCAACTCGCCGCCGACCGCTACGAAGACATCAGCTACAACGTCACCGAACTACGCAAAGTCGGTTATTTCTCGGTTGCTTTCCGCATCATCGAAGCGGCCAGCGGCAAAGTGGTTTACACCGACAAAGTGACTGTGAAAAAAGACTTCGCTGATCAAGGTAATGAAGGCGTTGCCCGTGGCACGTTCAATCTGCCAGCAAAAAGCCCAAAACTGCCCAGCGATATCGAAATCCTGAATCAGTTGGCCGCAGAAGCCTCTGCGGAAATCGGCAAACGCCTGACGGCGCAATTGGGCAATCTTGAACTTCGCTACGCCGAAGCCGGCAAGCGTGCCGCTGCGGCCAATACACCCGTAGAAGCCGCGCAGTATTACGCGCTGGCGGTAACCGTTGCACAACGTAAAGGTATCGACAGTGCCGCTTTCGCGCTGGAGCTCAAGCGTCAAGCAGCTGCGAGCAATTACGCACGCTGATCTCGGACGCCGTTAGGCGTTCACCTGCGCGGCAACTCACGCCGCCCATGCAGATCGCAATAAAAAAAAACGGCGCCTTGAGCGCCGTTTTTTATTGCCGAGCGAATGACCACGAATGGCTTCTTCGCATCACTTACCCTGTAGCTTCAGCGTCGCCAAACCGTTCTGAGCCACTTTGTTGTCGGGGTCCAGCGCCAGCGCTTGCTCGTACAGCGTCCGCGCACCGGCGAAATCGCCCTGCTTGTAGCTGGTCAAACCACGGTTGGCCAAGCCACTCGCACGCAGACGATTACGCACGAGATTGGGGTCGACACCCGGCGTGACTTCTTCAACCACCGGTTCCGGTGGTGGCGCTGCTTTTGGCAATGCCTTGGCCGCTGCGTTCTCTTCATAGTTGGCAATACGCGTTGCCGCGTCGCCCACCGGCGGGTAATTGGGTGCAACCCGCTCGGCAGATTTCAGATAGAGCTTCGCCTGCGCCACGTTGTCACCCGCAAGCGACTCATCGATCAACTGGATGAAACGATCCGCAATACGACGAATACCGTCCTGCGCTTTCTTATTACCCGGCTCGATCGTCAATACCAGCCGGTAGTAATCCCACGCGTTGTCGCCTGACGGCGCGTCCAAGCGATCTTCCGCCAACGCGCGATTGCCTTTGGCCAGCGTGCCCGCGATATCGAATGCTGGCTTAACGGGTGCCGGTGGCGGCGGTGGTGCGGGTTCGGGTTCCGGCTCCACCACCGGCTCCGGTGGCGGTACCGGTTTCGGCTTGGGTTTCGGCGGCGGCACTTCCACCACCGGCACGGGCGGCGGCGGCTTGCCCGGGCCCAACAGGAAATACCAACCGGCAGCCGCGGCCGCAACAGCCAGCATCAGCACCACCACCAACCAACTACGCACACCGCGCGGCGCTTCATCGTCGATGGCGTACTGCGGCGCCGTCACCCGAGCGCGCACTTGCGTCGCCGCTGCCGGCTGTGTGGGTGTGCGCAGATTACGAATGCTGCCGCTGGCCACGATCTGCTCCAGCATCGCCGCCATCTCGCCGCCGCGATGGAAACGTTTCGCCGGCTGCTTGGCCATGGCGCGGTCAAGGAAAGGCTGGAATTTTTTCACGGCCGGCGGCAAACGCGGCACCGGCTCCTTCATATGTTTGATTGCTAGTGCAATGGCGTCTTCTGCGACAAAAGGCGCATCGCCGACCAGCATTTCGTAAAACACCACGCCGAGACTGTAGAGATCGCTCTCGGCATCCAGCGGCAAGCCACGCGCCTGCTCCGGGCTCATGTATTTAGGTGTGCCCGCCACCATGCCCATCTGGGTGAACTGGGTATTGGCATCGCCTTGCTTGGCAATGCCGAAATCCGTGAGGACCGCGCTGCCGTCGTTACGGAAAAGAATGTTGTCGGGTTTGATGTCCCGATGGATTACGCCTTTGCCGTGCGCAAATTCCAGCGCACGCGCGATGCCGATGATCACTTGCGCCGCATTCAGCGGCGTCATGCCTTCTTGGATACGCGCCTTGAGATCACCGCCAGTGTGATACTCCATCGCCATGTAGACCTGACCGGCATGCTCGCCGACGTCATACACCGCCACGATATTGGGGTGCGCTAGCTTTGCCACCAATTTGGCTTCACGAATGAAGCGCTCTTTGAAGCTCGGGTCGCTGTTGAGCGACGGCGACATCACTTTGAGCGCCACTTGCCGTTCGAATTTTTCTTGCTCGGCCAAATAGACCGTCGCCATTCCGCCTCGACCGAGTTCGCGGATGACCTTGTACCCCGGGATTTTCATCGGACGGGAAATTCCTGTGTTACCGATTGCTTGCCGGGCGGCTACCCGGGACGCGCCGAGTATAGGGGGGTATCGTCGCCACTGTCACAATTTCGGCCGCCACACGGCAGGCACCTGCAGACCAGCGCGATTAGGCAGCGCCGTCCGTGGTATCGGCTTGCTCCGACAGCGCACGTCGATATGCGCCCGGCGTGCGTCCTTCCCAGCGTCGGAACGCGTGATAAAAGTTAGCCGTATCCGAAAACCCTAATCGCTGCGCCAACGAATCCATATCGAGATCAGGCTGCGCCAACATACGGCACGCTGTCTGATGGCGGACCCGATCGCGCAAATCACCGAACGTCAGATTTTCCTCACGCAAACGACGCTGCAAGGTACGCGCCGTCATGTTGAAGAGTTTGGCGATGTCATCGATACCCACCGGCAACTCACCCAGCCGCTCATTCAGCAGAGCAGTGATCTGCTCACCAAAACCCTGCCCTCGGCTCAAACGGGAGAGTTGTTGCGCTGCCATTTTCGCCACCCGCTGGTGATAACGCGGGTACGCACTGCTCAAACGCTGATCAAGCACACTCGCATCAAATGTCACCGCATTACGTGTCGCAGAAAAATTCAGCGGAATATCGCCGAAGGCTTGTCGATATTCGCTGATATCCGTCGGCATCGGATGACGAAACGTCGCCGTGCGAAAATGAAAACTATCACCCAACAGCGAACAGCCGATGCTATACATCGTGGCGATCAACAAATCATTGTGCTGGCGATGCTCGGCGAACTTCGTACTGCCATCCGGCCAGCTCACCAACGACGCGGTATCACCGGCCACTTGGAGCTCGAAACGTAAATACGGCGTTACAAGATCCTTGAACTGCATCAATTCATTCAAGGCTTCGCGCAGCGTGCTGCTGGTCGCCATCAAACGTCCCAGCACATCCAGTGTGGTGTATTGATTGCCCAAGCCGACGCGCAACCCAAACCAAGGGTCGTCCACGCGCGCAAAGGCCAGCGAAAACAAATGGTCGATGGCATCGATGCTCACCAGCGCGTCAGGACATCCCACCAGATCCGGATCGATACCCGCCTCACTGAACAACGATTCCAAATTGAGACGGCTACGTAACGCCACCTCAATCAAGTTCTGCAGCATGGAGGCCGGGACGACATGACGTGTCATTTCGTCTGCCTCATCACTCAGCTGGCCGCGTGCAGCGGCAGTTCTAAGCGATACAACGTGCCACCGCTAGCCATGGACTGCACCAACAAGCGTCCGCCCATGGCCTCGCAAAGTTGGCGCGATGTCGACAGCCCGTCGTCATCCGCCGAGGCTTGCCCTCCGCCGGCACATTCGATATCAAAACGCAGCCAGCCCATTTCCGGCAGCGTTTGCACTCGCCAATCCACTGCCTGACCGCGCGCACGTCTGAATGCACGCTGCAGCACATTCACTAAAATTTGACGCAATCGAACCGCATCACCGACCACGACTCGCGAACCACCCAGCGCAATATCCGTGCGCAAACTCACGCCGTCTTCACGTACCGGTTGCCCGAATAACAACCGACACTCGTCCACCATCCGCAGCAAATCAAACGCCTCGCGACGCAGTTGCAGATTGCCACTTTCCAATTTTGCGTGGTCCAGCATGTCGCCAATCAAATTCAACAGAATCTCTCCCGAATAGCGCAGCGTGCCCAGATAACGGCGCTGACGCTCATCCATTGACGTCTGCTCCAACAACTCCGCCATACCCAAAACACCGGTCATGGGTGTCCGCAATTCATGACTCATGCGTGATTGAAAATCGTTGCGGGCCTTGGCATCCGACGCTGCTTTGAGTGCTATTGCTTCCGCGTGGCGATGTTCTTCATCACGCAAACGAATGCGCTGACCCAAGGCCACCGTGACGCACACCATCAGGAATACGAAACCCACACGATGGAAAGAATCCGAAAAGACAAACAATCCCGGAATTTCTGCTAGCCCACTCGCGGCTAATAACCCGACGCCCACGATATGTACCGACATCGCCATCAACAGTAATCGGGCCGGTGGAAATTTTTGACGCAAGGCTTGCCAAGCTCCCAGCCACAGCAAGATTGCCATCAACAAGCTGCATAGGATCGCCAACAGCATGGCGAGAAGCGGCGGTACGATAAAGACCAGCAGCGCAGCAACGGCTGCTGCCCATTGCAATCCAATCAAAGCCGGCTCTACGCGTAACCGTCGACCCGCACTATCAAAAAATATCCGCGCAAACATCAACGTGAACGTCACGGACAAACAAGCGCCAAAAAACATCAGTCTTGACTGCCACGGCGCAATCGAGGGGAACCACCAACCCAGCAATCCATCCAGCCCAAGGAAAAAGAACATGGCCGTCGACGTGGCTAGCAGGTAGTACCAAAACGTGCTGTCGCCGGTCGAGCGCCAGAGAAAAACCACACACAGCAAAACACCACCAACCAACCCGTAGAAAAGCCCCTGCCAACCACGCAATGCCGACACATGCCCAACGTAGGCAGGTTGGTCATACAGCGCCAACGGCAAATTGAGACTGGTACGCGCCACAACACGCAGATACAACGTCACCGTTTCTTCAGAACTCAACGCCAACGGGAAGGCATAGCGTGGCGACGGCAATGCGCGTGGCATGTCAGCACGCTCGGTGCCGCCGGAAAAATGTTGCGGTGCCGCGTTGCGACGCACCACATACAGATCCAATTCATCGTGATTGGCAAAACCCACTTCCAACACCATGTCACGCGGCTTCGTGCTGACGTTGGCGAGCGTGACCCGGAACCACGTCGGATCTGGACGCCAACCGAAAGAAGCGCGGCCCGGTGCCGGCACAAAAGATTTATCGGCGGCACGCACGCTGCCCCAAGTCGCATCAGCAGGCGCATCCGGCCACCAGTCGAGTCGGCCATCCAGCGACAAACTGTCATGACGCGATGAAAGTTCCAGCGGCACGGCGGCCGTCGCCACAGTCGATGCGAGCATGCCCACCGCACTTGTCCAGGCAAGGACAAGCAACAGCAGGCTTCGTGTATAGGTGCGCGCGAGGTCCATGCGATATCCCGGCTAATGACCCCGGCTTCGCTGCCGGGCCATCCACAATACTCCCGCCTGACGCGTTGGCACACTCCGCCGGCCAGAAGGTCAGGGCAGTTCGTCTAGCAGCAAGCTGCGGCAACCCCGAAGCAACGCGCGCGCCGAGCCGTACACCTCATGGAAAACGTTGAGCAACGCCGAGGGCATGGAACCGGAGAGCCCGTGGTGGCCTTCGTCGCGGAACATCCGCTGGTTACAGTCTTGTTGCGCGTCACGCAAAGCAGCCTCGCTATCGGCAATACGCGTCGCACTCGCTGGCGAGCCTGCCGGTCGATCCACCAAACCGGTGATATCGGTATAGATCACCCGAACATTTCGTTCGAAATCCACCAACAGGGCTGCCAGTGCCGGATTGGCCTGTCGACGAAAATCATCGAGTTCCAACCACACGTTTTTCACATCCTTGGCCGCTTGCACAGCTTCGCGCGCCGCCTGCAGTAACGAATCCAGCCGACGCGCCTCATCATCGGTCAGCCCCAGGGACTGAAATTTGCGGCCATAGGCGTGAATTTCACCTTCCAGTCGTTTGATTGCCTCGTACCACGCCGGGTGATTTCCATTCAAACGCCCCGCGTCAGGGTTGAGCGCCGCAAGATTGAGCGAGAGCACGCGTCGAAACAGGCCGCGTACCTCGTCCTCCAGCGCGGTAAGCGCAGCACGATGATCATCCGATAGTCGTGAAGGCAGAAACACGGCCAAAGGTTTAGCTGCGTCGTTGAAGCGCTTGGACAGCCCATCCGCGATACGCCCAAGGAACGGGTAAAACAACAACGCGCCCAGCAGGTTGAACGTGGAATGGAATGCCGGCAACGCCAATAGCGGATCGCTAATGCCGTACCAACCCACGATGGTTTTCACGTGCGGCAGCAAAAACAAAAGCGCCAGAACATTAGTGATCGCATTAAATAAAAGGTGAAACATCGCCACCTGTTTTTTTGCCGCCACACCGGTCATGGCCGCGATCAGCATCGTGCTCGTGGTGCCGAGGTCTGCACCAATGGCAACAGCCGCAGCCTGCGGCAAATCGATCACGCCAGCATTCAGCGCCGACAAGGCAATCAAAATGGTGGCAGCACTGGTGCGCACCACCAACGTAAGCAACACGCCGGCGAGGAAAAACACCAACGGGTGCGCGCCTGCGAGTGCGGAGGCATCAACGCGGTGTGCGAAATCCGTTGCTGCCGACGTCATATAACCAATGCCCAGCAGCAACAAACCCAGCGACCAAGCCGTACGCCCCCACGCGTGGCGACGTGTGCTCTCCGCCAGCGCGACGATCGCCAGCGCACCAACGCCAATTAAGGGCAACGCGGCCGACTCGAGATCGACACTAAAACCGATCGTCGCGACGATCCAGCCGGTAAACGTACTGCCAATATTGGAACCGAGAATCACACCCAGCGCATTGCGCATCGGCAACACGCCAGCACCCACAAAAGCCAGCACCATCAAACCAAGAATAGAACTGCTCTGCAGAATAGCGGTGGTCACGATGCCGAATAACACAGACTGCAACGGATGACCCGTCAGCCGACGCAACCACGCGTTGAAGGTGCTACCCGCCAACGCGTGTATCGCGCGTTCCAGCTGATTCATGCCAAGCAGGAACAACCCAAGGCCAGCTAGCAATTGCCAGCCGTCAACGCTCTGTATCAGGTTCATGAATCGGCGGATTGGCCGGCGAGCGGTGCCGGGTCTTCGTGCACCAACACATCTGCGTTGGGAAACCGCGTCACGATGCTCATTTCCACGCGCTCGGCGATTGCATGCGCTTGCCACAACGGCAGATCGCGATCGATCTCCAGATGCATCTGCACAAATATTTTATGGCCCGATTGCCGAGTACGGAAATCATGCACATTGCGCACGCCCGGACAGGCACTTGCCAGCGCGTACATTTCTGCGCTCACCGCGTCGTCGACTTCGCGATCCAGCAAATGACTCAAGGCTTCCGCCGCAATAGCCCGCACACTCCAGCCGATGTAACACGCGATGCCAATACCGAACCAAGCGTCGACACTGTCATAGCCGGCACGCGTCAGCAGTAGTGCAACAATGATGCTGGCGTTCACCAGCAGATCGCCCACGTAATGCAACGAATCCGCGCGAATTGCTGTGGAAGCAGTGGCGCGAATCGCTAAACGTTGCAGTATCACCAGCAGGGCAGTCACCACGATAGATGCCACCATCACCACGATACCCAGTGTTGTGTCATGCACCGGCGACGGATGCAGCAACCGGTCGACGGCATGCAAGACCAAAAAAACGGCTGAACCTGTGATAAACGCTGCCTGTGCCAACGCCGCCAACGCTTCGGCTTTCCCGTGGCCAAAACGATGTTCGTTATCCGCCGGCACCAAGGCATAGCGAATCGCAAAAAAATTCAACAGCGATGCCGCTGCATCCATCGTGGAATCCACCAACGACGCCAACATGCTCACGGAATCGGTATACAGCCAAGCAGCAGCCTTGACCGCAATCAGCACGACGGCTACCGCCACCGAAGCCGTGCTGGCCAAACGCAACAAACGCACCGCGCGTGCATCAACGGCGATAGTCGACGGCTCGGTGACTGACGAGGAAGAAGAATCGATGCGCATGGTGAGAAGTCTAGCGAAAGTCGCGTGATGACAGGAACCACATTCACGTTAAATCAGTTTTGGTATTTGAGCCTGTCGCATCCGTGCGCAGGCAATCGAGAATCGCTTGCAGTGAAGGGCGATCGGCGTCTCGGTCAAACAATGCTTCGACGCGGCTGTCCGGCCCCGGTCCGCAGGCACGCCATTCACCGAGCGCCGGTGTGGCATTGATTTCCAACCAACCTTGATCCGTATGCAGCACACCTTTGATGCGACGCGTTGGTAAGGCCAATAAGAGTGACAGCAGATCGTCATGCGGGAAAATTACTGACGCCGGCCAGCAAGCACCGTCGTGAACAATGCCAGCATCTGCCGGCGGCGCTAACAACAGGAAATTTCCACGGGAACGCAGCGGCGCATCCAACAGCGCAGGATCAATGTCACCACGCCGCGCCGTAACACGCGGCACGGCATCTAACCCCAACCGATGCAGCAGCGCCTCTAGCGCAGCGTAATCATCCGTACCGGCTCGATCCGCATGATTGAGCACTAACACATCTGCACTGGCTAATTGCTGGGCAAACAGTTCACTGTCTCCGACGCGCGAATCACGCGCCGCCATCGGGTCAATCACACACAGCGTCGCACGCACGTCGAGCACATCGCGATATTCCGGCGCTGCCAATTGCGCCAACAATTGTTGCGGATGCCCCAGCCCGGTCGGCTCCACCAACACACGTGTCGGTCGCGCCTGTTTCAGCAATGTATTGAGCGCCACTTTGAACGGCAAACCATTCGCGCAACACAAGCAACCGCCGGGCACTTCCTTGACCTGCACGCCGTCAGTGGCCAGCAGTGCACCATCAATGCCGATTTCACCAAACTCATTGACCAGCACTGCGATGCGCTCACCCGGCGCACGATGCGCCAGCACATGGCGCAACAGCGTGGTCTTGCCAGCACCGAGAAAACCGGTGATCAGATTGAGCGCGATGCCTTTCAGCTTCGCCGGCCGCGCGGAATTAGCTGAATTCGTTTGCGTTGTCATACGAATTTTTTCAGAAAAACCTGGCCTGACGCCCGACTAAGATTTGAGCTTGCTGATTCCCACTCATCACTGACCCGGCGTTTTCATTCGTGGAGTGAATCCTTCGGGTTGAATCATCGCGGCTGGCTTCAGAGGCACCAGCAACGAGCCGGCACTGCTCCGGCGGCAACGGAAAAAACGACGTGCCCCCTATAGGAGCAGGTCTCACAGTCTACTTATGTTTCTTGGCCTTCTTGGTAGGCCCCTTCGGGCGTTGCGGGCCGCCTAGGAACAACGACACACCCTCAGCAGCAGCGGCCTCGGCCAAGTTTGTTGAATTCCATGCAAAATTGACCCCCTTCGCCAACATATTTTTGTTGCGTGCCGACCCACCTGAGAGTGACGAAAACACCCATGGACTCACGCAACTGACGGCATCGTGGTGGGTCAATCTCGAATGAAAACTCCGGAGCAGAATTGGGTGAAAATCAACACCGTTCGGGAAGGTCAAGCGATTCTTGCGCGGGGTGCCCAGTCCATCGCGGATGACTTAAATACTGACGACGTATATACTTGGTCAGTACGCAAGACTATAGAAGGCGCACCATGTCCAAAGAAGCCGTTTTCACCATGAAGCTCGAGCCCGAACTGCGCGCTGAGTTCATGGCCGAGGCCGAGGCCAGCCATCGCCCGGCTTCGCAGATCCTGCGTGAACTGATGCGTGAGTTCGTGCAGCGCCAACGCCAATCGCGCGAGTACGAGGAATTCCTGCGTGGCAAGGTCGCGGATGCGCGGGAGCAAATCCGGGCCGGTGACTACGCCAGCGCCGATGAGGTCGAGGCACGCTTCGCTGCACGACGCGCACAGTTGCTGGCCAAGGCTGGCGGCGCAGGGGCATGAAGGTCATCTGGGCTACCGCCGCCGAGCAAGACCGCGCCGACATCTTTGACTACATCAGCCAGGACAACCCGCTCGCGGCCATCCGGATGGATGAGCTGTT
>CAZNPF010000025.1:0-24365 GCA_964574995.1 uncultured Pseudomonadales bacterium | reverse complement strand
TGTACGATCTGCATGACCTCACGGATCGCGGTGCCTGCTGTGATCACGTCGTCAACGATCAGCACTTGGCCTTTGAGGGGCGCACCCACCAAGGTGCCTCCCTCGCCATGGTCCTTGGCCTCCTTGCGGTTGAAACACCAAGGCAAGTCGCGGCCATGCCGCTCGGCCAGCGCCACCGCCGTCGCCGACACCAGCGGAATGCCTTTGTAGGCCGGCCCAAATAACAGGTCGAAGGATGCGCCGGATGCCTGTATCGCCTCGGCATAGAAACCACCAAGTCGCGCCAAGGCACTGCCACTGTTGAACAGACCCGCGTTAAAGAAATACGGGCTTTGGCGGCCGGACTTGAGCGTAAATTCACCGAAGCGCAACACATTGCGCTCCAGGCAGAAACGGATGAAATCGCGCTGATAAGGAAGCATCAAAGAAAACAACCGTGAATTTGCAGGCTCAGTCGTTTATCGTGGCCGCTGCCCGCCAGTGCGCAACCACACGCTGCTGCGCACGATAAATCAGTCCTCACGTTTTTTCATCCTCGATATGCGCATCGTCAGCTTCAATGCCAACGGCATCCGCTCAGCGGATCGCAAAGGTTTCTTCGCGTGGCTGCCGTCGATCCATGCCGACGTCGTCTGCATTCAAGAAACCAAAGCGCAAGAACATCAGCTCGATCAGCATCTGCTCGCGCCAGCAGGTTTTCATGCATTTTATTTCGATGCTCAACGGCCGGGTTATTCGGGCACTGCCGTTTTCTCGCGAGAGAAGCCGCGCGCCGTACAACGCGGACTAGGCTTCAGTCTTGCAGATACCGAAGGTCGTTATCTGCAAGTGGATTTTCCGGGCCTTTCCGTCGCTTCGCTTTATCTGCCGTCCGGCTCATCCGGCGCACCGGCGCAGCAGCGGAAATTTGACTTCATGGCTGCTTACGAACCGCAGCTGGCGGCGCTGCGACGCAAAAAACGTCAATACATCCTGTGCGGCGACTGGAATATCGCCCACAAAGAAATCGATCTCAAAAACTGGCGGGGAAATCGGAAAAATTCCGGATTCTTGCCCGAAGAACGCGCATGGTTGGATAAATTATTCGGCGAGTATCGGCTGAACGATGCGTTCCGCGAAGTAGATCAACGCGAAGATCAGTACACGTGGTGGTCAAACCGAGGCCAAGCGCGTGCAAAAAACGTCGGCTGGCGCATTGATTACCAAATCACCTCGCCTGGTTTGCGGGGTGCCGCAAAAAACGCCTTTATCTACAAAGACGTTTTCTTCAGTGATCATGCGCCCTTGGTGATGGACTACGACGTGTAAGTGCTACCGCAACGCTTACCAGCCCAAGGTTTTTTTCTGCAGCTCGACTAACTGCGTAATGCCGGTCGCACCCAACGCCATCATGGCGTCAGCTTGCGCACGATCAAACGGCGCACCTTCTGCCGTCCCCTGAATTTCAATAAACCCACCGTGCTGCGTCATGACCAGATTCATATCGGTTTCTGCCGACGAATCTTCCGGGTAATCAAGATCCAGCACCGGCGTTCCCTGATAGATGCCCACGCTGACCGCCGCCACCAACTGCACTAGCGGATCATCCTTGATGATTTTTTTCTTCAACATCCACGACAGTGCATCCACCACCGCCACGCAAGCGCCAGTGATGGAAGCCGTGCGCGTGCCGCCATCGGCTTGAATGACATCGCAATCGATGGCGATGGTGTTCTCACCAAGTTTTTTCAGATCTACCGCCGCGCGCAGTGAACGACCAATGAGGCGTTGGATTTCCAGCGAACGCCCGCCCTGCTTACCTTTGGCCGCTTCGCGATCCGATCGACTGTGTGTTGCACGCGGCAACATGCCATATTCCGCCGTGAGCCAGCCTTGCCCTTTGCCTTTGAGAAAACGCGGTACGCCTTCCGTCACGGAGGCCGTGCAAATCACTTGGGTATCACCAAATTCCACGAGCACAGAACCTTCGGCGTGGCGGGTGTAGTGCCGGGTGATGCGCACGTCGCGCAATTGATCGGGTGCACGGCCAGAAGGACGCATGAATGACCTCGGGGCAGGATGAAATGGGCGCGCATGATAGCAGGCCCGTCGGCAAGCGCCGTCCAATCAACGTGCGCGCTGTTACAATCGCCGGCTTAAATCGACCGGGAGTTTCGTGATGATTCGCAGCATGACCGCTTTCAGCCGTCGCGAGGCGCGCGTGGACGGGGCCACCCTCGGCTGGGAACTGCGCTCGGTCAATCACCGTTATCTGGAGCCCGGTATTCGCTTGCCGGACAGCTTGCGCGATCTTGAACCGGCGGTGCGCGAAGCGCTGCGCAAACGCCTATCACGTGGAAAAATCGAATGCGCCCTGCGCTTGGGCGGCATTGACGACGCGCCGACTGAAATCAAAGTCAACGCAAATGCGTTGGCCGCACTCATGCAAGCCGTCAATCGCGTGGCGCAATTGGCGAAGCAACCCATCGCCATCGACCCCACTGAAGTGCTGCGCTGGCCTGGCGTCACCGCCGCGCGCGAACTGGATAGCGAAACGCTGTCGAAACAGGCTTGGCAGTTATTCGAAGCGACGCTAGATGAGTTTATTGCCGCTCGCGAACGCGAAGGCAAGGAACTCGCGCTACTGATCAATCAACGTCTTGACACGATTTTGCGGGAAGCCGAGCGAGTGCGCATAGCAATTCCGCAGATTATTGACGCGCAGAAGCAAAAGTTGCGTGCGCGCGTGGAAGAAGTGGTGTCATCTCCGGATCGCGATCGTCTTGAGCAGGAAATTATTTTGCTCGCCAGTCGCATTGATGTCGCCGAAGAGTTGGATCGCCTCACGACACATGTCGCTGAAGTTAGGCGCTGCCTGAAAGAAGGCGGTAGCGTCGGTCGTAAACTGGATTTTCTGATGCAAGAACTCAATCGCGAAGCCAATACCTTAGGCTCAAAGTCCATCAACACAGATACCACGCAGGCATCCGTAGAAATTAAAGTCATGATCGAGCAAATGCGTGAGCAGGTTCAGAACATCGAATAACACACAAAGCCGTCGCGACTGCCCGTAACTGCATTTCTGCATCTACCTTTTAACGAGACTCCCGCATGAAAGGCACACTGTTCGTCATCTCGGCGCCGTCCGGCGCCGGCAAGACCAGTTTAGTGAAAGCGCTATTGGAAAAGACTGGCAATATCGGTGTCTCGGTTTCCCATACCACGCGCACACAGCGCTCCGGCGAAGTCGACGGCACGAACTATCACTTTGTCAGTCGCGAAAAATTTGGCGCGCTGATCGAGCACGGCGATTTTCTCGAACACGCCGAAGTGTTCGGCAATCTCTACGGCACATCGTCCGCCTGGGTAGAAAGCGAACTCGCTCGCGGCCATGACGTGATTCTGGAAATCGACTGGCAAGGCGCCCAACAAGTTCGTCGGCTGATGCCCGGGGCCATCGGCGTGTTCATCTTGCCGCCATCGCGCGAAGCCTTGCGCCAGCGGCTGTCTGGACGAAATACCGACAGCGCCGACGTCATCGCGCGCCGCCTAGCCGGCGCAGACGAAGAGATGTCGCATTTCAGCGAATTCGACCACGTGATCATCAACGACGATTTCGCCATCGCACTGGATGAGTTGCGCGCCGTGGTACTGGCACGTCGCAGCCTAGTCAGCCGGCTGGAAGGCGCTCGGGCCGAGCAGATCAACCGCATCCTCGGCGGTGGCTGAGTCGCCAGCAGGCACTGGCCGATGGTCACGCCCGCCCCCTCCCGCCCGGCCCTTGGTTGGGCTAGACTTGCCGCCCCTTTTTTGTACACCCAGAACCGAGGTCCCCATGGCCCGCGTCACCGTCGAAGATTGCCTCGAGAAACTCGATAACCGTTTCGAGCTCGTTCTGGTCGCCTCCAAGCGCGCACGCCAACTGTCCATCGGTGGCAAGGACCCTAAGGTCCAGTGGGAAAACGATAAGCCCACCGTCGTCGCGCTGCGTGAAATCGCTGACGGCCACGTCGATCGCACCATCCTCGACGAACCCGATCAAGAAGAAACGCCGGCACTGGACTTCATGGCCAACCAGCCGCGCATCGTCACCGCGATCGACTTCAACGCGGACGACCAAGACTGATCGCAGCGCACCGACGACAAAAACCCCGGCACGTGTCGGGGTTTTTTATGCCTGCCGCAAAACCCGTGTGCTTATCCGCCAACGCTACGAGATTCGTTGAGCGTTGCGGGCTAACCCATTTGCACTACGCACTTTTCCTGTGGCCATCGCGTTGACATCGGGTACGGATGTCCGCACATTCAGTCGAACCATTACTCACGAAATACCGGGGCCCACAAGGCACTGGCGGACGGACATCCCTTGGCCACCATCGAGAGCCTCAGCAAGCGCCTCGAAAGTTATTTGCCGGAAGAGCAAGTCGGGCTCGTCCGCAAGGCCTATCACTTTGCCCGTGAAGCCCACGAGGGCCAATACCGCAAGGATGGCGATCCTTACATCAGCCATCCCTTGGCAGTCGCCGGCATTCTCACCGACATGCACATGGATTCGCAGTCGCTGTCCGCCGCGTTACTACACGATGTGCTGGAAGATTGCGGCATTGCCAAGGAGCGTCTCAGCGACGAATTTGGAGCGGATGTCGCGGATTTAGTCGACGGCGTTTCCAAGATCACCTTGATCGAATTTCCCACACGCCAAGAGCAGCAAGCCGAAAACCTGCGCAAGATGATCTTGGCGATGACCAAAGACATCCGCGTCATTCTGGTCAAGCTCGCCGATCGCCTGCACAACATGCGTACGCTGCATTCATTGCCGCCGGCAAAACGCCGCCGCATCGCCCAAGAAACGCTGGATATTTTTGCACCCATCGCCAACCGGCTTGGCATGAACAATATCCGTACAGAATTTGAAGACCTCGCGTTCGTTGCGTTGTACCCCATGCGCGCACAACGCATTTCCCGAGCGGTTCGCCAGGTACGTGGCAACCGCAAGGAAGTGGTTACCAAGCTCAAAGAAACCACAGAACAGTTGCTGCGTGACGAAGGCATTACTGCGCGCGTCATGGGTCGCGAGAAGCATCTCTATAGCATCTATTGCAAAATGCGCGAGCAAAAAAAGTCCTTCGATGAAATCATGGACTTCTATGGCTTTCGCATCATTGTCGACAACGTCGATAGTTGTTATCGCGCACTCGGCATCATGCATAACTATTTCAAACCGATCCCTGGCCGGTTCAAAGATTACATCGCCATCCCCAAAGCCAACGGCTATCAATCACTGCATACCACGCTGAAGTCGCACGGCGGTGTTCCCATCGAAGTACAAATTCGTACCGAAGACATGGAGAACATGGCCAACAACGGTATCGCGGCGCATTGGCTGTACAAAGGCGAGGAAGAAGGCAAACACAAAAGCGGCGCACAAGTACGCGCCCGCCAATGGATCAAAGGTTTGCTCGATATTCAGAAGCAGGTTGGAAACTCGGTGGAATTCATCGAGAACGTCAAAATCGATTTGTTCCCTGATGAGGTTTACATCTTCACGCCCAAAGGCGACATCATGGAGCTGCCTTCTGGCGCCACGCCGGTTGATTTCGCTTACGCCGTGCACACCTCCGTTGGAAGTTCTTGCGTTGCTGCGCGCGTGGATCACCGGCTCGTCCCGCTGTCGACGCCACTCAAGAGCGGGCAGACGGTGGAAGTCATTTCTGCACCGGGCGCAGTGCCCAGCCCCGCTTGGCTCAATTTTGTGGTCACCAGCAAAGCGCGAACACACATTCGCAACTTCCTGAAGTCACAACGCAAGAGCGAATCGGTGGCGTTGGGCCAGCGGCTACTTGAGCAATCGCTGGAAGAATACGGTGTGCTGCTCAATGAGTTGCCGATCGAGCGCGTGGTGAGCGATCTGGCAAATTCCGGTTATGCGCAACTCGATGACCTGCTGGAAGACATTGGGCTAGGTAATCGCGCCGCGCCGCTGGTCGCACGGCAACTGGCGGCGGTCGATCATCTAAGCAGTCGCCACGACGGCGCACCGCTCGCTATTCGCGGCACCGAAGGCATGGTGGTCACATACGCCAAGTGCTGCTATCCCCTGCCTGGTGATGAAATCATCGGCCATCTATCTGCCGGGCGTGGGCTGGTGATTCATCGTCATACCTGTCGCAACGTCGAAAACGAATTGCGCACTAATCCTGAACGCTGCATGCCCTTGCGTTGGGAAAAGAAAGTCCAAGGCGATTTCCCGGTCGAATTGCGCATCGAAATCGGCAATCGACGTGGCGCACTCGCCTCGCTGGCCACGGTCGTCGCAGACAGCGAGTCCAATATTGAAAGTATCAACATCATCGAAAAAGATGCTCAGATGGGCGTAGTCGCCATCATGATCAGCGTGCACGATCGCGTGCATCTGGCACGCATCATCAAGCGCTTACGCAACATGCCCGGCGTCGGCAAGATTTCGCGCGGAAAAAGCTAATCGACTACGCGCAACGTAATTCACACTAGCACGCCTCGCTTTAGCCATCGTCTTTGCACAAGCAACACAAGGAACGCGCCATGACCCGCACACCGATTCATACCGACAAAGCACCCGCCGCCATCGGCACTTACTCGCAAGCCATTCGTGCGGGTAATACGCTGTATTTGTCTGGCCAGATTCCGCTGAATCCAAAAACTATGCAGATGGTCGATGGCGATATCGACGCGCACATCACCCGTGTCTTTGAAAATCTAAAAGCCGTGGCCGAAGCTGGCGGCGGCTCGCTGGCACAAGTGGTTAAACTCAACGTCTTTTTGACTGATCTCGGCCACTTTTCACGCGTCAACGAAATCATGTCGCACTATTTTCAGCAGCCTTATCCTGCACGCGCCGCCATCGGCGTCGCCGCGCTACCCAAGGGCGCGCAAGTGGAAATGGACGCCATTATCGTTCTCGACTGACGGGCGTTGCGTAAGCGCTCACCGTTGGCGGCGATAGTCCGCCACCACGGATGCATAACCCGCACGAAAATCAGGAAACAAAAACTGAAATCCCAAGGCACGCAAGCGCGCATTTCCCACACGCTTTCCGCCGACTGCCGTGTTGGCGGGGGGCGCTGCCGACGTGATATCGATATCGGTATCGACACTGCCTGAAGCTTGCCCGCGCAACTGACTTGCAATGAAAGAAAGCACATCCACATTGAGCGCTGGCTCGTTGTCGACGCCGTTATACACTTTGTCGAGCACCACGCCAGACAGCGCGCGATTGACGAGAAACGCGATCATCCGCGCCGCATCATCACGATGCACACGATTGGTCCAAGCGGGCGGCGGCATTTTTTCTTGCCCGGCAAGAATGGCTTCGGCTTTTCGTACCAACAAATAACGATCCGGCCCGTAAATGCCGCCCAACCGTAACGTGCTCGCCGGAAATGGCCCGGCAAACAACACCTGTTCAGCGCGCTGCATGCTCTCGCCACGCCAAGAATCCGGCTGCGCGGGCACATCTTCCGTCAGCCACTGACTGACGCCTTCCGGCCAAATACCCGTGCTGGACACAAACAGCACCAATCGTGGTTTAGCGCCGGCTGCTTGCAACGCCCGCAAGACATGTTGCACGGCACCCACGTACGTGGACTGATAATCGTCCGGCGAACTGGATTGCGGGCTCACCGCAATCACCACGGCGGACGGCAATTCATCCATCGGTGGCAAGCGAAACGGTTCGCGCAAATCCACGGCGTAGGCCGGTACGCCCGGCAGGCCACTATGGGCAGAACGCCGCAGCGCGACCACGGACAGGCTCGCGTCGTGCAACAAACGCCCGGCCTCGCAGCCCAGATCACCAAATCCGGCAAATAAAACCGTGGCCATGGGAGCATCTCCGCCAAGTGCACAGGCTCCGAAGAGTAACAGCCGCTCCGGTAACCTCGCATTGACGCCATCTTCATAGCCCGGGACTATCGTCGTATTCCCGCAACCGGACGCCCAATCGCACGATGAACCTCACGGAACTGCGTTATGCCGTTGCGCTCGCCCGCGAACGTCACTTTGGTCGCGCCGCAGCCAGTTGTGCGGTGACGCAACCCACCTTGTCCGTCGCCATTAAAAAACTGGAGGACGAACTCGGTGTGTTGCTATTCGAGCGGCATCGCCACGATGTGCGCGTAACGCCGACGGGCGAAGCGGTGATTGCACAGGCGCAACGTGTGCTGGAAGAAACCGAGAAACTGCGACAACTGGCCGACCCGGAAGTGCAGCAATTCGGTGATCCGTTACGCATCGGGGCCATCCACACCATCGGTCCGTACTTGTTTCCAGCGCTGGTGACTGCTGCGCGACGCATCGCGCCTCAGTTGCCATTGGTAATCGAAGAAAATTTTACGCATGTGCTCGGAAAAAAATTAGCCGATGGCGAACTGGATGCCATTCTGATTGCGCTGCCTTTCGCCGAGCCAGGCGTCGTGGTGACAGCGCTCTATGACGAAACCTTTGAATTACTGTTGCCCGCCGGCCATGCACTTGCCACGAAAAAGCAAATCGATCCGCAAGTTCTCGATAATGAGCGTGTGCTGATGCTTGGCGAAGGCCACTGCCTGCGCGATCAAGTGCTGAGCTTTTGCCCACACATTCGTCGCGAGCAAGGGAACACCGCCGAGGTCGCCTCCAGCTCGCTGGAAACCATACGACACATGGTCGCTGCCGGCATGGGCGTCTCCGTGTTGCCGCAGACAGCGTGTCATTCTCCGTTCTACGGCGAACAAATTTTAGTGACTCGCCCCTTCATCAAGCCAGAACCCATGCGACATGTCGCATTGGCGTGGCGCTCCAGCTTTCCGCGCACCAAGGCTATCGACGTGTTGATTACGGCAGCGCGCGAAGCCGCCCGTCAACGCGGTACCCGCGCATTACCCGAGGCCGCACGAAAACCCATGGCGAGCGGCGCGTGAGCCAAAAAGATTTCGATAAAGCCACAGATCCGCTACAAGCCCCACTCACCACTTTGCGTGGTGTCGGTGATGCTTTGGCAGCGCGACTCGCCACACTGGGGCTTGAGCGTATCGAAGATTTGCTCTTTCACTTGCCGATCCGCTACGAAGATCGCACACGCCTCACGCCCATCGGCTCACTGCAACCGATGAGCACCGCGCAAGTCGAAGGAGAAGTTCTGGCTGCCGATATCATTCTTGGTCGGCGACGCAGTTTGTTGGTGAAAATTTCCGACCGCACAGGAATCGTCGCGCTACGTTTTTATCACTTCAATGCCAGTCAAAAAGCACAGTTTGCACGCGGCGCACGCGTCCGCGCATTTGGCGACCTGCGACGCGGCGCCAGTGGCTTGGAATTTTATCACCCGGAATACCGAATTCTGCGCGACGATGCACCGTTGCCACTCGCCGACCGGCTAACGCCCGTCTACGGAATTACCGAAGGCGTCACACAGGCACGCATTCGCTCGCTGGCCGACACTGCGCTGGAATTACTGAAAAAACACGCCCCAGCCGAATTGCTTCCACCCTCTCTGCTGACCGATTTCGATTTACCCACCTTGCGTGCATCGCTGGATTTCGTCCATCACCCATCACCTGGCACGCGTACCACGGCACTCGCGGATGGCTCGCACCCGGCGGTCCGCAGACTCGCGCTGGAAGAGTTGGCCGCACACCAATTGGCCATGTTGGCGATACGTCGGGAAATTCGTCGCCATCACGCCCATGCGCTTCCTGCATCGCCCAAACTTGCCGAACAGTTACGCATATCACTGCCTTTTGGTTTAACCGGTGCGCAGCAACGCGTACTTCAAGAAATTGCCGTCGATCTTGCGCAGCCTGTCCCCATGTTGCGATTGGTGCAAGGTGACGTCGGCGCCGGAAAAACAGTGGTTGCAGCACTCGCTGCCGCTCAGGCCATCGCCGGAGGCACGCAGGTTGCCTTGATGGCGCCCACTGAAATTCTCGCCGAACAACATTTTCATAATTTTCGTCGCTGGTTTGAACCGCTCCACATATCGACCGGCTGGATGACCTCGCGCCTCAAGAAAAAAGAACGCGACACCACACTCGGCGCCTTGGCAGATGGCTCGCTCTCGCTGGTCATTGGGACGCATGCGTTATTTCAAGAAGAAGTCAGATTTTCGCGGCTTGGACTTGTCATCGTCGATGAACAACACCGTTTTGGCGTTCAGCAACGGCTGGCATTGCGCGACAAAGGCCAACAAGGTGTTCCGCATCAACTGATCATGACGGCGACTCCCATTCCACGCACGCTGGCTATGAGTGGATGGGGGGATCTCGATTCTTCTGTGATCGATGAATTGCCACCGGGCCGCACGCCGATACAAACCGTTGTATTAGGTGACGAACGACGTCCAGAAATTATTGAGAGAATTCGGAAAGCTTGTGCAGAAAAAAAACAAGCCTACTGGGTTTGTCCGTTGATCGAGGATTCCGAAGAAGTCGAAGCGCAAGCAGCAGAAACGACACGCGACGATCTCATCGCCGCACTGCCTGGCATACGTATTGGCCTCGTGCACGGAAGGCTCAAGAGCAGCGAAAAAGCAGCCACTATGCAGGCGTTCAAGCAAGGTAGTCTCGATTTGCTCGTCGCTACCACCGTCATCGAAGTCGGTGTCGACGTGCCCAATGCGTCACTGATGGTGATCGAAAACGCCGAGCGACTGGGGCTGGCACAATTGCATCAATTACGCGGACGCGTTGGCCGCGGCGCGCAACAAAGTTTTTGCGTGCTGCTCTACAAACCCCCGTTATCACAACTCGGGCGCGAACGGCTTAGCGTCATGCGTGAAACCACGGACGGTTTTCGTATTGCCGAAAAAGACTTGGAGTTGCGCGGGCCCGGTGAAGTGCTAGGCACACGTCAAACCGGTGATGTTGCGCTGCGCGTTGCAGACCTCGCACGTGATGCCTCGCTGGTTGAAACCGCCCGCGAACTCGCACAAGCCGTCGCTCGCCAGCACGCCGCATTGGCACCCCGTTTGATCCGGCGCTGGCTAGGGGAAGCCGTGCGCTACTCGCGGGTATAACGCCTCGCGAGATGGCTCGCCCTTGTCGGACGCGGGACGCTACACGGCACACCTCAGCGTGGCACTGTTGTGCCAGTTCGCCCTGGCAGCCTGACATTCCTTGATTTCCCTTTAGACGGCGCGACGGACTAGTCATTTCGGCGTATCCACTGATCCGTCTATTAGGCCGTTCAACCTAGCAACCTGCCCCCAGACCGTGATCAGCGTCACAATCGCACCCCGACGTAGCCCACCTCTCTCTGGATCCCCGCGCATGCAGGAAGCACGCAGGCTCCCCACTGTCCTTGCACTGCTCATCGCACTGAGCTTCGCCGTGAGCGGGGCCCAGGCATTAACGCTGCGCGACGGCTTTGGCAGCACCGAGGTCGAGGGGCTGGAGATGCTTCGCGATCCGATCGGTCAGCTCACCATCGACAATCTGTTGATGCCCAATAGCGGCGTGGAAGCCGCCAACGCGTGGCAACCCGCGCCGCCACAGCCCTCGCTGGGTTTTACCAACGACACCATCTGGCTGCGTTTCACATTGCGCAGTGAACCCGGTCACGGGCCGTCGCGCGCCTTGGTGGAAATCGGCTATCCGTTGCTGGATGAAGTCGACATCTACGAACTCACCGGCGAAACCCTGCTGCACACATGGAACCTTGGCAGTAATCGTCCAGCAGACAGTCAGCCACTGCTGCATCGTCATCCGCTGGTGCCGATCGATTTCACGCCCGCCAGTCCGGAACGCACGTTGCTGATCCGCATTCGCAGTGATGGCGCCACCGAAATTCCGCTAATGATCTGGGATTTACCAACACTGGCGCAACACGAAGCCAACTTCACCGGTAGCCGCGGGGCAGCCATCGGGCTGCTGCTGATCGTCATGCTGGTGTTCGCATTGGCCGCACTGATTACGCGTGCACGCGGCTTTGCTTGGTATCTGCCACACGCACTGGCGTTATTGGTCTATCAAATATTACTGGACGGCACCGCCGCGCGTTTTCTCGGGCTCGACAGCGATTGGTGGGGCGAGCACGGCGTGATCGTCGCTATCTGGTTGATCCCGTTGAGTGGCACGATGTTTCTCGCGGCATTTCTCGACACCGAGCACACCATGCCGCGGCTGCATCGCACCATTGATGCTGCTGAAATTAGTTTGCTGCTCGCGCTCGGCGCCAGCCTGCTGATACCGGCACAGCAGGCGTATCCATTTCTCATCCCGGTGATTTTCGCGTACGGCATTGCCGTGTGTGCGATTGCGCTGTATGCCATTCACATCAAAGTCCCGTTGGCTTGGACGTTCCTACTGGGCACCGTATTGTTATTTGCAGGCGCGCTGGCATCCGCACTGAATCAGTTCGGTTTGCTCAATTGGCATATCAACGTCGGCGACGCCTTGTTGACCGGTATCTTGTTACAAGCCATCGCCTTGGCGTGGGCGCTATCCACACATCTCAAGCTCACCATGGACGCACAGCGAGCTGCGCAACAAAAAGCGTTAGCGCAACAAGAAGATGCATTGGCGAGACAGCATCAACTGGTTGCTGCATTAGAGCAACGCGTCAATGCTCGAAGCGAAGAACTCTGGCAAGCCATGCATGATCTCGACAGCACCAATCGGCGGCTATCCGACCTCAGCCGTCGAGACGGGCTGACCGGTGTGCATAACCGACGTTATTTTGACGAACGTTTCCCCGACATGGTTCGTCTCGCTTCGCGGCGCAACAGTCCACTGGCGGTCATGATGCTTGATATCGACCATTTCAAGCAGATTAACGATTCTCGTGGTCATGCAATTGGTGATCAGTGTCTAAAGCTCGCCGCCGGCATACTCAGCCAAGTCTGCTCGCGTAGTGCCGATCTCGTCGCACGTTACGGTGGCGAAGAGTTTGTGATTGTGTTGCAGGACGCCTCAGGCGAGGCCGCTCGCGCCATTGCAGAAACGGTGAGATCAGAAATTTCGCAACTGCGTACCCCGTGCGGAAAGATTGACCTGCAGTTCACGATCAGCATCGGCCTCGTCATGCACGTTCCGCAACCGAATGATGATGGCCGTCAGTTGCTGGCCGAAGCCGATGGCGCGCTATACCGCGCCAAGAAAAATGGTCGTAACTGCGTGGAGGCCTTGCTATGAGCCAGACCTTTGCGCGCATAGGGCGATCATTCCTGCCTTTCATTGTCCTTGCGTTAATCACCCTCTCCGCGCACAGCGATGAATTGGTGGTCAACGATGGCTTCAGCCACATCGAGCTCACGGCGTGGAGTGAGTCACGACGCTCTGCCGAAACCCCCGACCTTGCCAACGCCATGGCGGCGACAGATTGGCAATCCATGCAACAGCCGATTCGGTTGGCATACAACGAAGACTCCGTATGGCAACGCATAACGTTACGCCGGGGTAATAACAGCCCCACGCGCATGCTGCTGGAAGTTGCCAGCCCCTTGCTGGATGAGTTGGATGTTTATTTGCTGGAAAACGGGCAGTTACTTCAGCAATACCATTTGGGTGACACGCGCCCCGCAAACAACCGTCTCTTTATTGACCGGCATTTGATCGCCCCGCTTGAGTTACCGGCAAAAAAAACGATCACCATCGTTCTGCGTGCAAAATCACACGGTGCACTCAATGCGCCGGTTTTTTTGTGGAATGAATCCAAATTTATCGCCGGCCGACAAGGGTCGCTGCTGACATACAGTTTTGCCTATGGCGCTATTTTTAGCCTTTTATTAGTTTTCTTGTTTGTCATTCGTGGTAGTCGAGAGCCGGGTTTCCACGCAGCACTACTGTTTTTGTTAGTGCTAGTCACGTATCAAGCGCATGTCGATGGCATGTTCAACCAATACTGGCCCATCGACGGCGTATGGTGGAACGAATACAAAATTGCTCTGATCGGTTTGCTGACGACTGTCACGGGAACGTTACTCACCAATCGCATGCTCGGCTTAACCGCGCATTGGCCTCGCAGCCAATATCTGATGTACCTGTGCTATGTCATTTACGGTGTCATTTTCCCTTTGGCACTGATCTTCTTAGGCGCTCGCGTGCTGCCGTTCGTGACGGCCGGGATCTTGTGCTATGCGCTCGCCGGCCTCGCCGTTGGCTTGTATGTTTTGCACCGGAAACTACCCCGTGCGGGGATTTACACGGCGCTGGCTGCGCTGTTTCTGCTGGGCATGTCTAGCAATGTTTTAGCGCGATCTGCGCTGTTTTTGGATAACAGGCTCCTGGATTTGCTTCCCCTAACTTGCATCGTCTTGCAGGTCTTGATTCTTGGGCATGTGTTGGTACAACGCATCCGCACGGAAAATCACGCGCGCCGAGAAGCCGAGGAGCAAGCGCTGGCAGCCCGCAAACGTGCATTGGCGGCTGAATGGCATATGGCTTACGAGTTAGAGCGCGAGGTTGAGCGGCAAACCAGTGCGCTCAGTCAAACGATGAAAGAACTGCGTCACGCCAATCATCAGTTAGCCGAAATGAGTCTGCATGACGGACTGACCGGCCTGCATAACCGTCGTTATTTTGACGAACGCTATCCGCCATTAGTACAGCTGGCGGCACGGCGCCACGAACCACTGACCGTGATGATGCTCGACATCGATCACTTCAAGCACGTGAATGATGATCACGGTCACCTCACCGGTGATGATTGCCTGCGACAGGTGGCTGCCGCCATGCGTCGCGTGCTGGGCCGCTCCACTGACTTGCTGGCACGTTACGGCGGAGAAGAATTTGTTGCCGTCTTGCCCGCCACGGGCGAACTCGACGCGCTGGCCATCGCCGAGCGCATTCGTACGGCGGTACTTAGCATGCTGATCCCCAATGGCGATAAGCCCTTGCAAGTGACCATCAGCATTGGCGTTGCCGTCCGGGTACCAACCACCACGGATGGCATCGATCTTTTGCGCGATGCCGATGCGGCGCTTTATCGTGCCAAAAAGACAGGTCGGAACCGCGTCGAGCGTGGTTGAACCTAGCTCAGCGCAGCGCCATGAACGTAGCGCAGCGCTATGCCGGTAAGACGTCTTACCGCATAGACCTCAGCGCCCCATGCTCACATCGAATCGCATCGAATCGCATTGAGTCGCATTGAAAATGCACCAACGCTCGTCACTTTTTGCAAAATCCTCAGCAACAAAAAAGGCGCCGCAGCGCCTTTTTTGTTGCTCGTAAACGCTACTTACTTGAACTCGTAGCGCACGTTGACGAACAAGCCGTCGAATTCCGCATCGCTGGCCACACCGACGGCGCCAGACAATTCCGGGGTGAAGTAATAACGGCCATCCAACAGCAGCCCCAAACCGTCTTCATACGGATCGACTTCGGTAATGGTCAGCTTGCCTTCCAACAAGAAATTATCTTGGATCGTGTAACGCACGCCGCCAGACGCGGCAAAACCCATATCGTCATCATCCGTGGCACCCGCATCCCACTGCGCGAACACCAACTCCAGCGTCGCCACCAAATCCAGATCTTTTTGAATCGGCGTATGGAACAGAGCACCACCACGCAACGCGGTGACGTCGACGCCGCTGTCATCCATCATGCCCAAGGAGCCGATGACACCAAACTGCTTATTCAGCGCCTTCACGCCGCCCACGTAGAAGCCGTCAAGATCATCGTATTCGCCGAAGCTGCCCTCGACATAGTTATAGCCACCGCCCGCATGAGCGCCGGCAGACACCATCAGCAACGCGGCAAGCGGCAGAAGACGAAAAACTTTCATGGAGTTGATCCTCGGTTCTCAATGTGTGGCAGGTTTTAGTTCGAACAACGCGCGCAATACACACTCAATGTGCATTACGCCGCAACAGACTTCTTTTTCTGCGGCCCGATGTATTTCGCAATCTGCATGAACACCATCATTTTGCTCATGTCGTCACCGGTAACTTTGACTTTCCCAGTGCCCATGGCGCTCATGAACACCGACGGATTCTTACCGGCCGCCATCAAAGTTTCCATCGCCACTTTCGAATTTGTGAACTCGATAGCACAGGCAAACGCCGGATGTGCGCCGCCTTGCGAAGAGACATCGCCTTTTGCAAACACAAAATGCCGAGTAACCGCGCCATCAGCCGTGCCGAACTGCAACACGAAATCCTGATCCTTGATTTTGTCGCGGAACGACGCGTTGTTGCGCGATAGCCAACCCAAGCGCAAACCCAAGCCCCAAAGCACCAAACGAAACACGATATTGCGCAAAAACATGATCGACCCCTTAATTTCGACAAATCCAAGCAAGCGATAAATGAAAGCCCGGCGGTGCCGGGCTTTTCGTCAGAACAATACCGGCATCAATTTCGCCAACGCTTGCTTTTCGTGCGTGGCTTCCCCAGTCAGCGCGAAGCCAATCGGCTTGCCATCGGCAGCCACAAACAGCGCTTTCACATTTTGGCCATCGGCTTCCACTTGCCAGCTGCCTTGTGCTCCCATGGGCGGCGGACACACCACCACCGGGCAGGCTGGCGTTTTCACCGCCACCGGCATCACACCATACGACACCGCCGTCGGCGTGCCGGCCAAAGTTTTTGCCAACGCGCGCGCCGCAGACATCAACGGCAATACGTATGGCAACACGAGGCCGTTAACTTCCGCGCAATCACCCAACGCAAACACATGCGGAGCGCTGGCGCGCAATTCGCGATCCACCACGATGCCGCGGTTCACGGCCAACCCGGCTTCCTTGGCCAGCGCAATGCGCGGCCGCAGACCCACGGCAGACAACACGAGATCGGTATCGACTTGCTCACCAGTGCTCAACGTACAGCGATAGCCATCACCGTGTTTGTCGACAGACTTAACGGCGGCTCCAAAGTGAAACTTCACGCCCAGCCCTTCCAAGCCGCGCGCAACCGCCGCACTGGCCTCCGGTGGCAACAGCAGCGACAAACAACGATCCGCCAGATCAACCGTCTCGACCTGAAAACCGCCTGCGGTGAGATCGTTGGCAAACTCGCAGCCAATCAAACCCGCGCCCATCACCAGCACTTTTTTCTTGCCGGCCGCGCGCGCACGGAACGCACCGTAATCGGCGAGATCATTGATCGACAGCACGTCAGCAACGGCGTTGCCTGCCATCGGCACGCGGAATGGATCCGCGCCCCAAGCCAACACCAGATCGCCATACGGCGTGTATTCAGTGTCGCTGGTGTACACGCGCTGTTGCGCGGTATCGATGCGCGTAACCTGCTGGCCGGTCAGCACCGTCACTTTCAACTGCTGCGCCATTTCTTCTGCCGCATGCATCGCCAACTCATCCGCCGTCTTTTGCTTGGCGTAACCGTTGCTGAGCATCGGTTTGGAATAATTGCGGCCGTCGTCGCGGGTGATTAGCACCACCGGGCGCTCCGCATCTAGCTTGCGAAATTCCTTGGCGAAGTTGTAACCGGCAAGACCCGTGCCGATGACGACCAGCGTGTTGGTCATCAGATCTGCACCATTTCAAAATCGTCTTTGGATACGCCGCAATCCGGGCACACCCAATCTTCCGGGATGTCTTCCCACTTCGTTCCCGGCGGAATGCCGTCCTCCGGCAAACCCTTCGCTTCGTCATAGATGAAGCCGCAGACGACACATTCCCACTTACGCATTGCACAACCCTCTTGCTGGCACACACTGCGGAGGATCGCGGCTGGCGATCACGTGCCCACAAATGGCGGTTTGAACGGAAACTCCCGGCCCGGATCGGAACCGGGCGCATAGTCTCCTGACCGCGCCCCGGTCGGTCAAATCGGTGTCGGACCAGCCGGACACCCCCGGCGGGCCGGTTGTCCCTAGCATCCGCGCCATGCCGGCATTCTTCACAGCCCCTCACGCCGCCTCTTGGCCCCGTCGACCCCTGCGCAATCGCCTAGCGCCCAGCTGGCGCTTTCGTAGCCACCGACCCGATGCGGCGGTCTTGGATTGGATCCAAGACTCCGGCTCGCTAACGGCCCGGCTGATCGCACTGGCCGACGGCGACTTCCGCGTGCGGGTTACTCGTCTACGCTGGATGCGGCCTCGCCGCGATGAAGCCCTGCAATTACAGGCCTCCCGATGTGAGTGGGCGCTTATTCGCGAAGTCGTTCTGGAAGGCGGCGGCCAGCCTTGGGTTTGCGCCCGCTCGGTGATTCCCCGTGGCTCACTGCAGGGTGCCAATGCCCAGATCCGCCAACTCGGCAGCCGCCCGCTCGGCGCCTTTCTGTTCCGCGATCCCAGCCTGCAGCGTGATCAGATCCACGTATTGAGGACCCACGACGGCCACTGGGGCCGCTGTTCACGATTCCTGCTGCGCGGTAAACCTCTCTTGGTTGCTGAATATTTTTTACCCGCGCTGCTCGCTCGGCGGGCGCCGTGAGGCCCGATATTCATGCCCGCCTCAACGCCAGCATTCAGTTGCTGAGGCTGAATCGCCCCATCGGTATTTTTTTGCTGCTATGGCCAACGTGGTGGGCGCTCTGGATGGCGAGCCACGGCCACCCATCACTCACCAACCTGCTGGTATTCACGGCGGGCG
Organism: uncultured Pseudomonadales bacterium; assembly: GCA_964574995.1. Taxonomy (GTDB): domain Bacteria; phylum Pseudomonadota; class Gammaproteobacteria; order Pseudomonadales; family JADFDG01; genus JADFDG01. The sequence goes on along the minus strand of CAZNPF010000025.1, from coordinate 5,882 downwards.
TGGTGTTGATGCGCTCCGCCGGCTGCGCCATCAATGATTGGGCCGATTGCGATTTCGACAAACAAGTGACGCGCACAAAACATCGTCCGTTGGCGACCGGCGTCTTACGTCGACGCGATGCGATGACGCTGTTTGCATCACTAGCGCTGATGTCTTTTGTGCTAGCGCTGTTCTTGAATGTTCTCACCATCACGCTGTCAGTCGTCGCGTTGTTGCTGGCAGCGTGCTATCCCTTCATGAAACGCTATACGCATCTGCCTCAGGTCGTGCTCGGCGCTGCGTTCAGTTGGGCAGTTCCCATGGCGTTTGCTGCCGAAGCCGGCGCATTGCCAGTGACGGCCTGGCTGCTTTTCTTTGCCAACCTGCTATGGACCGTCGCCTACGATACTTTTTATGCGATGACTGATCGCGAAGACGACCTGAAAGCCGGCGTGAAATCCATCGCCATTTTATTTGGGCGGCACGATCTTTTTATTATTGGTGTGCTGCAGATATCAGCGCTGCTGCTGCTCGTGGCGGTCGGCTGTGTGAATGGCTCTGGCTTGCCATTCTGGCTCGCGCTAACAGCGGCTACTGGATTATTTTCGTATCAACTCTGGCTGGCCCGGCATCGTGAGCCACACGCATGCTTTCAGGCCTTCTTACACAACCATTGGGTTGGCATGACAATTTTTGCCGGGATTTATCTCGATTTCATGCTGCGCTGACATTATACGTCGCGGCGATTACTCGCCCAGTGCCGCATAGACATGCTGCACATCATCATCCGCATCTAACGCCTCAAGAAATTCTTCGACTTCGCGCCGCTCAACTTCGCCCAATGACACCGGATTTTTCGCGCGCCAGCCCAAAATGGCGGACTGCACCGTAAAACCGTGCTCTGGTAATGCGCGACCTACCGCATCGAGATCTGTCGGCGCGGTGTAAAAAATGGTCGCGCCATCTTCACCAGCTTCCAGATCCTGCGCACCCGCCTCAATAGCTGCAACCTCGGCATCGGCATCGGGTTTATCCGGTGTGGCTTCGATCATGCCGAGATAATCGAAATCCCAAGACACGGAACCGGTATTGCCCTGCTGTCCTTTGCGAAATAACACGCGCATGCTGGACGCCGTACGATTCGTGTTGTCCGTCAGGCATTCGATGATGACGGGCACGCGATGCGGAGCAAAACCTTCATAGGTGGCTTTTTCATATTGCACCGCATCTTGGCCGATGCCGGCGCCTTTCTTGATGGCGCGCTCGACAGTATCTTTGGGCATCGCGGCCTTTTTGGCCTGATCCATTGCCAGCCGCAACCGCGGATTCATCGTCGGGTCGGCGCCATTGCGTGCGGCCACAGCAATTTCTTTGGCGAGCTTGGTGAAAATTTTTCCTTTAGCAGCAGCCGCTTCGCTCTTGCCTTTGACTTTCCACTGCTTACCCATGATGAGACTCCGGCCAACGGTTACACGCAGCCGGCATACAACACCGGCAAATTTTACGCCCGCATCGGGCGGGCGCAAATGATCAACGGCTACAAGAAAGCGATCAAGCCCCAGCGAACATCAGAACAACTTGCTGAACCGCTCCGGTAAGAGTTTTCCGGCAACCAGCAACGGGACCCAAGGCCACCAAGGAATGATGACGCTCGGCTTTTTCTTTTCGATGGCATCGACCATCTGCTTCGCCGCCGGTTCGGCATCAATGATGAACGGATATTTGTCCATGTCTGCGACTAATTCGCTGCGGATAAATCCGGGATGGATCGCCGTGACAGAAATGCCGTGCTTGGCCAACTCCACACCCGCCGCCCGCAGCCAACTGGATAGTGCTGCCTTGGACGCTGAATAACTGCCGCTGCCGGGGATCGGTTTAATGGCCGCGATCGACGAAATGCCGACCAGATGCCCCTTCTTCTTCGACCGGAAATATTTTGCTGCCGCATCCAGCGATGCAATCGTACCAATCAAATTTACTGCGAATACTTCTTTGTCTTTACTGATGTCGCCCGCGCCCGTGCGATTGATCGTCGTGATGCCGGCATTAGCCACAAACACATCAAGCTCGCCCAACTTCTCGCGCAGCGCATCGACCGCAGCGTGTACGGTTTCATCGCGAGCAACGTCCACCGTTTCGATTTCTACACGCGAACCCTTACTCCGTAATTCCTGCGCCAACTGTTCCAGTCGATCCGCACGCCGCGCCATCAGGCCGATGTTGTAACCCCGCGCAGAAAATTCACGCGCTAAAGCGGCTCCAATACCGCTGGAGGCACCCGTGATAATCACCGTCTTCTTCATGATGTCCCCCGATATGCCCGATATGCCAAATGTGAATGTCGTCACGATCATGTGACAGACAAAATGTATTTTTAACGCGCAGCTTGCTGCATGTGCATGCTTGGTCGAATGTCGACAGCGACGCCTTAAATACGCAAGCGGTCAAACGCCGCGAAACATACCACGCAAGACAGCTGGCGCTCGATCAACATTCGTCGTTCAACCGATAAAATCGACTAGATCGACGCCGATGTGAGCCAGCACCACCGGCCACAAACTCTTTAGCGCGAAGTACCACCCGCATGCCACTAGGTTGAACGCCAACGCACCCAGAATCACGTGCAGTCCTTGCTCCCAATGCGCGGCGGCAAATACGAGCGACACCATAATCGAGAACACCACGGGTCGGGCAGCGCCCAAACGCTGCCATGCAAGCCACGGCAATCCGATAAATAGAGCGCTTTCCACAAAGCCCGCCGTCACTGCCGAATACACCAGTAATACGGGCTTTAAGAAATTATGAGGAAACGTATCCTGCCAAACGAAAAATCCGTCGCTTACGCCCAACCATTGCGATGCCCATTGGCTCACAACGAAATACGCGGGATATAACGTACAAAGCGCAACGACAGCCCAACCCAGTAATCGCCATTCGGGCCAGCGCGGCGTAAAACCGTAATCTGCCGGATAAACGCCGTGGCGTTGCGCCAACTGCCATGCCATAACGCCCGGCAAAACGATCCATTGAAGAAAATCTGCCGCCCAAAAAACCATTGTGCTTTTTGCGGAAAGGGCCGACAGATATACGCCGTTGATTCCCCACACCACCACCACGACCAATAGCATGAGCGCGATGGTGCGCAGCGTATGGTTAAGCTTAGCGATCACGCCGAGAGCCTCGGGCATCCAAAGAAACGTCGGTTGCCAGTATTTCAGAAATACGCGCTCGGAGCATAGGCAACAAATCGGCCTCGAACCACGGATTACGTCTGATCCACCGATTGTTGCGCGGACTGGGATGCGGAAGCGCCACGAACGCAGGCCATCGATCACGCCACGACTGAACCGCTTCCGTGACGCTCATTTTCTCATGACGAAAATAATAGGCCTGCGCGTACTGCCCGATGATTAGCGTCAGCTGAATATTCTGCAGATGCCCAAGTATTTTCTGATGCCATGCTGCTGCGCACTCCGGCCTCGGCGGCAAGTCACCCGTCGCGCCGGTGCCGGGATAGCAAAAACCCATCGGCACGATTGCAACTTTATGCGCGTCGTAGAAATCCTCCGTGGAAATTCCTAACCAAGACCGTAAGCGATCGCCGCTCACATCCTGAAACGGCACGCCAGACTCATGCACTTTGCGGCTGGGCGCTTGCCCGATAATCAGAATCTGCGCTGACGGATGACACTGCAGCACGGGGCGTGGCCCCAACGGCAAACACTTTGCGCACAATTCGCAAGCGCGCACTTCTTTGAGCAGAGCATTGAAGGTGCGCGCACTCACGAGGAAATCATCCGGCTCGCTGAGCACACACGAACATGTCAGAACCTCCACGTCGACAGCAATTGCCTTGCGGTAGATTCAGTGCGACCACCGCCGAATCGGCTCATGCATTTTTCTGGATCTGTAATCGCGGAAATAGCGGGCTGGCTAGCAAAAAGAGCCAAACCACCAGCACAAAAGGCGAGGTCAATGCCGGCATGCCCAGCGGTTCCAGCGCAGCAGACATCGCTGCAAATACAACTGCTGTCGTTATCACGGCAAATACACCGTATACGGCGGAGGCAGCATTGAATATGAAATAACCGCTGCCCAGCGCAATCGCCGTCAAAATGGGGTTAAAGCCAAAAGCACCGGCACGAATTGCGGGCTCTGCCGCGCCCATGCCCCACGCAACAAGCGCACCCATCAACGAACCCAGCAGCGCCACCGCACACGCAATCCGCGAACTCACCAAGAGACCCGCAGCAAAGAAAACGCCCGTGATGACATTACCTTGAAAGAAAACTTGCGAAATCCCAGCAAATAAACCCTCCACAAGCGTCGAGACCGTAACGACACCTTCAACAGTTGCCGCCGTTGGCAAGCCGGCGGTTGGCAAAATGCCCGTCGAATGCAAATGTCCGAAACGCGCCGAAGCCAAGACAAACAGCAATGTCGTGAGCACAAAGGGCGCAGTGAGCGCCGGCATTTTCCAAGTGCTCATAACATTGAGCAGAGCCGCCATGACGATCGTCGTGCAAGCCGCGGCGAGAACTACATAACTCCAAACCAGTACGCCAGGCTCAAAAAAGTAGAGCAATGCAATCGCAACCAGCGCGCCGTTAAAGCCAAACAATCCATCCCGCACTTGCGCGCGACCAGCACCAAAAAGCATCGCAGTTGCCGTACTGACCGCAGCGCCCAGCAGAACCGCCGACCCAAAAAGTATTGAGTTATAAAAAATTCCCGTCGCGAAAAAAAGACCGGCATAGCTGTTGTTTTGCAACATCACCTGCCCAATGCCACGCAGCACTGAATCCAGAAATTCCAATGAATATTGCCCTACAGAATGGCTCTCACCGGCAAGTCCGGTCGATGTCATCCGCATGTCGCCAACCTCGCGATTATCTGAACGCTTCAGAAAAAATTAGAGTGGCATATGTAATGCTTTGGCCAAACATATCAGCATGCTTAATAATTTTTCCGCCTATCCGATTGGGGTCGTCGCCACCGCTTATCGACTTTACCGAAAGCCCCTTTCTCGCAGCAGACCCCACCACCACATGACGACGTCTGATTTTTATACTTTTTTGACGAACTCAGACTTTAGTTTCATCGGGCCAATGCCATCAATTTTACAATCAATATTATGGTCCCCATCGACAAGCCTGATGTTCTTGACTTTGGTTCCCACCTTAACGACAAGCGACGAACCCTTCACCTTTAAGTCTTTGATGACGGTGATGGTGTCGCCATCGCTCAATGCATTTCCATTTGAATCCTTGACGACCAATGCGTCATTGCTCGAATCATTTTCACCAACCCGCCATTCATGCCCGCACTCAGGGCACACCAACAACTCGCCATCTTCATAGGCAAGGCCAGAATTGCAACTTGGGCAGTTTGGTAAATCACTCATCAACACATTCTCCAAATAACCATTCTAATGAATATCTAAACTTCAACTTGTCCGACGACATGACCAGCATTGCAGTGATCTTATTCGCTTAACAGGGTGTCCGGAGAGGGTGGGTAGGATCACCTGGGCGCTCTGGCACCACGAAAGACACTTCGATGGAAACTGGCGACCAGAATTTCTAGCCGCCGCATAAGAGCAAAAGAGGTTAATCAGGGTTGCCGCACTTGCGGCTGCGTAGCGACGCGATACTCATGACATGACAGGCAGCGCCGGTACCGGAACACGTCGATAACCATTCCCGGCACGTTGATGCCGATGCAGCGATTGGCGACCGGTACGCGAACTTCATGATGGCCAGGGCCTTCGGGTCCACCCAAAGGCCGAATATACGAATGCAGCCCGCCGTCAGGTCATGAAAAGCAAAAAACGTCGTCGCTACTTGTGGGAGGAGGACATATACGAGTGGTTGGGCGCCGACTTAAACGTGCGCAGCTTCAGC
>CAZNPF010000024.1:0-25278 GCA_964574995.1 uncultured Pseudomonadales bacterium | reverse complement strand
TCCGGGCAGAAAAAAACCCAACCGATAAGGGTTGGGTTTTTAAGTATTGGAGCGGCGGGAATATCACGCGCGCATCATCATTTTGATAGCAAAGGAAAATTTGCGTTCGATTTTTATGCGGTTGACCAGAGTTGGCACCGCGCGGAGCGTGTTACGCGGGTTCAATTCCCGAAACGACGAAAACACTGTGCCCAAAGAGCGGGTCAGGCGCAATCCCTGACCCATTCGCCGCGCGTTTCCTTGAACTTCAGTTTGCGTTGTTTGGCCGCAGTTTTTTCCAAATGATTTACCGCATCCACCAAGGTTCTGATGGTACTTTTTTCGTTGTGATATTCACGATACAGGGCACGCAACAGAATATCCGCTGCTTTCGGAATGGTGTTTTCACCAGACTCCCACTTTTTGACAGTTTCCGGTGAGTAGCCCAAACCGGCGCTCAGCGCTTTCCGCGACATGGCAAGTTCCGTACGCAGGAAGCGCACCTCGTCGCCATCCAGCAACTCGGACTTTTCTACCAGCACGCGGCCAATAGCATCGTGCAGTTCTTCGAGTTTGTTGACGGTGAAGGTTTTACCATGCGGCCCATCATGCGTGGTGTACCCGTTTTCGAGATACACGTTGGGTAGGCCGCAAGCGACGTAATGGAACATGGCTTACTCCTCCTCTTCTGCGGTTGCACTCAGAACCGTGATCCCGCTATGGGCCGGCCCCAGAAAAAATTCCACGCGCACGATCATGCCGCCCAGTGTGGCCGTCATCTCGCCGCGTACATACTCGCCGCCATCCTTCAGTGAGCCGGGTGTCAGTTCCCCTTTTTGCAGGCATTTCAGGATGGTTCTGATCTGAACGTTACGAGCGGATTCCAGATCGTTGACGTTGAAAGACCATTGGATGTTGTCCGCATCCGTTACCACTTGCCGGACTCTTTGCAACACCTGCCGAGGATGATTGGCGAGGTAAGCGACTGTCTTGTCGCTTGCCTCGAGTTTGCGTTTCATGGATCGGTCCGGGGGGGGGTGAAGTATAGGTATTAAATACCACTTCGCAAGCGGGGGGAAACCCTTAAAGTCCCCTTAAAACGGAGTTAATGGGGGGTTAAGGCGCTACAGCGCTACATCCGAGGTGCGGTGTGGATCGCCGGCTTTTTCGATCCGCGACAGCGGGTGGGTTTATAGCGGATGGACAATCCGTGGACGTCTTGCTACGCGTAGCTTGTAGCGTTGTCGCGGATGTTGCTGGAAGCGGGAAGGTAGCGCCGGAAGGCGTCGCGGAATTTTTCCAGCGCGTAGCCCTTGCGGACGGTCAAGCCGATGCGCAGGTCGTCCGGCCGGATGTTGAAGGCGTTCAGCAGCGCAGACAGTTGGCGTTGCGAGAGCGGCCTGCCCTTGTTGTACATAACCCACGGGGCTTCTTCATCGGCACACAACAGGTCGATCAGATCGGCAGAGAAAATCTTGTCCGTCTTCTGACGTGTGAAGATATCGCGAATGTCGGCCAGCAGTTCGGTCTTGGTATCCGGGGCGCTGTTCGCAGCTTCCTGCCCACAGATCGCCATAGACGCTTGCCGTGCCTTGGCGAGCCATGCGTCGCCCGCAAGTTGAGCGATAGTCAGCAACGGTTCCCAGTTGTCCTGTGTGCGATTGTTGAGCCACGGGAGGGGTGTCGGGCGGGCTGCCTTGGCCGCGTCGCACGTATCGACAGCGAAGCGGGCCAGCCGGCGGGCCAGATTTTCCATATGGACGGGATCGGCGTGGCGTAGGTTGTCGACGGTTTCGCCGGGCAGCTTGCGGCGCAGTTCCAGTTGAATGGATCGGCTTTGCAAGGTGGGCGCGATTTTGCCGATACCGCACAGCGCTTTTGCGCCCCACGTGCTGAACCGGCGGGGTTCGTGATCGTCGCCGACGACGCGCAACACAAAGCCGTTACGTTTGTGTCCACTGTTCAGGATGCCGCGTGCGTCTTCGTTGTCGCGCAGGAAGGCGTCCACTTCATCAATCAGCAACGTAGGGCGCCACTTTTCTACCGACCGGAATAAGGCGGCCGGCGATATGTTGTCCGCTTTCAGCGGTCGACAGGTTAGGCGCTCGAACAAATCTAGCAGCGTCGATTTACCGCAGTTCGGCATTGGTGCCGTGATGTTTGCAATCGGCGCCACGGAAAACACATCGACCAGCCAAGTAAACGCTATCCACAGTGCCGCCGCGTCGGCGGTGTGGTTTTCGCACACCACGTAACGGCGAATAGTGGCGGCCAGATCGTCCAGCAACTTTGCACCATTCACTGATTCTGGCCACGGTTCGACTTCATCGAACAGCAGTGCGGTGCCGCCCGTTTCGGTGTGGGTTTCAACGGTTTTCCGTTTGCGTTCAGCCTGTACCAATTTGTCCAGTTGGCTTGGCGATATGCCCAGCGCGTCGGCACTGGTCTTTTGCGTTCGGAAATAAGCCAGCTCGCTCAGCGTGGCGAGGCGCGCGATGGTCGCCTTTTCGCTTTCTGACACGGGTGACGAAACGTGGCTGGCGGAACCGGGGGCCGACATATTCAGCTCGCCTTGCCGTCGTTTGCGGCCTTGCCGGCTTTCTCGATCAGGGCGCGGATGTCTTCTACCCGCCATGCCGTGCAGCGCGGCGAAAGTTTCACCGGTGTCGGGTAGCGCCCGTCTTTCACGCCCGCCCAGAAGGCGGATCGGCTGACGGGGTAGACCGCCAGAATTTGCGGCAACCGCATAAAGCCGGTTTCAGGTAACACGGTTTTCAAATCGCTCATCGTGGATGCCCATGGTTTGTTTGCGACGGAAATAGATTTATCCGGACGACCGAGTCCGTCCATGCGAAAAGATGCACCTACCCCTATAGGTGCAGGTACACGATGAGCGGCTAGTTTTTCGGTACGGAATGACACGGTGCGTACCGAAAAAAACCGTACCTGTACCGTCACTCGGTCGGTACAGGGCAGGTACAGGGCAGGTACAGGGCAGGTGCAATACCGTAAATTTTCGGTAGGCAGGTTCACCGAATCGGTCCTCTCTCCGGTTGCAGTTGCGGGACCAGTATTCGAGGGGCGGCAGTGAAGCGACAAACCCATTACGTATACGGAGGGAGCGGCGAGAATTTCGATGAGCGAGTGAGGTGGCTGGCCCGTAATGTCAGGTGGGGCGGGTACAGGTGAGGGGCGTGGATGTACCAGCCCATACACAGGAAACGTACCGTACCCGCACCTATAGGTCGCGGTACGTCCGTGATCCGTGCGCTGAATCGGCAGGCCTCCGTGGCAGCAACACAGCGCGTGGTCGGGCGAAGGTGTTTATGGCGTTCCGGGAGGCTGCGCCGTAACGCTTGCTTTACGCTTCTTGGCTGTTTCCTCGCTACGTTTAACAATTCGTGCCTGCCACTTCTCCAGTTCCGTGATATCGGCCAGAAGTTCATCAGGTTCAGGAAAGACGGTGCCGGCAAAAGGCGCCTTGTCATGCGCGGTGTAGTTCGAGCACTTGGTCATGCCCGCATACATCTCGTGATAATCATCGTCGTCCACGATGACGCCGGCCAGCTTCTGTGTTTCGACCCCTTTTCGGAATCGCATCACGGCGCCTTGCAGAAGAATCTCTTCAACTGCGCGCTCCCATGTCATGCGCAATTTAGAGTAAGCGCCTGCCGTTCGTTCGCGACAATCTTCTTCTTTTCCTTCTCTGTGAAGCTTCGCTATTTCCTGATGAATAGCCTTGAGCGCTCCGATTCTTGCCCTAGTGTTTTTTCCCTCAAAGGGAAGATCCTGAATGCAAACGCCAAATCCGTCCGCGTGCTTCATTAGACTTTGAGTGGTAATTTGAACTCCAGACAGGCCGGCCGCCTCTTTCAGGAGAAGAAGGAAATAGATGTCGTGGGTAAAAACTATGACTTGGCGCTGTGCCGCCTCTGTTGCAAGCCGTTTTGCCACGAGGTCACGTCGCCGATGATCCAGTGAGGAAACGGGATCATCAAACACGATGCCCCCTTTGCCGCCGGCCAAGTTGACTTCAGCCAAGAACGAACCGATGGCGATTGCACGTTGTTCGCCTTCGCTTAGAATCTCACCGGGATTTCGGCTTTGGGGGAGTTCCAGTTTTAGTTTATGTAACGTCTTGCCCTTGCCTGAGCGGCTATGCAACGACACCTGAAGCGCGCCAACGCCCAATACCTTGAACTCACGGTTCAACGCATCAGCCAACTCCTTTGACACAACTTTTTCGGTTAACTCTGATGCCTTCAGGGAGATGGCATTGGTTTTAACCGCAGCAAGGCACTGTGTGAGTTTGGCTTGATGGCTCAGGCGATCGACGGCGGTAACCACGGTGTCGCGAAGAGCACTCAACCTTACCCGAGCGTCCAGTTGGTCGAATTGCTGTTGCAGTATGGCGCGCGCCTTTTCATCGGAGGCTTTTTCCAGCGTTTCGGCTTCGGCCTGTAAATTATTTGCAAGTACTTGTAATCGTTCTGCCGGGTGAGGCCGCGATTCGGTTATGCCTTCCCATTGGTGTGAAGTTACGGCTTCTTTGATGGCTGCTTGGCGGGTTATCAGTGCTTTCTCGAAGGCGCGCGTATCCAACGCAAGCTGTGCATCCAGTGTTGTGATTTCAGAATAAGTAACGTCATCGAAACTTAGCGTTAGATCGTGAGCGATAAGTAATTGGTATTCCGTGTTTAGCGCTTTACGACGTTCTTGCGCGGTTTTTTCGGCCTCCTTTTGGATGAATTCTTCAAATCGAATCAGGCGAGCACTGCCCTCGGCGAGTGGCTGCTGACAGAGAGGGCAGGGTGCATCCGCGCCAAGATCTGGAAATGTTTTGTCAGGGTGGGACTCGGCCGCGAACTTGCGAGCCGCATCGAAGAGTTCCCGCCATGCCTCTCCGCCAGTCCCGGGAAGCAGTTTTTCGCCTTCCTCGAACTGTTGGGCTGCGATTTTCGCCGCCGCCTGTGCTGTACGGTAGCTGTCTGCCAAGCCACGTATTTTGGCCACGACCGTTTGATCTATCAGCGAGCCCTTTGTGGTTGCATTTGTGGCAATGGCGGCGACTCGGAGGGCGCGTAAGCGCAACTGATTGGCTTTTTCTTTTGGATTGTCTGCCCTCAGACTTTTGTCGAGCTCGGTGTGCTTCGCAAGTTCATCCGGCGTCAGCTTGGCTAACCCATCTATCTGGGCAATGGCCGTCTTTGCTGACAGGGACGCAATCAGTTTGCCGACTGCCGTGTTGCCATTCAGGTGTGCAAATGCTGTCAGGTCAGGTGTGGTCTGCGCTTGCTCTGCCTTGGTTCGCGTATCTAATTGCTTGCAAACTGTAGCAAGCCCCTCGAATACATCGAGTCCATAGGGGACATATGAAAAGTCATCCTCATTGTCGAGGTAAGCGCGAGCGCACCGCGAATCAAAGATTGCCAACGATGAGAGTTCGGGAGGGGCTGATTTCCCATTAACCCAAAGCACATCTTTCTCAGCGCCATTAATGACGATTTGAAATGTGGCTTCGGCAATACCAGTTTTCCCGGCCGGCAGTTTGGCATTTGGGTGAATGGCTTCTATTTGGTCGCGCGCACGGCAGGCACGCTTTAGGACGCGCGAATATCCTGATTTTCCAGAGCCATTGTCGCCATAAATAACGGTTAGTCCGGTATGGCCAAACGGGACAAGCTGGTTTTCGGCTATCGCATTCACATGCCGCAAGTTTTTAATGGCATGTAATTCAACGTGTGTTGAAATCTTTACTGGCGCGGGAATTTGGTCGGCAGTGAGGGGCTTTGGCTGGCGATTCTGGGCGTCAGCAATGCCATGAGCGGATTTAAGCAGGGCGAACAAATCATCCACATCGTCTGGCGTCAGGGTTTTCTTTGCGAGCAACCGTGCAACGGCATCGCTTTGCCATGGCGGCAATTCTTTTGTCCAGTTAAAGATTTCCTGCAAGATAGACATGGTCGCCTCCGATGCGTACCAATAGTGTTGATCTGCTTTTGTGGATCTACTTTGAAGAAATATCCAGCGGGGGTAGGGCGTTTACGATCTTCATGGTTTCAAGGCTGACCGTGATGACGCGCAGCAGCAGTTCCAGCGGGTAGCGTGGGTTATTCATGGTTTCCGTGGCCCAGTCGTTGGCATCGTTCACGATGCCGCTGTCCTTGTCGGTTTTGACGCACTGACGCTCGATAACCCAGTCGATGGCCGACTTGCCGTTCACGACGTAGTCGTAGGCTTCCAGCGGGATGCCGCTAACCGTGATGCGGTGGTTATAAATCACGGTGGACAGGTCTTTGTCCCTGCCGTTTTCGTCTTTCTTCGCCAGCTTGCCGAACTTCATTTTTTCGACGCGATAGTCGGCGGCGGACAGTTTGCCGTTGTCGCCTTGTATTTGGGCGGGATACATGGGGACGGTTTCGTAATCGACGTGCAGGTCGCCGAGGGTGCGGCCGGCTTTGGAGAAATGCCAGAAGTCCTTGGCAGATCTGACACGGGGAATGCGCGGCAACTCCTTGTTCAGGTTGTCGGCATAGCGTGCACGGTAGTCCGGCGAATGCAGCAGGCCGTAGATGTAATAGAACAGGTCTTCTTTGGTAAGAGTTTCGGCGGGATAGGCAGATTGGAAATGGGCAAGGCCTTCATCGGTGATGCCGTCCCGACGGGTAAGTTGTTGCTTTCCGGTTTTATTCGACTCGTTCTTCCGTTCGGCGAACAGATCGCCGGTGGATTGGTTTTTCATTCCGCGTCCTCCGTTTCGTAGAGGAACATCGGAAAGCATTGCACGGTGTCCAGTATGTGCAGGTTGGGCAGGGTGTCCGTCATCAGCACGGAGAACCCGCTCCGGCCTCCCATCTGCGTTATGCAAATAACCCGATTTTTCGGATGAGCGGCCTCGCTCAGGCTGCGATTCGGAACATGCTCGCTGGCTACAGTTTTGTCAACATCATAGATATTGATTGGGAAGCATTGCGTGCCCCCGTCAGTCTGTAACTCTGTGATGTGATCGGCCATGAGTGCAAATTGGCCATCGTTGTTGCAGCGCTGCTTGACGACGATCATTCGGTTTTCAGAGGCTGCGTCTGGGAATATGCGCGGCATTTGATTCACGTAGGCGTTTAAGTCCCGGTTGTAATAGACCCATTGCTTCGAGAATGGGCGATACAGACTTTTGGTTTTACTGTCCTTTTCATAGGAAAAGGTTTTCCCTTTTGAAAGGTCCTGCTTTAGTGATCTATTCCAACTAATTTTTTCCGGGTCTGAAATTATGAAGTTATCGACCATGGTGTCGCGCGCTTTCTTCTCTAGGCGGCCATGATCTTCAAAGAAACGGCGGACCTCTTTATTGTAGAAATCGATCATTAGCAGCATGTTTTTTTCTACGACGGCATTTGATGAGTTGTAGCACCATGCGTCTCGATTTGTTTCAAGTCCTCTTGAGTAGACCTCAAACAATCCGCACTCATCGCCTTTTTTGTCGCCGATGGCGATAAATCTCGCGAAACTGTCATCGCGCTGCTTAAGCCAGTCGCCATGCTCATCGGGAGTGATCAGCTTCCATCCTTGTGTGCCGCTAATCCCGGAAATGCTGATATAGCCGCTAATCTTTTCCAGTTTTTCTTCGCGACTCAGGTAGTCCCCAATGTCGTTGAAGAGCAGTTGGCCGCGCTGTTTGGCATCTGGATTTTTAACCAGCAGGGATATGGCAATGGGTGCGCGGCTTCCCCCACCGAATGCATTGCCTGCTTCTTTGCGTCGCTGCTCTCCAGAAGTTCGCGCGTTTCCTCGCAGGTGAAAAACATAAAGGCTGGAAAACTCTTCCGTCAGGCAGCGTCGCAGGCCGTCAGCGGTGTTCGCCTCCACAAAGCCGGCGTTGGTTACAAATCCAATAACGCCGCTATCGCCTATGCGGTCGCTGGCCCAGCGGATCGCCCGAATGTAACTGTCATACAGTGCGTTCTTGTTCGTAGCCGATCCGCGCGCCGCATACGTGGTCCGTATGCGGCTGTCCAAATGCGGGTAGGGCACGTTTTGATTGTTGGCGTTGGCGTCACCCTGCCCCACGGAGTAGGGCGGATTGCCGATAATGACGCGAATATCCAGCTTCTTCTGCCGCTTGCGCCGTTTGCTGTTGTCTACCAGCAGGGCGTCTACCAAGTCTTCCTTTTCGTACATCTGGAAGGTGTCGGTCAGACAGATGCCCTCAAACGGTTGGTAATTGCCACCCGCAATGTCGTGATAGACCGCCTCGATGTTGATGGCGGCGATGTAGTAAGCCAGCAGCACGATTTCGTTGGCGTGGATTTCGTGCTGGTATTTGTGCGGCAATTCTTCCGGTTTTATCAGCCCGCTTTGCAGCAATCGGGTGATAAAGGTGCCGGTGCCGGTGAACGGGTCAAGAATATGCACGCCCTTGCTGCCCAGCGTTTGCCCGAATTCGGTTTTCAGGATATGGGCGACGCTGTGGATGATGAAGTCCACCACTTCCACGGGCGTATAAACGATACCCAGTCGTTCGGTCATCTTCGGGAAGGCATTGCGGAAGAACTTGTCGTAAAGCTCGACCACGATCTTTTGCTTTCCAGCCGCGCTGTCGATGCCTTCGGCGCGCATCTTCACGCTGTCGTAGAAGGCCTCCAGCGTGTTGGCTTCTTTTTCTAGGTGGTGTTCGTGCAAAGCATCTAACACACCTTGCATGGCTTGGCTCATGGGGTTGTGCTGGGCGAAGCTGTATTTGCTGAAAAGGGCATCGAAGACCGGCTTGGTTATCAGATGCTGGGCCAGCATCTCGATGATTTCGCCGTCGGTGATGCTGTTGTTCAGGTCGTCGCGCAATTCATGGGCGAAGGCGTTGAAGGCGTGTTTTTCTTTTTTGTTTTCTGTGTTTTCCAGAATGCCGGTAATGCGGTCTATGTGCGTGCGGGCAATTTTGGCGATGTCGTTCGCCCAATCTTCCCAGTGGTGGCGGTTGCCGCATTTCTGCACCACTTTGGCGTAGATGGCGCGTTCGATTTCGCCCACTTCAAAAGACAGGTCACCTTGTGCGGGCACGTAAGATTCGGCCTGTTTGCCGGCACCGATGTTGAATGTTTCCTTGCCTGCCGCCCGGCTGCTCAGGCCCGCGCTTTTTGCTTTGGCCGGCTTCGGCTGGATCTTGTCGGTGATCGCCACCACTTCCATTTTCGACAGGATTTTTTTGTTCAGATCCAGATCCATCTTGTTGACCAGCGCATCAAAGCGATCATCGTGCGAGCGCAGTGCTTGCAGCACTTGCCACACCACCTTGTAGGTCTGGTTGTCATCCAGTGCTTTGTGCGGCTCCACGCCAGCGGGAATCACCACCGGCAGGATCACATAGCCGCGTTTCTTGCCCGGCGCGTTGCGCATCACCCGGCCTACGGACTGCACCACATCCACCTGCGAATTGCGTGGGGTGAGGAACAGCACGGCATCCAGTGCCGGCACGTCCACGCCTTCGCTCAGGCAGCGCACGTTGGAAAGAATGCGGCAGGTGTTCGGTGGCGTTTCTGTTTTCAACCATGCAAGCTTGGTTTCCTTCTCGCTGGCATTCATGCCGCCATCAATGTGTTCCGCCTCGCAGGTGAGGCGTGCGGCATCTTCAATGCCCTCCTGCTCCTGATAGGCTTCCACCACTTTTTGAAACATGCTGGCGATGTTTTTTGAGCTGACCTTGTGGGTCTTGCCTTTGTGGTTCGCCTCGATTACTTGGCAAAACGCCACGGCGCGTTTCATCGGGTCGGTGTCGCCGGGTAGGTTGTCTGCCATGCCCTGTTTTACCAGCGCCTTCCAGCAACCCACGATCTTGGCAGCGTCATCAACTTTGAGTGGATTTTCAGCGTCCTTCAGCAAATCCCGCAGGCGACGGCTGACGTGGCTTTCTTCCACGGACAACACCAGCACTTTGTAATCACACAGCAAGCCTTGTTGTACGGCTTCGGAAAAAGTGATGACGTGCAATTCTCCGCCATACAGTGCCTTGTCATCCATGGAGCACAGGGCCACGCTGTCGGTTTCCGCTTTGGCTTTTGCGCGTTCGCCGTAAATGCGCGGTGTGGCGGTCATATAGAGGCGTTTGGCGGCTTTGATAAAAGCGCCGTCATGTACTTTTACAAAATTGCTTTCGTCTTCGCTTTCAAATGTAGCACCCGTGGTGCGGTGGGCTTCATCACAGATAATCAAATCAAAATCAGCCAGCGCATGGGCTTGCTGAGCGTGGCTGATGGTGTCGATAGAATGATAGGTAGAAAACACCACGGTCATATGTTCGGCATCGTGGCGGGCTTTCACGGCCTTGGCGAGCTGCTTGGCATCGGTGGTGGCCGGGTAGCGCAATTCGTGCATCAGCATCTGCACATCGTCCGCATCTTTTTTCTTGCCGACATCGCTATCGGAACACACCGCAAAGCTGTGCAGTGGTGTGCCGCTTTCTTGCGTCCATTCTGTGAGTGTTTGTGAGAGTAAAGACAAACTCGGCACTAAAAATAATACGCGCCCGCCCTTGCCGGCGATGTGCTCGGCAATTTTCAGGCTGGTGAAGGTTTTGCCGGTGCCGCAGGCCATGATCAATTTGCCACGGTCTGCGTTCGCCAAGCCGGCCTGCACGTTTTTCAACGCCGTTTTCTGGTGTGGGCGCAGGGATTTTTTCGGCTTGATCGTTTGATGGGCGTCCGGCTGGTATTTGGCCCAGTCGATCACGCTGGCTTCCAGATCGCTCAACGAAACGATATTCACCGGCTTGTCGCGTGACTGCACCAGTTCAATCACATGCTGGCTGGCCTGATAGGTGGTGAGGAACAGCAGGCCGTTGGTGTAGGGCTTTTTGCCCATGGCGCTGAAAAAGGAATCAATGCCGTCGCTTTTTCTGATCTTCGCGTCTTCGGCATAAAACTTGGCTTGGATGGCAAAAAAGCGCGGGTTTTCCGCCACATTCTCAATGGCGACCAGATCAATTCCGGCGTCCATGCCCGGATCAGCGTGCCCTTGCCTCATCCAATGCGCACGCCATTCTTCCCACAGGTACACCTGCCCGTTGAATAGATCTTTGTAACTGGGCTCTGTCAGCAGATAGGTCTTTACCAGTTTTTCAAAATAAGTGCCTTTTTCGCGCTCGGATTGCGAATGCTGGCGGTAGGTGTTCAGCAGGGTGGAGAGGGCCGACATGGGCAGTCCTTGTCTGTTCTTGTAGTGCTTGCGGAAAAACCGTTAAGCGTGCATGCCGGTCAGCGGAATGACTTGGCCGCCGGCTTTGAGCTTGTCCAGATAATCGGCCCAATCCTGCATCATCTTCCGGCGTTCCGGCAGGTGTTTGGTGCGGTTGTAGGCGCGTCCGTTCGGGTCGCGTACCGCGTGGGCCAGTTGATGTTCTATGTAGTCCGGTCGAACGCCCAATACTTCGTCCAGCACGGTGCGCGCCATGGCGCGGAAGCCGTGGCCGGTCATTTCTTCCTTGTCGATGCCCATGCGGCGCAGGGCGGCAAGAATGGCGTTGTTGCTCATGGGGCGTTGCCAAGAGCGGACGCTGGGGAATACGTAACGGCTTTTTTGGGTCAGGGCATGGATTTCACGCAGGATGGCGACCGCCTGCGTGGACAACGGAACCAGATGCGCTTCCCGCATCTTCATGCGCGAAGCGGGAATGTTCCATTCCGCCGTTTCCAGATTGATTTCGGCCCACTCGGCCGCGCGCAGTTCGCCGGGGCGCACAAATACCAGCGGTGCAAGGCGCAAGGCACAACGGGTAATCAGGTGGCCTTCGTAGCCGTCGATGGCGCGCAGCAGATTGCCAATTTGTTTGGGATCGGTGATGGCAGCCAAGTGCGTTTTCTTGACTGGCCGCAAGGCGCCTTTCAGGTCGGGCACCGGATTGCGTTCGGCGCGGCCAGTGGCAATGGCGTAGCGGAATACTTGCCCGCAATTCTGCGAGGCGCGATGCGCTGTCTCGATGGCACCGCGTTCCTCGATGCGGTGCAGGACCTTCAGAATTTCCGGGGCGGTGATCTTGGCGATGGGTCGATTGCCCAGCCACGGGAAAACGTCGTTTTCCAGTCGGCGGATGATTTTCTCGCCGTGTGATGGCACCCAGTTGGCGGCTTGTCGCCCGTACCACTCACGGGCCACGACCTCGAAACTGTTGGCGGTATCGCCTACCAAGGCTGCTTTAGCGGCTTTCCGGTTCTCGCCGGGGTCTGCCCCCGCTGCCAGCAGTTTCCGCGCTTCATGGCGCTTGCCGCGAGCCTCCTTGAGGCCGGTATCTGGATAGGTGCCCAGCGACAGACGTTTCTGCTTGCCGCCGAAGCGGTACTTGAGCCGCCACCATTTGCCCCCGGTGGGGGTGACTTCAAGGTACATGCCGTCCCCGTCGGTCAGGGTGTAGGTCTTGTCCTTGGGTTTGGCCGTGCGGATAGCCGTGTCAGACAGGGGCATGGTGCCAACTCATTCCCGGTGGTGCCAAGTTGGCACCGGAGATTGCACCAGTTGGCCCCGGATGGCAATAGATTCGGCCGGATGAGGCTGGACATGAAAAAGGCCATAATCCTTGATTATGCTAGGAATTCTGGCCTTCTTCGGACTTGCGTGGACCTTGAAATGGTGGAGGCGGCGGGAATCGAACCCGCGTCCGTCAGCACTACGTCCTCGGTACTACATGCTTAGCCACGCCGATTGGTTTGACCTCTGGGCGACCCGGCGGGCGGGGTGCTTGAGGCGATTCCGCTTGATTTCGGCGGCTGGACGCGGACGCTCCAGCAACCTATTCCGTATCAGATGACCGAGTTTTCAGGAGCTACGGACGGCTCCCTGGCTCGGCTGACTGCGATTAAGCAGCCAGGGCGTAAGTTTCGTCGTTTGCGACTAACTTGATCTGGCAGGGTATTTACGAGCCTTCGCCAGCGGCTCGGCATGCACCTCAGGTTTCGATACCGGCGTCGAAGCCAGGTCGCCCCCAAGCCCGGGCACTATGGGGGCTGAGCGGTAGAAACTCAATGCGATTGGCCGCACGACGGATAGCGTTGTCCGACATCTATTTGATAAAAGTCACAACTTCGGTATTCCGCAGTCCGATTGTCGGACGATGAATAATGATTAGGCTTCTTCAGGCTCCTAGGATGGCTTCGCGGTTCGGTCATGCCGTTCCGCATTTCGAAGCCTGCAAGAGGAAGTAAAAATGAACGTCAATCACGGTTCGCTGGAAGGCATCAATGCCATGGGTCGTCAGGTGGCTCGCCGGTTCCCGTTGACTGTTCGCGCAGTCGATCTGCTGCTGGTGAGCGTGCTGTACGTGCTCGGCATCGCGGTGGTCGATGTTTATACCGGCGCGTCCCACTGGCCAGTGATGGTATTCGCGATGTTCGCGATGCCTTTGGTGCTGAGTGTGGGTGTGCGCTTGTATCGCGCGCTGGCTCGTCGCGTGGGTATTCATCGCGCAGTTGCGGTGCCGGTTGCGTAAGCAATCGATAACGGCGGTAATCGCCAACCACAGAAAAGGCCCGCATTTTGCGGGCCTTTTTCATTTCTGCAGATCAGGATTTGTTGCGGGTTCGCAGCAGCCGTCCGCGTTCACGTTCCCAATCACGCGTTTTTTCTGCTTCGCGTTTGTCGTGCAATTTTTTGCCGGTCGCGAGTGCGATGTCGCATTTTGCGCGGCCATTTTTCCAGAATAATTTGAGCGGAATGCAGGTGTCGCCGGCTTTGGTGACGGCGGACCAGATGCGCTGGATCTCGCGCTGATTGAGTAAGAGTTTACGTGTGCGCAACGGATCCGGATGAATGTGTGTCGATGCGGTTTGCAGTGGCTGAATCTGGCAGCCAAATAAAAATACCTCGCCATTTTTAACCATGACGTAGGCGTCGCTGAGATTGCACTTGCCAGCGCGCATGGCCTTCACTTCCCAGCCTTCCAGCACGAGGCCAGCCTCGAATGTTTCGTCGAGGGTGTATTCGTGGCGGGCTTTTCGGTTGACGGCGATGGTGGCCGGCGCGTCTTTTTTATCTTTGCTCATGGGGACCTGACCGTAGGCGGCGGATTATAGGCGTCTTGCGGCGGCGTGCATGCTTCTGTTGCTTGAGATGGCCATTGGGCTGACGGACAATTCGCGCGCGCCATGCGCTGCTCGCACGCAGCGGTCAAGTCATCAGCGCGGCAGTTCAATAGGAGTTTCCATGTCTCAAAACAGCACGCCTCCTGGTCACTCCATTCACGGCCTGTGGGCGACGCGCGCGGTATTCATTTTGGCCGCCGCCGGCTCGGCCATCGGGCTGGGCAGTATTTGGAAGTTCCCCTACGAAGTCGGCATGCACGGCGGTAGCGCTTTTGTGTTGCTGTATCTCGTGGCGGTGCTGGTGATTGGTGTGCCGGTGATGATGGCGGAAATCATGATCGGGCGACGCGCGCGCGTGTCGCCCATCAACGCGATGCGAAAACTGGCGCAGGAATCCGGCGGCAGTAAACGCTGGGTTGCTGTCGGTTGGTTGGGCACATTCGCGGCGTTTTTCATTTTGTCGTTCTACACGGTGATCGCTGGGTGGGCTCTGCATTACACCGTGCTATCCGCGCAAGGCGTGTTCGCTGGGCTGGCAACGGCTGAAGAATCGGCCAGCATTTTTGACGGCTTGCAGATGAGCTGGCCGACGATGTTGCTATGGCACACGGTATTTATGGTGATGACGATCGTCGTCGTCGCGCGCGGCGTGGAGCAGGGTTTGGAGCGAGCCGTGCGTTGGTTGATGCCGCTGATGTTTGTTCTGTTATTCGTGCTACTGGGTTATGCCGTCAGCACCGGGCATTTCATGGATGGCGTGAACTTTTTGTTCAAGCCAGATTTTTCGGCGTTATCGGGCACGTCGCTGTTGGTGGTGATCGGGCAGGTTTTCTTTACGTTGTCGTTGGGCATGGCGTCGATGATGGCCTACGGCGCTTACATGCCGCACGGACAATCCATTGCACGTTCGGCATTGCTGATCGTCGGGCTTGATACGTTGTTTTCGTTGGTGGTGGGTTTGGCCATTTTCCCGGTGGTGTTTGCGTGGGGGCTGGAGCCGGCGCAAGGGCCGGGGTTGATGTTCGTGTCATTGCCGTTGGCTTTTGGCAATTTGCCGATGGGCACGCTGTTCGGCACGTTGTTTTTCGGGTTGGTGGTGATTGCCGCGTGGTTGAGTGCGATCGCGCTGGTTGAGCCATTCGTCGCGTGGGCCGTGGAAAAAGGCTACACGCGCGCACGCGCCACGGTGGCGATGGGCGTTGCGGCTTGGGTGATCGGCGTGCTGTCGATTCTCTCGTTCAATGTGATGTCGGGCGATCATTTCCGCATCGCCGGACTCACATTCTATGAGTCGGTGGAGTTTCTCGCCGACAACATTCTGCTGCCGCTGGGCGGCATCTTGATCGCAATTTTTGCCGGCTGGGTGATGAAGGACACCAAGGTCATGAAAGAGTTGGCGATGAAAAGTATGCCGCTCTATTTGCTGTGGCGCGTAGCTGTTCGTATCGTGGCGCCGCTGGCCATCGGCGTGGTGCTGCTCGATTTCCTCGGCGTGTTCTGAATCGGAAATGTCTTTGATTCGCGTAGAAGTCGCTTTTGCGCTGCCTCACCAGCAGAAAGTGGTGGCGTTGACGGTGCCGGCGGGAACGACGCTGCAACAAGCCGTCGAGCAGTCGGGGCTTCTGCAGGAATTCGCCGCAGAGATCGATGCTACGGCGATGGTCGTTGGTGTATTTGGGAAAATCGAGAAACATCCGCAATCGCGCGTGCTGATCGACGGCGACCGCGTGGAGATATATCGGCCACTAAATGTCGATCCGAAAGACGCGCGCCGAGCGCGAGCGAAAAAACGAGAGAAAAAATAAAAAGAAAACCAAGAGGAGTGGCCGCGTTAACTTTGCGGCTCGTCGATTTTCTCGTCGTTCTTGTTTTTCGTATCGTTAGCTTTTGGGTCGCTGACTTTGTAGCGATTGCGCACAGATTCCGGCAGAGCCTGCCCTTCATGACGCACCAGCACGCCATTGGCAAACCACAATTGCACGCGGTTCTGCACAATTTCACCGTTACCACGGCGTAGCCGATAGAGATAAACCCAGCGGTCCGGCTCAAACGGATCGATCAGCTGCGGTGCGCCCATCACAAACTTCACCTGATCGGCGGTCATGCCGTCTTTCAGGGTGGACAGCATGTCTTCATCGACCAGATTTCCCTGCTCGATGTCGATGCGGTACACGCCGGGAAAGTGCAATTCGCTGCAGCCGGCCATGAGGACGGCGGAGGCCGCAAGACCGGCGACAAATAGCAGGTGCATCGGTGTTTTTTGCATGGGCAGGTGAGTTGGACTAACGTGGCGGCCTCGGGTGGGGCCGGCAGGGCACCCATGGTAACGGAACCGGATCGCTGGCGGCGAATTAGCCAGCACCACAAATTAGTCAGTACCACGACGGGAGTATCGGAACATGCCGCATCAGCGAGACACAGATCTGCGCAAGGTGGGCCTGAAGGTCACGCTGCCCCGTGTGAAAATCCTCGGTTTGCTGGAGCGAGCCCAGCAAGAAAATCATCACTTGAGTGCTGAGGATGTGTTCCGGCAGTTGCGTGATTCGGGCGAAGACATTGGGCTGGCCACCGTCTACCGAGTGCTGACCCAGTTTCAGGATGCCGGGCTGGTCATCAAGCACCACTTTGACAACGATCAAGCTGTATTTGAATTGGAATCCGGTGAGCACCACGATCACATGGTGTGCTTGCGTTGTGGCGAAGTGATTGAATTTCGTGACCCGGTCATTGAAAAGCATCAACAAGCCATTGCCGATAAGCACGGCTTCAAACTCACCGATCACGCGTTGACCTTGCATGGAATCTGCGGGTCTTGCCAGAAAAAAACGCCGGCTTAAGCCGGCGTTTTTACCCAATGTTTTTACGATGCCATCACCGCTGATGGTTTACTTGCCGTTAGCGGCATCGGATGCAGCCACTGCTTTGAGCGGCAGAAAACGTTTTGTCGTTTCGACTTGATCGGCATAACTGTCGAGACGGTCGCCCATGGCGGCATCCAACTTGTCCAGCCGCGCGGATGGCGATGGATGCGTTTTGAACATGAGCGCCATCGCGGAATCTTGGGCATTGCTGGCATCCAGCGTTTGCAACACGCCAACCAACCCGTAAGGGCTGTAACCGGCACGCGCGGCAATCACCACACCCATGCGATCGGCATCGAACTCATCGCGCTTATCAAGGCCGCGTGCATATAACTCCGTGCCAGCGGTGAATGCCTTGGCCAGCGTTTCTGCCTGCTTGCCGCCTTCGTTCTCCGCCACCGCGCCGACCAATTCAGTTTTCCATTCGGTACCCAACGCTTTCTGGATCGCCTTCACTTGGTGGTGCTCCAGCACATGCGCGATTTCATGTGCCAGTACGCCTGCCAATTCGCCTTCGTTACGTAATCGTGAATACAAACCGCGCGTGATGAGAATGCGGCCACCGGGTGCGGCAAAGGCGTTCACATCGTCGCTGGCGATCACGCCAAACTGCCAAGGCAGATCGGGGCGATCCGTTTGCAGCGCCAGCCAGCGGCCGACACGATTGACATATGTTTGCACGCTAGCGTTGTCGACCAGTGGCGCGGTGCCGAGCAGGCGCGCGGCAATGCCGTCGCCCATCTCAATTTCTTCCTGCTCGTTGATCTCGCGATTGGCTTTGACAACTTTCTTGCCAATCGAAATCGCTTTCTTGGCGTTCTCGAAATCTTTCATGTCGAAATCAAACGCCTGCACAGGTGCAGCGATCAGCAACAAAGCGACTGCCAGAACGGAGGAGATAATTTTCATGGCTTATTCCTCGCTCTTCTTTTTCTTTTTCTTCTTTTTGCCGTCAGCGTCGGGCAGCCACTCGACCGTGCTTGCTGCCAGCCCGGCCGATTTCGCGCTGGTTTTTGCCGCCTCGGCGCTGACCGCATAGCCGGCGAGTTTTTTCAGTTGTGCGGGATCTGCTTCTGCATCGGTGAGATCGGTTTCGCTCAGTCCTTTCACGCCGGTGGAAACACTGCTGCCGCTGGACCCGGTGCGAAACACACTGGCGACGCTGCCGGTGCCGCTGTCGCCTTTGATGCCTGACGATGTGCGCAGATTAAACAAGCGCACATAGCCGGACTGTGTGCCGGCTTTCACCTGCGCCCACGCGCCACGACGCGCAGTAATGGTGACGGCCGCCTTGGCTTTCAGGGAAGCAAGCACCGGCGCATCGTTGAGCGGTTGCGCGCGCAGCTCGGTGTCGCGCGCCACGGTGGCCGTTTCTGCTGTCGGTGCCGCCACGGCGGTGGTGATCGTTCCTAGCGTGGTAATAACGGCAAACGCCCACGCGACGGTGAGCTGCCGGTAGCGATCAGGATTTTCTGCGCGGCTCATAAAGTCTGACTCCTTCCACTCGTCCTTTGACATGGACAACGCCGTGATCGATGAACTCGTACGCATCGCCGCAGGCTTGTACGGTGTTTTCCGAAACCAGAATGCGGGCCTTACCTTTCGTGGCGCCTTCGATGCGTGAGGCGAGATTAACCGTATCACCGATGGCGGTGTAGTCGAGCCGGTCACGCGAACCGATGAAGCCCACAACCGCCGGCCCGGTATGCACGCCGATACCTACGTCAAAATCATCCGGGGCGCCGAAGTCTTTCCGGAATTGATCCAGCACATCCACCATGCGCAGGGCGGCATCAACTGCATGCACCGCATGATTCGGGTCGTCGGCCGGTGCGCCCCAGAAGGCCATAATGGCGTCGCCGATGAATTTATCCAGCGTGCCTTGCGTTTGGAAAATCACTTGCACTTGGCGGCTGAAATAATCGTTGAGCAATGCCACGACTTGCTCCGGCGTGGAGCGCTCGCTCATGGTGGTGAAACCGCGAATGTCGGAAAACAACAGCGTCAGTTCGCGCGCGCGCGTGGTGGTGGCGTCCGCCACCGTGCCGCCGTCGACCAGCGTTTGCACAACGCGTGGATCGAGAAAGCGGCCAAAAATAGTCACGGCTTGTTCGCGTTGTTGCCGTTCTTGCCACCAGCTCATCAACGCGAGCGCGAGAAATAATAGCCAGGCAGTCACTAGCGGTGCCACGACGTGTATCAATAATCGCGAATGCGTGAGCAACGCGTATTCCAGCGCCAGTAATACCACGCTGACGACGGCGAGACTCGCAGCGATACGCACCGGCGTGAGTTTCTGGCGGTAGGCCAGTAGCAGTGAAAGCGGCAAGAGAAGAAAGAGTGCGAGCCCCCACGCGGTGTCGGTGAGCCAGTCGCCTGCTACGAGATTGCCGATGGCGGTGGCGAGAATCATTTCACCGGGATAACTGCCGCCTAACGGGGTTGGCCGGAAATCGCCCAGCCCCGGCGCAGATGCGCCGATCACAATAATTTTTCCGCGCAGAGCGTCGCTGAGTTTGGGCGCGCTGCCGGTGAGGTCGGCATACACATCAGCGTAGGAATAACGCTGCATGCTGGTTGCGTTGTACCAATTCAGCGCAAAGTCCTCGCGGGGCGGAAGCGCCCAAGCCAAGTCGGCAGCAACGCGTGCCGGCATCGATGGCAATTGCCAACCATCGACATCATGAAACAGCGTGTAGCGACGCCCAACGCCATCGCTGTCAGCAAGAAAATTGATGGTGCCGCCGCGCCAGCCTTCAGGTGGCACCACCACGGGCGCCAGCAGCACGGCACGCGGATCAGGTTTTGAAAGCGGTGTTTTTTCAAGATGCAGCGCGATGCCGTATTGCGCCAGTGGTGCAGGATTGCCGTCGGTGAGCAGCAGCGTGGGCAAATAAACAGCCAGATTGTTCACCACCGCTTGCGAAAAATAGTGATCGCTTTCCGGGCGAAAACTGTCGGCTTCGTTGAACAACAGATCAAAGACGATAGCGCGTGGCTCCAGCGGGGCTAGTGCGTCGATCAATTCCCCATGAATGGCGCGCGGCCATGGCCAGTTGCCCGCCGTTGCATTCATGTCCTCAAGACTTTTTTGATCGATATCGATGATGACAATATCAGCCGGCATGACGCGGCTTGCCGAGTGCTGCCCGAGCATGGTGTCCAGCACCAAACGATCGGCGCGAGAAAAGCCACCGTAAACGCCGATCAACACCAGCGCCAACGCAAACAGTGTCAGGACGAGTGTGTGGCGTGTGTCGCGAGGTTTTGTGGTCATATCGGCGGCTCGTTTGGTGGTGGACGCCGGCTGGGATTAATGCGCGGCCAGCATGGCTTCAGCGTGTTTCAGGGCTTCCGGCGTAATGGTGAGGCCGCCAGCCATACGCGCAATTTCCTGCACGCGTTCTTTCTTCTCCAGCGTGACGACGGCGCTGGCGGTGGATTTGCTGTCGGAACGTTTTTCCACCCGCAAATGCTGATGACCGCAGGCTGCTACTTGCGCCAGATGTGTGACGCACAACACTTGCCCGCGCCCACCCAGCCGGCGCAACAGTGTGCCGACGACTTCAGCCGTCGCACCGCCAATGCCAACATCCACTTCGTCGAACACCAACGTTGGAATCGTACTTTTTTCGGCGCAGATCACCTGGATTGCAAGACTGATTCGCGACAGCTCACCACCGGATGCGACTTTGATCAGTGGCTTGGTGGGTTGGCCGGGGTTGAGGCTAACCAAAAATTCGATGGCATCGAGGCCGCCCGCATGGGCGTCGCTGTCTTTCAGCGCCGTAAAGGACACTTCGAAGCGTCCGCCGGGCATACCGAGCGCGGCGAGCTGTGCGCCGACATCTTTCTCCAGTTTCTTGGCAGTTTTGCGCCGGGCTTCGCCCAGTGCACGCGCGGCAGCGAGAAAGTCGGCGCGTTTACTGTCGACTTGTTTGGCCAACGCGGCGCGGTGTGTGTCGTGATTGTCGAGACGGTCTAGCTCTACGCGCAATTTTTCGTGCAGACCGGGCAGCTCATCCGGGGTGCAGCGATGTTTTCGCGCCAGTTGAAAGCAACTCGATAAACGCGCATCGACATCTTGCAGCCGTTTGGGATCGGCCTCGAGCCGGTCCGCATAGCGGCGCAGTGCGTCGGCGGCTTCTTCGACATGAATGATGGCAGAGGCCAGCAGCTCTGCGGCGGCAGAGAGCTCTGCATCGTCGGAACCTTCTAGTGCATGGCGAGCACTTTCGAGCCGATCGCGCGCGGCACCGTCTTCGTGCTCGTACACGAGTGCAAACGCCTGTTCGCACGCAGCACGCAAGCCGTCGATATTGGCCAATTTTTTGTGCTCGGCTTCCAGCGCGGAAGGCTCGCCGACTTTCAGGCCCAGCCGATCAAATTCTTCCACTTGAAATTTGAGTAGATCGCGACGCGCATCACGATCACCTTCGGCCTGTTCGAGGGCAGCGAGTGCATCGCGCTGCTCACGAAATTCACGAAAGGCGACAGCAACGGTTTTTGCTTGCGCCGTCAGCCCGCCGTATTCGTCCAGCGATTGGCGGTGGCTCTCGCGACGCAGCAGCGATTGATGTTCATGCTGCCCATGAATATCCACCAGCAATTCACCGAGCGATTTCAGATCCGCCAGCGTCGAAGGTTTGCCATTGATAAAAGCGCGCGAGCGACCATCGCTGCCCACGGTGCGACGCAAGATGGCGGTGGGCTCGTCACCGCTGACTAATTCGCGCTCGTGCAACCACGTGAGTGCGGCCGGCAGGCGAGCCAAATCGAACGTGGCGCTGATATCAGCGCGTTCAGCGCCGGGACGCACCGCGCCGGCATCGGCACGGTCGCCCAGCGCCAACGCCAACGCATCGATCATGATGGATTTGCCCGCGCCGGTTTCGCCCGTGACCACCGTGAGCCCGGCGGTGAATTCCAATTCCAGCGTATCGACGATGGCGTAGTGACTGATCGAGAGGGCGGCGAGCATGGGAGAACCGGCAGCGGCAGGGCGCAAGGCCCGGAAGCGGCGATCATAAGCCGCGCCCGCGGGCGGTGGCAGCGGCGTTTGCCCGCCTGCGGCAGCCAATGTCGCACGCGTGTCGCAGCGGTGCCGCCGCACCTGCGCCATCTCACCGTGGCATCGTCGTCGCCGTGACGGCCTCGCGTTGATCCCTCCCCGTCGCTGTGCCTAGACTGCCGGCATGTCTGCTTCCTCCCTCAACGATCGCGCACAACGCCTGCTGAAAACGCTGGTGGAGTGCTATATCCGTGATGGCCAACCCGTGGGTTCAAAAACACTGGTGGAAAAAGCAGCGCTGCCAGTGTCGCCGGCGACGGTGCGCAACATCATGGCCGAGTTGGAAGACCGCGGTTTTATCGCCAGCCCACACACCTCGGCCGGTCGCATTCCTACGGAGCAAGGCTACCGGGTATTCGTTGATAACCTGGTGACGTTCTCGCCGTTGGAGCAGCGTCAGTTGGAGCAACTGACCGGCGCACTTTCATCCGACAAGACAGCCCCAGAACTGGTGGATGCTGCCAGCCGGTTACTGTCAGATTTTTCGCGCATGACGGGCATGGTGGTGGTACCGCGTCGTCGCCTCGGCACGTTGCGGCAGGTGGAATTTCTGCCGCTCGCAGGTCGCCGCGTGCTGGCCATTCTGGTGCTCAATCAGCGCGAAGTGCAGAACCAGATCATCGATACCGCACGCGAATACACGGAAGCCGAATTGCGCCAAGCGGCTAACTTCGTCAACGCGCATTTAGGTGGCACAGAGCTCGACAGCATCCGCCAACGTATTCTGGATTTCATGCGTGCCGACAAAGAGCGCATGGATGTGTTGATGCAGGAAGCGATGGACATTGCTGGCCGTGCGCTGGACGCCCAGCAAACGGCGCCGGATTTTAAAGTGGCCGGTGAGTCCAACTTGATTGCAGGTTTGGCCGCTGATGCTGGCGTCGACCGTATCCGCGATCTATTCGATGCGTTTCAGCGTAAGCGCGACATTCTCGATCTGATGGATCGTTGCAACGAAGCGAGCGGCGTCAAAATTTTTATCGGCAGCGAATCCGGCTACGAAGCATTTGCCGACTGCTCGATCATTACGGCGCCCTACGGCAAAGGCGGCGATGCGCTGGGGGTATTGGCGGTCGTCGGCCCGACGCGTATGGCCTACGAGCGCGTGGTGCCACTCGTTGACGTGACGGCGCGTCTGCTGGGCGCCGCGCTGAACGCCCGCGATTGATACGTTTTCTTTATAAATCGTATTCGCGACGAATTTTTTCTACGGCTTCCCGATTGTCGTGCTGCCAAGGATGAAAATCGCGTTTGTAGTAGGCGAAATACGCGGGAATCAGTTGCCGGAAGATGCCGGGTGACCCCCAGAGAAAATTCAGGCCGCCAGCCCACATTTTCAGATCGCGGGCGCGACCGGATTCGCGCATCAGCTGTACAAAATGAAAACTGGCAATGCTGATGAACGTGACGGTATTTATCGCCATTTGCGAGCGACGTATCCATTCGTCATCGACCGTGGTACGAAACACGTCGAACGCGACTGCTTTATGTTCCGTTTCTTCCACGGCATGCCACGCCCAAAGCTTGGCCACACGCGGGTCCATTTGGTCGATAAATGCTTGCCGGTTTTCCAGCAGTTGATCGGCGAGAATGGCGGTGAAATGTTCTAGCGCACAGGTCATCGCCAGTTGACGTTGTGGCGGCAAGCGTTTGCGCAACCAGCCCAAGCCCTTGCGGCCGAATTCGTCGATCTTCGACATGGCGTAGCCTTTGCGCTCCATCATGTCGTTGAGCACGACGTGCTCTTTCGAGTGATGTGCTTCCTGACCGATGAATGCGCGAATTGCCATCCGCAGCTCCGGGTCATGTACTTGATCCTGAAAAGCGCGCACCGAGTCCACGAAAAAGCGTTCGCCTTGCGGAAACGTGCCGGAGAGCGCCGTCAGCAGCAGCGTGCGGAAGGGGTCGTCGGCAAACCAGAATTCGGGAATGTCATCCGGGAACTGGAAATCCATCCGGCGGACTTTGATGTCGGCAATGGCGGACTGACGGGCAGGGGCGGGCATGGCAGTGTCCGGCGCGATTCGGGGCACTCACTGTACGCCTCTCGCCAGCGGGGGGCGCATTGGGCATCATCGCCGCCCTTGAAAGCGGGGGCTTGGCCCCCACCTCCCCGGCACGGCTTCGATAAAGCCCCTCCTGAAAAAGATGGATCCCTGACATGACCGACGACGTTCAGCCCGCCCCCGAGGCTGCAGCCGAGCCCACCGTTGCCGATCTCGCCGCCCGCGTAGCCGGCTTGGAAGCCGATCTGGCGTTGGCCCGCAAAGAGGCCGGTGAGGCGACCTTGCGCGCGCAGGCCGAGTTGCAAAACGTCCGCAAGCGTTTGGAGCGCGATGCCGACAGCAGCCGGAAATTCGCGCTGGAAAAATTTGCTTCCGAACTGCTGGCGGTAGTCGACACGCTGGATCGCGGCTTGGTTTCGCTAAAGTCGGACGACGAAACGCTGGCGCCGGCGCGCGAGGGCATGGAGCTCACGCTCCGGCTGCTCAAAGACACGTTGCGTAAGTTCGAGATCGAAGAAATCGATCCGAAAGGTCAGGCGTTCAATCCGCAGTTTCACGAAGCGGTAGCGCATGTGCCGAGCCCGGGCGCCGAGCCCAATACCGTGCTCGAAGTGATGCAGAAAGGCTTTCAGTTGTCCGGCCGTTTGCTGCGTCCGGCGATGGTGGTGGTCGTGCGTGCCGCCTGAGCGCGCCGCACCTTGGACCACCTCTTGGGATCACCTCTTGAATTGAACAAACCCTGCCCCCATTCGGCAGGACGTAACCGAACCCCGCCTGCGGCATCGTCCGGGGCGCTAAGAAACACAGTAAGGAGTGAGCAACATGGGCAAGATCATTGGCATCGACTTGGGCACCACCAACAGCTGCGTGGCGGTGTTGGAAGGCGATAAGGCAAAAGTTATCGAAAACGCCGAAGGCACGCGCACTACGCCGTCGATCGTTGCTTACACCGATGACGAAGTATTGGTGGGCCAGTCCGCCAAGCGTCAGGCCGTGACCAATCCGCAGAACACGCTGTTCGCGGTGAAGCGTTTGATTGGCCGCAAGTTGGCCGATGACGTGGTGCAAAAAGACATCAAGATGGTGCCGTACAAGATCGTTGGCGCTGATAATGGCGACGCATGGGTTGAAGCCAAAGGCAAGAAAATGGCACCGCCGCAAGTGTCGGCAGAAGTGCTCAAGAAAATGAAAAAGACCGCCGAGGATTATCTGGGCGAAGCGGTAACCGAGGCAGTCATCACTGTGCCGGCGTATTTCAACGCCAGCCAGAAACAGGCGACGATCGACGCCGGTAAAATTGCTGG
>CAZNPF010000023.1:0-26392 GCA_964574995.1 uncultured Pseudomonadales bacterium | reverse complement strand
AAGCACAACAACAAGCACAACAACAAGCACAACAACAAGCACAACAACAAGCACAACAACAAGCACAGCGTGAAAAACAGTGGCGTGTTCGGATGACGCTACCGGTCGCTGATAGGTTGTACGTTTGCTGTTACACCTGGCGAGGCACTGACCTCCGATCAGGGGCGCGGGCTGGTTGATGTGATCGCCCGCTACACCCAGACTTTCCTCTGGCTGCAACGTTACGATGAAGGCTTGCTGAACACGCCCGCTGGTAGCGCGGGCGGCGATCTGCCGGATCTGGACGCGGCCCGTGCGAGCATCGCCCGGCTGAGGCGGATCTGATCGCCAAGGGTGAAGCGACGGATTTGTTTGGCCGCGAGCGCGGTGATGCTTTTGCGGCACTCTTGGGCAATTTAGAGCAAAGCGTGTTTGGCGAGCCAGCCTATCCGACGGTGGAAGCGAAGGCCGCGCACCTGCTGTATTTCGTTATCAAGAATCATCCGTTCTCCGACGGCAACAAGCGCAGCGGCGCGTTTTTATTTGTGGATTTTCTCGCGCGCAATGGGCGGCTGATTCGCAACGGTGAGCCGGTGATCAATGATGTGGGCTTGGCCGCACTGGCGCTGCCGGTGAGCAAGGATATCGGTCGACTGGGCGCATCGTGATTCAGCGCGGGCGCGGATGCGGGTGCTGGTGAAGCGCATCCTGCGTAAGTACGGCTACCCGCCCGATTTGCAGGACGCAGCAGTACAGACGGTGCTGCAGCAGGCGGAAGCGTTGTCGTCGGCGTGGGTTTCAATGTCCCGTTGAACGACTTGCTGTTCTCGTTGACCGCGCCCCAAGTGTTGGTTCCTAACGTTTGAACTCTGACCGCGGCTCGTCAGGGACGCCGCACCCGCCGCAGCGAATGGTTGGGCGCCCGCACGGCCTAGTTGGGCGGCAATGGCACAGCCATGTACTTACAAGTTCTCTCGCCGGCTTATTGCTTGATGCGATTAGAGACATCATGAATTGCGGAGGATAAATCCGTCTCCGCCGGCCCTATCAATTTGACCACACGCCCGGAATCGTCGATTAGCACAACGGTTGGAATGTCACGAACTCCAAACTTTGCAAAAACGACATTCCTGTCATCCAGAGCAAGAGGAATTGAGATGTTATTTTTCTTTTGATAATCCAGAAGATCCTGAAGTGTTGCCCACGGGCCGCCAGCAATACCAACCCAGTCGATTTTAAGATTTTCACTTGACAGGCTTTCGATCGCTGTCCGCGTGCGCGCACAGGCCTTGGATGTTTCTGGACGACTGGTTTCTAGATACCACTCACACCAGCTCGAGAAAAAATTAACCGCAAGAAGACGGCCTGGCTTAGCCATCAGAGGAATGTTTTGGCCATTTGTTGTTTTTACTGAAAGACTGGGCACTTCGTCCCCTGCCTTAATGGGAGTGTGCGGCACGGCAGGCTGCGATGCGATTTCAGAATCATCGGTCTGCTGAAGCAGAACCTGCTGAATTGCGGCATCAAGTTTTTCATTTTCCGCATGGCCAATGTACTTGATGCGCGCATCTTTCCCGATGAGCACATGCATTGGCGTAACTTTTACGTTAAAGAGTCTTGCGAGAGTTCCGTCATCAATGGCGATTGGCATAGACATGCCAAATTTTTTCTTAAATGCGCGAATAGAGGCTTCATCGTCGCTATATCCAAGATTCACGGCGATGGTTTCAAGCTTGTCGCCAAATTTCTTGTACGTTTTCTCGAATCCTGGCGTCTGCTGGCGGCATGGAACACACCATGTCGCCCAAAACTTCAAATAAATCGGCTTATTGCCATAAAAAGATGAAAGGTTAATTTTTCCACCGTCAATCGTCGTCATTGTTGCGGGTGGGGCTACGCTTCCGACCACGCCGGCTGCCGCCTCTTTTGCAAGAGCTTCGCCAGCTTCAGCGTACGCGGGATCTTCATTCGTATCCGCAACATCTATGCTTTCGATATTGGTGGCGGTTCCTCCTTCTGTAGTTTCGGAAGAAATGTTCGTACTTAATTGCGTCTTGTTGCTTGTGGCAAAGTCAAAAAAATTGTTCGTGAAAAGCATGACGCCGGCAATGATGACCACAATCAAGATGGCTATATTTAACGCTTTCATTTTATTCTCAATCTGGCTTGCCGGGTTTCGTGGCCGCTGAAAGTAATCACAAATTCGTGACCAGTGCAGCATTGTTTGCAGAATAACCAGTGTTTTTATTTCCCTTAAACGTCAATCGCTTCATCCCGGGCGTCCAACTGTCAGTGGGAAAATGCCTACCGGTTGACGCCGCAGGCATCGCGCAACACCTGCCAAGCGTGCTCATGACGCGTGAGCGCTTGCGAATAGTCGTAAACCAGTGAGTGAGGCTGATTGAGCCAAAGCGCTGCCCGATAGTGCATCAGTTCCGGTGGTGGTGTTATTTGCTGCGCTTGCCAGAGTTGCTCCAGCGCGCGCGACAACTGTTGGCCGGCGCGCTCGTTTTCTCGCAGCCAAGGTTGTAGGCGGGCGTAGCGCTCGTTGTATAACGCCAGCAATTTCTGCGCGTTGTCGTTGGGCTGGCCGCTTGGGCAGAGTGCAGCCGGTGAGGCGCTTTCCAGCAGAGCGCTGCCGCGTTCGATCTCACGCCAAGCCAGATCGATGGCCAACCAACTGCGTCCACCGAGTTTGTTGCCCAGCAATCGGTAGTAATGCGCGTTGATGTGCTCGGTGGATGGCAGCGGGGCATCGGCCCGCAGCCGCCCTTGATCGGCCAGCCACGCGATGGCGGCGGCGGCCTCGTCGGCTAGCCCGCCTTCACCCATGCGTAGCGGTGGTACGCCGACGCTAAAAAATTCGCGGAAGCCGGCCGAAGCAAACGTCGCGCGCCAGTAGAGCCGCCCCAGATCGTCCTGCTGCTGAGAGAGCGCGTCGTGTACGGCCACGGCAAACGCGCGGCGAGTGACGTCACTGCTTTGCAAATCGTCGCGGGTCAGTTGAGCGCATTGGCCCAGCGCGCGCGCCAACTGCATGGCACGCAACCACTGCTGTGGCGGCGTGGGCGTGAGATCGGCGCGCTCGTTGGCGCTGATTTCTTGCAGCAGGCTGCAGCGGCCGGCATCGGGAAAACCGAACAGGCTATAGCGCACGGCGGGTGGCGAGTCGCTGCTGTCGATCGTCATCGGCCAAGGCGGCACCCGGGTGGGCGCAATCACCGGCAATTCCTGCGCCAGCAGATGGGCCAGCCGGTTGTTGTAATCGGCCAGGCTGGCCGCCGCGTCGCGGCGAGGTTGGCACCCCGTCAGGCCGCTACCGGCCAGCAGTGCGACGAGTAACCCGACTAACACGGTGACTGACGTCTTGACGGGCACCTTGACGGGCACCTTGACGGGCATAGGGGCGAGTGCTGGCAGCAATTTCCCTGATCGTTTCCAGGGCCGTTTCGTTGTGACGCAATTTTTCACGGCTTTCACGCTTGACGAGGTCGAGTGCGCTGGGCAGATTTTGCCGATGCCCTGCGCCGCTGTGAGGAAGTTGTCGTTGCCATGAGTCACCGGAGCGTGTGTCACCGAGTTCTCCAGAGCGTGATTATCCCTGCTTCTGTGTGGCTGCGCTGCCTGCTGGGCGGCGGCCTGCTGCTGTGGTCGATGGGGGCGTCTGCGCTCAGCCTGCAGGATAGTTTGGCAGAACATCTGCAAAATGACGTGGCCTACTGGCTCGACGAGCCGCGTGTGTTGGCGTTGTTGCGTGACGATAAACGTGTCGATGCGGGCTGGGATGCGCCGACGTTGGCGGCCATGGAAGCGCGCTGGCGCACCGAAATGGCCGGCGATGGCGGTGAATTGACCGATCGGATTGCTGCGCGTTTTGCCTCCAAATATTTGGCGGAAGTCGCGCTGCGATTGGACGGTGCTTATGGGCCGCTCTTGCTGCTGGATAAACGCGGCGTGGTGGTGGCGGCCAGCGAATTGCCGGATGACATGAATCAGTCGAGCGATCGCTGCTTGCAGTTATTGGATGCACATCCGGATCGGCCGTGGGTGCAAGATCATCGGCCTACGACCGGTCACTGGACGCACGTGGCTTGGCCGGTGACCGATGGTGAGGGCGTGCGGCTGGGTACGCTGGTTTTTGATATTGATGTTTCGCGTTTGCCGCAAGGCAGCATTGCGGGGATCGACAGCCGTCGGCCTGGCAACGATCGCGTGGGTGCGGCGTTGATCGATGAGCCGACACAGGTGCAGTGAAAGATTTTTGGCGACGTTAGCCGCCGAGATACGTGCTCTGAACTTGCGGATCGTGCAGCAATTGCGCGGCCGGGCCAGAAAGCCGTAATTCGCCGTGATCCATCACATGCCCTTGGCTGGCGATATGCAGCGCCGCCAACGCATTTTGCTCGACGAGTAGCGTGGTGACGCCATCGGTGGCGACTTGTCGAATTACCGTGAAGATCGTCTGCACCATCAGCGGTGCGAGCCCCATGGAAGGCTCATCCAGCAGCAACAAGCGTGGTCTCGCCATCAGCGCGCGCGCAATCGCCACCATTTGTTGTTCACCACCGGAGAGCGTACCCGCGAGCTGCTTGCGCCGTTCAGCTAACCGTGGAAATAACGCGTAGCGTTTATCTAAATCTGCGCGGATGTTGTTTTTGTCGCGACGATGGAACGCACCCATCAGCAAATTTTCTTCGATGGTTAGTTGTGGGAAAATACCGCGCCCTTCCGGCACCAGCACCAGTCCGCGTGCGACACGTTGATGCGCCGGCAAACGGTCGATGCGGGCACCGTCAAAATAAATTTCGCCGCGTCGAGCGGGCATCAGACCGGCGATGGTGTTAAGCGTGCTGCTCTTGCCGGCCCCGTTGCTGCCGATCAGGGTCACCAGTTCGCCGGTTTCCAGTTGCAGTGATACATCGCGCACGGCTTCGATGGCGCCATAACCCGCAGCCAAATTGCGCACATCCAATAAAAAATTGCTCATGACGTCTGTGCCGGCAGTGCGCCGCGTAAGCCATCGGCGGGTGTACCGCCGAGATAGGCTTCGATGACTTTGGGGTCGTTACGCACGTGTGCTGGCTCGCCTTCAGCAATTTTTTCGCCGTAATCGAGCACGGCGACGCGATCGCACAGGCTCATCACCAACTTCATATCGTGTTCGATGAGTAACACAGTGGTGCCGTCGCTGCGAATTTTTAGCAATAACTCGCGTAGCGAAGCCGTTTCACTGGGGTTCATGCCGGCAGCGGGTTCATCGAGAGCCAGCAATTTAGGTTCCGTGGCCAGCGCGCGGGCGATTTCCAGCCGCCGCTGATTACCGTATGACAGATGCGAGGCTTGGCGATGACCGAGATCGGCCAGCCCGACATACGCCAGCAAATGTTGTGCGCGTTCCAAAATGGCGGCTTCTTCGGCGCGTGTGCCCGGCCCGCGCAGAATGGCGCCGAATACACCCGCACGCGTGCGGCAATGGCGACCTACCATCACGTTTTCCAGTGCGCTCATCGCAGCAAATAGACGGATGTTTTGAAACGTACGGGCGAGCCCGCGCTGCACAATTTCCTGTGGTGGCTTGTTGAACAGGCAGCCGCCATCGAAGTGCAGCTTGCCGGCGTCGGCTTGGTAAAGCCCGGTCAGCACGTTGAACAGTGTTGTCTTGCCGGCGCCGTTGGGGCCGATCAGCCCGTAGATTTCGCCGCGATTGATGTGAAACGACACGTCGCGCAAGGCCGTGATGCCGCCGAAGCGCTTGCCGATGTGCTCAGCCACCAGCAGCGGTGCAGCAGTGGTGTGCGTGGTGGGCTCAGCCATGATCGCGCGCTCCATGCTGTGGAGCGCGGGATTTTTGGGCGTCATCGGGCGCGCTGCTGCCATGCTCGCGGCGTGGCCAGATGCCTTGCGGCCGAAACAGCATCATCAACACCAGCGCCAAACCGAACAACAGCATGCGTAAGTTTTCTGGATCGATGAGCACTTCGTTGAACAGCGAGCGCTGCAACGGCACCACCGTGTCGCGCAACAATTCCGGTGTGAGGGTGAGGAGAACGGCACCGATGGCGACGCCAGCAATACTGCCCATGCCGCCCAACACCACCATGCACACCACCATCACCGATTCCATCAGGATGAAACTTTCTGGGCTCACAAAACCTTGAAAGCCCGCAAACATGCCGCCGGCAATGCCGCCGAACGTGGCGCCCATCGCAAAGGCGAGGAGTTTGATGTTGCGGGTATTGATGCCGGTGGCGCGTGCGGCAATTTCATCTTCACGCACGGCCATCCATGCGCGGCCGATCCGCGAATTTTCCAACCGGATGCAGACGAACATCGTTAGCGCAGCAAGTAGCAGGAACAGGTAGTAATGCAGATGCGCACTGCTCAGGGTGAAATTGCCCAGCGAACCCAGCGTCACATGCAGCGGTTCGTCAAAAGCGAATCCACCGATTTGTACGGGATCGATGCGGTCCAATCCTTGCGGGCCGTTGGTGATATTTACGGGCCGATCAAGATTGTTGAGGAAAAGCCGCACGATTTCGCCAAAGCCGAGCGTGACGATGGCGAGGTAATCGCCGCGTAGACGTAGCGTCGGTGCGCCCAGTAGTACGCCGAAAATGCAGGCGAGCAATGCACCGATAGGCAGAATGATCCAGAACGGTAAATGCAGCTCAAATTGTGGTGAGGCGAGCAGCGCCCAGGTGTAGGCACCTACGGCGTAAAACGCGATGTAACCCAGATCCAGTAAGCCGGCGTAGCCCACGACGATGTTCAAGCCGAGTGCCAGCATGATGTAGAGCAATGCGAAATCGAGTGTGCGTACCCACGCATTGCCCAGTGTGAGGCCGGTGATGATCGGCAGCAGCAGCAACGCCACCATGGCAAGCGCATAGCCGGCCTTCACTTTCTGCGGCAATGGCATGCTCATGCGTTGTTCCATGTGATGGAAACACGGCGCTGCTTTATAAAAACGCGGTGCTGCGGCACGCTCATGCACGCTCCGCGACGCGTTCGCCGAGCAGACCGGATGGCCGGAAGACCAAAACGCCGATCAACACCAAAAACGCAAAGATATCTTGATAGTTGCTACCGAGTGCGCCGCCGGTGATGTCGCCGATATAGCCTGCGCCGAGTGCCTCGATGATACCGAGCAGCAAACCACCCACCACTGCGCCAGCGAGGTTGCCGATGCCGCCGAGTACCGCCGCAGTAAACGCTTTTAGGCCGAGCATGAAACCCATGTAAGGATCGGCCTGACCGTAGGTGGCGCTCACCAGTACACCGGCCACGGCACCTAATACCGAACCGATGACAAATGTGTGTGAAATGATGCGGTCGGTATCCACACCCATCAATTTGGCGGCGCGCGGATTTTGCGCGGTGGCGCGCATGGCGCGGCCGAGTTTGGTGCGCTCAACCAAAAACCACAACGCGATCATCATCAAGACAGAAACCACCACGACCATGACTTTGGCGACGGTGACGTAAGCGCCGAACAACACAAAACTGTCGGTGGGCAGCACGGCAGGAAACGGTTGATAACCGCGTCCCCAGATGATCATCGCGAGATTCTGCAACACGATCGACACACCGATGGCGGTGATCAATGGTGCTAGCCGTGGCGCATCGCGCAAGCGTCGGTAGGCAACACGTTCGATGGAAAATCCCAACGCCGCGCAGGCCGGAATGGCGACCAGTAATCCGCACATCATCAGTACGGCACCGGGCAGATCGAGCCCTGCGCCCGCCAACACACCGATGACGCTGATGGCCACCATGGCGCCAATCATCACCACTTCGCCGTGGGCGAAATTGATGAGGCCGAGAATGCCGTAAACCATGGTGTAGCCCAGCGCGATCAGCGCATACACGCTGCCGAGCACCAGACCATTGGCGAGTTGCTGGACGAGAATGTCCATGACAGTGAAAGAAGCCGCTACCGAGAACGCAAAAACTTATGGCGTCGCCGGGGCCTCATTGGCAGGGAGTGCATTGCCGCCCAGGGTTTTCAGCGTGACCCACTGGCCTTTTTCGATGCGATAAAGTGTGACGGCACCGCCGACGACGTCACCTTTGTCATCGAAGCGAATCTGACCGGTGACGCCGGGATAATCGAGCGTTGCGAGTGCGGGCAGATACTTTGCCGGGTCAGCAGAACCGGCAGTTTTCATGGCTTGTGCCACCGCCATCATGGCGTCGTAGGCATAGGGTGCATACATCTGCACCTGGCCATATTTCGCGGTGAATTTCTGCATGAACGCCGGGCCGCCCGGCATTTTATCGAACGGCAAACCCGGCAACGAAGCGATCGTGCCTTCGGCAGCAGGACCGGCGAGCGTACGGAATTCATCGGCGCGTGTGCCATCGCCGCCCAGGAACTGCACGTTCAATCCCAAAGCACGCATTTGCTTGATCATCGGGCCGGCTTGCGGTGCCATGCCCCCGAAGAACACCAGCTCCGGCTGTTTGCTCTTGATGCGCGTAAGAATGGCGGAGAATTCCGTGGCTTTGTCGGTGGTGAATTCGCGCGCCACGACATTCACTCCGCGATCCGTGACATAGGCTTCGTATTCATCTGCAAGCCCCTGACCGTAAGCCGTGCGGTCGTCGATGATGGCAACTTTTTTCACATGCAGATCATTCGCGGTGTAATCGCCGAGCGCCATGCCTTGCTGCGCATCATTAGCCATCACGCGAAATGTCGTGCGATAACCTTGCGCGGTGTACTTGATGGCGGTGGATGACGGTGAGACTTGGACGATGCCTGCTTCGGCGTAAACCTTGGAAGCGGGAATCGATGCGCCGGAATTCAGGTGGCCGATGACAGCATTGACTTTTTCATCGACAAAACGCTGTGCAACGGTGGTGGCCATGCGCGGGTCGGCTTGATCGTCTTGCGAATCCAGTTCGAACGTCACGGCTTTGCCGGCGATGGTGAATCCCGCCGCATTCAATTCATCGATCGCCATGCGAACGCCGTTTTCATTGTCTTTGCCGAGCAACGCTTGCTGGCCGGTCAACGGCGAGGCTTGTCCAATTCGCACGACAGTCTCACTGCTGCTTTGCTCGGGAGACTTGCCGCAGGCGATGAGCGCGAGGGCCGTGACGAGGGCAAGAGCGGCGTGCTTCATGGGATGGTCCCTGGATCCGATATGGGGCGCGTCGATTATGCCGTGTGCATTAGGCCGGTGGCGACAGCCACTGCACGGTATGGCGGCCACCACCCTCCATGCTCAATTGCCGCCACAGCCAAGGCAATTCACTGCGAAGTTGTACGTCCAGTTGCCACGGTGGGTTGAGGATGACCATGCCGCTGCCGTTGAGACCTAGGCGGTTGTCATCGGGCCACACACACAGCTCGGCGATGAGCACGTTGTTCACACCGGCGGAGCGCAGCCGACGGTGAAAGCGCTCGATCGTGGTGCGCTCTTTGATCGGATACCAAAGCGCCAGTGTGCCGTTTGGAAATTTTCGATACGCAGTCATTAGCGCGTCGGCGGCTTGCGTGAGTTCTGCTTCCTGTTGCTCATACGGTGGGTCGATGAGTACCAGCCCACGTTTTTCCTTCGGCGGCAACAATGCGCCGAGCGCCTCCCAGCCGTCGCGATTGTGCAGTTGTACTTGCGCATCACTTCGAAACTCTGCGCGCAACAGGGCAAATTCTTCCGGGTGCAATTCGCAGGCAAGCAGGCGATCTTGCGGCCGCATCGCCATACGCGCCAGCCGAGGCGAGCCGGGGTAGGAGGTGAGTGTGTCGCCGCCACCACGCATACGATTGAATTCGCGCACTTGTTGCAGATAGCGCGCTGTCAACGGCGGCGCATCGGCCGCGCCCCACAAGCGACCGACACCGCTTTCATACTCGCGTGTACGTTCTGCCTGCCCAGCGATGAGATCGTAACTGCCGCGCGCCGCGTGAGTATCCAGCACGCAGAATGCCGCGTCTTTCTTGGTGAGATAGTCGACGATAGCGATAGCCACGACGTGCTTGAGCACGTCGGCAAAGTTCCCTGCGTGAAAACCGTGGCGATAATTCATCAGAAGTAATGCGCTTCGACTTCTTTGGCGTACACATTCACCTCATTGCCGCGACCTTCCCGGATTTTTCGCGCCCACGCAGGATCAGCCAACAACGCGCGGCCGACTGCCACGAGATTGAACTCACCCTTGTTGAAGCGCTCCATCAAGGGATCGATGCCGTCGCTGTGCGGCGCTTCTGAATTAGGCATGACCGTCGTGAGGTAGTCGGTATCCAAGCCGACCGAGCCGACGGCGATCACCGATTTGCCGGTGATTTGTTGAGTCCAGCCGGCGAGGTTGAGCGGGGAGTGCTCAAACTCGGGTTTGTAATAACGACGCATGCTGCAATGAAAAATATCAACGCCTGCATCGCATAGCGGGTTCAAAAATTTCGCCAAATCTTCTGGTGTTGGCGCGAGCCTGGCGGTGTAGTCCTGCTGCTTCCATTGCGACCAACGCAGGCAGATCGGAAAATCATCGCCTACGGTTTTACGCACGGCTTCGATGATTTCGATGGCAAAGCGGGAACGATTCAGCAACGATCCGCCGTATTCATCGCGGCGCTGATTGGTACCTTCCCAGAAAAATTGGTCGATCAGATAGCCATGCGCACCGTGCAGTTCGATACCGTCGAAGCCGAGGGCTTTGGCATCGCGTGCGGCCTCTGCGAATGCGTTGATAGTGGCGCGGATGTCGTCTTTGCTCATTTCATGGCAGACGAGTTTGCCACCGGGTTTTGCGAGGCCGCTGGGCGAATATCCTGGCACCGACGGATCAGGCGGCATACCGGCGCGGCGCACCGAGCCCACGTGCCACAACTGCGGCATGATTTTGCCGCCAGCGCCGTGCACCGCGTTGACGACGTTTTGCCAGCCAGCGAGAGACGCATCACCGTAAAAATAGGGCACACCCGGATAACCGTTGGCAGCAGGGTGATTCACCACGGTGCCTTCGGTGATGACGAGGCCCACCTCATTTTCGGCGCGGCGACGGTAGTAATCCGCTACATCTTGACCCGGCACGCCGTTCGGTGAGCGCAAGCGAGTCATCGGCGCCATCACGATGCGGTTTTTCAGCGTGAGTTTGGGCGATGTGAACGGTGTAAAAAGTGGTTCGGTGGAGAGAGGCATCGAATATTCCAAAATGATTTATATGGTGACGCTGTGTGATAGGCCGCTGCTTTGTATGGGTGATGAATGTCGATGAAAGTTGATGGTCGTCGTCAGGCTGTGTGGGTCGATTCTGGCGACTGGGTATCTCGTCGGACAGACTTCGCTAGTCCTTCCCTCGACACAGGTCGCCGACACCGACCCGCACAGCCGCGTGACCTTGCGAGCTACTGCTTGCGAGCCCTTGTTAGCCGACACAGACCCGCACCGTCACATCACCTTACGAGCATCCACCCGCGGCTTTCGGTAGTTCTTGGGTCGCGACCTCGCGCATCAGCAAGCCGTGCTCGAAATTCACGTTGCGCAGAGACTCAGGTAGCGGAATGCGCACGACCCAGCCATCACCCGGCGCCACGTCCACGCGTGCGCCGTCTTTGGCGTTTTCCAGCGCAT
The DNA here is from genome assembly GCA_964574995.1 of uncultured Pseudomonadales bacterium. GTDB lineage: Bacteria > Pseudomonadota > Gammaproteobacteria > Pseudomonadales > JADFDG01 > JADFDG01. The sequence continues at coordinate 14,834 of CAZNPF010000023.1, read as the reverse complement.
CCAGCCGCACCACGGCATTGCCGCTAGGCGTCATGATTTCTACGCGATCTTCTTTTGCAAAACGGTTTTTTACCTGCACGGTGAGCAAGCCGCGTTGGGTATCAACATCGACGATGTCGCCCACAAACTGCTGGGTGCCGGCGCTCGACGTGCCGCCTTCGTAGTACTGCATTTCTTCCGGCAAATGCCGGCGATAGAAGCCCTCGGTAAAACCGCGGCTCGCCATTTTTTCTAAATCTTCCATCAACTGCATGTCGAAGGCGCGGCCAGCGGCGGCATCGTCGATGGCGCGGCGGTAGACCTGTGCGGTGCGTGCGACGTAATAGTGCGATTTGGTGCGGCCTTCGATCTTCAGTGAATGCACGCCCATTTTGGTCAGCGCATTTACATGCTGCACGGCGCGCAAATCACGCGAGTTCATGATGTAAGTGCCGTGTTCATCTTCGTACGCCGGCATGTACTCGCCTGGGCGTTCGTCTTGTTGCAGCAAAAACACTTGCTGCGCGCGGCCGGCTTCGTCCCAGCGACTTTCACCAATTTCGGTGGGCGCACGATCAGCCGGTGTCCAGCGACCCAAGCCCGTGCCATTGGCGGCGATGGCTGCCTGTTGCACGTGCGGGCGCGTGGCGACGATGTCGCCGGTTTCCGTTTCGGCCGCGTCGTGCACCTGATACGGCCAGCGACAGGAATTAGTGCAGGCCCCTTGATTGGAATCGCGATGATTCATGTAGCCGGAGAGCAGGCAGCGGCCGGAATAGGCGATGCACAGCGCGCCGTGCACGAAAGTTTCCAGCTCCATTTCCGGCACTTTTTCGCGAATGTCGGCGATTTCTTCCAAGCCGAGTTCGCGCGACAAAATCACGCGCGTCAAACCCATGCGGTGCCAGAATTTCACCGTCGCCCAGTTCACCGCATTGGCTTGCACGGAGAGATGGACGGGCAGCTCCGGCCAGCGGTCGCGCACCATCATGATCAGGCCGGGATCAGCCATGATCAGCGCATCCGGTTTCATCGCGACGATGGGTGCCATGTCGCGCTCAAACGAACGCAGTTTGTCGTTATGCGGGGATAGATTCACCGCCAAATAGAACTGCTTACCGAGGCGATGAGCTTCCGCGATCGCTTCCGCCAGATGTTCTTCGCGGTTGAATTCGTTGTTGCGCACGCGCAGCGAGTAGCGCGGCTGGCCGGCGTAAACGGCATCCGCCCCGTAGGCGAAGGCGTAACGCATGTGCTTGCGGCTACCGGCGGGCGATAGCAGTTCAGGGACGTGCATGAGGCTCTCCTGCCCCCGATTGCAGGTCCGGGGCGTGGATCAAAGTCTTGCGGAAACAACGGGTTGCGGCACATTGTGCCGTTCGCGGTCGATTGTGTCGAAGGATTTGGATTGCTATAAAGACCCTTCGCTCGGCCAAGAGTCTTGGGGCCGCACAATAAATCCCGGCTGACCGGGTGACTATCGGGGTAAACGCTTGTCCTTTCTGCCTAACCGCCTGCCGCGCCGACTGTTGCCGGCTCTTGTGATCCTGCTGCTGGTGCTGGGCAATACCGGCTGCGCGTTGAGTCGCATCTCCGCCAATCTGCCTTATGGCTTGCTCGATAGCGACGATCCGCAACTGGTGGGCGCGGCGCTGCCGGCCTACATGGTGACGGTCGACGGCCTGCTGGTGACCTGGCCGGATGACGAAAAACTCCTGCGCTCAGCGGCCTCGCTCTACGGTGCTTACGCCACGCTGGTGCCCACGACCACGGAACGCGCAGCGCACTACAGCGACCGTTCGCTGGGTTATGCCTTGCGTGCTGCGTGTGCGGAACGGGACGACGCCTGCGATCTGCAGGGCATCGATTTTGATGCATTCGAAAAATGGCTGGCAGATTGTGACGACGATGAACTGCCCATGCTTTACGCATTGGGTGGTGCGTGGGCGGGTTTTTTACAGACGCACAGTAACGACATGAGTGCGATTGCCGAGTTACCCCGCGTACGCGCGCTGTTTGCGCGGGTGGTGGCGCTGGATTCGTCATACGAGAAAGGCATGCCGCAGATGTATCTCGGCGTGATCAACAGCCTGCTGCCGCCGGCACTGGGCGGCAAGCCGGATGTGGCCAAGCAATATTTCGAGGAGTCGGTTCGCCTGTCTGGCGGTCACAACCTTTACGCCAAGATGTTGTACGCACGGCAGTACGCACGCTTGTTATACGACCGCGAACTGCACGATCGCTTACTGAGTGAAGTGCTCGCCGCTGAGCCGCGTATGCATGGCTGGACGTTGGCCAATGTGTACGCACAAGAGGAAGCGCGTCGCCTGCTGGCTGAGGCCGACGATTATTTCTGACGTGCTGCTTTTATGAGGCAATCACGTCTTTACCGCTGCGTTCCTGTTTTATCGGACGCGGGCAATGAGGAGTAAGCGCATGAATCGTACAAGTTTGCAGTTTTCACGGCGGTTGACCGCGACGATGCTGGCCGCTGCGTTGTCGTTGGTGTCGGGGCTCGCACCGGCAGCACCCACCGTGCTGAAGATTTCTACGTTGTATCCAGAAGGCGCGGTCGTTGCGCGTTTGAAGCAGGCCGGCACTGAGATCGAGCAGAAAACGGGTGGCGAAGTAAAACTCAAGTTTTACCCTGGCGGTGTGCAAGGAGATGACGCGACCGTGTTGCGGAAAATTCGCACCGGCCAGTTGCATGGTGCGTTGACGCAAGCGGGTGCCATGGCGCCGTTCTATAAAGATATTCAGGTTTACAACGTGCCGTTGGCGTTCCGTTCCTATGCGGAAGTCGATTATGTCCGCAGCAAAATGGACGCAAAATTGATGGCCGGGCTGGAAAAATCAGGCTGGACATCGTTCGGTATTGTTGATGGTGGTTTTGCCAACGTGATGTCGAACGCGCCGGTCGCCACCGTTGAGGATTTGCGCAAGCAGAAACTGTGGGTGCCGGCCAACGATCCCGCCTCGGAACAGGCAGCAAAAAGCTGGGGTATTTCTCCGATTGTGTTGCCGTACGGCGATGTGTTGACGTCACTGCAGACGGGCGCCATCAATGCCGTCGCTGTACCGCCAGCGGCCGCCATTATTATGCAATGGCACACGCGTGTGAAATTCCGCACTGATGTGCAGTTGCTTTACACCTACGGCCTGCTCTCGATTGACGCTAAATACTTCGCAAAGATCGCGCCTGCAAATCAACTGGTGGTGCGTACCGCGCTGAATGCGGCGTTTGTTGATTTAGATCGCATGGGTCGCAAGGACAGTGAGGCTGCGCTGGTTACGCTGGCGACCAAGCAAGGCATCAAGACGGTGACGCCGACGGCGGCGCAGTTAGCGCAGTGGGAAAGCTTGGCAGAAAAAGCAACGGATGAAGTCGTCGCGCGTGGTGAGTTGTCGGCGGAGGCGCTGACTGAGTTGCGCAAGCATCTGATTGAATTCCGTTCAGGCAAGGCGGCGCCGAAAGCCGCTGCTGCCAAACGCTGAGCTAAAGCTGCGCATGATTTATCTACGGCAAGCCATCAAGGCCCTGTGGAAAGGGCTGCATTTGATCGAGGATTCCGCGCTCGTTCTGTTGCTATTGCTGATGATTTTGCTGGCGGTGGCGCAGATTGTATTGCGCAATGCCGCAGATACCAGCCTGGTCTGGGTGGACCCGTTCTTGCGTGTGGCTGTGTTGTGGATGGCATTGCTGGGTGCGTCCATTGCGGCGCGTGATAACGATCATATTGCCATCGATGCGGTGGCTCGTTTTCTGCCGGATCGTTTTGCTCGCATGCTGGCCGTCTTCACTTCGTTGTGCGCTGCGGTGATCTGTGCGGTGATCGCTTGGTATGCCTTGCAGTTTGTACAAAGCGAGCGCGAATACGGATCAGTCGCTTTCGCTGCGGTGCCAGCTTGGATCTGCCAAACCGCCATCCCGACGGCGTTCATATTGATTGCAGTGCGCTATGTGATAGTCGCTGTCGGTTTGGCGACAGGGCGTCGACCCGTGCATAGGGACGCAGAACTGTGAACGCTATTTTGTCGGCATTTGCCGTTGCTATTGGATTGCTGGGCGCACCTTTATTTGTGGTGATCGCGCTGGGCGCCATGATTGGCTTTTACGCCAACGATATTGATTTGCAGACGGTGGCGATTGAGCTGTATCGATTGACCGATACCTCTGTCTTGTTGGCGTTGCCGCTGTTCACGTTTGCGGGTTATCTGCTGTCGGAAAGCAATACGTCGCACCGTCTGGTGCGTGTGACGCAGGCGCTGATGGGTTGGATGCCCGGTGGTTTGGCGCTGGTAGCGTTGATGACCTGCGCGATGTTCACGGCATTCTCCGGCGCAATGGGCGTCACCATCGTTGCCATCGGTGCATTGCTGCTGCCGGCGCTGCGCGAGGCAGGCTACAAAGAACGGTTTTCGATGGGGCTGGTGACAACCACCGGCTCTTTGGGTTTGTTATTGCCGCCTGCATTGCCGCTGATCATTTATGGCGTGATCGTTCAGCAAATGGGTGTGCAGGGCGTCACGCTGGAAGATTTATTCGTTGCTGGCATTTTGCCGGTACTGGTGATGGTCGTTGCGCTTTGGTTCTATAGCCTGTGGGCCAATCGCGGCCAAAAAATTCCGCTGACGCCGTTCAGTCTGAAAGAAGTCCGCGACGCACTCTGGGAAGCCAAGTGGGAGTTGCCGCTGCCGATCGTGGTGCTAGGAGGCATTTACGGCGGCTATTTTGTGATTTCAGAAGCGGCGGCGGTGACGGCGCTGTATGCATTGATCGTACAGATGCTGGTCTACCGCGAAATTCCGATGCGAAATTTGCCGCGCATTATGCGTGATGCGATGGTCATGGTCGGCGGCGTACTGATCATCATGGGCATGGCGATGGCGTTTGCTAACGTACTGGTTGATGCGTCTGTTCCGGAGATGCTGTTCGATCTGATTCGTGAGCATGTCGACAGCAAATTGACGTTCCTGTTATTGCTGAACGTCATGCTGCTGATTCTGGGTTGCATGTTGGAGATTTTCCCGGCGCTGATCATCATGGTGCCGCTGCTGGTGCCGGTGGCGCAGGGTTATGGCGTAGACCCTGTGCATCTCGGAATTATTTTCTTGGCCAATATGCAAATTGGTTACTTCATGCCGCCTGTGGGCATGAGTCTTTACATCGCCAGCTTCCGTTTCCGCAAATCGATGGTCGATGTTTGGATGTCGACTTTCCCATTCTTCTTGGTGCTGCTGGCGGTGGTGTTGTTGATCACCTACGTGCCTTGGTTGAGTCTGGTGTTTGTGCGCTGAGATTCGAGAAACGTTGCACAGATTGGTGAGGGAACTTGCCCTGTAACGAAAAAGGCGCCTTAAGGCGCCTTTTTTCTGGTCAATCTGGTCGATGATGCTGCCGATAACGGCGGCATCACACGATGAATTACTTAGCCGGGTTGCTTTTCCCAGCCTTATCTTTGCCAGCATCTTTGCCAGCCGCCTTGAGCGCCTTAATCTGTTCTTCCAGCTTCTTGATCAGCGCGTCTTTCTCGGCGATCAATTTATTGCTGGTGTCCAGTTGTGATTGCAGCGCGTCTTCACGTTCCTTGAGATCTTTCCGCTGCCGAGCCAGACGATCTTGCTCTTCATCGGCGACGGCGAGTTGATCTTCGAGAGAGGCTGACGCTTTGGCATTTTTCGTGCTGGCCGCTTGCGCATCGGTGGCGATGGCAAAGCTGGTGGTGGCCAATAGGAAAAAAGGGAGCATCAGGATGCGGATGCTGCGAGCTGAAGTCATGTGCGTCGTCCGTCTGCAAGTTGTCGGGAAATGTGTGCTGTTGGTATCGCCACAGAATGTATGGTGGCGACGATTCCTGCGATTGCCCGGCCATCCATCGGCCGATGCCGACCGGATGGTAGCATGATCGCTTCCTTTGTCGTTCCTAGGAGTAACACGTGCATGGCCAGCGTGACGTTCGTCGGCGCAGCTCAGGAAGTTACCGGTTCCTGCTATCTGCTAGATACCGGGAGCCGCAAGTTCCTGCTCGACTGCGGCATCCGTCAGGGCGGCGATGACGTTGGCCATCTCAATAAGGCTCGATTTCCGTTCCAACCGGAGTCGATTCATGCGGTGCTACTTTCGCACGCGCATCTTGATCATTCCGGCATGCTGCCTCGGCTCGTACACGAGGGATTTGCCGGGCCTATTTTCTGCACGCCAGCCACCCGCAACCTGCTGGCCGTCATGCTAGAAGATGCTGTCGGTCTGTACTTGCGCGATCTCGAGTGGGAAAACCGCCAACGCCAACGCGGCGGCAAAGATGAGTTGCTGCCGCAGTACACGATGGAAGATGTTGCTCGTGTGCTCGAACTTTGCGAGCCCGTAGAGTACGGCGTTTGCCACAAGATCGCGGGTGACGTTGAACTCTGTTTTCACGATGCGGGGCACATTCTGGGTTCGGCGATCGTCGAAGTGAAAGTGGGTGGCAACAGCAATAAACGCACGCTGGTGTTCTCCGGCGACCTTGGTGCGAACGATACGGTGTTGATGACCGAGCCGGCGAAACTGGAGACGGCTGATGTGGTGCTGATGGAGGGCACTTACGGCAATCGTAATCATCGGCCGCGTGACGAGACCATTGAGGAGTTGGCGCAGGTGCTCGCCGATGCCTGGAAAGAAGGCGGCAACGTATTGATTCCGGCTTTTGCCGTTGGCCGTACCCAAGATTTGCTGTTCACGTTGGGGTTGTTGCATCACGAGGGTCGGCTAGACCGCTGGCAGATATTCCTTGATTCGCCGATGGCGATTGAGGTCACACGCATCTATGACCAGTGGTTTGATCATCTCGATCGTCACGATATCAGTCTGATGCGACGCCATCGTGGTAAGACGCTGGAAGCGTTTCTGCCGGGATTGCGGCTGACATCAAGCGTCGAGGAGTCGATGGCGATCAACCGTATCGCCCGTGGTGCCATAGTCATCGCCGGTAGCGGCATGTGTTCGGGTGGGCGTATTCGTCATCATTTGAAGCAGCGGCTGTGGAAAAAAGACACGCGACTGGTGTTTGTGGGTTTTCAGGCGCGCGGTACGTTGGGACGGGCGCTGGTCGACGGCGCACGAAGCGTCCGCATGTTTGGCCAGCATTACGCGGTCAATGCGCAGGTGCACACGCTAGGGGGTTTTTCTGCGCATGCGGGCCAAGACGAGTTGGTGGCGTGGGCCGCAAATTTTTGTAATAAGCCGCGGTTCAATCTGGTTCACGGCGAGCCAGAGGCATTGCAGGCCTTGGCCGAGCGCCTCTGGCGTGAGAAGCGCATCGCCGCCGAGATTCCCGTCGCAGGCATGACGATCACCTTGTAATAGCGCTCTCGCAAGCTCACAGCTCGCGCTCCAGTCGTGCGGCGCGTGCACCGGGCGAGCCGGTGTTGCGACACAGCAGCGCATACATGGCGGGAACGACCACCAGTGTGAGGAAGGTGGAAAACAGTACGCCCCAGAACACCACGAGGCCGAGATTGGCGCGTGCTTCGCTGCCGGCACCGCTGCCGACGATGAGTGGTATTGCGCCGGCCGCTGTCGCCAGCGACGTCATCAGGATGGGCCGCAAGCGTACTTGCGCGGCTTCCAAAATGGCGTCACGAAACGCGAGCCCGGCATCGCGCCGCTGATTAGCAAATTCGACAATCAAAATACCGTTCTTGGCAGCCAAACCAATCAGCATCACCAAGCCGATCTGCGAATAGATATTGAGTGAATAACCGAAAGCGGCCAGTGCCGCGAGCCCACCAAACAAGGCCAGTGGCACGGTGGTCATGATGGCGACCGGATGCAGCCAATTTTCAAATTGCGCGGCCAGTACGAGGAAAACGACCAGCAGCGCCATGGCAAAGGTCAGGTAAATGGCAGTGCCAGATTCTTGTAATTCGCGTGCGTCGCCCTTCCAAGAAATTACGGCCTGCGGTGGTAATTCTTCGGCAGCAATTTTTTCCAGATACTTCACGGCTTCACCCAAGGTGTAACCGGGGGCGAGTCCGGCGCTGAGGGTAACGGCACGCAGTCGATTGTAACGATTGAGTGTGGGCGCACTCGCGGTTTCGCGCGTCGTGAGCAAGTTACCCAGAGGCACCAGCGCGCCGGATGTGTTCGAGCGCACATAAATACCGTCGAGATCGCCCGGCGTGGCGCGGTCATTGGGGCTGGCCTGCAACAGCACATCGTATTCATCGCCATCTTGTTGCCAAGTGGTCACGCTACGGCCGGCGAGCAGAGTTTCCAGCGTGTGGCTGACGCTTTCGACAGAAACGCCGAGGTCGGCTGCGCGCGCCATATCCAATGCGACATCTAATGTGGGCTTGGTTTCTTTGTAGTCAGAGTCGGGGCGAATGATCGACGGATTTTCCATCGTGATCCGCGCCATGAGCTTGTCGCGCCACAGTGCGAGTTCATTCCAGTCGCCACCGGCAATCACCATCTGCACCGGTTGGCCGTAGCTACTGCCAAAGCCGCTGCGTTGTGCGGCACGCGCCGTGATGCCGGGCATTTTCACTAATTCGCGGCTGAGTAGCGTGGCCACTTCATCAGTCGTGCGTTTGCGCTCACCCCAATCCACCAGCGACACCATGGCCATGCCGCTATTGGCCGCATTACTGCCAAAACCGGGAACTCGAATCAAAAAACGATCGATGTCACTGTGCGGATGCGTTTCATCGCGCAAATCCGCTAATAGCAGGCTTTCGATCTGTGCGAGATAGCGTGCGGTGTAATCGAAACTTGCACCTTCTGGCGCGGTGGCTTGCACCTGGAACTGACCACGATCCTCGCGCGGTGTGAACTCACGGGGCAGATACCCAAACAACGCGGTGATGCCCGCCAGCATGATGATCAACAGCAATGCTGGACGTTTGGGTCGATCGATAAAACTGTCCAGCCGTTGCCGATAATGCGCACTGACGCTGGCCATTAGCCGATTGATATGGCCTGCCAACCCGCGTGTTTCTGCTGCGTGATCGCGCTCGGCGGTGCGCAGCAATAGCGAGCACAGTACCGGCGAAAGCGTCAACGCCACGATGGCGGAACAGAACACGCTACCTGCCAGCGCCAACGCAAACTCACTGAACAGTCGGCCGATGTTTCCTTGTAGAAACGCTAATGGTGTGAAGACAGCAATCAGTACAGCCGTCGTGGCGACGATGGCAAATCCGACTTCGCGTGCGCCGCGATAACTGGCAACGAGCGGTGATTCGCCGGCATAAATCCGACGATGAATATTTTCGACCACCACGATGGTGTCATCCACCACGAGACCGATGGCCAGCACCATGGCCAGCAAGGTCAGAATGTTGATCGAGAACCCGAACAGCAGCAAAAACAGGAAAGAAGTAATCAGCGAAATGGGTACGGTGGCGGCGGGGATCAGGGTTGCTCGCCAATCACCGAGGAACAGAAAGATCACCAGCACCACGAGCAATGCGGCAATAGCCAGCGTGATTTCGACCTCATGCAATGAAGCATCGATGAATAACGAAAAATCGGAATTGACGCGGATGCTCATACCTTCTGGCAGCGTCGCGGAGACTTCCGCCATCTCGCGTTTGACCGCTTTTGCCACGGACAAGGTGTTGGCGGTGGACTGCTTGACGACACCGAGGCCAACCGCCGGTTTACCATTAGCGCGAAATAAGGTTTGCAAATCAGCCGGAGCGACTTCGACGCGGGCAATGTCGCCGAGCGTGACGGGGTAGCCATTGGCGCCACGCGTCACCACCAACTGAGCAAATTGTTCCGGGGTGGTGAAGGCACGTGCCGTACGCAGAGTGAACTCACGCTCAGCGGATTCGATTTTTCCGGCGGGTCGTTCTAGATTTTGTGCTGCCAGCGCGGATTCCACATCTTGTACGGTGAGATTACGTGCCGCCAACGCGCGACGATCCAACCAGATGCGCATGGCGGGGCGCCGCTCGCCACCGATACGGACGGCCGACACACCATCCAGCGCCGCAAAACGATCGACGAGATGACGCTCGGCGTAAGCGGAAAGGTCCATCGCGCCCAATCGATCGGAAGTCAGCACCATCCAGACGATAGGGCTGGCGTCGGAATCGGCTTTGGTGACTTCCGGCGGATCGGCTTCGTCCGGGAGATTTTTTAGCACGCGCGAAATACGATCACGGACATCGTTGGCGGCGTTGTCGACGTCGCGCGCCAACGAAAATTCAATCGTGATGCGTGATCGACCATCGCTGCTTTGCGAATTGAGCGAGCGAATGCCTTCGATACCGGCGATCTGTTCTTCCAGCACTTGGGTAATGCGTGTTTCCACCACCGGCGCTGATGCGCCCGGATAGCGCGTGTCGACAGAGACGATCGGTGGGTCGATGTCCGGATATTCGCGCACGGACAGGCTGAACATGGCGTACAGCCCAAACACGAGCAGTAACGCATTGATGACGGTTGCCAGCACCGGGCGCTTTACCGACACATCGGACAACCACATGTCAGTTCTCCGGCGGGGCGTCGGCAGACACCACAATTTTGCGTTTTGGTTGCAGCGCCGTTTGTCCTTCGGTGACGACGACGTCGCCCACCTTGAGCCCGGCGATGATTTCCACCTGCCCGGGTTGGCGCACACCGGTGGTCACGTTGATACGTTCTGCGGTTTGATCGGACGCAACGCGCCACACGTATTGATTGTTACCTTCTGGTACCAGCGCGGCTTCCGGTATGAACAAGGCCTGCCGTGGTTTGGCTTCGGCGGTGAGCGTGAGCAACATGCCGGGCTTGAGCGCGAGATCGTGATTATTGATACGTGCTTGCACCGGGAGTGTGCGCGTGGTGTCGTCGATACGTGAGCCGATCAACGTCACCGTGCCTTTGAAGGCACGGCCGGGATAGGCCGCTGATTGTGCAGTGACGGGGCTACCGAAGTGCAGCGCAGCCAGTTGTGATTCCGGTATCTGGAATTCCGCGCGCAAGGTATCCAGTGCGTCCAGTGAAACGATGCTGTCGCCAGGTTTCACCAGAGTGCCTGGCGAAACTTGGCGGAAACCCAACACGCCGGCGAATGGTGCGGTGATGGCTAATTTGTCGAGGCGCGCTTTGGCCAGCGCGGTGCGAGCCTGTGCGTCTTTTAATGTTTGCGCTTGCGCATCGAAATCATCTTGCGACAGCAATTGCTTATCGTGCAGCTCTTGTGAACGACGAAAACGTTGTTGTTGTAATTCAAGATTCACTTTGGCCGCGTTGTATTCGGCACGTTCCTCCGTATCTTCCAGTTGCACCAGCGGTGCGCCGGCAACGACGCGCGCGCCTTCGCGAAATTGCACGGTAGTGACGCGGCCCGCGACCGGTGCTGTCACCAGCACCGATTCCTGCGCGCGCAGCGTCGCAATGCCATCGATCGGTTGTTGCCACGCTGACTGTGTGGCACTGGCCACTTTTACCGGTGCCGGGGCGCCGGCATTGCCCTGGTTTTTGCCGGGTGTGGCCGGGTCGCTACCGCCGCAAGCGGCGAGCAGGAAAGTGAGCAGCAGCGGCAGGGCTGTCGGCGAGCGACGAACACGCAAAACGGAGATGGCATGAGAAAGACAGCGCAGGACAAGAGGCATGAATAGGTATTCCAAGATCAGGTTTTCGCGCGATGTTGCTCGATTTTGACAGAGGCGATAGCGCGATGAGCAAAGCACAAGGATTGATGAGACGAGCGGCGTATGACCTCACATCGTCAGGCGTGTTCCGTCGAACCACTTCACCCGCAACACATAATCAGCCGGCACTCTGTCGCGGAGCGAATATCGCGTAATTACCGTTGGCGTGGGCAACCAACCGGCCTCCCAAGTAAACCTTGGAATCCAGATTCGCAACCGTTTTTCCCCGGTTGATCAGATCGGTGACGCAGGTCAGCGTGCCTTCTGTGACAGGCTTGAAGTAATTGATTTTGATTTCAATCGTGGCGCAGATCTCACCGTCTGCGAGAGTCGGGTACAACGCGGCACCCATACCGGTGTCGACCATGGCGTAAACGACGGCCCCGTGCACGACGTTATGTGGATTCATGTGCTGTGCGGCAGCCGTGAGTGCAAGCCGGCTGTGCCCGGCAGATTGCTCATCAATGCGTAAATGGATCAGGTCGGCAAATGGATGATTCACGGCGCGTTACCAAGGCCATTTCGTTTCTTCAGGACATGCCGGACTGTACCCCGGATATCGCGCAGTCCACAAAAAAGAAGGGCGGCACCTGCTCAAAGAGCAGGGCCGCCCTCGCGTGCTACCCGCACGTCGAAAACCGGGTCAGTTGGCGCTGACCCGTCAAAACAGCTTCCTTCTTGTGTTGTGTGCTGCTTACCAGCTCAACGCACCACCCGTCTGATAATCAGTGACTCGCGTTTCGAAGAAATTTTTCTCCTTACGCAGATCCATGATTTCACTCATCCAAGGGAATGGATTTTGCGCACCTGGGAATTGCTCTTTCAGGCCCAACTGGGCAAGCCGACGATTGGCGATGTACTGAAGATATTCTTCCATCATGGCCGCATTCATACCCAAGACGCCGCGCGGCATGGTGTCGCGTGCGTATTGGATTTCCAGCTCGGTGCCTTCCAAAATCATCTGCGTAGCGGTGTCCTGCATCTCGGCATCCCACAGGTGCGGGTTTTCGAGCTTGATCTGGTTGATCATGTCGACGCCGAAGTTTACGTGCATGGACTCGTCGCGCAGGATGTATTGGAACTGTTCGGCGACGCCGGTCATTTTGTTGCGGCGGCCCATCGATAGAATCTGGGTGAAACCGCAGTAGAAGAAGATGCCTTCTAGCACACAATAAAACGCGATCAAATTCTGCAGCAGAGCCTTATCCGTTTCCGGCGTACCCGTGGTGAATTGCGGGTCGGAAATTTCGCGGGTGTACTGAATGCCCCACTGTGCCTTGCGGGCGACGGCGGGAATCTCGTGGTACATGTTGAAGATCTCGCCTTCATCCATGCCCAAGGATTCGATGCAGTACTGATAAGCGTGCGTGTGTATCGCTTCTTCAAACGACTGACGCAGAATGTACTGGCGGCACTCGGGGTTGGTGATCAGGCGATAGGTGGCCAGCACCAGATTGTTTGCCACCAACGAATCGGCGGTGGAGAAGAAACCCAGCGAACGTTTGACGATGCGGCGCTCGTCGTCGGACAAGCCGTCCGGCGTCTTCCACATGCCGACGTCTGCGGTCATGTTGATTTCTTGCGGCATCCAGTGGTTGGCGCAGCCGTCGAGATATTTCTGCCAAGCCCAGTCGTACTTGAAGGGCACGAGCTGATTGAGATCGGCGCGGCAGTTGATCATCCGCTTTTCATCGACCGCGACACGGCTGGATTTACCGGTGAGTTCGGCCTCGCCTTCGCGGGTGTCCATATTTTCCACCGCAGCACGCGCCCGCTCCAGGGCGCTGCCGGTTGGCTGCGTCCACGGTTGCTTCGGCGATGCCGGTTTTGGTGCAGCAGGCTTTGTCGCCGCCGATGGTTGTGCCGATTGTTGCGCTGGCTTAGCGGCTGCCGGCTGCTCAGCAGTTACGTTTCGCTGGCTTGTTGCTGCAGCAGAAACTGTTGCTGGCGTTGCCGTTGTTGTTGGCGCTGCTGCTTGCGCAGCCGCGGACGACGAGACGGGGTGAGCCGTGGCTTTTTCATCGGTATGGAAATCATCCCAGTTCAGCATGTGTGCCTCGTACTTCTTTTCCTTGTCTTTCTCGTTCATGACGAATCAGTGCAGTGCCGGCGGGCGGTGATGCCCGCCGATACGCGCTTACTGGCAAGCCTCGCAATCCGGGTTATCCAGCGAGCAGGCCTTGGGCACATCGGCAGCCTTGGTCATTTCTGCCGGCGCTTCCTCGATCGTGTTTTTCACACGATTGAGACGGCCATCGTTGATCGTGGATTTCTCGGTTTGTGTGGCGGCGATGGCGCGCAGGTAATACGTGGTCTTCAAACCTAGCAACCACGCCATCTTGTAGGTGATATCCAACTTCTTACCGTTGGCTTGATCGATATACAGGTTCAAGGACTGCGCCTGATCAATCCACTTCTGACGACGGCTTGCAGCCTCGACCAGCCAACGTGGCTCGACTTCAAACGCCGTGCGGAACAATTCCTTCAGATCATCTGGAATACGATCGATCTTCTGCACGGAACCGTCGTAGTACTTGAGATCGTTGACCATGACGTTATCCCACAGGCCGCGACTTTTCAGTTCGCGTACCAAATACGGGTTCACCACGGTGAACTCGCCAGACAGGTTCGATTTCACGTACAGGTTCTGGAACGTCGGTTCGATCGACTGATTGACGCCGGTGATGTTGGAAATCGTCGCCGTCGGTGCAATCGCCATCACGTTGGAATTACGCATGCCGGCGGTTTGCACACGGGCGCGCAGTTTGTTCCAGTCCAGCGTCTTGCTGCGATCAACTTTCAGGTATTGCTCACCACGCTCGCGCGCCAAGATTTCGATGGAGTCGATCGGCAGGATGCCCTTGCTCCACAGCGAGCCTTCGTAAGAGGCGTAGGTGCCACGCTCTTCTGCCAACTCAGTCGATGCTTGAATGGCGAAGTAGCTGATGGCTTCCATCGAGCGATCGGCAAATTCCACGGCTTTTTCCGAGGCGTACGGAATGCGCTGGATGTGCAGGGCATCTTGGAAACCCATGATGCCCAAGCCTACCGGCCGGTGCTGCAAATTGGATTTGCGTGCTTGCGGTACGGCGTAGTAGTTGATGTCGATGACGTTGTCGAGCATGCGCACGGCAGTGCGTACGGTTTTCTCGAGCTTTTTCAGATCGAGACCGCCATCGGCCGTCACGTGATTTTCCAACGAGATCGAGCCGAGGTTGCACACGGCGATT
>CAZNPF010000022.1:5500-30617 GCA_964574995.1 uncultured Pseudomonadales bacterium | reverse complement strand
TGGTAGCCCCTTACACCACCTACAGCTGCCGCCAAGATAGCCAAGTTACCTAACGAGCTTTCACCTTCCGGATCGATTCCGTTGATCGGTTCACTTCCAACATAGGCGTAGATATTGCTGTCGCCACCTTCAAAAAGAATCGGATCTTTTGCCGTCCATCTGCCCGTTTCAGCATCGTAGTCCCGTGCCCCGAACCGGACGAGCTTGGTGTCGCTGTCGTAAATGCCACCCGCAAACCCGAACGGCTGGAACCCGGGGTTGGTGTCGTTGGTGACGTTGCCGTAGCTGTCGTAGTCCATGCGTTGCACGACGCTTCCGTTCGAGGTGTTGATGACGAGTTTCACGCTACCGAGGTGATCCATCACGATCCGGTACGTGGTTCCGTTTTTGACCATGTAGTCCGGCACGTTGACCTTCGTACCGTACACGAATCTTGCGACGACGGTGTTGCTGACATCCAGTTCGGCGGCGATGCGCAATTGATCTTGATACAGGAACACTTGCGTGGTGACGCCGTTGATCTGCTTGCCGATGCGGCCGAGCGTGTCGTAGATGTACGTCGTGGCGAACCAGACCGGCCAAACGCGGGCCGGCGCCCAAGTTCCAGAAGCAACTCGAACGCATCGCGCAGTTGCCGCGCGCGCGGCAGCAGGTCGTGATGCAGATGCTCGATGGGGTGCTGCAACAGCAAGCGCGCTGAGAGAAAAAGCAGCGGCTAAAAATGAAGAACCCCGCGCAAGGCGGGGTGGCGGGGCTTTCTAAACTCATTTATCGGCCTATACAAATTCAGATTCCGATGGGTCGCCTTATTATTTGCCAGAACCTGGATATGGGGCCTCGCGCCCATAGTTAAGCTCAACCATTCTTTCCCTATCATCCCCGAAATAAAATATGCGTGTTCCTTGGAATCCAGCTTTCCCCATCAAGCCCAACATGTTATCGATTTGCCTAATAGTAAATTTCTCATGCACCAAGAGCATCGATTTTGCCGTTGGTTTTTCATGCTGAGCACTACTAAGCCTACTCAAGAGTTTATTCTCTACGGGCACTCCATTTATCTTAGTGACAGATTTATCTCGAACACTATCCATCACCACGACAATCTGATCATCTGATGGTTGCGAGTCGGCCACACACACGTTCGGCATACAGAGAATAGTTATAAGTGGAAAACAGAAAAATAATTTATTCACCGGTATACCTCCTGTAAGTGATATCCCGACCACCGCTAGACATCGGCCCAATAGAAACGCCATTTGCATGCGCGGCAGAAATTCCGCCTTCGGTCACAATGCCTGTGTGGCCGGTATATATTTCACCGTCGGCATCAAAAGCACGGTCAATCTTATAGGCAGCAACATCTCCCGGCTCAGGACTCTCACCTGGTTTTAGCGTGCGCCAGTCTTTCGGATTCCAGCCTTTATTAGCCAACTCACCTGCTGTTGGACAACGATTACCCCCTCCAGCAGACACAGAGATGCCAGCACCAGCCTCTTTCAGAACATCACACACAAATCCGCTGCACTTCCACGAGTTAGCAGGGTATTGCTTGCCATTGTTGCTTGAATAATCCCAACGATGGCTACCCGAATATCCTGCAGCAGTCGTCCCAATAGATTGTCTACGAGCAACATTGCTTGGGCTGCCCTCAATCAAGCCATCCGGATCAAATAGATTGATTGGATCGTTTGAAACGTACGCAAATACGTTCGCACTTCCACCCTCAAACCCAATCGGATCTTTTTGAGTCCAGCGGCCTGTTTCGGCATCGTAATCCCGCGCTCCAAACCGCACGAGCTTCGTGTCGCGGTCGTAGAGACCACCCGCAAACCCGAACGGCTGGAACCCGGGATTCGTGTCGAGGGTGACGTTGCCGTAGCTGTCGTAGTCCATGCGTTGCACGACGCTTCCGTTCGAGGTGTTGATGACGAGTTTCACGCTACCGAGGTGATCCATCACGATCCGGTACGTGGTTCCGTTTTTGACCATGTAGTCCGGCACGTTGACCTTCGTACCGTACACGAATCTTGCGATGACGGTGTTGCTGGCGTCGAGTTCGGCGGCAATTCGGAGCTGGTCCTGCCACAGGAAGGCCTGCGTCGTGGTGCCGTTCACCTGCTTGCCGATGCGGCGATTGCGGGCGTCGGTGAGGTAGGTGATCTGGGTGGCCCCCGCTCCCTGATCCTCTCCCGCGAGAGGAGAAGGAATCACAACCAATTTCAAGTTGCCGTAGACGTCGTAAGCGTAAGTGGTGATTTTTCCGGCGGAAGCCGGGCCGACGGTTTTGGTTTGCAGTTCACCGTTGGCGCTGTACGTGTAGGTATTGCCGTTGTACGCCAGCAGGCGGTCCTGATCGTCGTAGGTGCCGGCCACGCCATTTTCGCTCAGGCGGTTGCCATTAGCGTCGTAGGTGTAACTTTCGGTTTGCACGCCGTTTTTCGTGACGGTGGCGAGGCGGCCTGCCAAGTCATAACCGTAAACGAAGTTACTGCTTGTTCCGCCGATCGTTTCCGTTTTGGTGGCGATCCGGCCCAGCGTGTCGTAGGTGTACGTCGTGGCGAGCAGCGTGTCCGCGTTGTGCTTCGCGGTGAACGTCGCCAATTCGCCGAACGCGTTGTAGGTATGCGCCGTCGTCGCGCCGCCCAGCGTGGTGCCGGTGAGCAAACCGTTCTGGCTGTCGCGACTGAACGTCATCGACCCGGCACTGGTGAGCAGATCGTCGTTGTCGTAGCCAAGGCTGACGGCATCGCCGTTCACGCTGATCTGCGTGGTACGGAAATTGTTGTCGTAGTCGCGACTTATCGTGCCGCTGATGGTGCCGGATAGCGTTTCCGTTTTCAGCAGCGAGCCGTCGTAGGTGTAGGCCAGTGTTTGCGTCGGCGTGGCGAGGGAATTCAATTATCCGGTTGTCGCGTGGTAGCCGTAGGCGGCTCGTCCTCCGGCATGTCATCGAGGAATGGATCTTCCGCCGGCGCGCCATGAACGTCGTAATCAGATTTCTGCAAGAAAGCATCGCGCAAGAAACTGTAGCGATCGCCAATCACCGCCGCCTCATACGTCAGCAAGTCGGCGCGTGTATCGACGGCATCCAGCACGACGAGGCCATAACGCCATGCGTCACTTTCCACGACAGTCCACGGCTTGATGATGGGCTCAAATGTCCAGTCCACCGGGATCGCCGCTGTGTTGCGCAGCGAGGATGGGCCGAGAAACGGCACCACCAGATACGGTCCACTCCCCACGCCCCATTTGCCGAGCGTGGTTCCAAAGTGCGTATCGCGATTAGGAATGCCCAGCGCTCCCACCGGATCAAATAACCCGCCGATACCGATCGTGGAATTACCGAGCACGCGCAGCAAACTGCCGCCGGAATCCTTCCACGCGCCCTGCAGGCCGAAGTCAACGACATCCGGGAGATCGTGAATATTGGTGAAGAAACGGCTGATGCTGCGATCGACCGGCCCCGGGGTAATGGCTTGATATCCGTGCGCCACCGGCTTTAGCAGCCAGGTATCAAAAAAGTCGTTGAACGCTTGCGTCTTGCGATTGAGGTTTTCCCACGGATCGCGCTCGCTGTCGGCATGCGCCGGCGTGGTCGAAAGCAGCAACGCAGGTAACAACGCAGCAAGGAAACCAGTACGCATCAGCGGCTCTCTGAAGAAGGACGGCGGCAGTCTAGGGCATAACGCGTGCACGGCAAGTTCCGACGAGCGCTTCAGGGATGCCGTTCACGCGCAGGCAAGCTGCGCTGAACCCCGAACAACAAACCCTGTTCACGCAACATCAGCAGCATGTCAGCGGCGGCGGCAACCACCGCCTGCACGTCTGAACGCGCCAACTCAGCCGCCAGTTGCGCGCCCAACTCGCGGCCGCTGCGCGCTTTCACTGCTTGGCCCTGCTCATCCGCGAGACGCATTAACGTGATGAGACGCGCCGTCGCAGCATTGATTTCCAAAAAGCGCACAGCGTCGTCGCGATCGCGGTACACCACCAACCACACCGGTTCGGCCAATGGCTCCTGCGGGCGAAATGCTGCCGCGATCCGATGCACCGGCCAGCAATAACTGGCCAGCGCCAACGCCGGGGTGATGACCGGCACACCATCAAGCACATCGCCGTCCGGGTCATAACCCGTCGTGGGCACCACGTCTTCTGCCACATCTACCGCCAACTCCAGCCACTCATAATGGGCCAGCTCCCAGGCATACGGTGGGTCATCCGGGTGCTCGCCACGCTCACTTTTCAGAAAGTGCAGAAACTCCTCAGCGATTTCCAAAAAATACGGCGTGCGGCTTTGATGACGCGCGAAAAAATCGCGTATCAAGGCTCGCCATTGCTCGGCCGTGTATTGCGTACGTAGCACGGGGAAAAATCCATTGGCAAAATTTTCGATGTTGCTGAAAAACAGATCGCGATAGATCGCCAGACGACGCTCTTCAAGGCCCGGCGGCGGCGGATTGCCTGCCGGATCCCGCAGATGGGCCGCAAAGGCATATTGCAGTGTGCGGAAGTCTGCGGATTTGCTCATCGCCCGTCCGTCAAATACGTCACGTTCATTTCGACAGATTCTTGTTCGGCAGTATCGGTTTTTTTGTGGATTGGCATGGTTGGTATGGCTGCCGCTGCTGAAGTGCTTGCACGTTCATCACCTCAGCGAGCAACTCTGTCAACGGCGGCAAATTGAAATCGCGCTCCAACACCGTCGGCCGAACGCCAACTACTCGGTAGGTGTAATCGAGCAAATCCCAAACCGGATCGATCACCGTAGCGCCGTGCGTATCAATTTTGAGATCGGGCGCTTCGTCATAATGGCCGGCCACATGCAGGCAACGCACGCGTTGCGCCGGCACACCGTCAATAAACGCACGCGCGTCATAGCGGTGGTTGATGGCGTTGACGTATACGTTATTCACATCAAGTAAGAGATCGCAGTCCGCCTCTGTCAGAACAGCATTTAGAAACTGCAGTTCAGTCAGCGGCGCATCAACCATGGGCGACGCATAGTACGACACGTTTTCTACCGCGATGCGGCGGCCCAACATCTCCTGCACCGTGCGGATACGCGCCGCCACATGGCGAACCATCTCTTCCGTGAAGGGCAAAGGCATTAAATCGTAAAGATGGCCGTCATCACTGCAATAACTAAGATGTTCGCTGTAATCGTCGATGCGATGTGCGTCGAGAAAAGCACCGACAGCGCGCACCAAATCCAAATCCAGTGGCGACGGTGAACCCAACGATAATGACAAGCCGTGCGTGGCAAACGTATACCGCTCAGTCAACTCGCGAAAACGACGCCCGAGCCGGCCGCCCACGCCAATCCAATTCTCCGGTGCCACCTCGAAAAAGGTCGGCATGGTCACGCGATGGGTTGCTAACCAGTCGGCATTTGCTGCGGATAACGGCTCCAACAAGGAACGCCGCAAGCCAAGGCCAGCACCGGCAAGACGCGTGAAGCCCACAGGATTCATCGCTGCGCTGCAACGCGACTTGGCTGCAACGCGACTTGCCGGAATCACCATGAAATGGCCGGAGTTACTCTTTGACGGGCTCTTTGGTGGGTTCTTTCTTCTTCATCATGTCGGCCCCGCACTTGCCTTCGCCGCACTTGCCTTCCTGCTCCGATTTCGCTGCTGGATCGGGCTTTGTGGCGGCCTCGTGATCGCTCTTGGCATCGGATTTTTTGCTGCCAGCGCATGCGCCTTCAGCGGCTTTCTCACCGGAATGACTGCCACCACAGCCGCCTTCATGCGCCAGTTGCAGATTGCTGCTAGGCACGGGAGTGGCCATAAACGGATTAGCCGCGGCCTGCGCACTACCTGCACTCAAAGCACCCATCACCACCGACGCTGCTAACGCATTGAGTTTGCTAATTTTCGACATGAAATTCTCTCCAGATCATTGAACGTAGTAATCGTATAACTCATCAAACCAATCGGCGAACGACGACGCTACCGATGGAATAACCCGCACCAAACGAACAAATCACGCCTGCATCACCCACTGCGATATCTGCATGGTGCAGATGGAAGGCAATGATCGACCCCGCCGAGCTCGTGTTGGCATACGTATCCAGAATGACCGGCGATTCGGCCAAGGTTGCATCACGACCTAACACCTTGCGTGAAATGAGCTCATTCATTTTCAGATTGGCCTGATGCAGCCACATCCGACGCAAATCAGACACGGGCACTTTAACTTCCGCGAGGTGACCGCTGATTTGCTCAGCCACCATCGGACAAACTTCCGCAAACACTTTGCGGCCATTCTGGCGGAACAATTTATCGCGCGCACCAATGCCGGATTCGTCGGCGCGATTAAGAAAACCGAAATTATTGCGAATGTTGTTGGAGAACTGCGTCTGCAGGCGGGTGCCCAAAATTTCCCACTGCTGAGCAGACTTCGCGCCCTCCGCACGTTCGACAATCACCGCCGTGCACGCGTCGCCAAAAATGAAGTGGCAGTCCCGATCTTCCCAAGCCAGATGGGCCGAGCAAATTTCGGGGTTGAGCATCAACACGCGCTTTGCCGCACCGGCGACCACCGCGTTGTATGCCGCTTGCAGGCCAAACGTGGCCGACGAACACGCCACGTTCATGTCATAAGCAAATCCTGTCGCACCCAATGCAGCCTGCACTTCAATGGCCATCGCCGGATAAGCCCGCTGCATATTCGAGCAAGCAACAATCACCATATCGATGTCGCTGCCCTCGAGCTTCGCCTTCGTCAGCGCATCGCGCGCGCTGGCCACCGCCATCTCGGCTTGTACCGAAAGCGCATCATCGGCGCGCTCAGGAATGCGCGGGCACAGTCGCTGTGGATCCAGTAACCCCGTTTTATCCATCACATGTCGGCTTTTGATGCCGGACGCTTTTTCGATGAACTCGGTGCTGGACATCGGAACGGCTGCACAGCGGCCGGCAGCGATGTCTTCTTCATGCTCCGCATTAAATTTCTGTGCGAACGCATTAAAGGATTCGACCAGCTCGGCATTGCTGATCGAAGAGACCGGCGTGAACAGGCCCGTGGCGGAAATCACAACGCGTGGTAAGGCAGTAGACAAGAGAACTCTCCCGATCAGTATTCAATCAATATCAAAATGTACGAGCCAATCCATGATGAGACTGCGTAAATCATCAGCGCCTGCACCACCTGCCAACGCCGAGTGCGGCCCCCGCAGCCGAACGCCGGTCGATTTACTAAAGCGATATAAACGACCGTCATGTGGTGGCAATTGTTCCTGCATCAAGCGCGCAGAAACTCGGCCACTCCACGGTGCGTCGAGATCCGCGCAGACCGTCAGCGTCGGTGGCCAGTACGGAAGCTGCTGCAATTGTGCTGCATGATCCAAGCCATCCACAGGGTCAACCCAAGCGCGATCAAGCAGACGGTGAACGTCCTGATAAAACGCCCGCGTTTCGGGATGTTCCTGCCCGTCACTGCCACGGCGCAGCACCATACCGACGTGTTGCAGGGCGCGCCAACGTGTAAACAAATCATCGCGCAAGCGCCAGCCAAGCCCGCCATGCTCACGGTGCGTCGCCGCCCCCAGCAACACGACACCGCGCACCATTTCACGCACCATGGGCCAGCGCGCCAAGAAACTCAGCCACAACAAACCACCCACGCCGTGCCCTACGAGGTACAACGGTTTATCCGGCGCCTGATCGCGCAACAAACCGATCACGGCCGCCAAATCGCCGGTGACTGCCGAGTGAAAATCATAGGTAAAGGTTTTCGCCGTATCACGACCCAACAACGGCCAACTGCGACCATGGCCACGAAGATCCGGAACCCACACTTCAAAACCCGCTTGTGCCAACTGCGAACCCAGCGCATTGGCGTCGCGCAAAAATAAACCGCCGTCGGAAAATAGATCGTGCAACAAGACGATCGTGGTGTTGCGGTGACTGTCGCCATAGCGGCGCACATGAATTTGCGCATCGTCCGTGACCGGGATCAGCATGGAGCCGGCGTCGCGGCGATGAGTGCCGCTCGTAAAATCGCTGGTCGCGACCGTGGAATTCATGCGCATCGCCCTCCCAGCTCAAGGCCTGCCGCATCCTGCACGGGCCGCGCCGTTGCTGCAAGGTATCCGTTCACGATATCCGCTCACGCTGACGAGCCAGCCGTTGCGACGACACCGGCATCCGCGTCCCCAATACCTGCGCATACAACGACACACGGTATTCCTCGATCATCCAGCGTAGCGTTTCCAATTCTGCCGACTGCCGGCCCTCGGCGAACAGCCGTGCGCGCAAGGCAGCCATGTCTGCATCCCACGCTTGCAGCTCGGCGGTTTGTTGCAAATCGCGCTCACGTTGACCGGGCAGTTTTTCCAGGCGCAACTGCATCGCTTTGCAATAGCGAGGAAACTCCAGCAGCCAACTAACAGGGGTATTCGCCACAAAGTGTGGCTGCAATAGCGCATCCAGTTGCCGTGTCATATCCGCACGAGCACTCGCAAAGGTCGGCGACAATGCCGCCAGCTTCTGCCGAAGGTCACTCGCCAATTGCAATGCGTCGGCAATCACGGCCAGCAGCCGATGTGCGTTAGCTTGCAGATCTGCACGTTCGCGATCCCATCGCGCGCAAAACGCGGCACCCTCTCTCAGCATATCCACAGCATCATCAGTGGATTTTTCGTCGTTCATAAACGTCAGATCTGCCACTGCTAACCAGAATTCGTCGAGCAACTCATCGCTACTGCCATAAACACGGTAGTCGATAGCGGCACGATCAAATCCCGGCAAGGATCGACGCAGCGGACGTATCACCGCCGCGCCATGCAGCACGAACAATCGACGCAGTCCACGACGATGCTCGATGCGAGCCGTTGCTTCATCAGCAAACGCCCGTACCCGACAACAATCACCCGCATCCACCAGCGCCGGAAACGATTTCAACAATAGATCACCTTCGCGTTTTTCGACTTGCACAGGTAATCGCGGGAAATCACCGTATCGATAAACCTGCTCGCTCGCTGTCGGCATCACCGCCTGCGCTGCTTGCCGAGCTTGCTCACCCAACTGCTGACGCAACGTCACGGGATCACGACCACGCGCCAGCACAACGCCGTCGACATCGGTCACGCGCAGATTCGGCAACAACACCGCAGGCACCAAATCCGGTGAAAAATCCGTCGACCGAATATCGGTACCCGATACGCGGCGCAATTCCGTCGCCAGCACGTCGAGCAAAGGTTTTGTGCCTGCGGCTGCCTGCACATGCGGCAACACGGCTGCGATGACATCCGGCACTGGCACCAGTGCGCGTCGTTTGTCCTTGGGCAAAGATTTCACCAGCGCGACGCAACGATCACGTAACAAACCCGGCACCAGCCAATCCAGTTGCGCAGTTTGCACTTGATTGAGCACGGCGAGCGGAACAACTAGGCTGGCACCATCCTCGTCATGGCCAGGCTCGAAGCGATACACCACATCCAACGTTGCACCGGGAATCATCGCTCGCTCGGGGAAACCCGAAAATTCTGATTCATCCGGCTCGCGCACCATCAGCGCAGAAGGATCGATACATAGCAATTCCGGACGATCACGACGTTCCACGCGGTACCACGCATCAAACTTCTGCGCGCTAAAAATATCCGCAGGCAATCGCTCGTCAAACCAAGCAAACAGCACATCATCATTCACTCGCAAATCGCGACGTCGTAGCCGGGATTCCATCTGCTCAATTTTTTCTTCGAGTGCTTCGTTGTGCTGAATAAACGGATACTTGGCCTCCCAATCACCACCGATCAACGCCCCACGAATAAACAGTTCACGCGCCAAAACCGGGTCCTGTGGCCCAAAATGCACGGTACGTCCGGGGTGCAGCAACAGGCCGTACAGCGAAACCTGCTCGCGCGCCATGACCATGCCGCGCTTTCCATCCCAATGAATATCGTGGCAGTCACGGCGCAGCAAATGTTTTGCTTGTTGTTCGATCCAGCCCGCCTGAACCCGCGCCACCGTGCGGGCGTAAGTACGTTTTGTTTCGATGATTTCCGCCGACACTCCCCAAGACACACCTTTCTTCGCGTGCACGGATCCCGGCCATATCGTGTAGCGACGGCCGTGCGTGCCCAGCAGCGTTTTGTCGGCAGGATCGCGTCCTTCTTCGCGTAGGAACACATTGCCGAGCAAGCCAGACAACAACGCTTTGTGAAGCGTGGTGTAGTCTGCCGGTAATTCGTTTTCTCGCCAGCTCAACTCACGCGCCAACAACCGCAACTGGTGATGCGTTTCGCGCCATTCTCGCAAGCGAAGAAAAGATAAAAAATTACGCGCGCACCAACGCTTGAAATCCGCCGAACCAAAGTCTTGTCGTTTTAGCTCGGCAGCGTGCCACGCATTCATGAACCAAAGAAAATCACTTTCTTTATCAACGAATTGCGCATGCGCCTCATCAGCCGCCTGCTGCTGATCATGGGGGCGTTCACGCGGGTCTTGTACCGCCAACGCGGAAACGATCACCAACATTTCCGATAGCGCACCTGTTTTTGCCGCTTCCACCAACATGCGCGCCAAACGTGGATCAACCGGCAGGCGCGACAATTGCCGGCCAATCGCCGTTAGCCGACGCTGCGCATCGACCGCACCTAACTCAGCCAGCAGCTTCCAGCCATCTTGCACATAACGTCGCTCAGGTGGGTCGATGAACGGAAACTGTTCGATATCTCCCAACCCCAACGCCAACATTTGCAAAATCACGGCCGCTAAATTGGTGCGACGGACTTCCGGGTCCGTAAATGCCGGACGCGCTAGAAAATCCGCTTCTTCATACAAACGGAAGCAAGTGCCCGCCGCGATGCGACCACAGCGACCGGCACGCTGGCGCGCGCTGGCTTGCGAGATAGCTTCTACCGGCAGTCGCTGCACACGCGAACGTGCGTTGTAACGGCTGATGCGTGCTTGCCCAGGATCGATCACGTAACCGATGCCTGGCACTGTGACCGACGTTTCTGCCACGTTGGTGGCCAACACCAAACGACGGCCCGAATGCGGCGCAAAAATACGGTTCTGTTCGGGCGCGCTCAATCGCGCGTAGAGCGGCAATATCTCGATGCCACGTTGCGATTTCTTTAGATGCGCGTGCAACTCACGAATATCCCGCTCGCCCGTGCAGAACACCAACACATCGCCCGCACTCGGACGGCCCTGTACGCGCTCCCGCTCACGAATCTCCGCCAAAACTTTATCCACCGCCTGCGGCAAATCTAACTCGCGGTCTTCGTCATCACCCGCATGAGGCCGATACACCGTCTCCACCGGAAATGTGCGCCCAGACACTTCAATCACAGGTGCCGGATCGCCGTTCGCGTCGGCAAAATGTTTGGCGAAGCGCTCCACGTCGATGGTCGCCGACGTGATCACAAGTTTGAGATCAGGTCGCTTCGGTAAAATGCGCTTTAGATAACCCAGCAAAAAATCGATGTTGAGGCTGCGCTCATGCGCTTCGTCGATGATCAGCGCGTCATAGCGACGCAGCAGCGGGTCATGCCGAATTTCAGCCAGCAAAATCCCGTCGGTCATCAATTTGATGTAGCTGCGCTCACTCACCTGGTCGGTGAAGCGCACCTGATAGCCCACCCCTGCACCCAGCGCCGTTCCGAGTTCTTGGGCGATGCGCGAAGCCACCGCCCGCGCGGCGAGTCGACGGGGCTGGGTGTGGCCGATGTACCCCGCCACGCCACGCCCCAACTCCAGCAGCAATTTCGGCAACTGTGTGGTTTTGCCGGAACCGGTCTCGCCGGCCACGACCACCACCGGGTGTTTTTCGATCAGCGCCCGAATTTCCTCGCGGCGTGCGCACACCGGCAGGCTGTCGTCGTAAGTCGGGACCGGCAGCGCCAACTGGCGTGTCGTGCGCTGTTCCGGCGTGAAGAAGGTGGACGAGATCATGGCGGCGCGAAGGATACTCGCGCCGGCAGCGCCGAGGCAGGCGTCGGTTCGGGTCATCGCCAACCCGATCAGCCGGGGAACCTCGCCCCGTTAGGGAAGTCCACCATTGATCCTAGGGCCGAGGCCCGCCATCATCCGACAAACTTATTACCTTATCTGGCAAACTCCTTGCCTTTCAGGCCCTTGGCTCACACTCATCAAGCGATTTCATCAATGCCTATGTTTGCCCTGCGGCTTCTGGTCGCGATCTCTCTGTTGATGACCAGCGTTTCGACGCTGGCGCTGACCAAAGCCGAGGAAGGCCGCCTCGTCAATATTCAGGGCGACCAGTTCGGCCCGCTGCTGGGCACCGCGTTGAGTAAATACGCGCTGCTGTCCGTTTCGCGTGATGGCCGCTTGCGCGCTATCCCGATGCAATTTCTGGAACGCACGGCCGAAGGCCTGCCGTATTTTGCTTCCGATACCTTTGCGAAAGCTGCCGGTAACGCCTTACAACTGGATCCCAGCGATCAATTAGTTTTTCAACTGGAAGACACCGGCCCGCGCTTCCAGGGCCGATCCATGCAGAAGTTGTATGCCGAAATCGAAATCACCACGAGCGAAGGCCCACGCTACGCCTACCTCGCCGAGCCGGGCTTTCTACAAAACAACCGGTCGCTGACCAAATATGACGAGCAGGCCGGATTGATCGGCACCGACTGGTACGAACTGAACGTCGATCCGAAAAACCTAAATATCTGGAACGATTTCTTCTTCCGCACCTACACCGCCACCGAAGGTAAAAAGAAGCGCACGCTGCTAGATACCATGAAGGTGAAATTGTCATCGGGCATTTTCACTAAGAACAATCGCATTACGCTGGACAATCGCAACCTCGACACCAAAGTGTTGGAAATCCGTCGCGGCCCAGTGCAAACCGAAATTTTGGCCAACGTCGATGTCGAAGTGGCCCGCGTACCGATGCTGCAAGTCATCATGTATTACGTGATTCAGCCGCGGCAGACCGAAATTTATGCGCGCTTCAAAATTCCCGTGGTTGCCAAAGCGGTGGCTGAAAAACCAGCCGTGGGTATGTCCATCGACGGCAATCGGCTCGAAGGGGGCAAATTGTGGGTGAGCTGGGGGCCTGATGAACCGGTGATCACCGATGGCCGCCTCGACAGCAGCGAACAAGCGCTGATCAACGCGCCCGTCCCCAACGATCGTAACTGGCTGCTCTTCGATACCATGCAAGGTTTCATGGTGTTGGCCGGCATGGAATTCAAACAAGGTTTCGATGTGCCGATGTCACTGGTCTACAAGGATTCGCGCCGTGACGAAGATCCACCGGAGCGCTATGTTGGCCAATGGCCTGCGGTCGGTTTCTCGCTGGATAACGTGCCGATTGGCCGCGAGTTTTTCCTCAAGGCAACACTGGCATTCAACGATAACTTGGGTGGTATGACGCCACGCAATTACGCCAACGCCTTCCTCGCACCCTTGCAGGTCAAAGTGCGAACCGCAGGCGCTGCACCGGCAGCAAAATGAGCGGCCGCGTCGATACGATCGACGCGTTCGATGGCCATCGCATCGCGGTGCGCCATTTTCTCGCCCAAACACCCGCGCGCGCCGCCGTTGTCATCGCGCATGGCATGGCAGAGCACGGTGGCCGTTACGCGCCTTTAGCTGAATTTCTCGCCGCACGTGGTTGTGCGGTGTGCGTCATCGATCATCGCGGTCACGGGCTGTCGGCCAATCAGCCGGAAGACATCGGGCATTTTGCGGATCCCGATGCCAACATTGACGGCTGGAAACGTGTTGTCGATGACGTGCATCGCGTCATCAGCCATCAACGCACGGAACACCCGACGCTACCGCTGATTTTGATCGGGCATTCGATGGGTTCTTTCATTGCACAAGCAGCGGCCATTACGCACGCCGGAAAAATCGATGCGTTGATTCTGTCTGGCAGCAATCACGATGCGCCAGCGAAGTACCGCGCAGCACGCATGCTTGCCCGGTTGGAAACATGGCGCCAAGGAAAACGCGGCAAAAGCACCTTGCTCGCTTTTCTTTCCTTTGGCGCCTTCAACAAACCGTTTTCCCCAGCGCGCACCGACTACGACTGGCTGAGCCGTGATGCCGCCCAAGTCGACAAGTACGCATCCGACCCGTTGTGTGGCTTCGCCGTCACCAATCAGTTATGGGTTGATTTGTTAGGTGGACTGATTGAAATCTCGCAGGTCAAAAATCTGACCCGCATGCCGCACAACCTGCCGGTATACCTGTTGGGCGGCGATCATGATCCGGTTGGTCGCTTTGGCAAAGGTTTGCCACAACTGGAGCGGAAGCTACGCGAGGCCGGGCTGCGCAATGTCACAACGAAGTTGTACCGCGACGGCCGCCATGAAATGTTTAACGAGATCAATCGTGATGCCGTGTTTGCTGATCTTGCGGATTGGTTGACGCGCACGATCGGGCGTTAATTTCGTCAAGCACATAATGCATCGCGCAATCCATCACGCAATCCATCACGCAATCCATCACGCAATCCATCGCGCAATCCATCACGCGTCATCAATCAAACAAACGCCCCAGCAGCGTCGGCACCACGGTATCGACCCGCAACACGCGCGCGCCGAGTGTGACCGCCTCAAAACGCGCTGCCGTGCGTAGCAAATCGACTTCAAACGGAATGAATCCACCTTCCGGGCCAATCGCTAACGTGACAGCCCCGCCTACACCACGCGGACAAGACGTATCACCTTGAGGATGCGCAACCAGTGCGCGCGAATCGCCCACGATAGCCGGCAGTTCGTCTTCCACGAAGGGGCGAAAACGCGAATGCAGGGTGACTTGCGGCAACACGGTATCAATCGCCTGCTCAAGCCCCAGCCGACATTTTTCTGCAATGGCATCCGGCGCGAGCAGCGGACTGCTCCAGAAACTCTTTTCGACGCGATAACTATTAATAAAGCAAATGCGCTTCACGCCCAGCGATGTGGCGTCCACCAGAATGCGCTTGAGCATCTTCGGACGCGGCAACGCCAGCACCAGTGTGCATGGCATCGCCGGCGGTGGCGCAGCATTCCAATGAACGTGCAGCAACGCGCCGGATGCCTCGATCGCCAAAATATCGGCATAGCCTAATCGGCCACCCAGCTCACCAACGCGTATGCGATCGCCGACAACGAACCGCTGAACCTGTTGCAGATGCGCCAACCGCGCCCCGGCGATACGCGCCACACCATCGGCAGCGGTTTCGCCAGGGTCGAGCAGAAGCAAATTTATTGCTTGTTCTCCGCGTCGGTGAATAAGCCATCAAACAACACGGTGGACAAATAACGCTCGCCAGAATCCGGCAACACCACCACGATGACTTTGTTCTTATTCTCTGGCTGTGCCGCCAACTTTGCCGCTGCCACCATCGCCGCGCCCCCCGAGATGCCGGCAAGAATCCCCTCTTCGGCCATCAACCGCCGCGCCATGGCAATGGATTCGTCGTTGTTGACCGTAATGACATCGTCCACGACCGAGAGATCCAAATTTTTCGGGACAAAGTTAGCGCCCAACCCTTGGATCTTGTGGGGTGCGGGCACCAACGGCTCGCCCTTGCGCGTTTGTGTGATGAGTGGCGAATGAATCGGTTCGACCGCAACAATTTTTACGCCCGGCTTTTTCTTCTTCAGAAAACGCCCTACGCCAGTAATCGTGCCGCCCGTACCTACGCCACCGACAAAAATATCGACCGCACCGTCGGTGTCATTCCAAATTTCCGGGCCAGTGGTTTCTTCGTGAATTTTCGGATTGGCCGGATTTTCAAACTGCTGCAACAGCACGTATTTCGACGGATCTGAATTGACGATTTCGGTAGCTTTATCGATGGCACCTTTCATGCCCGTTGCCGGATCGGTCAACACCAGTTTCGCGCCTAGCGCCTTCAGCACTTTGCGACGTTCTAAACTCATGCTCGCCGGCATCGTCAACGTCAGCGGATAACCACGTGCTGCGGCAACATACGCCAGTGCGATGCCCGTATTGCCACTCGTGGGCTCCACCAGCTCCTTGCCGGGTTTGAGCACGCCACGTTTTTCTGCATCCCAAATCATGGCGGCACCAATGCGGCACTTCACGGAGTACGCCGGATTGCGGCCTTCCGTCTTGGCGTAAACCTTGCCGCCCGACGCTACACGATTGATACGGATCAGCGGCGTGTTGCCAATCGAGAGTGAGTTGTCGTCGTAGAGCCTTGCCATGACGGGAATCCTCAGGTGCGTTGCCTGCGAAATCACAAGCAGTGTCGGGAAATGTGAACGGAGTGTCGCAACCGGTGATTCTAGACCCCGAACGACCTGATAGAGTAGCGCCCCGGTTTCATTTGCACATTTTTCCCGGAGCTTCCCATGCAATTTCAGGGTACCGACAAGTATGTGGCCACTGCCGAACTGCGCATGGCCGTCAATGCGGCAATCGCGCTGCAGCGCCCGCTGCTGATCAAAGGCGAGCCCGGTACTGGCAAAACGCGGCTGGCAGAAGAAATCGCTGCCGGTCTCGGTCTGGAATTGATCTCTTGGAACATCAAATCCACCACCAAGGCTCATCAGGGTCTGTACGAATACGACGCCGTTTCTCGCCTCCGTGATTCGCAACTGGGTGGCGACATTTCCGACATCCAGCACTACATCAAGAAAGGAAAACTCTGGGAAGCCTTCAGTGGCGAGAAGCGTGTGGTGTTGCTGATCGATGAAATCGACAAAGCTGACATCGAATTTCCCAACGATTTGCTGCAAGAACTCGATCGTATGGAGTTCTACGTCTACGAGACCGGCCAGATCATCAAGGCGCAGCAACGCCCCATCGTCATCATCACTTCCAACAACGAAAAAGATTTGCCGGACGCTTTCCTGCGCCGCTGCTTCTTCCATTACATCAATTTCCCGGACGCCGACACGATGCTCAAGATCGTCGATGTCCACTATCCAAACGTGAAGAAGAATCTCGTGCGCGAAGCCATGGAAATCTTCTTCGACTTGCGCAAAGTGCCCGGCCTGAAGAAAAAACCTTCAACGTCCGAGCTGATCGACTGGCTGAAATTGCTGCTGGCCGACGATATCCCGGACGATATTTTGCGTAATCGCGACACGCGTACTGCCATTCCACCGCTGTACGGCGCGCTGGTGAAAAATGAGCAGGATGTGCAATTGCTGGAACGGCTCGCCTTCATGAGCCGCCGCGAAGCGTAAGCCCGCGCAGGCCGCGCCATGTTGATCAACTTCTACTACACCCTCCGCGAACACAAAGTTCCCGCCACACCGCGCGAACTGATGGATCTCTATGGCGCGCTGGAACAGCGGCTCGCCTATGCAGACATGGATGATTTTTATCATCTGGCGCGCACGGTGCTGGTGAAAGACGAGAAACATTACGACCGCTTCGACCGTGCTTTTGAAAAGTATTTCAACGGTTTGGAAGAAGCCGGTGTCGACTGGCTGACCAAAGCCATCCCCGAAGAATGGCTGCGCAAGGAACTCGAAAAAAACCTTACGCCCGAGGAATTCGAAAAACTCAAAGCGCTGGGCTCACTGGAGAAACTGATGGATGCCTTCCGTCAGCGGCTTGAAGAGCAGCATAAGCGTCATCAAGGCGGCAACAAGATGATCGGCACGGGTGGCACCAGTCCATTCGGCGGTCACGGCGAAAGCCCCGAAGGCATTCGCCTCACGGGCGAGTCCCGTAAAAAGCGCGCAAACAAGGTTTGGGAACGGCGAGACTTCAAAAATCTCGACGATTCTGTCGAGCTGGGTATCCGTAACATCAAGCTGGCGCTGCGTCGATTACGACGCTACACCCGCACCGGTGCCGAAGAAGAATTCGACCTCGACGAAACCATCAAGTCCACGGCAGACAATGCCGGGCTACTGGATATCGTCATGCGGCCCTCTCGCGAGAACAAGGTCAACCTGCTGATCTTCTTCGACGTCGGCGGCTCCATGGACCCGCACATCAAAATCTGTGAGGAACTGTTCTCAGCCGCGCGCTCTGAGTTCAAGCACATGGAGTATTTTTATTTCCACAACTTCATCTATGAAGGTGTGTGGAAGGATAATCGCCGCCGCTTCGAGCAACGCATTCCCACCTTCGACATACTTCACAAATACGGCAAGGATTACCGGGTAATTTTCGTAGGCGATGCCGCCATGAGCCCCTACGAAATCAACGCTGCTGGCGGTTCCGTGGAGCACTGGAATGAAGAACCAGGCGCCACCTGGATGAGCCGCGTGACGCATCACTTCGATAAAGTGATCTGGTTGAACCCCGAGCCATTCAAAAGCTGGGACTACACCACATCCAATGTGTGGGTGCGGCAGTTGGTGAACAACCACATGTATCCGCTGACGCTCAAAGGCATCGAAGACGGGATGAAATTCCTCGCCCGCTAATCGCGATTAGCCGCGCATGAATTAGGCTCAGCTCGCCAAGTACGCGCTCAATTCCGCTCGTCGTAATCCAGCCCGGCCAAAAAACTATCCGGCATGATATCTAAGCGATCGTCGTCGAAGATATTCATCTCCGGCGCCAGAATCTGCACATAACGATCGAAATACAAGAACTGCTTCACCAGCAGTGCAAACGAGCGTGGGAAGCGAATACCGTGGTTTTCGCCAATCTCGACGATGTCGGTCAGTAAACGATTGATCTCGCGGTCATTACGCGAAGCCTGCATCACCGTCGTCGGGTCGATATCCACTAAACGGTCATACAGTTTTTCAATATCAGCCGCCAACTGCTCAACATCCACGGTCTCGCGGGTCATACCGATCTGCGCCATCGATTCCGCCATCAAACGGAAATCTGCGTTTGAGATGGCTTCGAAAAATGAAAACATGGCGCGCCAAGCATTTTTGTCGATACGCCCCACAATGCCGAAATCGATAAACCCGATTCGGCCATCGCGCAGCACCATCAGATTGCCGGCATGCACATCGGCATGAAAGAAATCGCAGAGCATCAGTGACGAAAACCACGTATTCAACGCCGCGATCAATGTTTGCGCCGGGTCACTGCTGTGTTGGCGGATAGTTTCGAGATCCGTCAGCGGCACGCCGTAGAAACGCTCCATCGTCAGCAGCCGCAACGTGCTGTAGGCGTGGTAAGGGCGTGGCGCTATCGCCAATTGGTTATTGCTCGCCTGCAAAAACGCATTGAACTCGTCGAGATTGCGCGCTTCCTGCAGGAAGTCGCACTCCTCCAGCATGCTTTTCTGGATTTCTTCCACCACACCGGAAATTGATGACTTCGACAGACCGGGTGCCAACAACTCGATCACGCGTGCAGCGACGTACAGAAAATTGAAATCCGTCAGCAAAACATCCTGCACACCGGGCTTCTGCACCTTGATGACCACTTCTTCACCGGTGTGTAGACGCGCCGCGTGAACCTGCGCAACCGAGGCCGATGCCAACGGTCGCGGATCTACCCAATCGAACACTTCATCCAAAGGGCGCCCGAGCTCGGCTTCAGCCACAGCCCGCACTCGATGAAAGGCCATCGGTGGCGTGTTGTCCAAGCAATGCTGGAACTCGTCGACGTATTCGGCGGGAAACAGCGAAGGACTGGAAGCGATGAACTGGCCCAGTTTGATGTAGGTGGTGCCCAATCGCTCAAAGGTCCGTCGCATCAGTCTCGGCGTCGGCGGCCGGTCGCCCAGCAACCAGCCAAAGCCGGTCTTCGCCAGTACGGTCGCCGTGAAGCCAATCCGCGCGGCTCCCTTCAGGCTGGTCCGGGCGTGGCCTAGACCTCGGCGAGCAGCGGAAAGCGAATCCTGAAGGGTCGGGCTCATAACAATCCGTTCAATGGCGGCCAGCGCAGTGGCCAGATGGGCGGCGGTGCGCAGGATAGCCAGCAAAAATCCGAGGCCAATACCCCCTTTGCCTGATTTGACGCCACCCCTGCCTTGGACGCCCGGACCGAATCCTGTAAGTTAGCGCCGGTTTGTGGCGGTCATCCCCGCCCGGCACCGAACAACAATAAATAGAGGATTACCGGTGATGATGTTCCATCCGGCTCGCCTGCGACTGTTTGCTTCCTTCGTCGTCATCGGCTCTTTGGCCCTGCTGCAAGGCTGTATGTCCACGGCTTACAAAATTGCAGGCAATCAGGCCATGAAGTTCAGCGAGAACGTCATGGTTCCTTACTTGCTGACCTACGACGACACCCAGATGGCGTGCGCTTCGGGTGAAGCACTCACCCCGCTGCTGATGACCTTCGAAGCAGTGGGCACCGATCCCAATCAGCAAGCCATCATGGTTTACACCGCGGCAGGTTTGTGTGCAGAAAACCGTGCGCTGGAAGAAGAACTGCGTTACCTGCGCGCTGCCAAGCAGCACAACATTCCAGAAGCCCAAGATGCACGCATTGCGCAGAAGCGCTGGCATGCCGTGGCGGCGATGCGCCAATACGAAGCGTGGAAGCGCTATGTGAAGTTCTATGGCGAGCCGCCGGCGGGCAAGTGCTCCGACAAAATCGACAGCGATTTCGATCAACTGATGTACATGGTTGGTTTGGTTTCTGGCCTGCAAGCGGCGCTAAACGATACCCAGAGCGATCAGCAAGTTGGCGTTCCGCGTGACGTCGCCGCCAAGATCGAACGCATGGCCACCTGCGTCGACAGCGCCAAGTGGTGGGGCCTGCCGCAAGGCATTCGTGCTTCACTCTGGAACATTCTGCCGATGCTGGCGCCGCCGGGTAGCAACCCGATGAAAACGCTCGCCAGTGTGGCCAAGCAAGGTGAGCGTCAGGGTGTGCGCATCGGCTATGCGATGTGGGCACTGTCCGCCTACGGTAACGGCGACAAGCAACTGACCAAAGACATCATTCGCAGCTTCGCCGAAGCGGGCCGTACCACCAAGGTCGATCCTGATTTCCGCATGATGGACGCCATGGCAACGCAAATGATTCTGGCCATGAGCGATCGTCTGTGGACCGAAGCAACCGGTACGCGTACGCCAGTCGGTGGTTTAGGTTCCTTCTGGGACGACAAGCCCAAGAATGCGGCCAATATCGACGATCTGCTGTAAATGCAGTTCGCGTAAAACCCGAGAGTCACACACCGGCGCCGAAAGGCGCCGGTTTCGTTTTACCCTTTGCCTTCGCTTCCGCTTACACCACACATAACAAGAATCGAGGAATACCCATGCGCATCACCTCCCGCGCACAACGCGCGCTGATCACTGGCGCATCCGTGCTGTTCTTTAGCATCACGACGACATCTGTTGCTGCGGCAGCAGACAAACGCAGCGTTTGCGTCTTCGACATCCTTGGCCAGCACGGCGAAGTCTTCGACATGATGCGCGATTACAAATTAGCGGCCAGTCAGTGGGGCGTTGATTTTGAACTCAAGGCCTACACCGACGAAAAAATCGCTGCCGAAGACCTCAAGGCCGGTCAGTGTGATGCCGCTTTCATTACCGGGATCCGGGGCCGACTTTTCAATACGTTTACCGGCTCGCTGGATTCCATTGGCTCACAGCCGAGCTACGACGCCGTACGCCTTGCGCTGCAAGCCATGAGCAGCCCAAAACTCGCGGCCAAAATGAAAAGTGGTGCTTATGAAGTCGCCGGTATTGCGCCGATGGGTACGGCCTATCTGTTCGTCAATGATCGGCGCATCAACAACGTCGGCGCGCTCTCCGGCAAGCGCATCACCGTGCTCGATTACGACAAAGCACAGGCTCGGATGGTGCAAAAAGTGGGCGCCTCGCCAGTCGCTTCGGACATCACCAACTTTGCCGGCAAATTCAACAATCACAGCGCCGACATCTGCGCCGCACCGGCAGCTGCCTACAAAGCACTGGAACTGTACAAAGGCATGCAGCCCAATGGCGGCGTCGTGCGTTACCCGCTGGCGCAGATCTCGCTGCAACTGATCGTGCATCAGACACGCTTTAATCCCGAGTTCACGCAGCGCTCTCGTGAGTGGTTCTTTGGCCAGTTCGACCACACTTTGGCCATCATCACCAAGGCCGAGCAAGAGATTGAGTCCCGCTACTGGATCGACGTTCCCGCCGCCGACAAACTCAAATACGACGAGATGATGCGCCAGTCTCGGATCAGCCTGCGCGATGACGGCATTTACAACGGCGAGACCCTCGAACTGCTGCGCAAGGTGCGCTGCCGGCTGGATTCGGCCCGGGCCGAATGCACCGAGAAGCTCGAGTAATCCACCGCCGGCAACTTCAGATCAGTAAAGGGGCGCCTGCGGGCGCCTTTTTTATCTGTCAGCCCCGATCCTTGCTGGCAGCCCCCTCGCACCTCCCCTAGAATCAAGCCGGCTTGCCTCGGGCTGCGCTGCCTGAGTCTCCGCCGCACCCTTAAGAACAACAACGCAACATCTCTGGGTCTTCCATGCAGAACAACAAGGCTGTATTTGCCAATCGCTCACTCGGCGAGTGGCTGGTTTCATTGCCAAGCATCGCCATCCTGCTGACCGTTATTTTCCTGGGTACTGGTGAATACATTCACAGCCAGTTGCTCAAGCTCGGAGAATCGCAGTGGGATCAATACTTCATCCTGCGCGCCGACATCCCCAACCCGGACTGCAATCAACACCCGGATATCGACGCTGAGGTCAACCGCCTCGTCACCGAAGCGCAAAGTGCACCCGTCGATGAGCTCGATCTCTTTGCTGAAGAAGTAGACCCAGCAGCCATTCGCGAATCGGTTGAACGCTCAGCCGCGATGTGTGCGGAAAAATGGAAAATTGCACGCTCCAATCAAGAACGCGTCACCGATGGTGTCCGCGCTTTCCGGCTGGTTGAAACCGGATTTGCACAACTCGTCACCGTCGTCGGTGAATACAAACAACTCCTGCTGTGCGTGCTGATCTTGATCTGCGCACTCACCACCACTCTGACCCGCCATCACATCGGCTTGCGCAGCGTCGCAACAAAACGTGATTACTACACTGCGGTCATCGTTCAGCTGATTGCGCACGTGTTGCTGGTCGTTGCCGAAGTGTCGTACCGCATAGCCGAACAACGATCCATGGATGAAGGCGTGCAGGTGCAATTCTTCTACATGCACGCACTCTGGATCACCGGCTTCTCGCTGCTAGCGCTGGTCAGCGTCTATCAATTGCTGAATCCGCCGAAAGATCTGGAAGAAGGCGGCAGCATTGGCCATGCCTTCTTGGCCGTGCCGCTGTATGCCTACATGGCCATCACCGCTTCCATGCAATTCTGGATACTGCCTTCCGTCGGCGTGTCCTCCGGCTCCGATGCGCCCGATCCTTATTTCCAAGGCATCGGTGTTTATCTGTCGCAGATGATGGAACTGTCGAGCATGTTTCTGTCGCTCGCGCTCTACGTCTGGATTGGTATGTTGATGAAGCAGACGCGTGTCACGGAACTATTCTTCAACGTGATTCGTCCGTGGAAACTGTCGCCTGAACTGATGTGTTTCGTGGTGCTGGTACTGGCAGCATGGCCAACTGCCTTCACCGGTGCGTCCGGCATTTTCGTCATTGCCGCCGGCGCCATCATCTACGCCGAATTGATCCGTAGCGGTGCACGTCGCGGCCTCGCGCTGGCCTCCACGGCCATGTCGGGCTCCATGGGTGTGGTGCTCGCTCCCTGCTTGCTGGTAGTGATCATCGCCGCACTGAACAAGAACGTGACCACCGGCGAGATGTATCACTTTGGCTTTCTGATTTATCTGCTCACCGCCTTCCTGTTCTTGATCGTGTCGCAACTGTCACGCACCGAGCCGGCGCGTATTGCTCCGCCGTCTATTGCGATTCCCGAAATGATTCGTCAGTTCGGTCCGCTGATTCCCTACATCGTGATCATCATTGCCGTTGCCGGTTTTTATTCACGCGTGCTCAATCAGGGCGTGGATGAATTCTCTGCGCCGTACATCCTGCCGGTGATCCTCTTGGCGACGCTGGCCTACGACAAAATGGGCGCGTGGGTGGCCAAACTCTCCGCCGGCCTCGTAATCGTTGGCAGTGTCTGGGGTCTGTATTCGCTGTTTACCGGTGATGCTTCTGGCTACGCCATGTTCAAGGGCATCGTCGGCTACGCGATCGTGATCTGGCTGGCCATCACCACCTTCCCTCACGCGAATGCGTGGGAACGCGATCGCACCAACCACGGGCAGACGCCTTCGATGGAGCGTCGTCGTCCCATGGAAATTGCGATGCGCGAAGGTACCAACGAAACCGTCGGCCACATCGGCGCACTGCTGATCCTGATGGCGCTGTCGGTCTCCGTGGGTGGTGTGATCGAACGCTCGAACGTCATGGATCTGTTCCCGCAGATGACCTCCGAGTGGGGCACCATGACCGTTCTGGTCATCACCATGGTCGTCATCGGCATGATCATGGACCCGTACGGCGCGGTGATCTTGGTGAACGCCACGATTGCGCAGGTTGCGTTTGCGGCCGGCATCGATCCGCTGCATTTCTGGATGTTTGCGCTGCTGTCCTTCGAGCTGGGTTACTTGACGCCACCGGTAGCGCTGAATCACCTGCTGACACGGCATTTGATCGGCGATCGCGAAGTGCAACTGGCAAAAGACGAAGCCACAACGGCTGGCCGCGGCTTCTGGTACCGCCACGAGCGTTACCTGATACCGGTGGTAATCATGTTCGTAGCGCTGATGATCGTTGCCTACGGCCCGCTGCTGTATCCGGACTTCAAGGACAGTCTGCCGGAATGGATCCAGTCTCTCTTTGTGTACG
This sequence comes from uncultured Pseudomonadales bacterium, assembly GCA_964574995.1. GTDB lineage: Bacteria > Pseudomonadota > Gammaproteobacteria > Pseudomonadales > JADFDG01 > JADFDG01. The sequence continues at coordinate 5,996 of CAZNPF010000022.1, read as the reverse complement.
TGAAGCACGTCCCTTGATGTCATGAGCAACAAACGCCGCTTTCCGCGTCAGATCAAGGCCGAGAGTCTGTCACTCAAAGTGACGGCCTCTCCGCACATGCTGAGTCAGGGTGAGCGGCTTTATTGCGAATCGATTGATATTTCACCGACAGGTTTGCAAGTCGTGCTCGATCAACTGATCGAGCGCGATAGCAAGGTCGAACTTTGGTTGGTACTGCTGGACAACCGGCAGACGTATCAACTCCGGGGCCGTATCAGTTGGGTGGAAGGCCGTACGGCCGATGGCCGTGAACGCTTTCACGCCGGCATTCAGTTGCAACCAGCGGCCGATACTGACTTCGAACGCTGGTTACATCTGTTCGACGAAGAATGACTCGGATGCAGGGAGGCGCCCTGTCAGCAAACCGGTCACTTCGTTTGCCATCACACATCAATTCGTGAGTTCGTGAGTTCGTGAGTTCGTGAGTTCGTGAGTTCGTGAGTTCGTGAGTTCGTGA
>CAZNPF010000022.1:0-5400 GCA_964574995.1 uncultured Pseudomonadales bacterium | reverse complement strand
GTTCACGAATTCAGCTTCGTTACTTCAGCCTCGTCTCACTCGTCTCACTCATCATGGCCGCGGCGATCCGTTCGGCCAGTCGTTCCAACTTCTGACGCCGCGCGGCCATCCCGAACGGATTAAGAAAGCGTGTGGCGGCACGGAAACCGACAACGCCGATACCGTCCTGCCCGCTGCGTGGAATCAGGTGCACGTGTACATGCGGCACGTGCTGATTGGCTGGTTTGCCATCATTGACCACGAGGTTGGCGCCGTCATCGTGCAAGCCCAGCGATTTTTGCGCAGCAATCACCCGGCACGCGATGCGAAATAAATGGTCTCGCAACTCCGCCGGTAAATCGTTCAGCAATGCCGCGTGATGGCGCGGCACCACCAACACATGGCCCTCACTCAGCGGAAATAAATCCATGAAGGCGGCGCAATGCTCGTCTTGCCAGACTTGCGCTGCCGGCGCACGGCCAGCAATGACATCGCAAAAAATACAGCTCACGGCTGATCGCTCGTTTCACTTGCTGCACGGCGCGATGCTTCATCACCGTGCGATGAGAGTGTTGGCTCCACGCGCGGCGTTGCCATCGGTCGCGGCACATTGAGCAAGGGCCGATTGGCACGCCAGCGTGACCACGTCCAGTGCACGGCCAACAATACCGGGATCGCTAACACCGTCAGCACCAGCATGGGCCACAGCACGCGCGTCGCCGCATCGAAACCGCTGGCGCTTTCGAACAGCAACACGATAAACGCCGGTGCCAGCGTGATCCGATCCGCATCGGGATCCACCATCATGGGCGCTAACAACCACACACCCACAATGGCGCGCACCACCAGCCGAAAAGCGACCGGCCGCCAGCCCCGCGTCACGCCATACAACAACACCATCAAGCCCGCGGCCGACAGCAAATACAGACCCCACGTCATCAGATAGGCCTTGGTCGTCATCATGGGCACACTCTCCGAGCCAGCGATTCAGCGTGGCGGCAGTTTGTCATTACGCAACGCCAGTGCGCGCATTTCTTCGTCGGTTTGCGGCGGCAGTTGCAGGTAATAGCCTTGGTCACGAATGGCGGCCAGCACATCCGTAGCCGAAGCACGCGCCAGTTTTCGTTGTGGCGTCAATAACAAGTCCATCGCCGGTTGCGGCGGACCAAACAGCGTACGCAATACCTCCGGCACTTTGTCGAAACCCGCACCGCGCTCCACATACAGATACATGCCGTCACGCCGCGCGCTACGCAGCACGCTAACCAAGCGGCGCTCGTCGCTCTGGTAATCAGTCATCGGAAGCAGACTCCAGTTCCCATGCGCGAATTTCTGATGCACGTTCATTGACGGCTGTCAGCAAACGATCGCCGATCACCGCACGCCGCCAACCGGCGAGCATGGTCGGCAATTTCGCTTCGCCGCTGCGTACGCCCTCGACCAACGACTCCAAATGTCGACGACGCACCAACACTTCTGTTTCCACGCCCTGCTCGTTTGCCACCGATGCCGCAACGTCGCGTAATGAAGACAGCACGGTTTTGGCCTCACGCGGTAACGGTGGCGGCACCGGCTCAACTAACGGGTAATTTCCCGCTTGTTCTTGCGCGTGACGAACCATCGCCAATAATTCATCGCCATAACGACGCAGTGACGCCGGGTGCAAATCCGCAATTAATCGCAATTGTGCTGCCGATTCCGGACGCCGCTGAGCAACGGCCAACAAGACAGCATCGGCCACCACATGCGAACGCGGTTTGTCGACGAGCCGCGCCGTGGTTTCACGCCAAGCAGCTAATTGCGACAACAGCGCCAACTTAGGTGCGCGTAATTTCCCAGCACCATTGATCTGCCGATAATAAACGCGCGGGTCTGGCTCACGGCTCGCATCGGCCAGCAGGCGCGTGCAATCCTCACGCAACCACGCGTCCCGGCCACGCGCATGCAGCGCGGCATTCAATTTTTCCCACAGCGGCAGCAGATAACGCACATCCAGTGCGGCATAACTCAGTTGCGAGTCGCTCAAGGGACGCGCCGTCCAGTCTGACTGCGTTTCATCTTTGGGCACATCGATGCCCAGCTCGGCCTTGATAATTTTCTGGTAGCTCATTTGCAGAGGCTGACCCAACATCGCGGCCGCCATTTGCGTGTCCACCAAGCTGCCGGGCACCGCACCAAACAGACCTTTAAGTACCTCAAGGTCTTCACTGCAGGAATGCAATAATTTCAGCGGCGACTCAGCAAGAAATACCGGCTTGAGCGCCGAAACATCCTGCAGCGCGACCAAGTCGACGAGGTATTCCGTTCCGCCTGCCGAGAGCTGCAACAATCCGGGACGCGCATAGAACGTCGTGCGACGTACAAACTCGGTGTCCACTGCCAACACGGGCGCAACCGCAAGCTCCGCAGCAACCGCCGCGAGACGTTCGGAGGTAGCCACCAGCTCATAAGTACTCATATCAAGGCAGCCTCGATCGGATGCCGCGCATGGTAGTGCCTGTATATTGCCTGCGCCACTCAAAGCCCCATCTGCTTGGCGATGACCTCATTCATGATCTCGTAGGTACCGCCGCCGATGGAGAGAATTCGGTTGTCACGATACAAACGCTCCACCACCGATTCACGCATGAAACCCATACCGCCAAAAATCTGCGTCGCCTCATAGGTACAAAAATCACTGACATTGGTCGAAAAATTTTTCGCCATCGAGACTTCCTTGATGACGCTTTCGCCGGCCACCATCCGTGCCGCGACCCGGTAATTCATCTCCCGGCTCACTTCGATGCGCGTCGCCATTTCCGCCAACTTGTGCTTGATCACTTGGAAATTAGCCAACTTGCGGCCAAACGCCTCCCGCTCCTTCACGTAACGCAAACACTCTTCCAACGCGATCTGCGCAGTCGTCGTGGCGATGACCGCCAAATTCAAGCGCTCGACCTGAAAGTTGGTCATGATGCAGAAAAATCCGCCGTTTTCCGGGCCAATCAAGTTTTCCACCGGCACGCGCACATCTTGGAAAAATAATTCAGCCGTGTCCGACGCCCACCAGCCCATTTTTTTCAAGTTGCGGCCGACGGTAAAACCCGGCATACCTTTTTCCATCAACAACAGCGACACACCGCCGAATCCGTCACCACCGGTGCGCACGGCCACCGTGTAGTAATCGGCACGCACACCGCTGGTGATAAAGGTTTTGCTGCCATTGACGATGTAATGATCGCCCTCTTTCACCGCCCGTGTTTTCAGGTTGGCCACATCAGAACCGCCCGACGGCTCAGTAATGGCCAGCGCGGAAATTTTTTCGCCACGTAATACTTCTGGAATCACTTTTGCTTTCATCGCCGGCGAGCCCCATTTGGCAATCGGTGGCAAGCCGATGCCTAACGAACCCAGCGAAGCCACCAGTCCACCCGACGTCGAGCGCGTAATTTCTTCCGCGAAAGCCACCGCCGTGAACAGGTCTTCGCCTAAGCCACCGTATTCCTCGGGAAAGCCAATGCTCAGCAAGCCAGCCTCGCCGGCTTTGCGATACAACTCGCGCGGAAACGTGCCCTCCTCCTCCCACTGCGCCACGAACGGCAGAATTTCCCGCTCGACAAATTTGCGCGCGGTTTGCCGCAACTGTTCGTGGGTGTCGTTGAAGTAAGACTGAACGGGCATGGCAGGTGCTCCATCAAAAAAGGGGCGAGGTAAAACGGGTCATCGACGAGTGTTGATCTTGAAAGAATTGAACACTGCAACGTTGAAGCCGGAAAAGCCTTTTACATTGCGGGTGACTGTTGAAATCAACAACCCACCAAGTGGCGAATGTACGGAACAACGTTGACCACAGGCATTACGGCTTGGCATGGCTCAGACGCAGCATCAGCACCAACGGATCAGCCGTCGACGCCTGAAAGCCGTAATACTCGTAAAACAGTTTGGCGCGCTCGTGCAGAGCATGCACGAGCAAGGCACGAACGCCGGTGTTCTGCGCAACGTTCACCGCACGATTGACGGCATCTTGCAGCAGCGACCCACCCAGCTTGATGCCTTGGGCTTGGCTGTCGACCGCAAGCCTAGCCAAGACCATGACGGGCACCGGGTCAGGCATATTTCTGCGCACGCCGCCTGTCGCGAACTGATGGGACACGGCGCCCGCTGCCATCGCGTAGTAACCATAAACACGTTGCTCTTTATCAGCCACGACAAAGGTGCGACTAGCTCCGCTGACCTGATTGGCCATCGCTCGACGCTTGATCCATTCATCCAGTACCGATTCGCCACAGGAAAAATCGGTGCAGCGATGTTCTGACGTCAACGGCTGTGGCGCGACAAGATCAAGGCTCACACCTTGTTCCAAGCAGGCTTCAGCGCAAACAGGCGTTCCAGCCCGGCGTTGGGCTGGGGTGGCGCATCCAACAGGTCAACAAACTGCTGGAACTTCTCAGGATCCAACGTGAAGTGAACCTGATCGAGCACAACGGACTGGGCGCGCTCGCAGGCGGCCTCCAGCATGAAGTCCGAACGATTCTTGCCCAGCAGGTTGGCGGCGTGATCGATGAGGTCACGCTGCTCCGGCAGGGCGCGTAGATTGATGGCGGCGGCACGCATGGCGAGGCTCCTCGCGTAAATACAACAGATACACAGATGCTAGTGATGTGTGTAGCTGTCGTCAATACAGCCGGCCCGCCAACACAGCCTACAACTTAAGCGGACGTAGACAGCAACAGTCTGGCTTATACGCCGGCTTCCTTGGCCGCGCGAATGGCCAGCACGCGCACCGTCGCATCCTCGCCGCGAGTGTTCTGCAGGCGGTCGAAGGTGGCGACGACGGTAGTTGATGCGGGTGGGCATGGACCTTCTCCCGTTGAAGGCCCGGCGGAGCGTCTCAGTTCAACAGAACCGGATGGTCCAGCCCGAGGGGCTCACTCCAACTCCGGAGCAGAATTGGGTGGAAATCAACAGGCCAGCACCGAGGTATCGCCCGGCGGCTATCGCCGATCTATCGCCGATCTATCGACGATAAGGCTCCGGATGTCCGATAGCACCTTCATGGCCTCGCCCCCGTTTGTTCCCATTTGGCAGCGCGGCCTTTGCCCGTTGGCGTGATCAGCCCTTCGGCTTTCATGGCGCGCAAGACAACGCGCACCATGTCGCGGCTGACACCCGGGCAGGCTTCTTCGATTTCGGAAATCGAGAACGGCAGATTTCTCTTGAGGATTTCGGCGCGCACACGGTCGCCCTTGGCGCCGCGTCCACGTTCAATGGTGCCAACACGTTCCTCGAATTCCTTGTATGCCCGCAGCAGTGCGCCCCAGAAGTAGTCCAGCCACGGGGCAATATCGTGGGTGCCGTCATGCCAGCCTTGCGAACTGGCCTCCAGCGTTTCGTAGTAGCTCTCTTTCGATTCCTCGAAGATGCGCTCCAGACTGATGAAGC
>CAZNPF010000021.1:8370-32223 GCA_964574995.1 uncultured Pseudomonadales bacterium | reverse complement strand
TCAGCTACGCGGGATGGACGGGTGAGGGATACACGGTCATCGACCCCAACACCGGAGCAGGGGCCTACAAGATCAGTGGGGGAAGTAATGGGGCATACATTTTTCTGGGATTCTTTGCGATAGCAGCAATTGTGCTCACCCCAATAATTTTAGGTCTTGGTGGCATCGCAATCGCATTTGGGGCCATAGCGGCGGCCTTTTCATTGAACAAATATATGGATGATCTAAAGCGGATTGCACAGATCACCGATGAAGACGAGCAGTTAGCTCAACTTGGAACTGCTGTAATGCAGTTAATGATCAGGGCGTTGAGCAGCATTTACTTTGGGAGGGCGCTGGCCTCGGTTCCAAAATGGTCGCCACCCTACGTAAACGAATCATGGAAACAAGCCGCTACCAATCTGGCCTTGTTCATTGTGTCTTGGCTGTAGAGGCAAATCCTAATGATTTCATTCATCATTCTGTGCGCCGCACTTTTCTCGCTTTTTTTCTGGGGGATGTGCTCCCCCCCGCCCATGGGGCGACTTGCTGGATCTGTATTCGGCGCCATCATTCTAATGATGGTGTTTTGTCACTTTTCTAGGGTGTTTTCGGACATCTCCTTGAAGGGCGGCGTGATGGGGCTAATTTTGAGGTTGGTATTGTTCTCTATACCGACCCTGGCCCCTGCGCTGTATTTTGACCAGCTTGGGATATCTGTTGGGATTGGCTGTGGCCGAGAAGACCATGCAGAGATCTATCTAATGATTGTCTGTGTAATTCTTATTTCCTTAGGCGGCGCCTCGGCGTATGCGACGCGCTCGTGGCCTCTTAGCGAATTTGAGCGGTGGGCATTATTTCCTCTCGGCAGAGACTCCCCGATTCAATTTCTAACTGCGCTGATTTTAAGTTTTATTCTCGTTTTTCTGTTGGTGATGCTCGCCTGAGGCTCAGGCGAATCTCTTGGGCATCGATCATTTTCAACCAATCGCATATCAGGCAAAAAAATGCTTCGGACAGTCTCAGCCTTATTGCTCCTGCTGGCTTCTGCCATGCCAAGTATTTGTGGCGCCTCCCCAGGGGAATGGATTCTTGGCAGCATTGACCAGTCCGGCATGGTCGATGCCTCTCTGGCAACTCCGTACCAAGCCACATCGGAGAGCTTAGCTACCTTGACCATTCTGGGAGATAGTTCTGCTCCCGCCGTTTCACTCGCTCGAAATTACGTGCTCGCTGAGCCGTTCCACAATACCGAAAACCTCTCCCGCCAGATCGTCGCCGGCGTGACCGGCGGCAGCAACGTGCTGTCGCGCATCGATGAATTGATCTCATCCCAGAATCCCAAGAACGGTGGCTTCGGCGAGTTGGCCGGCTGGCAGTCGACGCCTATCGATACTGCCTTTGCCTTGGAGGCCTTGGCGGTCGCTGGCAAGGCCAATGACCGCTCCGTCGGTAGCGCCGTGGCGTATCTGACGGCGACCCAGAACGCCGATGGCAGTTGGCGCTCGGACCGGGAGGCATCGCCGGTCTATGTCACCGCCTTGGCCCTTCATGCCCTCCACCAGGTTCGTAACAGTCGCAGCGTGAGCGTGCAGATCGGTGCCGCGAGTGCCTGGCTGCTTGCCCAGTGAGACAGCAATGGCTTGTGGGCCGACACGGCGTTGTCCGCCCAGGTGCTGTCGGCACTGATCCCCACGTACAACGATATTTCCCCGCTGCAGTCATCGCTGGATGCGCTGGGTGTTCAGAAGGCGAGCAACGGCTCCTTCAACAACGATGCCTGGGACACCGCGTGGGCCCTGCGGGCGCTGTTCCTCGCTGGCCAGCCACGCACCAACCCGGACGAGATCGTGATCCGCGGGCGGGTGCTCGATGGCGATTCCCTGATGCCGCTGGAGGGGGTCTCGGTGATCCTGTCCGGCGCGCAGGCGGGTTCGCAAACCACAACCACCAACGGCACCTTTGCATTCCGCAGCCTGTTGGCGGGCAATTACACCCTCACCCTGACGCGTGAGGGTTTCGGCACGCTCAAGGCAACGATGTCGGCCATCAAGGGTAGTTATCTCGACCTGGGCGACGTGAAAATGTTGCGCAGTGGCACGGCCACGACCGGCGCGATTCGCGGTGTCGTGACAGCTTCGGATAACGGCCAGCCGATCGCCAACGCAACGATCACGACGGCAACGGGCACTGTAGTCACGGGTGCAGATGGCAGCTACCAGCTCAATGATGTTGTGCCGGGTAACGTCCAGTTGCGGGTTTCTGCCAGCGGTTACCGTGATGGCACTGCTCAGGTAACGGTGACGGCAGGCAGTTTCGTGGTGTATTCGCCGGTTCTGGTTCGTGTGGAACTGCCGGATCCACTGGCCACCGCCGTCACGGGCAAGGTGGTCGACGCCCTGAGCGGCAGCGCCCTGGCCGGCGTTACGGTGACGCTCAGTGGCCCGCAGACGTACTCGCTGGTCACATCAGCCAATGGCCTGTTTGCCTTCAATGGCATTGCAGACGGCGAGTACACCTTGCGCACCACGGCAGAGAACTATGCCGACGTGACCGCCACGGTGCCGGTGCCGCTGGGTGTTGCCGTGCCCCTGGGCACGCTTCGCCTGTCCGCACCGGATGTCAGCGCGACGACGGGTAGTGTTCGCGGCGTGGTAACGGATGCCCTGAATGGCTCGGCCATCGCCGGGGCCTATATCAACATCCCCGGCATGGACGCAGTCCAGACCGCGACCGATGGCACGTACCTCATCACGGACGTGCCCGCAGGCGAAATCCAGTTGAGCGCCTTTGCCAGCGGCTACCAAACGGTAACCACGACCGGCACTGTCGTGGCTGGAAGCACGCTGTATTTCTCGCCGCGGATGTCCTTGGCGGGCGGCCCCTTGACGGTGAACATGCAGGGAACGGCCACCGATGCAGTGACTGGCAATCCCATCCAGGACGTATTCGTATTCGTTTACGCACCGAACTATCGATGGAACTGGACGGATGCGCGAGGTCGCTATGCGATTGATGGCATCGTGGCCGGTGATGTGCTGGTCAAAGTCAGTGCCGACGGTTACGACGACATCTTCATCGGCTTCAAGGGCACGGCCGGCAACACGATCGCGTTCTCGCCAAAGATGTACCGCTCCGGAACATCACCGGCAGATGCGAATTCGTCTTCCCTGATCGGCCGGGTGGTCAGTGCGGCGACGGGCGAGACTGTCCCCGGAGCCCAGGTTCGCCTGACGTGGACCAACCTCGATGCCACGCATGAAGACAAGGATGTGACCCAGACCGTTGGCAGCGACGGCGCCTTCCAGCAGACGGGTATCCGGGCCTACGACGTCAATGTCGAGATCACGGCCGATGGGTTTGACCCCTACGTGTCCGGCATGTCGCTGGCGGTTCTCCAGCAGACGGATATGGGCGATGTGCGCCTGCACCCGACGGATATCGTGGCCCTGGTACCCGACCTGGAGGTCTCGGCGCTGGATATCAGTGCCGTGACACGCGATCCGCAGACGCTGGCCGTTTCGGGATACGTAACGGCGACGGTTCAGAACATCGGCACAGCCGATGCCGGCTCGTTCACGGTGCTGGTAGATGGTGGAACGCCCGCGGGAGCCGCCTGGAGCGACACGGTTTCCTCGCTGGCCATCGGCGAATCGGCTTCCGTGGTGATCCCGATCGAAGGGGTGCTGCCGTTCCGCGATGCACCGCTTCGCGTACTGGCAGACAGCGAAGGCGTTGTTATGGAAAACGACCGCACAAACAACGAGCGATTTTCGTGTGAGAACTGCCGGGCCGCACCGCTGGCCGCTTCAAGCCGGCAGGCGAAATTCAAATGGAAGTGGACCAAGGCCAGGATCATCGTGACTCCGCTGGTGGGGCCGCTGCTGGATACCAACGGCGACGAGAAAGTTGATCGCAACGATCGTACCGCGGTGATTTTCCCGGCCTACGACGGCAGTCCGGACGGTGGACGTGCGTTCATCCGTGCCCTGTGGGGCGATGACGGTTCGACGATCTGGGAAAACCTCACCAACGCCGCCAGCACGGAGGCTTCGCAAACGCCTGCGTTGGGAGATCTCGATGGCGATGGCAAGCCGGAGATCGTGTTCCTGCGTTTCGGTGGTGGTTTGGTTGCGCTGAACGGCGATGGCACGCCCAAGTGGACGAGCAACGTGCCGGCTTATATCGGCCGTTACAGTTACAGCCATGTCTCACTGGCCGACATGGATGGCGATGGCAAGTCAGAAATCATCTTGCGCAATCAAATTTTCAATTACGACGGCACACTGCGTACGACGCTGCCCAAGACGTACAACGTTTGAGCTCAGGCCGCGGCCCGTCAGGGCCGTCGCGCCTGCAGCGAATGGTTATGTGCGGCTACCAGAAGAACCACCGCTTTCTGGCTGGAGGCTCAACGACCTCCGAAGCACGCACTGGACCTGGCGAAACCGATTGGAGCTTCGCGTCTTTCGAGTAGGTAGATGCCATTACCTCATAAGAGACAAGGCCCTTAGCCTGTAGAGATTGAAGCGCCAACTCAACCCCAGGCGAATTCAGGCTGACCAATACCTTTGAGCCGGAAAAGCGCTCCGTAGACTCGCAAAGGAAACGGTGCAGATCACTTTCGGTGAAACGACCTCTCGCGCCGACAATCTCCCCAATAGAGACAACGTCCGCAGACGAGCCAGCAGATGCCCGAATCGTGGTGCCTTCGTACCACCATTCATCACCACGATGTGTTGACCAAGCGCTCTTCATATCGATGAAACCACCAAGCACATAACGTCGAATATCAGCCGAATGTCATTGATCTGGATGGCGATGGTCGGCCGGAAATCCTGCTCGGGTCCTATGCCTTCAAGGCGGACGGCACATTGATCTGGCATGACACTGCCATCAACGGCGTCACGGCTGCCGCTGCGGACTTCAATCGTGATGGCAAGCCGGAAGTCGTCCTTTCGGCGCCGAGCCGTCCGGGTCGATTGGGTCTGGTCAACGGTCAGACCGGACAGAAACTGTGGCAGGTCACGATGGGTTGGGGTGGCGGCACCCCCATCATCTTTGACGCCAACGGGGACGGTACGCCGGAAATTGGTATTGCCACGGACAGCGAATACCGCGTTTATCGTGCGGATGGCAGTCTGCTGTGGTCCAAACCCATCTACGAACCCAGCAGCAGGACAACAGCATCGGCGTTCGATATCCAGGGCGACGGTCGGCCGGAAGTCTTCTATCACGACACGGATTTCATGCGGATCTACGACGGCATGACCGGCGCCGAAGTCGTGAAAATCGCCAACGTATCGGCTACTGCCCTCGAATACCCGGTGGTGGCGGACCTTGATCACGACGATCACGCTGAGTTCCTGTTTGTCGGCACGCACACGCTGGCCAACGGCTTGGGTCTGCATGCCTACGAGGGACTCAATGACGACTGGATGCCCGCGCGCGGCATTTGGAATCAGCACAACTACTACGTAAGCAATGTGGGCGATGACGGGCAGATTCCGGCCACGGAAACTCCGGTTTGGAAAACGCATAACAGTTTCCATCAGAATGTGATCGACCGCGATCCGCTGATGTCGGCCGATCTCACGGTCGGCAATCTGCGTGTGCTCGATCACGGTGTAGGCCAGCCGATGTCGCTGCTGGCGCGCGTCGGCAACGCGGGTTTGTTGTTGGCCAAGGCGGGTGGCAGCGTGCGTTTCTATATCGGCACACCGGAAGCGGGCACGTTGCTCGGCACGGTGACGCTGCCGGCGCTGGATCTCGGTCAGTCGATGGATGCGCGTCTGGACAACGTGACCGGCCTGTCAGCGGGCGCGCTGATCACGGCAGTCGTGATCCCGAAAACGGGCGAGCTGGATTGCCGCACTGACGATGATCGACACAGTTGGAATCTGACGGTCAGCGATCAGCAGGGCAGTGTGGCGGTGATGACCGATGCGTCGGCCTACGGTCCGAACTCCGATGTCACCATCGCCGTGCATGCGCACAACTCGGGCGGGCTGAGTGCGACGTTCGCGGTAGCCATTCGTATCGTCGATGCGAATGGCATCGTGGTGGCGGAACTGCCGACAGAGAACAACGTTGTGCTGGCCGGTGACGGTTCCGTCACGATCAACCGCACCTGGAATACCGGCGACATTCTGGTCGGCGACTATCAGGTCGTTACCGAGTTGTACGCGGCCGACGGCACGTTGATTACGCAAGCCACTGCCGGCTTCCGCATCAACCCGGCGGCCGGTGTCGAACTGGCGAGCATTTCGGTGGCCACCGACAAGCCGTCGTACAACACGACGGACTCGGTCGGCATTGAAGGTCTGGCGCGCAACCTGGCGGACAACGTGTTGCTGAGCAGCACGAGCATTGCGGTCGAGATGCGCAATGCGGCCGGCACGGTAGTGGGCCAGTGGAACGATACGGCGGCCGATCTGGCAGCCGGCACCAGTCGATCCTACGAAGTGTCGTTGCCGCTGACGGCTTCCGCGCAGGAGACTTACACCGTGCATGCGGCCTTGCGTTCGGCCACCGGTGCGGATCTGGCCATGGCAGATGTCACGTTCACCGTGCAGGAGTTGCTGTCGCGTTCGCTCAGTGGTGATCTACAGGTGGCAAGTGCGACTTTGATCCTTGGACAGACGCAAACCTGTTCCGGCACCGTGCGTGTGCTGGGCACGCAGAGCGTGACCGATCTGCCGATCCGTCTGGCGATGGTGCAACTGGCCGGCGGTTCGTCCACGACGGCGATTGCCACGCAGTCGATCACGCTGGCGGCCGGCGGCAGTCAGGCGATTGCCGCGACGTTCGATACCGCGACTTATGGCGTCGGCGATTACGCCTGCGCCCTGCAGTACCAGGACGGTGACAACTGGCAGACGCTGGCCTACAAGCCGTTCGTGTTGCAGGTGCCGCCGGTCGTATTGAGCGGCAGTGTCACGACGACGTCCGCTCAAGCACATAAACCGGACGCCGGGGTCTGCACTTTCACGGTGAACAACACGGGCGGTGGCACGGCGCAGAACCTGTTCGTTGAGCGCCGCCTGCTGGCGGCGGATGGCGGCGTGGTTTCCGTGCAGTCGTCAGCGATCACGCTGGCCGGCAACAGCAGTCAGAACTTTGTGCAGAGTTACAACACCGCCAGTCTTGTTGAGGGCCTGCATCGCTGCCGTTTGGAAACGGTCTGGAACAACCAGCGTACGGTGCAAGGCGAAGCCGCGTGGGAATTGTTGCCACCGGTTTGCCCGACACCAAAACCGAAGCCCGATCTCGTCGATACGCGGGACGATCTGGACCTGATCGTGAACGGCTCTTTTGAGGAGTACGGCAAACTCAATCACGGCAACTGGGGCACGTTTCCATCGATTCCGGGCTGGGATGCGAAGTACGGCCCGTTGGAAATCCAGGCCTCGAATTTCGATGGTGTTCCCCAGAAGGATGGCCATGCGCGTCTGGAGTTGGATTCCCAGAACAACAGCGAAGTGGCGCAGTCTGTCCCGACGGATGTGGGCGGCCGGTATGAGTTGTTGATTGCGTACACGCCTCGCGTCGATATTCCGGGCACAAATACCAACAAGGTGGAAGTCTGGTGGGATGGCCAACTTGTCAGGACTTTGTCTGGTGACGTGAAAGGCTGGCGAGATGAGCGTATGGAGGTGATGGCCAGCAAATCACTGACGACCCTTACCCTGAAAGCAGCAGGCAGCAGCGATCAAGTAGGTGGCCTTATCGATCAGGTAAGGCTGTACTGCATTGCCTGCCGCCGATCCAACCTGATCAACAACAATTCGTTTGAACGTCATCCACGCCTAGCCAATGGAACGCGCGAGACACTCACCGCGATTCCGGGATGGAAGGCATCCACGACTGAGCCCTTCGAGATCCAGCACGATGATTCGCATCAGGTGAACGTCATTGATGGGCACGCGCAGGTGAGGCTGGCTGCAAAAGCAAATACCGGCTTACGACAAGACGTTTCAACCGCGCCGGGGTATGTGTACGACCTTGATTTCTTCTATGCGCCGAAGACGCCTTCGTCTCATCAGGGCGGCAAGGATCCGGTTGAGGTCTGGTGGGCTGGCCAACTTGTCGACACGCTGCGTGATACCCGAAACGAGTGGTATATGAAGCGATATACCGTAGCGGCAACAGGTGGGTCATCTCGCTTGGAATTCCGCAGTGCAGGAGGCGGCGATACTGGTGCGGTTATCGACAATGTGTCTCTGAGTTGCCCGGTGCCGACGACTAATCTTGTGGCGGAAGGCTTCTTGGCGACGGGTGCTCAGGAACTTGCGACTGAAATCGGACGCACTTACACCTTGAGTTTCCGGTATAGCCCGCAGGCGAAGCTTCCTGTCGGGGTCGACAATACTGTCGATGTTCGCTGGGGCGGCCAGGTTGTGGCCACGCTGACGGGCAGCAAGCCCGGTTGGCAGACCAAAACGTTCCGGCTCGAAGCCACAGAAAATCAGACGCAACTATCGATGATTGCGACTGGCCGCGCTGATGGCCCTGCAGCCTTGATTCGCGATGTCACCGTGGTTCTTGAGCCGCGACTGCCAGTTATTGCTTTGATACCTGAATCGACTGCCGCGGCTGGGGAAACCTGGCAGTACACCCTTGATGTACAGCAAGTCGACGTGGGCACTGCGTATCTGGCGCTTGAGCAGGCACCGGTTGGAGTAACGCTCAGCGCGGATGGAGTATTGCGCTGGACTAATCCGGTGCGGGGTGATTATCCAATCCGTGTTCGGGTGAGTGATGGGTGCGGCGGCACGACGGTGCAGTCGTTCAACCTGAAGGTGACTTGGCCGGAATGGTGCCCTGTACCGGATGAGGATCAACATGGCGGTGATCATGGTGGCGGCGGTCACCACGATGGTGACTGTGATGGGCGAAGAAGTAATTGCCATCACGACGGTCACGACGGTCACGACGGTCACGACGGTCACGACGGTCACGAGAAAAGCAAATCTAAGGCTGGGTCGGGCAGCTCCGCACGAGATCGCAATTAAAGCGAAAATTAAAGGCGTTTATTTTCGTTCGTTAGAAAATTGATGATTAGGCTGTTGACGTCCACTTAAAACTGACCCAATGGTGTGCTGCGTTGGAGCAACCCGGTGCAGGGCGAATATCTCATCCGTGTCCGGGTTGGTGATGGCTGTGGAGGTACGACGGTCCAGTCGTTCACCTTGAAGATCGCATGGCCGGGGTGGTGCCCTTTGCAGTAATGGCAGATACAAAAAAGCCCCGCAGTGCGGGGCTTTTTTTATGCGCGTCGTTCAGCGCACGCGGAAAGTGATACGGCCTTTAGTGAGATCGTAAGGCGTCATTTCGACTTTCACCTTGTCGCCGGTGAGGATGCGGATGTAGTTCTTACGCATCTTGCCGGAAATGTGAGCAGTGACCACATGACCGTTTTCGAGTTCGACACGGAACATGGTGTTCGGAAGGGTCTCGGTGACCACGCCTTCCATTTCAATTACGTCGTCTTTCGCCATGGGTACTCAGTTGCAGGGCCGGAGGCCATCAATAAGGGGGATGCCCGTCAAAGAAGGGCGCCACTCTAGCGGAAAGCCCTCCGGGCCGAAAGCGGGTTTTGCCTGCAGGTGGGGTGACAGGGCGGGGCTGAAGGGTAGCGATGATCGTATCGCTCAAGGCAGGCCGGGCAGCGTCGTGGGGAGTGGGCGATAGCCGTCCGGGTTCGGGCGCAGCCATTGTTGGCCGTCAAAGTATTCCAACGGCCGGTATTCGCGTTTGTAGCTCATCTTGCGGCACTGGCGTATCCAGTAGCCGAGATAAACGTAGTTGAGGCCGCGTGCACGCGTTTCACGGATCTGCCAGAGGATGGCGTAACGGCCGAGGCTGCGCGCTTCTTCGGTCGGGTCGTAGAAGGTGTAAACGGCGGACATGCCACTCTCGACGTGATCGACCACCGCGAGGGCCAGCAATCGGCCATCGTGGCGGAATTCATAAAACCGCGAATTCCCCCAGTTACACAGTAAAAACGAGCGGAATTGGTTGCGGCTGGGCGGGTACATGTCGCCATCGCGATGCCGCGCTTCGATGTATTTCTCGTACAGCGCGTAGTACTCGGGCGTGTAGCGCGGCGGCGCTGAAATCACGGTGAGGTCGTCGTTGCGCGCGAGACAGCGGCGTTGTGTGCGATCCGGCTCGAATAAATTGGCGGCGATGCGCACCGGAATGCAGGCGTGACAGGTGCCGCAGTGCGGGCGATAGATAAAGTCGCCGCTGCGGCGAAAACCAACCGCGGTGAGCGAGGAGTACACCTCGGCGGAGACATCGGTCTTGGGATCGAGGAAGAGCGTGACCGCCTCGCGGTCCGGCAGATAGCTGCAACGGTGCGCGGGGGTGCAGTAGAACTTGAGGGTTTGGAGATTGCTCACCGCCGGCTCGTGGCTTCCTGCTGGTTGACCTCGTGACTATAGGGCAGCCAGATGCGGAAGCGGAACCCGGGATCTTGCCGTAAGGCCTGCGCTTCGGCCGTCAGTCGGGGGCTGGAGTGGCATGGCGTGACTATCTGGTCTAGATTCGCGCCTCTTGTGACGAACGCTTCCCGGTGCATGCATGCAGGATCTGGTTCCCGCGCTCGATTATCCCTTGCTGAAGACGATTCACATCGTCAGCGCCACGCTGTTGTTCGGCACGGGCTTGGGCACATTCTTTTTCATGATTCGCGCCACGCGCAGTGGCAATGTCGAAGCAGTGAAAGTGACGGCTGCCACGGTGGTGTTGGCGGACTGGATTTTTACGTCACCCGCCGTGGTGATTCAGTTCGTCACCGGCGTGTTGCTGATGGGCAAACTCGCCATTCCGTTCACCTCCGGTTGGTTTCTGGCGGTGGCTGCATTGTTCTGTTTTGTGGGCGCGTTATGGCTGCCGGTGGTGTGGATTCAATTGCAATTGCGCGACATGTTGCGTGCGCTCAAAGCCGGTGAGCCACTGCCGGAACGTTTTGTGCGCTTGGTGGGTATTTGGGAGCGGATGGGCTATCCGTCATTCAGTGCGATGGTCGTTATTTTCGTGATCATGGTTTACAAACCCTGGCTTTGAGAGAGTTGTCATGGATTGGCTGCACGACTACAGCACACTCAAATTTATTCACATCATGAGCTCCACGTTTTTGTGGGGTACGGGTATTGGTACGTTTTTCTTCATGGTGATGGCGCATTTTTCCGGTGACGTGACCCATATCCGCATCACCGCCAAGCACGTCGTGACTGCCGACTGGATATTCACCTTGCCAACTATTGTTATTCAGCCGATCTCAGGCGTGATGCTCATGTCGGCCATCGGCTTTCCGCTGGACTCGCTGTGGTTTCAGGTGGTGATCGGGCTGTATGTCATCGTGACGGCGTGCTGGATTCCGGTGGTGTTCATTCAAGTGAAGATGCGGGACATGACTGCGCCGCTGCGCGCAGGCGATACGCTGCCCGCTGAGTACCACCGCTTGTTCCGTAAGTGGATCACGCTCGGTTTTCCGGCAGGTATTTCGATGGCGGTGATTTTTGTGTTGATGGTTTTCAAGCCCTGGCTCTCCTGACGTAAGGACTCGTTTCTGCATGAATATTTTTATTACCGGCGCCACTGGCTTTATTGGATTCAATTTAGCGACGCGCTTGGCTGCCGATGGTCATCGCATCGTGGCCGGTGCACGGCGCGCAGCGGAATGGCAACAGCGTATCCCGGCTTGGCAATGGGTGGCATGCGACTTCACGCGCGATATCACGCCGGAAGCGTGGCGTGGACGCTTGGCCGGCGTTGATCTGGTGATCAACGCGGTCGGCATCATTGCCGAAGGCAAGCAGACGTTTTCGCAAGTGCAAACGGACGCGCCGCGTGCACTGTTTCAGGCCGCCAGTGATGCCGGCGTGAAAGTGATTCAAGTGTCAGCGATGGGTGCGGATCAGCCGGGTGTGCAAGTGCCGTTTCTGCGCACCAAGCAAATCGCGGACGAATTTTTGTTGGGGCTACCGGGCGAATGCGTCGTGCTGTATCCGTCGATCGTATTGGGTCGCGGCGGCACCAGCACGGCACTGTTCAATCAATTGGCGGCGCTACCGGTTACGCCGCTGGTGGGTGATGGCCAGCAGAAACTGAATCCGATCCACATCGATGATTTCTGCAACGCCGTGGCGCACATGATTGCGCACTGGCCGGGTGGCAAGCAGCGCCATCAGCTCACCGGCAGCACGGTGCTGACGATGCGCGAGATGTATGCCATGCAGCGCGACTGGTTGCGATTGGGGCGTGCCCGTTTTCTGTCGATGCCGATGCCGCTGATGAAACGCATGGCGGCGGTGGGTGATCGCTTGGGTTTGAAAGGCTTGTTGAGTCGCGATGCGCTCGACTTGCTGGAGAAAGCGCCGACGCCAGCCAACACCTACACCGCAGTGCCGCCACGGCCACTGGCCGAATCGTTGTGGCGTCAGCCGGCAGCGCCGGCAGATACCTGGTATGCGTTGATGGCCACGATTCGTCCGGCGATGTTCGTTGCGGTGCTGTTTATTTGGTTCTTTACCGCACTGACGTCAGCATTTTTTGATTTGCCGAGCGGCTATGCCTTGATGAGGGCGGGTGGTGTGGAAGGCCCCATGGCTACCCTCAGCATTTATAGCGGCGCAGCATTCGATTTTCTGCTCGGCTTGATGATGTTGCTTGGCTGGCAACGGCGGCGTGTGTATGCGCTGCAAATCGGTTTGATGTTGGGTTACATGGTCGTGATCAGTTTCCTGATTCCGGAAACGTGGTTGCATCCGTTTGGTCCGGTCACGAAAAACTTTCCGATGCTGGTGGCGACTTGGATGCTGATGGCGTTGGAGCCGAGGCCGGGTCAGCGTTATTTGAAAATGGCGTGATTGCTGGTTTATTCCTGTCGGCAAATCATGCGTCTGCGGCCCGGATGTGCTTTGCATCTTGGCCGCTGGTGCTGCGATTCAACGTTAACGGCAAAACGCTGGTTGTAGTTGCCAGTCCGGGGCGGGTAGGGCGCAGGCGTCGTTCACGATGCGCACGAATTCGTCGCGTGAAATGAAATCGGCGCCGAAGCGAGCAAGGTGTGCCGTTTCCATCTGGCAATCGATCAGTGCGAACTGCCAGTGCGTCAGGTGCCGGCACAGTACCGCGAAGGCGGCTTTGGATGCGTCGTCGGCGCGTGCAAACATTGATTCGCCAAAAAACATCCGGCCGATACTCACGCCGTAAAGGCCGCCGACGAGTTCGTCGCCCAGCCACGCTTCTACCGAATGCGCGTAACCGGCGCGATGCAGCGCGATGTAGGCCATGCGCATCTCGCGCGTGATCCAGGTGCCGGGTTGCCCGTCGCGCAATGCGGTAGCGCAGGCTTCGATCACGCGAGGAAATGCCGCGTCAAAGGTGAAACGAAACGTACCGCGCTTCAACGTGCGCTGTAGCGTGCGGCCGATATGAATGTGTGCGGGCTGCAGCACATAGCGCGGATCCGGCGACCACCAGAGGATCGGGTCGCCGGGGCTGAACCATGGAAAGATGCCGTGCGTGTAAGCCGCGAGCAAACGCTCGACCGAAAGATCGCCACCGGCCGCGAGCAGGCCGTCGGGATAGCGCAGCGCCGATTCCAACGGCGGAAAAACAAGCGAACGCGCGTCGAGCAGCGGGATGCTCACTCAGCCGAGGCTATCGAGATATTTCTCAGCATCGAGTGCCGCCATGCAACCCGACCCGGCGGAAGTGATGGCTTGGCGGTACACGTGATCCGCTACGTCGCCGGCTGCAAACACGCCGGGCACACTGGTTTGCGTGGCGTTGCCGTCGGTGCCGGATTTCACTTTCAGATAGCCGCCGTTCATGGCGAGCTGACCGTTAAAGATTTCCGTATTCGGTTTGTGACCGATGGCGATGAATACGCCCGCCAGTGCTAGGTTTTTCGTGCTGCCGTCTTTCGTACTTTTTACCGTCATGCCGGTGACGCCGGAATTGTCGCCGGTGATTTCTTCCAGCGTGTGATTCCACAAGATGGTGACTTTCCCTTCTTTTTCGCGTTCGAAGAGTTTGTCCTGCAGGATCTTTTCGCTTTTGAGTTTGTCGCGACGATGTACCAGCGTCACGTGATCAGTAATGTTGGCCAGATACAGCGCTTCTTCGACTGCGGTGTTGCCGCCACCGATCACGGCAACTTTCTGACCTTTGTAGAAAAAGCCGTCGCAGGTGGCGCAGGCAGATACACCACGCCCCGAGAATTTTTCTTCCGAGGGCAAGCCAAGATATTGCGCCGAGGCACCGGTCGCGATGATCAGCGCATCGCAGGTGTATTCGTCGGCATCGCCCTTGAGCAAAAACGGTTTTTGCTTGAGATCAACGGTGTGGATGTGATCGAACAAAATTTCGGTATTGAAGCGTTCAGCGTGCTGCTGCATGCGCACCATCAAATCCGGGCCGGTGAGGCCGTGCACATCGCCCGGCCAGTTATCGACTTCGGTGGTGGTGGTGAGCTGGCCGCCTTGCTGCATGCCGGTGATCAATACCGGCTTGAGGTTGGCGCGCGCGGCATAGACGGCGGCGGCGTAGCCGGCCGGGCCGGAACCGAGGATCAGCAATTTCTGATGGCGGGCCATGAGCGAAAAGTCCTTCCTGCAAGGCAGGTCTGTGGCGTGGGCAGGCGGCAATGATACGGCATATGCCCCGTTTTTCCGTTACGCGAAAAACGGGATGAAGCCGTTAACGCAGGCGGAATTTGAGCTGAAGCGCGAGGGCGGATGCTTCGACATCGACGGGGGAGGGAAGAAACAGCAGGTTGAATCCGAGCCGCTTGCCGGAATCCATGCTGATGCTCGGAATGAACGTCGGCATGATGCGCTCGCCCGTGAAATCCTCGTAGCCGGTTACGGCGCCCACGCCGAGCCCGAGACGCGCATAACCGGTGAGCACTTTTTTTGACCAGGTGACGGCAATGTAATTGCTTTGCTCGCGATAGGAGTTGTTGTACGTACCCAGCGAAACCGACCACGACGGATTCAGGCGATGCTCAAGCCCTATGCCACTGTTGTTACCGTTGAAATCGACTTTTCGAGTTTGTAAGACGTTGAAGTTGTCGAGATATTCCTGCTCGTAATAGGACTGCAGGTGATACGACCAAAAACCGGATGTGAGCCAAGTCGTCCCCTCGGATTTGATGGGCTTACTCGAACTCAGTAAACCGGCACCGATGGCAGGCGTGGAAAAAAATGCCAGCGTGCACAGTAGGCCTAGCAGCGCAGGTGTGTAAAAAGCACGGCGCATGAAAAACGTCCTGTTTTTTATTGTTATGCGGACTTTGTGGCGCTGGATTATTCGTCCTGCGCATCGCCGGCAATTGTCCGTTGCGAGCGGGCGATCTGCCAATTGAAATAGCTACCAACGGCATAACCTTCGTCGACGGCCACCAGCGGACTGCCGGTAAAACTGGCGCGGCCGACAAAATCCACGCTGACATAGAAGCCAGTTGACAAGCGCCCGCGTTTGACATTGAGCCGAGTGGACAGGTTGTTGCCGGTGTAACCGCCGCCCGCCACGTAAGCGGGCCGTGTCGGTGTGGCGGCGCTGGCGGGAACGCCGTAGTAAAAATCGTTATAACCCGCTTCGGCAAAGCCGATGTTGCCACCCAATGTCCATTCGACGTTTTCGCCGAAGCGCCGAGCAATCGAAAGCCCCGGCTCGACTTCCGCCCCCACCGGATAACTGCGCAGACGCTCGTCGAGGCGAAACGCCATCCGCACCGGCATTTTCAGATCCAGCCGCCAGCGGCCGGCGTCATCCAGCAGGGTGCGCCACTGCAAATACACGCCGGGTTTGAGAACGGCATCGAGATCGGACATGCCTTGGCGCTCGGGATTGTCTTTGCTCTCGGAGGGTGGGTTGGCACCCAGTGTGAAATCGACTCGGTAGTGCGGTGATCGCGTGAGGATGCCGCGCAGGCCGCTGCGGCCAAGCTCCGCACGTTCCGAACGCAAAACCAGCCAAGGGTAGGGCAGCGCAAAGGCGGATTCGTGGGCCGAGCCGGGGTAGTCGCTCAGCCAGGCGGCACCGGCTCCGACGCCCCATTCCCAGCGTGGCAGCGCGGCATCGGCCGGTGCATCGCCGGGTGCTGCGAGGGTGACGGGCGAAAAAAGCATCGTGAGGGCGACAAGTAACAGCGAATGCATGCGCAGCATGTGTCGTGTCCCCTCCCAAGTGCGGATCGATTCCCTACAATACACGCCCATGACAACAAACCCCGCTTCGACGGAGTGCCACCTGTGAAACGCGGCGCTGCCCGTCAATCCAGCCTTCCTGAAATGACACGTCGTCGCCTGCGCGAAGCGCTAGGCATTGCATTAGTGGCGCTGGCTGCGCTGCTGGCGTTGTCGTTGTTTACGTATTTCCGCAACGATCCGGGTTTTTCCCATATCGGTCCGTCGACGGAGCCCGTCGCGAATGCCGGCGGGGCCATGGGCGCGTATGTGGCGGATGCGCTGCTGTTTTTGTTTGGTTACGTCGCGTGGTTGCTGCCGCTGATGATGGTGTGGCGCGGTGTGCAAATCGTGCGTTATCCGTTTGCGGTTGACGATGCAACCCCGGCACAGCGCTGGTTGCGTCGCGGCGCTTGGTTGGCGCTGGTATTCGCATCCTGCGCATTGATGAGTATTCATTTTACGGTGCCGCGTTTGGGGCTGGCGGGCGTGCCGGACGTTTTGCAAGAAGTGTTGCCGGAAACTACCGGCGGTATTTTGGGTGCGACGTTGGGCCGGGCGGCGCTGACGGCGTTCAATCTGGCAGGCAGCACGTTGTTGTTGTTGGCATTGTTGCTGGCAGCGATTCGAGTGGTGATCGATGTGCCGTGGCTGCGCATCGCTGAACTGACGGGTGAGTGGACGCTGGATATGTTCGACCGCATTCGCGAGTCGATGGAAACTCGTCGGCAGGATGCCAAGTTGGAGCGTGCTGCTGACGTATTGGTAGGGCAACGCGAAGAGGCCTTCCGCGAACACGCGGCGCGCACGGAAAATCGCAAGCCGCCGGAAATCGCGACGATTCCGCCACCGCCAAAACCCAGCGTGCGTGTGCAGAAAGAACGTCAGCGGAATTTGTTTGAAACGGAAGTGAGTGGTGAATTGCCGCCACTGTCCTTGCTGGATTCTGTCGACAAGGCGGCAAATAAAGGTTTCTCGCGAGAAGCGCTGGAATCTATGTCGCGCTTGCTGGAGATCAAGCTGCGCGATTTCGGCATTGAAGCCGAAGTGACGGGCGTGCTGCCTGGCCCGGTGATCACTCGCTTTGAAATCCAGCCGGCCGCTGGCGTGAAAGTGTCACGCATCACCAATCTGGCCAAAGACCTTGCCCGCTCGCTGGCCGTGATCAGTGTGCGTGTGGTGGAAGTGATTCCTGGCAAGACGGTCGTAGGTATCGAAATTCCCAACGAGAAACGCGAGATAATTCGCCTCTCGGAGGTGGTGGCATCCAACGCATTCGATGAAGCGCAATCGCCGCTGACGCTGGCGCTGGGTAAAGATATTGCCGGTAATCCTTCGGTGGCAGATCTGGCGAAAATGCCGCACTTGCTGGTGGCCGGCACCACCGGCTCGGGTAAATCAGTCGGCCTGAATGCGATGCTGCTGTCGCTGCTGTACAAGTCCACGCCGGAAACGGTGCGGTTGATTCTCATCGACCCGAAAATGCTCGAGCTTGCCGTTTACGACAATATCCCGCACTTGCTTACGCCGGTCGTGACCGACATGAAAGAAGCGGCCAGCGCGTTGCGTTGGGGTGTGGCGGAAATGGAGCGTCGCTATAAATTGATGGCGTCGCTGGGTGTGCGCAATCTGGGTGGCTTCAACAAGAAAATTGCCGATGCCAAAAAAGCAGGCGAACCGATCCGTGACCCGCTGTGGAAACCGATTGATTCCGTGACGGACACACAGGCGCCCGAGTTAAATGCGTTGCCGTACGTGGTGATCGTCGTCGACGAATTTGCTGACATGATGATGGTGGTCGGCAAGAAAGTAGAAGAACTGATCGCGCGCATCGCCCAAAAGGCGCGTGCAGCTGGCATTCATTTGATTTTGGCAACACAGCGGCCATCGGTGGATGTGATCACGGGTTTGATCAAAGCCAACGTGCCCTCGCGTATTTCGTTCCAAGTGAGTTCGCGTATCGATTCGCGCACAGTGATCGATCAAGGCGGCGCTGAACAATTGCTGGGTCATGGCGACATGCTGTATCTGCCGGTCGGCACCAGTGTGCCGGAGCGGGTGCATGGCGCGTTCGTAGCGGACGAAGAAGTGCATCGGGTGTGTGACGATTGGCGCCGTCGTGGGTCGCCCAATTACATCGAAGAAATTACGCGGCAGGCCGATGAAGGCGGTGGCGGTGGTTTTGGTGGCGGCGAAGACGGCGAGGGCGGTGATCCCGAAGCGGATCCGCTGTACGACCAAGCAGTAGCGTTTGTGATCGAATCTGGCCGGGTATCGATTTCGTCGGTGCAGCGCCGCTTGAAGATTGGTTATAACCGCGCCGCCCGATTGGTAGAAGCGATGGAGGCCGCCGGTCTGGTCAGCGCCATGCAACCCAACGGGCAACGCGAGGTCATACGTCCCGGTGGGTGAGTGGCGCGCATGACGCAACGGTAATGCCGCGTGCATTGCGCTGTTGTCCCTAGTTTCTTTATGCAGGCATTTTATTCGTGAGGTATTACGTGCTGCGCAAACTGTGCCTGATGGTCGTTTTTTTGATCTTTCCTTCGCTGTCGTTGGCGGATACGGCTGCCGATCTCGCCAGACTGTTAGCTGCGGCTAATACTGTCGAGGCGGACTTTGTGCAAACCATGACCGCCAAAAGCAGCGGCCAAGCGGCGCAGCAATCGCGTGGGCATATGAGCGTGTCTCGCCCGCAATTGTTTCGCTGGGACGTGAAAGAACCGTTTGTTCAGTTGATTGTCGCTGATGGCAAACAGGTCTGGCTTTACGATCCGGACTTGGCGCAAGCCGTCGTCAAACCGTTTGATCAGCAGTTGGCAGATACGCCGGCGCTGTTATTTTCCGGTGACGCACGGAGAATCGGTGAACGCTATGACGTGTTGCAAGGTGACGCCGCTGCGGGTGCGCAACGCTATGAGTTGAAGCCGAAAGATCCAAATGCGCTGTTCGAGAGCCTCATCATTGTTTTTCGCAAAGAAAAATTAGTAGAGATGTCGTTGATGGACTCGCTGGGGCAGACCACACGAATCGTTTTTAGCAATGTAAAAACCAATGGCAAGATTCCGGCGGAACGTTTTCGTTTCACGCCACCGGCCGGCACTGACGTGATCCGTGAAACCGAGTGACCAACAGCCGGATTTGCTGAGCGGTGGCAGCGAGCAGGCTGGTGCACCATTGGCTGCGCGATTGCGGCCGCGTTCATTGGCGGAATACGTAGGTCAGCAGCATCTCGTGGGTGTGGGTCAGCCGCTACGCAAGGCGGTGGAATCGGGGCATTTGCATTCCTTGATTCTCTGGGGGCCACCCGGCGTGGGGAAAACCACGTTGGCGCGGTTGCTGGCGCAGTCGGTTGATGCGCGCTTCGAGACTCTGTCGGCTGTGTTGGCGGGCGTGAAAGATATTCGCGAAGTCGTCGAGCGAGCCAAAGTGTCGCTGGGGCAGGGGCGCCGCACGGTGCTGTTCGTAGACGAAGTGCATCGCTTCAATAAAGCGCAGCAGGATGCGTTTTTGCCGCATGTGGAAGACGGCCTGCTGACGTTCATCGGTGCTACCACGGAAAATCCGTCGTTTGAACTCAACGGCGCTTTGCTATCGCGCGCGCGCGTCTATGTGCTGAAGGCGATTCCAGAAGATGCACTGGCCATGTTGCTGGAGCGTGCGCTGCAGGATTCCGAGCGCGGTCTGGGCACGATGAATGTCAGCGTGGATGCGGATGCACGTGCGCGGTTGCTACAAGCCGCCGACGGTGATGCTCGCCGTTTACTCAACTTGTTGGAAATCGCTGTTGATCTCGTCAATCCGGGTGCGATTGACGGTATGCGTTCTATTACGGCAAAAACGCTGGAAGAAGTGTTGCGTACCGGCACCCGCCGTTTCGATAAGGGTGGCGATGCGTTTTACGACCAAATTTCGGCGTTGCACAAATCAGTGCGTGGGTCGAGTGCTGATGCGGCGCTGTACTGGCTCGCACGGATGCTCGATGGCGGCTGTGATCCGCTGTACATTGCGCGGCGCGTGGTGAGGATGGCCAGTGAAGATATCGGCAATGCAGATCCGCGAGCATTGGATATTGCGATGGCGGCTTGGGATGTTCAGGAACGGCTTGGTAGCCCGGAAGGCGAGCTCGCCATCGCGCAGGCCGTGGTTTACATGGCGGTGGCGCCCAAGAGCAACGCGGTCTACAACGCATTCAATGCCGCGAAAGCCTATGTGCAGTCACGTGGCAGTGAAGACGTGCCGATGCATATTCGAAATGCACCCACCAAGTTGATGGATGAGCTGGGCTACGGCGCGGAGTATCACTACGCGCACGATTTCCCCGGTGCTTACGTGCCCGGTGAAAATTATTTTCCGGAAACCAGCCGCGATGCGCGATTTTATGCGCCGGTGGATCGCGGGTTGGAGCAACGTATTGCCGAAAAAATGACACAGTGGCGTGCGCTGGACGCCAGCAGTGAATGGCAACGTTACCCGCGTACGCGTCGCGCTTCAGCGCCGCGAGGAGATCAGTCCTGATGATCAATATGGCGGTGTTGTTAGCAGTTGCTGCTGGCGGTGCGTTCGGTTCGGTTGCGCGCTATCTCGTGAATACCGTGTGGCTGCCGGCTGCTGGCCCACATGCCATGCCATGGGGCACGTTGACGGTGAACGTTGTGGGTTCATTTCTCTACGGCTTGCTGTTTGCCGTGCTGACCCAGTACGTACCGGCCAGTGCTACACTGCGCGTCGCCTTGCTGGCCGGTTTTCTCGGTGGTTTTACCACCTTTTCCAGTTTTTCCTTCGAGACTGTGCGTCTGCTCGAAGAGGGGCAGGTGATGCTTGCTGGTGGTTATGTGTTGGGCAGTGTTCTGAGTTGCTTGGTAGCTGTTTGGCTGGGCTTGCAACTGGTGAAGCCGACCTGAATTCTTGAATGAACTTTTTGCGAATTGAATATGCTTGACCCAAAACTGCTCCGTTCTGATCTGGACCTCGTTGCAAAAACACTGGCTCGTCGCGGCTATGCGCTAGACGTTGCCGGTTTGGCTGCGCTGGAAGACTCGCGTAAGGAAATCCAGACCCGCGCACAAAATCTGCAGACCGAACGTAATGCACGCGCGAAAGCGGTGGGCATGGCCAAGGCCAAGGGTGAGGATGTCGCGCCGTTGTTAGCGCAATCGGAAGCGTTGGGCGCACAGCTAGCGCAGGCCGAGGCGGACTTGAATGCCTTGCAGACGCGCATCGAAAACGCGCATCTGCAAATTCCGAACATGCCAGATGATTCAGTGCCGGATGGTGCATCAGAAACCGACAACGTCGAGCTTCGCCGCTGGGGCGAACCGCCAAAATTCAGTTTTGAGATTCGTGATCACGTCGCGTTGGGCGAGGGCTTTGACCCAACAAAAGCTGCGCTGGATTTTGAACGTGCGGCAAAACTGTCCGGCTCACGATTTTCGGTATTGCGTGGTCAGTTGGCACGGCTACACCGTGCGCTGATTCAGTTCATGTTGGATACGCATACGTCAGCGCACGGCTATCAAGAAGTTTATGCGCCGTATTTGGTCGGTCCACAGGCGTTGCGCGGTACCGGTCAGTTACCAAAATTCAAAGAAGATCTTTTCAAGTTGGAAGGCGAGCGCGAGCTCTACTTGATTCCGACGGCGGAAGTGCCGGTCACTAATTTGGTCGCAGATGAAATTGTCGATGCGTCGTTGCTGCCTATTCGCTGGGCCTGTCATACGCCGTGTTTCCGTTCGGAAGCGGGTTCTGGTGGTCGAGATATTCGCGGCTTGATTCGTCAGCACCAATTTGAAAAAGTTGAGTTGGTGCAGTTGGTGAAACCGGAAGACTCGATGGCTACGTTGGAAGAGCTCACCGGCCATGCGGAAAAAATTCTGCAGTTACTGGGTTTGCCTTATCGCGTGGTGGCGCTCTGTGCCGGTGACATGGGTTTTTCGGCCTGCAAGACTTATGACATCGAAGTCTGGGTGCCGTCGCAGAATACGTACCGTGAAATTTCTTCCTGTTCGAATTTCCGTGACTTCCAGTCACGTCGTATGCAGGCGCGATACAAAGACGCGCAGATGAAAAAACCGGAGTTGCTGCACACGCTCAACGGTTCTGGTTTGGCGGTTGGCCGTACGTTGGTGGCCATTTTGGAAAATGGTCAGAATGCCGATGGCACGGTCACGGTTCCCGCTGTGCTGCGCCCGTACATGGGCGGCTTGGAAAAAATCGGCTGATGGACTTTCTGCCGGTCAATCTTGATCTCAAGCGCAAACCTGTTCTCGTGGTGGGTGGCGGGGCAATTGCGTTTCGAAAGGCCGAGTTACTGGCGCGCGCGCAGGCGGTGGTGCATGTGGTGGCCCCGCAGATCCGAGATGAATTGCGCGCGCTGGCGCAAACATCGAATGGCAGTGTGCATATTCAGCCTTACACGGCTGCGCTGATCGAAGGTAAATCGCTGATTGTCGCCGCCACCAACGATGATGGCGTCAATGCACAGGTATCACGCGATGCAAGGGCGGCTGGCGTTCTGGTGAATGTGGTTGATCAGCCGGCATTGTGCACGTTTATTTTTCCAGCGATTGTTGACCGCTCGCCGGTCATTATTTCGGTATCCAGTGGCGGTGCTGCACCGGTATTGGCGCGTTTGGTGCGTGCGCGTATCGAAACGCTGATTCCGGCCGCGTATGGTCGCTTAGCCGAACTGGCGGCACGTTTTCGTGTGCAGGTAAAAGAAAAATTACACAGTGGCGATGCGCGTCGTCGTTTCTGGGAAGGCGTGCTCTCTGGGCCTGTCGCTGAGCGAGTTTTCTCCGGACAAGACGCACAAGCCGATGCGTTGCTGGCATTGGCGCTCGATGAAGCCGCACAGCGCGAGCATCAGCAGGTTGGTGAGGTGTATCTCGTCGGTGGCGGCCCTGGCGACCCGGATTTGCTGACGTTTCGCGCGCTGCGTTTGATGCAGCAAGCCGATGTCGTTCTTTATGACCGTCTCGTTTCGCCCGGTGTGATGGACTTAGCCCGTCGTGACGCCGAAAAAATTTATGTCGGAAAACAGCGCGACGATCACGCCGTTCCGCAAGAAGGCATCAATGCGTTGCTAGTGCGGCTGGCGAAAGAAGGCAAGCGCGTATGCCGTCTCAAAGGCGGTGACCCCTTCATCTTTGGGCGCGGCGGCGAGGAGATCGAAGATCTCGTGGATGCCGGCATTCCGTTTCAAGTTGTGCCGGGTATTACCGCTGCGGCCGGTTGTGCTGCTTACGCGGGCATTCCACTGACGCATCGCGCACATGCGCAGTCCGTACGATTCTTGACGGCACACGGCAAAGATGGCGATCCGCAACTCGACTGGAAAAATCTAGCTGCAGCCAATGAAACCCTGTGCTTTTACATGGGGCTCGTCACGTTGCCGCTGTTGTGCCGTGAATTAGTCAAAGCGGGCATGTCATCCGCCATGCCGGTGGCGTTGATCGAACGTGGTACGACGCCAGAACATCGTGTGCATACAGGCACTTTGGCCACGATTGAATCGGTGATCGCAGGCCGTGATGTGCATGCACCGACCATGATCATTGTTGGCACGGTGGTGACGTTGCACGAGAAGATGGCGTGGTATCGGCCCTGATCGCTCTGATCGCTCTGATCGCTCTGATCGCTCTGATCGCTCTGATCGCTCTGATCGCTC
>CAZNPF010000021.1:0-8270 GCA_964574995.1 uncultured Pseudomonadales bacterium | reverse complement strand
TGATCATTGCAGCGTAATAAAAAATAATCGCTACAAAAATCAGTACCCAATCATTTGATGCGGCATGGCTGTTAGCGCCTCGCTGACCACCACTGCATCGCTAACATTTGTGCGTCTTTTTGCGATGAGGCTTTGCCCATGAGATGCAAGGCCATCGCCACAGTGCCGATAACCGCCGCTTCGCCATACACATGCGTCTGCTCACCACGCCAGACGTGATTGAGCACCTTCAGATCCAGAGATTCTTCTTTGTCTTGCCTGCCTTCCAGTAACGGCGGCCATTCTTCGGTGAACAATCGACCTTGTGGATTTTCGTCATCAAGGCGGGCGCGCAGCACAGCCGTTGTGGCCTCTGGCCGTCGTTCGGTTTCGCCGGCTTCACCTTTGATGACGGCGAGATTTTTGTAGCCCAGCAGCAGCGATGCTTCTTGATGGATGGGGCGATAACTCGGATGAAAAATGCCATGAAAAACATGGGGCGCATCGGCGGGGTTGAGTAGGCGAGCGAGCGTGTGTACGGGTGAGCGCAAACCCATGACGTTACGTAAGTCGATGATGTCGGCAAGCGCGGGCGACATCACGACAAGCGGCAGATAGACAAACTTGTTGCGATGCAGTTGCTCGGCAGCCTCAGCAAAAGAACGGGCAATGCCCATGCCTAGAACGTCCATGGCTTGTTCGCTGTAGACGCGATTGAGGGTGTGGCCGCTGGCGCCATGCATCAGGATGCGCACACCGTTCTGCGCCAGCAGACGTATCGCCAGCAAATACCAAGGCAATTGATTTTTCTTTCCCGCGTAGGATGCCCAGTCGAGATCGGCGCGTAGTGTTTTTCGATCTTGATTCATGACATCGCGTGCGGCCTGCACAAAACCGGCAATTTCCTCGCCGGTTTCTTCTTTGACGCGCAGCAGCATCAAAAAAGCACCCAACTGAACGTCCAGCACATCGCCATGCAGAATCATGGTCATGGCAGCGCGAGCTTCATCGAACGTGAGCGCACGCGATCCCTTGCGGCCTTTGCCCAAAATGCGCACGTACTGCGCAAACGGATGCTCAAACTCTTGGTATTGGTTGCCGGGCATGGCCGCCTTCGCAGAAGTTAGCTTCAGAAACGGTTAGATTTAGGCGTGGTTGAGTTCAGAGGCAGTTGGCCGGGCGCGGCAAGCCAGCGATCCGCGCGACGACCAACGCCGGGCTTTGTTGCGGAAAGCGCGAAGACGTAAAGCGCTGCATGAGCCAAGCACTGTTGCCCTTGTCGGCGCCCATAGATCGCGCTACCGCTTTGACTAACACGCGCGTGGCCGGTGAAATGCGATGCTCGTCGTAAAAAGCGCGTATGACATCGATCACCGCCCAGTGCTCTTCGCTGAGCAGGATTCCTTCGTCAGCAGCAAGCAATGCGGCGATTTCGCGATTCCAGCCGCCCCGATCTTTGAGATAGCCGTCTTTGTCGCGGGCGATGAGGTGACCGTTGGCGTTAAGAGGTTCCATGCGCCCGTGCTCAGAACCAACTGACCGTACGTTCGTGACGTTCGGTCAGTGCAACGAATTCTTCATCGTTGACGATGGTAATTTCAGAAGCAACCCGTGAGGCGAGTCCGCGGGCACGTAAATCGGCATCCAGTGCATAAACTACACAGGTGTTTTTTTGCGAGCTGCTCAGCAAGGCCAATGCGGCATGGCCCGTGGCTGCTGCGTACACACCCTCTTGCAGAAGCAGAATGGAATCATCACCGGTAGCGGCACGTAAGGCGTCGATGAGCGCATTGCCGCCGGATGACTCAAAGACTAGATGCAACGTCGACATGATGATGCTCAAAAACTGATGACGTGATCGTGACGGGCAATCAGAGCGCGTAGCGCATCAGCATTTAAGGCTTGTACGGGTACGGATAAGTCATTCGTTGATAGCCCGCGCGCAGCAAGAGCATCGGCATCGGCATACAGTGCGTGAATATCGTAATCGTCAAAAGCCGTGAGCACGGGAGCAACCGGCACAGCGTCGATGGCATCTGCGTTCATGTCGCGCAATAACTGCCAGCAACCGTCGCCGCTGAATAGCACCGATAACGTAGGTACAAACGCTGAAAACAACAGCGCCGCATCAAGCGCTTCGCGTGCGCGCAGGCCGGATGCAGGTGCCGCACGAATGAGCAATAGAACGGAAGCGGGTTCGCGCACGGTCATGGCGCGCGGCTCCCAAAGGTCAGCAGACGATCGCAGGTGAGCGCGGCATCGGCCAGTTGGCCCAGGCCTGCCAGCGTGAATGCAGAATCCAAATTAGCGGCGGGGCGTGCGTAGCGTTCTTGCTCGTGGGTATCCAACACACCGCGACGCAGCGCCGCGGCAATACAAATGATCAATTCGCTGCGGTTTTCTTGTGCAAAATCACGCCAAGCTAGACGCAAATCCGGTTCATCTTGTGGAGGCGTCGCCAGTTGCGAGCCGATCAACACGCCATCGCCGTAAAAAAAGACGCGCGACACGACATGGCCACGCGCAACGGCGGCGCGCGCAAAGCGTAAGGCGCTGGCAGCGGCGGCCCGCGAGGCGGGTGCATCCAGGATGAGCAGGGCGTAGCGCATGATGGTGACGTTGTGTAGCGAGTGGTGTGTGCCCGGCAAAGCGCCGGAAACCCGATTCGGCATGATAGCGCCGGTGCGTGGCTCGGGGCGCGAGTGCGGCCCCTCAGTGTGGCTGCCGTCTAGCAAATTCGTGCAAGAACGTAGATTCACCCTTGGAGCCCGGCACCGCCTTCGTTATGCTTGCCGCCGCTCGCATACGCCGGGCCACGGGAAGGTGGCAGAGTGGTCGATTGCATCGGTCTTGAAAACCGACGGCCTCGCAAGAGGCCCGTGAGTTCGAATCTCACCCTTCCCGCCATTTCCTTGCATTTGCTGTCGCGCGCTCTCTGCCGTTGAGCC
Source organism: uncultured Pseudomonadales bacterium (assembly GCA_964574995.1). Classification (GTDB taxonomy): domain Bacteria; phylum Pseudomonadota; class Gammaproteobacteria; order Pseudomonadales; family JADFDG01; genus JADFDG01. Next base: position 5,343 of record CAZNPF010000021.1, on the reverse strand, counting down.
GATCCGGCGGCCAAGGCTTCCCAGGCAGCCAAGAGGCCCGTTAAGTTGACTGACCCCGGGTAAGTTGCCCGCAGTCACGATGGCGAGGTTTGGTGCATGGAACCTGTACCCCACCAATTCTGCGAACTGTTCCGGCAATTAGGTTTGCCGGACGATCTGCCGTCTATGGAGCGCTTCATCGCGCGTCATCGCTTGACGGATGGTCTGCCTTTGGCTGACGCACCCTTCTGGACGCCGCAGCAAGCGCGATTCTTGCGCGAAAAAATTCTGGAGGATGCGGATTGGGCACATCTGATCGACAGACTCGATGTGAGATTGCGCACTTAACGTTTCTTGTGTCGATCAGCATCATTGTTGGATGAGCGATTTCGCAACGCATGATCGAAAATATTCTGCACTTCGTCGAACTGTTGATTTATCACGCCGGCCCTTGGTTGGCGTTGGCGGGTTTTTTGTTGCCGCTGGCGGCGAGCATTCACGTCGTCATCACTAAACGTAATGTGCAGGCGCGTGCCGGCTGGGTGGCGATCGTCTGGCTGGTGCCAGTGCTCGGTGTGTTGCTTTACCTGTTGTTGGGCATCAATCGTATTCGTCGTCGCGCAGTTTATTTGCAACGACGCCGCGCGCGGCCGTTGGCAAGTACGCCCGAACGGCTTCTGTCTGATAGCGATTCCCGCTTGCCCGAGTCGTTACACGCCATTCAACGTGTGATCGATCAAGTCACGCCGCGTGCGCTGCGCTCCGGAAATTTAATACAAGTGTACGAGCGTGGCGATGATGCGTGGCGAGCCATGCTGGATGCCATTCGTAGCGCACAGCATTCCATCAGTCTGTGTAGTTATATTTTTGATAACGATGTGTTAGGCCGGCAGGTTGCCGATGCGCTGGCTGCTGCGCAACAGCGTGGCGTCGATGTGCGCGTGCTTATCGATGCCGTGGGTATCCGCTATTCGTGGTTCAACGCCTGGGCAGACCCGATTGACCGCCGCCTCACGGAAGCCGGTGTGCGCGTAGCGCGTTTTCTGCCACCGCGTTTTTTGCCTTGGCATTTGCCGTATGCCAACTTGCGGAATCACCGGAAAATTCTGGTCGTCGATGGCGTCACGGGTTTTACCGGCGGCATGAATGTGCGCGATGGCCATGTGCGGCCGACCCGCGAACCGGGTGCCATTCTCGATTTGCATTTCTGTTTGCGTGGGCCGGTGGTGGCCCAGATGCAGCGCGCGTTTCAGGAAGACTGGTTATTTGCGACGGGAGAATCGCTGGAAGGTGAAGCTTGGTTCCCGCCGTTGCTGCCGGCGGGGCAAACGCTGGCGCGCGGTATCAGCGACGGCCCCGATGAAGACGCCGACCGTTTGCTGTGGACTTATTTGGCCGGCATTCAAGCCGCGCAGCGTGATGTGCTCATCCTGACGCCGTATTTCGTGCCGGAACCGGAACTAATCATGGCGTTGCGTCTGGCGGCCATGCGAGGCGTCAATGTCACGATTATTTTGCCGGAACACAGCAATCTGGCGCCCGTCGATTGGGCAGCAAAAGGTCCATTGGAAGAACTACTTGCCAGCGGCTGCCGTGTTTTGTTGACGCCGCCGCCATTCGATCACGGGAAACTGTTTCTCGTCGACGATGCATGGACATTGATCGGTTCAGGCAATTGGGATGCCCGTAGTCTCAAACTCAATTTTGAATTCGTGGTGGAATGTTACGACCCGGCACTGGGCCTTCGTCTGCGTTATGTGCTGAATGAGCGCATGGCGCGCGCGCGCACGCTGGAGCTGGCGGAGCTACAGGATCGGCCGTTCTTGCTGCGTTTGCGTGACGGGCTGGCGGGTTTGTTCTCGCCTTATTTGTAAGAAAGGCCTACCTGTGAGCGGCAGGCCGCAGCCGTGAGCGGCTTCTGCGTGCGAGAATGCCTACATTGTGTGTCGTCGCTGACGGCTGGGCAGCAGGCAGCGGTGGCCGTAAGGTCGCTCCCCGTTGTCGCCGGAGGCGATGAGTACACACACAGGATGCTGGAGGTTTGCAATGGCCATCAAAGTATTGGTAGTCGACGATCACGATCTGGTTCGCATTGGCATCACGCGCATGTTGGGTGATGTCGAAGGCATCAAAGTGGTGGGGCAAGCGTCTAGCGGCGAAGAAGCCGTGAAACTTGCGCGTGATCTGTCGCCGGATGTGGTGCTGATGGATGTGCAAATGCCGGGCATCGGCGGCTTGGAAGCCACGCGCAAAATCCAGCGGGTCGACGATGGCATCAAAGTGATTGCCGTCACCGTGTGCGAAGAAGAGCCGTTTCCTTCGCGGTTGCTCAAGGCGGGCGCGTCGGGCTATCTCACCAAAGGTGCCGATCTTCAAGAAATGGTGCGTGCAATCCGCGTCGTGCATGTCGGTCAGAAATACATCAGCGCCGACATCGCTCAACAGATGGCGCTCAAACCTTTCAAAGAAGATCAAGTTTCACCGTTCGATCTACTTTCTGAACGTGAATTGCAAATCACCATGATGGTGGTCAATTGTCAGCGAGTGCAGGAAATCTCCGACAAGCTTTGCCTTTCGCCAAAAACCGTCAACAGTTATCGCTACCGGATTTTTGAAAAACTGGCTATCGATTCTGACGTCGAACTCACGCTGTTAGCCGTGCGGCATGGTTTGGTCGATGCTCGTGCCATCAGCAGCGTGGCTTAATTCCCGCTTGATGCCTGCGACGCTCACCTGATGCCGGAAAGTTTCGACGCGCAGGACTTCTTAAAAAACTGCAGCCGCTTGCCGGGTGTTTACCGCATGTACGACGACGGCGGTTCGCTGTTGTACGTGGGAAAAGCCAAAAATCTGCGCAATCGGCTGGGCAGTTACTTCCAGAAAAATCCTGGCTCGATCAAAACTGAGGCGCTGGTTAAGCGGATCGCGACCATCGAAACGACGATAACGGCGACCGAGACCGAAGCGCTGCTGCTGGAGCAGCAGCTGATCAAGGATCACCACCCGCCGTACAACATCCTGCTGCGCGACGATAAATCCTACCCGTACATTCACGTCACCGCGGACGACGATTTTCCACGGATCACGTTTTATCGGGGGTCGCGCAAAGTAGCGGGGCGATTCTTTGGTCCGTACCCGAGTTCGCTAGCGGTACGTGAAACACTCAACTTGATCGAACGCATGTTCATGATCCGAACCTGCGACGACAGTTTCTTTAGAAATCGTTCACGGCCTTGCCTGCAATACCAGATCAAGCGCTGCAGTGGACCTTGCGTGGGCATGATCAGCGCCGACGATTACGCAAAAGATGTACGCCACCTGCTGATGTTTCTCGAAGGCCGTAGCGATGATGTCGGCCGTGAGTTGGTGGCAGCCATGGAAAAGGCCAGTAGCGAACTAAATTTCGAGCAGGCTGCTGCGCTGCGCGATCGCATTGCGGCGCTTCGTCATGTGCAAGAAACGCAAACCGTAGCGCGTGAGGACGGCGAAGTCGACGTGATTGCTGTCGCAGCACAACCCGGCGGTAGCTGTGTCGCCGTGCTGTTTGTGCGCGGTGGCCGGGTGCTGGGCAGCAAAACATTTTTTCCTAATGCAGACGACACCGATCTCTCAGCGCTGCTCGGTGAATTTTTGCCGCAGTTTTATTTAGGTGCCAACGCGGGAGGGCGCGATGTCCCGCGCGAAGTGATTCTCTCGGCTGACGCCGAAGGCACTGACGCGCTGGCGGACGTACTGGCGCAGGAAGCGGGCCATCGGGTGCGTTTTGCGGCCAGCGTGCGTGGCGATCGTGCGGCTTGGTTGCGCCTCGCACAAACCAACGCCGAGCAGGCGCTGACGGCGCATCTGGCCAGCCGCCGCAATGTGCGGCAGCGGCTGGAAGCGCTGAGTGCAGCGTTGTCGTTGCCGGCACCGCCGTTGCGTATCGAATGTTTCGACATCAGTCACACGATGGGCGAAGGCACCGTTGCATCGTGTGTGGTGTTCGGCCCGGAAGGTTCACTGCGTCGCGAATACCGTCGATTCAATATCGACGGCGTGACGCCGGGTGACGATTACGCCGCCATGGAACAGGCATTTCGCCGTCGTTACACGCGCCTGAAAGAAGAGGGTGCATCGCTGCCGGATCTGGTGCTGATCGATGGCGGTGCTGGGCAGTTAGCCAAAACCGTCGCGGTGGCGGAGGAGCTGCAACTCGAAGGCGTGCAGTTATTGGGCGTGGCCAAGGGGCCCTCCCGCAAGGCTGGTCTGGAGGCTTTGCATCTGCCGGGTGAGAGCAAGCCGATCGTGCTGCCGCCGGATCACGCCGGGCTCCTGCTGATCCAACAGGTCCGGGACGAGGCACACCGGTTCGCCATCGCCGGGCATCGCGCCAAGCGCGGCAAAGTGCGCCGGGAATCACCGCTGGAACAGGTGCCCGGCATCGGCCCCAAGCGCCGTCGGCTGCTGCTCAATCATTTCGGCGGCTGGCAGCAACTCGAACGAGCCAGCGCGGCGGACATTGCCCGGGTGCCGGGTATCGAGGCGAAACTGGCCGATGTGATCTACCGGGCACTGCACCCGGCGTAAAACGCTACGCATAAAGCGTCACGCGATACCTAGCCTGGCTTGATTGCTTGACGGGCGGGCGTGATGGCCGGCAGCGGGTGCCCAGCCTAAGGCGGCTCTGGCTATACTGGCCGCCTTCTGGAAGAAGCCTGATTCATGAACGTCGCGCGCAAATCTCTGCTCAATATCCCAACCACACTGACGCTGGCGCGGATCGTGATGATCCCGTTATTCATCGTGGTTTTTTACCTGCACTCTTGGTGGGGCAACATGATTGCGGCGGCGATTTTTCTCATCGCCGGCCTCACCGATTATTTGGATGGTTATCTCGCGCGCAAACTCAACCAGAGCACACGCTTCGGTGCTTTTCTTGATCCGGTTGCGGATAAATTGATGGTGGCTGCGGCGTTGGTGTTGCTGGTGGAGTATCACGGGAACCCGTGGCTGGCGATCCCGGCGGTGGTGATCATTACGCGGGAAATCGCGGTATCAGCGCTGCGTGAATGGATGGCCGAAATTGGCGCGCGGGCGGCGGTGGCGGTGAGTTACATCGGCAAAGTCAAAACGGTGGCGCAAATTATTGCGATCACGTTGCTGCTGGCATTCGAGCCACAATTCATCGAGCCGGGCCGCAAAATGGTGTTCACGCCGTTTTTTATTTTCAACTACGCGCTGCTGTACCTCGCTACTGCGCTCACGATCTGGTCCATCCTGATTTACTTGCGCGCCGCTTGGCCGCATTTGCGTAACGACGAGTAAGCGGCGTCGAGCCTGACGTGTTTGCTTGACAGCCCTCGGGCCGTGGCTAGAATGGCACCC
>CAZNPF010000020.1:0-37341 GCA_964574995.1 uncultured Pseudomonadales bacterium | reverse complement strand
CAGCGATGCCGTCGGAATCAAATAACTTTTTTCGCCGTTGCGATAAACCAAGCTATTAGGTGCGGCACCCACCACGCCAATATCCGCCTCTTTGGCTTCCCCTGGACCATTGACCTTGCAGCCAATGACAGACACATCCATCGGGATGCGTACATCTTCGAGCCGCGCTTCCAGCTCGTTCATCACGCGGATGACGTCGAATTCCTGCCGGGAGCAACTCGGGCACGCAATAAAATTAATGCCGTTAGAGCGCAGCCCCAACGACTTCAAAATATCAAAGCCCACTTTAACTTCGTCTTCTGGCTCAGCCGCCAACGAGATACGAATGGTGTCGCCAATGCCTTCATATAACAGCATTCCCAAGGCGATCGCCGACTTCACCGTTCCAGAACGATAAACACCGGCTTCCGTCACACCCAGATGTAACGGCTTGTCGATCTGCTGCGACAGCAGTCGGTACGCATCCAGCGTCAAAAATACATTCGATGCCTTCACGCTGATTTTGTAGTCGTGGAAATCCAGTCGTTCGAGGATATCGATATGGCGCATGGCCGACTCGACCATCGCCGCACCCGTCGGCTCACCGTATTTGACCTGCAGATCCTTCTCCAACGAGCCCGCATTGACACCAATGCGAATGGGCACGCCGTGATGACGCGCGCAGTCAACGACAGCACGAACTTTTTCATCGGAACCAATGTTGCCCGGATTAATCCGTAAGCAATCAGCGCCTTTCTCGGCCACCGCCAACGCAATGCGATGATCAAAGTGAATATCAGCAATCAGCGGCACCGTCACCTGTGCGCGAATTTTTCCAAACGCTTCCGCTGCATCCATTGACGGCACGGAAACGCGCACGATGTCAGCGCCCGCAGCAACACAGCGATTAATCTGCGCCACCGTCGATGCAACATCGCAGGTGTCGGTATTCGTCATGGTTTGCACCGCGATGGGCGCATCACCGCCTACCGGCACTTTGCCAACCATGATTTGCCGCGTTTTACGGCGTTTGATGGGTGATTCCTGGTGCACGTGAATTACCTCGTCACCTGACCAACAATCACGCGACCCACGCGCACACTGCTGTTGCGCGACGGCTGCAACGCGCCGTTGAACCACACTTCCGCTGCCGACACATTACCCAACGTGATGGTTAGCGGCGCCTTGCCATCCAAGGTGAGTACGCTGCCATTGGTCTGAACGCTGGCATGCAGCACACGGTTATCGGCATCACGCACTTCTACCCAAGAGTCCGCAGAAAAACGAATGAACAAGCCGCGTTTGGTCGCGGCTACCGGTTTGCCGAGGACGCTCGTTGCTGCATTGCTTGCAGGTGCCGCTGTCGTCACGGCAGGCGCAGTAGCCGTTGTATTGGCTGACGTTGTTGTCACGCCCGGCGCCGGCATCGGCAAAGAAACCGTCTGATTGTTCGTGATGGGGGCAGGTACGTTTGTGGATGCCGGGGTTGCGGTCGCGTCCAACGCTGCCTCCGGCTGAGCCGGTGCGGCCGGTAAAGGCAGGCTAACCGATGCTTCGATCGGCACGCCGCTCGACACGCCGCTCCGCATTGTCGCTTCTGGTAAAGCCACATCGGATGACGCCGCTTCCGACACGCGTGATGTCGGCGAGTGCGTTGTCAACAGCACAGCAATCAACGCAACAATCGCCAGGAGCGGGATCACCAACAACAAAATTTTTATGGCGCGCTTTTTCGTGCCACTGCCACCCCGAAAATTTGGCGCTCGCCCTGCAGACGCCTTGCGCCCTGACGCGCCGCCATCGACGGCCAGCAGCGGGCGTGGTGCTTTGACTTCCACCGTCGGCACCAATTCAGTCGCCAGCGCCTCACCGTCCAAACCCAATTCGCGCGCATAGGATTTGAGATAGCCGCGCACGAAAGTCGGCTCAGGTAAAGCCGCCATATCTCCCTGTTCAAGCGCGCGCACATAGCGCGCAGGAATACGCAGCCGCGCTGACATATCGTCAACGCTCAGCCCTTTACCTTCACGCGCATTGCGTAAACGATCACCGACTGTTTCGGTCATAGTTGTAGCTCACTTCACTTGCGCTTGCCCGTCGGAGTGCCGCCACCGCTCTTCCACGCGCGCCACTCGACATATTCCGGCGAATCTTTGTACATTTTTTCCAACTGGAATTCGTAACTGGCCAACTTGTCGGCTTCGCCACGTCGCGATGCCAAACGGATTCCCACCCACAAGCTACGCGCCGTATTCCGTGTACGATCTTGGTACATCGACAAATAAGAAGCCGCATCGGCATAACGTTGCTGCTGCAGCAAGACATCTGCCAGCTCAAGCATCGTATCCACACGCTGGCTGTCTAGACGCAAGGAGCGCTGAAACGCCGCTTCCGCCTTGTCCAGATGCTTCAGTTGGGCATAGCACCGGCCAAGATTGAAAAACGCTACGCTGCGCTGATCGTAGAACTCGTCATCCACTGCCTTTTCCAGTTGCTTGGCAGCATCTTTATAACGTTGTTTGCGGTAAAGGTAGGCCGCGTAATTGTTTCGTGCTTGGCTGACATTGCCATCGCCACGAACCGCGCGTTTGAAATATTTTTCTTCTCGTACTTCGTCGTGCTCATAGTCGTAGAGCAACGCCATGGCGTTATTGGCTTCCGCCGAGCTGGGTGAGATCTCAAGCGCGCGCGAAATGTGCCGGCGCGCACGCTCAGGATCTTGCATTTTGAGCGCCGTCATTCCGGCCTGCAGATGCGCTTGCAACGCCTTGCGCTGACGTTCCTCGGGGTCAATCTTGCCAACAACCGACGTGGCATCCTGGAGAGCCGCTCGATCTGCCTCTGCCGTATCCACAGGTGACTTTGAGTTAGCACAGCCAGACGCCACCAATAACAGCAGCGCTAGCGTCGATGAAAATCGGAAAAAACTCATCGCGTTTGTCCTCGCGTCACGGCTGACGGCACATCAGCCGACTGCATGGGAATCTGCGCATCGCGCCAACGCGCATTGCGACGGGTACGATCATTTACTTGGCCAACCAGCTGACCACATGCCGCATCAATATCGTCACCACGCGTCGTTCGCACTGTCGCCACAAAACCGGCCTGCATCAGAACATCTTGAAAGCGACGAATCTGATTATTCGACGAACGCTCGTAACCGGAATGCGGGAACGGATTGAACGGAATCAGATTGATCTTGCTGGGTACACCGCTGTTCTGCAGCAGATCGACCAACTGCTGCGCATGCTCGATCCGATCGTTCACGCCATTGAGCATCACATATTCCATGGTTATCGAACGATGGCTGTTGGTGTTGTGACGCGCCAAGAAACGGCGGCAAGCCGCCAACACTTCCGACAACGGATATTTCTTATTCAGCGGTACCAGTTCATTTCGCAGCGCATCGTTGGGCGCATGCAGCGACAGCGCCAACGACACATCAATGGCTTCACCCAACGCATCCATGCCCGGCACCACGCCAGACGTGCTCACAGTGACGCGACGACGCGAAATGCCGTATGCAAAATCGTCTTTCATCAATTCCAACGCCGGCAGCACGTTGTCGAGATTCAACAACGGCTCACCCATACCCATCATCACCACGTTGGTGATGTTGCGCTCGCCCATGTTGGTGCGTGGCGGAAATGAACGATTCGCTACCCACACTTGACCGATGATTTCGGCCGTGGACAGATCGCGCTGAAAGCCCTGCTTGCCGGTAGAACAAAACGAACAATCGAGCGCACAGCCAACCTGTGACGACACGCACAAGGTGCCGCGATCGCCATCCGGAATGAAGACGGTTTCGACTTTGCCGCCGCCGTCCATTTCCAACACCCATTTGCGAGTGCCGTCTTTTGAAAATTCGCTGAGCGCCACGATGGGCGCACGAATCTCGGCGACTTCTTTCAACTTGGCGCGCAGCGCCTTGCCGAGATCGCTCATCGCGTCGAAATCATCGACGCCACGCGCGTGTATCCACTGCATCACCTGGGTGGCGCGGAATTTCTTCTCGCCGAGCGCCAGGAAAAAGGCCTCGAGCTGCGTCTGGGTCATGCCCAGCAGATTGGTCTTGCTCTCGGCCATATCACTCACTTGCGGCAATTGCCCCGGCTGCTGTGACCACAAGCAGCCGGGCTGGTTTCAGCGCGTGCGGGCGCAGACGTCCAGACTGCTGAAAAAGTACGCGATTTCGCGCGCGGCCGAAGTGGCCGAATCGGAACCGTGTACCGCGTTTTCGTCGATCGATGACGCAAAATCGGCACGAATGGTGCCCTTGTCCGCTTTCTTCGGATCGGTCGCGCCCATCAGGTCACGATGCTTGAGCACGGCGTTTTCGCCTTCCAACACCGATACCACCACGGGACCGGAAATCATGAAATCTACCAACGCTTTGAAGAACGGGCGCGCACTGTGCTCGGCATAAAAGCCTTCGGCCTGCTGGCGCGACAGATGCATCATCCGAGCCGCCACAACCTTGAGGCCAGCCTTCTCAAAACGGGAGTAAACCTCGCCGATCACGTTCTTGCTCACCGCGTCCGGCTTGATGATCGAAAGGGTACGCTCGACAGCCATCAAAATCTCCAAAAGCCTGTAAAGGCAACGAGTTACGCCGGAAATCCCGGCCTTGCAAAAAAGAGCGCGGATTATACGCAGGAAGCCCCGAGCCGCCTACCAAGGACAAACCACGGTGCCAGGCCGCACCGAGCAGGGGCCAGCCCATAAAATTCACCGGCTTGCGCAGGAAGCGACCGGCACCCCCGGTAATACCCTACTAATTCACTCTGTTATTGCCTGTCGGCCCGCGACATAATGTCTACCCGGTCCCCGTGGAGTTCGGACCGGAATTCCAGCCCGCCGGCGGCCGCTTCTATAGAATGCGCCGCCCCAGCCAGCGACCCCGCCATGACCGACTCGCGCCCGACCACCACCGCCACCCAGGACGAAACCCCGGCCCCCGAGGGGGTTCTGGATCGGGCTATCGCCTCGAACTATGAGGCGGGCTTCGTCACCGCCATCGAGTCCGAAACCCTGCCCCCCGGGCTGGATGAAGATGTCGTGCGCCGCATCTCGCAAAAGAAAGGGGAGCCGGAGTGGCTGACCGAATGGCGGCTCAAGGCGTTTCGCCACTGGCAAACCATGCCTGAACCCACTTGGGCGCATGTGCATTACCCGTCCGTGGATTTTCAAGCGCTGTCGTATTACTCGGCACCTAAGAGCATGGCCAGCAAACCGAAATCGTTGGATGAAGTCGATCCAGAATTGCTGCGTACTTATGAAAAGTTAGGCATTCCGCTCGCCGAACAAGCACTGCTTGCCGGCGTCGCCGTCGATGCCGTATTCGATTCGGTTTCCATCACGACGACTTTCCGCGAAAAACTGGCGGAAGTCGGCGTCATTTTCTGCCCCATTTCCGAGGCCGTGCATGAATACCCGGAACTGGTGCAGAAATATCTGGGCAGCGTCGTCCCGCAAGGTGACAACTTCTATGCGGCGCTCAACAGTGCCGTGTTTTCCGACGGCTCTTTTGTGTACATCCCGAAGAACACGCGCTGCCCGATGGAACTCTCCACCTATTTCCGTATCAACCAAGCGAAAACAGGGCAATTCGAGCGCACACTGATCATTGCCGATGAAGGCAGCCATGTCAGTTACCTCGAAGGCTGCACCGCGCCGATGCGCGACGAAAATCAGTTGCACGCCGCCGTCGTCGAACTGGTGGCGCTGCCTGGCGCACAAATTAAATACAGCACCGTACAAAACTGGTATCCGGGCGACGAAGAAGGCCGCGGCGGTATTTACAACTTCGTCACCAAGCGCGGCGTCTGCCACGAAAACGCCCGCATTTCTTGGACGCAGGTCGAAACCGGATCGGCCATCACTTGGAAATATCCATCGGTTATTTTGCGCGGCGACAATTCGGTGGGTGAGTTTTATTCGGTGGCATTGACGCGCAACAAACAGCAGGCCGACACCGGCACCAAGATGATTCATCTGGGCAAGAACACCAAGAGCACTATCGTGTCGAAAGGTATTTCTGCCGGGCACAGCAGCAATGCCTACCGCGGACTGGTACGCATATCGCCGCGCGCCGAAGGCGCACGCAATCACACCCAATGCGATTCTTTGCTGATTGGCGATGCCTGCGCCGCACACACGTTTCCTTACATCGAAAGCCGCAACCCGAGCGCCACCGTCGAACACGAAGCCACCACCTCTCGCGTTTCCGAGGATCAGTTGTTTCTCTGCCGCGCACGCGGCATCGATGCCGAAAAAGCCGTGAGCATGATCGTCAACGGATTTTGCAAAGAAGTGTTCAAAGAATTACCCATGGAATTCGCGGTGGAAGCCGGAAAGCTTCTTGAAGTCAGCCTTGAAGGTTCGGTCGGTTAACCACCGCAACCCCTGTTAGGAAAAAATGAACATGCTGGAAATTCGCAATCTGTACGCCAATGTTCAAGGCAAAGAAATTCTGAAGGGCCTAAGCCTCAACGTCGCTGCCGGCGAAGTGCACGCCATCATGGGCCCTAACGGCTCCGGCAAAAGCACCTTGGCGGCTGTACTGTCCGGGCGTGACGGTTATGAAGTAACCCGTGGCGAAATCCTCCTGAACGGCGAAAATATTTTAGCGTTGGCACCCGAAGATCGGGCACGCAAAGGCGTCTTTCTCGCTTTCCAGTACCCGGTGGAAATTCCTGGCGTTTCCAATCTGGAATTTCTCAAGGCCTCGCTGGAACAAGTTCGCGCCGCACAAGGTAAGCCGGTGTGGGATGCCGTCACGTTTATGAAAAAGGCACGCGAAGCGTGCACGCAAGTGAATCTCGACGCAGCCTTTCTCAAGCGTGGCGTCAATGAGGGCTTCTCCGGTGGCGAGAAGAAGCGCAACGAAATCATGCAAATGTTGTTACTAGAACCGGCACTGGGCATTCTCGACGAAACCGATTCCGGTCTCGATATCGACGCGCTGCAAGTGGTCGCCAAAGGCGTCAACTCTTTGCGCACTGCTGAACGATCTTTTGTGCTGGTGACGCATTATCAGCGCTTACTTGATTACATCGTGCCGGATTATGTGCATGTGCTTTCCGGCGGCCAGATTGTGAAATCCGGCAGCAAAGAACTGGCACTGGAATTGGAGGAAAAAGGTTACGGCTGGCTGAAAGACGCCACCGGAGCCTGATGTCTTATGTCCGCCGCCGCCTCGCGCTCCACCGACACTCCGGATGACAATATCTCCGCACTTGCGCAGGCGCTCGCTGCGCAAACGATTGCGCCGACATGGCTTGCCAGCATACATACACAAGCACAGGCTGATCTTGCCAGCGTCACATTTCCCGGCCGTAAATCTGAACGCTGGAAATACAGCCGCACGACTGCGCTGGCACAATCCGGTGTGCTGGCACACAGCGCACCGGCCAGTAACGCTCAAATCTCCGCCGCCATCGCCCCACAGATCGGTGGCTACCGCTTGGTTTTCGTCAATGGTCGCTATGACGCCACACAGTCGCGCTTGCCTGCGAACGGCGCACTAACCATCGCCTCACTGGCGACATTACCCGCCAGCGAACACGCTGCTGCCAAAGCGCTGCTCGCGCATACCGACAACATGACGTTGCCGTTCAGTTTGCTCAATCGTGCCGCACTCAGTGACGGTGCTTGGGTGCATGTAAAGAAAGGCACTGTCATTGATCAACCGCTGCATGTCATTTTCCATGCCGACGGCACGGCACCTGCCAGCGTGCAGGCGTGCCTTTTGTTGCAACTGGAAGAAAATGCCGCGCTAACTCTCGTCGAGCAATACACCAACACGGGTGATTCGCTCTACACCAATGCCGCTACTGTTATCGACCTTGCCCGTGACTCCCGTTTGCAATGGATTCGCGCGCAAATGGAAAACGGATTTTTCACCGGCAGCGCACAACTGTGTTTACGGCAAGGTAGCCGCTGCGAAGGCTGGCTGTTTAGCACCGGCAGCCGCCTCAAGCGCAACGACATCCGCGTCACGCTGGACGGCCCCGGCAGCGAGTTGCAACTGCATGGCGCATTTCTCGCCGGCAGCCGCCAACATGTCGATAACCAGGTTTGCTTGGAACACGCCTCACCGCAGGCCACCAGCACTCAAGTTTTCAAAGGACTCGCAGGGGGTGATGGCCGCGCTGTGTTCAATGGCCGCATTCATATCCATCCCGGCGCCAAGAAGACGAGTGCCGAACTGGTAAACAACAATCTGCTGCTCTCTGCCGATGCAGAAATTGACAGCAAGCCAGAACTCGAGATTTATAACGACGACGTGAAATGTGCGCACGGCGCCACGGTTGGCCGACTCAATGCACAAGCCCTGTTCTATCTGCGCTCACGCGGCATTGAAAAACTGGATGCCGAAACGATGCTGGCACTGGCCTTTGTCAACGAACAAATCGATAGCCTGCCGCTACCAGCGCTGACTGACTGGCTGCGCGGCGAATGCGCCACATGGTTTGCCCGTTATGGCCGGAGCGCATCGTGAGTCGCCTTAACGTTGACGCTCTACGTGCACAGTTCCCTGTGCTTGCACAAACCGTCAACGGTAAACCACTGGTCTACCTAGACAATGCCGCCACTACGCAGAAGCCGCTGGCTGTTCTGACGGCACTCGATACGTATTACCGGGAATACAACAGCAATGTGCATCGTGGCGCTCATGCGCTGGCAGATCGTGCCACGGCCGCACTGGAAGGTGCGCGCGAAACCGTGCGTGCTTTCGTCAATGCCAACGACAGTGCTGAAATTATCTTCACGCACGGCACGACTGAATCGGTCAACTTGGTGGCGCAAAGTTGGGCGCGACAGAATTTGCGCGCTGGCGACGAAGTACTCATCACTGCGCTGGAACATCACGCCAATCTCGTGCCATGGCAACAAGCCTGTCTTGCAACCGGCGCCAAACTACAGGTTGCGCCGATCCACGACACGGGCGAATTAGACCTCGACGCATTCCGTTCACGAATTAACGCACGTACCCGATTACTGGCCTGCACACACGTCTCCAACGCCCTAGGCACGGTCAATCCATTGCCGGACATGATCGCGGCGGCAAAATCTGTTGGCGCTCTTGTTCTTGTCGACGGTGCGCAAGCCGTTTCGCATCTTCCGGTAGACGTTCAGGCGCTCGGTTGCGATTTTTATGCGTTCTCCGGGCATAAGGTATTTGGCCCCACCGGCATCGGTGTGCTGTGGGGAAAACGTGAATTGCTGGAAGCCATGCCGCCTTACCAATTTGGCGGCGAAATGATCGAGAAGGTGACGTTCGAAGCCAGCACCTGGAACCTGTTGCCGTACAAATTCGAAGCCGGTACTCCGCACATCGCCGGTATCGTCGGTTTGGGCGCCGCCCTTCAATGGCTAACGCAGCAGGATCGCGCTGCACTGGCCACGCACGAACACGCCTTACTCAACGCTGTCGCTGAGCAGAGCGCCGATATTCCTGGCTTGAAACTGATCGGCACGGCCCGCATGAAGGTGGCTGTATTTTCCTTTTTACTCGATGGCGCCCACCCCAACGACGTGGGCACCTTGCTCGACCAGCAAGGCATTGCTGTGCGCACCGGCCATCACTGCACCATGCCGCTCATGCAGCGGCTGGGCATTGCCGGCACAGTGCGTGCTTCGTTCGCGCCTTACAACGATTTTGACGACGTAACCCGTTTCGTCAGTGCGCTCCGCAAGGTGCGCAATTTTCTCTGAAAGCCCGGTCAGGCTAACTGCGCCAGGAGCACACATGAGCGTCAATACCTACGTCCCAGCAAGCCCCACCGACAGTTCCAATTCTTCGGTTGGCTCATCAGGCAACGCAACGGTTTCCATGACCGCTGCCGCCATTGCGCGTACGCGCACGCAAGTGGCACGTGAAAAAGCACTAGGCCTGCGGTTATCCGTCAAGCCCAGCGGCTGCTCGGGCTTTATGTACGTTCTGGATATCGTGCATGAAGAGGCGTCGGGCGATCATCGATTCACCTTCGGCGATGTCACGTTGTTCGTTGATGAAAAATCTCTGCCCGTCGTCAACGGAACCGAGATCGATTACGTGCAGGAAGGCTTGAATAGCCTGTTCAAGTTTCAAAACCCCAACGCGACCGGCGAATGCGGTTGTGGCGAAAGTTTTACCACTCAATGATCTGAACGGAATTGCATCGTGTTCACGCCTCCCGCTCGCGAACAACGCACGGTCGTCACAACGCGCGACTGCCCGGCCCGATTAGTGCCGGTGGGTACACCCATCACCATTCCGAAAAATAGTTTCATTACGCTGCGTCAAGCGCTCGGTGGCACCTTCACTGTCACTGTGAATGGCAACATGGCACGTATCGACGGCTCCGATGCTGACGCTCTAGGCCTCACCTCCATATTGGACATGGATTTTTTGCCGCCTGACGGCGATCGCGTGCGCGAAGAAGATGTCTGGAAAGCACTTCGCACCGTGTTTGATCCTGAAATTCCCGTCAACATCGTCGATTTGCAGTTGGTACGCACGGTGTCGATCGAGAATCGGCTGGTTCGCATTCGCATGACGCTGACAGCACCTACCTGCGGCATGGGCCCCGTGATGATCGGCGACATTGAATACCGCGTACGCAAAGTGCCGAACGTAGAAACCGTAAAAGTTGACCTTGAGTTTGATCCGCCGTGGGACCGCAGCGTGCTCAGCGATGAGGTCAAGTTGGAGTTGGGGCTTCCTCTGTGAGTTACGATCTCACCACGCAAGCGTTTGGCAGCACCATCACCGCTGACGACATTCTCGACACGATGGAGTTTCTCGACGACTGGGAAACTCGCTATGCACACATCATCGATCTTGGCCGCCAACTGCAGGCCATGCCCGATGATCTAAAAACCGAGGCGCGATTGGTACGTGGCTGCCAAAGCCAAGTCTGGCTGGAAACCCGTTACGATCCTGACGCCAAAAAACTCTGGCTCGGCATCGATTCCGACGCGGTGATCGTAAAAGGGCTCGCCGCGATTGTGCTGGCGGCCTACAACGGCAAATCACCCGTCGACATTCTCGCGTTTGATATCGAAGCGCTGTTCACGCGATTGGACCTCATACGTCACCTCAGTCAGACTCGTGGCAACGGGCTGCGCGCGATGGTCAAACGCATCCAAGACACAGCGCGGTCACTGAACTGACCCGCAGGGAAATGTGCGAATGCGTGAACCGGATCATCGCTCTGCTGATTTGGACAAGATTTTTACCAAACTGCCATCAGCCCTGCAGCGGCTACTCGCTATCCTGCCGCCGACCTTGCTTCGTTATGTGCTTGTTGGCTGCATCGCCACCGTTGCGCATTACGGCGCACTGATCACCGCCGTCGAACTGCACTGGCTCTCCGCGCCACCGGCAGCCGTACTGGGCGCCGTCTGCGGTGCCATCGTGGCCTACCTTGGCAACCATCGCCTCACGTTTTCCAGCGATCGGCCGCATCATGTGGCCGTACCTCGATTTGTGCTGGTCGCCTGCGCTGGCGCGCTCGCCAATGGCGGGATCGTCTGGGCCGGCATTCATTGGCTGAACCTGCACTACCTGTTGGCACAAGTCGCCGCTACCCTGCTGGTCCTGCTCATGACCTACACCCTCAATCGCCGATGGACCTTCGCATGAACACCGGACTGCAGCTCTACGCACCCACGCCCACGCGTTGCGTTCTCAGCGTGGTGGTGCCGCTCTATAACGAAGAGGAAGTGCTGCCCGAATTTCATCGGCGCACGAGCGCCGCGCTTCAGGCGTGGGGTGAAAGTTACGAAATTCTTTACATCGATGACGGCAGCCGCGACCGCACGCCCGACATTCTGCGTGAACTGAAAGCCAGCGACCCGCATGTTGGATATCTACGTTTTAGTCGCAACTTTGGTAAAGAAGCCGGCATGAGTGCGGGTCTACGTGCTTGCAGCGGTGAATCCGTGATCCTGATCGACGTTGATCTGCAGGATCCCCCGGAGCTCATTCCAAAAATGATCACTGCCTGGCGCACGGGCGCTGACATGGTGAACATGCAACGACGCATTCGCCACGGCGAAACTTCTGCCAAACGCGGAACGGCGCATTTGTTTTATCGTTTCTTCAACCGCCTGAGCGATGTACCCATTCCGGAAAACGTCGGCGACTTCCGCCTGATGAGTCGACGCGTGGTAGACGCACTGAATCAATTACCGGAACGCACACGTTTCATGAAAGGCATGTTTGCTTGGGTCGGCTTTCGGCAAGTGACACTGGAGTACGACCGCGCACCGCGTGCGGCCGGCACCACCAAATGGAACTACTGGAAGCTGTGGAATTTTGCCTTGGAAGGCTTCACGTCTTTCTCCACCGTTCCCTTGAAACTCAGCACCTACGCTGGCTTTCTTTGCGCGACATCTGCATTTGTCTATGCCTTGTATTTCATGATCAAAACGCTGGTTTTTGGCGACCCTGTGCATGGTTTCCCAACGTTAATCCTGACCATATTATTCCTAGGCGGTATTCAACTGATGAGCATCGGCATCATCGGTGAATATCTAAGCCGGATTTTTATCGAGACCAAGCAGCGGCCGCTATTCCTCGTGGATGAATATCATCCCGCCAATTTGCCACCACGCTGATTTCTGGGCATGACCGACACCCTTCATCTGCAAACACTGGCCACACTGGATATCAGCGCAGCCAGTGGCGCTGTATTGCTCGACGATGTCCTGATGGTGATTGCCGATGACGGATTGGCTCTGCATCGCTACACCGTGCATGGAAAACCGCTGGATCCCTTGCCGCTATTTCCGGACCGCCAGCCACTGTCCGCGGCGCAGAGTGAGCGTAAAAAATGGAAACCGGATCTCGAAGCGCTCGCACAATTACCAGATGGTTCATTGCTTGCCATGGGATCAGGTTCTGCTGCCAATCGACGTGCAGCGCGTCGATTGAGCATCCATGACCGCAAGCTGACGCCGATTGATCTCTCGCCTTTGTATGCCGCGCTGGCCACACGCATCCCTGATCTAAATATCGAAGGTGCTGTCGTACACGGCGATCGATTCGTGCTCGCGCATCGCGGCACCCGACGCGGTGGCAGCGCATTAATTCTGCTGGATCTTGCCAAAACACTGGCCGATCTCGCGAAGGGACGCATCGGTGCCGATACCGTTCGCCGCATTCAACCGTTGGTTCTTGGCGCGCTCGACGGTGTGGCATTGGCGCCCACCGATCTCGCGCTTGGGCCTGACAATACCTTGTGGTACATCGCCAGCGCGGAAGACACCAACAATCCGTACGACGACGGTATTTGTCTCGGCAGCGTCATGGGCTGTCTTGATGAAAAACTGCGCGTTGATCGTCAATGGCAATTGCATCCAACCGTCAAAGTCGAAGGGCTGCACTTCCAGCAGCGAGATGCCGGCGGTGAACGATGGCTGCTCGTGACCGATGCAGATTCCGCGACCATCGCCGCACGGTTGTTTTGCGCGCAGATCCCCGCCAAAACCCTCTCGGCCAAGTAAATTGACCTAAAATGACGCGCCCTCTGTCCGCCCAGTGTCTCGTCGGCTGACAGGCCTATCGCGCAGACTTCGGCAGCCTCGCCACGCAAGCCGCACCCAATAACCCGAGAAAATCCATGCTCAAGAAATTTCGAAAACCGAAAACTCCGGCGACAGCAGAACTCAGCATCGCGGAAGTCGACGTACTCGTCATCGGAGCAGGCCTCAGCGGTATTGGTGCTGCGATTCGTCTGCTCGGCCAGGGAATCACCAATTTTCTTGTGTTGGAAAAAGCACCCTCTCCCGGCGGCACTTGGCGTGACAACACCTATCCGGGTTGCGCTTGCGATGTGCCTTCCGCGTTGTACTCCTATTCGTTCGCGCAAAAATCAGACTGGACGCGCGTATTTGCCGCACAACCCGAAATCCTCGATTACGTCAATGACACCGTGGCGCGTCACGGCGTGCACGATTTCATCCGTTATGGCGAGCCCGCGCTGGAATCGGCTTGGAACGAAAGTGCGGGTCGTTGGTTTGTTCGGACGCCTAAGCAGATCTATCACGCACGCGTGCTGATTTCTTGCACGGGCTATCTGCACGAGCCACAAATCCCAAATCTGCCCGGTATTAAAGAATTTCCTGGCAAGATTTTTCACTCTTCGCGCTGGGAGCATCATCTCGATTTGCGTGCGCAGCGCGTGGCCGTGATCGGCACCGGCGCATCGGCCATCCAGTTCGTCCCAGAAATTCAGCCCCTCGTAAAAAGTCTGGCGATTTTCCAACGCACGCCACAGTGGATTCTGCCAAAAATGGATGCGGCGATGCCGGCGCTTTCACGCCAACTGCTGCGTTTGCCATTTGCCACCGACGCGCTACGCAGCGCGCTCTACAACTCCTTTGAAGTGTTCGGCCTAGGCTTTCGTAACCCGCGTCTGCTGAAAGAAACCCAGCGCGTCGCCGTGGCTCACCTGAAGCGACAAGTCAAAGATCCAGAACTGCGCGCCAAACTCACGCCAGACTACGTGTTGGGCTGTAAGCGCGTACTGCTCTCCAACAATTACTATCCCGCACTAACACAGCCCAACGTGGATGTGTTGGCCACCGGCGTAAAAGAAGTGCGTGGTAACACGCTGATCGGTCAAGACGGCAGTGAGCGCGAAGCCGACATCATTATCCTCGGCACCGGTTTCCATGTGTCGGATCCGCCCATCGCCGAGCACGTACGCGGTACCGATGGCCGTACGCTCGCCGAACTCTGGGCCGGCAGCCCAGAAGCGCATCGCGGCACTACAGTCGCCGGCTTTCCGAATCTTTTTATTGTGCTCGGCCCAAACTTGGCCATCGGCAACAATTCGGCGTTTGTGGTGATCGAATCGCAGCTGAACTACATCATGAGCGCATTGCGCACCATGAAAAGTAACAACCTGCGGCGCGTCGAAGTGAAACAAAACGCACAGGCCGCCTACAACGAAAAAGTGCAGCAGGATCTTCAAGGCACTGTCTGGAATACCGGTGGTTGCTCCAGCTATTACATCGACACCAACGGAAAAAATAGTATCGGTTTCCCTTGGAGCACCAACACCATGCAACGCCTGCTGGCAGACTTCGATCTCGACAGCTATGACGTAGTAAAAACAGAAAATGCGTAACCGCCTCACTGAAAATTCGCATCACGTTAAAAAAGAATCCGGAGTAAAACATGCGTAAGAATGCGAATCACGGCGGAAAACGTGCGCTGGTGCTTGGCTGTGGCGGTGTTGCTGGCGGTGCTTGGAGTATTGCCACTTTGGCTGCGCTGCAGGAGCAACTCGATTGGGATGCACGCAGCGCCGATATTTTCATCGGCACGTCGGTCGGCGCCGTACTGGCCGCCTTGCTGGGTGCCGGCGTCAGTGTTGATCGCATGCTCGCCAGTCAACGCGGCGATGCCACCGACTGCATCTGGAACCACGACACCGATACCGGCGGCGCTTTACCTCCGCTGCCACGCCTCGGTTTTTCTGGCATGAAACTCGCTGTCGATGGCCTGCGTGGGAAACTCGCACCACTCACCGCGTTTACCGGCCTACTGCCGCGCGGCGCGGCTGACATGCAGCCGTTCATCAATTTGATCGATAGTGTGGTGCCGGCCGGTCAGTGGGCACCGCATGCCGCCACGTGGATCATGGCCGTCGATGCCAAAACGGGCGCGCGCGTCGCATTTGGTCGCGACGATGCCCCATCCATCGCACTGAATCGTGCGGTGTGCGCCTCTTACGCGGTGCCCGGTTGGTGCCCGCCCGTCGCGCACGCAGGACGGACTTATCTCGACGGTGGCATCGTGTCGCCGATTTCGGCGGACATGCTGCTCGACAGCAACATCGCAGAAGCCATCGTGCTGGCGCCCATGGCCTCCTCGC
Organism: uncultured Pseudomonadales bacterium; assembly: GCA_964574995.1. GTDB lineage: Bacteria > Pseudomonadota > Gammaproteobacteria > Pseudomonadales > JADFDG01 > JADFDG01. The sequence continues at coordinate 21,484 of CAZNPF010000020.1, read as the reverse complement.
ATCCCGACACGCCGCGTTCAGCATTTGCGCGCGTCGAGCGCCGCGTGCGGCGCTATATGACGAGCATCGTTGACCGTGAAATTGCCGCACTCAAGGAAGCCGGCATTCGTGTCGTGCGTTTAGAACCCGGCCCGGAAGATCTTGAAGCGTTCGGCTTCAACATGATGGATCCGTCGCGTCGTCGGCACGTGTTTGAAACGGCCATGCGGACCGCGCCTGACAACGTACGCCGCGCCCTAACCGACAATTCACTTCGTTAACGCGATTCACGCAAACCGCTGACAGCCTGGCAAATTTGCGCGAGCGCCCGGTCGATATCGTCGGCCGTGGTAAAGCGGCCAAACGAAAAGCGAATCGATGCGTCAGCGCGCGCACGCGTCAGCCCGATGCCAGTGAGCACATAACTCGGCTCTACCGATGCCGAATTGCAGGCAGACCCCGTCGACACCGCGATGCCTTTTAATGCGGTGAGCAGCGTCTCGCCATCAAGGCCGTCAAATGCGAGATTGAGTATGTGCGGCACGCGTTGCGTTGCACTGCCATTGACGCTCACGCCACCGAGCGCCTGCACACCCGCGAAAAACTGATCGCGCAACGCTGTGATTCGTGCGTTATCTGTCGACATTTCCTGCCGCGCCAACGCAAAGGCTAGCCCCATGCCGGCAAGTTGATGCGTCGGTAACGTGCCCGAGCGCAACCCGCGCTCGTGTCCGCCGCCGTGAATTTGTGCGGCCAATTGCACACGTGGGTCGCGACGCACATACAACGCACCCACGCCTTTCGGCCCGTAAGTTTTGTGTGCACTGAAACTCATCAGATCCACCGGCAGCGCCGCGAGATCCAGCGATATTTTCCCCACCGCCTGCGCCGCATCCACATGGAACAACACGCGCCGCTCACGGCACAGAGCACCGAGCGCGGCAATGTCGTTGACGGTGCCCAACTCGTTATTGACCGCCATCAGCGACACCAGTGCAGTGTCATCGCGTAATACGGCTGATAACTGCGTCGGCGTAATGACGCCGTCAGCGCTCGGGGCGAGCCAAGTAATCTCGTGTCCCTGTTTCTCCAGCCACTTGCAACTATCAATCACCGCTTTGTGTTCGATGGTGCTGGTGATCACGTGCGCACGCGCATCCGGCTCGCTCGCAAAATATTGCACCACTCCTTTGATCGCCAAGTTATCGCTTTCTGTGGCGCCGGAAGTCCAAACCAGTTCTCGTGTATCGCAGTTCACTGTCTCGGCAATTTGCGCACGCGCTTCTTCTACCGCTTCTTCCGCAAACCAGCCGTAAGCGTGCGTACGCGACGCCGGATTGCCAAACTGTGCATCCGGACCAAGAAATTGATTCATGCGTGCAATCACGCGCGGATCGACCGGCGTGGTAGCGGCGTAATCGAGATAAATCGGTTTATTCACGGCGGCACGGTGCAGGCAATAAAAAGGCGGCTATTTGCTAGCCGCCGATTGTCGCAGATTACACGAGCCCTCAAGCATCAACGTAACGTAACGACATCACCGCGCTGACGTTGACGTTGACGGTCGCTGATGGCGCGCACTTCTTGGCGCCGCACGATGTCGCCCAAGCTGATGCCTGCCAGAAAGACGTGAATCTGCGTCGAGAGGTCTTGCCAGAGGTAATGCGTCAGGCACATCTGACCCTCTTGGCAACTGCCCTCACCGCCACAGCGCGTGACATCGACCTGCTCATCGACCGCGTCGATGATGCTGGCCACGTAGATTTGCTCCGCTGGACGCGCCAAGCGATAGCCCCCGCCGGGGCCGCGGACACTGGTCACCAGCTCATTACGTCGCAGGCGCGCAAACAACTGCTCGAGGTAGGAAATCGAGATCGACTGGCGCTCGGAAATGTCGGCCAAGTTCACCGGACTTTCGTCCCCGTGAATCGCCAGGTCCAGCATGGCCGTCACCGCGTAGCGGCCCTTGGTGGTTAGACGCATAAACGCTCCTGCGAGACTCCGCTCCTGTGGGAATCGCCGCAGAATCCTTTACCCGAGTAAAACTGTCAACTATTACCCGTGCCCGCCCGGTCAGCCGGTGGCCGCTCGCCTTCGAGGAGATCGTCCTTCAAGGCCGGCACTTTCTGATCGCAATAGCTGCTGTCCAGTTTTGAGAGTGCCTCGCACATGACATTGACCCGCTTATCCATGGCGTGCAGATGGTCGATCAGACCGTGGATCGCCCGGGCCAGCGGATCGGGCATGTCACCGCCCACCCCATAAGCATCGAAACCGATCTGGTCGGCAATCGCCTTCTTCTCGGCGTCTTCCGGGTTGGCCCCGATACCGCGCAGGATCACCCGGCCGGGGATGCCCACCACGGTCGCCCCCGCCGGCACCGCCCGCGTGACCACCGAATTGGAGCCGACCCGTGCACCGGCACCGACCACGATAGGCCCCAGCACCTTGGCGCCCGCGCCCACCACCACGCCGTCTTCCAGCGTCGGGTGACGCTTGCCCTTATTCCACGTGGTCCCGCCCAACGTAACGCCGTGATAGATGGTCACGTCATCGCCGATTTCAGCCGTCTCGCCAATCACCACGCCCATGCCGTGATCGATGAAAAAACGACGGCCGATTTTTGCACCCGGATGTATCTCAATACCGGTAAGCAAACGCGCCAGCGTACTCAACATTCGCGCCAGCAATTTCATGCCGTGCGTCCACAGCCAATATGACACCCGGTGATACCACAGCGCGTGCAGACCCGGATACGTCAGCAACACCTCCAGCGTGTTGCGCGCAGCAGGATCGCGCGCAAATACCGAACGTATGTCTTCCCTCATCTGTGCAAACATCATTTTTCTCCGGGAAATTTGCCACTCTCACGTGCGATGGCCGCCGCACGACCAGCCGCACCAAGAATGCCACGCAGAATTCTCAATTCGACTTCATCCATCTGCGCACGCATAAATAAACGACGCAAGCGAACCAACAACTGTCGAGGATCATCCACCACGAAAAAATCGAGGTCGAGCAGGGTTTTTTCAAGATGCACGAAGAACCTCTCGATTTCATCGGCAGTCGCGGGCGGTTTGTCCCAGCGTACGCGCTCCAATTGGATTTCAGGTTGTCCGTCATCCGACGCAGACGACACTTCAGCCGCTGCCAACCATTGTCGGCGCAATTCCCAAGCCATCACCTGAATGGCGGCGGCAACGTTGAGCACCGGGTATTCCGGATTACCCGGAATTTCCACATGGAAATGACAGCGCGCCAGTTCTTCGTTGGTCAGTCCGCTGTTTTCACGACCAAACACCAACGCCACATCGCCACTGCCGGGCACCTGTAGCTGCTCCAGTAACGTGGCCGCCCCACGATCCGCCATGAGATGCGGCCACGGCACGGTGCGCACGCGCGCGCTGGCACCCATCACCAGCGTGCAACCGGCAAGCGCCGCATCCAAGGTCGGCACGATGTGTGCGGCATTGAGTAGATCTGACGCACCCGAAGCCATCGCCAACTCGCGGCTGCCGCTGTGCGGGCCTTCGGTGTCGGCGGCGGTCACGCCCGTAAACGTGACCGGGCCCACCAGCCACAATTGCTTCAAACCCATGGTTTTCATCGCCCGCGCCGCCGCGCCGATATTGCCGGCGTGCGAGGTGTTGACCATGACGATGCGAATACGGTCCAGCATGAACAGGGCCCAAGCACAGGGCTGGCGGCACACGCCGACAGCGCAGAAAAAAGAGCCGCGCAGTATACCCGTCGACCACCCGGCAGCCTGCCGCTGCGCGCATCCCGCTTCTGCTAGGATGGCGCCCCCGCGCGGCCGACGAGGCCCGCCACGTTCTTTCATCCCGATATCCCCACGAGCGCGGCATCGCTTCTCCAGAAGCCGCCCGCGACGACATGCAGCAGAGGTCGCCATGCATCAGCCCATCGTCAACATCGCCCTCGGTGCCGCCCGCGCCGCCGGACGCGTCATCGAACAGGCACTGGTACGCGCCGACCCACTCGTGGTGGAAAGCAAGGGACAGAACGATTTCGTCACCGCCGTCGATCGCGCTGCAGAAGCAGCCATCATCGAAGCGATTCGCAAGGCGTATCCGAAACACGCCATCATCACCGAAGAAAGCGGACGCCTCGAAGGCGCTGCAAATACGGATACCGAATGGATCATTGATCCGCTCGACGGCACCACCAATTTCATTCACGGCTTCCCGCAGTTCGCAGTCTCGATCGGCGTGCAAGTAAACGGCCGCCTCGAACATGCCGTGGTTTACGACCCGATGCGCAAAGAAGAATTCACCGCATCGCGCGGCCGCGGCGCGCAACTCAATGGCCGCCGCCTCCGCGTTTCCAACCGCGCCACGTTGGATGGCGCACTGATCGGCACCGGCTTCCCGTTTCGCAAAGAACAAATGCCGCACATCGACGCCTACCTCGCGATGTTCAAAGATTTAGCCATGCAGACTGCCGGTATCCGTCGCCCTGGCGCCGCCGCGTTGGATCTCGCTTATGTGGCAGCCGGCCGTCTGGACGGTTTTTGGGAGTTTGGCCTCAAGCCTTGGGATATGGCGGCCGGTTGTCTGCTGATCACTGAGGCCGGCGGATTGGTGAGCGATTTCGGTGGCGGCGAAAATCATCTGGATCGTGGCCATATCGTTGGCGGTAATCCCAAAGTGCTCAAAGCTTTACTGAAAACGATTGCGCCGCATGTGCCCGAGGGCTGGCGAAAATAAGCTCGTAGCCCGCACGAAAACTCATCTGTGTGGTAGAAACAAAAAAGCCCGCATACCGCGGGCTTTTTTGTTTTTTTGGGTTCGTGTTATGGCCGGTCGTCGATCTCTTCGACCTTCTTCACGATGAAGTCATCGCGACTGACGCCGAGATACATCATCAGCGAAGACGCGACGAATACCGACGAGTACGTGCCGAAGCTCACGCCAATCATCATCGCCAGCGCAAAATTGTGGATGGCATCGCCACCCCAGATAAATAGCGCGCAAGCAGACAAGAAGGTGGTTGTGGCTGTCATCACCGTCCGCGACAGCGTCTGCGTCACAGCGCCATTGATGATTTGCGGCGTGGTTCCTTTACGCAGGATGCGAAAGTTTTCACGAACCCGGTCGCCGACCACGATACTTTCGTTGATCGAATAACCGATGATCGCCAGCACCGCAGCCAGCACAGTGAGATCAAACGTCCAACCGAACAGCGAAAACAGACCGATGACGATGATGGCGTCGTGACCGAGCGCCAGCACCGAACCCAACGACAAGCGCCAGACGAAACGGAAAGACACAAACAACATCATTAGCAACAAGGAAACCAGCAACGCCGTGCCGGAATCATCGCGCAATTCCTTGCCAACCGCCGGCCCCACAAACTCGGTGCGAGACACCACCATGTCCGGGCTCGCCGCTTTGAGCACTTCGGCCACATCGCTGCCGAGTTTTGTCTGATCCACACCATCGACGGGAGGAATGCGGATCAGCACATCGCGCGGTGTCCCGAAATACTGCACCACGGTTTCATGGTGCCCAGCGGCCTTCAGCTCCGCACGCACTGTATCCAGGTTGGCTTCTTGCGCGTAACGCACTTCCAACAGCGTACCGCCGGTGAAATCCAGACCAAGATTCAAGCCTTTGGTGCTCAGCACCACGATGGCGCCAATCGTCATGATGATCGACAACGCCGTCATGAACGGTGCCAACTTCATGAAGTTGATGGCGCGCGTATGTTCAATATGCGCAATGGATACCGCATCGACATCTTCGGCTTCGACGCCTTCGATCACGCGGCCTTTTCCCTTATTCGAGGTATTCATGAGCGCACCCACACTGGATGAATGCTGATCGACTGCACGGGTTTACCGCCGTATTTCCAGTTCATCAGCACCCGTGAGAAGACAACGGCGGTGTACAGCGATGTCGCAATACCCAAGGTCAAGGTGATCGCAAAACCCTTCACCGAACCCACACCAAAGGCAAACAACACCACACCCACAATCATCGTGGTGATGTGTGAATCAAAAATGGTGGTCCACGCTCGTCCGTAGCCTTTATCCAGTGCTTGCTGCACCGTGAGCCCCTTGCGTAACTCTTCGCGAATACGCTCGTTGATCAACACGTTGGCGTCCACGGCGATACCCATGGTGAGCACGATGCCGGCGATACCCGGCATCGTCAGCGTGCTACCAATCGCACCCAACAACGCCAACAACAAAAGTAGGTTGCCCACCAGCGCCACACATGCGAAGAAACCCACCAATCGGTAGTTCACCACCATGAACAGCACTACCAGCAAAAATCCGTACAACGCCGCCTCTAAACCGGCTTTGATGTTTTCTTTGCCGAGGCTCGGCCCAATGGTGCGCTCTTCCACGAAATACATCGGTGCCGCCAACGCGCCGGAGCGCAGCAGCAGCGCCAACTCAGCGGCCTCTGCCGGTGAATCCAGCCCAGTGATTTGGAACTGCACACCCAGCACGTCGCGAATCGTTGCCTTGTTGATAACGTATTTTTCTTCGCGCTTATCGATCACGACCGACGCAGTACCATCCGGGTTGGTCACCGTCCGCGCGTTAGAACGCGTTTCGACAAACAACACCGCCATGGGTTTGCCGACATTACCCTCCGTAGCGCGCTGCATGGCGCGACCACCTTTCGTGTCGAGCGTAATGCTGACGTTCGGTTGGTTGCTTTGTTGATCAAAGCCCTGCTTGGCGCCAACCACTGAATCACCGGTGACAATTTTTTCGCGCTTGAGCGTGACCGGCGGCTCGCGATTGTCTTTAAACGGAAAGACTTCGCCACCGCCGTCGAGTTCGACCAATCGGAACTCAAGGCTGGCGGTTCGTCCCAGAACACGCTTGGCCGTCGCCGTGTCCTGCACACCCGGCAGCTCAACCACGATGCGATTCATGCCCTGCCGTTGCACCAACGGCTCGGCCACACCCAGCTCGTTAACGCGGTTGGCGATGGTGGTCCGGTTCTGATCGATGGCCTCGTCGGCAATGGCTTTGAGTGCGGGTGGCGTCATCTTCAAGCGCAACACAAAATCTTTTCCAGCCACTTCCGGATAAAAGAAGAAATCGCTGGTCATTGCCTTGAGAATGCTCTCTGCATGATCGCGGCTGGCTGCATCATCGAAACGAATTTCGATGCCATCAGCACCACGGCGAACGCCTTTGTAGCGTTCTCCTTCATTCAACTTCTCACGCAACGCATTGCGGATCTGCTCCAGCCAGCCCTCTTCACGACGAGACACGGCTTTTTCCATGTCCACTTCCAGCATGAAGTGCACACCACCACGCAAATCAAGGCCGAGTTTCATCGGATCCGCACCCAGCGCCAACATCCAATTCGGTGTTGTCGGCGCCAAGTTGAACGTAACGACGAAATTGTCGCCCAACGCTGTCTGTACCGCGTCTTTGGCTTTTACTTGCGCTTCGCTGTCGCCAATTCGAATCAATACCGAATTTTCGACACGCTCGAACGGCTTGAACGGCAGATTGGCTTCTTTGAGCGCCGATTCAGCGCGCTGTGCGACATCATCGCCAATCTGTACCGACGCGCTGGCGCCGGAAATCTGAATCGCCGGCTCATCCGGGTAAAGGTTGGGTAATGCGTAGAGTGCACTGAGGATCACCACGGCGATGACCAGCGCGACGCTCCAAGTCGAGTTCTTATTCATTCCAGATCCCGCAAAGAAAAAGGGAAGCGTTTCGTATTGAACCGCTTCCCCGAATGAATCAGGCGGCGTCCCTGATCTGCTTGAGTGTGCCTTTAGGCAGTGTGGCGGTGACTGCAACCTTGGCGACTTTAATTTCGACGCCGTCGGCGATTTCCAGCACCAAATAATCCTCGGTCACCTTGGTCACGCGGCCAAGAATGGCGCCATTGATGACCACCTCGTCGCCTTTGGAGATGGCGGCCACCAATTCGCGATGCTCCTTCATCCGCTTGGACTGCGGACGCCAGATCATGAAATACATCATGGCGATCAATACGCCGAACATGATCAGTGTCACCCAACCGCCGCCTTGGGGTTGTGCGGCTGCAGTACCGGCGCCGTCGGCCCAGGCTTCGGAGATGAAGAAACTCATGATTTTTCCCTCAGGTCTTTAATAAGGTCGGCCAATCTACCCGCTTCGATAGCCCCTCGCAAATCAGCCATCAGCCGCTGGTAATAACGCAAGTTGTGGATGGTCCCCAGCATGGATCCCAGCATTTCCCCGCACTTGTCGAGGTGATGCAGATACGCCCGGCTGAAGTGCCGGCAGGTATGACAATCACAGGTCGGATCCAGCGGGCCGGTGTCATCGCGATACTGTGCATTGCGGATGCGTACGACCCCGACTCCCGTAAAAAAGTGCCCATTGCGGGCATTTCGCGTCGGCAGTACGCAATCGAACATGTCGACTCCGCGTAGCACGGCTTCGGCAATGTCCAGCGGCTTGCCCACACCCATCAGGTAACGCGGTTTGTCGGCCGGCATTTTCGGCGGCAGGTGATCGAGGATGCGGATCATGTCCTCCTTGGGCTCACCCACGGAGAGTCCGCCGATGGCATAGCCGTCAAAACCGATGGCGGTAAGGCCCGCCAACGATGCCTCGCGCAAAGACTCATACATACCACCCTGCACGATGCCGAATAACGCGCCCGGCGCGCGCCCGGTTTCGGCACCGAGCGCATCGTGGGCCGCACGTGAACGCTGGGCCCAACGCACCGACAACTCCATCGATTTTTTCGCCTGCGCCTCCGTGGCCGGATACGGCGTGCACTCATCGAAAATCATCACGATGTCCGAGCCCAAGTCATGCTGCACACGCATAGAAATTTCAGGATCGAGAAACACCTCTGAACCGTCGATCGGTGAACGAAATTTCACGCCCGCCTCACTGATCTTGCGCAGCTCACCCAAACTGAACACTTGGAAGCCACCAGAGTCAGTGAGAATGGGACCTTGCCACTGCATGAAATCATGCAGATCACCGTGCTTGCGCACCGTGTCCGTGCCCGGCCGCAACATCAAGTGAAACGTATTGCCCAACACAATTTGCGCACCAATGTCGGCGATGTCGCGCGGCAAAATGGCTTTCACCGTGCCGTAAGTGCCCACCGGCATGAAGGCTGGCGTTTCCACCGTGCCACGCGAAAACGTCAAACGGCCACGGCGCGCCGCACCATCGGTGGCCAATAAATCAAATTTCATGGCGGATTTTCTCCGGGAATCTTGTGTGCGTTACCCGTGCGTGAAACCGCTGCATCCCCGCGCGTGGCCCGTTGCGGATACGGAATAAACATGGCGTCACCGTAACTAAAAAAACGATACCGCGCGCGCACCGCCTCACGGTATGCCGTGAGCGTGTTGTCTTGTCCGGCGAACGCACTGACCAGCATCAACAGCGTAGAACGCGGCAAATGAAAGTTGGTGAGCAGCGCATCCACCACCCGGAAGCGATAACCCGGATAAATGAAAATGTCGGTTTCGCCGGCATAAGGCGCCAGTATCGCGGTGGTATCCGTAGGCGACTCTGAGCGAGCATCAGCGGCAGCAGGATATGTACGCTCCGCCATCAACGCCGCCGACTCCAGCGCCCGTACCGCAGTCGTGCCCACCGCTACCACACGTCCACCACGCTGGTGCGTCTCATGCACCGCGCGCACCGCGTCGGCAGTCACTTCAATCCGCTCGCTGTGCATGTGGTGATCGGTCACATTTTCTGCGCGCACCGGCTGAAACGTGCCCGCACCTACATGCAACGTCACGGTGGTCGTGCGCACACCTTGGGCTTTGAGCGTCGCCAACATCGCGTCATCAAAATGCAGGCCGGCCGTCGGCGCCGCCACGGCACCCGGATGCTTCGCGTACACCGTTTGGTAACGCTCACGGTCTGCCGCGTCATCGGCGCGATCAATGTACGGCGGCAGCGGCATATGCCCTGCACGCGATAACAGCGCCGTGATGTCGGTATCAACGAGCGCCGCGCCAACTTCCGCCGGAGTTTCCGGCAGCGTCAGCAAAAATAATTCGTCGCGACGCTCACGCATCACCAACACGCCGCCGCCGTCGATCAACAAGCGGGTGCCCGGCTTGGGCGCTTTACTCGCCCGCACATGTGCCAACAAAGCGCGCGTATCTAATACGCGCTCAATCAGAATTTCGATTTGACCGCCGCCCTGCCCGCTCGCGCTGGCCGCTTTGTGCCCAAACAACCGCGCGGGAATGACGCGCGTGTCGTTGAGCACTAATAAATCACCCGGCAGCAGCAACTCGGCGAGATCTGGAAAGTGCCGATGCGCCAGCGCCCCGTCGCGGCCATCCAGCACCAACAGCCGGCTACCGCGGCGCTCCGCCGTCGGCGCACGGGCGATCAGCCCATCAGGCAGTTCATAGTCGAAGTCAGCAACACGCATGGGCAAGAGCAGGAATCAGGTAAACCGGAGGCCGGGCCACGGGCGGCACAGGGTAACGAAAGCCCCCGGCAGCGTCACGGACAGCAAAAAGATCCGAATATCGAGGTTCAGCCATCCATTGATGGTCGACAGGTCGGCAGCAGGTTCCCTAGAATGCGCCGCCCGCGCCGGAGTGGCGAAATTGGTAGACGCGCCGGATTCAAAATCCGGTTCTGGCGACAGAGTGTCGGTTCGAGTCCGACCTTCGGCACCACGCGGGCACATGCTTTTCTTTGGGGCGCTACCGCCCCTCTCCTGCTGCCGACATCGGCATCGGCCACACCGCCGCCCATGACCCGCATTCCCTTTCGTGAATTGCCCGACGCTGAACTCTGGCGCCGCCTCGTCGCCGCGCTTTACGACGGCCTACTCTTGCTTGCGCTCTGGTTCGTGCTGGGGCTGATCGCGGCCATTATTTTCACCACCACCCAACACACCGATACCCGCGGCACCATCGAGCCACTGGTACCCGCTGCACAGGGCCCATGGGTCACGCTACCGCTATTGTGGTTGAGCACCGCGATTTTCTACGGCTGGTTCTGGCGCCACGGCGGCCAAACACTCGGCATGAAGACGTGGCGGTTACGGCTGGTGACGGTCGATGATCGTCCGCTCACTTGGAGCGACTGCTTTGCGCGCTGCGCCGCGGCGAGTTTTTCTTGGTTACTGATGGGCGCTGGTTATTTGTGGGTGCTGTTCAAAAAGCGTAGTTGGCATGATCTGGCAACCCGCACTCGCGTGGTCGTCATTCCGAAAGACGCGAAATAACGGCACAACAGCCGCGTTACATTGGCGTCAGCGCGATCTTTGCGGCGATCCGATCTCAACACCAATCTCAACACACTTTCCCGTGCGCTCAACACGCCATTCCGCGTGTGAGATCAGATCAACCACGCCAACAAACCCGCAAGCACCCCTAATACCAGCACAATGGCCACCACGCCGACCCAAAGATCGCGGGCAGCATGGCCCGTGTGAGCGCTTTCGGGTGCCGGTCGAGATTCCGTGATTTCTGGCGCTGACGCAGCAACCGGTTTTTTCTGTCGTGCCGTCGGTGCAGGTCCAGCAGCAGCGCCGCCCAATGGGGCTTGCGGCTGCGTGTCCACCGGTTTTAATCCGGGCAACACGCCATCGACAACCGGCTCGGTACCGGCATAACGATCCAGAATCCGACGGCGCAACACTGCATATTCTTCGCGGGTGCTTTCACCGATCATCGCATCGCGTGCGAGACGACGCATGACTGTCCCTTCACCCGGACCCAAGGCAACACCCGCATCCACTTCTGCTCTGACCAGCACGATCGATACATTGTCGCGCGCACCCTTGGCCAACGTGGCTTGCAGCAAACGATCCGCGCTAGCATCCAGATCGCCATCAACCTGCGCACGAATCTCGTCAGAAGAAAGTTCGTTGTACAGGCCGTCGCTGCACAGCAAGTAAACGTCGCCCCGACGAATCTCGACGATCATCGCATCGAGAAAAAGATCCGGCACGCCACCGACAGCGCGCGTGATGACGTTGGAGTTCGGGTGGTGCGCCGCTTCTTCTTCGCTGATCAAACCACGGTCCAGCAATTCCTGAACTTCACTGTGATCGCGTGAGATCTGCTCAATCTTGTTGTTGCGCAAACGATAAAGCCGCGAGTCGCCCGCCCACAGACAGACACCAATGCGTTCGTTGGCAATGAAGCTGACGACGGTAGAGCCCATCGTACGGCCACCGAATGCGCGCGCTGCATGTTCACGCAAATGCAGGTTGGCGCGAACGATTGCCTCTTCGACGCGTTCGACGACTTGCGAGAGTTTCCCCTCGACCGTAACGCCGGCAACGGAATCGGCGACCGTGCGCGACGCCACGTCGCCGGCCTCATGTCCACCCATACCATCAGCCGCCAGCCAAATACCGGCATCCGTGCGTATCAGGATCGAGTCTTCGTTGATCTTCCGCTTGCCGCCACGGTCACTTCGACCGGCGCAGGACCAGCGACTGGCCTGTGTCATGAATGTCCCTCGTGAACAGCGGCCTACTCTACCTGCGCCCGACCGGGGAGGGCTACCCGGACCGTCGCAGCGCCCACACGCCGATAGCCGTCCCCAGCACCAGCGGCAGCACCGCCGCCAAGAACGTGGGGAAGTCGTAAACAAGGGCGATCGTGCCGGAAAGCTCTTGGGTGTAACGCAGCATCAGGCCAGTCAGGATGCCCGCCAGTACGCGCAAGCCCATCGACACTTGCCGTAGCGGACCAAACACATAGGAGACCGCGATAAACAGCATCGCGCACATCATCAAGGGCTGCAGCACCTTGCTCCAAAACGCGAGGAAATACGGCGCCGAATCCAACCCCTGCTCCGCCAGATAGTTGGCGTACTGCCAGAGCCCTGTCGTTGAAAGATCGTCCGGGTCCAGTGTCAGCAAAGCCAGCAAATCCGGATCCAGCGAGGTGTACCAATCCAGCGTCGCAAAGCGAGACACACGCGCCTCACGCTCACCGAGTTCGGTCACTTCGACGTCTTCCATCGACCAGTGATCGCGCTGAAACACCGCGGTGCGTGCCTGACTGGCCTGCTGCAACCGCCCCGCATCATCCAACCGTAACCGGGTGACACCAAACAGACGTCCACCCGGTTCCACCGCGTTCACGTGAATGTATTCGTTGCCCTCGCGATGCCAGACACCGGAGCGCGCGTGCACTTGCTTACCACCGCCCAACGCAACCGCTCGCGCGCTTTGCGCAATCTGTTCGGTGTAAGGCGCCAGATATTCACCCACCACAAAACTGACCAGCGCCACCAACAACACCGGCCGCAATGCGGCCCACAAAATTTGCAGCAAGGAAACGCCTGCCGCTCGCATCACCACCAGCTCACTGTTGTTCGCCAGCGCTCCCAATGCCACCAAGCAGCCGAGCAACGTACCGGTTGGCACCAATTGATAAAGACGCCGAGGCACCGTCAGCGCCATAAATTGCAGGGCTTGCATGAATTGATAATTGCCGCGCAACTCTTCGAGTTCGGCCAGCAACGAGAAAACAAATTCCAGCGTCACCAGCGCCGCCAACACGCCGAGGATGGCCATCAGTACCGTGCGGCCCACATAACCTTGCAGCGTTTTCATTCGTCGTCATCTCGTGCTGCAGCCCGGCGCACACGCAAGTCTTCGCCGAACAGTAAGAGCGTGCCAATCGCGGCGAAGATCACATGTACCGGCCAAGTGCCAATCAGCGGTGAGAGCTGGCCTTTCTCGATGGCTTGTCGCACCGCAATCAACAGCACCATGTACACCACAAAAAGTAGCAACCCGGGCAGCAACTTAACGAAGCGCCCCTGCCGCGGTTCCACTCTCGACAAAGGCACGGCCAACAACACGGCCAGCAAGCACATAAAAGGCAACGAAATACGCCAGTGACGCTCGGCTTGCGCAGCTAAGTCATCGCGATCAAATAAATCCGCGGTGAGTTGGCTGCGGATTTCTTCCGCAGGCTTCACCGGGTTATCAGCAATCCGCAGCCGATATTTCTCAAAAGCCACCATGTGGTAATCCGCATGGCCGGGCTGACCTTCATAGCGGTAACCGTCATTGAGTTCGAGATATTGAACGCCCTTCTCATCCTGCACGCGGTAGCCCGTCGCGGCCGTCACCAAACTAGGCTGACCGTTGGCATCCTTCACCGGAAACTCCGCCAAGAAAACATTTTCCAGTCGGGTTTTGCGATCAACCAACTGCTCGGCATAGGTCACGCGCTCAATGCCGCCTGAAGTGCGCTTGTAAAAACGACCAGCCGAAATCATGTCGATTTCTGGCCGCGCCCGCTGTTCTTCGAAAATCCGCTGCTGCTGCGCCGCACCCCACGGAGAGATGGCGTTACTGAGCGACGCCACCACAACGAACATCATCAGCGCCGGCACCAGACACATCATGACCAATCGCCAATTGCCCACGCCCGTCGCACGCAACACCGTCATTTCGTTGTCGACATACATGCGACCAAAAGACAGCAAGACGCCAATAAATAACGACAGCGGCAGAATCAGTTCCAAAAAACCCGGCAACCGATACATCAGCAGGCTCAACAACACCTCGGCCTGTAGCCGCCCGGCGGCGGCATCGCCAAGGTATTTAATGAAACGCCCGAACACCAACACCAACACCAGCACGAGGGCCACCGCCATCGTGGATGCAAACAGTTGCCGGGACAGATAGCGGTAAATCAGCACTCGTTTCTCCGCATGCGCCGGTGGTTCAGGACGTGACCTGTGGCTATAGTCAGCCGGCACGGCCGGCGCGCGCATTGTAGTGCCCGTTGCCCGCCTCCCGATACGACCCGCCCGGAGACATCATGCAGTACCGCCTTGCCACCATCGATCCCGTTTCCGTGAACACCGGCTGCTTGTTGCTGGGGCTGCATGCTGGCAAATCGGGCGCTGCGCTTCAGGGCAGTGCCGCGGCTGTCGACACCGCTACCGGTGGACTGCTGGGGCGTTTGCTCAAGCAAGGGGATTTCAAAGGCGCAATCAAACAGACGTTGGTGATTCACCATCCACCAGGCATCAAGGCCGCTCGCTTGGTCTTGGTCGGGCTTGGCGATGCGGGCAAATCGCTGTCGATACTCGACGCCAACCGCACACTCACCGCCGCCTCAAACGCTGTGAAGGCTATGCCGGTGGACGAGGCGACGCTGCTGCTGGATGGGTTTAGCGTCGACAATGTCAGCGCCGAATGGCCGCTGCGTGAAGCTGTAAAAGCTTTCGACGACGCGACCTATCGCTTCGATACTTACAAATCGCAGAAAAAAACGGCTGCCGGAAAAAGTAAAAAAGCCGACAAAACGCCGCGCTTGTCGACACTAACTCTCGGGCTCGCCCGCGCGCCATCGGCCAGCGAAAAACGCGCGGTAACGAACGCAGCGGCCATCTGCGTCGGTCGCCGTTTAGCCCGCGACTTAGGTAACCTGCCACCTAATGTTTGTCATCCGGTTTATCTCGCACAACACGCACAGAAACTTGCAAAAGAAACCAAGCAACTCAAAACCACGGTGCTGGACGAGAAGCAAATCACGGCGCTGGGCATGGGCGCGTTTATGGCCGTTTCGCAAGGCAGCGAACAACCGGGCCGATTGATCGCGATGGAATATGCCGGCGGCAAACCTGGCGCAAAGCCGGTGGTTTTGGTCGGTAAAGGCATTACGTTCGATACCGGCGGTATTTCACTAAAACCCGGCCCCGGCATGGATGAAATGAAATTCGACATGTGTGGGGCTGCCACCGTGTTCGGCGTGATGCGCGCCATCACCGAAATGAAACTGCCACTCAACGTGGTCGGCGTCGTGGCTGCTGCGGAAAACATGCCCAGTGGACGCGCCTCACGGCCTGGCGACATCGTCACGACGATGAGTGGCCAGACGGTGGAAATTCTTAACACGGATGCCGAAGGGCGCTTGGTGTTGTGCGATGCACTGACTTGGGTGGCGCGCTTCAAGCCCTCGACGGTGATTGATATTGCCACCCTGACCGGCGCCTGCGTCGTGGCATTGGGCAGTCAGGCGCACGGTCTTTACAGCAACGATGACGCGCTAGGTGCGGCACTGGTTGCGGCCGGTCGCGAAGCGAATGACCGCGCGTGGCCGATGCCATTGTGGGATGAGTATCAGGAGCAACTAGACAGCCCGTTTGCCGACATTGCCAATATCGGCGGGCCTAAAGCCGGCAGCGTCACCGCCGCCTGTTTCTTGGCGCGCTTCACCAAAGATTATCGCTGGGCACACATGGATATCGCCGGCACCGCATGGGTCAGTGCCGGCGCACAAAAAGGTGCCACCGGCCGGCCCGTCAGCCTGCTAGTGCACTATCTGATCGACGTTGCCCACGGCTGAGCGCCCCCATGAACAAGCCCGGCCAGCCTGCCGTCGACATCCCGATCCTGATGGAACTGGTCGCAGATAACTCTGACGACACGCAGGCCGCACGGCGCAGTCTGGGCCGTGAAGACCAGCAGGCTTTGTTCGCGGAGTTACCACCCGCAACGTCGGCTAAACGTCGCTCACCGCCGACACCCGCTGAGCGTCTGCGCGCCGCTCGCGAGATGCTGAAACTGCGCGCACCGGCAATTGTTGAGGAAGTGATGGCGGCCCATCAGCAGCAGTTAGCCGCCGACCTACGCACCCGACTGCAGCGTGAACTGGCTGATCTGCTGGCTGATCTCGATCCACCACCACCGGGCTGACCCCCCAGTTTTCCCAGCGTTTTCCGGCAGCCCTGACAAGTCGGAACCTCCATCGTTGCCGCGTATAATCGCCAGCCTTTCCGCTGAAGCGACGATCGTATCCCGCGTTGATCGCTGCACATCAGCCCACAGCCTTCCCCTTTCTGCGACTTCACGAGTTTTCGCGTCCCATGGACAAGACTTTTAATCCTGCCGCCATCGAACAGAACTGGTACCGCCGCTGGGAAGAACGCGGCTGGTTTCAACCGCAAGGTGGTGCGAAATCTTTCTGCATCATGATCCCGCCACCGAATGTGACAGGGTCGCTGCACATGGGGCATGGGTTCAACAACGCCATCATGGATTTGCTTGTTCGTTATCACCGAATGAAAGGCGAAAACACGCTCTGGCAGCCAGGCACCGATCACGCTGGCATCGCTACGCAAATGGTCGTCGAGCGGCAATTGGCTGCTCAAAATATTTCGCGCCACGATCTTGGCCGTGAAAAATTTCTCGAGAAAGTCTGGGATTGGAAATCGCAGTCTGGCGGCACGATTACTCGGCAGATTCGTCGCCTTGGTTCTTCGGTCGACTGGTCGCGTGAACGCTTCACCATGGACGAAGGCCTGTCGCGTGCCGTGCTAGAAGCCTTCGTGCGCTTGCATGAAGACGGCCTGATCTACCGTGGCCAGCGACTCGTCAACTGGGATCCGAAATTGCACACCGCCATTTCCGATCTGGAAGTAGTCAGCGCAGAAGAAAAAGGCTTCATGTGGCAATTCCGTTATCCCTTGGCGGACGGAACCGGGCACGTGGTCGTTGCCACAACGCGTCCAGAAACCATGCTCGGCGATACTGCGGTTGCAGTGAATCCGGAAGATCCACGCTACAAGGATCTCATCGGCAAGCAGATTCGCCTGCCACTCACTGATCGCTTGATCCCCATTATCGGCGACAACTACGTCGACCCGGAATTCGGTACTGGTTGCGTCAAAATCACGCCCGCACACGATTTCAACGACTATGAAGTCGGTAAACGTCACCATTTACCGCTCATCAATATCTTCACGATTGATGCTGCCGTGAATGAAAACGCGCCAGAAAAATATCGCGGCCTCGATCGGTTTGCTGCTCGCAAGCAAATCGTTTCCGACTTAGACGCGATGGGATTGCTCGAAAAAATCGACGACCACGTCTTGAAGGTTCCACGCGGCGATCGCTCAGGCATCGTCGTAGAGCCCTATCTCACCTGGCAATGGTTTGTAAAAACGGGCCCGCTGGGCGCAGAAGCCACCAAAGCCGTGGAAGATGGTCGCATTGAATTCGTACCCAAGCAGTACGAAAACATGTACTTCTCATGGATGCGCGATTTGCAGGACTGGTGTATCTCGCGTCAACTCTGGTGGGGCCATCGCATCCCCGCGTGGTACGACGACAACGGCAACGTATACGTCGGCCGCAACGAACAGGAAGTACGTAGTAAGCACGGCATCGCCATCGGCACTTCGCTGCGCCAAGATGACGATGTACTCGACACGTGGTTCTCTTCGGCACTGTGGACATTTTCCACGCTGGGCTGGCCAGATAAAACGCCGGAATTAGATACGTTTCACCCCACCGACGTACTTGTCACTGGCTTCGACATCATTTTCTTCTGGGTTGCCCGGATGATTATGATGACCATGCATTTCATGAAAAATCCGGATGGCACAGCGCAAGTGCCATTCCGAAAAGTGTATGTGCATGGCCTTGTGCGCGACCATGAAGGCCAGAAGATGTCAAAATCCAAAGGCAATGTGCTGGATCCACTGGACATCATTGATGGCATCGGCCTTGAGGATCTTGTAGTCAAACGCACCACGGGGCTAATGAAGCCACAAGATGCCCCCAAAATCGAAAAGGCGACTCGTAAGCAATTCCCAGAAGGCATTAATTCGCATGGCACCGATGCGCTCCGCTTCACCTTCTGCTCTCTGGCTGCAACGGGTCGCGACATCCTCTTCGACATGAAGCGGATTGAAGGCTATGGAAATTTCTGCAACAAAATCTGGAATGCCGCCCGCTATGTTCTGATGAACACAGAAGGCAAAGATTGCGGCATTCAAGGCGGAGATATCGAGTTATCGCTGGCTGACCGCTGGATCATCTCGCGCCTACAACGAGCAGAAGCCGACATCGCTGCACACCTCGACGCATTTCGCTTCGATCTGGCCGCGCAATCACTTTACGAATTTGTCTGGAACGAATACTGCGACTGGTATCTCGAACTCTCCAAACCGGTACTCAATGACGCATCCGCTTCTGACGAACAAATGCGCGGCACACGCCGGACGCTAGTACGTGTTTTGGAAGTCATTCTGCGAATGACCCATCCGTTTATGCCATTTATTACTGAGGAAATCTGGCAAACCGTTGCGCCACTGGCCGGTAAGTCTGGCGAAACAATTATGCTTCAATCGTGGCCCATTCCGGCACCCGAGCGCATCGACGCCACCGCCGAGTCTGATATCGAATGGATCAAGGGGGTTGTATTTTCTCTGCGCAATATTCGCGGTGAAATGAATATCCCGCCCTCAAAATTACTTCCTGTTTTTTTCCATAACGGAACGGCTGACGATAAACGTCGATTAGAAGCCAACGCAACTTTTTTGAAAGTGCTGGCAAGGCTGGAGTCCACGACATGGCTCTCGCCCGGGCAATCGGCACCACCGTCTGCCACACAGTTGCTTGGTGACATGGAGATACTGGTCCCCATGGCTGGCTTAATCGACAAAAAAGCAGAGGTTGCTCGCTTGAGCAAAGAAGTTGAACGCCTTCGTGGCGAAGTGATCCGTGCCGACGGAAAACTGCAAAATCCCGCCTTTGTCGATAAAGCACCTGCCGATGTCGTCGCCCAAGCTCGCACCAAGCTTGATGAGCAGCGCGCAGCGCTAGCACGCATGGAAGAGCAGATCGAGAAAATCAAGGTGCTATAACGAAATCATGGTCGCCACCAAAAAAAAGCCGGTACGCTCTGAACAACCACAGCATTGGCTTGGCCATGCTGTGAATGATCGCCGCACCCGTATTTTGTTAGCGGCACAGGAGGTTTTCGCACAGCACGGATTTCGTGAAGCAGAGGTGCGCACCGTTGCCGAACGTGCTGGTGTCGGGAAAGCTACGATCTACAAATTTTTCCCCAGCAAAGAAGCTCTGCTGCTCGTGATCGTCGAGGAAAGCCTCAATCACATGCGAGACCTTGCGCTTGCCAGTCTAATTGAGGACGGCGATCCCATCGAACGACTGGAGCGCGCCGGGCGCACTATGGCTCGCTTTCTTGAAAGCAATCGCGAGTTCGCCAGGGTCATGCTGCAAGAAGCCGGCGAATTCATGGGTGAAATCCAACGCAAGCACCTCGCGCTGGTTGAGCAAAACCTACCTATCGCAGAAGTGTTTTTTGCAGGCTTACGCGAGCAAGGATATTTTCAGGCGTTAAATACTCGCGAATCCGTTCATCTCATGGTTAATGTGATGATCGGAGCGACCTATACATGGGCCCTGACTGGCGAAGGAAATCTTGAAGAGCAAGCTATTCGTTACATGCGAGTTCTGATCGAAGGGCTTCGCACCGATCCGAAAAAAATTAATCGTTCAACTTCCCGTCGTAATTAATCTCATGCCCATCCCCGCCGACAGCCCCATGCCTGGACGCTATCGTCATTACAAGGGTGGCTTATATCGCGTACTCGGTGTGGCAGAGCACAGTGAAACTCGCGAATGGCTGGTGATCTATCAACCGGAGTATGGCGAATGCGGTCTGTGGGCTAGGCCATTGAGCATGTTCAATGAGCAGGTTGTTGCCGATGGAAAACAGCAACCACGCTTTGCTCGGCTAGATGCCGATTAAAAATCCACCAATGGCTTTGCCGATCAATTAGCAACAGCACTTTGAAAAACAGAATTTGCCAAGAAACGCATGGTTTCTCGGCCATGCTCAATCCGGGCAGAATCAACAATCCCTTCCCGCAAATATTCGATTGAAACCGCCTCCATCGCACCCATAACCGACCGAATAAGCAGCGGATCAATCTTCTTCCCGGTAATGCGTTGCAACTGATCGTTCAACAGAGTGCCGACTCTAAGCATCGCCTCAGCCCTATGCGGCGCCAATGGCGAATCTAGTCGCATGGCTTCTTCCTGCATCATGCGAATGACCAAGGCGAGTTCATTGTGGTAGATGAAAAAATCGTCCACAAAATGATGCGCCAGATCCTGCACATTGTCGGCACGCACAACATCGCTCTGATATCTGAGCACCATCACATCAACTGCCAATTTGTACAGATTCTCAAGCACATCAATCTTGTTGCGAAAATACTTGTAGAAAGTACGCCGCGAAATTTGCGCGGCATCCAGCAGATCTTGAACAGTTGCATCTGGAATGCCCTTATCAATAAAGACCAATAAAGCATTCACAATGACTTCCAGCTTTGCCGGTGAACGCGCCAAACTTTCGGGCAAGTGATTCAGTGGCACGACTTTCTGTCGCGCCGACTCTGTCGATAACATCAATTCAACAAGCGCCCGCAACTGCGCCGGTGTTGGCCGTGTGGATTGAATCGCCTTCGCTTTCAGCGACATAACAGCCTCTAGACTCAAGGGTCAGGCCGAGATTACACGATTGTAAACATTGCGTATACGCGTAGAACGGTAATCCCATTCCCGCCGGAAGTACGCAGCAACAGCAGCTGCACTGCATTGATGTTCTTTTATTACGCACATCACGTGCTTCCATTCACGCGATCGCATTCCATTTCTTTTCCCCATAAAAAAGCCCCGGTCTTTAGGACCGGGGCTTTGGGATAGGTGCCTGACGA
>CAZNPF010000019.1:0-39496 GCA_964574995.1 uncultured Pseudomonadales bacterium | reverse complement strand
CGATTTCGAGAGAAGAGAGGGCGGAACGGAGGGCAACCGGGGATGTTCCTGCCAGACCACAGGACCCGGGTCGCACACGCAGAATGTGCGGGAACCCCGCGTGTCATGCGGGAAGCCCAAGTGAAAACGCCCAACTGAGAACAGTTGGGCGCTGAATTTTGGTGGCTAGGCCCGGAATCGAACCGGGGACCCCGGCATTATGAGTGCCGTGCTCTAACCGGCTGAGCTACCTAGCCTGAAACCGGAAGGGCGCGCATTTTCGGCGGCCCGGTAGGGGGTGTCAAGGAAACTGGAGCCGGGTCGGGGGATGGCTCCGCGGCAAGGGTCAAAAGCGGTTTCAGCGCCCGGCGCAACACTCATCGCGTGGGAAACACCCCTTGCGTGGGAAGAGGGGTGCGGCACGATGCGGCAGGGCTGAGGCGGCGCGGAGGTGAACGTGCCATCAACGCCAACGCCAACGTGAAAGCGAAAGCGCTTCGGACGTTGAAGCGTTAAAACAGCTCAGACGTTAAAACGCATCAGACGTTGAAGAGCCTCAGACATTAAAACGAAAGTGCAGCACGTCACCGTCTTTGACGATGTATTCCTTGCCTTCCAGCCGCAATTTACCGGCTTCTTTTGCACCTTGTTCGCCTTTGAATTTCACGAAGTCGTCGTAGGCGATGGTTTCGGCACGGATGAAGCCTTTTTCAAAATCGGTGTGGATGACGCCTGCTGCTTGCGGTGCGGTGGCGCCAATTTTTACCGTCCAAGCGCGCACTTCTTTCACGCCAGCGGTGAAATAGGTTTGCAGTCCCAGCAGCTCGTAACCGGCGCGGATCACGCGATTCAGGCCGGGTTCATTCATGCCAATGTCTTTCAGGAATTCTTCTTTGTCGGCATCGTCGAGATCAGCAATTTCGGCTTCGATCTTGGCGCAAATCACTACCACGCCCGCGCCCTCACTGGCGGCGTGCTGGCGTACTTTGTCCAGCAAGGGGTTGTTGTCGAAGCCGCCTTCGATCACGTTGGCGACATACATGGTTGGTTTGGCGGTGAGCAAATGCAGTGGCTTGATGACTGCACGCTCTTCCGCTGTTAGCGCGAAAGTGCGCACCGGTTTGCCATCGGCTAGATGCGGCTGGATTTTGTCGAGCACGGCTTTCAGTGCGGCCGCTTCCTTGTCGCCGCCTTTGGCCGATTTACCCGCGCGCAACAGAGCTTTGTCGACGGAGTCGAGATCGGCGAGCGCGAGTTCGGTGTTGATGGTGTCGATGTCATCCAGCGGGTCGACTTTGCCGGCCACGTGAATGACGTTGTCGTCTTCAAAACAACGCACCACGTGTCCGATGGCGTCGGTTTCGCGAATGTTGGCGAGGAATTTGTTGCCCAAGCCTTCGCCTTTTGATGCGCCGGCGACGAGGCCAGCAATGTCGACAAATTCCATCGACGTCGGAATCACTTTTTCCGGTTTGACGATGCCGGCCAGCACATCGAGGCGGGCGTCGGGCATCGGTACGATGCCGGTGTGCGGATCAATGGTGCAGAACGGAAAATTTTCTGCCGCGATGCCGGATTTGGTCAGCGCGTTGAACAGCGTGGATTTGCCAACGTTAGGTAAGCCGACGATGCCGCATTTGAAACCCATGTTCTGCTCCTGATCCGGTCGCGTACGACCTGTTAAGCCTGATAAGCGTTGAGTTTGTTCATGGCGCGCGCGGTATCGCCAGCGACGATTACCGGTGTTTCGCGAATTGCTTCGGCAATGGCGGCGTCCATTTTTTCTTGATCCATCGTTTGTGCTTTGCCTAGCACCCAGGGTGTGACATCGCCTTTTTGCAGCGGACGGCCAATGCCGATGCGCAGCCGCAAAAAGTTCGCGTTGTTACCGTGCGCGGCAACCATGTCACGCAAGCCGTTGTGCCCGCCGTGGCCGCCGCCGATTTTCAAGCGTACGGAACCGGGCGGCATGTCGAGTTCATCGTGCGCGACCAGAATTTGTTCGGGCGCGATTTTGAAAAATGTTGCAAGCGCAGCGGTTGCTTGGCCGCTGCGATTCATAAACGTGGTAGGCACCAGCAATCGCACATCGTGGCCGTTGATCGACACACGCGCTACGCGCCCAAAATATTTCGCTTCGCTCACCAGTGTGGCGCCATGCGCACGCGCCAAGCGCTCGACATACCACTGCCCGGCGTTGTGCCGGGTGTGTTCGTATTCGTGCCCCGGGTTGCCGAGGCCAACGATGAGGGCGATGGAGTGCGTCATGCTGCGTAAGCCGCCATAAAAAAGGCCGGAACACTTCGTTCGCGTGGCGAACGTTGCATTCCGGCCCCGAAGTACCCGGGAACTGCCCGGCTGATGCCGAGCAGGCGCGGATTACTTCTTCTCGGCAGGTTTTTCGCCTTCGGCCGGTGTGGCGGCAGCGGCTGCAGCCGGCGCTTCCTCGACGACCACTTTGACTGCGTGCACGTTGGCAACGGCAAGGTCATGACCATGCATCAGTTGCACCAGCGCAACGCCTTCCGGCAGCTTGAGGTTGGACAAATGCACCGCGTGACCTATGGCGACGGCCGCCATGTCGACTGTGAGATATTCCGGCAGGTGCTTCGGCAAGCAGCTGACTTCGATCTCGGTAATGTCGTGGTGGATTTCGCCGCCCTGCTCCTTCACGCCGACGCACACGTCTTCGTTGATGAAGTGCACTGGAACGCGCATGGTGAGTTTCTGATTTTCATCGATACGCTGCAGGTCGAGGTGCGTCGGCACTTTACGTACCGGGTGACGTTGCAGGTCACGCAGAATCGCTTTCTCGGCCTTGCCATCGAGCACGATGGTGAGGATGTGCGAGTAGAACGCTTCGTTTTCCAGCGCCTTGCTCAACTCTTTCAGGCCGACTTGAATCGGCGTCGGAGTTTTGTTGGCACCGTACATGATGCCCGGTACACGATGCGCAAGGCGACGCAGGCGGCGGCTCGCAGCCTTGCCCTGGTCCTTGCGGGTTTCAGCCGCGAGTTCAAACTGGTTGGCCATGATGGCTTTCCTCTTTTTTCATCCACGCCCTGCGACCGGGTTGGCGGATGGTTGCGTTATCCGTCGTTCGCAAAAGCGCGATCGACGGGGTTAAAAACTTTTTGCCGAATTTTTACACGCCCGACAACGGACCCACGCTCTCGAACATGGCCGAGAGGGATTCTTCGTTGTTGGTGCGGCGCATGGCTTCAGCCAGCATGGTGGCCATGCTGACCTGACGAATGCGACCACAGGTTTTTGCGTTTGCTGACAGCGGAATGGTGTCGGTGACGACCAGCGTGTCGAGTTGCGATTTAGAAATGTTGTCGATGGCCGGGCCGGACAGCACGGGGTGTGTGCAATACGCCACGACTTTTTTGGCGCCATTATTTTTCAGTGCTGCGGCCGCTTTACATAGCGTACCAGCGGTGTCGACCATGTCGTCGACGATGATACAGGTGCGATTTTCGACGTCACCGATGATGTGCATCACCTGCGCTTCGTTCGCTTTCGGGCGACGCTTGTCGATGATGGCGAGGTCGGCATCGTTCAATTGCTTGGCCATGGCGCGTGCGCGCAATACACCACCGACGTCCGGCGACACCACGACGAGATTTTCGTATTTCTGACGCTCGATATCCGCTTGCAGCACCGGCGTTGAATAGACGTTATCGACCGGGATATCGAAGAAGCCCTGAATCTGGTCGGCGTGCAGGTCGACGGTGAGTACGCGATCGACACCCACCGTTTGAATCATGTCGGCGACGACTTTCGCGGTAATTGGCACGCGTGCGGAGCGCACGCGACGATCCTGACGGGCGTAACCGAAATACGGAATCACCGCCGTGATGCGGCCTGCGGACGAACGACGCAGCGCGTCGGCCATCACTACCAGTTCCATCAGCGTGTCGTTGGTGGGTGCGCAAGTGGATTGGACGATGAACACGTCCTTGCCGCGCACGTTTTCATGAATTTCGACTTGCGTTTCGCCGTCGCTGAAACGGCCAACGGAGGCTTGGCCCAGCGGAATGTGCAGCGCACGGCCAATTTGCTGTGCAAGTTCCGGGTTGGCGTTGCCGGTAAAAACGACGAGTTTGGACACGGCTCGCGCTCCGCTGAATCGTCAGGCGCTGACTAAAGGAAGATGGCAGGGGTAGATGGATTCGAACCACCGAATGGCAGGATCAAAACCTGCTGCCTTACCGCTTGGCGATACCCCTGTGGAAACCGTCGACTGCGCTTAATTCCCGAGCGACTCATGAGCGGGCGAACGATTCACGCCACGCGCCACAAAACCGGTCCATCGAGAAGGAAGCTGCTGCAGGATGTGTCGCGCCTCGTGTTCGGTACCGGTGGCGAGAAACACACACGCGCCGGTGCCGGTGAGCCGGGAGTGACCGAATTGCTCGAGCCAGTCGAGCGCGTCGGCAACCTCCGGATGAAGGCGTCGAACCACTGCTTCGCAGTCGTTCCGCAACCGTGTGTCATACCCCGGTTCGCGGAGGGTCGGCATTGTCATTGCCGGGGTATCGCGTGTCAACGACGGATCACGGAAAACACGGGCGGTTTCTACATGACAGCCGGGATTGATCACGACGAACCAGCACGGTGGCAACTCGATGGGGGTGAGCTGTTCGCCGACACCTTCGGCAAAGGCGCTGCGGCCGCGCACAAACACCGGGACATCGGCACCCAGTGCCAGCCCGATGGCGGCCAGCCGATCCACGCTCAGGCCCAGCTGCCAGAGCCGATTGAGCCCGAGCAGGGTGCTGGCGGCATCCGACGAGCCGCCACCCAAGCCGCCGCCGGCCGGCAGGTGTTTTTCCAGCCGGATACGCGCGCCGGCGTTGCAACCGGTGGCGTCCTGCAGCGCGCGCGCGGCGCGCCAGACGAGGTTTTGCTCGCGTGAAATGCCGGGCAGATCGTTGAGTTCAAGGTGCTCGGCCGGCTCCAGATGCAGGCGATCCCCGCCGCCGGGCAGATCGGGAATGTCCAGCAACTGAAAGTCGGTTTGCAGCAGGTGATAGCCGTCGGCGCGGCGGCCGACCACGTGCAGGAACCGGTTGAGTTTGGCGGGCGCAGGAACGATCACGCGGGCAGAAAACTCAAGGCTGGGCCGGGACGGTGGCCGGCGCCATGACGGCTGGTGTGGGCGGCACGGGAGTGGCCGGCGGCACCGGGGTTACCGGGGGTGTCGTCCAGCGTTGAATCAGCAAGGTGATGCGGCTGTCACCGCCGGTGGCGACGACCTTGTGTGGCAGCAGGCGGCCGCCGTCGGTTTCCCAGCGGTCGTAAGTCACTTCCCAGCCTTGCTGCTGTAGCCGTTGCGGGTAGCCTGCGCCGTTGAGCTCCACGTGTGCCGCTGTTTCGCCGGTGCCGATGGGTGCCGGCAAGCCACGCACCCAATACGACAGGCTGTTGATGGACACCGGCCAGCCGATGGCGTTGGCCAGCAGCGTTTCCGGTTGATCGCTTTCGCGGGTGCCGCTGTTGTCGATGATGCGTACGCGGGCGGCGTTGCCGTCGATGCGCAGGTTGCCGGCGCCCAGCGGGCCGGCCGCTTCTAGCCGGTAACGATCACCTTCTTGTTGCCAGAGCAGGCTGGCGCTGCCGCCGGTATCGCCGCGACGGAAACCGACTTTGCCCTGAATATCGAAGCGGGTAATCGTCGCCGCCGATTCGGCAGACCAAACGGCCGGTTCCGGAGGGCGGCTGGCGCAACCGGCGACCAAGAGTGCCAATAAAAAAAATGGCATGACGCGAAATATTTTTTCAGTGCGAAGCAAAATTTTCATGGTGACAACCGATGGATCGTTGCCTTGAGCACGGCGTGATCGGGTTCTTTGGCGGCCGCGCGCTTCAGTAAGGCGCGTGCTTCGTGTTTTTTGCCGAGCTTCCACAGCACTTCCGCAAGATGGGCAGCGATTTCCGCATCTTGCGACAGCGCCCACGCGCGTCGCAGATAATTTTCTGCTTCTTCCGCGCGGCCCAACCGGAAGAGCACCCAGCCCATGCTGTCGAGAATGGCGGGATCTTCCGGCGACAGCGATAGTGCGCGTTCGATCAACTGCAATGCTTCATCGTAACGATCGGTGCGGTCGGCCAGTGTGTAGCCCAGTGCATTGAGCACCATGGCATTACGCGGATGTTCGACTAATAAACTGCGTAGATCAGATTCCACGAGTTCCAGTTGGCCGACACGTTCGGCAGCCATGGCGCGCGCATAACGCAAATCAGGATCGATCGGCGATTTGTCGAGCTCGTTGTTGATCAGGGCCAGCGCACCGGCGGCATCACCGCTGCGTGCCAGTAGATCGCTCTCGGCAACGGACAGCTGTGTCGCTGCTTCGGGTGCTTGCGCGCGCAAGGCCGTCAGGAGTCGGCGTGCTTCCGGCAAACGATTGGTTTGTTGCAGTGCGTAAGCAATTTGAATTTGTGCGGTGAGAAATTGCGGGCCGCGGACGTTCTGAAAATACGAGATGGCCTCGTCAAATTTGCTCTCGGACATTGCGACGCGGCCGGCGTAATTCCACGCATCGTCTTCGCGATAACCGGTGTCTGCCAGCTCGACCAACAAGGCTTTGGCGCGGTCCGCATGACCGGTTTCCCATTCCACCAAAGCCAATGACATGGTGAGATCACCATCGTCAGGCCAGCGCGCACGCATCGACGTCAGTTCATCACGCGCGCGGTCCGCCTGATTATTTTCTAGCAGCAGACGCAGATGCGTCAGGCGTAAATCGCGGTCAGCGGGAAAGCGCTTACTGCCGCGTGCCAACAATTTTAGCGCGCGTCGATTTTCGCCAGAGGCCGCCAGCAAGCGACCTTCGAGTTCGATCGCTTCAGCCACATCGGGCTCAATCACGCGTGATTGTTGTACTAACAGCAACGCTTCTGCGGATTGCCCGCGCATGTCAGCCAGTTGTGCGCGGGCCAGTGCCAGCGCGGCGTGCTGCGGATAGCGTTTGGCGTGCTCTTCCAGAAAGACGGCCAGTCGTGCGCGTACGGCGGCATCGGAGACTTGCGCGTATTGCAAGATGACGCTGAACCGAATGCGAACTTGGGTGTTGGCGAGCAATTTATCCAGCATCGGGCCGGCGGCTTCGATATCACCGGCTTGTATCAATCCCATCACCGCATTGGCGTTGGCATCCGGATCGTCGGGCGCGAGATCCACCCACAACAAGGTGGCTTTACGAATGCGCGCGCTGTCGCGCGAATACCAAGCGATGCGCGCTGCGCGTTCGGCCAACAGTGGGTCGCGCAATTGCTGCGTTTGTCGCAGATAAGCATTCAGCGCGGCATCGACGTCATCACGCTGACCGGCGACCTCGCCAAGCAGCAAGTCATAGAGCGTGTCGGCGGTCCATGTGCTGGGGACGACGTTATCGTCATCCTGTTCAGTTTTTGTTGTCGCTGTTTCGGCGGTGGCCGCATCGGCTACCGATGCGCTGGGTGGCGATTCAGACGCGACCGGCGCTGTCGTACAGGCCGTCAGCAGATTGCCCGCAGCAAGGATCAAGAAGACCGGGAAAATCCGGGGCAAGGCGAGCATGGATTGGCCTGTGGTTCCGGGTGGCGGAACAGCGGGAGAAAATGCGGGATGACCGGATTCAATCACGCCATTTATCGGGGCGGCAAGTTGGCCTGAAAATTTGTTTTCCGGCGGCCGATCCCGCAAAATTCGCGACGTTTTCCGCAGACGCCGATCATGGCAGGGAAACCCGGGCCGGTGGCCTTGCGCACGCCCCCTTTCCCTTGAACCCCAGGACACACCTCGCACCCATGCCCTTGCTTGCGGTAGGCGTCAGTCATCGTACTGCTCCGGTCGACCTGCGCGAACAGTTGGCCGTGGCCGCAGAACGTCTGCCGTCGCTGCTGGCGGAGATGCGCCGTGAATTGGCGCTGGGCGAGATTGCTGTGCTGTCCACCTGCAATCGCACTGAAATCTATTGCGCGCTGCCCGGTGATGCGGCGGCACAGGCGTCGCAGATCGTGAGTTGGCTGGCCAGCCATCAGCGTATCGACAGCGCCCGCTTGTTGCCGGCGCTGTACAGCTATGACGGTCTTAATGCCGTGCAGCACATGATGCGGGTGGCCAGCGGGCTGGATTCCATGGTGCTCGGTGAGCCGCAAATTCTCGGGCAGATGAAAGATGCCTACGCCGTGGCGCATCAGGCCGGCACCGTGGGCAAAGAGCTCGAGCGCTGTTTTCAACAAGTCTTTTCGGTGGCAAAAAAAGTGCGCACCGAAACAGCGATTGGCGCCAATCCGGTGTCGATGGCTTTTGCGGCAGTTTCGTTATCACGCCGTTTATTTAGCGACGTCACTAAAACGCGCGCGCTGTTGATCGGTGCCGGCGAGATGATCGAACTGGTTGCGCGTTATATCGCCGAGCAGGGTTTCCAGGAAATCGTGGTGGCCAATCGCACGCTGGCGCGCGGGCATGCATTAGCTGATCAGCATGGTGGCCGCGCGATCACCATGGAAGAAATTCCGTATGCGCTGGAACGCGCGGATATGGTGATTTCCTGCACCGCCGCGATGGTGCCGGTGTTGGGTAAAGGCACGGTGGAACGCGCTTTGAAAAAACGCCGGCATCGCCCGCTGTTTCTTGTCGACTTGGCGGTGCCGCGCGACATCGAGCCGGAAGTAGCTGAGTTGGACGACGTTTATCTCTACACAGTCGATGACTTGCAAGGTGTCATCGAACAAAACGTGCAGGCGCGTGCCGATGCAGCGCGTGAGGCTGAGGCCATTATCGTTGAACGTAGTCAGCACTACGGTGTGCAGCAGCGCGAGCAAGGTGCGGCTGGCACGCTGCGGTTGCTGCATGCGCGGATGGATACGCTGCGTGAAGTTGAAGTACAAAAAGCGTTGGCTGAATTGGCGCGGGGTGGCGATCCGGCAGAAACCCTACAACGGCTCTCGCGCGCCTTGACGGGAAAATGGCTGCACGAGCCCAGCGTGGTGTTGCGGCAGGCGGCCGCAGAAGGCCGCGATGATTTACTCGCGTTTGCGCGCACGATGTTTGCGGTGGGTGACGGTGAGCGTCGTGCGGAAGACGCGTCAGCGGCGGGCGACGAAAAGAACCGTGATTTGTCGCAGGGTGATGCGCCGTGAAGGACTCCATTGCGCGTCGACTGGAGCGCCTTGTTGAACGTCATGAAGAATTAGCCGGTTTACTGGCTGAACCATCGATTGCTTCGGACGGCGAAAAATTTCGGCGATATTCGGTGGAATACGCCGGGCTGGAGCCGTTAGTCGAGGAGTTTCGCCGTTGGCGCCGTGCGTTGACGGAATTGTCGGCTGCTGAACAGATGGCCGCTGAAGCGGACGCCGAGATGCGGGCGATGGCGCGTGAAGAAGCAGAATCATTGCGTACACAGTTGCCGGCATTGGAATCCGCCTTACAAGCACTGTTGGTGCCGAAGGATCCTTTGGACGGTGCCAACGTATTCTTGGAAATTCGTGCGGCGGCGGGTGGCGATGAAGCGGCCATTTTTGCCGGAGACCTTTACCGCATGTATGCGCGTTACGCGGCGGGCCGTGGCTGGCAAGTGGAAGTGATCAACAGCAGCGTCGGCGAGCACGGCGGATTCCGCGAAATCATTGCGCGCATTGGTGGCGCTGATGTGTATTCACGCTTGAAATTTGAATCGGGTACGCATCGTGTGCAGCGAGTGCCTGCGACGGAAGCGCAAGGCCGCGTGCACACATCGACGTGCACGGTGGCGGTGCTGGCTGAACCGGCTGAAGTGGAAGCCATCGACATTCGCAAAGAAGATCTCAAAGTGGATACCTTCCGTTCTTCCGGTGCGGGTGGTCAGCACGTGAACGTCACGGAGAGTGCGATTCGCATCACGCACTTGCCCAGCGGTATCGTTGTGGAGTGCCAGGACGAGCGTTCGCAGCATAAAAACCGTGCGCGCGCGATGTCTCTGTTGGCTGCAAAATTACTGTCCAGTGCGCAGGAAGCGCAGGCGCGCGATACAGCACAGACACGCCGACTGCAAGTGGGCACCGGCGACCGCTCCGAGCGCATTCGTACCTACAATTTTCCGCAGGGCCGCGTGACGGATCATCGCATTGAGTTGACGTTGTATCGGCTGGATGAAGTCGTTGCGGGTGATCTCGATGTGCTGGTCGAGCCGTTGCAGGCGGAGCATCATGCCGAGCAATTGGCGGCGCTGGCGGAGCAAGCTGCATGATGACGGTAGGCGGTCTTTTGCTGTCGGCAACGCGTCGATTGGCGCAACCACAATCCCCGCTGGAGGAGCCATCGGCATCGCCGCGTGTGGATGCGGAATTGTTGTTGATGCGGTTGTTGGGCGTTGATCGTGCGTGGTTGTACGCGCATCCGGAAGTCGAAGTGCCAGCGAAAGTCATGACTGTTTTTGAGACGCTGGTGGATGCGCGTGAGCGCGGTATGCCGGTGTCTTACCTCATCGGTGAGCGCGAATTTTTTTCACGCGTGTTCCGCGTGACGCCCGATACGCTGATTCCTCGCCCGGATACTGAGCGGCTGATCGATGCGGCGCTGCAACTGAAAGTGCCGGAACGCGCGCGCGTGTTGGATTTAGGCACCGGGACAGGTGTGATTGCCGTCACGCTCGCCTTGGAATGCCCGGACTGGGATGTCACCGCGACCGATATTCACGCAGAGACGTTAACCGTGGCGCGAGACAATGCGGCGCGCTTGGGTGCTTGCGTACGTTTTTTTGCGGGCGATTGGTTTGCCGCGGTGCCGGATGAAGATCGTTTTGATCTGGTGCTCAGCAATCCGCCATATATCGCAGCGGACGACCACCATCTGATGCAAGGTGATGTGCGTTTCGAGCCGCGTCGTGCGTTGGTGGCGGCTGAACAGGGTCTTGCGGATATCGCCAAAATTATTGCCGCCGCACGCGCGAAATTGACGGAAGGTGGCTGGCTGATCATGGAGCACGGGTGGCAGCAAGCGGATGCTGTTTGTGCATTGGCGCGCGAGGCCGGTTATGCGCCAGTGAAAACCTTGCTGGACATGGGCGGTAATCCGCGCGCGCTACTGGCGGGCTGGAAACAACCGGATAACCCTGAGGATGCACATCACGCCTGACGCGTGGTGTCGTGGCGGTCATGAGCAAATCACGCACAGAGGATTTCAGCGACGACGAACTGCTGCGCTATAGCCGGCAGATTTTGTTGCCGGGTTTCGAGCTGGAAGGTCAGCAGAAATTGCGTGCGGCGCATGTGTTGGTGATTGGTGCGGGTGGTCTTGGCAGCCCGGCGGTGTTGTATCTCGCTGCAGCGGGTCTTGGCCGCATCACGCTTGTTGATCACGACGTAATTGAGCTGTCTAATTTGCAACGGCAGATTGCGCATCGCACAGTGGATCTTGGTCGTGCCAAAGTCGAGAGCGCAGCCGATGCGGCGCGCGCGCTGAATCCATTGACGCAAATCGACACGGTAATTCGTGCGGCAGATGCCCAATGGTTGGCCGCCATGCTGAGTGAATCAGGTGCACAGAAAATTGATTGCGTGCTCGACTGCAGCGATAACTTTGCCACGCGTGACGCAGTGAATCGCGCGTGTTACGCGGCGCGTGTGCCGCTGGTGTCAGCGGCGGCGATTCGTGTGGAAGGGCAGTTGGCCGTATTTGATTTTCGACGCGAAAAAACGCCGTGCTATGCCTGCCTGTATGGCGAGAGCGGCGGCGATGATGCCGGCTGTGTGCGCAACGGCGTGCTCGCACCGGTGGTGGGTGTGCTGGGGTCGCTACAAGCTTTGGCCGCTATCCGATTGATCGCCAGTTATGGCGAAAGCGGCCACGGTAAATTGCAGGTATTCGATGGACTGCGTGACGAGTGGCGCAGTCTGCGGATCAGACCTGACCCGCAGTGCTCCGTGTGCGGTTCAGCGCACTGACAGATCCACGACCTGCTTGTTGAGCCGCATGATGTGCTTGGCCATATCCACCAGCAATGAGTGGATCATGGTCGGGTTAGTGCGGATCAGCGTTGCAAATTGATCGCGCGGTACTTTGACGACCGCGCAGCGTTTTTTCGCGCGTACGGTCGCTGAACGCGTCTGTTCGGTCAGCACGGCCAGAGCGCCGATGATTTCGCCCTCATTGATGCCGCCCACCACGACGTTGTCGACCAGCACTTCGGCTTCGCCTTCGAACAAGCTGAACACATATTCCGCGCGATCGCCTTGCTGAATGATCACTTCGCCTGGATTGAAGTACTGGAAGCCCGGCGTGGTTTGCGTTTCGCGATCTGAGATGGAAGCAATGCAACGAATCAGCAGTGCTTGCTGCGTCATCAGCATGCGCGTCCAAGCGCGAGAGGTTTCACGGTCGCCGTACACAGCCTGCATGAAGCTGAGCGTGTCGAAGCCACTGAGTTCAACCAGACCTTCGGCTTCGTAATTGAGCACGGCGCTGGCTGCGGAAGCCTGCAGGCCGGCATCCGGCAGAATCAGTTCGCCGGCTTCCAGCGTGAACAGTTGCTTGCGGTCATAGACCACGGCCAGCGTGCCGCTGTCCACGCGATAGATGCGCTGCGGATTGAGCCCGGCAGCGAACGCATCGCGCGTGTTATTGAGGCTGAGTTTCTGTCCTTCGACACCGGTCTTAGCGACGATCTCATCAACTAACTTGCGGTACTGGCGCGACAGCGCCTGAAAACTTGCATCGACCTCAGCCTGCGGCAACATCGTGTTCAGCCCCCGAGTTTTCGCAGCAAAAGATCGTTGACCTGCTGCGGATTAGCCTTGCCCTGCGATTCCTTCATGATCTGTCCGACGAAGAAGCCCAATTTTTTCTTGCGCTTGGCTTCGTCGGATGCGCGGTAGTCCTCAACCTGCGCCGCGTTTGCCGCCAGTACTTTGTCGACGATCGCCTCGATGGCACCGACATCCGATACCTGCTTCAGACCACGTGCTTCGATGATGGCGTCGACGCTTGCGTCTTCGCCGTTTTGCCCTTCGCCACTCCACAGGGCATCGAACACGGTCTTGGCCAGTTTCGAACTCAGTGTACCGTCGGCGACTCGCGCCACCAGTTGGCCAATTTGCCCAGCCGTGACCGGCGATGCCGTGATGTCCTTCTCATCTGCGTTCAATCGGCCCAGTAATTCGGTGATGGTCCAGTTGGCCACCAGCTTGGCTTGTGCCTTGCCGGCCGCGGTGACGGCCTGCTCGTAGAACAAAGCCAGCGCTTTGTCTTCCACCAAGCGAGCGGCATCGTAGTCACCCAGACCAAAGTCGGCGATGAAACGGGCGCGTTTGGCGTCCGGCAATTCCGGAAGCGTGGCGCGCTGCTGTGCGATGAATGCATCGGTCAGCACGACTGGCAGCAAATCCGGGTCCGGGAAATAGCGGTAATCGTTGGCGTCCTCTTTGCTGCGCATGGCGGCGGTTTTGTTGGTAGCCGGGTCATACAGCACGGTGGCCTGCTGGATGCTGCGGCCTGCTTCCAACTCGTCGATCTGCCATTCAATTTCGGTGTTGATCGCGCGCTCGATGAAGCGGAACGAGTTGACGTTCTTGATTTCGCGGCGGGTGCCGAATTTCTCGCTGCCTTTTTTCCGGATCGATACGTTGCAATCACAACGCATGGAGCCTTCGGCCATGTTGCCGTCGGAAATGCCGAGATACAGGATCAGCGAGTGGATCGCTTTGGCATAGGCGACGGCTTCTTTGGCACTGCGTAGCTCTGGCTCAGACACGATTTCCAAGAGCGGTGTGCCAGCACGGTTGAGATCGATGCCGCTCATGCCGTGAAAATCTTCGTGCAGAGATTTTCCCGCGTCTTCTTCTAGATGTGCGCGGGTGATACCGATGCGTTTGCTGCTGCCATCCTCCAGCGTGATGTCGAGCGCACCTTTGCCGACGATGGGCAATTCGTACTGCGAAATCTGGTAGCCCTTGGGTAGATCCGGATAAAAATAATTTTTTCGGGCAAACACGCTCTTGCGACCCAGTTCGGCGTTGATACCCAAACCAAACAGCACAGCCATGCGCACGGCTTCGGCGTTCAGCACCGGCAACACGCCCGGCATACCGAGATCAATTAGCGATGCTTGCGTGTTCGGTTCGGCACCAAAGCGGTTGGCACTGCCGGAGAAAATTTTGGATTGCGTGGCGAGCTGGACGTGAATTTCCAGGCCAATCACCGTTTCCCACTGGCTCATTGGAATGCCTCCGGGAGACGGCGATGCCAGTCTGTTACCTGCTGGTATTGATGCGCCGCGTTTAACAATTTTGCTTCGCTGAAGTGATTGCCGATCAGCTGCATGCCCACCGGCAAACCAGCATCAAAACCGCAGGGCATCGACAAGCCCGGAATGCCGGCGAGGTTGACGGCGATGGTGTAGATGTCGGCCAGATACATGGCGACCGGATCATCTTTTTTCT
Source organism: uncultured Pseudomonadales bacterium (assembly GCA_964574995.1). Classification (GTDB taxonomy): domain Bacteria; phylum Pseudomonadota; class Gammaproteobacteria; order Pseudomonadales; family JADFDG01; genus JADFDG01. The sequence continues at coordinate 25,105 of CAZNPF010000019.1, read as the reverse complement.
CGCCCAGCCGGAACGCGGTGGAGGGTGACGTTGGGCCGATAATGACGTCGACTTCACGGAAGGCACGCGCAAAATCTTCACCGATCAACCGGCGAACTTGTTGGGCTTTGAGGTAGTAGGCGTCGTAATAACCGGCGGACAACACATAACTGCCGACCAGGATGCGGCGTTTTACCTCGGCACCGAAACCTTCCGAGCGCGAGCGCTCGTAGAGATCCATCAGATCCTTCGGATCGGTGCAGCGATGGCCAAAACGCACGCCATCAAAGCGCGATAAATTGGACGAACATTCGGCCGGCGCGATCACGTAATACACCGGCACAGAAAGGTCGACGTTGGGCAGATCAATTTCGCGAATCGTTGCACCCAACTTTTCAAATTGCGTCACCGCATCCCGCACGCATTTTTCAGTGCCGGCGTCGAGACCCGCACCAAAAAATTGTTTGGGTAAACCAATGCGCAGCCCACGAATGTCATCGCGGAGCGTGCGCGTGTAATCCGGCACGGATTCTGTCAGCGAGGTGGAATCTTTGGCGTCATGCCCGCTCATGGCGTTCATCAGCAGCGCGCAATCTTCGGCGCTTTGCGCCATGGGACCGGCCTGATCCAGCGAAGAAGCGAAAGCGATCATGCCCCAGCGCGACACGCGGCCGTAGGTGGGTTTCAAGCCGGTGAGATTGCACAGAGCTGCAGGTTGGCGAATAGAGCCGCCGGTGTCGGTGCCGGTGGCAATGGGCGCGAGCCGAGCCGCAACCGCTGCCGCCGAGCCGCCAGACGATCCGCCGGGCACACGGGTGATATCCCAAGGGTTTTTCACCGGGCCGTAAAAGCTGGTTTCGTTCGACGAGCCCATCGCGAACTCATCCATGTTGGTCTTGCCCAGCATCACCATGCCGGCCGCGCCGGCGGCTCTGCCGAGCCGTGCGGTGACTTCTGATTCATACGGGCTGATGAAGTTGTCGAGCATCTTTGACGCGCAACTGGTGCGTACACCGGCCGTGCAAAAAATATCTTTGTGCGCGATCGGCAAACCGAGTAGGGCGCCGGTTTCGCCGGCGGCGCGTCGACGATCGGCGGCTGCAGCGTCGGCCAGTGCGGTATCCGTAACGACTGTCACAAAACTGTTGAGCGTTTTGTCGTGTGCCGCAATGCGGTCGAGAAAATGGCGTGTCAGCTCTACGCTAGACACTTCGCGCGCGGCGAGCGCCTGCGACAGTTCGGCAAGGGTGCGATGGTGCAAGGGTGTGTTGGGCATATTGCAGTTTCGTCAGGCGATCACGGGAAGACGCGCATCATTCGATTACGCGCGGCACGAGGTAGAGGCCTTGCTCGGTCGCTGGCGCGATCCGCTGATAGTCAGCGCGGTGGTTTTGTTCTGTCACACGGTCTTCGCGCAGAGCCTGCACGGCATCCAGCGGATGTGCCATCGGCGCGATGCCGGCAGTGGGAGCGGCTTGCAGCCGATCGACCATATCGAGAATGCTGCCCAAGCGGGCGGCAACGGCAGCACGTTCGCCGGCGTCGATGCGCAGGCGGGCCAGACGGGCGATTTTTTCCACGTCGCTTTCGGTGAGCGCCATGTGTGACTCCGGTCGGGGTAAGGGGCGTGGCGGAAGTGGGCCGGCAAACCTTAACAAACGAACTACGAAAAATGTGCGGGATGCCCGGAAATTCCGGGGTTTACGCCGGTTTCATCCTTGCCCCGGCGAGGCGGCCGTTGCTAGAGTGGCCGCCTTCCAAACCGGGGTTCTCCCGGGTCTTCGCCAGACACTCCCGACAGCACACAGCAAGTTGCCCAGCACGCCATGAATTTTTTTCAGAATCTTCGCAAGGCCTTCAAGACCGACCTGTCGATCGACCTCGGCACGGCCAACACGCTGATCTATGTGCGGGACCGCGGAATTGTATTGGATGAGCCTTCGGTTGTCGCCATTCGCCACAACGGCAATCAGAAGGCCGTGATTGAAGTCGGTGGTGCCGCTAAACGCATGCTGGGTCGTACACCCGGAAACATCACGGCGGTGCGTCCATTGAAAGACGGCGTGATTGCCGATTTCGAAGTCACCGAAGACATGCTCAAGCATTTCATTCGTAAAGTATTGGATCGTGGATTTTTGGCCACGCCGCGCGTGATTGTTTCTGTTCCGTACAAATCCACGCTGGTTGAACAGCGCGCGATTCGTGATGCCGCCGGAGGCGCAGGTGCTAGCCAAGTCGAATTGATTTACGAGCCGATGGCTGCGGCGATCGGTGCGGGTTTGCCGGTGGAAGAAGCCTCGGGTTCGATGGTGGTCGACATCGGTGGTGGCACGACGGAAATCGCCATCATTGCGTTGTCCGGCATCGTGCACGGTGACTCGGTAAAAATTGGCGGCGATAAATTTGACGAAGCCATCGTGGCGTTCGTGCGTCGCCAGTACGGTTCGTTGATTGGTGAGGCCACGGCGGAACGCATCAAGCAAGAAATCGGCAGTGCATTTCCGTCGGATGAATTGCGTGAAATCGATGTGCGTGGCCGTAACCTCGCAGAAGGCGTGCCGCGTTCGTTCACGCTCAACAGCGAAGAAATTTTAGAGGCGCTGCAGGAGCCGCTGGCAGGCATCGTAAATGCCGTGAAAAACGTGCTGGAGAACTGCCCGCCGGAGCTGGCTTCCGATATCGCGTTGCGCGGCATTGTGCTCACGGGTGGTGGTGGTTTGTTGCGTGATCTGGACAAATTATTGTCGGAAGAAACCGGTCTGCCGGTGATGGTGGCGGAAGATCCGCTGACCTGTGTGGCGCGTGGTGGTGGTAAGGCTTTGGAGTTGCTCGACACGCCAGGCTTCGAGCTCATCGTGATCTGATTTTTGTTGAACTGAATTTCACGGGGCGCTGCGGCGCCCCGCTGTCTATCCGGGGGCCGACGCGCGCATGACTAGGACGCTGTTTGCGGATGCGCCTGACTCGGTCTACCGCCTGCTGTTGGCGGTATTGCTGGCGGGTGTGCTGTTGTTCGCCGACACCCGTGCGCCGCAATACACCCAGTGGTTACGCAGCGCGGTTTCGCCGTTGACGGAAACGATTATTGTGATCGGTGATTTTCCGCGCCGAGCGGCATTGGGCGTGGCAGATTTTTTTGCGACACGTTCGGCATTGGCGGAAGAAAACGCAAAGCTGAAACAAGAAAACCTGATCCTCAATCGTCACGTACAAAAACTGGCGGCACTCACCAGTGAGAACGCACGGCTGCGCGAGTTGCTGCATTCGTCGGCGCTGCTGGATTCTTCCGTGTTGGTGGCAGAAGTCGTTGCTTTCGATCCGGATCCCTCGCGGATGGAATTAACGATCGATAAAGGCAGCAACTCCCACATCTACGTGGGCCAACCGGTGTTGGATGCCAGTGGTGTCATGGGGCAAGTGGTTGCGGTAGGGCCGACGCAAAGCCGCGTCATTTTGTTGACGGACGTTCGTCACGGGATTCCGGTGGAAGTCAGCCGCAACGGTGTGCGCAGCGTGGCGACGGGGACTGGCAGCGCGGGCCACCTGGCGCTGCAATATTTGCCGGTGACGGCGGATGTCCGTGAGGGTGATCTCTTGGTGAGCTCAGGCCTGGGCCGGGTGTTTCCGCGCGGTTATCCGGTGGGCACGGTGACGAAAGTCGTGCGTGAGCCCAACGAGACCTTCATGAAAGTCGAAGCGGCGACAGCGGCGAAACTGCAGCGCAGCCGGCAACTGTTGCTGGTATTCACGGCCCCCGAGGCGACTGTGCCCGAGGCGACTGTGCCTGAGGCGACTGTGCCGGCCGCTCCGGGAGGCGCCCGATGAAGCCGGCAGCACGCGGTGGCGTGGCTGTTTGGGTGACTTTGCTGGCTTCGTTGTTGTTGGCCGTTTTTCCGCTGCCCGACGCACTGGATTATTTGCGGCCCCACTTTCCGTTGTTAGTGCTCGCTTACTGGGCACTTATGCTGCCTCAACGCTATGGCACGTGGACGGGCTGGTGGTTAGGGCTGATTTTTGACGTATTGCGGGCGACCCCGCTGGGAGCCCATGCGCTTGCGTTTGCGGTGGCTGGTTTTGCCGCCAGCCGAATCAGTGCCCGGCTCAAGGTTTACCCCGCGGTGCAACAGGCACTGGCCGTTGCGCTGCTGGCTGGGCTGAGCCTGATGCTGCTGCGTCTACTGGGGCGGTTCACGGGTATGACGCCCCCAGGCCTATTCAGTGGACTGCTGCTGCCGGTGCTCATGACCGGTTTGGCGTGGGTTCCGGTGCAGGTGCTGCTGGAGCGGGTGCGTCGCCGCTACAACGTGAGTTGAGGCGCGAGCGTGACCGGTGTGGATGGGGTGGATCTGGTGCTGGCGTCGGCGTCGCCGCGGCGTCGCGAGTTGTTAGCGCAGATCGGTGTCCGCTGTCTGATCGATGTGGCGGACATCGACGAAACACCGTTGTTGGGCGAAGCGCCGGCGGATTATGTGGCGCGGCTGGCCTTGGCCAAGGCGCGCGCCGTGCAGCACCGCCGTCGGCAATCGTCGGGAGCGCAGGATTTGCCGGTATTGGGTGCGGATACCACGGTCGTGCAAAGCGAGCATCTGCTGGGCAAGCCGGCCGATGCAGCCGAAGCACGCACGATGCTGGCGCGGCTTTCGGGTGCGGAGCACGACGTGCTGACAGCGGTTGCACTGGTGGCCGGTGAGCAAGAATCCGTGCGCCTGAGCCGGACGCGTGTTTTTTTCCGGACGTTGAGCGCGGATGTCATCGCGCGCTATGTCGAAAGCGGCGAGCCCATGGATAAAGCCGGTGCCTATGGCATTCAGGGGCTGGGTGGCGCACTGGTGGCGCGTATCGAAGGCAGTTACAGCGGTGTGGTCGGCTTGCCGCTGGGTGAAACGGTAGACTTGCTCGATGCGTTTTCCGTGCCTTACTGGCGTCGGCCGTGAATCTGAAAAATTCTCCCTGGGTTTTGCGCTTGGCTCGCGTGCGGTGGGCAAGCTTGGCGTGGATCACCGTTGCGGTGTTGGTGGTCGTGCTGGCGTTGTATGTGGTGCTGGCGGGTCAGGCGCTGCGCATGATGGCGGGGCAAAAAAACGAACTCACCGCTTGGGCGGGTGAACGAATCGGTCTGGTTATTCAACTGGACAAACTCGATGGTGAAATGTCGTTTCTTACGCCAGTCGTTCATCTGCGCGGCGTGCGTTTATATGTCAAAGATGCGGCGCTGACACCGGGACAGATGCCGGCGTTGTCGGTGCCGGCCATCGATCTGGAAATCGATACGCTGGATTCGTTATTGACGCGTCAACCGGTGTTGAGCCGTTTGCGTATCGAAGGCGTGACGTTGGCGTTGGTCGAAGGTGAAGACGGACAATTTCGTGTGCGCGGCATGCCGTTCACCGTCAACGATCCGCGCGCAGAAGAAAAATTACGGCTTGCATTACAAATGCTGTATCGCCAGGACGACATTCTGGTGGAGCGAACGACGCTGAGCATTGAACCGGTTTCTGGAAAAATCCAGCCGATGGTGTTGCAAGACGTGCGCTTGCGTATGGGCCTAGATGGCGGCACCCATGTGGTGGCGGGACGCGCCAAGGTGCAGGGTCCTGGCACACTGAATGCGTCGTTTGCGATGCGCTTTGACGGTGAGCCGGTGGTGCCGCGCGAACTCGTGACAGATCTGCATGTGCGTGTGCAACCGGCTTCGTTGGAGAACTGGTTGCCGCGTCGAGATGCCGGTGATTTCTGGCTGGATGCGTTGGCGGGTGGCGGCGAAGCGTGGCTGCATATTACTGATGGACGCGTGCAAGAGATTCGTGGTCGGTTGAATGTCGACAGCCTAGCGGCCAGTTTGGAAGACGGTCGCAAACTCGAAGGTTTGCTGGGTTTGGCCACGCGGTTTCATTGGCAATCTCAACCAGATGGCTGGACGCTCGCGTTCTCCGGCCTCACGTTTCGTCGTCAAGGTGCGACGTGGCCAGAAAGCGATGGCGCTTTGGAATGGCATCAAGGCGCTGACGGAAAACTGAAGCTGCGCGGCATGTTGTCGCGTGGCGATTTGCAGATGATTGCGGGCTTTGCTGATGCGCTGCCGTTGGCGCAGACCGTGTGGCGTGAGCGATTGACGCGCATCGCACCGCAAGGCCGCTTCGATAATCTGCGCGTGGAATTTGACGAAACAGCGGCACCGGAATCACGTTGGCGAGTGCGTACGGGATTCTCGGCAGTATCCTTGCGTACCGATAGCGGCATCCCCGGCGTTCATGGCGTATCGGGCCGTGTAGAACTGGTACCGAATGCTGGGTTTATCGATGTGTCGGCGATGCACACTGCGCTGGATATTCCGGCGTGGTACGCCGATCCCATCGACTTGAGCGAGTTGAAGGCGCGTTTGGTTTGGCGGCGCGATGCGACGGGGCTGCATGTCGCCAGCAATCGTTTTGTATTGCGTAACGGTGATGCGCAGTCCAGCGGTTTACTGTCGTTGGATGTACCAGTGGATGGAACGTCACCGCGGCTGGCGTTATTGGGATTGATCGAAAAAGGCAAAGCATCGGTGGCTTCACGCTATTTGCCGAAATCCTCAAGCCAAGCACTCCGAGAGTGGCTGCATTCCGCGATGATCGATGGACAAGTGCAGCGCGGCTCTTTTTTGTTCCATGGCCCGATCAGGCACGACACAGCGTCGCTGCGTGAGCGCATCTATCAAATGCGTTTTCAGGCGAATGACCTGACGGTGCGCTGGTTGCCGGATTGGCCAGCATTGCGCGATGCCGACGCCGATGTGCACATTGAAAATGGTGTCGTTGAGGGTCGCGTCAACCGAGGTCGTCTGCTGGAAAGTCAGGTCAGCAATATCGCGGTCGACATCAGGCCGGAGTCTGGTAAGCCGGCGAAGTTGAATATTGCGGCTGGCATTGATGGCGAGCTGAGCGACGTGTTCAAGTTATTTCGCGAATCGCCGTTGCAAAAGGTGATACCGGCCGAGTTGCAGCGCTGGCAGGGCAGTGGTCGGCTGCAAGCTAATTTGCACGTGGATAGCCGGCTGGCCAGCGGCGTTTCACCACGCGTACAAATTGATGGCACGGTGAATGGCGCCACGCTGGATGCGGTATCTCATGCGCTGGAAATCAGCGATGCCTCCGGCAATGTTCGCTTTGATACCGCCAGCGGATTTTCTGCCACGCAGTTACGCGGCAATGCTTTGGGCGGCACCTACACCGGCAGCGCACAAACGCAAGGCGCAGCGCGCAATGCGGTTACGACGATCGATCTGGCCGGCCCGTTACGCATGGCAGCCGTCTCTGATTGGTTGAAGTTGCCAGCGCTCAGTTTGCTCACCGGTGAAGGCACTGCCTCATTGCAGTTGCGCTTTCCTGCCAGCGGTGAAGGTTTGCTCGATGTGCGCAGTGATTTACGCGGCATCGCGGTGGATGCGCCGGCGCCGCTGACCAAAACACCGAACACCGCGATGGCGACACGATTGGTCTATACGTTGGGCGTGGGTACGCCGCAGCTCAATTTGGTTTATGGCCGGCAACTTTCGGCCAGTGTGCGCTTGCCAAGCAATGCCGCCGCCACCGGTGCGGTTGCTATTGGTGGCCAGCGTTTGCCGGACATGAGTGACAAAGGGCTCGCGATCGATGCGCGAGTGGGCGCAATGAATATGGATGCGTGGATTACGTTTGCGCAGCGTTTGACGGGCACCACGCTAACGCCGACCAAGACGCGGAAAGATATCAGCGCGGTATTGGCCGGCCTCGATGCCTTGCGTGGCAGCGTGCAGCATCTCAACGTGCAAGCCGATCATTTGGATATCGAAGGTGCGGTATTCGGCAAAGCCAATTTATTGTTGGATCGTCACGATGCCGGTTGGCTGCTAAAAATGGATAGCGATCTCGTGGCTGGGCAAGCCTTAGCGCCGGATGGTTATCAGCTGCGTGGCGACACGGCGATGACGGTGCAACTGGATCATCTGCGGTTGCCGATCTTATCCGCTGCGAATACAAAACAAGGCGCAAAGAAAGTCGACATACCCAGCATCGGGAAAATATTGCCCGCACCGGGCGCCGTGCCGCGTTTGTCGTTGTCCGTGCAAGATTTGCAAATTGGCGATGAGAATTTTGGCAGTTGGTCCATGGAGGCGATCCCCGACGGCAATGGCACGCGGCTGGCCAACATTACGGGCAGCTGGCGCGCGATGACCATCGAAGCAGATGCGCGTTGGCAGCCGGTTGATGGCGGCGGCAGCCGCACACAATTATCCGGAACGACCAACGCCGACGACATGTCGCGCGTGGCGACGGCTTTTGGATTTGAGCCGATATTGAACTCTGCACACGCGGCGGCGCGGTTTGATGTGAGCTGGAATGGCACGCCGTTGGATATCGACCCCATGCTGCTGCGCGGCACCGTGGCGCTGGATATGCGCGATGGCCGCTTCATCACCACCTCGTCCAAATCAAAGGCGTTGCGCGCACTCGGTGTGTTGAATTTCAGTGCATGGCAGCGGCGGTTGAAACTCAATTTCTCTGATGTCTATAAACAAGGTATTGCGTTTGATTCGATCAACGGCGACTTCGCGCTGGACCAAGGTGTGCTGTCTACGCCTAATCTGGTGGTGAAAGGGCCGTCTGGCTTGTTCGAAATGTCCGGTAGTACGAATCTGGATACGCAATCACTGGACAGCCGCTTGCGCGTGACACTGCCAGTAAACAGTGGTCTCTATGTGGGCTGCTTGGCCGGACTTGCTGCCTGTGCCGGCATAGTGGTCGCCGAGCAGCTTTGGGGTGACAAACTGCAGAAAATGACCACCATTAGTTACAACGTGAAAGGCACTTGGCACGATCCGCAAGTGGAACAGCTTTCCGTGGAAGAGCGTCGCGAAGATCGCAAAGAGAAAAAAGAAGAGAAACAAGAAAAGAAACAAGAAGCGCAAGTAGAGCCGGCCGGGTGATCTTATGCAGGATGTAAAAGCTGCCGTCATTCAAATGGTCAGTGGCCGCGATCCGTCGGCTAACCTTGCTGCTGCCGCCCGTTTGTTGGCTGATGCGGCGAAGCAAGGTGCGCAGCTTGCGGTGCTACCAGAAAATTTTGCGGTGTTCAGTGCGGCAGACGTGCAGGTGCACGCAGAGCAGGCTGGGGATGAGCATGCGCCCTTCCAGCAATTTCTGGCGCAACAGGCGCGGCAGCACGGCCTGTGGCTGGTGGGTGGCAGTATTCCGTTGCGCGCAGATAGCGACGACGGCGATGCGCGTATTTTCAGCAGTTGCCTCGTGTATGCGCCGGACGGTTCCTTGCGTGCACGTTACGACAAGATCCATCTGTTCGATGTCGATGTTGCCGATGCGCAGGGCCGCTATCGTGAATCCCATCATTTTCGTCCGGGGTCGCGCGTTGTGACGGTCGACACCCCGTTTGGCCGCATGGGCCTCGCCATTTGTTATGACTTACGCTTTCCGGAGCTATTTCGTGCGTTGGCCGCCGAACAAGGTGCAGAAATTTTCGTGCTACCCAGCGCGTTTACGCGGGTGACGGGCGCGGCGCATTGGGAAATCTTGCTGCGGGCTCGCGCGATTGAAAACGGTTGTTTTTTATTGGCGGCAGGGCAGGGCGGGCAGCATGATGCGCGCCGTGAAACCTATGGTCACAGCATGATGATCGACCCGTGGGGTGAGGTGCTGGCTCTGCATGAATCCGGTGATGGTGTCGCTGTGGCCACGCTCTCTGCCGCACGGTTGGCCGATATCCGCGCCAAGCTTCCAGTCCTGCAGCATCGACGTCTGAATTCTTCTTCGAGTGATTTGATATGAGCCAAACGCTAACTTCTCACAAACACGCATTAACTGTGGCGGAGCGCGAGCTGCTGGCGCCAGCTGCGCTATCGCGTGAATCGTTGGTGCGCGTCCTTGAGGGCATGCTGACGCATGAGGTCGATGCGGCGGATTTGTATTTTCAGTGGAGCCGCCACGAGTCGTGGTTGTTGGAAGAAGGCATCGTCAAGGAAGGTTCGCATGGCATCGAGCAAGGCGTAGGCGTGCGTGCCATCAGTGGCGAAAAAACGGGCTTCGCCTTTTCCGACGATTTCGCATTGCCGTCGCTGGCACAGGCAGCGGGCGCTGCCAAAAGCATTGCCCGCGCCGGTAAAAATCAACGCGTGCCGCTGCTGATGAGTGACGGGCTGCGTGAAAGCGCGCCGCCTGCGCTGTACATGGCGGGCAATCCGTTGGATGTGCTCAGCGGCCCTGAAAAAATTGCTTTGCTCAAACGCTTGGATGAAGCGGCACGCGCCATCGACGCGCGCATTACACAAGTGCAAATCTCGCTCGCGGGCGAATACGAATACATGCTGGTTGCCGCCAGTGACGGCACGTTGGCTGCTGATGTGCGCCCGTTGGTGCGTCTGAATGTGAGCGTTCTTGCGGAACAAAATGGCCGTCGTGAGCGCGGTTCGTCGGGCGGCGGTGGCCGCGTGGATTACCGTTATTTTCTCGATGGCGACCGCGCCATGAGTTACGTGCGTGAAGCCGTGCGTTTAGCGTTGGTGAATCTCGATGCAGTGCCAGCGCCAGCCGGCCGCATGCCGGTAGTGCTCGGCCCGGGGTGGCCGGGTGTGTTGTTGCACGAAGCGGTGGGCCATGGCTTGGAAGGCGATTTCAATCGCAAAGGCAGTTCGATGTATGCCGGCCGCATGGGGCAACAAGTAGCCAGCAAACTGTGCACCATCGTGGATGACGGCACGCTGGTGGATCGTCGCGGCTCGCTCACGGTGGATGACGAAGGCACGCCAACGCAGCGCACCACGCTGATCGAAAACGGCATTCTCACCGGTTATCTGCAAGACAAAATGAATGCGCGTTTGATGGGCGTCGCGCCGACGGGTAACGGTCGTCGCGAGTCGTACGCGCATTTGCCGATGCCGCGCATGACCAACACCTACATGCTGGCCGGTGAATCGGATCCGCAAGACATCATCAAATCGGTGAAAAAAGGCATCTATGCCGCTAATTTTGGTGGCGGCCAAGTCGACATCACCAGCGGCAAATTTGTATTCAGCACCACCGAGGCATATCTCATTGAAGACGGAAAAATCACGCGGCCCGTAAAAGGTGCAACGCTGATTGGCAATGGCCCGGACGTGATGAATCGTGTGTCGATGGTGGGTAACGATTTAGCGTTGGATGGCGGCGTAGGCACCTGCGGCAAAGAAGGCCAGAGCGTGCCGGTAGGCGTCGGCCAGCCAACGCTGCTGATCGACGAAATCGTCGTGGGCGGCACGGCGTGAATCTGCTGCGAATTTTTTTAACGGCAGGGTTCGGTGTTTTTGTATTGCTCGCGGTAACCGGCTGTGCCAATACATCCGTCACGAAAGACATAAAAGATTTGGTGTCACTGCCAGCAGAATTTCGGCTTGATGCCGATGACAGTTTCGTGATTTCTGTCGCTGCGCAGCCGGATGTGGTCATCACGCCAGAAGAGACCCTGCGCTGCGAAACGACGTTTCGTGAACGAATCACCCGCGCTTTAGCGCGGACGCGTGCCGACGGCACGGCGCACACTTGGAAAGTGCTTCTGCTCGTTTCTCGTTATGACCACGGCGATGCCAACAAGCGCCGCCTGCGCGCCGGCATGGGCGCGATGTATATCGAGTCGACCGTCACGCTACTCGCCGCCGACGGCAGCACCGTCGGTGAATTCCCAGCCAATCGTAGTTACGCCTGGGGCGGCGACATGGGTGCACAAGCCACCATCGCCGATCTCGAAGTGATGCTGGGCGATTACCTTGCCCGCCAACTCGTTAGCGAGCGCAAGTTGCCTGCTGACTCGGTGACGGTACCGGTCGGCGACGCCGAGAATGCCGGCGAGGAATCGGCGCGTGGCTGGAAAGTCGTGCCGCGCAATAAAGCGATGGAACACGCGCCGGTTCGCTGAAACGCATGCACGCTGAATGAAACCGTTTGATGCGGTTATGAACCCAGCGAAAAGTGTTGGACATTAAACGCGGAGTTTCCATGCGAGCCCATATTCTGCAACACGTTCCGTTTGAGGGCCCTGGCAGCATCGGGCTTTGGTTGCAGCGAAAAAAAGCGCAGGTGACATATACGCATTTCTATAACGACACCGCGCTGCCGGATCTAAAAAACATCGACCTCATCGTCGCCATGGGCGGCCCCATGAGCGTCAACGACGAGCGTGAGTTTCCTTGGCTAGTCGAAGAAAAACGATTCATTCGCGAAGCGATTGCTGCCGGTAAATCGGTGATTGGCATTTGCCTGGGTGCGCAACTGATTGCCAGCGCACTGGGCGCACGCGTTTATCCCAACGCCGAGCGTGAAATCGGTTGGTGGCCGGTGTACGCCGAGCCAAAAGTACCGGGCACATTTCATTTTCCAGCAGAGACTTTGTTGTTCCACTGGCACGGTGAAACGTTTGATTTGCCGCCGAATGCGGCGCATCTCGCACGCAGTGAAGCGTGCAAGCATCAGGCGTTTCAGATTGGCCGGCGTGCAATCGGTTTGCAGTGCCATCCGGAAACTATTTTGCAAAGCGCAGAAGACATGACGTCCGGTTGTGCCGGCGAGCTTGTGGCAGGTGGCCGTTGGGTGTGGACCGCCGAGCAATTACGCGCTGTTCCCAAGGCGGAATACGAGCGAATGAATCACTTGATGGATGAGGTGATGGAGTATCTTGTTTCCCCCTGAGGCTGACAAATTCATCAGGGCGGATGCATTCACGCAGCAGAAACGTACCGCACGTTGTTTGCGTTGATTTGTGATCCAGTAGACGCGCGGCCAGACGGTGACGTACCACTACGACGCGCTGAACCGCCGCACGGCGGCGATTTACAGCGCCGCCCCGGCAGAAACCGCGCTCTACGGCTACGACGCCACCGCGGGCGGCAACGCGGGCGTGGGCCGCCTCACCTCGGCGCAGAACGACGGCGCGACTGTGGCCTTGCGCTACGACGCGCGTGGCAACGTGATCGCCGACACCCGCACCGTCGGCGGCGTCACCTACACCACGCATTACGACTACGACGCGGCCGGCATGCCCACGTTTGCGGTCGACCCTAAGGGTGAGAATGCTTTTGTGTTGGCTGGTGTGGGTGCGCTCGCCGTTGGGTTAGCGGCAGTAGCTGTCATTGGAAGCGTAGCGGGTGATGCGGCAAGCCATAGTGGAACTGGTCAATCAAATTCTGCTGGAGAAGGTAGAGGTGTAGTCGTTCCATTCCCACTAGGCGGGAGAGATAGGTCGAAGGAAAAAAGTTGCTCAGACTCGCCAAAAGATGATGCCTGCAAGTTACGTCAGCGGGCGTTGGAGGATGAAAAATTCATGGCTTTCGAATTGGTGGGACGTTCACCAAGCGCTCGGCAGGTCGTTGCTTATAACAACTGGGTTATTAAGTTCAACGGGCGGGTGCGCGTACACAATGATAATTGTCCCCTCAATAGGGTCTCGCACGCCCAGCCTTTACTTCGATAGAGGACACAATGAGCAAGTTGAAAGAGCTATACGATTTCGGAATAAAACAAGGTTACCTAGAGTATCGTCTCATCGAGGAAACACTGAGGGTTGACTCTGAGTTAATGCCGGATCAGATCAGAGATCTTGTTGAGTTTCTGGAGGATCTCGGCATTAAAGTCACCAACAAGCCAAAGAGCTGACGGCTGCGCTGATGACGATGGCCATCCGTGAAAATAAAAAAATTATGACTGTTTACGTGCGCTGCCGAGCACGTAAATTTTACAGTGTAACTGCCCGAGGGTGTGCAGAATTCTGTGTAAACGGGATTTTTGTTTACGCTTGAGGGAGCCTTCCTTCGAGCTGGATCGTAAAGCGGTTCAAGGCGGCTTTCCAGTCGCGGATCGGCATCGTCCATTTCTTGCTGATGTTTCGTAGCGCCAAATAGAACAGCTTGATCAGCGCTCTCGGCGAGCGCGTCACGAAAACCAGTCCAACCGGCACCACGCACTTTCATTACGACCGTGCTGGCCATTTGATCGCAGAAACCGACAGCGCTGGCGCGACGATCCGCGAATACCTTTGGCTCGGCGATATGCCCATCGGCCTCGTCGCCACGCAAACCGGCGGCAGCGGCCCCGAGTTATTCGCCGTGCACACCGATCATCTGGCGACGACGTTGCGCATCACCGATAACTTGCAGCAGACTGCGTGGAAATCCACGCGCGAACCGTTTGGCGAATCCACGCTCGCCACCACCAACACTGTTATCTGGCCGTTGCGTTTTCCGGGGCAATATGAAGACAACGAAACTGGATTCGTTTACAACTACTTCCGGGATTATGATCCGGTGATTGGGAGATACGTTGAGAGTGATCCGATTGGGCTTGATGGTGGGATCAACACATACGCATATGTGAACGAAAATCCACTAACGCGAATCGATCCTTATGGGCTTTATGGAACGACAGTAGACAAATATTGCATGCGTTATGGGCCGGCGGCATGCGCAGAGGTAATGCCAAAGGGAAGCAGTGCTGCTAAACAGGCCTCGACAATTATCTGCTTCCTGCTGGGCTATTGCGACGCTTCTGATGTGCCAAAAGAGTCGAAAGAATGCCCTTCGGAAGACGGCGATTACCCAGAGAACCCCGATGAACGGACCCCTCCAGAGGGAGTCACCGAAGAGACTTCAACGCGAGAGAATACAAACGGAAAACATCGACAGTGGAAAAACGAGAACGGCGATATTGTTCGCCGCTGGGATAGAGAGGGTCGCGAGAATGGAAAGGAGTGTGGCGCACATTGGCATGATGCCAACCAGCCTGGCGGCCTTAAAGATCACATAGACCCAAATAGGTGAGAAAGTGAAGTCTAAACTTGAAAATTTCGGGACGGGATGGTTTGCCCTACAACTGGGGATATCTAGTTCGGAGATCGAGCTCCTCATAGACGCGCTCCTAAGTCTAAAAGAGTCGAAGCACGGTCACTTCGTTATTGCCAGCAAGGGGGGCGGGGCCGGCGGAATCGAGAATATTGAGATATATCTGCTTGGCGACAAGGAGATAGGAAATATGCAGCTCCTAGGTGGAGATCGGTCAGTTGCCTCGGAAGGGTAATTCGGGAAGTTGAGCACCCAAGCGCGCGACGACGTCGGCAACCGCATCGCACAGGACGAGAACAGCAACGGCAGCGCGTACAGTTACGGCAGCACCAGCAATCGTCTGTATCAGATCACCGGCCACGACGCCGCGAGCCTCGATTACGACGCGGCGGGCAACACGACGATCAAGAACGACAAAACGTTTGCGTACAACGCGGCGAATCGTCTCGCAACGATCACGTTACCCGGCGAATCACCCACCAAAATCACCTTCACCTACAGCGCCCTCAGCGAGCGCGTCACGAAAACCAGTCCAACCGGCACCACGCATTTTCATTACGACCGTGCTGGCCACCTGATCGCAGAAGCCGACAGCACAGGCGCGACGATCCGCGAATACCTTTGGCTCGGCGATACGCCTATCGGCCTCGTCGCCACGCAAACCGGCGGCAGCGGCCCCGAGTTATTCGCCGTGCACACCGATCATCTGGCGACGACGTTGCGCATCACCGATAACTTGCAGCAGACTGCGTGGAAATCCACGCGCGAACCGTTTGGCGAATCCACGCTCGCCACCACCAACACCGCCATCTGGCCGTTGCGTTTTCCGGGGCAGTACGAAGACAACGAAACGGGGATTTTTTATAACTACTTCAGGGATTACGACACGCAGATCGGGAGGTACATCGAGTCGGACCCGATTGGGTTAGACGGCGGCATTAACTCTTACGCATATGTTCAAAGTACTCCAACTCAGTTTTTTGACGAGTATGGATTGGCTGGCGCCACGTTTACTCCCTTCCCGGGAAGGCCGGTGCGGATGGCGGGAGAGCAGCGCGCACATCAGGACTTTCTCCGCGATCGAGCCACGTCTACTGGAACCAGCCTTCTTGAGGCTCTTTCGGGGGCACTTGATGATGTGGGCGACAACCTGACGGGAGCCTCAAGTTTTAGTTATGAAAAAGTATGCGATCTGGCCTACTGCCCAGAAGAAGATGCCAAGGAATGCAAGGCCTCTGACTATAGGGGCAGGGATGATTGGTTTCCGCCTAACCCACGAGCTTCCGCACTCCCATATGGGTGCGTATGTTTGATTTATTCGTGGGTAAAGAAGTCATCAAAATAAGATCAAGTTGTCTGGGAAATTTTTCATGGAAATTAAGTTTAAATCGGCCATTATTTTTTCAGCTGCATACATTGCGGGTGCAGCTTCAATGCTTGCGTACCTGTACTTCCCACAGGAATCCAATGTTGCCCCTAGCGTTGACTACAACGGAGATGGCGTCATGGATGAAATCTACGAGGATGTGGGGGGTGGGGTGGGAAGCAAGGTGAATATCGATAGGAATTTCGATGGTCGAATTGACTACGTTGTTGAGTACGACGGGAACCTTCCAAAGACATCCATCATGGACAACGACTTTAATGGAGTATTTGACGTTCATACTGTGTACGTGAATGGATCTCCTAGCGTTTCTAGGTTCGATTCTGATGGAGATGGAGTTGTCGATTCGGAGGAGTCTTACTCGCACGGGGTGATATCTGAGGCAAGGTTTTCTGTTCGGCAAGGATTGCAGTACGTAATTTCCTACCGAGTTGGCCGACCGGTAAAGGTTGTCTTTGAAAACAAAGAGACGGGGAAATCGGTTGGCTACCTATTTGATAAATATGCTGAAGATGTCGCTGGTGGGGCAGGTGGATCCTAGTCTGAGGGTCTGTAAATTGAACTGTGTAACTCCCAATAAAAAAGGCCGCTTTCGCGGCCCTTTTCATCACGCTATCACTTACTTGATTGGCAGCAGCGTCAATTCAACGCGACGGTTTTGCTCTTTCCCGTCGGCCGTATCGTTGCTTGCGACTGGGCGTGCTTCGCCGTAGCCAATGGTGGTGAGTCGCTCGTTCTTGATGTTTTTGCTGCGCAGGTAAGCAGCAACACTGTCGGCACGTGCTTGCGAGAGAATCTGGTTGCTACTGTCGCTGCCGTCGCTGTCGGTATGGCCAGCCACTTCCAGCACAGTCTTGTCGAATTCCTTCAGCACTTGCGCGACCGAACTCAGCACGTCGAGAAAGTTCGGTTGGATGTCGGCTTTACCGCTGGCAAAGGTCACATTGCCCGGCATGACCAGCGTGATGTCGTCGCCATCGCGCACCACGCGCACGCCGGTGCCTTCGAGTTTGTGGCGAAGTTGTGCTTCTTGGCGATCCATGTAGTTGCCCACCGCGCCGCCGGCAAGAGCGCCGACACCAGAAGCGATCAGTACTTTTTCCGTGCGTTTGCGACGGTCGTCGTCACGGTTGTCGATATACGCGCCGACAGCGGCGATACCGGCACCGATCGCTGCCCCCTTGGTGGTGTTGCTGACTTTTTTCTCACCGGTGTACGGATCGTAAGTCATGCAGCCGGCGAGCAGCGCGACAGCGGCGGAAGTGACGAGTAAGTTGCGGGCGACGGGTTTCATGAATACTCCTCGTGGAAAAATCCGCAGATGCGGAATGAAAAATAGCGGTGATATGAACATTTATTTGCGGGAAAGTTCCCGCTTAGCCGGCCGCCAGAATACCAGCGAAATGATCCAGCGCACGTTGATAACTATTTTCTGTGCGCGCAGCAAACGCAGATTCAGCGCCGGCCGGCACCAGTGAAGGCCGTTGCGCGAGCCGTGCTTGCCAATCGATGAGGCAGGCATTATCGCTGCGCGCGCTGACGCGGATGGTGACGACAAAGCCGGTGGCTTCCGAGAGGCCGGGGCCGTCGATCACGCGGTACTGCGTAAACATCGCATTGTCGTCCTGCACATCCAACTGATGTGTCACCGGTGGAAACGGCGGAATGATGATTTTGCGTGTGGCACCGGCATGAGTGCCCTGCGCACTGAAATCAGCGATGCCGGGAAACCAGTCGGGCAGCCGTGAAAAGTTGCCGATTACCGGCCACACGCGTGTAGCGGGGAATGGAAATTCGCGGACGACGCCGAATGTGATGGCGGCTTCAGTCATCGGTTAGCCCTCTGCAGCAACAGTCATGGATTCCAGCAGCAACGAACCGCAATGCACATTGCCGCGGTGATCGGCGTCGCTGCCGATGGCAACGATATGGCGGTACATGTCGGGCAAGCTGCCAGCGATAGTGACACCGGAAACCGGATGCGTGAGTTTTCCGTTTTCAACGCGAAATCCTGCGGCGCCACGCGAATAGTCACCGGTCACTGGATTGACGCCGTTGCCCATCAGTTCAGTGACGACGATGCCGTTGCCCATTTTTTTTAGCAGCGCATCGAAGGATTCGCCAGTGCCATGTACGAATACGTTGTGTGTGCCGCCGCCGTTGCCGGTGGGCACCATTTTAAGGCGGCGTGCGGAATACAAGCCCAGCGCATAACTAGCGAGCACGCCATCTTTCACAAAATGTTTGTGCGTGGTGGGTAGGCCGTCGCTGTCGAAGGCGCTACTGCCGAGTGCGCCGGCGATATGCGGTTGTTCTTCCAGTTGAAACCACGCGGGGAAGATTTGCTCGCCGAGTTTGTCGAGCAAGAAGGAACTACGACGGTACAGCGCCCCGCCGGCAATGGCGGAAAGAAAGTGGCCGATCAGTGAGGGCGCAAGTTGCGGCGCGAACAAGACGGGCATTTTCCCGGTGGCAATGGGCTGCGCACCCAAGCGCTGCACCACGCGTTCGCCCGCACGGCGGCCGATGCGGGCGACATTTTCCAGTTGCGATGCGTTACGCGCGGCGTCGTACCAGTAATCGCGTTCCATGCTGGCGTTTTCATCGTCGCCATCGCGCGCGATTAGCACGCAGGACAGTGAATGACGCGTAGACGGGTAGCCGGCGAAAAAACCGTTGGAGTTGGCGTAAACACGATAGACCTCGTGCGTATTCACCGATGCGCCTTCGGAGTTGACGATGCGCGCATCCACGGCGCGGCCAGCGGCTTCGCATTCGCGCGCGAGTTCGATGGCTTGGTCCGGCGACAGTTGCCACGGATGATGCAGGTCGAGGTCGGGCAAATGGCGGGCCATTTGCTCCGGTGCGGCGAGGCCAGCGCAGGGGTCTTCCGAGGTGTGGCGGGCGATATCCAGCGCGGCGGCAACGGCTTCACGGATGGCTTGGGGGCGCGTGTCAGACGTGCTGGCGTGGCCTTTGCGCTGGCCTGCGTACACCGTGATCCCGAAGCCACCGCTGCGGGTAAATTCGATGGTTTCGACGTCGCCCATGCGCACCGACAGCGACAGGCCGCGCTCTGCGCTGACGCCCACTTCGCTGGCCGTGGCGCCTTGCGCGCGCGCTTCGTCGAGGATCTGTTGCACCAGCGTTTCCAGCCGGGATTTTTCGGCAACGATGCTGCCGGTTTCGGTGGCAGGGGTGGGATGCTGACTCACGCGGTCTCCGGGGCGGCTCTGTTAAGATGCGCGATCTTAACACCGTGCCCGCTTGGCATTCCTGTGCTTTCCCCGACGCACATCCAGCATCAGGTCGGCACGGTTTTCTGTTTTTCCGGTGACTTGTCATGAGCAATGAAATTCCGCCGCTCCCCGATGAGCGGATCAGCAAAACCAAACGAAAAAAGCAGATGCACGATCTGCAAGATTTCGGCGAACTGCTGTTGGAATTGCCGGCGGCCACGCTGGCGAAGCTGCCGCTGGACGAGCGGACGCGGCAAGCCGTGGTCGACTGGAAAAAAATGAAGAGTTGGGAAGCGAAGCGCCGACATCTTCAATACATGGGTCGCTTGTTGCGTGAAGGCAATGGCGAAGAAGTGCGCGAAGTGCACGCGGTGCTGACCGACCCTAGTCGGCTGACGCGTCTGGAGCGTTTGCGCGACCAGCTGTTGGCGGACGAGCACGCCGTGCAGTCTTTGGTTGAGAAGTACCCGGACATTGATGTGCAGCATGTGCGGCAATTGATACGCAATGCACGCAAGGAGCGCGAAGAGTTGGCCAAGGCGCAGGAAGCGGGCGTGCCCAGTGGCAATTTGCCCAAGAGCGCGAATTACCAGCGGTTGTTCCAGATGCTGCGGGAACTGGACGAGTGATCGTGTGAGTTAGCGTGTGACACCGCGCCGCGCAGAGATGCCGTGCCACGTGCTCCGTGCATTGCCTCACGAATAGAAAACGGTCGCCAGCCCCAGAAATGAGAAGAAGCCGGTCACGTCGGTGACAGTCGTCAGAATGACGCTGCCGGCGAGTACCGGATCGATACGCAGGCGCTTGAGAATCAGTGGCAATGTCACACCGGCGACAGCGGCTGCGACGAGGTTGATCACTAGCGCGGCACCGATCACCAATCCGAGTTTGTCGTCGCCAAACCAAAACATGGCGACTGCACCGACCACCACACACCACAGCAGACCGTTCAGAAAACCAACGCCCAGTTCCTTGTTGAACAGATAGTGTGTGTTGGAATCGTTGATTTGTCCCAGCGCTTGCGAGCGAATGACCAACGTCAACGTTTGCGAACCGGCGATGCCGCCCATGCTGGCGACAATCGGCATCAGCACGGCCAGCGCGACGATCTGCTCGATGGTGTGCTGAAACATGCCTACGACAGCGGATGCAAGAAACGCCGTGATCAGATTGATGCCTAACCATACGGCGCGTCGTCGCGCCGTCGGCAACACCGGGCCAAAAGTGTCCTCGGCTTCATTGAGGCCAGACATCGCCATCAAGGAGTGATCCGCTTCGTCACGAATGACATCGACCACGTCGTCGATGGTGACGCGGCCGACCAGCACATTGTGTGGGTCCACCACCGGTGCGGAAATGAAATCGTGACGCTCAAATAGGTGGGCAACTTCGCGAATGGGCAGATCGACGGCAATGGGTTCGATGCCCGTGCTCATTGCTTCGCGCACGGTCATCTCGGCATCGGAAACCAACACGCGAGCCAGTGGCAGTACCCCGACAAATTCATCGCGACGATTGACTACGAACAGCGAGTCCATGGCTTTGGGCAATTCACCGTGTACGCGCAAATAGCGCAGTACGACATCCATAGTGATGTCCGGCCGCACCGTGATGCTGTCGGTGTTCATGATGCCGCCGGCTGTATTGTCTGGGTAATGCGCCGTTTGTTCGATGCGCGCACGATCTTGGGCATCCAGACGCGTCAGCACTTCGCGCGTGACGTGTTCGGGAAGTTCGGCGAGCAAATCGGCAAGATCGTCGGGGTCGATGTCTTCCAGCGCTTCTACGGCTTTCTCGACTTCCATCTTCGAGAGCAGTTTGGCGGCGATTTCTTCGTTGAGCTCGGCGAGTACTTCGCCATCGATTTCCGGCGACACTAATGTCCACAGCACTTGGCGTTCGCGTGGCGGTGACGATTCCAGCAGATGAGCAATTTCTGCGGCCGGCATGGCATTGAGCAGACGGCGAACTTGATGCGTGGTGCCGCGCTCCAGTGCGCGGCGAAGCGCGTGACGACGGGTCTGGGAGTTTTCAGTACTCATCAATGAGTGGCCAGGTGCTTATTCGTCTTCGTCAAAACGATTGGCGATCAGCGCGCAGACGGCATCGACGAGTTGTTGTTCATCCCGACCTTCGCACTCCAGGATCAAACGCGTGCCTTTGTTGGCGGCCAGCATCAGCATCGCCATGATGCTTTTGGCATCAGCCGGTTTTTGCTCAGCACGGCAGAGCGTGATCCGCGATTCAAAACGACCCGTAAGCGCGACCAGCTTTGATGCGGCACGCGCATGCAGGCCCAATTTGTTGATGATTTCGATCTCGCGGCTGATCATGCGTCGCCTGCGTGAGCGAGTTCGCGGTGACGTACTTGGACGTGAGCGGCCACGCCTTCCAGCATTTTGGCTAGACGTTCCACCACGTACACGGAACGGTGATAGCCGCCGGTGCAACCAATGGCCACCGTCATGTACTGACGATCGTTCTGTTCGAAACGTGGCAGCCACTTATCGAGAATGGCGAACAAATCGTGGACCATGTCTTGCACTTCGGCATGCCCGTCAAGGTATTCGATAATGGGTTGCTGCAGGCCGTTGTGTTCGCGCAAATGCGGAATCCAATAAGGGTTGGGCAAGCAGCGCACATCAAACACGATGTCGGCATCGGCCGGGACGCCGTGCTTGAAGCCAAAAGATTCGAACAGCAATCCCATGCCCTTGTGCGCTTTACCCACCACACGCGCACGAATCAAATCGCGCAAACCGTGCACGGTGAGTTGGCTGGTGTCGATCACCAGATCGGTCAGCGTGGCGATGGGTTCGAGTAACACGCGCTCGTGTTCGATCGCTTCCGCCAGCGACATGCTGCCGCTGGAGAGCGGGTGTTTGCGTCGTGTCGCCGCAAACCGTTTGAGCAGCGTTTCGTCGTTGGCGTCGAGGTACATCACTTCGCAGTCGCCGCCGCCGGCCAGTGTGAATTCGGTGGCGATTTCACGCAGCAGTTGCGGGAAGCGGCTCAATTGACCGGGTACGTTGCGGGCGTCAATGCCAACGGCGACGTTGCCCAAGCGGGGCTTGTCGCTTTGCTGGGCGTCGGTGCGAATTTCGGCGGCGAGCGTCGGCAGCAACGCAACCGGCAAGTTGTCCACGCAATAGAAACCGGCGTCCTCCAGCACTTGAAGGGCCGTGGTCTTGCCGGAGCCAGAGCGGCCACTGACGATGATCAGGCGCATGAGAAAAGCTCGGTGCGTGGAAGGTATGCGGTGCCCGGCCTAATGAGTATGGCCGGTCGGAATCAAAACTAACTGCTGGACGTCCCGCGTTCAAATGCCTGTACGGCGGCGAGTAATTCATCCGGGGCTTGCGCGGCACGCAGAGACGCACGCGCCTCGGCGTCGTTGAACATGCCGGCGATACGGCCGAGCAGCTCCAAGTGTGCGTCGGTGGCTTCCCGCGGCACGGTCAACACAAACAACAGATCGACGGGCTTGCCGTCCGGGGCGTCGTAATCAATGCCCTCGGCCAGCTGTATAAGCAGGCCCGTGGGCTGGGTGCAGGCATCCAGCCGACAGTGCGGCACGGCCACGCCTTCGCCGAGCGCCGTACTGCCAAGGCGTTCTCTGGCCAGCAGTGCATCGAATACCGCGCCGGCCTGATCGCCATTGCCGAGCGCTTTGTCCACGGCTTTGGCGGCAATTTCCAGCGCGCGTTTTTTGCTGGAGGCGACAACACCGGTCTGCGCGCGTGTAGCTGAAAGAATGTCGAGAATATTCATGCGTTGAAAACGCAACCGGCGCCACGGGGGCGCCGGCGACTGCGTCCAGTGATTACTTGTGGGACTTCAGTTTTTCCTTGTGCTTGAGAATCTGTCGATCGAGTTTGTCGATCAGCAGATCGATGGCGGCGTACATGTCACCATCCGTGCAATCAGCAAAAACTTCGCCACCGGAAAAGCGAATGGTGGCTTCAGCTTTTTGACGATTTTTTTCGACCGTGAGTACCACCTGCGTACTGGTGATGTGGTCGAAATGTCGGGAGAGTCGGGTGAACTTGTCGTTCACGTAGGTCTTGAGCGGGTCGGTCAGTTCGACGTGGTGGCCGTGGAGATTGATCTGCATCGTCAGACTCCTTGCGGGAGGCTTGCTCCCGGTGTTTCCCCGGCGGGGGATTCCCCGTCCTCCGGTGAACTTCTGCGCTCAGACGAGACGCTTGCGTTCGCTGGAAGACAGGATGTTGAGTGACTCGCGGTATTTAGCGATGGTGCGACGGGCGACGTTAATACCCTGTTCGACCAGCAGGTCGGCGATTTGGTTATCGCTGAGTGGTTTCCTCGGGTTTTCTGCAGCAACCAGTTTGCGAATGATGGCACGGATAGCCGTAGAGGAACACTCCCCGCCGCCGGCAGTTCCGACGTGGCTGGAGAAGAAATATTTCAATTCAAAAATACCGCGTGGTGTGAGCATGTATTTCTCAGTAGTCACGCGAGAAATGGTTGACTCATGCATCTCAACGGCGCTAGCGATGTCGGCCAGTACCAGCGGTTTCATGGCCTCCGGCCCGTGCTCAAGAAACCCTTGTTGTATCTCAACGATCCGCGTGGCCACTTTCACCAGAGTTTCATTGCGTGCGCGCAGGCTTTTGAGTAGCCAGCGTGCTTCCTGCAGTTGATTACGCAGGTAGTCCTTATCGCGGTGATTGCCGGCTTCACGCGCCAGCGCCGCATAGCCGGCGTTAATGCGGATACGCGGTGCGGCATCGGGGTTTAGTTCGACTTTCCAGCGGCGGCCTTCGCGACGCACGATCACGTCGGGCACCACATAGCCGGTGTCTTCGCTGGCCACCGTGCCGCCGGGGCGCGGGTTCAGGCTGCGAATGAGGCGGATCACCAGTGTCAGCCGGTCTTCGTCCAAGCCCAGCCGGCGCGTGAGCAACGGAAAGTCGCGGCTGGCGAGCAGGCTGAGGTGGTCGCCCACCAGCCTGAGCGCTTCGTTGCGCCAACGGGTTTCCACGGGTAACTGCCGAAGTTGAATCAGCAGGCATTCGCGCAGATCGCGAGCGGCAATGCCGGCCGGCTCGAAATTCTGTACCTGGTGCAGCACGGCCTCGATTTCATCATCGCCCAGCAGTTCTTCCCCGGGCTCTGCCATACCAGGCTCTGCCGTGCCGCGTTCACGAACGCGGGCCAGCATGTCTTCGTCGGCCAGTACGGCCTCGCGGATTTCGGCGAGCGGGACGGTGAGATAACCGTCCGGGTCTAGGCACTCGATGATGGCGAACGCGATGCCACGGTCGAGATCGCTCATGGGCGTGAGGTTGAGCTGCCACAGTAGGCGATCGGCCAGCGATTCGCGGGTACTGCCGGTTTCGAAGTCGTCCTCTTCCTCGCCGCCGCCAGCGGGCGCAGCCGACCAACTGCTGTCGAAGATGTCGTCCCAGCCGCTGTCTACGGGTAGTTCGTCCGGCAGTGAGGCGCGCGCATCGAGATCCATATCGCGCTGCTCGGCGGGGACATCGGTTTCACCGGTGGCCTCGGCGCGGGTTTCGGCGGCTGTGCGCGCTTGCTGCTCAAGGAGGGCCAGTGGATCTGGACCTTCGTCGAAGTCGGCCCCTTCAGCGCCGTCGTCATCGGCTTCCAGCAGCGGGTTGGACTCCAGCGCCATCTGGATTTCCTGCT
>CAZNPF010000018.1:0-51775 GCA_964574995.1 uncultured Pseudomonadales bacterium | reverse complement strand
ACCCGGACGACGTCAAGACGCTCTCCGAAGTCGCCGGCGACAAGATCGACGAAGTGTTCATCGGTTCGTGCATGACCAACATCGGCCATTTCCGCGCGGCCGGCAAACTGCTGGACAAAGTGGAAGGCGGTTCGCTCGCCACCCGTCTCTGGCTTGCACCGCCGACCAAGATGGACGAAAACCAGTTGCGCGACGAGGGTTACTACAACATCTACGGCCGCGCCGGTGCGCGCACCGAAATGCCTGGCTGCTCGCTGTGCATGGGCAACCAAGCACGCGTTGCGCCGAACACCACTTGCGTGTCGACCTCTACGCGTAACTTCCCGAACCGCCTCGGCCAAGGCTCCAATGTTTATTTGGCATCTGCCGAATTGGCAGCGGTTGCTGCGGTGATGGGCAAGTTGCCGACGGTTGCCGAGTACATGGAATACGCGAATAAGATCGACGCGATGTCGAAAGACATCTACCGCTACCTGAACTTCGATCGCATGCCGGAGTACACGGAGAAAGCGGCGACCGCGAAGATCGTGGTGGCACAGGGGCAGTGATGCTTCGATTGCGTTAACTCGTTAAAAAAAGCCCGGCGAAAGCCGGGTTTTTTGCTTGTTGCCAATCGAAATCTGCTGCGGTTGCCGGAGGCTAGACCTTCCGATACAGCATCAGCGCGTTCACGCCCCCGCTCCCCGCACCCATTCCTGCGCCTGCTTCAATAATCTTCCCGCGCGCTCCACGCACTCATCCGCCAAGCTGCTGCCCACGAGCTCCCCGACGCCACTGACCAGTACACAAACGCGCAGGCGATGCGGTCCGCCATCGGCGATAGCGCATCGGCCAGTACGTCTGCCAGACCCGATGTCTTGCGCAGAATGCTCGCGAGCTCCTCATACACCGGGCAATCGCGATTGGCGCTGTATTGCATCTGATTGCCCACCCGCCGTTTCACCAGCATGCCGGCTACACAGTCGCACGAGCCCGGCAGTTACACAGTTCAATTTACAGACCCCGCTTCGGGCGATGGCTGTCCGTGGAAAGCATGCCGGAGTACACGGAGAAGGCGGCGGCCGCGAAGAGAGGGTGTGCAGAATTCTGTGTAAACGGGATTTTTGTTTACGCTTGAGGGAGCCTTCCTTCGAGCTGGATCGTAAAGCGGTTCAAGGCGGCTTTCCAGTCGCGGATCGGCATCGTCCATTTCTTGCTGATGTTTCGTAGCGCCAAATAGAACAGCTTGATCAGCGCCTCGTCGCTCGGGAACGAGCCGCGGTTCTTGGTCAGCTTCCGCAAACTCATGTTGATCGACTCGATCGCATTTGTCGTGTAGATCACCTTGCGGATTTCCGGCGGGAAATCGAAGAACGGAATAATGCGCGTCCAGTTGCGCCGCCACGACTGCCCGATTGGCGGATACTCATCATCCCATTTCGCCTCGAACTCGGTCAGCCGCTGCTCGGCTTCGTCAGCGGTTGCAGATGTGTAGATTTTCTTGAGATCGGCAGCCACCTCGGCGCGCCGCTTCCAGGAAACGTAGTTCAGGCTGTTGCGTACCATGTGCACGACGCACAGTTGCACCGTCGTTTTCGGGAACACGGTTTCGATGGCTTCCGGGAAACCTTTCAGGCCATCGACGCAGGCGACAAAAATATCCTGCAAACCGCGATTGCGAAGTTCGGTGACCACCTGCAGCCAGAACTTCGCACCTTCCGTCTGCGCGAGCCACAGACCGAGCACTTCCTTGTCGCCGGCCATGGTCACGCCGATGGCGAGATATACCGCTTTTACCCGCACGGAACCTTCGCGAACTTTCACGTGGATGCAGTCGAGATAGACGATCGGATACACCGGATCGAGTGGCCGCGATTGCCACGCTTTCACCTCATCGATCACCGCATCGGTGACCGATGAGATCAGGCTAGGCGACACTTCGGTGCCGTACATTTCTTCGAAATGTGCTTGGATTTCCCGCACGGTGAGACCGCGCGCATACAGCGACAAAATCTTGTCGTCGAAACCGGCCCAGCGAGTCTGGTGCTTGGGGATCAGTTGCGGCTCGAACGTGCCCTGACGATCACGCGGTATTTCAATCGGCAGCTCGCCGAAATCACCTTTCAGGGTTTTGCGGCTTCGGCCGTTGCGGGTGTTGCCGCCGGGGTTGGCGACCGGCTCGTGCTTGCCATGGCCCAGATGTTCGGCCATCTCGGCATCTAAAGCCTTCTCGACCAGCAACTTGGTCAACTGCTTGAGGAGGCCGTTTTCGCCGATCAGGTCTTCAGGCTTTTTGTAGTTGGCCAGCAGATTGGCCAAGAGTTCTTCGGGTACGTCGTGTTTGAGTTTGGACATGGTGTCTCCGGGATGTGGGGCAGTTTCCTGCCTTTGGCCCGTTTACACAAAATCTAGGACACGCCCTATTTTTGGGGGAGATGAGAATTTAATCCCCATACTCTCCCTATTACCGACTAACGGAGAAGCCACATTTCGAATTTCAATTCGACCATCCGTCCCCAGTCCAGGGCCGGTAACGATCAGGGTCCCCTCCGCAGCGGAATCAGCATGTGCAGACGGCTTAAATTGAATTATCAAATTCAGATCGGAATTAATCCAAGTTTTCAGCCCATCGACAAGGACAGATTCCTCGGCATGATCAACCTGAATCCCATCAACCAACAATTTCCCTGCTGGCCCACCACCAGGAGGAATCATTTCATAAATGATGTCCCGCCCGTCGCCGCTAGTATAAATGTAGACGTCTTCTCCGGCACCGCCATAAATAACATCGTCTCCTTGACCACCATTCAAAATATCTGCGCCACCGCCACCAACAAGCAAGTCGCTCTCACCTAACCCATGCATTTCATCGTTTGTATCATCTCCCCCAATGAATATGTCACCGGCAGCATCCTCACCACTTACATTCAGCGATACTTGGCCAAGTTGGGCATGCCAAAACGGCCTGCTATCGATCGCCAATATGCTAGGTGGTATATAAATCCCGGCCGTTTCGGCCAAGGAATCAACCAAGAATTCCTTTACCCCGAATACTTCGCTGGGTGCTTTCCCGGAAACTCTAGACAGGTCGAATGAAACACCACCCGTCTCCTGCGTAAAAAACGAGCTAACCGCGACACCATCTTCTGTGCGCGCGTAGAATTCTGTAGCCGCCAGTATCAATCCGGAAATTTCATCGGACTGAGAGCCCGCTGCCACCGCACTTGCTATCGCGTACATATCCGCGGAGAATGACTCCAGCCAATCATTCTCGGGAATATTCGGCGCGCCAACATAATTCCTACCAAAGCCATTATTCAGAATGTGGAGCAAAACATCGGGGGATGCTCCATACCCATTTGCGCCCATGTAACTAGTGTTTGTAATCAACGAAGCCATATCGGGGATTTTCGATACGGCCGCAAGCAAATCTTCAGATGACATTAGGGCCAGGTGCCACGCCATTGAATGCTTGTCTACCAAAAATAAATTTGATTCTCCCGTCTCAATCCACGAAAAATTATTTTCCCCAAAATACAAATCTTCCGGACTTGTCAGCACATCCCATAAGACATCAGACCCCGGAAGCGCCCAGGGCACAAACGCGGACATCGCAAGAAAAGCGTTAACAGAACCAAGACGAATTGCCGCCGATACTGCCGATGGATTTTGATTGAAATAAAGAGGCGCGGTGACCACCTCTCCAGTAATCGCAATGGATCGGATATTTGACTCTCGCAGTGAGACCAAATATTCCAGCTCGTCACTACCATTACTCGCTGCGGACACTAAGCCGCGGAGCGCGTCTACATGAGGGGGGCTAACCCCATATCTGTACGTCAACAACCCTTCATATCGCGCCAATAGAAGCTGCGTAAGAGCCTCATTTTCTGCTTGGTTTTGAAATGGAGCAGGAGCAAATCCCACTGCCGGCAAGCCAAACAAAATTCCCATATATTCGGCTAGGCCGCCGCCCAACGAATGGCCCGTAAAAGTTACATTCAATTTCTCGGCCGGCGTCACATCAGAGTCTGCCCGTCCCATAACCGAAGCAAAGAAATCAAGCGCATCTCTAAATTGATCTGAGGCATTATCAACCCCGGTAGCCCCAGTCAAATTCGTTGACCAGTCGACATCAAGACCCTCTCCTTCCGCAAATCGGGTTCCCGTGAATGAGATAACAAGCTGTTGGGTGGCATGATTTACGAAAGCATATGCTTGAAATCCAGTATCTTCATTCACCCAATTCGATTTTAGCTCCCAGCCATCCGGGATCCCCGTATGATTTACGTCGCTATAGTCATAGGAATAAAGCGCCATGCGAGCAAAATCAATTTCCTCATCTGAATACATTTTATTCTTCCTCAATCAGCATCCCGGCGGCGGAAGGTTTGGCACAATGTGCCTATATGGTTCGTATTGACTGTCTTTAAATTTTTCATCCGTTTCTTTCACATACGATCTCGGCTTTCCCTTATCGCGCCCTGGCTCAGATGACGCGCTATCGTCTGCCAAGTTGAACTCGACGTTTTTATCGATTTCTCTGACTGAAATCTCTCGCCACCCATCCTGTAGCTCAGCGAAAACCACATACGCGCTTTCCGGCTTCCCTCTTTCTTGGCATGCCCAGCCGTAAACTATTTTACTGACAATTAGAATTTTATCTTCAGGGTTTGATTGTAAAGCCACGGGCCACACGCCGCGCGCACCCCAGCGATAACCTTTACCCTTATATGAAAACGATAATTCCGACCACACCAGCGGCCCGCGATTTTGAGTTAAATCACCCGACCCAGAGTATTTGTTCTTTCGGTCGACAATAATCATCTGGCCATTCGAAAGCCTTACCTCTTCCTTCCAAATCTCGTCGTCTTTCTTCTGGCATGCCGATATCGATGTGAAAAACAAAATCGCAATGGCAATTTTTAACGCCAAAAAATTTCGGAATTTGTATTCCGACCCTGGATGTTTGATCCCGTTATTACTCATGCTATTCCCTTCCCGCCTCATTAAGAATTCCGCTCACCGGATCCACCAGATATTCGAACGGTGTTCTTGTTCCCACATCGATCTCTGCCGTTACCGTCATTCCCGCCGCGAGCGACTTCTTGTCGATCTCGCCATCACCCGCTGGCCTCACCGACACCAGTGCCTTGTAGGTCGGCAGCGCGTTCCGGGATGCCGCGTCCCCGGTGTCCGCCTCGCTACTGGTATCCGGACTGATCTTTTCTACCGTGCCGCCCAACATCCCGTACCGTTGAAACCGGTAGGCATGCACCTTCACGTGCACCGGCATGCCAGGTTTCAGGCGGCCGATGTCCTCGTTGCGCACCTGTACCTCGGCCAGCAATCGTTCCTGATCCGGTACCAGCGACAGCATCACTGTACCGGGCGACACCACCGTGCCCGGCGTATGCGTGGCCAGATCCTTCACGATCCCCGCCTGCGGCGCCTTGAGTTCCAGTGCCTCGTTGAGATGGCGCTGCTTGGCGATCTGCTGTTCGAGTTGTTGCACTTCGGTGCTCAGCGCGATGCGCTCGCGCTCCAGGTCGGCGCGGTAGCCGGTGGTGGTTGTCGACAGTTGCCGGGTAGCCTGCCGTTCGGCTGCCTCCAGCGCCTGTACGCGATCCCGCTGGGCATTCAGTCCTTGCTCGGTTTCGATGACTTCACGCTTCTTGGCGTTGTATTCAAGCTCGCTGACGTAGCCCTTGCCGCGCAGGGTTTCTATCGCCGTCAGCTCGGCCCGATAGACCGGCAGCAGCTTTTCCAGCCGGGTCTGGTCTTGCCTTGCGGCGGCCAGTTCGCCTTTGGCGCGGTCGAGTTGCGCCTGCGCACTGCCACTGCTGTCGGTCCAGGCGGCACGGTTGGCGTCGTAGCGGGCTCGGGCTTGCCGGAACAGGTCCATGTCTTCGCCGGCCTTCACCGTGAAAGGCTGGCTGGCAAGTTCTGCGGCCATGCGGCGCAGTTCGAGTTTCTTGAGCGCAAGGGTCTGGGTGATGGCCGTGGTATCGGCAGCATTGAGCGTGCCGTCCATGCGCAGAAGCACCTGCCCTTCCTGCACGTGGTCGCCTTCACGCACAAGGATCTCGCGCACAACGCCGGCCTCGGCCGGCTGGACGATCTTGACGTAGGTTTCCGGCACCAGCCGGCCTTCGGCGACGACGACGATGTCGAGGCGGCCGAGCAGAGACCAAAGCACCAGCACGGCTACCAATGCCATCACAATGCGCGAGACCGTGAGCGCCGCTTTCGGTGGCGGCTCGTGAGTGATGCGATCGAGGACGGGAAGGAACTGGTAGTCAACGCTCATGGGGTATTCGCGGCCGAAGCCCCTCCCGTGGAGGAGGTCGCGGCGGTTGCCGCACCGACAAGGGCCGGTGTACCGATACGGATGACGCCATCGACCTGCAGCGATTTCGGGAGCTGATGGGTGATGAACAGCATCGTCACCTTGCCGCGTAACTGGTTGAGCGTCTTGCAGAAGTGCTCGGCAGTGTGTTCGTCGAGGTTGCTCACGGCCTCGTCGAGGATGAGGATCGGCGGGCGCTTGAGTAACGCACGAGCAATCGACAGGCGCTGGCGCTGACCGCCGGAGAGGCCCACACCCCGCTCGCCCAGTTCGGTCTGGTAGCCCTTGGGCAACTTCTCGATGGCGTCATGGATCTCGGCCATGCGGCAGGCGGCCACCACGTCCTCGAAGGCAGCGTTCGGATTGGCCAGCATCAGGTTCTCCAGCACGGTGCCGGAGAACAGGGTCGTTTCCTGTGGCACCACGCCAAAGGCGGTACGCAGTTCGTTGGCGGCGAGGTGGCGAACATCTCGGCCGTCGATTTTCACCGTGCCTTCGACGGGCTGGATAAACCCCATCATCAGCTTGGTCAGCGTGCTCTTGCCGGAACCGCTGGGGCCCATCACCGCAAAGGTGCTGCCCGCCGGGATACGCAGGCTGAACTGGCGGTACAGGAAGGGTCGGTCCTCGCCGTAACGGAAACCGAGTTCACTGAACTCGACTTCGCCTTTGCTGACGGTCTCCCGTGAGGGCGTGAGCGTGTAGGGCTCGGCCGGGGCATTCATGAGATCGCCCAGGCGCTCCACCGAGATCTTGGCTTGCTGGAACTGCTGCCAAAGCCCCACCAGCCCCATCAGCGGCTGCGACAACTTACCGGCAAACATCTGGAAGGCCACCAGCATGCCGATGGTCAGGGTGGTACCCGTCATCACGATCCACGCACCCATGACCAGCACCAGCAAGGTCATCAGCTGCTGCAGGCTGTTGGTCAGCACGCTGTAGGTATTGCCCAGCTGCCGGGTCTGGCGGGTGGCTTCGAGATATTCGCCGAAGTAATTCCGGTAGCGATCACGCAACTGCGGTTCCAGTTGCAGGGATTTCACGGTTTCCATGCCGGCCACGTATTCGGTGACAAAGGCCTGGTTGCGGGCACCCACCAGGAACTGCTTGTTCAGGAGTTTCTGGAACAGGGGCGCAATCACGAGGCTGGTCACCACCACGGCGCCCAGCACCGCCAGCACGATCAAGGTCAGCGGCACGCTGTACCAGAACATCATGGCCACGAAGATGACTAGGAACGGCAGGTCCAGCAGCAAGGTGACGATGGTGCCGGCGAGGAATTCACGGATGGTCTCCACCGCGTGCAGGCGCGCGGCGACCACACCCGTGGGCCGATGCTCGAAATAACGCAGCGGCAACCGGAACAGGTGCTCGAACACGGTGGTACCCAGTACGGCATCCACCCTGTTGCCCACCAGCAGCAACAGGTGCTGGCGCATCCAGGTCAGCACCGCGCTGAACAGCATGAACACGAACAGCGCCACGCCGATCACCACCAGCGTCGACACCGTCTGGTGGACGATGACCTTGTCGATGATCACCTGGGTGAACAGCGGGGTCGCCAGCCCGATCAACTGCAACACCAGCGAGGCCAGCAGCACTTCCCGCCACATCGCCTTGTGTTTGAGCAGCACCGGCACGAACCAGCGGAAACCAAAACCCTGCGCCGTGCTGGCGGCAGCATCCGGGTCACCCGGTGCTTCCGCCTGCCGGCGGAACTGGATCACCCGGCCGGCATAGCGCGTGGCGAAGTCATCAAGGCTGGATTGCACCGGCTCGGTGGTGCCGGCGGGGAAATAGAGGATGCGGTCGCCTTCAATGCGCAGAACCAGCGCGGGCTGGACCGCCGGCATGGCCGGCACCGGCGACGCGGCGGATGCGGATACAGACTCGGTACCCTCCCCGGCCGGCAGCGACGCTTCCTGAGTGGCCGGAGCGTTGAGCAAGGCGAGAAACGGGGTGGGCAGCTTTGCCAGCCGGCCCGTCCGGGCAGAGCGGCTGGAAACCTCGAAACCCAGGCGCTGCAAGCCATCCAGCAAGGTCGGCACGCCGTGGGGTGGCGGCAAATCCTGAGTAATCAGGCGAGCGTCAAACGGGACCCGGTTCAACTGGCAGATGCTGCCAAGGGTCCAGAGCACGTCCTGTTGAGTGAGCGCCATCATGGCCAAACAATCCATGTAACTACGGCTGACCGTTGGGTCAGCAAGAGGCGGAAATATAACCAAACCTTTGGCTGGCGCGATGGCTCAGGCGTAGGAATAACTACCTAGCCGACGAATGGCGGCGGCGTTGTCTGCGACGCTACGCCACAGGGGGCACACCGGCCCCCTGTCTTGTACGACGGCTAGCGATTAGCGTGAGGCGGAAAACGCTGAAGATCACGTGCCGCAAAACGTTCGGTAGCCGGCGGTAACTTCCGGCGAAGCCGGCTCGGCATATTTCGCCAGCGCAGAATCATCGCTGTACGGAGTACGCAGCGCGGCAACTAACGCATTGAACGGTGCGAGATCGTTGTGGTCGCTAGCTGCAGCGAGTGCTTCTTCGACGCGATGGTTACGAGGAATGATGCGCGGATTCATTGCGCGCAATGCCTCGCCACGGGCAACACCCTGCGCACGCCAGCGAGCCAACCATGCTTTGAGCGCCTCACCATCGGCAATGCGTTCAAGTAAAGGAAGATTGTTGCCGTCCGCCGCATCCGCGAGTTCACGAAAAGACAAGGTGAAATCGGCGGAGTTGGCTTCGAGCAGACGCAGAAAATCCTCAATGAGGTTCATATCGCTCTCGTCGTTATGCCCGCTCGCGCTTGTTTCAGATTTTTCACCCTCCCGAATACCAAGACCTAGTTTTCGCCGCTGACAAGTCAACCACGCCGCGCGATAACGGTCAGGAAATTCGCGGATAGTTTCTGTCGCTAAAACTACTGCACGCTTTTCATCGCGGTCTAACAGCACCAGTATGCTTTCTGCGAATCGGGCAAGGTTCCATTGCGCGATAGCCGGTTGATTGCCATACGCATAACGACCACCGCGATCAATGGAACTGAACACCGCACGCGGATCATAGCGCTCCAAAAAAGCACAAGGCCCGTAGTCGATCGTCTCGCCGGAAATGGTCATGTTGTCCGTATTCATCACACCATGCACGAATCCAACACTCATCCATTGCGCAATCAGTGACGCCTGCCGATTCATAACAGCGCGCAGAAAATTCAAGTACAGCGAATCACCCTCGCGCAATTCCGGGTAATGCCGGTCGATGGCGTAATCTGCCAATTGACGTACGCGCTCAGCGTCTCCACGCGCCGCAAAATATTCAAACGTGCCCACTCGTATATGGCTGGCGGCCACCCGCGTCAGCACAGCTCCTGGCAAGATTTTTTCGCGATACACAGCATCGCCCGTGGCAGTCACCGCCAGTGCACGCGTGGTGGGAATACCCAGC
The DNA here is from genome assembly GCA_964574995.1 of uncultured Pseudomonadales bacterium. Classification (GTDB taxonomy): domain Bacteria; phylum Pseudomonadota; class Gammaproteobacteria; order Pseudomonadales; family JADFDG01; genus JADFDG01. The sequence continues at coordinate 42,003 of CAZNPF010000018.1, read as the reverse complement.
GCCTGCATGGCCTCGCCAATCAACACCTCACGCAACATGGGGCCGACAGCAGCCTTGCCATCGCCATTGCGCGAAAACTTGGTGCGCCCAGAGCCCTTGAACGCAATATCACGACGATAACCACGCACATCTTTCACTTCGCCCAGCAACAAAGCACGGCCATCGCCCAATTGCGGCGAAAAACCACCAAACTGATGCCCCGCATACGCTTGCGCAACCGGTTGCGAGCCTGGCATGGCTTCATTGCCGGAAAAAATGGCGGCAAGCCTCGTTTCATCATCCGGTAGCTGCGCATTTAGCTCCGCAGCCAAAGGGCGATTCAAAAACAGCAAACGCGGCTGCGACGCGCGCTCCGGCATACCCGGCACACCAAAATCCGGAAGCTCACGAACAAAACTGTTGTCAAAAGGAAAGATCATCAGTGGCTCTTAAGATTTTCTTGGCTTCACGGATTTCCTGATTGCACGGCTTTCTTGAATTCATGGATGTCATTAGCGCCCGTGGTAATCCTCAGCCCCCGCGTAATGCCGACAGAATTTATGTCGGCACGGCGTGATCTGTTGTTTTTCCTGCACACAAGGCACCGCGAAAGGTTCAGCCGCTGCCACCATCGGCAACGTGGCAAGCAACCCCAAACCTGCCAAGGCGCGACGACGTGATGGCGATGCACACTGGCAGGAATGTGGCGATATTTTATCTGCACCAGTCAACACCGCATCATTCGTCCGCGGCATCGGTGGATACGGGTCTGCGTCGAAACTAAAGGGATCGTCATTCGGATCCGATTCACCTTGAAGCTTAATGATTTCCCGATCACGATTCATGCCGACACCGCCTTCGCGCTCACGCTGCCCGGAAATTCTTGCTGCATTTGCTGCAACAAGAGCTCTGCCGACTCCGCGCCCGACGTGATCGCCGCTTCCATGCAGACAAGATCCACTGTGTTTTTTACCCAGTCACCGGCCAGAAAAAAATTATGAAACGGCGTACGTGGGCCCGGACGAAATTGTTGAACGCCAGGCTCACAATCAAACAGCCGCGAATGATCGGCCACATTGCGATGAAATTCGATATCCATGACACCTGATGCACGAATATCGCCAAAACCCTGAATCTGCGAGAAATTGTCGAAGGTGAAATCGATGATTTGCTGATCAGTCCACGTTTCAAAGCCTCGCTCTTGGCCGACAAAGGCCAGCACCGCACCCACCTTGGGATCATCGCGATAGCGCGTCCAGTAAGGCTTCATGTTGGTGCAGATACCCAGTGGTGCCGGCATTCCGAAAACCGGGCCCGGAAATTCACACAGCGATTTTTCCGTCAGCACGGTCATGGAAACCGTCGAGGCACTGCGCAGGTTTTTCATGCGCGAAAAATACGGTGAATTCCACCAGCGACTATCGTCTGCGTTCATGGTGCAGAACACCGCGTTGGGTACCGTTGATATCACATAGTCAAAATCCGTGAGCGTATGGCGCGTCTCTTCTTTTATCGGCAACGGGCCGGCTGGCCAGTGCCCATGCCCCATCGCATGTCCAGCCGGGTCCGGCTGCGCAACATCGACACCCGTGATACGTCTACCTTCATAACGCCAATTGAGCGCCTTGGTGTACGGAATGATTTCACCACCCAGCCGCTTGACGTACTCACCAATGGGATCCCAGATCACACGGCTGTAGTCCGCCGGGAGCACATACTGCTGCGCACGCTTGAGCGACCCCATCATTCGGAAACTTTGCAGAAAGTGATACGCGCTGATCTCGCCGGGATAATTGAAATACGCCTCTCGAAAAAATCGAAACAGCGGCACATTACGCGCCAGATGAGGTCTCAATCCGCGATCAATACACCAAGCCGTGAAACACTGATCGTCATAACGCGAAAGATCACCACTGCCCAGCGCCACAGCCAACGCTTCTGTCATGACGCGATCGACATTCAAACGCTCGTTAAAATCCAACATCGGCAATGTTAAAAATTGCCGCATTACATCCAGCGCACTATCACCGCCCACCGTAAAGAGCGTGTTGTGGCGCTGGTCGTACATATGCGCCTCGCCCTTCATGGACAACAACGTTTTGTCGACATCAATGCCAGCTCGCGCCATGAGTGCTCGCATGTTGTCGTAGAAACCGACAATCATGTGCCAACCGTGCTCGTAATCACGCCCCGAGGCATTGCGAAATCCCGCCGCTTTACCGCCCAGCCAGTGCCCCATGTGAATGACGCGCACATCGGCGTTGCCGTTGGTTTTTTCCAGCACATGTGCCGCAGCCGATAGCCCGGCCGGGCCCGCACCGACAATCAACACGCGTGGTTTTTTCTGACTCGACACAGCGCTCGTCATGGCGACCTCAGAACACCGAGCCAAAGCCAAGCTTGGCTGCCGTACGGTTTTGATCATCCATCACGCCGCCAACTTCCACATTGCTCCAAGCCCCTTCCAGCTCCAACTGCAAATAGGTGTGACTATCGAGATGCACACTGATAAACCCACCCAACGTAATTTCTGGGGCCGCGTCGGAATCACCATCAACCGCATCCACCACCAACACACCACCTTCTGAGTAGATGCCAAAATCCACGCGACGGTATGGCCTCAGATGTAGAACCGGCCCTACGCGCACAGAACTGAACTTATGCTTAAGCGTGCCAAAATCACTTTCACTGATATCTTGAAAACCACTGATCCGAATACCACCAAATTCATGCAGCTGAAATTCGATACCCAATTGCCCGCCGAGATAAATGTCGTTGCTGTTTTTCCCATCCACCAGCGCACCCATCATGAACAAGTGGGCTTGTCCACGGCCGCTGCCCATCTCCGTCGCAGGTAATAAATCCCTGTCTTGTGCGAATGGGTCATCCGGATAAGTACGGTTTGATATGGATTCAGCAGCCAACACGGAGACCGAGCTCATAGAAACAAGAATCGCCAGAAAAAAATGTCGTGTGCACTTCATGGCGCGATGATCCTTAGCCGTTTTATGGATAACGGCTGTTATTGTTTTTCTTATTTCCCATGCAACGCGTCGAAAATTACTCAGCGATCACTCACATGCGCCGGATGCTCTGCACTCGGCCGGATGATGTCCATCTCGCGATCAGCAAAATAACTGGCCAGCAGCGCCTTCTGCCTAGCTTGGCTACGTGCGGCGTAGTTGGCTAATGCGTCGCCACCCCGCAGTTGATACCAGCCGAATGACACGAAGCGAAACGGCGCCGTGGCCAGCGGATACCACGGCCAGGCATACCAAGGAATTCCGAGCTGGCGACGCTGCGTTGGCAACATGATCAATGATGAATTGCTCAAGTGTTTGTGGAACAGCCATCGACGTTTTAATTTGGTGAGCGTGGGACGGCCTTCGAGTTCAGGCAAGTTTTGTGTCAATGGCTGATCGCGCAAGGCACTGCCCATCAAGCCAATTTTTTCGTCCGGCAAACGATGCGTCAGAAAGGTGTGGTAGAGCTTGCGCAAACCATCGCGCTCGGTCAGTGCCAACCATTCTTCGTTTAATCCGGACAGCAAGCCGATATATCGCCAGAGATGCAGGCTAGCGTGTGCATCGCGCGGCAACACTGGCACACCGAACATGCGCACTCCCATGATCGTGACCGGGCCAAAGGCAAGATACGTAGCCAACATGTCGATCTGGTTAATCGGCACGCCCCATGTGTTTTCATCCCATTCACGATTTGCGCGCAGATGACGGCGTATCAGCGCATGCACCATGCGCACACGAATGGTTGTGATGAGCCCGTCGCCAAATCGCTCTAAACCACCGGAAGAAACCACATCCTGCAACCACTTGCCCGTTTCACCCAGACGCAACGCAACATCCTTGTGTAACGAGCCCGTCGCGGCGAGTACTTGATTGAAACTGCTGAAATACGCGTAACCGCCCATCAAGGCATGATCACGCAGCACATAAAATCCGACGTAGCCACTGGCTTGCGCCGTGCGCGCACCCGCTTCCAGCAACGCACGGTCGAGCCATGCCGGCGGCGTATCAATCAACTTGAAAAAATCAGCCAGCGGCGCTGGCGGGTTTTCAATGGTCTCAATGCCGCGCATGAGCGCCTGCTCGAACATCGCTTTGCCTTGACGCGGCCCGACAGCAAACATCCAGTCGACAACGGCGTCCATGGGCGCATCGCCTTCGCGCAAAGCGGCTGTGACTCGGGCCCACTCCTCACGCGTCGGCGGTAACGGTTTACCGAAAATCAGCCGCGTGACGAAATCCGGCGCCCAACGCTGGCGAGCTTTTTTCCAAGGCGCTGCTCGTAAAGGCGCAGCATGTGACGATGCGGCAACGGTCTCGGTCATCGGAGCGCTCCGGTGCGTGGGCGTGTGACAGACGTGTGACGGACGCGTGACAGGCGTGAGCGCAACCTAATACGGTTCACTCCCCCGTTCAACCCACGCGTCGACATCCCGCCGGATGCATTCCGGATAATCGCAACGAAATGCTATTTGCGCAGGCGCTGCAAACCTTCCTGCATCGTGGTGCACACCAACCGACCATCGCGCGACCAGAGCTTGCCCATGTTGAGCCCGCGCGAGCCTACTGCTGTGGGTGAATCCATTTCATACAACAGCCAGTCATCAATGCGGAAAGGCCGGTGAAACCACATCGCATGATCCAAACTGGCGCCTTGTAAACCCGGCGTGAACCAACTGTAGCCGTGCGGCAGCATGGCCGTGCCCATCAAACCAAAGTCCGAAGAAAATGCCAGAATTTCCTGATGAAGACGTAGATCATCCGGCAATGAACCATCCAGACGAAACCACACCAGTTTTCGCGGCGCGCGCTTGTCCGGCGCAAACGGGTTCTGCGGATCGATCGGACGCATATCAAACGTGCGCGGACGACGCGCTACCCGCTTAGCCATGTCAGGAAACGGCTTGATCCATTCATCACGCCATTCCAATTCCGACCGCAAACTTTCCGGAGGCGGCACATCCGGCATACCCGCTTGATGTTCTGCACCGTCTTCCGGCACTTGGAATGAAGCCGCCATATTGAAAATAACTTCGCCGTGCTGGATGGCGCGCACGCGACGCGTCGTAAAGGTCTTGCCATCCCGGATGCGATCCACGTCGTAAACGATCGGCGCATTTACGTCGCCAGGACGCAAAAAATAACCGTGCATGGAATGCACCATGCGATCCGGCCCCACCGTCCGGAAGGCTGACGCCAGCGATTGCCCCAGCACTTGCCCGCCGAACACGGCCTTGTTGCCGATATCACGGCTCTGGCCACGAAACAAATTACTTTCCAGCGGCTCAACATCGAGCAAATTCAACAACGTCTGAACCGAATCGGTGGGCTTGTCTGACATGGCGGACTCGTAACAGGCGACCGCAGAACGGATATCGCGTCCGGGCGGTCCATGAAGGGCAGGCGGCTACTATAATCGTCGCCCCCGGCTGGTAACAGTCAGCACTTTTCCTAGGACCTCACGATGCGCCGCCTGCTCGCCCTCTCCGCGCTTGTTGCTGTCATGCTCGCTGCCTGTGCGATTTCACCAACCGGTCGCAAGCAACTGCTGTTATTTGACGATAGCAACGTCGCCACCATGGGCGTCACCGCGTTCGATCAACAAAAAGCAGAGACGCCCGTCAGCACAGACAGCAAGAAAAAAGCTTATGTGCAATGCGTGGCCGGCAAACTACTCACGGCCATGGGACAAACACCGTCTGAGTGGGAAGTCGTGTTGTTCGATTCACCACAGATCAACGCGTTTGCGTTGCCTGGGCGAAAAATCGGTGTCTACACCGGTCTGCTGCCCGTCGCCAACAATCAGGACATGTTGGCCGCTGTCGTTGGCCATGAAATTGGTCACGTGATGGCAAAACATTCCAATGAGCGGCTCTCTACACAACAAGCCGCCAATCAAGGGTTAGCCATCGTGCAAGCCGTGATGAGCAGCGGCGAACAATCCCAAGAAAAACAGTTGCTGATGGGCGCACTGGGCTTAGGTGCCCAATATGGCGTTCTTCTACCTTATGGCCGCGCGCAGGAAAGTGAAGCCGATATCATCGGGCTAGACCTAATGGCAAAAGCCGGGTTCGATCCGCAACAAGCCGTCACCCTGTGGCAGAACATGGGCGCCGCCAACGGCAAGCAGCCGCCGCAATTTCTCTCGACGCACCCGTCGAACGAAACGCGCATCGCCGATATTCGTAAGCACTTGAAAAAATCGGAAAAAATATTGGCGCAGGCGCGCGCAGCCGGCTTGAGCCCCAGCTGCAAGTGACCACTCTTTTCTTTCCAACACCGGCAGCACTCGCTGCCGGTCAAGCGCGTCGGCTCACCGGCCTCGCCGGTAGCGCGGCGGCACTGTATTTGATCGAACAAGCACGCGCACAAGCTCGCCCTTGTGTGGTGATCACTGCCAGCACCACGGATGCTTATCGGCTGGAAGAAGAATTGCGTTTCTTTAGCGGTAACGATCCGTCATTACCGGTACTGCACGTTCCAGACTGGGAAACGTTGCCCTACGACACGTTTTCGCCACATCAAGATCTGGTGTCGAGGCGGCTGGATGCACTCGCCAAATTACCCGGCTTGACGCACGCGATTCTCGTGCTGCCCGTCACGACGCTACTGCATCGTTTGTGTCCACCGGCTTTCGTCGCCGCCGGCCTTCGGTTGCGCACGGGCGACCGCCTTGATGTCACACGACTACGCCGTACGCTGGAAGAAACAGGCTATTTGTGCGTGGACACGGTTTACGAACACGGGCAGTTCGCCGTACGCGGCTCACTGGTTGATCTTTTTCCGATGGGCCACGAAGCGCCGGTGCGCATCGAATTATTCGATGACGAGGTCGATACGCTACGCAGTTTCGATCCGGAGACGCAGCGCTCGCAGGACAAACTGGACGCTATCGATCTGTTACCGGCGCGTGAATTTCCCTTCACGAAAGAAGCTCTCGATACGTTTCGCGAGCGCTTTCGAGAGCGCTTTGATGTGGACTATCGCGCATGTCCGCTGTATCAGGACATTCAACGCGGCATCGCATCACCGGGTATCGAATACTACCAACCGCTTTTTTTTGAAAAGCTCGCCACGCTGGACGATTACTTACCGATCGGCAGCGAGATCTTTCTTTTCCCCGGCCTGCACGAAGCGGCTGAAACTTTCTGGCGCGAAGTGCGTGATCGGCATGAAGAGCGTCGGCATGACCGGCTGATGCCGATTTTGCCGCCACATGAGTTATTTCTGCCGGTAGAAGAACTGTTCGCAGCACTGGCACGCCGTCCACGCAATGAGTTTATGGCTCCCGACACGGATGCCGTCTCCGCTCGCGTGCCACCCAGTCTGCCGGTCCATGCACGCGAACCCGATCCCGTTGCCGCATTGCGCGCGCATTTGGCGCAATCGCAAGCAGCAGGCCGCCGTGTCCTGATTGCCGCCGAATCTGCCGGGCGCCGTGAAGCACTGCTGGAATTACTCGGTCGCCACGATCTGCATCCGCTGCCTGCCGAAAATTGGCAGACCTTCACTTCTGGCGGTGAACGTTTTGCCGTCGTCGTTGCACCACTGGAGCGCGGCGCCGAACTGCCAATGCTGTCGCTCATTGCCGAGCCGCAGTTGTTTGGCGAACGCGTTTTGCAACGCAGACGCCGTGAGCGACAACAAGCACAAGCCGCCGAAAACACCATTCGCAACCTCGGCGAGTTGCGGATCGGTGCGCCCGTTGTTCATGTGGATGCGGGCGTCGGTCGCTATCTCGGATTGACCACGTTGACCATCGATGGGCAGGCACTGGAATTTTTGGCACTGGAATACGCCGATGGCGCAAAGCTGTATGTGCCGGTATCCAATCTGCATTTAATTGGCCGCTGGAGTGGGGGCGACGAAGACAGCGCACCGCTGCATCGACTGGGCTCCGATCAATGGGCAAAAGCTCGCCGTAAAGCGGCGGAGCAAGTGCGAGACGTCGCTGCCGAATTGCTGGATCTACACGCACGACGTGCCGCTCGACAAGGCTTGTCTTTCAGCGCACCCGAAGCGGACTACGCGCTATTTGCTGCTGGTTTTCCGTTCGAGGAAACACCGGATCAACAACAGGCTATCGACGCTGTTCTGGCCGATCTCAAAGCCAAGAAGCCGATGGATCGTCTGGTATGCGGTGACGTCGGTTTTGGTAAGACAGAAGTCGCCATGCGCGCCGCATTCGTCGTGGCGCAAGCAGGCAAACAGGTGTCAGTGTTGGTGCCGACCACCCTGCTCGCCCAGCAACATTACGAATCCTTCCGCGACCGTTTTGCCGATTGGCCAGTAACGATTGAAGTACTTTCCCGCTTCAAAACGGGGCAAGAAATCGATGCCGCCTTGAAAAAAATTGCTGAAGGCAAGATTGATATCGTCATCGGCACTCACAAGCTACTGCAGCCCGATGTGAAATTCTCCCGGCTTGGCCTCGTCATCGTCGATGAAGAACACCGCTTCGGCGTTCGCCAAAAAGAACAGCTCAAACAGCTGCGCGCAGAAGTCGACCTGCTGACCCTAACCGCAACACCTATCCCGCGCACGCTGAACATGGCGCTGGCAGGTATGCGTGACATTTCCATCATCGCCACCCCGCCAGCACGACGATTATCGATCAAGACGTTTGTACGCGAAGAAGGCCCTGCACTCATCAAGGAAGCCTTGCTACGCGAACTGCTGCGTGGCGGCCAAGCCTATTACCTGCACAACGACGTTAAAACTATTGAAAAGTGCGCGGCCGATCTTGCCGCGCTAGTGCCAGAAGCACGCATTGCGATCGCGCATGGACAGATGCGTGAGCGCGATCTGGAAGAAGTGATGAGCGATTTTTATCACCGCCGCCATAATGTGCTGGTGTGCTCCACCATTATTGAAACCGGTATCGATGTCCCTAGCGCCAACACCATCATCATCGAACGTGCCGATAAATTCGGGCTCGCGCAGTTGCATCAGTTGCGCGGCCGCGTCGGGCGCTCACACCATCAAGCCTACGCATGGCTTTTGACACCGCATCGCCGATCCATGAGTGAAGATGCATTAAAGCGTCTGGATGCGATTGCCTCCGCACAAGAATTAGGTGCTGGTTTTGCGCTGGCCAGCCACGACCTCGAAATCCGTGGTGCCGGCGAACTGCTCGGTGATGAACAAAGCGGCAATATCCAGACCATCGGCTTGAGCATGTACATGGATATGCTCGACCGCGCGGTGAAAGCAATCCGCGCAGGCAAACAACCCAATCTCGATCAGCCATTTCATCACGGCACGGATATCAACCTCGGTATTCCCGCGTTGATTCCTGACGATTATCTGCCGGACGTGCATACCCGCCTCGTTTTGTACAAACGCGTTGCCGGCTGCGGCAGCAACGAGGAGCTTGGCGAATTACAGGTGGAGTTGATTGATCGCTTTGGCGCGTTACCTGAACAGGTCAAACTGCTGTTTCGCGTCACGGCATTGAAACTGCGCGCCGAACAATTGGGTATCCGCAAAATTGACGCATCGGCAGCGGGTGGTCGCTTGGAGTTCGAACAGGACACACCCGTCGACCCCGCATCCATCATCAAACTGGTGCAGCGCGAGCCCAAGCGGTACAAGATGGACGGCGGTAATCGTCTGCGCTATACCGAAGCCGCCAACAGTCACGATCAGCGCCTACAAGCACTGGAACGTGTGCTAGACATGCTGGCGTTACGCAAATAACAAACCCGCAGCCAATGAAGCGGCAAGGAATTCCTCCATGACAGTCTCTTTTCGTTTAGCCGTTGCCATCGGACTTCTGTTGGCCGCCAGCGACGCGATCGCTGCACTGCAGATTGAATTGATGGTTTTCAAGCAACCCACCACGGCTACGGAAAGTGACGGCCTGAACTGGCAAGTGGCTGCACCGCTGCCGCCCTGCCACGCCGTGCAACTGCGAGATGGCGGTGGTGCCGACGCCGCCTTCGCTAACGATGACGGCGAATGCGTCAAACAAAATGGCCAATCACCCCTCTTCACCGGCTATGGCACCGCGTCAGCGACGCCCTCACTGGTGACTGCCGCCGCAAAATTGCGCGCAGCCGGCCAAAGCCCACTGATCAATCGCGCCTGGCGGCAAACCGGTGCGCTGTCACCCGTGCTGCTCTCCGGTGGCGCCGACATGGCCGGCCAACCGGAAGTACGCGGCACGGTATCCGTGACTCCGGCCGACACTTATGTCGAGGTCACGCTGGATCTGGTGCTTACGCGCCTCAATGCCAGCAGTGGATTGCCGGAGTTTCTGCGTATCGCTGAAACACGCAAGATGAAAAGCGGCGAACCGCACTACCTCGATCACCCGCTGCTGGGCGCAATCGTGCAGGTGATCGATACCGACGCAAACAACAAAAAGCAGCAGCCCTGACGCTTTGTTTACGCGCGCAAAAAAGCGCCTAACGCTGTGCGTACGCGGACCATGCCGTCCGCCAATACGCGATTGATATCGTCCATGGTGATTTCAGTGTCGGATTTTCCCGCCGCTGGGTTCACCACCAAACACAACATCGCATAGCGCAAACCCAACTCGCGCGCGAGACCGGCTTCCGGCATGGCGGTCATGCCGACGATATCGCAACCGTCGCGCTCATATTTTCGAATCTCTGCCGGCGTTTCCAATCGTGGCCCTTGCGTCACCGCATAGACACCAAAATCACTGCTGTCGTAACCCAGCGTACGCAAGCAACTGTTAAGTGTCGCGCACATGGCTTTATCAAACGGCTCGCTGAAATCCACGTGCGTCAGATCACTGTCTGGTGAACCATCGCTGTACGTGTGCTCGCGGCCATAGGTGTAATCGATGAGATCATGCGGTACGCACAGATGACCGGCACCCATCGCCGCATGAATACCACCGACCGCATTGACCGCAAGAATTTGATCGACACCTGCATCCTTCAACGCGCGGATGTTGGCGCGATAGTTGATTTTGTGCGGCGGCAATTTGTGCGGATGCCCGTGACGTGGCAAAAAAACCACCTCACGACCGGCATAGTCTCCAAAAGTAAGTGGCGCTGAAGGCGATCCATACGGTGTGCTGACCGTACGCGTTTCGCGTGCCGTAAAACCTTCCAGTTGTGACAGGCCAGTACCGCCGATGATCGCGAGCATGAACAATCTCCGAAAAACTATCGTCGCGTCAGAGGATTTTACAAACCTTTGACGGCATAAATGCCTGGCGCGTTGCGCCAGTAACCGCGGTAATCCATGCCGTAGCCAAACAGATAGCGGTCCGCGATATCAAGGCCGGTGTAATCCGCGCGCCAGCCGGGGCGCGCTTTACGATCGTGTTGCTTATCGACCAACACAGCAGTACGCACAGATGCCGCGCCTTGCTCACGACAAGAATCGACGATGGCGCCGAGCGTAGCGCCAACATCCAAAATGTCATCAACAATCAACACATGGCGGCCCGCCAACGAAATCGACGGCGGCACCTTCCAGTGCAAGCCACTACCCTGCGTGGTGTTGTTGTAACGCGTGGCATGCACGTAATCGAAATCAAGTGGGAAATGTAAGCCGGTGAGTAATTTTCCAGCGAATACAATGCCGCCTTTCACCACGCAAAGTACGACGGGAATATCGCCAGATAAATCACGGGTAATTTCTGCGGAGAGCCGAGTAATGGCACGCTCAACCGTTGCTTCATCAGCAAGGCAATCCGCTTCAGCAAAGACTTGCTGCAAGTGTTCGCGTGTCAACGGCGCATTGAGAAAATCGCTCATACCGTGGCCCCGTCACCGACTGTCGGCCCCTGACTGACCACACCCGCACCCCATGCGGTCACGCGCTCACGCACTGCCAGCAATCGTTGCGTATCCACCGCACTTGGCATGGCACGCAAATGTTCGATACGTGCAGTTGCAATTTTGTCGGCATCACGCGATTGCAGATAAGCCAGTGTTTCCAGTGCCGCTGCGCGCCGATTGCAAACCAACACCATGTCGCATCCCGCATCTAAAGCAGCACGCGCGCGTTCGGGATAACCACCGACACCTGCTGCGCCTTCCATGCTGAGGTCGTCGCTAAAAATGACGCCATTGAATCCAAGCCGGCCTCGCAGCACATCCTGCAACCAGTAGCGCGAAAATCCAGCCGGCTGCGGATCAATTTTTTCGTAAATCACATGCGCTGGCATAATGCCGCCGAGACGCGGCATGAGTTTACGAAAGGGGACCAGATCGTCCGCATCCAGCGCCGGCTGCTGGCGATCATCCACGGGAATGGCATGGTGCGAATCGGCAGCAACGAAACCATGTCCTGGAAAATGTTTGCCCGTGGCCTGCATGCCCGCTTCGTTCATGCCGTGCACAAACGCGCCAGCCAACGCCGTGACCGCTTGCGGGTCACGATGAAATGCACGATCACCAATCACCGCACTGGCACCAAAATCCAAATCAAGAACAGGCGCAAAAGAAATATCGATGCCCAGCGCAAGAACTTCTGCCGCCATCAACCAGCCGCATTCTGCGGCAGCTTTTGTCGCGGCCTCGCAATCACGATCCCACAGCGTTCCAAACACTCGCATGGGCGGTAATTTGGTGAAACCGTTACGCAGACGTTGCACACGGCCGCCTTCCTGATCCACGGCAATCAATATTTGCGGGCGCGCAGCGCGCACCGCCGCGACCAGATCATGCACTTGCGGCAGATCAACAATGTTGCGGCTAAATAGGATCAGCCCGCCCACCGCCGGCTGTTGCAGCAATTCGTGTTCTTCTGCCGTGAGCGACGGGCCGGCAAGATCAAGCATCAGCGATCCGGGTCGCATCGACAGCTCCTAGTTAAAAACAGCGCAATAAATATAAAGTGGCGGCAATGTACGTCGCTCAGCCGACGATGTCGACCCGCGTACCAACAGGCACACGCGAAAACAACTCAAGCAGGTCCGCATTACGCATACGGATACAGCCATGCGAACGCGGCACACCCATAGGTTCACTGTCCGGTGTGCCATGGATATAAATGTAGCGTTGCATACTGTCGACATCGCCCAAGCGATTACGTCCCGGCTCCAAACCGCTCAGCCAGAGAATACGCGTGAGTATCCAATCACGATTGGGAAACTGCGTCGCCAATGCCGGGCTCCAGATTTCGCCAGTGGGTCGCCGGCCACGCAACACAGCACCCACCGCCAACCCTTCGCCGATGCGCGCCCGCACGTAATGCGCACCGCGTGGTGTTTGTTCAGAGTTTTTGCGTTCACCCGCGCCGTTCAACGCCGTGGAAATTGGCCAACTGGCGATCAGCCGCGCACCGTCCAGCAAATCCAAGCGCTGGGTCGCGATATCAACCTGAATGCGGTCCATGGAGGGAGTCGTTTGGCTCATGGCCAAACCTTAGGCATGCGCTAGCAGAGAGGCAAGCGTTTCGCCGACACAAATAAAAACGGGCCCGATACTGCTGGGCCCGGTACTGCCTGAATAAAGACAGTCAAGGAGAAACGGTAGGATCAGTGCGTGTCGCGCAACGCCTGCTCAGGTGCGCCGACGACATCGCCATCCTGAATGCGTTGCCAGATTTCTTCGCGGTGTACCGCGACCGATTTAGGTGCTTCGATGCCGACCTTGTATTGATTGCCGCGAACACCCAACAAGGTGATCACGACATCGTCACCGATGCGTATTTTCTCGCCAACACGGCGGGTCAGAACAAGCATGGGAGAGCTCCTTAGGTCATCGTCCCTGGCGGACAGGAGCATCATCCTCGACATAAAGCCGCGACGTAATGCGTAGAACTACGTCATAGCTAGGGGGTAGTGCTATGTGCAACTACCCGAAAAGTCCCGGTTTAACGCGGACTAATTGGTCACGCCAAGCTCAATGGCCATCTTGACCAAATCGGCCAGCGAGCGGGCATTCATTTTTTCCATGACCCGAGCGCGGTGAATTTCTACCGTGCGCTGGCTGAGGTTGAGATCCAACGCAATCACTTTGTTGGCCTTGCCAGCCACCACCATCAGCATCACTTCTCGTTCACGATCCGTGAGGCTCTCAAAATTCGATGACAAGCCTGCTCGCTGCGTATCTGCACCACGATTGAGCGTGTCGGCTGCCAGTGCCGTGTGAATGCTATCGAGCAGATCTTGATCACGGAAAGGCTTTTGCACGAAGTCCACAGCGCCTTCCTTGATGGCCTGCACCGCCATGGGAATATCACCGTGACCCGTAATAAAAATCACCGGCAAGCGGCTGCCTTGTTCTTTTAACTTCTGCTGCAATTCCAGCCCACTCATCTTGGGCATGCGGATATCCAGCACCAGACAACCCGCCGTATCCGGACGATAACGTTCGAGAAAAGCTAGGGCTGAGCTAAAGGTTTCCACCGGCAAGTCCACGGAGCGCAACAGCATGCCCAGCGAATCACGAACGGCATCGTCGTCGTCGACCACAAAAACGGTCTGACGGGAATTACTGTTGGCACGTATCGTCATGAGGTCACTCCCTGCTGCTCTTCGTGGGCGGCGTGCGATGCCAAACATCACCGATGACCTTGCGTTCAGGGCCCCCGGCGTCAGACCTTAAACCTGACTGGTTACCCGCGCCGTTGCAACCCGGTTGCCGGCCCGCTGATCCATCGGCAGGCGGAATCCGATCCGAGTGCCCCGCTCGCGGGCTGCATCCACAGCCAACTCGCCATGGTGCGAACGGATTATAGACACACTGATCGGCAGACCCATCCCCATGGCACGCGCCTTGGTCGTGTAAAACGGCTCGAACATCCTGGCCTGAACCTCGGGCGCCAGCCCACAACCGCCATCTTCGATGCCCACCTCGACGCTGTCTCCGCAAATCCGGGTATCGATGCGTACGTGTCGCTCCCCAACGGGCAGTTCACCGACTGCCTCGAGTGCGTTGCGCAACAAATGCATCACCACTTGCTGAATCTGCGCCGCATCGGCGTAAACCGACGCATCCGTATTCGCGATCAACTCAACCTGTGCTTCGTGACGACGAATCTCATCGTGCATCACATCGATCACTTCCTGTATCAGCCGGCTCACACTGGCGGTGCAGATGCCACGGTCAGGCGTGGTATCAACTAACGAACGAATGCGTTGAATGGCATCCCCTGCACGCTGGGCCTGCTCGGCAATACGATCCAGCGATCCGGCCACATCCGTGGTCGGCTTACCGCCCATCAATAATCGCTGACTTGCGCGCGCGTAGTTAGCAATGGCCGTCAATGGTTGGTTGATTTCATGTGCAATGCCCGCCGCCAATTCCACCAACGCACTGCTATTGCCCGAGCGCGCCAGTTTTTCGCGCGATTCCTGCAAAGCTTGCTCGGCCACACGCAACTCACGCGCGGCATTTTCACGCGCCGTCACATCGCGCAATGACACCAGTACGCGTGGGCCTCGGCTGGTTTGTTCGCCCAATGGACGCACCGAAATATCGATAACCTGGGTGCTACTGTCGGGTTGCCCAATGGACCACGTAAATGTCGTGCCCTCGCCATGCATGGCGGTAGCCAATAACGCATCCAGCGTTGCGACATCACTCCCATCACCCATGCGCAGACGCATGAACATTTCACGCCACGGCAAACCAATCACATCGGACCGACGGCAACCAAACATCTCGCAGAAACGGTCATTGCAGTCTTCGATACCTTCGCCAATCAGCAATACGCCTTCCGCAGTATTGGCAAACAAGGCACGGTAACGCGATTCACTACGCACCATGTTGCGCAGCAACGGAGCCGTCATGCGATAAAACAACCAGAGCCCAACCGCCAGCAGCAAGGCGATGCCCAACACGGCATAAATGGCTGCCCGCTGAAACGGCGCACGGATATCCGCGAGCGGCACCCAAGCAAGCACTAATGCTTGATTATCGATAGCGCGTACAGCGACCAATTGCCCCGAAGCATTCAGCCACTGCAGGCGACCCAGCGTACGCACCTGTGCGGGCAAGGCCTGTTGCACCGACGGCGGTAACGCTTTACCAACGACAACACGCCACTCGCCACCGTCCTGCACCAGCGACGCAGAATTTCCCGCTGGATGTACGCCAGCAGCCAATTCATCCACGCGTAATGCTAGGCGATCACGTGTTTCGGCCATGCTGGCTTCAAACAGCGACACGATCGTCAAGCCGACAGCACCCATGGCGACGGCCACAATGATCGCAGCAAGCAAGATAAGACGACGGCGCCCCTGCACAGCGGCTCCTGAATCAACCATTTAATGACAGGAACCTAGCACAGCAGTCTCGGCCGCGCGGCTGCAACTCCCGCAAACATGAGCGTGCAGGCCGTAGGTATTTACCGAAGCCCCGCGTATGGGCACCGACTCTACGTATGCCAGCGGCGACACCGTGCCAGCGACGGCTTAGAACTCGTCTAGCGTGACGAGAAACTCATCCAACAAGGATTTCCAACCGGCGATCCAGCGACGAATGCGCACAAAATCTTCGGTTGAGAGCAACTCGACCGGCGCTTCCACCGTCACCGCGCGCATGGCAATGCGGCCGGCCGCCGCGTGTTCGTGATGATGCTCGTGGTGATGCTCGTGGTGATGCTCGTGGTGATGGTCATGATCGTGATCGTGCGTATCCGTCTCACGCACACCGCCGGGCGTTGCTGAGAGGCACAGACGCGCCTCGCTCATGCAGAACGCCAACCAGCCGTTTTCCGCCGCCTGCGCTACGCGGTTGAGTTCCGGCGAAGCCATACCCTTGGCGCGCAGCGCGGCATCCAAACCCATAATCGTCTGCGATTCCGGCGCACGCGGGATACGTAGACGTTCAGCGATGTCATCCAACATGCCGGTCAGCACGGCGTGCAATTGCAACACGGCAGAATTGCGACATGCCATCGCGGCGCCATGACGATTGGGAGCGTCGCCAGCAAGTTCGCGTTCAGCGAGTTTCAGCAGCTCATTGGCAAAGAAAAGTCGCTGACGCAACGCAGCAATGCCATCTTGACGGCCCGGTGATGTTTTCATGGCAGCTTAGTCGTCCTTGCCAGCATTTTTCGACACGCTGGCCACCCACTGTCCGTCTTTGAAAAACGCGCGCCAACCGGTCGGCTTACCGTCAACTTCCGACTGCACATACTGCTCGCGCGATTTGCGACTGAAACGCACCAGCGCTGCGTTGCCTTGCGGGTCTTTGGCCGGCGCGTCGGCGATATAACGTAGCTTCGGATCCAATTTGTCTTTCACGCTACGCACTTCTTCCACCGTCGGCGGGCGCGTCTCGCGGTTTTTCGGGAATTTGCTGGCCGCCAAGAAAATGCCGGATGCGCCGTCACGCAGCAGGTAGAAGTCATCGACCTTCTCGCACTTGAGATGCGGCATCGGAATCGGGTCCGCCTTGGGCGGCGCCGCTTCACCATTGCGCAGCAACTTGCGAGTGTTACCGCACTCTTTGTTCATGCAACCGAAATACTTGCCGAAACGGCCAGTCTTCAATTGCATTTCAGAGCCACATTTCTCGCAATCGAGTTTCGGACCGTCGTAGCCCTTGAGCTTGAACTCACCCTGCTCCACCTCATGGCCCGAGCAGTCCGGACTCATGCCACAGATATGCAGCTTGCGCTTCGCGTCGAGCAAATAACTGTCCATGGCTGAATTGCATTTCTTGCAGCGACGCTTCTGGTGCTGCAGCCGCGCTTCGACTTCGTCCGCCTCATCATCCTCATTGACCGATACCACTTCGTCGGCCGAGGTGAGATTCATCGTCGTCGTGCAACGTTCTTTCGGTGGTAACGCATAACCGGAGCAACCGAGAAACACGCCGGTCGATCCGTAGCGAATCTGCATCTTGCGGGCGCACGTGGGGCAGGCAATTGCCGTCTCCACCGGCAAATTGGCGCGCATGCCGCCAATCGCCTCTTTACCTTCACCTTTACCGCCGGCTTTTTTCAGCTTCTTGCTGAAGTCCTTGTAGAACTCGTCGAGAACGTCCTTCCACTCGCGCTGGCCAGTGGCGACCTCGTCCAACTCTTCTTCCATCTGCGCGGTGAAGCCGTAGTCGAGCAAGTTGCCGAAGTTCTCGACCAAACGATCGGTGACGATGTCGCCCATTTTTTCGGCATAAAACCGGCGAGCGACCACCTTGGCGTAGCCGCGATCTTGGATGGTGGAAATGATCGCCGCATAGGTGGACGGACGGCCAATGCCTTTCTTTTCCAGCTCACTCACCAGCTTGGCTTCCGTGAAGCGCGGCGGCGGCTTGGTGAAATGTTGACTCGGGTCCAGTTTTATCAGCGTGAGTTTTTCACCGACCTTCACATCCGGCAGCGGCGTATCTTCCGGCGCCTGCTTGCCAGCCGGTGGCAATACTTTGGTGTATCCGTCGAATTTCACCACGCGACCACGCGCACGCAATTCACAGCCCGCCGCCTCAATCACCAGCGTCGTGCCTAAATATTCTGCGGGCGGCATTTGGCAGGCGAGAAATTGACGCCAGATCAATTCATACAGTTTCTTGCCGTCGGCTTCCGCTTCAATCAACTCGGGCTTGAGCTTGACATCAGATGGACGAATCGCCTCGTGTGCCTCCTGCGCACCTTCTTTACTCGAGTAAACATTCGGCGCATCGGGCAAATACTGTTCACCAAACTGCTTCTTGATGTAATCCCGCGCCATCGTCAGCGCATCGGCACTGAGATTGGTGGAATCCGTACGCATGTAGGTGATGTAACCGGCCTCGTACAAACGCTGGGCTACGGTCATGGTGCGTTTCACCGAGAATCCGAGCCGCGTACTGGCTGCCTGCTGCAACGTCGAGGTAATGAATGGCGCGTTCGGTTTCGATTTGCTGGGCTTATCGTCGCGCGCCGCCACTAACAAGGGCACTTTTTGCAATTTCGCCACCGTCTTCTGCACTGCCGCTTCATTGACAGGGCTGAATTCTTTGCCGTCTTCCTTGGCGACTGCAAAGCGAATGGCCGACTTCTTTGCCGTTACCGTGTCTGCGTGCAACTCCCAATATTCATCCGGATTGAACGCACGAATCTCGCGCTCACGCTCCACCAGCAAGCGCACCGCCACCGATTGCACACGGCCAGCCGATAAACCCCGCGCAATTTTGCTCCACAAAAGCGGCGACACCATGTAACCCACCACGCGGTCTAGAAAGCGCCGCGCCTGCTGAGCTTCCACGCGATGCATATCCAGCGTGCCTGGTGTCTCAAAAGCTTTCTGAATGGCAGATTTAGTGATCTCGTTGAACACCACACGGCGATAGCGCTCCGCATCACCCCCGATCACCTCGCGCAAATGCCAGGCGATGGCTTCTCCTTCACGATCCAAGTCGGTGGCGAGGTAAATGGTGTCGGCGTCTTTCGCGAGCTTCTTTAACTCGTCGATGACCTTTTCTTTGCCGGGTAGAATTTCGTACTGCGCCTTCCAGCCGTGCTCCGGGTCCACGCCCATGCGGCTGACCAACTGCGCAAATGCCTTGTCAGCCTTTTCCGTTTTGCTGACGGTTTTAGCGGCGGTCTTTTTGGCTGCCGGCTTTTTCGCTTCCTTTTTATCTGCCCCACTACCGCTGGTGGGCAAATCGCGCACATGCCCCACGCTGGACTTCACGACGAAGTCCTTGCCCAGGTACTTGTTGATCGTCTTGGCCTTGGCCGGCGACTCGACGATGACCAGTGATTTGCCCATGGGATTCCGTGCTACGAGGGGTGGAAAGGGCGGCCTTTGTACGGGAGCCTTGCCGGAGGGGTCAAGGCTGCCTCTGTGACAACGACCAGTGGCAAAAGCGTAAATCCCTGTCATTTCAGGTTGTTATTCGGTATCACGAAACTCGATTTCGGACGTTCCTGACTGGTCATGGCAGGCCGACAGCGGCACAGTTTCTTCTGCCGGACCCCGTCCCGCGACGCCACGGAGGCCTCATGAACCTGCGAATCCTGACCACCCTGCTGCTGCCTTTGTTGCTCCTGTCGAGCCCGGCCCCTGCCGCCGCCAACAGTGCCACCGTCAGCGGTGCGCTAACCAATCTGTCTGAAGTCGCTCGTTTGATTGATGCCGCCGTGCTCGATTTCAACATGCTGATGGGTGAAGACCAGAATCCGATTTACCGGGTCAGGCTCGATGGCACCGTAAAAAGCCTAGAGGACGCCAACAGAAACGCGACGGCAGCGCTGACCGCAGCCGGAACGAGCAGCAATAGCGTCGGCATCATGAATAAGGGCGTGAATGACTTTTTAGGCCTCATGCGCGACAACCGCCGCAGTCTAGTCAGCACCGGCGCACCCGAAGGCGCCGTAGTCGATGCGATGATGCAGAGCCGAAAAGCCACGCGGAAAGTCGCTACCGAGCTTTATGCTTCGCTCGAAAAACAAGCCGGGCTAACGGGTTCTCCAACTTCCGAAGCGCGCGCACTCGCCTTACAACTGCAACAAATGTCTGCGCTGTATATCGAAACGGTTGCTGCAGCAGGTGGCGTGGCTTATCGATCGCAGGATGATAGCGATGCCACCGTCGATGCGCTGGCACGCAGCTTCGAGCAACGACTGAGCAAATTGAAGGGACAGGCCAAGAGCGCAGAATCTGCCCGGATCATTGGCGACATTCAGACCAAATGGCGGTTCATCGAAAAATCGATGCTCAACTATCACGAACACACGGTACCCTTCTTGGTAGACCGCTACACACAGATGATCGTGGCCGATTTACTGAAACTGGCGGAGAGCATGGCACACGACGCCTGAGACTGTTCTAGGAGGCTACATGACGTATCGCCATATCCTGCTTGCCACGGATTTTTCTCCTGACACGGCCATTCTCACTGCCCGTGCCCGCGCGCTGGCCGGCAGCCAGTCCCGGCTCAGTCTGATGCATGTCATCGAACCGCTGGCGCTAGCGTACGGTGCCGAAGTACCCGTCGACTTGGGAAGCCTGCAACAAGAACTCTCTCGCCAAGCGCAGCTCCAGCTTGACCATCTGGCTCAACAAATCTCTGTCGCCGACGCAGACCGCATTTTGGCCACAGGCAGTATTGCCCGCGAAATTTTGCGTGTCGCCTCCGAACGCGACGTCGATCTCATCGTGCTGGGCCGGCACAGTAAACGCGGACTGGCTGCATTGCTCGGCTCCACGGCCAGCGCCGTCTTGCACCACGCACCCTGCGATGTGCTGGCCGTACACATCGGTACGCCTTAAAAAAACGCATCCAATAAAAAACCGGCGCTTTAGGCGCCGGTTTTTTATTTCTATTTCACGAGATTCTTAACGTCTCGGTGATGATTCGTTCCACTGCAGCAAGATGTCGCCTAGCGCCAGCGCCTGATCGTGCAGCGCCGACAATTCATCCTGTGTCCCGCGCGCGCCGGTAAACAACGGCACTTTGCGCATCGCACCAACCAGCGCATGTTCCGGGTTGGATTTCTTGTTCATCTCCAGTGTCCAGCGCACATCGTTGACCACCATCTTGTAGAACGCCAACTTGGTCGGCAGCGTGAACAAGCCAAAGTCGTTGATGTCGCGGAAGAAACTGAAATCCAATGCCAGCAACACCGTCGCCTTACCGGCTGGATCTGCCACGATGGTGGCGCTGCGCGGCATATTGCGCAGCATGGCAAGAATACCGAATGGCTGACCGGCAGAAATCGTATTGATCACCGGCGAACCGGCATCACCGGCCAACACATTGAGCTGACCTTTGAGCAGGAAATAGAGATTCGGATCTGAATCCCCGCGACCAATGACGACATCACCCGGCTCGGCATGCAGTAGCCGCCCACGGTTCATGATCTGATCAAATTGGTTGCGGTCGCTGCGCAAAACTTCGTTGAAAAAAGGAATGCCCTGGACCATGCGCTGAATGGATTCAGACGCGTATTCCCCGGGTGCAACATCTCTCATCCTAGCCGGACTCCGATACTCAAGAACGGGGCATTCTGTGGACCCCGAGCGACGCGCTACCTTGCCACGAGACCCCGTCTTTATCAATGCGGGCGCGGGGTTGACGGGCCGGCACCCTGCCCGCATTGACACTGTCCAAAACAACAGTTACTGTGCCAAAGAACAGTATTCAGCCCGGCTGGCAAACCTGCCGGGGAAAGTCGCTGGGGAAAGTCGCCGGCAGCACCCGCCCGGCCAACGAGGAATCGCGGACCATGGACAAACTCACCACCCGCCAAAAACAGGTTCTGAACTTCATTCGGCGCTCACTGCAAAAGAACGGTATCGCGCCTACTCGCGCAGAAATTGCCGAAGCCATGGGTTTTCAATCCAAAAACGCGGCGGTGGACCATCTCAAGGCACTGGAGCGCAAAGGGTTCATTCGCCTGCATAGCGACCTATCGCGCGGCATTCAGTTGCTGGATGGCAGCGAAGCCGCTGGCGAAGTCGATCTGCCCGTCACCACGCTGCCCGTGATTGGCTCTGTCGCTGCCGGCTCGCCTATCGAGGCCATCGAGAACGTCGAGCAAGAAGTCACCGTCCCGGACGGTCTGTTTCGCCAGCAACCAACCTATCTGCTGCGCGTACGCGGAGATTCAATGAAAGACGCCGGCATTCTGGATGGCGACCTGATCGCCGTGCGCAAAACCAGTCAGGCCCAGTCCGGGCAGATTGTCGTGGCACGCATTCAAGATGAAGTGACCGTAAAAACGCTGCTGATCAAGCGCAATCGCCCGGTACTGATGCCCGCCAACGATGCCTACCGGCCCATCATCATGGCGCCGGAAGATCTCACCATCGAAGGCGTCTTCGTGGGTTTGATCCGGGACGCAGGGTGATTGTCATGAGTGGAATCATGCTCGGGCTGTGCGCCCTGTTTGCCGCTTATTGCGCCGACCTACTGGCCAGTCACTGGGGTTTCGATGGTCAGTCACACGCGCGACTGGCCGCATCGCAGGTCCGCTATGCCAAAAAACGCAAGATATCTAGCAAGCCGAACGGCCAGTTGATCTCCCGTTCCCCGGCCCGTAGCACTGGGATACGCGTCCCGTAATTCGCCACGAGATCGTCGCTCTCCGCAATATCGCGGTAATGCCACGACACACCACGGGTACGCGCTGCAATCTGCAGCAACTTTTCGGCCTCATCACACAAATGGCAGCCGCGGGTGCCGAGCAATTCCAACGCATGCCCGCTTTGCGCGGGCTTCACGCTCTCACCACTCATGTTCCCGCCCCGCGAAATGCACCGCTCCGATGGCGAAACTCCCAGCACTGGTGAATTTTTTCGTTCCGCGCAAAATCCGGCGGGATCGTTTTAGCACTGATATCGATCACATCGAACTCCGCCAGCAGCGCATCGTCGAGCTTGAATTTTCGGTAGTTATTGGAAAATAACAACAGCCCATCGCGGGCCAGATGACGCATGGCCTGCCGCAGCAGATCGAGATGATCACGCTGAACATCCAGTACACCGGGGGTTCGCTTGGAATTCGAGAACGTCGGCGGGTCCATGAAAATGAGATCGAACTGATCGCCGCCTTTGCGTAGCGCTTCAGCCACATCAGCACGCACCAGGCGATGCTGCGCGGTTGAAAATCCGTTCAAGGCAAGATTGGCTTCTGCCCAGGCCAGATACCGCGGATTGAGGTCCACGGAGGTCGTCGACTTCGCGCCACCCAACGCAGCATGCACCGTCGCCGTTCCCGTGTAACAAAACAGATTGAGGAAATGTTTGTCGCGCGCCAATTCCTGTAACCGGTAACGCACCGGCCGATGATCCAAGAACAAACCGGTATCTAAGTAATCCGTCAGATTCACCAGCAGACGCGCGCCGTGCTCATCAATTTCATAGAGATCGCCCCGCTCATCCTTACGCGCGTATTGCTGTGCACCCTTTTGTTTTGCACGAACTTTCAGTACCAGCGCTTTACGATGCTTGCCGGTCACGGCAGAAATCGTGTCTAACGCGACATTTAATCGATGCGCAGCTTTGTCGGGATCAACACTGGAAGGCGCCGCATATTCCTGCACATGGACACGATCACCATAAATATCCACGGCAACGTTGAATTCCGGCAGATCGGCGTCGTATAAGCGGAAAGCACGGATACCTTCACGATCAATCCAACCACGCAGCTGCTTTTCGTTTTTTCGCAACCGATTCGCCAGTGGTTCGCCCTCGCCTTCCACGACCGTGTCACGTAAGCGGAATGGTGGCCAAGGCGTTTCCGGTTGCTCAGGCACCGTGAACACCCGCGCGAAACACGGCAACGGCCCGTTATGGCAACGGTGCTGCTCGTACTGCGGAATACGAAACTCATCAAGGTGCTCGACCGTGCCCGCCAAAACAGCGACCTTCCAGCCGGGCGTTACGGCACGCAACTTTCGACCGAGGCAACGATACAGCCAAGGTGCAGCGTCGACATCGGAAAGACGTTCACCGTACGGAGGATTGGCCAATACCACGCCTTGCGTACTATCGAGCCGCGCATGACGTTGCAATTGAGCCAGCGGCTTGCGTTCGATATGTACAATGCCATTGAGGCCAGCCGCCGCCACATTAGCCTGCGCAGCACGTACCGCACGCGGTTCTGCGTCATACCCCAACAGCGATTTTTTTACGAGCTCCGCTCGACCAACCTCGCGACGTGACACCGCTTCACTGCGAATTTGTTCCCACAACTTTGGCACGTGATCGCACCACTGCGTAAATCCCCAGCGATCACGCATCAAACCAGGCGCAATGTCACCCAGCAACCACGCTGCCTCAATCAACAATGTCCCGCTGCCACAAAAAGGATCCAGCACCACATCGGTTGACGTTCCCGGCTGACCAAGACCCGCCCATGCCGCCAGCGCAGCCGCAAGATTTTCTTTTAAAGGCGCATCGACATTCGCCACGCGATATCCGCGTTCATGCAATGGCGCGCCATTCAAATTGAGATAGAGCGCACCGTCTTGCGCGCCCAGATGCAATTGCAATTGCACGGCAGGATCGTCGCGATCCACCACCGGACGCGACAATTGCTGGCCCGTGAACCAATCGACGATGGCATCTTTTGCACGAAACACCGCATGCTGCGAATTGGTGATGTGCTCGCTCTTTCCGCTCACCGCAATCGCGAAACGCTGCCCTGGTTGCAGCCAATCGTCCCAATTCACCGTGCTGAGTTGACGATACAAAGCGTCCGCGTGACCGTCAGCCAACGACGCAATCCGCAGCAGAACATGGTTCGCATGGCGCGACCAGAGACAACAGCGATACAGCGCAGCCACATCGGCACTGCCGACCACAGCCCCACGCGCTTGGCGTTCAATGTGAATGCCAAAAGTAGCCGCCTCAAGGGCCAGCAGACCTTCTAGGCCGCCGGGGCAAGTCAGGGTGACCGCACGCATGTTCATACCTGTTTGTTTCAAGGCGACAACCTGTCTGGCTTAGTTGACGGATGTCGACAAATCCGTGGGCTCATCGACACAGAATCAACTGCTTGCGGCTACTTTCTGAAATCCGCCATATAGCGCCAGCTCGACGCTACCTGCATCGAACTTATAACAAAACGATGTTTGCCGATCTGCAAGCAAACTGTCTAAAACGAATGCCCGGCAAGCGAATACATCGCCCTGCGGTGATCGCATCACGGGACGCGTAGACAGGGAATTTCAGGGAGAACGCTGGACGATGAAAAGACAGAAACGTGACCGCGGTGAGCGCGCGTATTCTCGGGGCTACCAAGCAGCCCTGCAAGGCCGCTCCCGGGAATGCTGCCCCTTTGTATCCGAAGAATTAATGCGTCAGACATGGCTCCATGGCTGGCGTGCCGGCAAGGACATGGCATGGCAAGTCGATGCCCTTGGAGTCCCACTACGCTTTACCGGCTAACGGTGTTCCACGCGCAAGACCACAATCTGTGCAAGACCCTCAAACCGGGTTCACCCCGGCCTAGGCCCCGCTCAGGGGCCTTTCTTTTTTGTACGGGACGAACGCGAGTCACCACGCGTTGACGATGTCACGCACGAGCGCAGGCCCGCGATAAATAAACCCGCTGTACACCTGCACCAGCGCTGCCCCTGCGGCACGTTTATCCAACGCATCCTGCGCACACGTAATCCCGCCGACGCCCACGACCGGCACCTTCCCCTGCAATTCACGCGACAGCGCAGCGATCACGGCCGTAGAACGCGCCGTCAGTGGCGCACCCGACAAACCACCGGTTTCTTCCGCGTGCTTCAACCCTTCGACACCGGCACGGCTAATGGTGGTGTTGGTTGCAATCACACCATCAATCTCGAATTCCATCAGTGCAGCGGCGATGGCCGCCAGTTCATCGTCTGTCGAATCCGGTGCAATTTTCACCAGTAATGGCACTCGACGACCATTCACTTGATCAAGCCGGTCACGCTCATGGCGTAACCCTTCCAACAAACCACGCAAGGCATCGCCATGCTGCAATGTGCGCAAACCCGGCGTGTTGGGCGAAGAAATATTTACCGTCACATAACTGGCATGCGCATGAACCTTGCCCAAGCAGTGCAGGTAATCATCCAGCGCATTTTCGTTAGGCGTGTCTTTGTTCTTACCGATATTGATGCCGAGCACACCGCGATAACGTGCGCGCTTAACGTTGGCCACCAACGCATCGACACCGTCATTGTTGAAACCCATCCGATTGATGATGGCCGTCTTGTCTGGCAGACGAAAAATTCTCGGCAATGGATTGCCAGGTTGCGCGCGTGGCGTCACCGTGCCGATTTCGATGAAGCCAAATCCCAATGCCGCAAACGCATCGATGCACTCACCATTTTTATCGAGGCCTGCCGCCAGCCCGACCGGATTGCGAAACTCAAGGCCAAACAAACGCTGCGGTTTGGCCGGCACGGATGGCGAAAATGCAGATAGCAGGCCAAGCTTTTCAGCTCGCGCCAGCGTGTGTAGTGTGAATTCGTGGGAGGTATCTGCCGATAGGCAGAATAGCGAACGGCGGGCGAGATCGAACAGCATGGCTACCCCGATATCAATGGCGCGCGATTATATCCCGCTCACGCAGAATCAGCGCGCCAGACGCCATCGCCAGATGTAGCCGACGACTCGGGCCACTCTCACGGCCTGCTGGGTGTTTGATCCTTGAGCAGAAAGTGCGCCAAAGCCGGCAGCAGCCACAGCGCACCAATCATGTTCCAGAGGAACATGAAGGTCAGCAGCAAGCCCATGTCTGCTTGGAACTTGATGGGTGAGAACGCCCATGTAATGACACCCACAGCCAGCGTGATGCCGGTAAAGCTCACCGCTTTGCCGGTCGTTTTCAGGGTTTCCAGATACGCGTCGTGCAGCGCGAGCCCTTGCGCACGGAACACCTGCAACCGGCTGTAGATATAAATGCCGTAATCAACGCCGATGCCCACACCCAGAGCGATCACCGGCAAAGTCGCCACCTTCACGCCAATGCCAAGCACGGTCATCAACGCTTCGCAAAGAATAGACGTCAGCACCAATGGCACGATCATGCAGACCACCGCGCGCCACGAACGGAAACCAATCCACACCATCACGATCAGTGCGAGATAAACCCAGAGCAGCATCATGCGCTCGGCTTTGCTGATGCTCTCGTTGGTCGCCGCTTCGATGCCGGCATTGCCCGATGCCAGCAGAAATTTCACCTCGCCTTCTTGATCAGCCTTGCTGGCATACGTCTCGACGGCGCGCGTCACCCGATGCAACGTATTGGCCTTGTGATCATTAAGGAACACAAATATCGGCGCCACCGTGCAATCCTGGTTATACAGGCTGGTCGGCATGGGCACGGTACGCAGTGCGTTGTTGAGAATATTCTGATCGCGTGACAGCGTGTACCAGCGGTAATCACCCTCACTGAGCGCCACGGTGATCGCTTTAGAAACCGTCGCCAGCGACAGCGTGGATTGAACACCGTCGGTATTTTCTAGCAGCCACTGCAAATCATCCATTTTCGACAGCGCTGCATAACTGTTGCAGCCATCGGCAGGCGTTTCTGCCATCACCACCAGCACATCCGCCGATACAGAATAATGGCGGCTGACAAAATCCACGTCTGCGTTGTAGCGATGCCGCGACGACGGCATGTAGTTAGGGCCGCAAGCCGTATCTTGCGGATTTTCAGCGCAGGGATCCGGCCACAATTCCGGCGCACCGCGATCAAGGTCGCCAATCTGCAAATCACGCGCAACGAACAAGCCCACCGCAGCTACCGCAATCGCCACGATAATGCTGATGCGCGCCACGCGCGGATTAGCAGCGCGCGCCATCCACGTCCAAATCGCGGCAACCTGCCCACGTCGCGCACGTCGACGCTCCACAGCAGCCGGCGTGATACCGACATAGGACAACAAGAGCGGCAGCGCCACCAGATTCGTGAAGACGATCATGCCAACGCCTAGACCAGCGGCAATCGCCATCTCGCGGATGACACCAATGTCGATGATGTACATGGTGGCAAAACCCACGGAGCCACACACCAAGGCCACCAAACCGGGAATACACAAGGCGCGAAACGCTGCACGCGCAGCATCTTCTTTACTCGCACCGGCAGCCGACTCATTCGCGACCGCGTTGATAATTTGAACGCTATGACTCACCGCAATCGCAAAAATCAGAAACGGCACCAGCACGGAATAAGGATCCAACCCATATCCCAAAACTTTCCAGAGTCCTAACTGCCAAAAAACGGCAACCAGTGCGCACACGATGACCGTCATCACCGCACGTAAGCAGCGAATATCCAGCCAAAGGATAACGGCCGTGAATAAGATCGACAGCAGACCAAAACCCAGCACCGCCACAATGCCGTCGGCGAGATCGCCCACTTTTTTGGCAAAGCCAACGATGTGCACACGCAGTTGTGGATTGGCCGCCTGCACCTCAGCACGAATCTGCTCGAGCTGTTTCGGGAATTCGCGGTAATCAATACCGCCTTCGCCGTTCTCATCCGCTTCCAAGAGCGGCACATAAATGATGGAGGATCGGAAATCATCGGCGACTAGACGCCCAACTTGGCCCGAACGCAGCACATTGGCGCGTAACTGCTCAAGACTCGTCGGTGACTCATCGTAATCGTCGGGGACCACATTGCCGCCCTGGAATCCTTCGGCGGTGACTTCCGTCCAACGTACGTTCGGCGTCCACAGCGATTTCACGTTGGAAGAATCGACGCCTTCCATCTCCATGAATCGGTCGGTGACTTGCTGCACCACTGCCAGATACTGCGGATCAAAGATGTCGCCTTGTGTCGTTTCAATGGCGATCTGCACGTCATTACCAAGGCCTAGATCATCCTTGTACTTGAGCAGGTTCTGGATCCAAGGATGATCCAGCGGCACCATTTTTTTCAGGTTCGAATCAAATTGCAGTTGCAGCGCAAAAGCCACCAGCACTGCCGTCACGACGGAAAAAACCGCCAGGACTAATCGTCGATTTCCAAAGAGGTAAGATTCAATCCGGGATGAGAACTGATTCATGATTCACCCCAGATCAATACATGCTGCCATCGGCACGAGCGCGTACAGCACCACCCTCGCCCACCAGAACCAAGCCATCGCCCACCACGATGACAGCAGAAATCGCGCGCCGGTCAGCACGCTGCAGCACCACAGGCTTGCCTCGACGCGGCACCGTCACCACGATGCCGCCGTTACCTACCGCAATCAGTGAACCGTCCGTTTTCAGCATGGCTTTGTTAAGCACATAACTGGTGCCCGTTGGCTGTGCGCGCCAACCGCCATCCACGCGCAAAAGACGTCCTTGCAAACCGACCGCCCAGAACGCGTTGCCATCGGCAGCCACACCAAACAGCGAGGACTCTGCCGGTGTTTTGATGCGTGAAAAACTGCGGCCACTGTCAGACGAAGAAAACGCAATGCCTTTCTCACCGACAATCAACAGTTTGCCGGACGCATTAGCCGCAATGGATGACAGATGCCAGCCCTCAGGGTTTGCCAAGCGCGAGCTCTGATCTCGCCAATTTGCACCGCCATCCATTGTTTCCAGCAGCAAGCCGTAGGCCCCAACCGCCAGACCATGTCGGCCGGATACATCAAACCAGATATCCATCAACGCCACGCCGGTGCGTTGTGCTTGCGAGACGACGCGTGGCGCTTCATACGAATCATCGACTTCGTCTTCGTCTGCCATTTGCGCATCGAGCTCCGCTTCAACAGCGGCTGAATCGAAATACGCCTGATGCTGCACCACCCACGTCTCACCCCCATCAAGGGTATGCAACACCGTGCTGTCATGGCCCACCGCCCAGCCACGCTGCGCGTCGGTAAACCAAGCAGCTGTCAGTAGCGCGCGCGTCGGCACTGCCGCCTGACGCCAATGCGTGCCTTCGTCATCAGAAAGCACCACATGACCACGCTCGCCTACTGCAATCAGGCGGTTTCCGGCTCGCACCACGTCCAGCAGTAATCCTTGCGCAGCTTTGGACGACGGAATAGCGGGCGCTGTCGCTGCGCCCGCCGATTGGCCTTCCTGTGCTGCATTTTCCTGCGGAGCTTTATTTTCCTGCGGAGCTTCATGATTTTCCTGCGCTGCCAAAGCGACGACAGGAGCACTCAAGATCCACCCCAGCAGAACCCCGACACGCAGCAACTTGTGCATCCGCATCACCGTGACTTGATGAAACGTGAATCAGCGGCCGCGGCGACGCAATGCCGCTGGGCTGAAGTACGCGTCACCCGGATTTGGCTGACTGAAGTCCAGCGTGGTGGCTTCCTCGTTATCAAGGTACTGGGCGTGGTAGCGCTTCGATTTCAGATCGTGGAAAACATCCAGCGCCGACCACGTCGTAGGCACTTCGTAATAATTCTTGAGAAATGCTTCGCTCACACGCCAGAGATCGCCGCGCGAGTCGTACTGATCAGCAACCGCAATACTCCAACTGTCTTCGTCGATATAGAACGTGCGCTTGGAATACAAATGACGCGCACCCGGCTTCAGCGTCGCCTCGATCACCCAGACACGGTGCAATTCATAGCGCGCGTAATCCGGGTTGGGATGGCCCTTGAGCAAAAGATCCTTGTATTTGACGTCGGCGCTATCGATTTTGTAGTTGTTGTACGGAATGTACATCTCTTTTTTGCCGATCAACTTCCAGTCGTAACGATCCGGCGAACCGTTATACATATCGGTGTCGTCTGCCGTACGCAAACCTTCTGCCGCAGCGATCGGTGTGTCATATGCCAAATTCGGTGCGCGACGCACTCGACGCTGACCGGCGTTGTAGCCCCACGCTTGGCGTGGCTGCGCTTTTTGATCGATGGTTTCGTGTACCAGCACAGCACCACCTGCCAAACGTGGGGGGCTCTTGGTGAACGACAAGTAATAGAACGAAACGTTATCTGCTAGGTCAGCCGGTGAACCTTTCGGGTTGTAATAACGGAAATAAACTTCCTGCTGGCTTACCACCAGCGAATAGTCGCCGGTACGCTGAACGGCCACTTCGGCAGCGCGGCGGATGACAAACACGCCACGCCAGCGCATGTCGTGATTCCAAATAATCTGCAATGCCTGTTGTTCATTGCTGCCCGAGGGAATCGGGAACGGAATGCCGCCGTAGACACCATCAATGCCGTTGCCATCACTGTTCAAAGTTCCCTGGAGCGCGTTGCGATAAGTGTTGTCGTTGACCCAATCCGGTGCGGAATGACTGCGCCGCGACTGATAAACCGGTATGCGGAATGAACTGGGATAATTCGTGATCAGTGCCTGCAAGCCCAGCGGAATGCGATCGCTATACTGTTTGTAGTTTTTTGCATCGATGTTGAAGAGAACTTTATCCCCCGGAAATGGATTGGGGTGATGTTGCCCGGGCTTCTTGTAACTGGCAGGAATCTGCGCTTTGGTAATGCCGCCGGTCCACGCCGGAATGCCGTCACCGCTCATGACATCCTTGCCATTGCCAGCACGCTCGGCGCCAAACGGCGTCAGGCTGCCTTTGAGTTCTTTCGCAACACTCTCCGGCACTTTGGCTGAACCGGTTACCGGTACGCACAACAAAAGCGCGCAGGTCAGCCCCATCATCGATGCTGCTTTCAACATGATTTTCTCCTTAAGAAGTGCCACCCGCATGGCAGATTGCCACGCGGATGGTCACAGACGTATCAGAACGAGTACTTCACGCTGGCGAACACGTTGTCGCGATCGTGCAGCTGGTTGCCTTCGTTCTTGCCGTCACGCCCCCAGAAGGTATTGGCACCCACGCCAATGATCAGGTTGTTACCGTACTCCATGTCGATTGCCGCCATCGCGGATTGCCGACCTTCCATGAAATTACCGCCAATGACGCCATTGCCTTCGACGTCTTGTGCATAGCGCAGTTGCGGCTTGAAGTTCACGCCGGAAAATACGTCATTGAATTCAGATGCCAGCACCACGCGGTAGCCCCAAGCGAACGGATCCAAATACTGATCCGGGTTGCCTTCAAGCAAGCCAGCAGCCGGGACATACCCTAAGGCGCCTTCCGCCGCATACAGCACGCCATTATCAATGTCGTCTTGAATGCCCGTGACCCACGCACCGCCCAGTTCGAGCACGCCCGTCAGACCATCCATCCCCAGCGTAGGGCCAAAGTTGTGAATGGCTAGGAGCGAGACATTCATCATGTCTTCTTCGGCCGTGAGATCGAGCTCCTCACCTTCCGTGAGCGTTGCACTGCCATCTACCGCATGAACGTGACTACCGAAGTTCGTGACCGGAATGGGGGCACCGCTGCCGATACCGCCAGCAGCGGCCAACTGTGCATAAGCAATCAGGTTGTCGCCCACTTCCGGCATGAACGTAGCGTCCGGGCGATAAGCCACTTCGCCCGAGAACGACGTTTCTCCGACGTTGGTTGAGAACGTAAAGCCAAATACTTTCTGATCTTCAGCGTACTTCAAAAAGTACGTCGTGCTATCGAGATAACCCGCTGCGTCCAAACCCGCATTGCCTGTATTGGACGTCCCCAAAATCGCGCCTGCCGATGGCTTACGTGCGTGATAGTTCATAAAGAACGCACCGAATTCGGTGTTATTTAGTGACTCCGCCATGTAACGCAAGGCTAGACCATACTGACCGTCATCTTTGGGATCGTGGTCATCGGTTTTGTTGATACTGATTCTGTCTCCATTTTGCGGGCGACCATAAAACGCGTTGTATCCGGCAAATGCCGCATTAGCGACAATGACGGCTTCCGAGCCATAACCAAAAAATGCATCGGTCGTCGAATAGAACGTACCCACCGGATCCGCTTCCGAACGATTCCAGCCGAATTCATAGAACATTTCTGTCGACAGCGAATCCGTGATGTTGCTGGACATCACCAGCATCGGCAGCGGCAGCAGCGCATCTTTCACTTCAGCGCCAGGGACTCGCAGAATGGAAAGATCTGCAGGATTGGCTTGGTTAATACCGTCTTGGAAAAACAACGCTTCACCCCAGCTGAGCACTTGCTCGCCGAGACGAATGTTGATGGTATGCCCGCCCATGTCGAAGTCGCCCCAGATATAGGCCGATGACAAGCGAACATCACTGACCGCGTAGTCGGCGGTATCTTCCGGCAAGCGGTTGTTGTCGAATACATCCACGTTATTCACGTTGTTGATGAATTCGTTAAATGTTCCTTGAGATCCGTCGATATCTGCCAGCGCTTGGTCGTAAAACGCAAAACCACTGATCTGGGCACCAAACTTGTTCCACGTCGTTTCGAACAGTGAATTCAATTTGACGGTATTCGATGTCAGCGCGCCAACGTCTGCAAAATTCAGGTTACCGTCGTTTTTGTTGGCCGCTGTCCGGATATTACGCGCCGTCAAATCGGCATACGGTGTTGCTGAAGCAGGATCCACTTCACCGGCTAAATTATGGTCCGCCCCTTGTGTTCGGAACCCCACGCCGTAAGACAACGTGTTATCAAAACGACCCTTTACGTCATCACCCACATCAAACTCAAAAGCCTGCGCAGGCACTGCCATGCACAAAGGCAACAAAGAACTCAACACAAAACCTGCCCGTGAAGGGGCATGTAAGGCATCAATCGCAAGGCTTCTGGCTTTCATGGGTCTGACTCCCTCAGGGTTTATGGTGTGGTCCCGCACATCAAACAACGTACTCGAGCATTCAATACCAGAAAACACTCGTTCGCCAACGAGAAAACATGATCTACGGCACAAAATACCGTCCGGTCATGTACGTTAATACCCATTTGCTGATGTATCCTTTCAAAAATTAAGCCGCACCATCATGGCGCGCCTTGTTGACAACCTCGAGCAGGTTGGGCGATAGCGTCGGCTGTGCCAATACGTGATCCATGGCCGCGGCAGCCAATGTTTGCCGGTTTGCATCGACACGCCGCCAACGGCTGAACGCGCCCGCCAAACGCGCGGCAATCTGCGGGTTAATACGATCCAGCGCGATCACTTGCTCGGCAAGAAAACGATAGCCTGCGCCGTCAGCACGATGAAATTCCGCCGCATTACCACAAAACGCAGCAATCAAAGCGCGCGCACGATTTGGATTGGTGCGATCAAACTGCGGATGCGTCAACAGTTCTTGCGCGCGTGCCACGGCATCCAGCGCCGGGCTGGTCACCTGCAAAGAAAACCATTGGTCGATGACGAGTGCTTCATGTTGCCAGCGAGCATAAAAATCCGAGAGCAACTCTTCAGCGTCGTCTAACCCGCCGTGAACCGCCGCTCGCAGAGCAGCAAACTGATCACCCATGTTGTCGGCCTCGTGAAATTGCTGCCGTACCCGTACCGCAAAATCACGATCTTCCAACTCCGCCAACAGATCCAGCACCGCATGCGACAGCGCTCGGCGGGTAATTTCAGTCGGCGATGCCTGCCAAGGTCCGCGCGCAGCTTGCGCGTCGAGCAGCGCTAATAACGGCTGGCGAAGCGCAAGAACCAACTGCTTGCGCAGCGCGCGACGCGCTTGTCGCACCGCATACGGATCCGCCACGGCCATCTGGTCCGCCACCAAAGATTCCGATGGCAATGTCAGCATTTCGGCAGCCAACGCTGGATTTTCCGGCGCAAAAGCCAGCAATGCCTTGTACCAATCCAGTAGCACGGACGACAACTTCGGTTCGCGGCCCGCCTGCACATCGGCAACCGCCACCAGCAAGGCGCGCAATTGCAATGTTTGCGCAGAATCCCAGCGATTGAACTCATCACGATCATGACGCGCAAGAAACGCCAGATCAGCGTCTGATAACGACTGCACACGTTGCACTGGCGCAGAAAATTCACGAAACAGTGACGGTATCGGCCTAGCGGAAAGCCCACAGAAAACCAGCTCTGCCTCTTCCTCGCTCAACACAAACAAGGCGCCATCATCACGCAACACCATGCGCGGATCATCTGTTGGCATCGCCATTTCTTCACCGGTCATGGCATCCAGCAGACCCATACGTACCGGAATCACAAAGGGCAAATTGTTGGCGAGGCTCGCCGGCTGCCCCGGCTTCATCACACTGCGCTGAGAAAAATGTAGACGATACTCACGGCGCTCGGCATCCCAAGATTCACGGACCTGCACCTCAGGTGTGCCCGCCTGCGAATACCAACGACGGAATTGCGTCAGATCAATGGAGCCCGCCTCCTCCATCGCCCGCACGAAATCTTCGCACGTGGCCGCTTGCCCATCATGTCTCGCAAAATAAAGATCGCAGCCAGCCCGAAACTTTTCAGGCCCCAGCAAGGTGGCCATCATGCGCACCACCTCGGCGCCTTTCTCGTAAATCGTCACTGTATAGAAGTTATTGATCTCGACGTACGACTCTGGCCGTACCGGGTGCGCCAAAGGTCCGGCATCTTCCGGAAATTGGACGCTGCGCAGAAAGTTGACTTCTTCAATGCGCTTCACCGCACGCGAGTGCATGTCCTTGGAAAATTCAGAATCACGGAATACGGTAAAACCCTCTTTCAGCGATAACTGAAACCAGTCGCGGCATGTGACCCTATTTCCACTCCAATTGTGAAAATATTCGTGCGCAATCACCGCTTCCACGCGCTGAAACGCCTTGTCAGATTGCGTCAAATGGCTCGCTAGCACACACGATGTGTTAAAGACGTTAAGTCCTTTGTTTTCCATCGCGCCCATATTGAAATGAGACACCGCAACGATCATGTAGATATCCAGATCGTACTCTCGGCCATATACCTCTTCGTCCCAGCGCATGGCTCGCTTGAGCGAATCCATGGCATGTGCCGTTTTGTCGAGATCCTGCGGCTCTACGAAAATCTGCAATACAACGCGGCGACCGCTCATCGTGATGAACTGATCTTCATGGCACGCCAAATCACCCGCCACCAACGCAAACAAATAACAAGGTTTGGGGACGGGATCTTCCCACGTCGCACGGTGACGACCATCCGCCAACGTTTCTCGTGCTACACAATTGCCATTCGATAGCAGTAAGGGATATCGCGCTTTATCGGCTTCGATGGTTGTGCGGAATCGTGCCAGCACATCTGGACGATCCGGATACCAGGTAATCCGACGGAATCCTTCCGCTTCACACTGCGTGCAGTACATGCCGTGTGACATGTACAAACCTTCCAATGCAGTATTCAGTGCTGGATCGATGTCGCCCACCGTGCGCAACAGAAACGCATCGGGAACCTGCGGAACCTGTAATGATTTCTCATCAAGCTCGTATTGCGTGGCATCCAGCAACGCGTCATTCAGACTGATCTCGACTAGACGAATACCTTCGCCATCCAGCCGCAATGGCGCCGCAGAATGCGCAAGCGAAGGATTACGGCGCAGACTTAACTCACTGGTGATTCGTGTGTAGCCGTCACGAATATCAACATGCAGATCGATGCGATCGACCAAAAAAGCAGGCGCACGGTAGTCCGCGAGCCGAACAGCACGCGGAGCCTCGTTGTCACGCATAACGGAAACTCCCGTGCGAAAAGTAGATTATTTCAGTGCTTATCGGTATCACGCCCGCCACGCAAAACAAACGGCTGATCCTCTTCGACATGCTCATCGCTGTCGCAGACCTCACCTTCTGCCTTGCTGCCACGGTCGATATATCCCGTGTGTTGATCTGCCGGCAGATTGCGCATCTCCCATGTCAACACCGCCTCCATGCATAACTCGCGCTGCTCATCCGTCAGCCGACGGCCGTCCGGAAACTTGCCGAGCTCCACCGCACGCCGCAACGCCGCACATGTCGTCGCATCCATGCGCTCAATCAACGCTTGAAAATCCATCGCGATACTTCCGAGATCAAGGATTGCTCGACCAGCCGAGCTTGGACCGACAGGCCTCATAAAAATCATGGCCAGGCGGATGAATCAGCGTCAGTTTTTGGGAACGCTTACGCACATGAATCGCGTCGCCTTCCTGTGCGCGAACACCTTCCTGGCCGTCACAACTCACCAGTGGCAAATTGGCTGATGTCGCCACGACTTTGATTTCGACATTGCCATCGACCACGATGGGTCGACTGGACAAAGTATGAGGATGCATAGGCACCAACACCAAAGCATCCAATTGAGGATGCATGATCGGCCCACCACCCGAAAGCGCGTACGCGGTGGAACCGGTAGGTGTTGCGATAATCAAGCCATCAGAACGCTGGCGATAAACCAGTTGCTCGTTGCAATACAACTCGAGTTCGACCATATGCACGCTGTCGGCTGCGCGGATGACGACATCGTTCAGCGCGACACCACTGGCGACTTTCTCGGACCCTCGACGCAACTCAGCATCCAACAAGAAACGCTTTTCAGACTCATAGTTGCCATCAAGAATGGCGCCCAGTTGCTTTTCCAACTCACCCGGCAAGATATCCGTGAGAAAACCCAGATTGCCTCGGTTGATACCAACTACCGGCACACCATGACGCGACAACGAACGCGCGGCTGCCAATAAACTACCGTCACCACCGATAACCACCACAAGATCACAGGTTTTACCTAACGTCCGCCGATCACCGACCGGCAACCCATGTTTACCCAATGCGGAACCGAGCTCCGCCTCTAACATTAATTCGCAATCACGCGACTGCAGAAATTTGATGGCATGACGCAGCGTATGCAGTACTGCATTGCTGCCTGGCCGCCCGATCAAACCAATCTGTTTAAAACCTGCCATAAATTCAGTGATCAACCAAGCACTGCTGACGCTGCGCACCGCTCAAGGCATTCAAGCCGCCATCCAATACATCGACACGAAAACCCGCATTTTTCAGCAAGAATGCTGCCGCATTACTACGACGGCCCGTATCGCAACACACCAGCAAGTGACGCTTGTTATCCAACAAACGGGATTTTAATCGCAACACATTCAGCGGCATATTTTGTGCGCCTTGAAAGTGCTCGGCTTCAAATTCATCCGCCGTTCGCACATCCAGCCAAAGACCGCCCGCCGATACCACTGACTGACAAGCAGCAAACGGCAAGGTACTGACCACCGGCTCCTTGAGCAGCTCAATAAAATCCGCCTTATCCAAACGCATCAGTGTGCCGTCAGTTGCCATCGTCACGGTGGCATTGCGCGTCATTTCCGCAAGCAGCGCTTCTTCGCCAAAACCCTGACCAGACTCAATCATCGCCACCGTCACCGGCTGCGCGGCACCCGGAGAAAGCACGGAGACTTCGCATGCGCCTTTTTTGATGAAGAAACAACAATCGGCCGCTTCGCCTTGTGAAATCACTGTTTCGCCGGCGCGATAATCACGCGACTTCATACGCCGGAAAATTTCCTGAATATTGGCCGGCGGAACGCTGTAAAACAGATTGGATTTGAGCAGCTTGATCATCCAATCGGCGTCCTGATCCAACTGCCGATTGGAGGCAATATCCAAAATCATGTAACCGGCTGACTGGTCCCAAGAGAGGATTGTGTCCAAGCGATAACTGTCAAAACGAACCAAACTGACATCCGTCAATGCGGTCGCCGTGCTACGACGCGGCTGAAAGTGTTCAATCGGATGCCAACTTTCAATACCGCCGGCAGAAATCACCGTGCGGCGACCTTGCGAGTCGATAAGCTCAACTTCCCCACTCAATAAGTAAATGGTGGTGTTGTCTTCATCGCCGATACGAAACAGCGTTTCGCCACGCGGCACCGTGGCCACATCTTGGCGCGCCAATAACTGGTCTAGGTGGTTTGCAGTCAATGAATTGACTGGAACAAACGTCTGCAAAAGTTTTTTATTGATTAATTGCCGGCTCATGGGGTCTTTTCTCGGCTCGTAAATACGCGCGCGGACTTCAGCGGAACGCCAACACGTTGGCAATGTTTTGGTCGCCCTGGCACTTGGCGCAGGTATCAGAATCTCCCGGCTTAAAGCGGTTCGGCACATCGACACGAATCAACCGTGTGCCACACACTTTCCCATCTGCTTTGACTCGTACGCAGGCCGGGCTCTCGTAGTGTGCAAGCCAAGCGCGATAACGATCTTCGGTCACCAAGCACTTCTCAGCCGCATAGGCTTGCGGATTTTCGACGTAGCGCTGGATATTCTTGAATGGGATCGATACGTGACCAGCACCCGGGTGGAAAGCAATAAAGCTCACGCCTAACTTTTCGAGCTTCTCAAGGAACAGATCAGCCCCAACCGCTTGGCTGGCTGATTGATTGCGCTGAGCGTCGACAATTTCCTCTTTAAGCCGCTCAATTTTTTCATCTCGGCTAATCAGGTCCATTTCTCGAATATGCATTTCTTCGCGAAGCTTGGCCGTTTCTTCCTCCAGCTTCTGATGCATCTCACGCTCAACTTGGCGGCGAACCTCTTCCGCCTGAGACTGCCCGCTGGCTTCCGCATCCGCCTGACGCTCAATGGCATCGTGCAGCGAATCAATTTGTGCACGCTGCGCCGTAGCCTGTTCGCGTAATGCAGCGTTCTGCGCTTTCAAGGACTTAAACTGGCCTAGCAATTTCTCAACCTGCGTATTGAGAATTTCTTCTTTTTGCTGAGCGACATAATTGATATGCGCCAGTTCTTCGTTGTGTTGCGTTTCCATGGTGGTGACTTGCAGACGCAGATCCTTGATGGTGCGCGCCAGCTTCACCCGCTCTTCACGAATTTGATCGAGCACGTCGCCACCGGCCGCGGAATCCGCAACAGTCGATACGACAGGAGGCATGGTTGATGGTCTGGCTGAAGGTGCCGCCGTCGGCATCACCACTGGCGGTTCTGCCGGTGTCAGTACCGGTACAGCAGCCGGTGCGGGTGCTGGCGCCAAAATAGGTACCGCTGGGGCTTCCGGTGGAATACTCCAATTGTTCTGTGCCGGCGTTGGCGTGTCGTCTGTCACACGCAAACCCAAATAACTACCTCGATCACGAATGGCATCGCGGATGAAAACAAAATCATTTTCACCCTGCTTCATGTTCGGGTCCCACAACTGCGCTTGCTGCCACGAAATGGGGCACTGGCTGCGGCACGCCAAGTTGACGGCACCGGCACCGAGATCGGGGCCGCGATCAGCTTTTTCTACCATGTGTCGCAGCGGAATATTCCAACTGCGATCCGCCACACCGCGCTCATCGAAACCAATCAAAAACAACACGACGCCCGTCACCTGCAGGCGACCATTCACCGTGACATAAGCCGCTTTCATCTCATGCCCGGCAAACTCTTGCATGCCGACCACGCCATCCAAGACGGCTTCAAAATCCGAATAAAGCAGGCCTTTGCAAATGCCGCCTTCACCAAAGAAAAGAATGACTTCTGACTGAGAGCCAGCGGCGTGACTGATTGGCATGTCCGTATTTCCTGCAGAACAGGTCCGAATTCCGGGGTCATCATGTTCCCAAGTCGGCACGAGGTTGCCAAGCCGCATGAGCGGTACCCTGTCACAGCCATCGCATCGACTAGCCGTTGTAGCCGTGGTCGCCGCTTAATCACCCGGCTATCCTTGCCCAGCCGCAATACCCCTCGGGAGACCGCTCCCGGCTTTTCTGGACCTTGAGATTTCATGCGCGCAGGCGACCTGCTCTGGACCTCTGTCGATCGCCTGCTGGCCGCTGCCGCACGCGAAGGCGTCGATCCCACGCACCTAGAAGCCTTGCTGCCACCACCGGCTGCTCGTGAGGAACGTTGCGAACTCTTGGACTACGGTCGCTTGGGTGAACGGGCCATTGCCTTGTCCGGCCGCGGTCGGCTGGGCTTGGTCATTGCCGCCGAAACGGCCTTCACGCATCTCGGTATCGCCGGGCTAGCCGCCGCCAGTGCCCCCACGCTGGGCGATGCGCTGGCGCTGATTACCCGCTTTGAGCCGCTGACCGTGCGGAGTTATCGCGGTCAATCACGCTGGCTACCTGCCGAAGAAAAACTGTCGTTCTATAGCATCGCGCCATACAACAATTTCACGCGTTTTATCGTCGACGCCATGCTCGCCACGTGGTGCCGAATGATCAGCGAGTGCGCAGGGCCCGCTGCCTTGCGCGAAGTGCACATCGAATTTGCCGCCCCGCCCTATCACGCGGATTACGCGACCAGTTTCGCCTGCCCGGTTTATTTTGCCGCCGACGAAAATGCCGTGCTGCTTGCACGCGGAGCTGCCGCCATACCGCTACGCACACGCGAGCCGCGGCTGCATGCCGAGCTCCTAGCCCTGTGCGAACAAAAACTACGACAACTGGAAAATGAAAGCCGCTTCGATGCGCGCGTGCAAAAGGTGCTGGGGCCACTATTGCGCGGAAATACGCCATCTTTAGAAGAAGTGGCCGAAGGCCTTGGCATAGCCAGCTGGACGTTGCGTCGCAAATTGCGCGATGAAGGCACGTCGTTTCAGACGTTGCTCGACGACTCACGTCGAGATTTGGCGCTGGCCTATATGAAGGATGTGGGTCTCAGCCTCGGCGAAATCGCCTATATCTTGGGTTTCTCCACGCCCGGCGCCTTTCAGCGTGCATTCAAGCGCTGGACCCAGGTCACGCCTGGTGAATATCGGCGCGGCTTGCGCAATCCTCGCAATTAAAACGGTGCCCCACGAGCAGGCTCGGCTAAAACGCCATGACGAGGCCAACGAACCCAGCACACAGAAACAAAAAAGCCGCGCAAAGCGCGGCTTTTTTGTCTTTCGCACATCAAGTGGCGGAGCGGACGGGACTCGAACCCGCGACCCCCGGCGTGACAGGCCGGTA
>CAZNPF010000017.1:0-62547 GCA_964574995.1 uncultured Pseudomonadales bacterium | reverse complement strand
GCCGCATCGGCAAGCAGGTGAACGGCACCACGACGCAGGCCTTCCTGTGGCAGGATCAACTGCGCATCGCCGCCGAACTCGACGGCAGCAACACCGTCGTCGCCAGATTCGTCTACGGCACGAAGGTCAACGTGCCGGACTACATGGTGAAGACGGGCACGACCTATAGAATCGTGACCGATCATCTCGGTAGCGTGCGTTTGGTCGTCGATACATCGAACGGCACAGTCGTGCAGCGCATGGATTACGACAGTTACGGCAATGTCACCAACGACA
This sequence comes from uncultured Pseudomonadales bacterium, assembly GCA_964574995.1. GTDB lineage: Bacteria > Pseudomonadota > Gammaproteobacteria > Pseudomonadales > JADFDG01 > JADFDG01. The sequence continues at coordinate 62,271 of CAZNPF010000017.1, read as the reverse complement.
CGAACCCGGGATTCCAGCCGTTCGGATTTGCGGGTGGCCTCTATGACCGCGACACGAAACTCACACGCTTCGGAGCGCGGGATTACGATGCGGAAGTGGGGCGGTGGACGACGCGCGATCCCATCGGATTTAACGGTGGTGATACGAACGTGTTCGTCTATGCGGCTAATGATCCAATTAATGCCATTGACCTAAATGGACTCACTACCCTTGGGCTTGGAGTTGAATACAGTTCTTCTGCGATTATTAGGTTCGATGTGTCGCTGCAAGTAGCCCTGAGTTTTAATCCAGATGCTCTTGGTGACCCGTCTCAATGGAGGCTAGGAGGAATATTTTCAGCGGTTCCTTTTACCGGCATGAGTACAGGGGTTGGTGCATCTCTCGGGGTTGTCGGCACATATTCTGAGGCTCTATGTCCGGAGCAATTTAATGGATGGAGTGGTAACTATGGGGCAAGTGCAGATTTCGGACCGGCCGTTGGCTTTGATGTAAATAATTTCGCTAGTGGAAGTCCGCCTGCCTATAGCGGTTTTGTCGGGGTTGGGTTGGCAGTTACGCCTGCGCCTGCAGTGCCGTTTGAAGCCCATACGGGCGCTGCATGGACTGCAGCTGGCAGTTTCTCCTTCGATTAAGGTTGGTTGACATGAGCTCTGCGGCCAAGTTCTTAGTGCCAGTTTTTATGTTTATTGGTTGGCTTGTGGCGGCGTTTATTGTCGTGCGCTTCAACCTTGAAACTATGCGCATAGCCCGTCTCGTCCAAGAGGCGGCAGCAGCAGAAGGTAAGCGTTGGGTTCTTTTGGAGGATAGGCGGTTGTTAGTGAAATTCTTTTTTCGTCCCAATGAGTTAATTGAGGCAGATGACGGCCCTTTGCTCGCCGATCAGAAAAATAAGCTTCTTATGCATCGGATGCAGGCCAAATTTACCGTGCGTAAAGCGATGATATTTTTTGTCGGCGGCATTCTACTTGCCATTCTTATTCCATTGATTGGAATTCTGACGCGGTCATAGCGTCCTTCCCGCGCGTACCCACTAAATTCTTCTGAGAAAAATCTTCCCCAACCCCGCCTTGCGCGGGGTTTTTCGTTTTAGCGGCTGCTTGTTGCTCTAGCTCTAGCGGGTCTGCTGTTGCAGCACCCCGTCGAGCATCTGCATCACGATCTGCTGGCGGGCGCGCGGCAACTGCGCGATGCGTTCGAGTTGCTGCTGGATCTTCGGCGACGGCCCGCGCTTGCTGGCCTTGGCCTCTTCGCCGATCAGTTCTTCCACCGAGACGCCGAGCATGCGCGCCAGCACAGGCAGCATCGAGACGGGCACGCGTCGGCGGCCGACCTCGTAGGCGTTCATCGTCTGCTGCGAATTCACCAGGGTTGCGGCTAGCAAGCCTTGATCTTATCGAGATAATCCGCCCATTTCTGCATCATCTGCTTTCGCTCGGGAAGATGCTTTGTCCTGTTGTAAGCGCGCCCGTGCACATCTGCAACTTTGTGCGCGAGCTGTTGCTCTATTAGTTCGATCCGGAAGCCTAGACCCTCCTCCAAAATCGTTCTTGCTGTGGCTCGAAATCCGTGGCCACTCATATCGTCTTTCCCATAACCCATTTTTCTAAGGGCGTTCAGGACGGCGGCCTCGGAAAGATGACCACTCTCGCTTGAGCTACGGAAAACAAATTCACTTCGCCCAGTCACCTGGTGAATCTCTTTCAGAATGGCAATGGCCTGTTTGGATAGCGGCACAATGTGCTCTACCTGCGTCTGGTTGCGCGTCTTGGGTGGCGTGTAAGACCAGGTGCCCTGCTCGAGGTCGATATCGGCCCACTTGGCGGCCCGGAGTTCTCCTGGGCGGACAAAGACGAGCGGGGCGAGTTTCAAAGCGCACACCGTCGGGATATGTCCCGAGTAGTTGTCGATGTCGCGAAGCAGGCTGCCGAGTCGTTTCGGGTCGGTGATGGCCGCCCGGTGCTTCACTTTGGGAGGTTTGAGGGCGCCCCTAAGGTCAGTGGTCGGGTCCCTCTCGGCACGACCAGTGGCCACGGCATAGCGGAACACCTGTCCGCACTTGGTTTTTATCCTCTGGGCAGTCTCATGCTTGCCCTCGGCTTCCTGTCTCCTGCAGGCCGTCAGGATCATGGGCGGGGTGATCTCACTAATCGGGACCCTGCCGAACTCGGAGATGGCAAAGCCCAGCAGCCACTCCGACTTGGAGCGGGTGCTCTCGGACTTGTCGGTCTGGCGTCCCAGCCACTCCTTGGCCACGGCCTCAAAGGAGTTGGCGAATGCCACTCGCTGGGCGACCTTCTCGCTCCGGCGGTTGACGCTCGGGTTGACCCCTTGGGCCAGGAGCTTCCTGGCAGCCTCCCTTCTTTCCTTGGCATCGGCCAAGCCAACGTCTGGGAAGAGGCCGAAGGAGATCATCTGTTCCTTGCCGGCGAACTGGTAACGAAAGCGCCAGCGCTTGCTCCCCAGGGGGGTGATCTCGAGGAACAGGCCAGTGTCGACCTTGAGCTTGTAGGCCTTGGCTTCGGGTTTGGCCGTCTCGGCCTGGCGGTTGTGAGTCAGCAGCTTTCGGGTCGTCATCCGGGCTGGTCCCTCCGGAAGGGGCCAAAAAAGTTACCCAGAAAGTTACCCAGACGGTGCTGAGATTGGAAGAGAGAACATGAGAACCCCTGAAACAGAAAAGCCCAGCGTTGCTGGGCTTTTCTGGGGTTTCTGATGCAGGGTGGGACTGCATGAGAGTGTCACTTGGTGCCGAGGAGAGGACTTGAACCTCCACGACTTGCGTCACTAGTACCTGAAACTAGCGTGTCTACCAATTTCACCACCTCGGCGGAGGCGCGCATTCTAGGGATGCGGGCCTTAAAACGGAAGCCCTGACGGGCCGCCGGGGACAATCCGCGGTGTCGTCGATGGGCCCCGCCCTTTACCATGGCGCGGCCGGTTCACTGCGTCTTTTGCGCAGAGATGAACCGTCACGGGCATGCCCGCCCGCCTTGGAGAATGACTTGATCTGGACCCCCGAGCGCGACCCCGCCCACGCTGGCGAGTTGCGCAAATACGAGCACCCCATTCCCAGTCGCGCCTTTCTGTTGCAGTGGTTGCAAGAGCGTGGCCAGCCGACGCCAACGGACACGCTGCTGACGACACTGGGCCTCGATAAGGACCCGATCGTGGTCGACGCCGTGACGCGTCGCTTGCAGGCCATGGAGCGCGACGGGCAATTGGTGTGTAACCGTCGCGGGGCTTGGGGGCTTCCTCGCGAGATGGATTTGCTGGCGGGGCGCGTGATTGGCAATCGCGAAGGCTTTGGTTTTCTGGTGCCGGATGAAGGCGGTGGTGATTTGTTCCTGAGTGCGCGACAGATGCGCACGTTGTTGGATGGCGATCGCGTGCTGGCGCGTGTGATTGGCCTTGATTCGCGAGGTCGCCGCGAAGGCGAAGTGGTGAGCATCCTGCAGCGCACCTTGCGTACATTGGTGGGCCGCGTGGTGCGCGATGGTGACGTGGAATTTTTTCAGCCGGACAACAAGCGCGTCACCCAAGAATTTTTGGTGTTGGAGCATTCAGGGCTGACGATTTCACCACAGGCCTATGCGTTGGCAGAGATCGTCGACTGGCCGGACCGTCGCATGCACGGCAAGGTCAAGATCGTGGAGGTGCTGGGCGACACGCGTGAAGCCGGCATGGAAACCGAAATTGCCATTCGCAGCTACGGTATTCCGCATCGTTTTCCGGAAGAGGTTGAGGCGGAGGCCAACGCTTTGGCACCGCAGCCGGAGGCTTCCGAATATCACTATCGCCTCGATTTGCGGCAGGTGCCGTTGGTGACGATCGACGGCGAAGATGCGCGTGATTTTGACGATGCTGTTTATTGCGAACAACGCGATGGCGGCGGTTGGCATTTGATCGTTGCCATCGCTGATGTGTCGCACTACGTGAAACCCGGCAGTGCGCTGGACAAGGAAGCGTGGGAGCGAGGCAACTCGGTGTACTTCCCGGATCGCGTGGTGCCGATGCTGCCGGAAGCGCTGTCTAACGGTTTGTGTTCGCTGAATCCAAATGTCGATCGTTTTTGCTTGGCCTGCGAGATGACGATCTCGCCGGACGGAAAAATTACGCATTACCGTTTTCACGAAGCGGTTATGCGCTCACAGGCACGGCTGACGTATACCAAGGTCGCCGCCATTCTGGAGCAGCCGGAAAGCCGTGAAGCGCAGGTGGTGCGCGCAGAAATCGGCGCGTTGGAAGGCAATCTGCTGAATCTCTACGCGCTGTATGAAGCACTGAAGTCGGCGCGGGATGCGCGCGGCGCCATCGACTTCGACACCGTTGAAACAAAAATCCAGTTCACGACGGGCCGCAAGATCGAGAAAATCGTGCCGGTCATTCGCAATGACGCGCACAAGTTGATCGAAGAGTGCATGCTGGCTGCCAATACCTGCGCCGCTAAGTTTCTGATCAAAACCAAGACGCCGACGCTCTACCGTAATCACGAAGGGCCGACGCCTGAGAAGCTGGAAACGCTGTCGGATTATTTGCGCGGCTTAGGTTTGTCGCTGTTCACGATGCGTAAAGGCAAAGGGAAAGATGCGGCGGCCAAAGCGGCCGCCAGCGTTGAGCCGGCGGACTATCAACGTGTATTGGCGCAGGTGAAAGATCGCCCCGATGCGAGTGTCATTCAAACCGTGATGCTGCGGTCGATGAAACAGGCGGTGTATCAGGGCGGGAACCTTGGCCACTTTGGCTTGGGTTATGACGCGTACACGCATTTCACGTCGCCGATTCGTCGGTACCCAGATCTGCTGGTGCATCGTGCGTTGCGAGTGTTGATTCGGGAAGGCACGCACGCCGGCGCGCAGCGTCGTGATGGTGCGCCGGAAATCGTGAGGGCGCAGTGGTTGCCGTTCAAAGGCGAAGAAATGAACGCCGTCGGCGAGCATTGCTCGATGACTGAGCGCCGCGCCGACGAAGCGACGCGGGATGTCATTCAGCGCCTGAAATGCGAGTACATGCGACATCACGTGGGCGAGGAATATGCCGGCGTGGTCAGCGCAGTGACCGGCTTTGGCTTATTCGTCAATTTGACCGATTTTTACATCGAAGGCTTGATACATATTTCGACGCTGGAAAGCGATTACTGGCATTTCGATCCGCTGCGACATTGCTTGGTGGGCGAGCGCACGGCGCGACGGATCTCGTTGGGCGACAGCGTGCGGGTGCGGGTGGCCGCCGTGAATGTCGAAGATCGCAAAATCGATTTGGTCCTGGTGGGTGGTTCAGCATCGAATCGGCGTGTGCGCACTGATGATCAGCAGGAATCTGCACGTGACCGCTTGGCACGCGAAGCTGCGCAGCGGCCGCATCCGAAATCCCAACGCGATGGCGCGGGCGATAAGCCCGGCGGTGCGCGCCGTAAAGAAGTCAGCGCGAACTCGCGTGGCGGCAAACCCATGGCTCGTGATGAAAAGCCGCGTAGCGAAAAATCGAGTGGCGCAAAATCCGGAAATACAAAACCCGGCAATGCAAAACCAACAGGCACAAAGTCGGCAGGTAAAAAACCGACAGGTAAAAAACCGAGCGGAACCAAGAAAGGGAAGAAACGCTAATGGCGGTGCAATGGTTTTACGGGCTGCATGCGGTGCAGTCGTTGCTGGAGAATGATCCTGCGCGTGTGCTGGAAGTGATCGTTCATGCGACGCGCGATGACGAGCGGATGGCGACTATTCAAAAGCTGGCGCAGGCGCATGGTGTGCATGTGCGATCGGCGGGAAAAGATGAACTACCCAACGTGAGCGCGGGCGGTCAACACCAGGGCGTGGCGGCTCGTGCGCGTGATCGCAAGCTCGCGGGTGAAAATGAACTGGCCGATCACGTAGAAAATTTGCCACATCCGCCGTTGGTGTTGGTGCTCGATGGCATTACCGATCCGCATAATTTAGGTGCCGTTTTGCGTTCTGCGGATGCGTTCGGCGTGGACGCGGTGGTCTTCACGCGTGATAAAGCGGCTGGCATCACGTCGGTCGTCGCCAAGACGGCAAGTGGCGCGGCAGAAACGGTGCCATTGTTTGAGGTCACCAATCTCGTCCGCGCACTGGAGTTGCTGAAAGAAAAAGGCGTGTGGGTGGCGGGTGCGGCGCTAGAAGAAAAATCCGAATCGCTGTACGACGCGGATCTCACCGGCTCGTTGGCCATTGTGTTGGGCGCAGAAGGCAGCGGCATGCGGCGTTTGACGCGTGAGCACTGCGACCGGCTACTGATGTTGCCGATGGCCGGCTGGGTAGACAGTCTCAACGTATCGGTGGCAGCGGGCGTATTTCTTTATGCGGCAGCGCGGCAGCGGCGAGCGGCGCCAAAAAAGAAAAAATAATCAGTTGCGCTTGATGACTTCGGCTGTGAATTCGGCGCGGCGAATGACGGTGTAGTTGACCTCGTTCTTGATGTACAGCGGAACGCGGTAGGTGTTTCCGTCACTATCGCTGGCGATGCGATTTTCACGGTCGTAGGTTGGGCGGTAGTTGACGTCAGAATCTTCGTCGGCTTTTTTATCGCGCGCGTCGCTATCGTTGGTGGGTTTGCGTGCTTGCGAAACCACAACGTTTTCTTCGATGGCGTCCTGTTCGCGATAAACGTCAGGTTCCAGCGTTTCCAAATCAGCCAGTTGCCCAGAAACCTCGTTGCTGGACATGTCCTCGCTGTCCAGCGATTGGATTGGGAAGCTGTTGGCGGTGGTGCGCCCGTAGCGTTCAGCTTCTTGGTACACCGGGTGCGGTAGTTTCTTGGCGCGGGCCAAGGCATCGTCCAGCGATTCGGGGCCGTTGATGCGGTAGAGCGCAGGGTCTGTGCCGCTGTCGGCGGCCGGTGCGGCGGGAGCGGGCATGGCCGCTTGCGCGGCAGCACGAGCAGCCGCCTCTTCCTTCTGGCGACGGTACTCCATGATGTCGACAAGGAACGTGCCGTAGTCCGTGTAGTCCTCGATGCGCGGCTTCTCGGTGAATACCCGCTGCGGTCGCGGCGTGAGGTCGCTCGGCATTGCCGGCGCTGGGGCGGTCTCGGGGCTGGCAACGACAGGCTCGTCAGCCGCCATGAGGAGGTCGCCGGTCATCGCGGGCTCAGCCGCCACCAACGCATCGTCGGCAGCCGCAAGGCTGCTCCAAGCCAGCAAGGAGCAGGCAATCAGCGAAAAAGCACGGCTGCGGGAGAGAGGCATGGCGCCCAACGTGTTGAATTTATTGTTTTTGTTTGATTTTGTGACGCAAGTACGAAGCGATGTTAGCCGGGGGACTCCGCAGCCGCAATCCATCGAAGGATAGACGGCGAACTTGCGTGGCTGGAAAGCCGACGTGGGCGCTTTTCTATCCAAGGCCCCTTCTATAGAATGCGCGACCCCGTTCGGCTCAGGCCGGCGGGCCCTTGCCTCACCCAGCCGCCTGTTGCGGCCCGGGGAGGCCTGACGTCCACAAGGAGACACAGACCGATGCGTCATTACGAAGTCGTGTTCCTGGTGCACCCTGACCAGAGCGAGCAGGTGCCCGGGATGATCGAGCGTTACACCACAGCTCTCAAAGAGGCGAAGGGCGTTGTCCATCGTCTTGAAGACTGGGGTCGTCGCCAACTCGCCTATCCGATCAACAAGATTCACAAAGCCCACTACGTTTTGTTGAACGTCGAGTGCGATCAAGCTGCACTGGACGAACTCAACAGCGCCTTCCGTTTTAACGATGCGGTATTGCGCAGTCTCGTGGTGCGTCGCGACAAAGCGATCACTGAGCAGTCGCCGATGGCGCGCAGCGCCAATGAGCGCGGTCGCCGTGGTGATGGCGAAGAGCGCGGCGACCGTGGTGATCGCGTTCCGCGCGATCGCGACGAAATCGAAGACGAGGGCTGACGGAAGCGGGTGGAAGAAACCAATCACCTTGCGATCACCGGCCTCATCGTCGAGATGAGTGCGATGCGCAGGAGTCCCGCTGGGGTTCCGCAGCAACGTCTCATCATCGAACACAGGTCGCGACAGATCGAAGCCGGCATCCCGCGTGAAGCGCGTTGTCGGGTCGATGTGAAGGTTGCAGGTGACGAGTTGACTGGGTTGGTACGCACGCTTGTGGTGGGCCAGTCGGTCGCTATCGAAGGTTTCCTGACACGTTCCGGATTCAAGGACAGCGAAGCTTCTTTGGTGCTCCACGCAACACGGATCATCAGCGGCAACGCAGGGCAAGTTCAGATCATTTAAGTGCGGCCGTAAACAAAAAATCGGCCGCACAGGAGAGAAGAGACATGGCGCGTTTTTATCGTCGTCGCAAGTTCTGCCGTTTTACGGCCGAAGGCGTTGAGTACATCGATTTCAAAGATCTCGAAACGCTGAAGCAATATGTCAGCGAGACCGGCAAGATCGTTCCTAGCCGCATCACCGGCACCCAGGCGCGTTACCAGCGCCAACTGTCGACGGCGATCAAGCAGGCGCGTTTCCTCGCCCTGCTGCCGTATTCCGACAGCCAGCAACAATAAGCACGCGAGGAGGAAATCATCATGCAAATCATCCTGCTCGAGCGCGTTGCCAACCTCGGCAATCTCGGTGAAGTCGTCAAAGTCCGTTCCGGTTTCGGCCGCAACTTTCTGATCCCGCAAGGCAAGGCCAAGCCGGCAACCAAAGAGAACATCGCCGAAGTTGAAAAACGTCGCGCGGAACTCGAAGCGGCTGCGGCTGCGGCCAATGCGGCCGCGCAAGTACGCGCTGATCAGTTGAACGGTCTGGCGGTCACGCTGGCGGCTAAAGCCGGCGAAGGTGGCAAATTGTTCGGTTCGATTGGTACGCGCGACATCGCCGAGGCGATTGCCAAGGCCGGCGTGGAAGTACAAAAGAGTGAAGTGCTGCTGCCGAACGGTGTGCTGCGCAACACCGGCGAATACGACATTGTCGTGCGTGTGCACAGCGATATCGAAGCTACCGTCAAGTTGGCGATCGTCGCCGAGTGATGGATTCCGGGGCCGTGCAGGCCTCGTAAAACCTGTGGATAGCTTGTTGACGGGCTGTGGTCCGACAAACGCTGTCGCAGGGTGGCAAGTTTCCCGGGCGGGAAGCCGCCCGGAGTGCCAGAATCAGGGCCCTGCCTTCACCGGCAGGGCCTTTTTGTTTTTTGTGGGAATGCGTTGTCCATGGCTGAGCCCAATTACACCGCCGTCATCTCCAGCACCGACAGTCTCAAAGTGCCGCCGCATTCTGTGGAAGCGGAGCAATCGGTGCTGGGCGGCCTCATGCTCAACAACGCAGCATTCGACAACATCGCGGATGTTGTTGGCGAAATAGATTTTTATCGGCATGACCATCGGCTGATTTTTAAAGCCATTGCAGAGCTTTCCGAGCAAGGGCGTCCGTTCGATGTCGTGACGCTCACCGAAAAACTCGCGCAGCGTCAGCAGTTGGACGATGCCGGCGGCGTGGTTTACATCGGTGAGTTGGCGCGCAATACCCCCAGCGCCGCCAACATCAAAACCTATGCTGAAATCGTGCGCGAGCGCTCGGTGTTGCGGCAGTTGATTCGTGTGTCCAATGAAGTGGCGGACACGGCGTTCCGGCCGCAGGGGCGCAAAGTCGAAGAGATTCTCGACGAAGCCGAAGGTAAAGTTTTCAAGATTGCCGAAGGTCGACAACGCGGCGCCGGCCCGACGGCGATCAAGGACATTGCCACCACCGTTGTCGACAAGCTTCGCGAGTTGGCAAGCAACCCAGGTGCGATTACGGGCGTGCCGACGGGCTTCGACAAACTGGACGACATGACGTCCGGCCTCAACAAAGGCGATCTGGTGATTGTCGCAGGCCGGCCTTCGATGGGTAAAACCACGTTCGCCATGAACATCGCCGAGAACGCGATGATCAAAACCGGCAAGCCAGTGCTCGTGTTTTCGATGGAAATGCCCAAAGATCAGATCGTGCTGCGCATGATCAGTTCGTTGGGTCGTATTGACCAGTCGAAACTGCGTAAAGGCGATTTGCAGCAGGAAGATTGGGATCGCGTCGTGTCGGCGATGCATCTACTGAAAGACCAGTTGTTATTTGTCGACGACACGCCGGCATTATCGCCCACCGAATTGCGTGCGCGTGCGCGACGCGTGGCGCGTGAGCATGGCGGTACGCTGGGATTGATCGTGGTCGACTACTTGCAGTTGATGCAGGTTCCCGGCAACAACGAAAACCGCGCGACAGAAATTTCAGCGATTTCGCGCGGGCTGAAAGCCGTGGCCAAGGAATTGGGTTGCCCAGTGGTAGCGTTGTCGCAGCTCAATCGCGCTCTAGAGCAGCGGCCGGACAAGCGCCCACTGATGAGCGATTTGCGTGAGTCGGGTGCGATCGAGCAGGACGCCGACATCATCATGTTTGTCTTCCGCGAAGAGGTGTACCTCAAAGAGGGCGACGGGAAAAACAGTGAGCGCTTGGACAAAGTGCGCGGTACCGCTGAGATCATCATTGGTAAGCAGCGGAACGGCCCTATCGGCACGGTGAATCTGGCTTTCCAAGGCAAGTACACGCGCTTCGAAAATCTTGCCCACAGTGATTACGAAGATTACGCCTGAGTGATCGCGCATGAAGCGTGAAGTAGTTGCCACCATTCGTCTTGACGCATTGCGCCATAATTTGCGCGTCGTGCGTCGCTTATGCCCACGCAGCAACGTGCTGGCGATGGTGAAAGCGAATGCATACGGGCACGGTCTGCTGCCGGTGGCGCGCGCGCTGTCGGAGGCGGATCAATTGGGTGTTGCCACGTTTGATGAAGCCATGGCGCTGCGTGAGGGCGGCATCAGCAAGCCGATACTGCTGGTGGAGGGCGTGACGAACACCGCTGAATTGCGGCGAGCGGCTGAACACGGTTTTGTCGTCGTACTGCATCACTTAGAGCAAGTGGACATGCTGGCGAATACGGCGCTGGCGAATCCCGTGGCGGCATGGCTGAAATTGGAAACGGGCATGCACCGTTTGGGTTTGCCGCTGGATGCGGCGGATAGTGCCGTGGCCAAACTGCAATCGCGGGTGCGCCATCTGGGCGCCATGACGCATTTTGCTTGCGCTGACGAACCCGCCAATCCACTGACGCGCAAACAATTGGAACGGTTGAGCGAATTTGCGCGTCGGCATCAGCTACCGATGAGCGCGGCGAACTCTGCCGGCATCGTGGCGCATCCGGCGTCGCATCTGGATTTGGTGCGGCCGGGCATCATGCTGTACGGCGGCTCGCCCGTCGCGGGGCGTTCTGCGAGTGAATTTGATTTACAACCTGCGATGACGATCAGCGCACAACTCATCGCCATCAATCGCGTGATGCGCGGTGAAGGCGTGGGTTATGGGCAAGTGTGGCATGCGGCACACGACACGCGCGTCGGTGTGGTCGGGATGGGTTATGGCGATGGTTATCCACGCGGCGTCATGCCGGGTGCGCCAGCGCGTATCCATGAGCACAGTGTGCCGTTGGTGGGCCGCGTGTCCATGGATATGCTTGGTATTGATCTGAACGATGTGCCGAATGCCAAAGTGGGCGATCGCGTGGTGCTGTGGGGCGAGGGTTTGCCTGTCGACACTATTGCGCGGCAAGCCAACACCATCAGTTACGAACTATTTTGCCGTCTCACGACGCGCGTTCGTTTCGAGTACGTGTGACGGATCATGGCAAAACGCAAAACGGCTTACGTCTGCAATCAATGCGGCGGCGAACACGCTAAGTGGCAGGGCCAATGTGTGGCCTGCGGTGCGTGGAACACGTTAAGTGAAGTCGTGCTGGCGAAAGAAACCGGCACTGCCCGCGATGCGGATTTTTCCGATGTGCGCAGTGGTTATGCCGGTGCGAAGTCTGGCGTGCAATCGCTTGCGGATATTGATCTGGCGGCCGTGCCACGCATCGCATCCACGTTGGCCGAGTTTGATCGCGTGCTGGGCGGCGGTTTGGTAGCAGGCTCAGCGGTTTTGCTGGGCGGTCATCCGGGTGCGGGCAAATCGACGTTGTTGCTGCAAGCCAGTTGCCAATTGGCCGAGCGATTGCCGGTGCTGTATGTCACCGGCGAAGAATCCTTGCAGCAAGTCGCAATGCGTGCGCATCGCTTGCAATTGCCCGTAAAGCAGTTGGCGGTGCTGGCAGAAACCAATGTGGAATCGATTTGCCAAGAAGCAGCACGCATGAAGCCGGCCGTGTTGGTGGTGGATTCTATTCAGACGGTTTATCTGCCGGGGTTGGAAAGTGCACCCGGCAGCGTGTCGCAAGTGCGCGAATCGGCCGCGTATCTCACGCGTTTTGCCAAGCAAACGGGCACCGTTTTGATTCTTGTGGGCCATGTCACTAAAGATGGCTCGCTGGCTGGCCCGAAAGTGCTGGAGCACATGATCGATTGCTCGTTGATGATCGAAGGTGAATCCGATTCGCGTTTTCGCACGTTGCGCGCACAGAAAAATCGGTTTGGAGCAATCAACGAGCTTGGCGTTTTCGCGATGACCGGCGAAGGCCTCAAGGAAGTGAAAAATCCGTCGGCCATTTTTCTTTCACGCGGCGAGCCGGCTCCGGGCTCGGTAGTGATGGTGTTGTGGGAAGGTACGCGGCCGTTGCTGGTGGAAATTCAAGCGCTGGTCGATGCGTCGCCGTTGGGGAATCCGCGTCGCCTTGCTGTGGGTCTTGAACAAAACCGGTTGGCGATGTTGTTGGCGGTGCTGCATCGTCACGGCGGCATCATGGTGGGCGATCAAGATGTATTCGCCAATGTGGTCGGCGGTGTGCGCGTGGGCGAAACCGGTGCGGATCTGGCGCTGCTGTCGGCGGTGGTTTCTTCATTCCGAGATCGCGTGTTGCCGCAGGATCTTGTCGTGTTTGGCGAGGTGGGCCTTTCTGGCGAAATTCGGCCGGTGCCCTCGGGGCAAGAGCGTTTACGCGAGGCAGCGAAACACGGATTCAAACGCGCGATCGTGCCGCTGGCCAATGTGCCTAAAGGCGGTATTCCCGGTATGGAAATTATTGGCGTTCAGAAGTTGGCGGAAGCGCTGGACGCGCTCTGACCCGCACGGCCTCTCGCTGCCTGGTGGCGCGGCCGCGATGCGTATTTTTCAGTTAAATCTTTGATGCCCCCCCCAATCGAGGGGGGGTTGCCGATCAGTCTCACCTCTACACTTTGCGGGCTATCGGTTCCGATTTGCCGTCTAGCCACCGAAAATTAATCAAAACTGTCCGCTTCAAGGAGAGATACATGTTCGTTTCGTACCGCAAAGTGCTTGGTGTCACGGCCATTGCTTCTGCTCTTGCGTTAACGGCGTGTGCCGGCAAAGTGGCGCCACCGAAGCCGTTTGATCCCGCGCAGGCAGCCGATGCCCAGGCGGCCTCGTTCATTGGTGTGGCAAAAAATGCCGACAAGTACATCAAGAAAGTGAAAAAGGTGGCGATCACATCTTGCAACGTGATGTTCGCATTCAAATCGAATGCTTCGGCAGCCACGTCGGGCGGCATGTTCTCCACGACAGCCTCCGGCTACACGCGCGCCGAATCGCAAGTGATGGTCGAGTACAACCTGCACGGCATGGACGATGCCGCGATGAAATCTCTCACCAACAAAATTTGCGCCAGCGCCGAAGAAAAAACCCGCGCTGCCGGTTTTGATGTGATTCCGCGTCAGACGCTGGCTGCGAACGCCAACTTTCAGGGAATGCACAAGAATTCAAAGCAGGTGCCATTCGAGTACAAGGCCAGCGGTCAGGGCGACAAAACCAAGTACATGGTGTATGCGCCAGACGGTCAGGGTATTTCGGATTTCCGCTTCATTGGCGTGATGTCGGGCCTCGGTGCCGCATTCAAGGCGGCGAAAGGCGACAACCCCCAGCAGTACGAAGGCAAGCTGATGGATGAGTTGGGCGCTGATGCCGTGCACCTTGCGATTCTTGTCGATTTTGCTGAACTGCAAAGTGACGGACACCGTGGCAAGTTCGGCACAGACAAAAACACCGCCAAGGTCAGTGCCGAAGCCCGGCTTGCGCTCTCCGGCGACATGATGTTCTACCCAAAAGAAGCCGCACTGAACTGCTACGGCAAGGGCGAGAAAAAACAATGCGGCATCGATGTGAGCAAGGTGGCAACGTTCAACACGGCGCGCCCGGTTATTTCCGGAGCGCCGTTCTACAAGCAGATCCGCAATGAAACGACAACGGGCGACAAAGTTGCCGGTGCGGTGACGACTGGTTTGGCCTTTCTGGCGGCGGCCGGCGGCATGGGCGGTGGCACCAGTGTGAAGATCACTCGTTACGGAGTGGATGTCGATCCTGGCCAGTACGGTGATGAAGTCACGAAATACGCGAGTGGTTTTGTTGACATGATGCTGGTGCGTGCCAAAGGCGCTGCTGCGGCGAAGTGACCGTCACGAAACGTGAAACAAAAAAGGCGCCAATCGGCGCCTTTTTTGTTTTCTTGGTGGTCAGCCTTGCAGCCCACCCAACTCACGATCCATCAAGCCGGGATCGCCCAGATTGAGTTCGAGCAGCCGACGCAGATGCGACAGCGATTCCATGTCGAGACGATCGATGCGCAAGCCGGCGCGGTCGCCCGTGACATGCATGATCACGCAATCCATGGTGATGTCGAGCTCTTCGCCCAACTGCAGCGTGGCAATGCAGGGATCGCCGGCGACGAGACCGTCACAGGCGATCACCAGCAATCCTTTGAGTGACACGTCCAGCAATTCCGTTTGATAGCGCGCGCCGTTGATGTCGATGAACACATCGGCATCGAATGGCACACGCGTAAAGCGGCGTTTGTCGGTCATGGCAGTCTCCCGCAGGGCGTGCAACAACAGATTTTACGTGTCTAAAAAACACGATTCAGTGAGATCACGCCAGTTTTTTATACTTCATCCGCTTCGGTTGCAGGGCGGCATCGCCCAGTTTCTTGCGGCGGTATTCCTCGAACTCGTGGTAGTTGCCTTCAAACCATTCCAGCGAGCCATCGTCTTCGAAGGCGAGTATATGGGTGGCAATCCGGTCGAGGAACCAGCGGTCGTGGGAGATCACCATCGCCACACCGGGGAAGGTGAGCAGCGCGTCTTCCAGTGCGCGCAGGGTTTCCACGTCGAGGTCGTTGGACGGTTCGTCGAGCAGCACGACGTTGGCGCCGGCCTGCAGGGTTTTGGCCAGTTGTAGGCGGTTGCGCTCACCGCCGGACAAGTCGCCGACGCGTTTCTGCTGGTCTGAGCCTTTAAAGTTAAAACGGCCACACCAAGCGCGTGACGGCATTTCATAGTCGCCGATCTTGAGAATGTCGCGTCCGCCGGACACTTCTTCCCAGACGCTTTTCTTGTCGTCGAGGTTGTCGCGGATCTGGCCGACGTAGGCGATCTGCACGGTATCGCCGAGCACCACTTCGCCCTTCGTGGGCTGGTCCTGACCGGTGATCATTTTGAACAGCGTGGTTTTACCGGCACCGTTGGGGCCGATGATGCCGACGATGGCGCCGGGCGGCACATTGAACGACAGGTTTTCGTACAGCACACGGTCGCCGAAGGTTTTGGTGACGTTTTTCACTTCGATGACTTTGTCGCCGAGGCGCGGGCCAGGCGGAATATAAATTTCCTGCGTTTCATTACGCTTTTGGAATTCTTTGCTCGAGAGTTCGTCGTATTGCTTGAGACGTGCTTTCGATTTGGCTTGCCGAGCTTTTGGATTCTGACGCACCCACTCCAACTCGCGCGCCATCGCTTTGCTGTGCGCTTCTTCTTGCTTCTGTTCGGTTTTCAGCCGCTCGTCTTTTTGTTCCAGCCAACTTGTGTAATTACCTTTCCACGGAATGCCGTGGCCGCGATCGAGTTCCAGAATCCATTCGCAGGAATTGTCGAGGAAGTAACGATCGTGCGTCACCGCCACCACGGTACCGGGGAATTCGTGCAGAAAACGCTCCAGCCACGCGACGGATTCGGCGTCGAGGTGGTTGGTGGGTTCGTCCAGCAACAGCATGTCTGGATTCGACAGCAACAAACGACACAAGGCGACGCGGCGTTTTTCGCCGCCGGACAGCGGTGCGATTTTGGCGTCCCACGGCGGCAGGCGCAGCGCGTCGGCGGCAATTTCCAGTTTGTTGTCCAGCGCGTGCGAATCGGCAGTCGCGAGAATGGCTTCTAACTTCGCCTGCTCGGCGGAAAGCTTGTCGAAATCAGCATCCGGCTCGGCGTAAGCGGCGTAGACCTCGTCCAAACGAGCCTGCGCGTTTTTGATTTCGCTCACCGCCTCTTCGACGACTTCACGCACGGTTTTTTCGGGGTCCAGTTGCGGCTCTTGCGGCAAGTAACCAATGTTGATGCCGGCTTGCGGGCGGGCCTCGCCGTTAAATTCTTTGTCGACACCGGCCATAATTTTCAGCAGCGTCGATTTACCTGAACCGTTCAGGCCCAGCACGCCGATCTTGGCGCCGGGAAAAAACGACAGCGAAATGTCCTTGAGGATTTCACGCTTCGGCGGCACGACCTTGCCGAGCTTGTGCATGGTGAAGATGTACTGGGCCACGAGGGGACTCCTGGAACGGAACAGACGACAGGAACAAAACAGGTACCGCAGCGAAAGAACCGGGAAAACCGGTTGTTTGCGGCACATATGAGGGGGCGCAAGTATAGTCCGCACGCCTAGGCTGGTCAGCATGGGCCCCTGCCCGCCGGGCACCACGCTCCCTACAACATCCGGTGCTTGTCCGGCCCGCCCAGCCCCATATCCGGTAGAATGCGCGCCCGTTTCGAGCCTATTTCGCCCCCGATCTGCCCCGGTTCCGCCGGGCACCTGCCGAGGTTTCCGCCGATGTTCAGCAAAGACATGACGATCGCTTCCTACGACCCGGACTTGAATAACGCGATGCGCGGCGAGAAAGCGCGCCAAGAAGCGCACATCGAGCTGATCGCCTCGGAGAACTACACCAGCCCGCGGGTGCTGGAGGCGCAGGGCTCGGTGCTCACCAACAAGTACGCCGAAGGTTATCCGCAGAAGCGTTATTACGGCGGTTGCGAGTACGTGGATATCGTCGAGCAACTGGCGATTGATCGTGCGAAGCAGCTATTCGGCGCTGATTACGCCAACGTGCAACCGCATGCCGGCTCGCAAGCCAATAACGCCGTGTTTTTGGCGCTGCTGAATCCGGGCGACACCGTGCTGGGCATGTCGTTGGCACACGGCGGCCACCTGACGCACGGCGCCAAGGTCAATTTTTCCGGTAAGAGCTACAACGCGGTGCAATACGGGCTGAATCCCGCCACGGGCGAGATCGATTACGACGAAGCGGCGCGCTTGGCGAAAGAACACAAACCGAAAATGGTGATCGCCGGATTTTCAGCATATTCGCGGGTGGTCGATTGGCAAAAATTCCGCGAAATCGCGGACTCGGTTGGCGCGTACTTGATGGTCGACATGGCGCACGTGGCCGGTTTGGTCGCGGCAGGCGTTTATCCAAACCCCTGTCAAATCGCCGATGTCACGACGACAACGACGCACAAGACATTGCGTGGCCCGCGCTCGGGTTTGATCTTGGCGAAGAAAAACGAAGAGATCGAAAAGAAACTGAACAGCGCGGTGTTTCCGGGTAGTCAGGGCGGTCCGCTGATGCATGTGATCGCCGCGAAGGCGGTGTGCTTCAAAGAAGCGATGGAGCCGGCGTTCAAGGAATATCAGAAGCAGGTCGTCGTCAATGCGCGCGCGATGTGCGGCGTGTTCCAGTCGCGCGGTTTCAATATCGTTTCCGGCGGCACCGATAATCACTTGTTCTTGCTGGATCTCGTGAGCAAGGACATCACTGGCAAAGACGCGGATGCGGCGCTGGGCAACGCGCACATCACCGTCAACAAAAACGCGGTGCCGAATGATCCGCGCTCGCCATTCGTGACGTCCGGCATTCGTATCGGTACGCCAGCCATCACCACCCGCGGCTTCAAGGAAGCAGAAGCCAAAGAGCTGGCGGGCTGGATTTGCGACGTGCTCGAAAACATGGGCGATGAAAAAACCGTGCAAGCCGTTCGCGCGAAGGTCGACGCGATCTGCAAGCGTTTCCCGGTTTACGGCTAATTTGATTCGGTCGCGGGAGGCGCACGATGCATTGCCCGTTTTGCAACGCCGACGACACCAAGGTCATCGACTCGCGCTTGGTCGCCGATGGCGCACAGGTGCGGCGGCGGCGTGAATGTCAGCAGTGCAATGAGCGTTTTACCAGTTACGAAACGGCTGAGCTTGTCATGCCGCGCATCGTCAAGCGCGACGGTACGCGCGTACCTTTTGACGAAGCCAAACTGCGCGCTTCTATTTTGCTGGCGATCCAAAAACGCCCGGTGAGCGCCGAAGCGGTCGAAGCGGCCATCACGCACATCGGCGCACGTCTGCGGGCGACCGGTGAGCGTGAGCTGGAATCCTCGGTGGTGGGTGAGGCAGTGATGAATGAGCTGCGTAAGCTCGACGAAGTCGCTTATGTGCGCTTTGCCTCGGTGTATCGCAACTTCAAAGACATCAACGAATTCCGCGCCGAAGTCGAGCGGCTCGAAAAAGGCAGTTGATTGTCGCCGGCCGCGGCGCGCGTTTCAGATTAGCCTGCACGGAGACAGCACGTGACACGTTCCGGCGACGCGCATTCTCGTGATAACGAATACATGGCGCGCGCGTTGCAGTTGGCAGCGCGCGGCCTCTACACCACCGATCCGAATCCGCGCGTGGGTTGTGTGATCGTGTGCGGCGATGAAATCGTTGGCGAAGGTTTTCATGCGCGTGCTGGCGAGCCGCACGCGGAAATTCATGCTTTACGTGCAGCGGGCGAGCGCGCGCGCGGTGCAACGGTATACGTCACGTTGGAGCCGTGCAGCCATCAGGGGCGCACTGGGCCTTGCGCGGATGCCTTGATTGCGGCAAAACCGGCGCGGGTCGTGGTGGCGATGCAAGATCCCAATCCGAAAGTTAGCGGCAATGGTTTGGAAAAATTGCGCGCCGCCGGCATTGCGGTGGATGTGGGCGTGTTGGCAGCCGAAGCGCAAGCACTCAATCCGGGTTTCATTTCACGCATGTCGCGCGGACGTCCTTTTGTGCGCGTGAAATTGGCCATGAGTCTCGATGGCCGCACTGCCATGGCCAGCGGTGAAAGCAAGTGGATTACCGGACCGGAAGCGCGCGAGGACGTGCAGCGTTTGCGCGCACGCAGCAGTGCCGTGTTGACCGGCGCGGGCACCGTGTTGGCCGATGATCCCGCGCTCACCGTGCGCGCCCAGGATTGGCAATACAGTGATTACGACACGTACGGCGTGCGGCCCGTACGCCAACCGTTGCGGGTGGTGATCGACCGCGATCTGCGCGTGAGCCCGGAAGCGCGGCTGGTGATTGGTGATGGCGCGGACGCTACCGGACCGGTGCTGATCGTTGCGGAAGACCGCGTCATCGCGATGCCGCCCGGCCAGGTGCGTGCGGCGGAGTTGCGCGAGCATCCCGGCGTGGAGGTGGTGGGTCTGCCGGCCCCCGGCGGGCATATCGACCTATCGGCGTTGCTGGCGGAATTGGCCCGCCGCGAAGTGAATGAGTTGCTGGTGGAGGCGGGCGCCACGCTGGCCGGGGCGTTTATGCAAGCCGGCTTGGTGGATGAGTTGGTGGTCTATATGGCGCCGGTATTGTTGGGCAGCACGGCCCGGCCGCTGATGGATCTGCCGATTGCCAGCATGGCCGGCAAAATCCCGGTGGTTTTCCGGGAGGTGCGCGCCGTGGGCCATGACTTTAGAATGACCGCCCGCTTTTCATAACTCCCGCTCTTTAACGCCCTCGAGTTCGCCGGATCATGTTCACCGGAATCATTCAGGCTGTTGGCACCTTGGCTGTGGTCGAAGACCGCGGCGGTGACCGTCGTTTTTGCATCCGCACCGGCACGCTCGACTTGGCTGACGTCGCGCTCGGTGATTCCATCGCCGTCAACGGCGTCTGCCTGACCGCCGTCGAATTGCCTGGCGACGGGTTTGTTGCTGATGTGTCCGGTGAAACGCTCTCGCGCACCACGCTGGGTGCGTTGAAAACGGGCGCGCTCGTCAATCTGGAAAAAGCACTGACGCCCACGACGCGCCTCGGCGGTCATTTGGTTAGCGGGCATGTCGACGGTGTAGGCAAAGTGATTGCACGCGGTGTCGATGCGCGATCTGTCAAATTTCAGATTGAAGCGCCGCCTGTATTGGCGAAATACATCGCCGAAAAAGGCTCCATTTGTTGTGACGGAGTTTCGCTTACCGTGAATGCGGTCGATGGTGCTGTGTTTGATCTCAATATCGTGCCGCACACGATCAGTGAAACAGCCATTGATGGCTGGCAGCCGGGCGTTGCTGTGAATCTCGAAGTGGACATCATTGCGCGTTATCTCGAGCGTCTGTTGCTCGGCGAGCGAGCAGCAGAAAGCGGTGTACAACATGCGGCAGGGTTTACGCTGGCAAAATTGGCCGAGCATGGCCTGCTGAAATAATCTGAATCCTCATCGAATTAAGAAACGACATGACGCTGAATACCGTAGAAGAAATCATCGACGACATCCGTCAGGGCCGAATGGTCATTTTGATGGACGACGAAGATCGCGAAAACGAAGGTGATCTTGTTTTGGCGGCATCGCATGTGACGCCGGAAGCGATCAATTTCATGGCCAAGCACGCGCGTGGTCTGATTTGTCTGACGCTCACACAGGAGCGGTGCGCGCAATTGAACATCGGGCCCATGGTCGGCCGTAATGGCACGGTGTTGGGTACGAATTTCACTGCGTCGATCGAAGCCGCGAGTGGCGTCACGACGGGCATCTCGGCCGCCGATCGTTCGCACACGGTGCGTGTCGCGGTGGCTCCTCATGCCAAACCGGCGGATATTGTGTCGCCAGGCCATGTGTTCCCGCTGATGGCGCAGCCGGGCGGCGTGTTGCATCGCGCCGGGCATACGGAAGCCGGTTGCGATTTGGCGCGGCTTGCTGGGCTGGAGCCGGCGTCGGTGATCGTCGAAATCATGAATGAAGACGGCACCATGGCGCGCCGCCCGGATCTCGAAAAGTTTGCAAAGCAGCACAATTTGAAAATCGGCACGATTGCCGATTTGATCCACTATCGGATTACGCACGAACAAACCGTCAGCAAGACGGGCGAGCATGTGTTGCCGACACAGTACGGCGACTTCCGCATGGTGATGTTTCGCGACGCCGTTGACGGCGTCATGCATACGGCGCTGGCGCACGGTGAAATCAAAGCAGATAGCGTAACCACGGTGCGCGTGCATCAGGTTGATCCTTTGCGCGATGTGCTGGGCGTCAAGCGTGATGGTCGTGTGGGCTGGAGCATTCAGCGCGCGCTGAAAGAAATTGCAGCAAGCCCAGCCGGCGTCGTCATCTTGCTGGCGCAGGATTTTTCGGCACGTGATGTCGAAGAGCGGATGAGTGAATACCTGGCAGGACGCAGCACTATGGCGCGTCGCGCTGATGGCATCGCGGTTTACCGCACGGTGGGAACCGGCTCGCAGATTTTGCGGCAGCTGGGTGTAAGCCGGATGCGGCTATTGAGCAACCCGGTCAAGTTCAATGCGATTTCCGGTTTTGATCTGGAAATCGTCGAATACGTCGAATCTCGCGAGGAGTGATTTAAATGGTTGGTTTTCTGTCTAGTGTCGGCGACGTGAGTAATGCGGGTGGCCGTTATGCGTTGGTGGCGGCGCGATTCAACAGCGAGATTGTTGAAAGTCTGCTGGCTGCGGCCGTCGAGACGTTGAAGCAGCACGGAATCGCCGCTGCGGATATCGAAGTGTTCCATGTGCCGGGTGCTTGGGAATTGCCGCTGGCGTCGCAGCGCGTGGCGGCCACGAGAAAATTTGATGCCGTGATCGCCATCGGTGCCGTGATTCGTGGCGGTACGCCGCATTTTGAGTACGTGGCGGGCGAAACGGCACGAGGCTTGGGTGAGGTTGGCTTGGATGCGGGCTTACCGGTAATTTTCGGTGTGCTCACTGTCGATAATATGGAGCAGGCGCTGGAGCGCAGCGGCGGCGAAGGCAACAAGGGTGTCGACTTCGCGCTGTCGGCGCTGGAAATGGTTGGCTTGCTCAGGAAGATCGGCACGTGAATCCTGAGTTTGCGATTCCGGAGAATAATCCGACTTCGCCGGCTGCGCGTCGTAAGGCGCGTCGCTTTGCGATGCAAGCACTTTATACGTGGACGATTTCCGGTGAAGAGCCCTACGCCGTCGAGGCGTACTACCGGGCAGAAAATGATTTACGCAAAACTGACGTCGCGTATTTTCACGAAACATTTGTGGCGGTAGTCGCGCAGGCTTCTGATTTGGATCAAGCTTTTGCGGCGCTGTTGGATCGTCCTCTGAAAGATATTGATCCCATCGAGTTATCCATTCTGCGGATCGGCACTTGGGAGTTTCAATCGCGCATTGATGTGCCAACCAAAGTGGTTGTTAACGAAGGCATCGAACTCGCCAAAGAATTTGGTGCAACCGATGACAGTTACAAGTTCGTCAACGGCGTATTGGATAAATTGGCACGACGTTTACGTGCCGCGGAATTTTCACCGCGCTGACGCTGTCGGCGAGGGATGAATCATGCCCGCTGAGTTTGATCTGATTTCCCGTTGCTTCACTCGTGCGCACGATGCATCGGCGTCGCATGTGGTGCTGGGAATTGGTGATGACGCGGCACTGTTAGCGCCATCACCCGGTTGCGAGTTGGCGGTCAGCGTCGATACCTTGGTCGGTGGCGTACATTTTCCGGTGGACACGTCCGCCGTGGATATTGGCTGGAAAGCGCTCGCCGTCAATTTGTCTGACCTTGCGGCGATGGGCGCTACGCCGCGTGCGTGTTTCCTTGCGTTGACCTTGCCGCAAGCCGATGAAAGCTGGTGCAAAGAGTTTGCGCATGGATTTTTTTTGCTCGCCGATGAGGCGGGCTGCGTATTGGCGGGCGGTGATACCACATCCGGCCCGTTGTCGATCACGGTGACGGTGCTGGGCGAAGTGCCCGCCGGCACGGCGTTGCGTCGCAGTGGCGCGCAACGAGGGGATTTGATTTGCGTGAGCGGCACGCCCGGCGAAGCTGCTCTCGGGCTTGCGCGTTGGCAGTCGAATCAGCGCGATGTAAAAGACGCAGCGATTGCGCGATTGTTGCGCCCGACGCCACGGTTGGCGCTGGGTACGCGTTTGCGCGGCGTCGCCAGCGCCTGCATCGACGTCTCCGATGGGTTGCTGGGTGATCTGGCGCACATTCTGCGCGCATCCGGTGATATATCTGCAGAAATTGATCTGAGTGCCTTGCCGCATTCGGCGGTGCTGTCATCCTTGGGCGAGCCTGAGTTCAATGATCACGTGCTAGCGGGCGGCGACGACTATGAATTGTGTTTTACGTTGCCCGCAGAACGACGCGAGCAGTTACCGCGTCTCGCGAAAGAGAGTGGTGTAACGCTGAGTGTGATCGGTCGCGTGACGGCGGGTGATTCTGGACGCATTCGTTGCCGAGATGCGCAGGGGAATGAGTATCAACCAGCACGTAACAGTTGGGAGCATTTTCGGTTATGAGTGACCCTGTCAAAAATGCACCGTCATCGAAGCCGGCTGATGCGAACGATGACGTGAGCGCGCACGAAAAATTCGAGGCACCGAACATGCGCGACCCGGCGCAGTTGGTCGCGTTTGGGTTTGGCAGTGGCCTCTCGCCGAAAGCACCGGGAACCGTCGGCACCTTGGCGGCCATTCCGTTGGCGCTGCTGCTATTGCAATGCGATTTCCCGGTGTATGCCTGGTGGGTGGCGGCGAGTTTTGCGTTGGGCGTGTTGGTTTGCGATATCGCCAGCGAAAAATTGGGCGTTCACGATCACGGCGGCATCGTGATCGATGAATTTATCGGCCTGTTCGTCACGTTCTTGCCGATAGCGGCGGGGATGGTCGCGTTTGGCTGGCCGGCGATCGTCGCCGGCTTTCTGTTGTTTCGCTTCTTTGATGTGCTCAAGCCGTGGCCGATCCGCGTGCTGGATGCGCGCGTGCACGGAGGCTTCGGCGTGATGCTGGACGATCTGGTGGCGGGCCTGTTTGCGGCGGCCTTGCTGTGGTTGGCGGCCGTACTCCTGCCAACGCTTTTCGGGCCTGCTACAATCGCCGCCCCCTGATATGTCCAGCCTCGTATCCGTGAGCATCCGTTTCGTCGAGTCCGCCCGCCTGCCAACTCCGTTTGGCGAGTTCGAATTGCATGGCTTCGAAGACGAAGTGACCGGCAAGGAGCACGTCATGCTCACGCTGGGCGATGTCGGCAATGGCGACCCGGTGTTGCTGCGCGTTCATTCTGAGTGCCTAACCGGCGATGCGCTGTTCAGTTTGCGCTGCGATTGCGGCCCGCAACTGGAGGCGGCGATGGAGCGCATTGGGCGCGAAGGTCGCGGAATCATCCTGTATTTGCGGCAAGAAGGGCGCGGCATCGGTTTGGTCAATAAAATTCGCGCCTATAAGTTGCAGGACGAAGGTAAGGATACGGTTGAAGCGAACGTGCATCTTGGCTTCGATGCCGATCTGCGCGACTACAGTATTTGCAAAACCATGTTGGATTCCGTGGGCGCCATGCGCTTGCGTTTGATGACCAACAACCCGCGCAAGATCGATGCTTTGCGCGCGCAAGGCTTTGAATGTGTTGAGCGCATTCCGCACGAAATGGCCGCCAACCCACACAATGAGCGTTATCTGCTCATCAAGAAGGGCAAGTTAGGGCATCTGCTCGGCAAAAAATAATCACCTGAAATAAAAAACGCCGCTTATTGCGGCGTTTTTTATGGGTGGCGCACTATTGCGGCCGCTGATTCATTCGTCGATGTGCGTGTCGTTTGGCACTTCACTGATCAACAGCTTGTCGATGCGGTTGCCGTCCATGTCGACGACTTCAAAGCGATAGCCCGCTGCCACGAAATATTCGGCAGCCTTGGGGATGTGGCCTAGGTTGTGCAGCACGAAGCCTGCGGCGGTGTGGAAATCGCCGTCGTCTTCATGGGGTAGATCGCCAGAATCAATCGCTTGCTTCAAGCGCTCAATGCTCAGCGAGCCATCGACCAACCAAGAACCGTCGGCACGTCGCACGATATCGCCAGCGGTATCTTCATCCAACGCCAGACTACCGACGATGGCATCGGTGACATCTTTGAGCGTCACCAGGCCTTGTAAGTCGCCGTACTCATCCACCACTAACGCAATGGTGGTGCGCGCGCGCCGCAAATTATCCAGCAACTGCGACAGCGTAATGGTGTCGGGAACGAAATGTGCCGGACGCACACTTTGCGCAAGCGGCAGACTCTCGCCAGACAGCATGCGGCGCAACAAATCACCGGCATGCAACAGGCCAACGATATGCCGATAGTCCCCGCGATACGCCACGATTCTATTTCGGCTCATGCGCGTAAGGTTGTTGCGAATTTCCTGCTCGTGTTCGTTCAAGTCGATGCCATCGATGTCTTGCCGTGGCGTCATCACCGCGCGCACGGTTTGATCATCCAGATGCAACACATTGGCAACCAGTTCGCGTTCTGTGGAATGAAACACGCCGGCTTCGGCGCCTTGTTCCATCAAAACTTTGATTTCCTCGTTGGTGACAGGCGGCTCATTTTTTCCGCGTGCACCCAGCAGTTGCAGCACGGTGTCGGCGGATGCCGACAGCAGCCAGACGAGCGGCGCCGCCACGCGGGACAGTAAATTCATGGGCCGCGCGATCGTGCGCGCAATGCGTTCGGGCGCCAGCAGCGCAAGCCGCTTGGGCACCAGTTCACCAATCACCACCGAACCGTAAGTCAGCACCGTAACGACGAGCGCCAATGCGAAAGCGTGTTCGTAAGGCGCTGCCCAAGAGAACTGCGCAAACCATTGCTGCAGCGGCCCCACCAGCGTGTCTTGACCAACGGCACCGGCCAGAATGCCGATGGACGTAATGCCGACCTGCACGGTGGATAGAAAGCGTGACGGTGTTTCGTGCAGCGCCAGCGCTTCTTGGGCGCCGATTTTTTCTTCATCGACCAGATGCTGCAGGCGTGCTTTGCGTGCCGAGACGATCGCCATTTCGCTCATGGCGAACAAGCCATTGAGCAGGATGAGAAAACCGAGCAGCAATAAATCGCCAGTCATGACAGTGCACTCATTCGGCGGCGAATTGCCGTAGCAATACCGCCGTTATCCAGCCCGCATTCCGCCAGCATTTGTCCGCGTGTGGCGTGTTCGATGAAGCGATCCGGGATACCGAGATTTAACGTTGAAATGCGAATGCCTTCGCGCGCTAAAAATTCATTCACGGCCGAACCGGCACCGCCCATGAGGGCGTGATCTTCCAACGTCACCAGCAGATCGTGATGGGCGGCCAATTCACGCACTAGGTTTTCGTCCAGCGGTTTCACGAAACGCATATCGGCAACGCTGGCATTCAGATCGTCAGCGACCGAGAGTGCCGCATCTAGCAACGCGCCAAAGTTAAGTATGGCCACGCGTTGACCGACTCGAAGCTGCATGCCCTTGCCAATCGGCCAGGCCTGAAGTTTTTCTTCGATCACCGTGCCGGGCCCCGTGCCGCGCGGATAGCGTACCGCCGCAGGCCCTTCATGCAGCCAGCAGGTGTGCAGCAGTTGCCGGCATTCATTTTCATTCGATGGTGTGGCGATAACCAGGTTCGGTACGGTCCGCAGATAGGCAATGTCGAACACACCCGAGTGCGTTGGGCCGTCTTCACCGACGAGCCCGGCACGATCCATGCCGAAGGTGACATCGAGATTTTGCAAAGCAATGTCGTGTACCAGTTGATCGTAGCCACGCTGCAGAAACGTAGAGTAAATCGCCACTACTGGTTTTTGTTTCTCGCAAGCAAACCCGGCCGCCAACGTCAGTGCATGCTGCTCGGCGATGGCGACATCGTGATATCGGTGCGGAAAGCGGGCGCGGAATTCCACCATGCCGGAGCCCTCGCACATGGCGGGCGTGATGCCAACAACGCGACCGTCGCTCTCAGCAACGTCACAGAGCCACTCACCGAATACGTCTTGGTATTTTTTCTTTGCTGGCGTTTTTTTTGTGGAAATCTGTGCGGGATCGACAGATTTCTGCACAGGCTCTAATTTGGTGAGTGCGTGATAGCCGATTGGATCGGCTTCGGCGGGCGCGAAGCCTTTGCCCTTGGTGGTGTAAACGTGCAGAAGCTGCGGACCTTTGAGGTCGCGCATGTTGCCCAATACGCGCAGCATTTCGTCGAGATCGTGGCCGTTGATGGGGCCGATGTAATTAAAGCCGATGGCTTCGAACAAGGTATCCGGCGACACCATGCCTTTCATGCCTTCTTCGGTGCGCCGTACAAATTCCCAGGCGGCCGGCATTTTTGCCAACACTTTTTTACCGCCTTCGCGCAGCGCGATGTAACTTTTGCTGGCGTGAATGCGGGCAAAGTAATTTGCGAGACCGCCCACGCTTTGCGAAATCGACATGTCGTTGTCGTTGAGGATCACCAAGACATTGGCATTGGTGGCGGCTGCGTGATGCATCGCTTCAAAAGCCATGCCGGCGGTCATCGCGCCATCGCCGATCACAGCCACTGTGCGGCGCTCGGCCGCTGCCATTTCACTGCCGAGCGCCATGCCCAGCGCGGCGCTGATCGATGTGCTGGAGTGGCCGACGCCAAAGGTGTCGTATTCCGATTCTTCGCGTTTGGGAAAACCGGCAAGACCGTCTTTTTGGCGCATAGACGTCATGCGGTCGCGGCGACCGGTGAGAATTTTGTGCGGATACGTTTGGTGGCCGACATCCCAGACGATGCGATCGTGTGGCGTGTCGTAGAGATAATGCAGCGCGACGGTGAGCTCCACCACGCCCAAGCCCGCACCAAAATGTCCGCCGCTCTGGCCAACACTCCAAAGCAGAAACTCGCGCAACTCATCGACCAGCGTCGACAACGATTCACGCGGCAATGCGCGCAAATCGGTGGGCCAGGTGACGCGGTCCAGCAAGGGCGTGGCGGGACGTTCGCGGGGGATTTCGGTGAAGGTCTTCGCCATTCGGCGGGAGGAGTCCTGAAGCGGGGCGGGAATTATAGAGGGTCAGGGCTGCGATAACGGCAGGGAATGGCCATTGCCCGGATAAAGCTCAGCCCGTCCGATCCACCACGAAATCGGCCAACGCATGCAGGAGCCGTGCATCGCCGGGGAAGCCGGCCAGCGCGGCGTGAGCCTGCCGTCGCAGCTCGTCGGCTTTGGCGCGGGCGCCGGGCAGGCCCAGCAGCGCGGGATAGGTGGATTTTTCCAGTGCGGCATCGGCGCCGGCGCGTTTGCCCAAAGTGGCCTCTTCGCCGATGACATCGAGAATGTCGTCCTGCACCTGAAAGGCGAGGCCGACATAGCCCGACCACGTTTGCAGCATGGTCAGCACTGCCGGCTCCGGGTGCCCAGTCGCCAACGCACCGAGTTCGGCACTGGCTTCAATCAATCGCCCGGTTTTCAAGCGATGCAATTTTTCCAGCGCAACGAGGCTGATTTGTTTGCCTTCGGATTCGATATCCATCATCTGTCCGGCGGCCATGCCGGAAGTGCCGGAGGCATCCGCCAGCAACGTAATCATCTTTAAGCGTTGCGTCGCATCGACTTTCAGCGTGGGTGCCAGCGCCAGCACGCGAAACGCGAGCGTCTGCAACGCATCGCCTGCCAGAATGGCCGTGGCTTCATCGAACGCACGATGCGTGGTGGGCTTGCCGCGTCGCAGATCGTCGTCATCCATCGCGGGTAGATCGTCGTGAACCAGCGAGTAGGAATGAATGATTTCCACGGCGCAAGCTGGCGCATCGGCGCAGGGTGCATCCGCGCCCAAGGCGTCGGCCACGGCATAGACCAGCGCAGGACGGAAGCGCTTGCCGCCATTGAACAACGCATAGCGCATGGCATCGGTGAGCCGGCAATCGCTTTGCGGCGGCAACCAGCAGGCCATGGCGTCTTCGACGCGTTGCTGGCTGTTGCGCAGAAACGTCGGGACGTCGATCGGATGCGTGGCCATGTGCCGAGTCAGGACGTGCTGCTGTCGTCTTCGTTGCTCTCGCCCTCGGCAAAGGGCACGAGCTTTTCTGTTCCATCCTGCTTGAGCAGAATCTGCACGCGTTGCTCGGCTTGTTGCAGCGCCAGCTGACATTCACGGGCGATGCGCACGCCTTTTTCGAACGCAGCCAACGATTCTTCCAGCGTCAGGTCGCCGTCTTCCATTTGCTCGACGAGATCTTCGAGCTGCTCCAGCGCTTCTTCAAAATCGACGGATTTCTTGCGCGCCATGGCAGCGGTTCTCGGCAAAAAAGACGGGGCACTTGCGGGTGCGGCACGTTAACCCTCCGCCGGGGCAGGGTCAACAAACCTCGGATTTTACCGTCTTTCCAAGGCGATCAGCGGAACAGTCGCTGCGCGATGTCATTCATGCGCGCGGTGGCGCTGGCGAGCAGCTTGCGGCCGTTTGCTTCGGTGCAATCCATGCCGTAGAGCTGGTCGATACTGATTTCGCCGGTACGGTTGGGGTCGAGATACACGAGGCAGGCATTGGCCTGATTCCGTTGACGCAGCGCCGTGTTGTAAGCCTGATAGTCGTCGATGATCTTTGCGCGCTCTCGCAAGCAAGCAACAGGTGAGTCACACAGATGTGTGGCGACTTTACCCTGCAGGGAAGAGGCGTAATGCCGGACTTTTACCGTCAGCGGCTTGCCGATCTTCCAGGATTTTCCGTTGGCATCGCCGCTGCGAATTTCCTCGATGGTCGTCGGCTTCACGCTGGCCGGAATCTGGCCGATCAAGGCGGTGGTGAAGTTGTAGATGTAATAGCTCTGGTCGGGCTCCACCCGCAGATTGGGCGTAAACGCACTGCCGCCTGCGCGATAGCAACGGCCACGGGTCATGCGCGCGAAATACAGATGGGTTTGCTCTTCTTCGGCCATGTTCAGTTGCGGCATCACTTGCTCGCCTTGCCGCTTGATCACAACCAGCCCGCTCATCAGGTAATTTTGTCCGGTGCCTTCAAAGGCCAGCGGACAGCTGCGCGTATCGAAGGCCTGCTCGAGAGTCGTCGGGCTGTATTCCAGCAAGTTGACGTAACGATTACGGAACCGATCTTCGTTGACGCGCAGTAGACGTTTCTTTTCCACCTGTCGAGCGTATTGCTGCTGCCAGACACTTTGCGTCGGGTCGCCCTCGACGAGACTGGCGCCGACTTGTCGTGCGAGATCGATACGGTCGGCATTGCCACCGATGTCGCGGCACTGTTTCGTCTGAGCCGCCAACGTCTGCTCATCAGGCAAACATTCGTTTTCGTAGGTTTGATTTACGAGGCAGACCTGCAGGATCTCGGCCGCTGAAGAAACGTCCGCGTAGCAGTCTTCGACGGTCTGCGGAGCAGACAGCGCCGGGGTCGCTGCCAGCCCGGTCAGGGCAGAGGCAGTCAGGGCAATCAGCAGGGGACGCATGGCGGGCTGGGCTCCGCAGTATTGTTCTTGTTATAAGGGGCCAGTTTTTAGAACCCCTGAAAAATCAAATAGTTAAAAGTAATTTCCGGGTCAGAAAAAGGGTCTTTTGCCACCCGGCTGGCGACCATTGGCAGCCTTCGGCAGTAGACCCGGCTTCCCGGCCACGACTATCATGACCGTCCTTGTTAGCCCCGCCACCCGCCGTTCTCGATTCCTAAGCTACCCGCACATCGATTGCAGCCGGCAGGGGTTTAACAAGGGTCTTTAAGCTTCCTTCCTGTTGTTCCAGCTTCTCTGCTGTGACCGCCGCTGTCGGTGTTGGCGCACCGTCAGCGGCGTTTTTATTTGGGGCTTCGAGATTGCCCGGCACCCCTGCCTCTTCTTTCTTCCATCGTGTCTCGCGTCCATCATTCGCGGCGATCTTGCGCCGAAATGACAAGCAGCAAGCCATCGCAAAGTCTTCACATCAAAGAAGCCGTGATGGCGATGGCTGAATTTGGCGAAGACTACGACAACTTATTTAGCCTGACAAACAAACCAGCCATGAAACTTGTTCTTGCGCCGATGGATGGACTCACCGATGCGCCCATGCGCGCCTTGTTGACGGCTGTCGGTGGTTACGACTGGTGTGTGTCCGAATTCATTCGCGTCAACGACACGTTATTGCCGGCGCGTGTGTTTCGTCGCTATGTGCCGGAAGCTGACAACGCATTCTGCACACCCACAGGCACATCGGTGCACGTGCAATTGCTGGGCAGTGATCCGGTTGCGCTGGCAGAAAATGCTGCGGTGGCAGCAGCGCTGGGCGCTCCAGCAATCGACCTCAACTTTGGTTGCCCGGCCAAGACTGTGAATCGGCATCGCGGAGGCGCGGTGCTGCTGGATGAGCCGGAGTTATTGCATCGCATCGTGGCGACGGTTCGTCGTGCGGTGCCTGCGCACATTCCGGTGAGCGCCAAAATGCGGCTGGGATATCGCGACCGCTCACGCATGTGTGACAACGCATGTGGCCTCGCCGAAGCGGGCGCGGCGTGGCTGACTGTGCATGCGCGCACGAAAGAAGATGGCTATCGCCCACCGGCGTATTGGTCAGAAATCGTGCGCTTGCGCGAGGCGGTGCCGAGTTTATCCGTGATTGCCAACGGCGAAGTGTGGACGGTCGGTGATCACCTGCGCTGCCAACAAGAGAGCGGTTGTGTGGATGTCATGTTGGGTCGCGGTGCGGTGGCGAGCCCAGGGCTGGCACGTGCTATCCGCGCGCGGGCGGCGGGCGAAGAGGCCGCATTGCCGTGCTGGCAAGAATTGGTGGAATGGCAATGTCGCTTTATCGATGCGCCGGATGTCGATGAAAGCGCGGCCACGGGCCGCTACAAAGGCTGGCTGGCGTTTCTGGCGCGCACCTATATAGAAGCAGAAGCGTTGTTGCCGGCGGTGCGCCGCCTGAAATCTCGCGCGGAGATTCAGGCGACGATACGCGCGTCCGCTGCTCTTTAAGGTGTGAGCGGTGTGGCGGGAGTGGCCGGTGCTGTGTTGACGGGCGCTGTGTTGGCCGGCGCAGCGGTGTCTGCCGCAACGGGTGGCGTGGGCGGCGGATTCATCGCCTGATATTTATTCCAACCGTACCAAGCGCCCGCTGCTAGCAATGCCAACAGCAGCACCCAAGGCCACGGGGATTTTTTCTCTGCATACGGATCGACCAGTGAACGCTCGGCGCCGCTCGGCAGCACCGGCAAATTCGTCAGTGATGTGCCAAATGGGATGTTGATGCGCGCGCGTGCGTTGATGGCCCAGCCATTGGCATCCAGCATCGGGCCGATGTTGCGTTGATGCAATTTCAGTGCGGCCAGCAGCATCGCTGGGCCGGACACCAAAAGCATCACGCCAAATAACACCAGCGGCATCTGCCAGAGTTTCAGCGACACAAAGCCGGTCACCAGTGCCGCCAAGGCGGTGCCGATGGCACCGAAGGCCAAGCCGATCGCCGCAAAAATACCGGCAAATTTCGCGATATCGAACGGCGCGGGCGGTGGCGGTGTCGCGGCCGTGGCGGGTGCGCCCGCGGTGACGGCGGCGGCTTTCGACTCCACGCCGCTCGTGAGTTGTTTATTGACGTTGTCACTTTTGCTGGCCGCGAACTTGTTCATCTGCTCGCTGACGAGCCGGCCGATCTTGCGATAGGGCGTCCAGAACGCTTCGCGAATGCTGATCGGATGTTCGACGAGCTTGGTGATGGTGGCATTCCAGTCTTTGCCGTTGCGATCCCAGAACACGCCGTTACGTCCCACGCGCAACTGACCGGAATCGCCATCGGTAAATGCTGCGGCGATAGTCATTTTTTCACTGCCGCGTACGCAATCGCAGTACACCAGAAACACACCGGCCAGTCCGGCCAAGGCGGAATGTTTGCCGGCATCGCTGACTTTGAGTGTGAGATCGCAACTGCGGCCATCCAGAAAGAGCGAGCCGGCCTGAAAGATGCCCTTACGACCGGTATAGAACTCGCGGAATGACACAAAGTTATTGGCGAACGGCAGCAAGTCACGGCAGTAGTGCAACAACTTATCGAGATCAGCGATGGCGTTAGCATCGTCCGCCGCAGCTTTATCTTGTGTAGTTAGTGCCAGCAGGCGATCTTTGCAGGCGGGTGTTGCCAGTTTTTTCAATATCGCGATGTCGGCGCTGGCTGCGGCGACAGTCGGTTTTTCTGCTTGCCATGCTTCGTGTGCATCCAGAGTGGCGCTGATTTTTTGCCAATGCGCAGCGGTGATTGCGTCGTGAGCACCGACGATGGGCTTCACGACGAGATCGCGCAGCGCAAACACGGCAGTTTCCCACGCCGGATTGAGACCTTCCGTCAGCGGAAGAATCGCTTCATCGCTGATGGCCGCTAATGGCAACGCAACGATCTCTGCGTGTGCGCCGTTAAGCATGGCGGTACGCATCGCGGCATACGTGTCTTCCGGGGGATTCAACATACTGGCCGCTTTGCCGTCATAGGCCGCTAACCGGCAGCGAGTGAAAAAATCATCTACTTTGGTGCGCACAGCACGGAAGGCGGTCGCTGCCGCGTCGGTCGCCTCGCCGAGCGCATGCACAGCCGCGTTGTTGCTGCCTTTTTCATGCCAAGCGAGTAATGCGGAAGCTTGCTCGAAAAATGCATGGATGCGCACTTCATCAACACCCGGCAGACCGCCGCGATCTGTCTCTGCACCTTGTGTATCGATAATGAGTTGCAGCGCCGCGGCATCATCGCCTTCCGCGAGCGAAACCGGGATCAATCCATCCCCGTTGTGACGCATTTTTGCGTAGAGCAACGCAATGTCGGCGGTATCTGCCAGTGTGAGATGGCTGGCGTCACCTTTGCCCAGCGAGGCGAGTAAATGTTTGGCACCAGCCGCAAGGCGTTTACCGTCGGCGTCGTCGGTATTGAACGCCGCGAGCGGCAATACACCGTCACCGCGCGCCAGCGGCGCACGATCCTTGAGCACACGGCCGACCCACTGCGCGGCAGCAATTAATTCCGGCACACGGATTTGTCCGTCGCCGTCACTGTCGAGCCATTTCAGGGTGGTGGAATCAAATTCGATGCCATGCACCGGGCATGACAGAGCCACCCACAATTTCGGGTCTAGTTCACCGAGGGCCACGAGATCTTCCGGCGTATCGATGCGGACCTGATCGAAGCCGCCAACGCGAAAAAAGCGCCAGCGATGTGCGGGGGTGGATGTGTCGTTCATGGTCATGCTCCTTGCGACAAGCGAAAGGGGCCGAGGATACCGTGTGCCGCCGAATGGCGGGGTGACGGCCGCCGTTGCCGGGCAATCCCCTATTGCTCGGGCCGGGGGCCTGTGGGAGGATGCGCCCGCCCCCGACATGCCGGCCCGCCCTCTCCATACGGGCATTTGCCGGCGTCATCGAATCTGACCCTGCTGCCACAGTTTGCACGCCAAGAATGGCGTCCGTGGCGACCGAACGGTTGGCTCGATGGCCTTCCATGCGTGATTCGGTCGTCCAGTCCGACGGGGGTTTCCGCGAGCCGCTTTGTGCGTTGCACCGGTGTCATCTAGGCCGTCCATGGCCCTAGCTGATCATCCGTTTGTTGCGTTGCGGCCCGTACCTGTACCCGTTCCGGAGTAGGTTAATGACCACTGCTTTTACTGAGTTGGGCCTGTGTAAGGCGCTCACCGACAACCTTGAGCGCATCAATATTTCTGAGCCGACGCCTGTCCAGGCTGAAGCCATCCCGGTGGTTAGTGCCGGTCGCGATCTGATCGCCACCGCGCCCACCGGTACCGGCAAAACCGGTGCCTTCCTGCTGCCGGTGTTGGAGCGCTTGATTGCTAACCCGCTGCCCGGTCGCGGTCCGCGTGTGCTGGTGTTATCGCCGACGCGTGAGCTCGCCGCGCAGATTGGCAAAGCCGCCAAGAATTTTTCTGAAGGGATTTCTCGCATCAAAACGGTGACGATCACCGGCGGCGAGTCTTATCAGCAGCAAAATCGCGTACTGTCGCGGCCGTATGAAATTTTGATCGCCACGCCGGGTCGTTTGATCGATCAGTTGAGCAGCGATCGCATTGATTTATCCCGCGTCGAAGTGCTGATTCTCGACGAGGCCGACCGCATGATGGATATCGGCTTCACCGATGCGGTTCTGGAAATCGCTGGCAAAGTACCGGCAGAACATCAAACGCTGTGCTTCACCGCGACTATGTCGGATGACGTACAGAATTTGTCGGCGAAATTGTTGCGGGATCCGCATCGTATCGATGTGGTGGGTGATACCCACATGCGCGACAACATCACGCAGCGCGTGATCTTCACCGATGGCTTGGAGCACAAGCACAAGTTACTGCGGCATTGGATCACGCACGAAGAAGCCGGCCAGGTGATCGTGTTCACCGCCACCAAGCGCGATGCTGATGAAATTGCCGAAGGTTTGGCCGCCGAAGGGCTGCCGGCCATTGCTCTGCACGGCGATCTGACGCAACGCGCGCGTACGCGGTCGCTGAATCAGTTGCGCAGCGGTGAAGCCAAGGTGCTGGTGGCGACGGACGTCGCCGCTCGCGGCATTGATGTCTCCGGCATCAGTCACGTGATCAATTTCGATCTGCCGAAATTTGCTGAAGATTATGTGCACCGCATTGGTCGTACCGGCCGCGCGGGCTTGGACGGCACGGCGGTATCGTTTGTGGGCCGCCAAGATGTCGGCGCGTTGCGTCGTATCGAACGGTTTGTTGGCAAGCCGATTGAAGAAGTTAAGGTCGAAGGGTTGGAAGCAAACTTCCGTCCGGATGCGCGCGGTGCGCGTGGTGAAGGCCGTTATAACAACGATCGTCGCGGTGGCGGCCAGCGTCGCGATCAGCAACGCCGTGGCCCGCATCAAGGGCACGGCCAAGGCCAAGGCGGTCAAGGCCAGTCGCGTTACGGCAAACCGCGTCAAGGTGGTTTCCGCAACGATCGCAATGACCGTGATCGCCAGCCAAATTTTGGCAACGAAGATCGTCAGCCCAACTTTGGCGGCAACGACGAGCAACCGCGTCAGTGGCAAGATCGCGGCCCTCGCTCAGATCGCGGTCCGCGCCAAGACCGCGGTCCGCGCCAAGACCGTGGCCCGCGCCATGATCGCGGCCCTCGTCCAGGTCGTGGCCCTCGTCCAGATCGCGGCCCGCGTGACGACAATTTTGGTAATCGCGGTCCACGCGACGACAATTTTGGCAACCGTGCGCGGGGCAATGATGAACGTCAGCCGCGATTTGGTGATGATGATCGTCAGCCCAACTTTGGTGGCGATGAAGCAGTCAAGCCGCATTACTACGACGAGCGCCAGCCGGAATCCAATGACAACCGCGCGCCCGCATTTGATGTGAGTGGCCGCAAGCGCAAAGGGCCGCCGCGTGGCCAACAACAGGGGCAGCGTCCGCCGCGTGGCCCGCGTCAAGATCGTACGTGGCAGGACAAACCGCGTTCAGATCGCCCGCGCCAAGATCGCGGCCCGCGCGACGATAATTTTGGGAATCGTGAAGGCAATAGCGAAGGCGGCAATCGTCCGCCGCGCGCTGCGAAAACTGGCGACAAAAAACCGTTTGGTAAAAAACCATTCGATAAAAAGCCAGGCGGCAATCGTCCACCGCGTGCCGGCGCAGGCGGCCAGCAACAGCGTGGTCGTCGTCCGAAACAAGTCGGCCTCTACATGCCGGATACACCGGCGCAGCGTCCGGATTGGCGTAATGAGCGTTTAAGCGATGCGCCGAAAAAGCCCAAGATCATTAAGAAGGGCGAGAAGTCACACGGCGGTGAAGGTGGTGGTGGCGAAAGCAACAACACGTGGAGCTTCACCGGCCGCACGCTGCGTCTGAAGCGCAAAGGTGAAGGCGAGGAGTAATCTTCGCTGATTTCACCGCAAGCTTTTTGGCGCGGTAGTGGAAATAAAAAAGCCGTCGAAAGACGGCTTTTTTTCGAGTGCTGATTTTTCGAGGGCGGTGATTTTTCGGGGTCGATGTATGCCGGTGCTGTATACGTTACCGAATTCAGGCGTGCGCCGAATTAAGGTGTGTGTAACGTGGCGGGCAGTGCCTGTACCGTTATCGGTTTTCCCCACAGGCGCGGCATGGCGTGCTGCGCATCAGATAGCGGTCCGCTGGTGTAAAAGTGTTCGCTGCCTAGGCAATCTGCCGTCGCGCTGATGCCCGCCGAATCCAATCGGCGGGCGACTTCGCGCGCAACCGCTGGCGCGGGGTCGAGAATGATCACGTTGGGTCCGGCAACTTCACGAATCAGCGCACTCAAAAACGGATAGTGCGTGCAGCCCAGCACCAGGGTGTCCGCCCCTTTTTCCAGCAGTGGTTCGACAAATTTTCGTACTAGCGCGCGTGTTTGCTCGCTGTCGAGTTCGGCGCGTTCGATCTGTTCGACCAGCCCGGGGCAGGGCTGCAAGTGCACCTGCAAATGTTGCGCGTGTTTTTCGACTAAACGCGCCACGTTGCCGCTGGCCAGCGTACGGCTGGTCGCGAGAACGCCAATGACGCCGCTCTTGGTGTGAGTCGTTGCGGGTTTGATCGCCGGCTCGATGGCGATGATGGGCACCGGGCTCCAACTGCGTAACTTTTCCACCGCCACCACGGTGACGGTGTTGCAGGCGATGGTGATGGCTTTTACGTGCGAATCGAGCAGAAAGCGCACCACCGCACTGGCGCGGCCTTCGATAAATTCACTCGGCTGATCGCCATAAGGCGCGTGGCCGGAATCGGCAACATACAGCAGATTTTCGTGCGGCAGTGCGTGGCGGATTTCACGCAGCACAGATAACCCGCCAACGCCGGAATCAAAGACACCGATCGCGCCGGTATCAGAACTCGCGGCGAGCGGACCGCGGTCACTCATATTTCTTTCCATCGAATTCGATCCAACCGCCTTGATGGCGCCCTGCAGGATCGTGATGTGTCCAGTGCAGAACGCCACCGCGTTCTTCCCATTCGTATTCGCCGCGCACGGTGACGGTGTCGCCGGTTTGAATGCCGTCGACGCGTGGCGCGAGATCAATGTTGTGGGCGACCAAGAGCGTGCGTCCTGACGGCAGGTTGAGAATGAAGCGCTGATGACGGGAATCTTTGTTGTCGTCGGGCAGCACACGCTTCACCGTGCTGGTGACGGTGATGATTTCATTGCTGGCTTGGCGTTCGTACAACGCATCCGCGAGCGCGGCACCGGTGCTGTCCTTGGCGTTTGCGTCATTGGCCGTGTCGTGACGATTGCTCTTGTCGTGGTGGACGGTGCGCGCGCCGTCTTCACGTATATCGGTGCGCGCGTCGGTGGCTGCATCTCGTGCGACGGTGCTTTCTGCCACCACAGCGGTGCTTTCCGCCGCCACGGCAGTTTGCGCGGCAGATTCCGGTTGCACCCGTGTTTCGGCATTGACCGGCGCGATATAGGTGTTCCACACGTAATAACCGCCGGCAATGACCAGCACGGCTAGGGCCTGTGCGATGCGATTGGCAAAACGGCGTTTTACGTTTTCCGGATTCGTTGAAAGTCGGCGGCGGCGCATGATGGGATTTTCCGGTAATAACGTTCGAGTTAATGGCGCTGCGCGTCAGGGATGTCGGCCTTTAACGAGTGGTTGGGAGCCATCACTCGTAATGGGCGGCAGCCCTAATTACAAGGTGGTCATGACCAAAGAAGAACACTTCCGCTGCCATGCCTCTGACCCCTCGATAGTAGATAGTTACTGAATCAACACCTACAAGAGTCTGAACCAGTTCAAATTTCAGTGTTGGCATCCGCTCGAGAGCCGCAGCCCAATATGAACGAACCGCAGCCTTGCCGGTTAGCGTGCCAGACGCTACACCTGCGATCTGTGCGATATATGGCGAGGACATAGTGAAGTCCTCGGAGTAGTGAGAAAGAATGCGGACAAGATCATGGCTATTCCAAGCATCGATCCATTCTTTCGAAAATTCTTCTCCAAATGCGCGGCTGATCATTAAGACTCCTAACGTTTGATCTCAGGTCGCGGCCCGTTAGGGCCGTCGCGCCTGCAGCGAATGGTTAGACGTCACCGGCGCTGAGATTTTGATTGGATACGAATGATCAGTTGCTTGCCTTACGAATTTTTATTGCTTCTTCTACTGCGTTAGACAGGTGCTCAGATATCCATGCGTACCTATCTTGACTGGTACTCCCGCCTGGGTTGTAGCACTTAACGATTGACGAAAGCGGCTTCTTACTCGGCCCATGCGTAATGTAGTTGAAAGGGTTTTCCCCCATGGATGAAGTTTCTCCTTGACTATTCTTCAACCCATGAATTCGGATCCCGACCACGCCAAGCCCTTCATTCCAAGACTTAATAATTTCGTGATTGATCCACTTTCGATTTGCGGTTCCGGAACCTACAAGAACGATTGTGCAAGTTCTCCCATCCATTTGCGCGGAAATCCATTTCCGGATTTTCTCATCGTGATTTGGGCCTTTAGAAATGGTCTCCCAGTCATTGTCAGAGGCGGGCTGGTTCCCTTCAATTGCACCGATCTGGCGAACCATCGATGCCCGCCAATTGTCAGGCTCATAATGGAAACTATAGAAACATTTGCGCGCCATAGCCTTCTCTCCTTAGAAATTACCTAACAAGAAACATGAGAACGAGCATTACTACAGCCAATCCAACGTAGTAAATGATTAATGTTTGAGACCACATTGACCCTTGCCAGGTATTTCTCGGGATCGAGGAGAACTGACTCGTATCCATTGAGAAATCAATCTGCGCTTCATCTAACGCTCGAACATGATCATAGAGCGCGCGGAACTTACGCTCTTGGCTCAGGAAGTAGCCGTCAAGAGACCAGAATATGAAAAGCGGGAAATACGCGATCAAGATATACAACTGATTCGAATCCTTTGCCGCCAATGCAAACAAGGCAGCGATAAGAGTGATGCTCCATCCCTTCAGAAGAAACAAATTTCCAGCCATGCGGTTTACCGCAGTCTGGATAAACTCGAGATGCTTGTGCTTATTTGGCGTTTCCATACGGATACTCTCAGCTTGTGACGTCTAACGTGAATCAGCGGGTGCCAGCGCTGGGCTCACGCTTCATCGCGCGACGTTTGTTGCCGCTAGTTCGCAAGTTTTCATGCGCCAGCCTGCGATACCTAAAGCGAGAATGCCGATATTGCCGGCGAAATCTAGCAGCATCCAATCAGTGAACATGCTTTTCACAAAATAGAAGTAATAGTTGAATCCGAAAAAAGGGATCGAGCCGACGAGGCCGAAAATGAGGAAGGTGCGTGGTGTGAATTCCGCGGTGAGTATCAGCGTGCCGGCCAATATGGCTTGGGCACCAAAGCACCCCATGAGCAGTGCGCTGGTGTTATTGCCGACGTAGTACTCCGGCCGCAGGACCAGCGCTTCTACGGTGGCAGGAAACAGCAAGCACCAGCCACCGAGGCCAAGAAAAATAAAGGCAAGTAGGCGTTGCAGATGAATGGCACGCATTAGATGTCGCCTCCATTTCCCGTATTTTTCTCGACGGCCGGCGCTGGGGTTTCCATGCCGTAATACTGCACGCCGATTTTGATACGTTCACGGCCGTGCGCGAGACGGGCTTTGTTGGTGTCGCGCAGCGAGTACACGCAGCCGCAATATTCCTGCTGATAAAAGTGCTCGCGTTTGCTGATTTCGATCATGCGCGACGAGCCGCCGCCTTTGCGCCAGTTGTAATCCCAATACTGAATGCCGGGGTAGTGCGCTGCCGCGCGGTGCCCGCAGTCGTTGATCTGCTCCATGTTTTTCCAGCGCGAGATGCCCAGTGAACTGGTGATCACCGGGAATCCATTTTCGTGTGCGTATAACGCCGTGCGTTCGAAGCGCATGTCAAAGCACATGGTGCAGCGGATGCCGCGCTCAGGCTCGTTCTCCATGCCTTTGGCACGCGCAAACCAGTTGTCGCGGTCGTAGTCGGCGTCTACGA
Source organism: uncultured Pseudomonadales bacterium (assembly GCA_964574995.1). Lineage (GTDB taxonomy): Bacteria > Pseudomonadota > Gammaproteobacteria > Pseudomonadales > JADFDG01 > JADFDG01. The sequence goes on along the minus strand of CAZNPF010000017.1, from coordinate 21,366 downwards.
ACGGTACGCCGAACTGCTCGGCAAAACGAATGTTCTCATTTTTCCGCAATTCGTATTCTTTGATCGGGTGAATGTTCGGGTTGTAAAAGAAGATGGTGTAGTTGATGCCGGAAGCCAGCATGGCTTCCATCACTTCGCCGGAACAGGGCGCGCAGCAGGAATGCAGCAGCACTTTGTCGTGGCCACCGGGCAGCGGAAGCGGATTGCGTTTGAAATCGGTGGGCTGGCTCATGGTCGTCGTGTGTGGTGTTTAGGGTGGGCTATCGCGATGGCTGCGTGCGAGTTCGATAAAAGCGCGCAGATAATCGATATCGGCATCTGTATCGCGGTAACCCAGAAAAATTTGTTTGGCCACGCCATCTGGACCTAACCGCACCGGCACGACACCAAAACGCGTGGCATTTTCTTCCACCAGCCAACGTGGCAAGGCGGCAACCCCACGACCGCTGGCCACCATCTGCAACAGGATGTCAGTGGTTTCGATGGCCTGTTGCCGCTTTGGGCTGATGCCGGCCGGCATGAGGAAGTGAGTGTAAATGTCGAGCCGGTCGATGGCGACCGGATAGGTGATGAGTACTTCTTCGGCCAGTTGAGCGGGTTGCACGTATTTCGCGGTGGCCAGTGGATGTTGGTTACTCACGACCAGCACCTGTTCGTAATCGAAGACCGGTGTGAAAACGAGCCCGTCTTTGTAGAGCGGATCAGGCGTCACCAGCAGATCGATCTCGTAGCCGAACAGCGCGCCGATGCCGCCGAACTGAAATTTCTGCCGCACATCCACGTCCACCGCGGGCCATGCGGCGAGGTAAGGGGCAACCCGTTTCAACAGCCATTGATAGCAGGGGTGGCACTCCATGCCGATCCGTAGCGCGCCGCGCTCGCCTTGCGCGAATTGACGCAGCCGCTCTTCGACGTGGGCGATTTGCGGCAGCAAGCGATTGGCCGCCGCCAGCAAGTACTCGCCGGCTTGGGTGGGGCGCAGGCGACGGCCTTCACGGTGCCACAGCGCCGTCCCTAACTGCTCTTCCAGTTTGCGGACGGTATGGCTCAGGGCGGACTGCGTGAGGTGCAAACGCGAGGCTGCCGCCGTCAGTGAGCCCTCACGATCCACGGCGCGAACGAGTTCTAAATGAGCACGATCCAGAAGAGCCACGGTATCTCCTTGCGGCGAGTCGGCACGTATAGGACATGAATAAATCTAATCGAACGATTAGATAAGACCATTTTTATTCATGAGGCAAGCGACGCAGCATGGCGATCTCAATCCCTTCCCGATGTGACCGCCATGATCAAAACCCACAACCTCGGCTTTCCCCGTATTGGCCCGCGCCGCGAACTCAAAGTAGCGCTCGAAGCGTATTGGCGAGGCGAGTTGTCGCGCGACGCCTTGCTGGCCGTCGGCGCACAACTGCGACAGCAGAACTGGCAGGCGCAATCGGCGCTGGATTGGGTGCCGGTGGGGGATTTCAGTTTTTACGATCAGGTGCTGGATCTCAGTTTCACTCTAGGCAATGTGCCGACGCGGGCGCGCGATTTCCACGGCGACGCGCTGGACAATTATTTCCGGGTGGCGCGTGGCCGCTCGGTGCATGCGGCAGCCACGCAAACCGCTGCCACGCAAAGCGCTGCCGCGCCGCGCGGAGAAACACTCACCGCAGACAAACACGCGGCTTGCTGCGGTGGTGTGGCTGCCGGCGAAATGACCAAGTGGTTTGATACCAACTACCACTACATCGTGCCTGAATTCGAAGCGGGTACGACGTTTCGCGTGCATGCGGAGTCGCTGCTTGCGCAGTGGGCAGAAGCTCGAGCGCAGGGCGTGAATGCCAAGCCGGTGTTGGTGGGGCCAGTGACGTATCTGGCGATCGGCAAAAGCAAAGACAACAGTCAGCGGCTGGCGTTGTTGCCGGCTTTGCTCGATGCGTACGCGCAATTATTGAATGCGCTGGCCGATGCGGGCGCCACGTGGGTGCAATTGGATGAGCCACTGTTGGTGACAGAGCTGGATGCCGACTGGCAACACGCCTTTGAGTTGGCGTATCACCAACTGAAAAGTTGTCGCGTCAAAATTTTGTTGGCGACGTACTTCGGGACGCTGTCCGAAAATGCATATTTGGCGGCCAATTTGCCCGTGGCCGGTTTGCACGTGGATGCCATCAACGGGCGTCACGATGTGTTGCCGTTAATCGGCATGTTGCCAGCACATAAAGTGTTGTCGCTGGGCGTGGTCAATGGCCGCAACATTTGGAAGACGGACCTCAATGGTGTACTTGATTGGCTGGAGCCAGTTGCGCAGCAACTGGGCGATCGGCTTTGGTTGGCGCCTTCTTGCTCGCTATTGCACGTGCCGGTGGATCTGGCGAGCGAAGAAAAACTGGATACGGATATTCGTGCTTGGTTGGCTTTTGCAACGCAAAAGCTCGAAGAAATTTCGGTGTTGGCTACCGCGCTTAATGAAGGTCGATCCGCCGTTCAGGACGTGTTAACGGCCAACGCGCAAGCGTTGTCATCACGACGCACATCGACGCGCGTCAATAATCCGGCGGTAAAGTTAGCCGTGGCGGCAATTACGCCCGCGCTGGGCAAGCGGCGCAGCACGTATGCGGCGCGCAGTATTCAACAGGCGGTGTGTTTTGATCTGCCTGCTTTTCCAACCACCACCATTGGTTCGTTTCCGCAAACCGCGGCCATCCGCCAGGCACGTCGTGCGTACAAAGCAGGGCTGCTCGACGAAGCCGGGTATCGCCACGCAATGCAGGCCGAGATTCGTTACAGCGTCGAAGAGCAAGAAGCGTTGGGGCTGGATGTGCTGGTTCACGGCGAAGCCGAGCGTAATGACATGGTCGAATATTTTGGCGAACAGTTGGAAGGTTATGCATTCAGTCAGTACGGCTGGGTGCAGTCCTACGGGTCGCGCTGCGTGAAACCTCCGATTTTGTTTGGCGACATTTGCCGCCCACAAGCGATGACGGTGGAATGGATTCGTTATGCGCAGTCGCTAACGGAAAAACCCATGAAAGGCATGCTCACCGGCCCGGTGACGATTCTCAACTGGTCCTTTGTGCGTGATGACCAGCCACGATCGGTGTCGTGTTTGCAGTTGGCGTTGGCGATCCGCGAAGAAGTGTTGGATTTGGAAAAATCCGGCATACGCATCATTCAGATCGACGAGGCAGCGTTGCGTGAAGGCCTGCCGCTGCGAAAAGCGCAGTGGCGTGAGTATTTGGATTGGGCGGTGGAATCATTCCGCATCGCCGCTAACGGTGTGCAAGACGAAACGCAAATACACACGCACATGTGTTATTCGGAGTTTAACGACATCATTCGCGCGATTGCCGACATGGATGCCGATGTCATCACCATCGAAACCTCGCGCTCGGATATGGAATTACTCGACGCCTTCCGGGGTTTCCGATATCCCAACGCGATTGGTCCGGGTGTGTACGACATTCATTCGCCCAATATTCCCAGCGAGCAGTCGATCGTTGATTTGATGAAAAAGGCGGCGGAGCGTGTTCCAGCTGAACGCTTGTGGGTCAACCCAGATTGTGGGTTGAAAACGCGGCAATGGAGCGAGGTGCTGCCAGCCTTGCATAACATGGTAAAAGCGGCGAGGACCTTGCGCGAAACTGTTACGACCGCTGCGATTTAAGTACTTGGGTTTGCGATAGGGTTTCGTGCACACTGCCGCGTGACTATCACGCGCTATGCGGCGGAGATGCGCATGTCGACTCTAAATCAGCCATTGCATGATCGGTTTACCCTCGCGGTGAAACAGCGGTTTCATCGGCTCTCGCCGCGGGCCACGGCAGTGCTGAATCATCTGAATGGCATGCGCCTGGCCAGTAAGGACGAACGCGCCTATTGCCCTGCCGTCGTGCTGGAGCAGCACGCTCGGGAAAGACCACAGGACATCGTCATCAAATGGCAGGCCGAAAGTTTTAGCTGGGCGCGCTACAACGATGAAGCCAATCGTGTTGCCGCCTATTTTTTGGCACAGGATTATCGCCCCGGCGATTGCGTGGCGATGGTGATGGAAAATAGCCCGCAATATCTTTTTTTGCTGGCGGGCTTGAATAAAATTGGCGTGATCTCCGCCTTGATCAACACGGGGCTTGCTCACGAGCCGCTTGCTCATGTGTTGCGGCAATGTGCGCCTCGTACCGTGATCGCGGATCAAGAGTTCATGCCGGCCGTCATGGCGCTGCATAAGAGCGAACGCGATTCGAGCTGGGCATTGTTATGCAGTACGCAGGCCGGTGATTCTGCGCCGGCATTATCGGCTGTCTTGCCGAACACGGCAGAGAATCCGCCGGATACGCAGCAGCGCCGCTGTGCAGACTTGGCGATGTATCTGTTCACCTCGGGCACAACGGGGATGCCGAAAGCGGCGCGTATTACCAACCGACGTTTATTGACGATCGCGCACGGTGTGGGTGGGCCGATGACGCAGATGGGGCCAGACGACACTTTGTATCTCACGCTGCCGTTGCATCACGCCACGGGAGCCATGGCGGGTTTTGGTACGGCGCTGCTTTCGGGCGCGGCCATTGGCTTGCGGCGGAAATTTTCTGCTAGCGAATTTTGGGACGACTGCGTGCGCTTCGACGCGACGGTATTCAACTACATCGGTGAAATTTGCCGATATTTGTTGGCGTCGCCGCCACATCCGAAAGAGCGCGCGCACCGTTTGCGCGTGGCAGTGGGTGCGGGCCTGCGCCCCGATGTCTGGCCAGGCTTTCAACAGCGATTTGGCATTGGCCGCATTGCGGAGGGTTATTCCGCCACCGAAGGCAATATTGGTTTGTTCAATCTGGAAGGCAAAGTCGGCATGATCGGTCGACTGCTGCCCGGACAGGCCATCGTGCGTGTTGATGCTGATACCGAAGAATTTTTGCGCGACAAGAAAGGTCGATTGCAGCCGGTGTCAGTGGGCGAGCAAGGCATTTTGATCGGGCGGATTGGCAAGGTCACACCGTTCGATGGCTATCTCGATCGCAAGCGCAGCGAAGACAAAATTATTCGTAATGCATTCGGTGACGGAAGTGACTGGTTCAACAGCGGCGATCTGGTGCAGTTGCATCCTTGGCGCTGGGTGTCGTTTGCCGATCGTCTCGGCGACACTTTTCGCTGGAAAGGGGAAAACGTGTCGACGCAAGAAGTGGGACATTTGCTGAACGCCTGCTCCGGTGTGGCCGAATCGAACGTCTACGGCGTGAGTGTGCCGGGCTATGACGGGCGTGCGGGCATGGCCGCGGTGGTACCCAGCCCTGATTTCGACATTCAACGTTTTTCGGCAGCGGTGCGCACACAGGTTCCGGCATTGTTGCGGCCGGTGTTTATCCGATTGGTGCCGGAGTTGGCGAAAACGGCAAGTTTTAAGTACGTAAAAGTGCCACTACAGCGTGAAGGTTTTGACCCAGCGCAAGTGTCCGACCCGCTGTACCTGTGGAATAGCCAGCAGGGTGTGTGGGAAAGTCTCGATGCAGACCGATACGCGAAAATACGGGCGGGGACTATTCGTTTGTGAACGTCGGTCTTTCGCACTGTGAAAGATCGTACCGATGGACAAGCCCTAAAGAACTACGTGACGGAGTTTTGAGATGACGGAATTTGTTGCCCCTCAGCGCATTTTGCTCACGGGTGGGGCTGGTTTTATTGGTTCCAACTTGGTGAAAGTTCTGCGTGATCGTTATCCGCAGGCAAAGCTGAGAATTCTGCATCTGCCCAAAGAAAACCTCATCAACTTGAAAGGCATGGATGACCTGGAATTGATGGCGGGTGACATCACCAAGCCCGATGATTGCGCGCGCGCGGCAGCGGGCTGCGATGTCGTTTTTCATCTGGCGGCGATTTATGCCTTCTGGTTGCCGGATATGTCGGTGATGCATCGCGTCAACATTGAAGGAACGCGCAACGTACTCACGGCTTGCCGTGATGCCGGTGTGAAGCGTGTGGTGTACACCAGTTCTGCAGTTTGTTTTTGTGGGCAAGGCGCAGATATTGAGAGCACGGAAGAATCACCGTTTTCTTATCCGAGCCATGAATATTCGCTGAGCAAGTGGAAATCCCATCAAGTGGCGATGGAGTTTGCACGCCAAGGGCTCGATATCGTTATTGTGTGCCCGGTGGCGCCGATGGGGCCGGGCGACGTGGGGCCCACACCAACCGGTCGAATGATTACCGGTGTGTTCGAGGTGCCGATTCCGGTCGCGGTGCGTTCACGTATCAATATCATCGACGTGCGTGATTGTGCGATGGGCCATGTGCTGGCGTTGGAGCGTGGCCGTAGCGGCGAGAGCTATATCCTCGGTGCGGATAATCACACGTACTCAGAATTAGTTGGGCGCGTGTTGCGCTTGAGCGGGCGGTCTGGGAAAGCCATCGAGTTTCCACCCATGATCATGTATCCCTTGGCGCACTTGATGAAAAAAGTGGCGGATTGGACGGGCAAAGCTCCGTTGATGACACCGGCCGATCTTGATCAGGCGGAGCGTGGGTTGGTTTGCACCGCGCGCAAAGCCCGTGAGGAGCTAGGCCTCGTCACGCGCCCACTCGATGAAAGTTTGCGTGATGCGCTGGAATGGTTTGTGGCAAATGGGTATATCAAAGCGAAACTGCCCGCGCGCACGCCGTCATAACAACACGTGTGAGCAAAGAGCCGCCAATAAACTCGGCGTGAACAATTTGCGCACAAGATCGTGCGGTGCCTCTGAGCATTACGCGTAGCCGTTTATTTCCGCGTTTTTCGGAACGTGTTTTTGCTTGCTCCGTGGCGGGAAGCTTTTGTGCGAGGTAGGTGGCGATCAGGTCGCCATAGGTGTGGCTCAGCTGATTCAACGTGACGGGCGGGTTTTCACTGGATAGCTGTCGTAACACGGAGAAAATTCCGCCGTTGATCAAGAGATAGGACAGCGCGGGAATGTTGTCCAGTTGCATCAATTTGGGGTGTGCGACCACATAACGCATGAGCAGATCCATCAGGGCCTGACTCACCGGCTCGACATAGTCGCGGGTGTCGGCTTGCACGACTTGGCGGGCAACTTTCAAATAACGGTCGTTGTCGCGGGTCAGAAAATCGCCAAAGCGTTTAAAAATAAATTCGATCGCCGGTTGGATCTCCATTTCGACCATGTCGGGCGTCACTTCGCGAATCAGCGCCACCACGTCATCGACGAGACGCTTGTTCATGGCATCGAACACGGCCTCTTTATTGTCGAAATACTCATAGAGCGACCCGACACCGATGCCCGCGACATCGGCGATGTGCCGTGTGGTGGTGTGGGCGACGCCATGCTGGGCCACGCAGAGAAATCCGGCCTCGACGATGGCGTCGACGGTTGCGCGCGAGCGCTGCTGACGGGGTTTGCGCGGCATGGCTATCTCCGGCGGGCGCGCTAGGTATAGACCCGACTTGAACCCGAACAAATGATCGGATTATGGTCCACGCATCCGTTCAAGCAGTCAACGGTGGGGTTTGCGATGGGTGCCCGTCAGACGCAGGTGCGCAATACGCGTAAACAGAAAACGTCGGCCCAGCGCCACGCGGTGATTATTGTGGGCGCCGGTTTTTCCGGGTTAGCGATGGGCATTCGCTTGAAGCGCGATGGCGTCGACGATTTCGTAATCTTGGAACAGGCCAGCGAAGTTGGCGGTACGTGGCGCGATAACCGTTATCCAGGTTGTGCGTGCGATGCACCGTCGGTGCTTTATTCCTATTCGTTCGCACAGAATCCGGATTGGACGCGCTCGTTCGCTGCGGCGGATGAGATTCAGCGTTACATCCTCGATTGCGTACAGCAATACGATTTGCGATCGCATGTGCGCTTTGGTCACGCAGTGGCGAGCGCGGTTTGGGATGAGCAAGCGTGCGAGTGGACGGTCACCGATGACGCCGGTAACGAATACATCGCGCCGGCAGTCGTGAGCGCCGTCGGTGGACTGGTCAATCCGTCATATCCCGATATCCCTGGTTTGAAAAATTTCAAAGGCCGTGTCGTGCACACCGCACGCTGGGATCACGATTTAGAACTGACGGGTCAACGCGTGGCGGTGATTGGTACTGGTGCCAGTGCCGTGCAATTGGTGCCTGCAATCCAACCCCAAGTAAAAAAACTGACCGTGTTTCAGCGCACGCCACATTGGGTGTTGCCGAAACCAGATTTTTCCATGCCATCTCGGGTGCGTAGTGCGTTTCGGCGTTTTCCATTGGCGCAGCAGGCGTTGCGTACTGGGGTTTACGCCTTTACGGATTTCGTGATGGGCCCGGCCATCGTGTATGACACGCCGTTGACGCGAGGTTTGGAGGCGCTTGGCCGACGTCATATTGCGCAGCACATTGCAGATCCAGAACTGCGTCGAAAATTGACGCCGACGTTCCGCTTTGGTTGCAAACGCATGTTGATCACCAGCGATTACTACCCGGCGCTGGCGAAATCCAATGTTGAAGTGTGCACAGAAGGCATTACGAAAATCGATGCCACAGGAATCAGCACACAAGACGGCACACATCACGAGGTCGATGTGATCGCGCTGGCGACGGGTTACCGACTCGATATTGCGCGCGCACCGTTTGCAGTCGTCGGGCGTGATGGCAAGACGCTTGCGGAGGCGTGGTCCGGTCCGGGTTCACGCGCTTACCGCGGCGTGACGGTGGCTGGTTTTCCCAATTGGTTTGTATTGATGGGGCCGAATACGGGGCCGGGCCACACCTCGGTGTTGGTGTACACCGAAGCGCAGGTGGATTACGCGGCGAAAGCTCTGGCGCGTGTGCTGTCCGGGGATGTGCGTGCGTTGACCGTGACGCAGGCCGCTCAGGATGCATACGGTGCGTTTTTGCAAGGCCGGATGGCGCGTACCAATTGGTCTTCGGGATGCACCAGCTGGTATCTGGATGAGCACGGGAACAATCACTCGATGTATCCGGGATTAGTGTCGGAGTACGTGCTGGGATTAAGAAAATTCCGCGAAGAAGATTATGAAATACGCCGTGCCGATGCGCGGACTCCTGAAATTCAGACAGCCTGAGTGAGATTACAACGATGAATGAGAATGACGTACGCGCCATGATGTCGCGCGAAGCACGGAAAACTAATGGCGCGAGTGTCGGCATCCCGGCGCGACTGATGGATTTTCCGCTGCCGGAAGGCAAGCCAAAATATCCATTCTTTAATGGCAATCCATTGGCGTGCTCACTGTTTGCCGTGTTTTCGGGAATTTTTCCGCCCGGCGAGCGCTTTTTTGTCGAATCAGTACGCCGCTTCCGCGATCAAGTGGAAGACGATGTGCTGAAAGCACAGGTGTCCGGCTTTATTGGCCAGGAAGCGATCCATGGCCGTGAACACGAGCATCTCAACGAATGGTTCGTGGCCAATGGTTACGACATTGCCATGGCCGATCGCATGATTCGGTTCAGTCTGGGCCTCTTGGAAAAATTGCCACCATCGCAGCAGATTGCCTGCACAAACTTCATGGAACACTTCACCGCCCATCTGGCCGAACAGTGGCTAACGCACACGGAGTTCCGTAACAGCACGGATCCCGACATGATCAAGCTGTGGAGCTGGCATGCGTTGGAAGAGCTGGAGCACAAATCCGTGGCTTTTGATGTGCACGCCAAAGTCAGTTCGCAGGCGTATCGCGAGCGCTTGCTGGCCGCGCCACTGACCTTGGGCGCTTTGCTGCCGGGCATTGTGTTCAGTTTGGTCTGGATTACTGCGCAACACCCGGAGCGTGGCGATTGGCGGGCGCATCGCCGTGGCTTGAGGTCGTTGCTGGGGAAAGGCGGATTCATTCGCAAGGTGCTAGAGCGAGTTCCGGATTATCTCGCGCGTGATTTTCATCCGGATCAACAAGCCACCCGCTCCCTAGAGCTGGAGTGGCGTGAGCGTTTGTTTGGTGAGGATGGCGAATTAAACGCGTATTTCAGCAACCGAGAGAAAGTTGAAAAAACGAGCAAATTGGCACACTGAGTGGAGCAGAACGTGATGGGATCGCGTTAGCCCCAGCGTTCTGCGATGTGTCGCTATGCCTCATTTTCTTTCGCGCATATGGTTTGAAAGACCCGTATGGCCTGCGCACGATTGTTGACGCCGAGTTTAGCGAAGATATTTTTCAAGTGAGTTTTGATGGTTTCTGGTGCGACGCCCAACGCCTTGGCGATGCCCTTGTTGGGCTGACCATTCGTTAGCTCTTGAAGAATCAAGCGTTCTTTGATGGTTAGGTTGTAATTCTGCGAAGACGCAGGCTCAGCAAGCACTTGTCGCGAGATAACCGGATATTGTTCGCGCGTTACGCTCAGTACGCCTTGAACTTCCAGTAGTTGACGTGCCTTCTGCATCAAAATCGGAGCCGCCGAGTTGCCGCGCTGTTGTAGCGCTTGCGCAATCGTCAGTTGCAGTTGGGCGTGCAGCAAATGGCGTTGTTCGTTGAGCAGTTGTTGTAAGAGTGCTTGGCTACGTGCGTGCAGATCCTCAAAGGCCGATTCATCCAAATCGTGACGCGATAAACTGACGGTCAGCCACGCGCTCTCTATCTCGCTGGAGGGAGATGGCTGCGCGTTAGAAAGTTCGGCCAGTCGCTGAGCGATGTTGGCTAGTTGCTGAGGCTGCTGCTCTTGTTGAGCAAGCAGACTGCGTTCGACGAGCACGTTGGCCTGCAATCGTGGGCAACGATGCCGCTGCGCTAGGTTTTCCAGCTCAGCCAAACATTGTCGAGCCGCCGGTAGTTGCTGTTGCTGACGCAGCAGGCGCACCTGGCTGCCCATGACCGCCATGATCCATTCGGAGAAACCGGCTCGCTGCACATACTGCAAACAGCCATCGAGCAGTTCGCCTGCTTCCGCGTCACGCCCCTGTAGCAAGCGTATTTGCGCCAGAAACGCCTTGGGTAGCGCTGCGAGGATCGGGTTGTCAGCATGGCTTTTCTGGGTTTCATCAAGCGCCTGCAGCAGTCGAGACTCCGCATGCGCCAAGCGCCCCTGATGCAAATCGACCAGCGCGTCGATGCAGTTCTGATAGAGCCGGTTAAATAGATAGCGGCTGCGAGATAACGGCTGCGATAACAACGGTGGCAGTTGGTAGTAGGCCGCCCAGTTGGCGCTTTGCATATAACCGTAACGCTGCACATTGAGCAGTACGTTGTAGATCCAAGGACGGCTGCTCAAGTGTGGCAGGCACTCACCGGCATGATCAGCCGCCAGCACCCCTTGACCTGCCATGGCGAGCAGCATGGCGTGCAGGGCGCGCCATTCCCATTGCTCGCCAATGGTGGTGTTTTTCAGGCTATGGAGTAGTTCGCTCGCTTTTTCCTGCTGCATGGCCAACGCAGCACCCCAGCCCAACGCTAAACGCAAACTGGGAGGAAGGCCGGGTAGTTTTTCGCGCAGTTGTCTTTCCCATTGCAGCAAGCAGAGAAAGTCGCCTTGTTCGACCAGATCCATGGCGCAGTGATTGATCCAACTTTCGGCGAGCGATTGTTCGCCAGCGTTCAGGGACAAATTGATCGCTGCACTCAGGTGCCCTTGCGCGGCCAGCCAGTGCGCGGCTTTTAGTTGCAGACTTTTCAGTATTTGTGGCGCGTGTGATTGAGCGTAGCGTTGCGCTAAATATTCGCGAAATAACGGATGCAGGCTGTACCACGGGCTGTTTCCGCCGGGCAGATTAAGAAAGAATTGGCCTTGCTCCAGTTGATCGATCAGTTGCTGACCATCGCCCAAGCAATGCTCGAGTAGCTCGGCGCTAAAACTCTCCAGCAGACCTAACGGTAGCAGCCGCTCAGAAAAGCCCGGTTCGCAATTTTCCAGCAGTTCATCAAATAGTCGATTGAGATTTCGTGGCAGCGTTACGTGTCGATTTTTCTGCGCACCGAGCAGGTATGCGCGTAATGCCGTACTCCAGCCGCCGGTGGCTTGCTGTAACTGTTCGAGTTGCTGGTTGTCGCACGTCAAACCGGCGCGGTTAAGCAGCGCGCGAGTCTCTTCGTTCTGAAAACACAACGATTGAGCGTCGAGCTCGAGGATCGGTTCGCCACGCACTTGCTGCAACAGTTTGCTGGAAATTTGTTGGCGGCTGATCAGCAGCACATGCAGTTGTTCCGGCGGATGGCGCAGTAATAGCTGCAGTGCGTCGCACAGATTTTCTTCGCTGAAGCGATGGCAATCGTCTAGCACGAGCAGCAAAGGTTCGGGGCGGCTACCAATCGCATTGAGCAAAAGCGTGGCGAGCATGGCGGGAGAGGCGTAAGGCATCTCCTGACGAAGCCTTTGGCTGTCGGGAGCTTGCTCGGGGCAGGATTGCTGCAGTGCAGCGATCAAGCAGTAGAGCAGGTGAGTAGAACTGTTCTCACTCTCTTCCAGCGTCAGCCAAGCGTGGCGTACGCCGCGCGCGCCGAGCGCCTCAACCCAAGCGCTGGCCAACGTGGTCTTACCAAAACCGGGCGGTGCTTTGAGCACACTTAAGCAGTGGTCGAGCAGCAGGGGGGCCAGATTTTCCAAGCGTGGCCGAGGTAGCACGCCACGTCCACGGCGCGGCGGGTGCAGGCGCGAGTTGAGCAGCAGGGTGTGGTGTGTGGCTTGGTGCACCCGTTATCCCCGTAAAACTCCCCCGCATGGGGGATCAATAGTTGCGCATGGCTTTTTTAGCCTTCTGATCGTGGTGATCAGAAGGAGTGTTTCCGTGAGCAATCATCCTGCCGCTCTTGTTTGGCCTCTGCATTTTTTGATGGCTGGACGTGATGCCAACCGGCGCGCACTCAAGCAGAACGCGCAGGCCAAAGCGCGCCGCTACATCGCAACGGTACAGCACTCAATCAGCAGCGATCTTGATCATCGACAAGTCGAACGATCAGTACGCCCAAGTCATGGGTATTAAACAAGCAAGGCTGGCGTAGCCCGATTAATTTTTTGTTAGACAAGGCTGATCTTTTTATGAGCAGTAATTGACTCCGATCAATTCCAGCAGCAGCGATAAGTGTTCAGTGTGAAGTTTCACGTGGTTTTTGAAATGTTTGATGCCGTTTTTTTAATTTGAAAATTACCTTCATGCAGTGAAAGTTTTTGAGGTTTTTTTAAAGAGTTCTGCGCATTTTAAAACGACGAGTGGGGTGACCAGCATGACGACCAAGGCTTATGGCAATGATCCCGTGATTGAGCGAAAGGTTTATGACAGTCCTTCGGACTGGACCTTGCTCTATCCCATCTTTAGCAGTCATGTGAAGCGCATCGGCCTTGCCCGCACCCTTGCTGGCGGTCTGCCCATGTATACCTGCATTCCCCTACTGGTGATCTTGCATGTCACCACCTGCGTGATCGGCTATCAGTGGCTGATACGACCGCTGCTGGGGCTGCCCAAAGTACGTTGGGCTGATTACGTGATCATCGATCGTCATCGCATTCGTGGGATGAGTGGGCTCGACAAATTCAACTGCATGTTTTGTGGTTATGCCAACGGCCTGGCGGTGATGGCGAACATTGAGATCGACAATTTAAGTAAAGCCGATATCCGTGGAAAATCATGGCCGATCAAAATCATCGCGTCATTGCTCATGATGGTGTTTTTGCCGCTGCTGGTGTTGTTCGAGGCGGGCATTCAGATTATCTACAACATCATGGTGTCACGGCCGTTGGGCATGCATCGCGTTTCCATCCGCGAGGCACGCGAACTGCTCGCCAAAGAAAAATTTGCCGAGCAGCTCTCGCAACCGAGCCAATCGATGGTGAGGGCAGCCAAGAGCATCGTGCTGCGTTTCTCCATGGCGCTGGAGCAGATTGAATCGTCCTGGTGCCCGCTCAAGCATCTGGAGACGCGCGAAGGCGTGGTTTATCCCAAACACCACGACAAGTTTTTCGGTCGAAATGAGCTGGAAAAAATGCGCGAAGTGCTGTCGACCGTTGGCACAGTATCTGATCGCAAGCCGCTCTATTAATTCTCGAATCACCCTCGGCGCCCCTCCGTAGAAGTTAGGAGTGCTCCATGAGCGATAAGCATGACGAGTCCAAAGTCAGTCGACGTGGTTTCCTCAAAGGCACCGCGCTAACGGCCGGCGGTGTGGTGGCCGCTGGCGGTGTGCTGGCGATACCACTGTCGGGGGATGACGTGCTCGACATGCCTTACCCGGAGGTGGAGAGCAATCAGGTCGAGTTGCCCGCCAATGGCAAAACCGTCGTGATTATTGGCGGCGGTTTGGCCGGCCTGCAGGCCGCCGTGGAAATGTCGGCGCGCGGATTCAAAGTGACCGTGCTGGAGCGCTCGGGCACGCCCGGCGGGAAGGCCAAGGCGTGGCGAGACAAGGGCTTTGGTCCGGCAGACGACCCGGCCAAGCGCGAGCCGGGTTTCCCCGGATATGTGCGCGAGCATGGCACCCATGCCATCTGGGGTTTTTACAACAATCTGCGCGAGTTTATGGGGCGCTATGGCTGGAAGTTGATGGACATGCCCAAGGAAGGCTCCATGTACAACTTTCTCGATAGCGATGGCAGCGTCAGTTATCTGCCGCCCAGCAAGTTGGTCAACCCTTACGACAAAGTTGAGTTGCTGATCGATGCTTTCAAGATGGGGCATTTGGAGCCCAGTGATCGCAAAGATTTCATCCGTTTGGCGCTCAAGTTGCTGACCTTTGATTACAAGGATCCCAAGCAACGCGAGTACATGGACTCGATGACCTTTGAGCAGTACTGCCAGAAATTGAATGTGCCTGATCGTCTGACGCACACCATCATGGACAGTCTGTTGGAGATGGCGTACTTCGACAAAGTGCAGACTGCTTCGGCGGTGACTCTGGCCAACATTTTTCAGTTGATCGGCGGTTCTGGCGACGACATGAAAATCAATCTCTATGGCCATCCGGTCAATGAGAGTTTCTTGCAGCCGATGGTCGATTACATTCGATCTCACGGCGGGCAAGTGATTTACAACGTCGACGTGCAGGGTTTTGAGAAAGAAGGCGATGTGATTGTTCGCGTCATTGCCGGTGACGTGCCCGGAAACGTCAAGACCATACGGCGCTGTGCGGTGTGCGGCAACTTGGTGATAGACGGCATGGAGCGCGATGGCGAATGCCCACACTGCGGCGCTCGCGAAGACATGTTGCAACGGTTGACGGCTGAGGAAATGCGGCAGCGTAGTTGGAGTGCCGACTACTTTGTCGTTGCTGTTGATATTCCTGCTGCCAAGGCTTTGGTGGAGCAAAACTCCGCGATATTCAATTCGTCATATTTCACCAATATCAAAGACCTAAAGACACAATCGGTCTTCGTCACCCAATTGTGGTACGAAGGAAAAGGCGCGTGGGAAAGTAAAATCCACGATTTCACCGGAAAGCGCCCCGGCTTCTGTTTTTTTGCCACCGGGTTCAAGTATTTGGGCATCACGATCAACCGCAATTTGCGGACGCGGTATCCGGAAGGATTGTTTACGATTTCCCCGGAAATCGCGGATCGCAATATCACGGTGATCGAAACGCAGATTGCCAATGCCGTTAATAAAGGCGTGGGCGGAAAGAGCACAAAAGAGATCGCCGATCTCTGTCATGCCGAGCTCAAATCGGTGATGCCGGATTTACCGGATTACAAAGATGCCTACGTCAACCGTTGGTATCACTACAACGGCTACGGGATCGGCACTGAAGCTAAACGCCCGCCGATTCAGTCCCCCATCGAAAACTTGCTTTTCATTGGCGATTTGGCCTTTGTTTCCCATGAAGCAGTCTTCATGGAAAAGACCAACGTTACGGCAAAAACGGCCACCAATATGCTGCTCGACAAGATTGGGCAGAAAGAAGGAAAGATTCAGGTGCTGCCATCTGGCTCGCCGAGCGTCTCTATTGCTGCTCTGAAAAAAATGACCAGCGTCTACATTTAAAAGCTGCGCGTAACTGCCATCAGAATGAGGTGAATCGTCATGGGAACTACCGAAAAACTGATTAATATCAACGACTACCTTGCGCCGGCAAAACAGCGCTCCAACCTGAGCAATTTCCTCAAAAGCATCGCTCAGGTTCAGTTGCCCATGGTGGAGTTTCACCGCTATGGCCGTCTGCCGGTTTTCTATTACGACAACACCAGCATGACGGCTGCGTTCATGGCCTCTACCGCCGAGGTGCGCAAGTTGTTGCCGGATCCGGATATGCATCCGTTGGAAATATTCCCCGGGCGCTGCATGGTGACTTTTAGCGCGTTTGAATACCGCGACAGCGACATCGACCCCTATAACGAATTTTCCATCGGCTTTTTGATCAGCCATGGTAAGAAGGGTCTGCCTGGCGTGCAGTTGCTCAAGGATCGGTTACAAAACAGCTATCAGGTTTATGTTTGGAAATTGCCGGTGACCACCGAGATTGCTCGCTGGGGTGGCGTGGAGCTGTATGGCTTTCCAAAATTCATTGCCGATATCGATTTTACGCGCAGCGAAAAGAATCTTAGCTGCAAACTTTCTCACAATGGCCAGCATGTGCTGACGTTGAAAGGCAATGTGCTGAAGACATCGCGCCGGGAGAAGCCGCTACGTTTTCGCGCGTACTCCATGCTGAATGGCATTCCGATGTGCGCCAACATTTACACGAATCCGCTGGAATTTGGACAAAGCATGATGCCGAACACGGCGGAGCTGGAGTTGGGGGACCACGAAATTTCCCAAGCACTGAAGAAACTCAAGCTGTCGAGTTTCCCGATCATGCTTCAATACTGCCCGAAAAATGAGATGGCGCTATTTGGCCCACGTAATTTGATGGACAATTAAAAAGCTCTGCTATTCGTAGGCAGGATGGCGCTCGCCATTTCGTGCGGCGAGCGCTTCGGTTTTATCCAGTTGCCCCAGTTGTCGATGCCGAATGTCTTTTCCGTGCGCGAATTTTTACGCGGTAAATGACGTATTCGGCCTCAACGCTGAGCAGGGGGAGCAGAGTGAGCAGAGTGACGGTGCCCCTCGGGTACCGGTGCGCCGGCATTTAGCCGCAGTTGTAGCGCATCGCTCATGGTCACGATGAGCGGCGTTTGATCGTGCAGCCCCAGCGCCCGCAAGCGTTGAGCCATCACGTGCTGACTTTGCGCGGAAACGTTCAGACGCAAACTGCCGGGCATGCAGATGCTCGCGCCACCACGCGTGACGACCAGCGTGCGGAGCAGTGGACCGTCAAGACGCGAGTACAGCGACAGATCGAGTAGCGGCCCCGGAATGCCGATGCCTGCTTTGCCATTCAGAGCAACCAGCGCTTGCCCGGGTGCGGTGGGATCGATCACTGCGCCGCTGAACTGCCGGCCTTGGCGATCAAACTGAATCGGTGTGACGAACTTGGGATATCCCCACACCTCGCGCCCCGCTGCACGGGCCGCTTCGGTCGTCACCGGCAGATCGATCACATGAAAGCCACTGGTGTTTTTGTCGAGCGCTCCGAGCATGGCGCGCAGTGGCCACTGCGGTGCGGGCACATCACGAGGAGTCACCAACACGGCGACACCGACTTCGTTGTAGGGGCCGATGGCGGTTTGCCGATATTCATAAAAGGCAACCGCGACCAAAACTTTGTTGCCCCAAACGCGCACCACCGATAGACCCGGATCGACGACGGCTGCACGCGCGCGTTCTTCATCAACCAGAAAAAGAGCCATCACGGTCGAGCAGTCGTGATACAGGATGGGCAGCGCCAACTCGCCTTGCGAGGTGGTGACGCGGTTCAGCGGATACTGAAAAAAAGGATCGCGTTCCCAAGCAGTGCTCATATTCAAACTCCTGTCGCATGACGGTCGTCGAGTAACTGGGCTTGCCAGTCTTCGATCAAGGAAAGTCGGTTGATTTGATTGGTGCCTTCGAAAATTCGGGTCAGCCGAACATCGCGCATCACCTTTTCCAACCGGGTTTGATAGACGAATCCGTTTTCACCCAACAGATCCATGGCCATCTCGCAGACGCGTTGTGCGCGATCTGTTGCGTGAAACTTGCAGGCCGACGCTTGCAACTGTCTGGGGCGCCAAGCATGACGAGCTTCCTGCCAGATCAGGCTGCGCAGGGCGCGCGTCTCAGCCACCATGTCGGCCAATTGCAACTGCACTTCTTGGTAGTGAATGAGCGGCTTGCCACCGAGCCGTTGCGTGCGACTGAAATCGACAGCGATTTCGGTGGCTGCTCTGGCAAATCCGACGCCCATCGCTGCCACGGGAATGCGAGAAGTGTTGAGCGTGGCGCGATTGAGCGCCCAACCTTTTCGCAAGCCACCGACGATTGCCGAGTCGGGCACGAACACGTCGTGAAACTCCAACTCCGTCGCGCCGGAAGCGCGCATACCCATCTTCAACTCGGTTCTGACGACCTTGAAACCGGGTTGCTGGCAGTCGACATAAAAGCACGTCCAAGACGCCATGCCTTCGCCTTCCAGCGCAGCAAACACCGTCGCGGTTTTGGCGATATCTCCGCCGCTGATGAACACCTTGCGGCCATTGAGTAGCCAGCCGCCAGGCACGGCGCGCGCGACGACGCCGGGTCGATAGGTTTGAGCGCCATGACCATCTTCGGCATCAGAACCGGCGCCCGGCTCGGTGATGGCAAACGCCATAACGTGAGGATCACCGTTTTGGCAGGCGCGGTAGACACTGCGGACTTCGTTCCAGATCTTGCGTACATCACCACTCAGGAGCAAAGGCATCGCGCCCAAGTGAGGAGCCGACAAGAGCAGCATGATGCCGCCGCATGCGGCGCTAAATTCTTCAACGACTAAACTGCAATGCCAGACTGGCGGATAGAACGCCGCCGTCAGCGGCATGCTGCCGATCGGCGCGGGCAGCAGATAACTCAACCAGCCTTCTTGTCCCGCTTGCTTCAAGATGCTGGCCGCTTGTGGGTGAAGTTGGCCAGCAGGAAGGTGCTCTGCTGTATCGAGCGTCATCGCATGCGGTGCGATGTGTGCGGTGGCAAACGCTCTCGCCCGCGTGCGAATACCGCGCAACGCAAATGGCAGGCGTTGCGTGTCTTGTTGCCAAAGATCGTTCTGTTCGTAACAGGTCAGGCCCTGCGCGAGCAGCGGCGTGTCGTCAAACTGCCAGCGCGGTGAGAGCGGATCGTCCAAGGGCAGATGACCTTCGATGTGCAGCGCGGAGCTAGTCATGGCGTCGTCTCCCATCCGGCGATCAGCAATTTCGTCGACATGACGCCGCCAGCGGCCACCCGCAACATATGTTGATCGCGCACCAATTTTTCTGGCCCCACATCGCGCATATATCCGACGCCACCATGTACTTGCATGACTTGATGCGTTGCACGCATGAGGCAGGTGCTGGCGCGTTCGCGAATCGCAGCGACCTGTGGTAATTCGATTTCAGAAAGCGGACGCATCACACCCAAGAGCATGGTGTGCACGGACTCGATCGCGATGCGCATCTCCGCGAGCATGTTCATCACCGCCGCGTGTTGCGCAATGACCTTGCCGCCTTGGCGACGCACCGCTGCGAATTCACGTGCGATGTCGGCGCCTCGCTCCAACACGCCAAGACCGATCGCACTCAAACCCAGCATGTCCATCTTCAGCAGAGAGGCGTAAAGAGCGCTGGATTGTTCGATGGACAAGGTGGTGCAGGGCATCGCGTGACGATGAATCTGCGAGTGGGTTTTCACTTGCTCGATGGCAAGTTCCTCCAAACCATGCGGATGCAATTGACGAGTGATCTGCAACGTATTGCGATCGCGCAATACCCACTGTATGCAACCGTTCTGCCAGACGGGCCAGAGCACGTGCTGCCAATCCGATAAAGACCAAATCGACACGGGAAAACGGTCGTGATCGAGCCAGTCTGCCAGCATCAACGCATCGTCATCGGACAGGCGCTGAGGATGTGCCAACCAACTCCCCAAATTGCTGCGAGCGAGACCGTGATGTCCGTATGGCGCGAGCACAATGCGGCTGCTGGCCGCGATGTCTGCCCAGTCTGGGTTGAATTGTTCCAGCAACCAATTCGTCAACGCCTTGCGATGACATGAAAAAGCGTGGGCGACGCTGCCGCGTGCCAGCAAACGCAGCGCCTGCGTGCTCATGTGATTGACCGACGTGGAATCCGGCGCGGACCACATCGTGGGCGTCTGATCCCGCAAGGTATCTTTGAGTAGGCCCAATGCTTTGAGGTCGGCATCCAGCGCTTGCATCGTTGCCGTGCTGGCAGGTTTATCCCAAGCACCCATGCTCGGTATCACGCGTTCTTGCGTGTGCCGCGCCACCTCTTTGAGAATCATCTCAACAACTTCTGCATCCAGCGTCATGGGAGACCGTTTGAAGGTTGCGTTGTGCTGCGTTGTAATGTGTTGTGTTGCGCTAGTCCTTGTATGAAAGCGAATCACTCGGCTGAGCGACCATCGCGAGCGGCCTGAAAATGGCTCGCGCGTTACAGCACTCATCATTGAATAGCGAAGACCACGTTGTATTGATCGTGGACAGTTTCTGGTGAGCGTGCGCTGTGCGTTTGTGCGGGTGGCGTGCGTAATCCGCAAATGAAAAAACCCAACCGATAAGGGTTGGGCGCTGTGTATTGGTGGTGGGGTGGAACCCCGCACCAAACGACTATTGAAAGTACGGAATCGAAGCGCTGCGGGCTGCTGCGAACCCGTGCGAATTGGATCGAAAAGCCTGCCGCTATGCCGTTCGGTGGCGGACGATCAAGCAGTTTTTTCGGACTGATTGGTACCCGGAAAGACCGCTCAACCTCGTCTGCTTTCCGGCGCGGGTTCAATTCCGGTTTTGGAATCGAACCCGCGTCCGTTGCCACAATCAATAACACACCCATTTACACCCATTCCTAGGGCAAGGCGATCGGCCATGCAGCGAATGGCGCCCACATTCACCGCACAATATGCGGCGATTGACTTGTGTATGCGGAGATTGCAGGCCATAATCTCCGTATGAGTAGCGGTGATTACAAATACATCTGGCAGGCCCGTGACTGGCCGAACTGGCACTTCGACCTAGCGGCGTTGGCTGGCCCCATGGCCGAAGTCAGTCGTGCCCAGGGATTATTGCTGGGGCGCCTGGCCGACGTCGGTATAGAACTGCGCGATCAGGCGTGCCTCGCAGCACTCACCGAGGACGTGGTCAAGACCAGCGAGATTGAAGGTGAGCAGCTCAACGTCGAGTCCGTGCGCTCATCTATCGCGCGCAGGCTGGGCGTGGACATCGGCGCGCTCGCGCCGGTCGATCGTCACGTTGAGGGCGTGGTCGAGATGGTGCTCGACGCCACCGCCAACTGCCATGCGCCCGTGTCAAAGGAGCGTCTGTTCGGCTGGCATGCCGCACTGTTTCCCACCGGCTACTCCGGTCTGTCCAAGATCAAGGTTGGCGGTTGGCGTGACGATACCAGTGGCCCGATGCAGGTGGTGTCTGGCCCGATTGGCCGAC
>CAZNPF010000016.1:16976-63881 GCA_964574995.1 uncultured Pseudomonadales bacterium | reverse complement strand
TCCCGATCGCGAAAGTCGCGGCGAAATTGGCCGTTGGGTACACGCTGGATGAATTGAAGAACGACATCACCAAGGGCGCGACGCCGGCTTCGTTTGAGCCATCGATCGACTACGTCGTCACCAAGATTCCACGTTTCAACTTTGAGAAATTCAAAGGTGCCGATACCGTTCTCACCACGCAGATGAAGTCGGTCGGTGAGGTGATGGCCATCGGCCGTAATTTCCAGGAGTCCGTGCAAAAAGCACTGCGCGGCTTGGAGGTGGGCGTTGATGGCTTCACGCCGAAGGTGGATTTGGCAGCGAGCGACGCCAAAGAAGTCATCAACAAAAACTTGCGCACGCCGGGACCGGATCGCATTTGGTTTGTCGCGGATGCGTTCCGTTTTGGCATGAGCGTCGAGCAAGTCTTTGGTCTCACCAAGATCGATCCGTGGTTTTTGGTGCAGATCGAAGACTTGGTGAAAGCGGAGCATTCGCTGTCTGGCCGCACGCTGGCGGCGATCAGCAAAGACGAGATGTTTCGTCTCAAGCGCAAGGGTTTTTCGGACAGCCGCCTCGCCGCTGTGTTGGGTGTGAATGAAAGCGAAGTGCGCACGCAGCGCCGCGCGCTGGGCATCAATCCGACCTACAAGCGCGTCGATACCTGCGCGGCGGAATTTGCAACCAGCACTGCGTATATGTATTCGTCCTACGACGAAGAGTGCGAAGCGAATCCGTCGAGTCGCAACAAAATCATGGTGCTCGGTGGTGGTCCGAACCGTATTGGCCAAGGCATCGAATTCGACTATTGCTGCGTGCACGCGGCACTCGCCATGCGCGAGGATGGTTACGAGACCATCATGGTCAACTGCAATCCGGAAACCGTTTCCACGGATTACGACACCTCCGATCGCCTCTATTTTGAGCCGGTGACGCTGGAAGACGTGCTGGAAATCGTGCGCATCGAAAAACCGAAAGGCGTGATCGTGCAGTTCGGCGGTCAGACGCCGTTGAAGCTCGCGCGCGCACTGGAAGCAGCGGGCGTGCCGATCATTGGCACCACGCCGGATGCCATCGACCGCGCGGAAGACCGTGAGCGTTTTCAGCAGATGGTCGACAAGCTCGGCCTTAAGCAGCCGCCGAATCGCACAGCGCGTTCGCCGGAAGAAGGCGTGAAGTGTGCCGCTGAAATTGGCTATCCGTTGGTCGTGCGTCCGAGCTATGTGCTTGGTGGCCGTGCGATGGAAATCGTTTTCAACGAAGACGAGTTGCGCCACTACATGCGCACCGCTGTTTCGGTTTCCAACGACAGCCCGGTGCTGCTGGATCGTTTCTTGGATGATGCGATCGAGTGCGATGTCGATGCCGTGAGCGACGGCAAGACGGTGGTTATCGGCGGCATCATGCAGCACATCGAGCAGGCGGGCGTGCATTCGGGCGATTCCGCTTGTTCGTTGCCGCCGTATAACTTGCCGAAAAACATTCAAGACGTGCTGCGCGAACAGTCGCGGCAGATGGCCGTCGAATTGGGCGTTGTGGGGCTGATGAACGTGCAGTTTGCCGTCAAAGGCGATGTGGTTTACGTGCTGGAAGTGAACCCACGCGCCTCGCGTACCGTGCCGTATGTGTCTAAGTGCATTGGCCGTTCGCTCGCGGCGGTGGCCTCGCGCTGCATGGCGGGTACGACGCTAGAAAAACAAGGCTTCACGAAAGAAATCGTGCCGCCGTATTTCAGCGTGAAAGAAGCGGTCTTCCCGTTTGCCAAGTTTCCGGGCGTCGATCCGATCCTCGGCCCGGAAATGAAATCCACCGGCGAAGTCATGGGCGTTGGAAAAACCTTTGGCGAGGCGTTCGGTAAAGCGACGCTGGGTGCCGGTGAACGTTTGCCAACCGGTGGCGTGTGTTTTATCAGCGTACGTGAGGCTGATAAAAAAGCTGCGGTGCAGATTGCGCGTGAGTTGACGGACCTGGGCTTTGAGCTGATCGCGACGCGTGGCACGGCGCAAGCCATCGAGGCGGCGGGCATCGCGGTCGAGAGCGTCAATAAAGTGATGGAAGGTCGCCCGCATGTGGTCGATATGCTGAAGAACGGCGAAATTTCGCTGATCATCAACACCACCGAAGGCAAGCAGTCGACGGCCGATTCGTTCACCATCCGCCGCACGGCGCTGCAAAAGAAAGTGTTTTACACGACGACGATTGCTGCTGCCTCCGCGGTGGTGCAAGCGTTGCGTAATCGCGGTGTGGATGTGCAATCGCTGCAAGCGTTGCATGCCCAACTGAAGCAGGGGGCTTAATCATGAGCACGGTCCGTTACCCCATGACGGTGGGCGGTGAAAAAACGCTGCGGGAAGAACTGCACCGCTTGAAGACGGTCGATCGTCAGCGCATTTCAGCGGCGATTGCCGAAGCGCGTGCGCACGGCGACCTGCGGGAAAATGCCGAATATCACGCCGCCAAGGAGCAACAAGGCATGATGGAAGCGCGTGTGCGCGACATCGAAGCCAAGTTGTCCAATTCGGTGGTGATCGATGTGACGAAGATGGAGCCGACCGGCAAAGTTATCTTTGGCACGACGGTTGATATCGTGAATGTCGACACCGATCAGCGCGTGACGTATCAGATCGTTGGCGAAGATGAAGCCGACATCAAGCAAGGCAAAATTTCCAACACTTCGCCGATCGCAAAAGCACTGTTGGGCAAGGAAGAAGGCGATACGGTGGAAGTGCAAACGCCGAACGGCAAGGTGGAATACGAGATCGAAGCGGTGCATCACCGTTGAAGCTTGTGGGAGGCGCTATTGCGCCGACCGTAGGGGCCATGATCCCCGATCACGTAGTGAGGACGCAGCAGGAAGCGATGGAATTGCATGATTATCGGCATTGATCTCGGTACCACCAACAGCCTGGTTGCCATCTGGCGCGACGGAAAGCCGCAGTTGATCCCCAACGCGCTGGGCCACGTGATGACGCCTTCCTGCGTCAGCATCGCTGACGATGGCAGCGTCCTCGTCGGATTGCCCGCCCGTGATCGCCTGCTGACGCATCCGCAATTGTCGACGCATGCGTTCAAACGCTACATGGGAACGCAGCACCAGGTGCGTCTCGGGCATCGCACTTTCCGCCCGGAAGAATTGTCGGCGATGGTGCTGGGCGCGCTGAAGCGCGACGCCGAGGCATTCCTCGGCGAGCCGGTGCTGGAAGCGGTTATCACTGTCCCGGCCTACTTCAATAACACCCAGCGCGCAGCAACGCGCACGGCCGGCGAGCTGGCTGGCCTGAAAGTCGAACGTCTCCTGAACGAACCGACCGCGGCAGCACTGGCCTACGGGCTGCACCACGCGGACCCGGAGAGCCAGTTTCTGGTGTTTGACCTGGGTGGTGGCACCTTCGACGTGTCCATCCTCGAGTTGTTCGCGGGCGTGATGGAAGTGCGCGCCACGGCCGGCGACAACTTCCTAGGCGGTGAGGATTTCGTTTCGCTGCTGGTCGACAATTTCCGGGCCGAGGCTGGCAGCAAGGCCGGGCTTGGCACCCAGGCTTTTCCCACCGAGGACCAGGTGGCGCGGCTGAGGCTGGAGGCCGAGCGGGTCAAGCGCGCGCTCAGCAACAGTGACCGGGTTGTTTTCACTTACCGTGATGGCGAGCAGGTCACCGAGTGGCCGGTGACGTCGCAACAGTTCGAGCAGATGTCGGCTCCGCTGTTGGAAAGATTGCGCGCGCCGGTAGAGCGTGCCGTGCGCGATGCGCGGCTGTTGCCGGACCAGTTGTCGAATATCGTGCTGGTCGGTGGTTCCACTCGCATGCCGATCGTGCACCGGATGGTGAGCCGGATGTTTGGCCGTTTCCCGAACCGGGATATCAACCCAGACGAGGCGATTGCGCTGGGCGCGGCAGTGCAGGCGGGCTTGAAGGCGCGCGACTCCGCGCTCGACGAGGTCGTGCTGACGGATGTATGCCCGTATACGCTGGGCATCGAAACCAGCCGGGAGTTGCGGCCAGGCGAGGTGGTCGATGGCCTGTACCTGCCGCTGATCGAGCGCAACACGGTCATCCCCGCAAGTCGCAGTCGCCAGGTCGTGGCGCTGCGCGATTACCAACCGGAGATCATCGTCCGGGTTTTCCAGGGCGAAAGCCCGGACGTGAAGGACAACGTTCCGCTCGGGCACCTTCGGGTACCGTTGCCCAATGTGCCGCGCGCCGAGTCGGGCGTGGAAGTTCGCTTCACCTATGACATCAACGGTCTGCTGGAAGTCGAGGCAATGGTCCAGGTCAGTGGCAAACGCTTGTCGCTGGTGATCGAGCAGGCCCCCGGCACGATGACGCCGGAAGAAATCCGGCAGAGCCTCAAGGCGCTGGAAGGCCTGAAAGTGCATCCGCGCGACCAAGCAGAAAACCAGGCGGTGATTGCCCGGATAAAACGCCTCTACGAGCAGGCCACCGGGAATGACAGGCTCTGGATGCTGGATATCCTCAGCCAGTTCGAGGCCGTGCTTGCCCGGCAGGATCCGCAGGAAATTGCCCGTGCGCGCAGCGAGGTCGTCAAGGTCCTGGACGGCATCGACGGCAAGCCCGTGCTGTGAACATCTGGGCCGTACTCGGTATCGGGCGCACAACTGATCTCCAGGCAATCAAGCGCGCGTACGCGCTCCGGCTGAAGCAGGTCAACCCGGAAGACGATCCCGAGGGTTTCAAGCACCTGCGCCAGGCTTTCGAGGAAGCGCGTCGGCAGGTTGCTGAAGGCGGCGGAGAAGACAGCCCCTACAAGTCCTACCAGCAGCTTTACCACGAGGCGCAGCGCGCCCGTGCGGAGCGAGTTGCGGCGGCTGCGCAAGAGGAAGCAGCGGCACAGCCGGCGAGCGCGGACGACCCTGTGCGTCGGCATCATCCGTCGCTGGAGCGGGAGTCGCCTAGTGACGACGGCGGGCAGGAACCGGCGAGTACGCGTCGGCACCACCCCGGGATCGGTCGCGCTGGCAGTGAGGAAGAAAGCGGGATGTCACCGCCACGCCGTCGGCATCATCCGTCGCTGGAGCGGGAGTCGCCTAGTGACGACGGCGGGCAGGAACCGGCGAGTACGCGTCGGCACCACCCCAGGATCGGTCGCGCTGGCGGTGAGGAAGAAAGCGAGATGTCACCGCCACGTCGTCGGCATCCGCTTTTTGAGCGGGAAGCGCCCGGGCGACACCCGGGCGACGAGGGGTTCCCGGATGTTGTTGCAGTGGCGAGGCAACTATTTGAACGGATGAGGCAGCCGGGTGCCGACCCGGTTGCATTGCTGCGGGCGCTGCTGCAGTCCCCGGCCTACCAGAATCTTTCCGTGCGCGCGGCTTTCGAGGTGGCGGTAATCCAGTTGCTGGAAGAGAACTTGCGGGAACTGTACCCGCTGGCCAGTGTTTTCGCCGCGCAGTTCGGGTGGCGCGGGCGTGCGTCGCTGGCGGTGCGATCACCTTGGGATCGGAAAATTGCTCAGTTCTTGTCGCGAGCCACTGCGCTGGCCTGGGTGCAGGCCGAGCTGGCGAAGCCGCAGCAGGGTGCGCGGGGAGAAATGCTGGCTTTGCTCCTGTTGCCCCCGGAGCCCGCGAAATTCCGGCGCCTTGCGCTCTGGCAATTCAACCGCAGGACCATGCGTCGCCTGCTGCTTGAGCTGGAAACCACCCAGCCGGATGTCATCGCATTCTGGATAAACCGGGAGTCGCTGGAGTGGTGGCGGCAGGCGCTGCACGAACATGCGCTGACCCTGGATTCCGCAGTCCTGGTTTGCTTCCTAGGGCTGGTGGGCTCCCTCGTACCGTTGCTGTTGTTGCGCGGGCTCGAAATGGATTCCCCGTTCATGCGCGTGCTGGTCCCGATCATCTCGGTCGGGATTGCTTTTGCGCTGGACGCGGCACTGCGCACTTACTGGCGCAAGCAGGCGGAGGGACAGGCCAGCGTAGTTGGCCGCATCAGCCGTTGGCTGCAATCAAACAGCGAGAACCGAGTGTGGCGCCGTCGTGCGCTGGTGAGCGCGGTGGTGGTGCTCCTGCTTGGCCCGGTAATCGCCAGATATTCCGGGCAGGGCCTGCTCGTCGACATCGCCATGATGATCTGGGTTTCGCTGTTGATGCGGTGGCTCTACGGAAGTTTCTCGCGGCTCGGCGGCATTGCCTTGCTTGCCCTGCTGGTGCACCCGGTCATTTATTTCCTGCTGGCCCCGGCGGCCACGAACTTTCCGTGGCTAGCAACGTACGCGGACGCCTGGGTATTCCGTCACCTAGTGGCCATGCTCGTGATGCCGGCCATGATCAGCGCGGCTGTCGCGCTCCTGGATGCGATTTCGCCCGGCGCAGGCAGCAAGGGTGAATCCCGCTGGGTGCTGGTTCCGGTCGCCTTGCTGATGGTGTGGCTGGTGGTGTTTTCGCTGGTGAAGGGCGGCAGTATCCCGGTCGGCGCCTACTATGCCGGCGTGTGCGTATTTGCGGTCCTGGTCGTCGCCATGGCGGCCCGCTGGCCGCAGGTGGAGCCGGTGATTGCCGGGTTCTTCAGTGGGCAGAAGCGTGGGTTCAGCAGCGGGCAGGCGCGGCTTGCGTGGGCGCGCGCCGCGTTCCGCCGCCGCGAGGCGTGGGCCTGGGCACTGCCGCTGACGGTGGCGTTGCTCGCCGGCAGCGCTCTCGGCATGACCCATCCTGTCGGGATCGCCTGCGCGCTGGCGTCGGTCATCGTGCTGGTGCTGTGGGTAGGATTTTCCGTGGCGTTTCGCACGTTGTTACTGTTGTCCATGCCGATGCACTTGGCGCAACTGGGTGTGGTGTCCGCGGTGCTGGAGGGGTCCGGGTCGGGCCTGGACAACTACCGCTGGGTGGCTGGCCACCTGGTGGCGACTTGGCTGTACATCGCGTACGCGAAGCTGCACCTGAAAATCTTCACCCTGATGTATGCCAGGCCGCCGAAAAGCCCGGAGAGCAATGCCTACTGGTGGGCGTGGGCGCTGCCATGCCTAGTGCTGTACCTGACGAACTGACTCGGTAGCGAGGCTTTACAACTCAGATTTGTGGGGCTGCTTCGCTGCTCTTGCGGGCTTTCTTTTTCAGGAAGAGTTCACCAGCAATAAAGGCAAACGGAATAACGCCGGCAAGCAGTACAGCCAGCCAGGCGAACACCGACCAGCTTTGCTTATGCGAAGTCAGCAACGAGAGGACGAAATACAGCAGGAAGAGAGTGCCTTGGCCCATGCCCAGGGGGAAAATCAGCTCCCGGCTGATGAAGCCCAGCGACACGCTCAATATCAACAGGAAGGAGCAGCCCTCCAGCAGGCTGGCGACTCTGAAAATATTCAGCACGGGATGGATCCCGTGGGTGGACATCAAGCAAAGCAAAATTTCCAACACTTCGCCGATAGCAAAAGCACTGTTGGGCAAGGAAGAAGGCGATACGGTGGAAGTGCAAACGCCGAGCGGCAAGGTGGAATACGAGATCGAAGCGGTGCATCACCGTTGATTTTTTTACGGGGCAAAATAAAAAGCCGGCATCAAGCCGGCTTTTTATTTTGCGGAAGATTCACGCATCACCGCAGTTTCAAGGCCGAATCAGGCCCATACGCGTGGCCTTCAGACTGGCTTCAGCGCGCGAAGAGATGTCCAGCTTGCGGTAAATCTCCTTCACGTAGCCGCGCACCGTGTGCGCGGAAATTGCCAGCTGGCTTGATACCTCGCCCACGCTCAGTCCCTGCGCGATCATGATCAGCACTTCCCGCTCGCGCCCCGTCAGGGGTGTTGCCGAGTTCGTGGGCGACGGCGTCGCGAAAAATTCCATCATGCGCAGCGCCATTGCCGGCGACAGCGGCGGCACACCCTCTCGCAAGCCACGCAGTGCCGTTTCGATTTCCGGTGCCGGGCGCTCTTTCAGGACATAGCCCTTGGCGCCGGCCCGCAACGCGCCGAACAGGTGCGCGTCGTCGTCGTGGATGGTTGTGACCACGAACTGGGTGCTCGCCCGCTGGGCGAACTCGTGGAGAAGATCAATGCCGCTGCCGTCCGGCAGGCTGAGGTCCACCATGACGACATCGTAGGCATTGCTGCCGAGCAGCAGCCGCGCCCGGCGCAGCGTCGGCGCGATGTCGACAACACAATCCTCGCCCCACACCGCCCGCAGGCGCTGCTCCAGCCAGCGTGCGCTTTCCGGCACGTCTTCGATGATCAGCAGGCGGCTCATGTCGGCAGCTCCCGGGTTTTGTCGCTGGCCGAGGCCAGCGTGGAACTTCCCGGTGACAACGGCATGGCGATCGTCACCGCGCAGCCGGTGCCGGCGGCGGTTTGCCAGTGGACCTCGCCACCGAGCTCGGCGGCCCGGGCCTTCATGATCTCCATGCCGCGACCGGACTTGTCGGCGGCATCGATCGCCATGCCGCAGCCGTCATCGTTCAGTGTGATTTCCACGCAGTCGGTGACGCGGATTCTGACCTTGATGGTATGGGCGCCGGCATGTTTGAGCGCGTTGGTGGCGGCCTCCCGCAGGATGCGGGTGAGGTTGGCGTACTGACGCGCGCTCAGCGAAATTCCGTCGGCGCTGCCTTCCACGCTGAAGTCGAGCGAAACCGCGGCGGAGTCCAGTCTTTCCCGCAAGTCCTCGCGCCAGCGGGCGATGGCGACCGGCAGGGCGACCGGCGCTAGGCTCAGGGTTCCCACCAATTCACGGGTGCAGGCGATGGCATCGCGCACATAGTGCTGATCTTCTTCTCGGCTGCGGTAGAGCAGGCCGAGGAGTTTTGCCCCGAGATCGTCGTGGATGTCGCGCGCGATGCGAGAGCGTTCGGTGCTGGCCCCGAGCTCGTGCGCGCGCAGGGAATCGCGCGACAGATCGAACAGGCCGCGCAGGGCGTTCAGCGTATCGATATCGCGCCGGGTGAACAGTCGTCGCCCGCCATCGGCATGGCGCAGCAGGATGGGCGCATCACCATCCAGCGCCGGCGGCACGCGCAGTGCTAGGCCTTCTTCGAGGATCTGCGGCGTTTTGTTCGCACTGTGGCTTCCCGTTTCGGTGCTGAGCGGTGAAAAAACGGTGGTCAGTAAGGCCGGCCATCTTGCTGCCAGTTCACGTTCGCTGCCGTCGCCTTCCGGTCGCTGGATTAGCACGGGCAGCGCTGCCGGCAGCCAGTCCTGCATCCGGCGCCGCGGTGAATGGCCCAGCCCTTCCCACAGCCATTGCCGTACCGGGAAATAAAGCCATCCCACCACCGCCACCGACAATGCCAGCGCCATGCTCCCGGTCATGCCCAGGAAACCGATCAGCATGAAATCCAGCAGCAGCACGGCAACGCCGCTCAGAAACCAAGCCCAGATCGCGTACCACCATTCTTCGAGCCGGAACAACCGATAGCGCGCCACGCCCAGCGCCAGCCCCCAATACATGATGAGAAAGGCACCGAACATCACGCCTTGCGAAGCCGGCATGGGCAGATTGAACGCGGCGGGCACGATGATGGTGCCGGAAAAGAGACCGGTCGCCAGGTAGATGGACAGCAGAAACCAGCGCAAGGCGGCGCGGTCGGCCGGCGAGCCGCGCGTCCGCAGCCACTGCGCGCCGGAAAAAATCAAACTGACCGAGAAAATTCCCAGCACGCCGAGATGAAAAAGCATCGGCGTTTCCATGACTTGGAAGGTGTCTAGCAGCCAGCAGCACAGGGCAGCGAAATAACTGGCGAAAACGACAAAGTGCCGGCCGAGAAGCTTGGGATAAACCCACATCAGCGCCGTCAGGGATGCTGTAAAAAACAGTGCGCCGAAATGATTGGCGATGGACAGCGCGCGTATGAGTTCGCCGCTGAGCGCAAGTTCGCGGGTGCTGTATACCGCTGCCGCGGGGGCAAAGATCAGGTAGCCCAGGCCGGTCAGTGCATACAGCGTCGTGGCTAGGCTCCTTTTTCCCAGTGCCAGCACGATGGCCGCCGTCAACACGCCGGCAGCGCCGACAAACAACTGGAACCAGAACAGAAACGGCAAATCGCGAAGGGTGCTGGCGCGAGTCGCCAGTTCGACCTGCGTGCCGTTAGCCAAGCGTATCGCCAGCCCGTCGCCGTTCAGGGCCGTGAACAGCGCGGACTGCTGCTGCATGAAGTTGTTGTAGGTCTGGTAGTCGAGCAGCGTGTCCGGTTCCTCGATCAGCAGACTGGCATCGGCCGGGATTTCGCGGCCCGCGGCCAAGAACGCGATCACCTCGTCGCCCTCGCGCAGGCGTCCCGCGTTCGGCCCATCTTCCCTGACCGACGCGATCACTAGGCCGGTGGCGGCCGGCGCCGCCCCGGGCTTGAACGCGACATCGAGGCGTGGTGCGGAAAGCGCGAGGTGCACCATGGCTTGGACGACCAGCAGCGTCACGATGACGGCAACGGTGATGTAACTGCGGGATGAAATCAGCATGGAAATTCCTGCCAGAAAAATCGTTCGGCGTGCAGCGGCGCATGCCCTTGGGGCGGGGCAGTCTCGCCCATGCGCGGCAGAAAATGAATCGGTCGATTTCCAGCCCCCCTGAACGGGGGGCGGCTTACTTCATGCTCGGGTTTTATGATCGCGACCGTCGAATTAGCACATCACCGATCGAGGGACGAGTCATGAGAGGAAGCAATGCGGGTCGCACGATCCTGACCGGCTTGTTGGCAGTTGGCAGCCTGCTGCTCGCGGCCTGTAGCGACGAAAGTTCGGACGGTGCCGGTAGCGTGAGTCTCGGCGGCACCGCCGCCAGCGGCCAGGCCATGGCCAGTGCAGCGATCGAGTTGCGTTGCATGGGTGGGCTGAGCCGCAGCGGCATCACTGCCAACGGCAGCGGGATCTGGAGCACGACGGTCCCCACGGCAAACTTGCCCTGCGTGGTGAAGGCCTCGGATGGCACGCGCAGTTATTACTCGTTCACCGCCGGCACCGGCAGCCGCCAGGTCGTGAACCTGAGCTCGCTGACCACGCTCACGCTCGCGCGCATTCTGCAGGCTGACCCGAACAGCCTGTTCGCCACGCTGGCAGACACGGATCTGGTGAAGTTGGATGCTGCTGCGATCGACGCGGCCATCGCCGCGCTGAATAGCGCGCTGGCCGGCTATGCGCTGCCGTCAGGTTTCAACCCGGTGACCACGCCGCTGGTGGCGGCCACCGGCAGCCAGGACGGGAACCACTACGACAACTTACTCGACCAGTTCAACGATGCGCTGGGCGCAACCACGCTGGCGAGCTTGATCTCGGGCGCGGCCAGCGGCACGTTCCCGACACTGCCGGCGCCGAGCTATGCGCCGGGTGCCACCGATCTCGCCGGTTTCTTCAGCGCGTTTGCCGGTTCCTACACGCTGGAAGTCACCGCATCCGGCGGCGAGGCCAGCAGTAACGCCACGGCGACGGCGCTGTTCCCGGTCGGCAGCGCACGCACGGTCAGCATTGCGGCGAACGGTGATGTGAGTTTCGCGGCCGTGGGCCGGACCATCACCTATAAGGCCACCGATTACAGTCTCGATTTCATCGGTACCGCATCCACCCAGAGCCAAGTGCGCTACCGCACTCCGGATGCGTTCCAGTGGCTCGAGTTGTACATCACCTACGATCCGGCGAATGGCGCGCTGAGCGTTTCACCGAGTGGTTTCGTCAATGACGAGGGCTATGCGGACCTCGACGGCACGGTCTATGTGCCGCAGGAAGATCCGATTGTCGCCACCTGCGAAGCCGGTGACGACAAACTGGTGTTCACCGACGGCCCGGTGGATTTCTGTGGCTTCACGCGCAGCGCCTCCGCCAACAGCATCGCGCACTATTTTCAGTTCACATCCGCTGCGGGCGCGCACGGCGTCACTTACGTCAAGTTCAATCTGAATGGTGATGACAGCGCTGTCGAAAGCTTGGTCATCGAGAATGACGACTATGCGTTTGGTTGCGGTGCGGGAGCGCAGCCGGCTTGTACCGGCGTCACCATCAGCGCCGGCAGCAACTACCGGCAATTCAGTTTGGCCAACACATCGCTCGACGTGATCTCTGGTGCCAGCGAGTCCATCACCGTCAATGGCCTGCTGATCCACCCGGTCACACCGTCCGGCGGTGGCGGGGGTGGCACGCTGGCGGCGCTGATCGGTGCGGCGCATGCGGGCACCTACGTGCTGAGTTGCCCCGTGGAGGGCGGTGGCAGCGCCAACCGCACCGTCGTGATCAATGCCGATGGCAGCAGCACGGTGGATGGCGAGGCGGTGGTCGACGGTACGCAAAGTGGCACGGTGAGTGCTACCTACAACAGCGTCACGACCAACAGCAGCAACCCGGCACTGAACTACAACTTGTTCTTCAATGCCAATCACACGCTGCTGGCTGCGGCCATCCATCGGGTCAACAGCCTCTTTACCTGTTCCCCGGTGAGTGGCACGCGTACGACAGCGTTGAACCCGGCGACGGTCATTGCCGGCTATGCGCGGTCTGCCTCGCTGAGCTGCACCCAGAATTACGATCCTGGCACGCCGGTTACCTACGCCAATCCGGTTGGCAGCACGGCCTTTGCCATCGACAGCAATGGCGTGGTGTCGCTGGGTGAATTGCAGTTGTCTGCGGCGGATTACAACGGCACCAATCCGAAATGGTCGCTAACCGACAGCGCGACCTATCCGGTCGAGTTCCTCGAGACGCGGGTGTTGGAGGTGAGCAACTACACCGGAAACTCGGCGACTGAAGTGAAGTTGACGGTGACACTCAACGCGGACGACTCGCTTAAGCAGGTGGCGTACAGCAACCAGAACCATCGCGGCACTTGTCTGGCTCCCTGATGCGCACAGGCCTGCCGGTTTCCGGCAGGCCTGTCGTGCCGGTGCGTCACCGTTGATTTTTTTACGGGTCAAAATAAAAAGCCGGCATCAAGCCGGCTTTTTTGTTTGCGGAAGATTCACACATCGCCCGCGTAGCGCACCATATTCGACAGCTTGCGGTTCTGCTGTTTCGCTGCGCGATAAATCAACGCAACATTGCCGATGGTATGCACAACTTCACACTGTGCAGCCGCACCCAATGCCGCGATCACTTCGCACCCGTATGCATCAGAACTTCAGGTTGAAGTCGACCTGCAGGCGATCGTAGTCGGTCCGGGTGCCATACACGGCATTGACGGGCGCATCGACAAACCGATCATTGAGAAAATACGTCGCATTGAGCGTGAGGTTCTTCACCGGCGCGAAGCCGGCGCGGACGACCCAGCCTTGCGTGTCCGTCGTACCGTCGCCGAAGTCCGAATCCACGGTTTGACCGAACAGGGCGTCCTTGCCGATCGACTGATACGCCAGCCCTGCTTCCCATGTTCGGTGATTGCTAGCCTTGCCGAGCAACACGCCGGCTGCCCAAGCCATGTTCATGTCATCCGGGTCTTGGTTCTGGGCGTAGTGGCTCCACATCTGCAACGGCAGGTTACCAACCCGGGTGTTGAACTCGAGCAGCCCCTCGATGATGTTGAAATCGTAAGCCAAACCGCTGAGCGGTCCGCTCAGTGTGTTTCCGTTCGCGTTGCCATTGTAGAACGGGCGTTGTCCTTGGCCATTTTTGAGATCCGAATAGCCAACAGCAGCCACCAGTGTTGCTGCACCAATCGGCAAGCGCGCGCCGAATTGCGTCCCTAGGGAGTAAACATCCTTGGTGCAGGTGCGACCGACGTCGGCGATGCAACTCGTAAGCGTCGTGACCGGCGGCGTCGAACTGCTCGTGGAAGAACGCGCAGCATTGTTGCGTTCGTCGATCGCGAAATCCCACACACTGGCAAAGAACTGCCCGCGATTGAACTGCACGGCAAGGCCTTCAGGATTGACGTCGCCGTCGTAGAAAAGACTCTGTCCGGGGCGATAGAACGGATACTTCATCTTGCCGCCGATCAGAGCGCCCCCATCGGCAAATTTCCAGTCGAAGTACGCGAGATCGAAACCAATCGCCTTGCGTGAGCTGACGCCGCCCAGTGTCTGGTTGGATGAGCGTGGATCGTCACCACCAGTGGCAACCTGCAGACCTACCAGCAGCGAGTCGGATATCTTCGCATCGAAGCCAAGGCGGGCGCGAATGCGGTGACGGCTCTGCTGCGAATCGTTGAAGCCCGGCAGTCCGGCCACCACGCCTTGACGCACGGGATCGTCGATCCATTCATAGCGATAGCGCAGGTCGCCCTTCGTCGAGATGCGGCTGGCCCAGTCGGCACCCTTCGGCTTGCCGGTGTTCGCTGACAGCGCCGTAGTGTCTGTGCGCAGGCTTTTGGTTTCCGCTTTCAAATAGTCGTCCTGTGCCTTGAGGTATTCGTTCTCGGTTCTGAGCTCGGCGTTCTCCTGTTCGAGTCTGTCGACGCGCGGCATGAGATCCTGCAGTTGTTCGCGAATCTCGCCCAATTCGTCCGTATTGGCCGCGACCGCGCCTATTGGCACCTGCAATAGTGCTGTGATGGCTGTGATGGCAATCAGCATATTCTTCAAAATAATGAGCTCCCGTAGTGAATGAATCGTTGCTGGAAGCCGAAACGATGAATCCCGGCACAGCTCGATGGCCGGTTTTATATCAGCGCTGTATTACAGAAAGATTTCAGTATCTTCTGCGGGCGCCCCGGGCATGAGCGCGAGATGGCGAAATCGTGACGGTGCGCCACTGCCGACACGATTTTCGTCAAAACAAAAAAGCCGGCATCAAGCCGGCTTTTTTGTTTGCGGAAGATTCACACATCGCCCGCGTAGCGCACCATATTCGACAGCTTGCGGTTCTGCTGTTTCGCTGCGCGATAAATCAACGCAACATTGCCGATGGTATGCACAACTTCACACTGTGCAGCCGCACCCAATGCGGCGATCACTTCGCGACGCGCCTCGCGATCTTCCGCCGCCACCTTCACTTTGATCAGCTCGTGATCTTCGAGTGCGCGCTCGAGTTCAGCGATCACCGCATCGGAAAGACCGTTGCCGCCGATCAGCACGATGGGCTTCAAATGGTGGCCGATGCCGCGGCAGAATTTTTTCTCGGTGGGCGACAGCGGCATGATTGAACTCCAAAAGCAGGCAAGTATTTTTGCGAAAGGCTCTTTGGCAGCGACAGGAGTTGTCCGTTGCGCGCAGGGCCCCGCACAGCGGGCGGCCATTCTAGCCGCGCCCCAGCGCAGCCGCTAATTCAAGTCGTAGCCGTTCATGCAAGTCGTAGCCGTTCATGCTGCGGCACCGCTAATATGGTTTCCCCTGATCCACCGCGACGGCCCCGCCCGTGTCCCGCTCCAAAAGCAGCTCCCGCTGGCTGCACGAACACTTCAATGATCCGTATGTGAAGAAGGCGCAAGCCGAGGGCTATCGCTCGCGCGCCGTCTTCAAGCTATTGGAAATCCAACAGAAAGACCGCTTGCTGCGCCCGGGTATGACCGTGCTGGATCTCGGTGCGGCGCCCGGCGGCTGGACGCAGGTGGCGGTGGAGATGGTGGGCGAACGCGGGCAAGTCGTCGCCTCGGACATTCTGCCCATGGACCCGGTGCACGGTGCGGTTTTCGTGCAGGGAGATTTCCGGGAGCAGGAAGTGTTCGATGCCATTCTGGCGGCGCTGGCTGGCCGCGAGGTGGACCTTGTGATCTCGGACATGGCCCCCAATATGTCGGGGGAGCGCTCGGTGGATCAGCCGCGCGCTATGTACCTGGCGGAATTGGCTTTGGACATGGCGACGCGGGTGCTACGGCCGGGCGGTGATTTTCTGACCAAGGTGTTCCAAGGCGAAGGCATTGATGCGTACCGCGCAGAAATCCGTCGTCACTTCAAGCAGTTGCAAGTCCGCAAGCCTGATGCGTCGCGCTCCCGCTCCAGCGAGATGTATCTGTTGGCGCGCGACCGTATTTGAAATGGTGTAAGTTTTCCAGCCCGGTTGCGCGTGTTATCTCGCTGCGTAACCACCCGAATTTTCCGCTTTGTGCGAGGCACACGCTGTGAATGACATGGCCAAGAACCTGCTCTTGTGGGTCGTTATCGCGGCAGTCCTGCTGTCAGTATTCAATAAGTTCAAGGAAGACCAGCACAAGGCGTTGTCGGTCGACTATTCCACGTTTATCTCGCAGGTGAAGGACGACAAGGTAGGCAGCGTCACCATCGATGGGCAAACCATTCGTGGCGTTTACGCCGATGGCGCGGATCAGCGTTTTGAAACGGTGATGCCGAACGTCATGGATCTCGATCTGATGCCGACCTTGCTCGATCACGATGTGCGCATCGTTGGCAAAGAGCCGGCACAAGAGAGTTTTCTGACGCGTCTATTCTTTTATTTGTTGCCCATTTTGATCGTGATGCTGGTGTTCATGTTTTTCATGCGCCAAATGCAGGGCGGTGGTGGTGGCGGTCGCGGCGGGCCGATGACGTTCGGTAAGTCAAAGGCGCGCTTGCTCACGGAAGATCAAATCAAAACCACGTTTGTCGACGTCGCCGGCTGTGACGAAGCCAAAGAAGAAGTGAAAGAAATTGTCGATTTCCTGCGCGACCCTTCCAAGTACACCAAGCTCGGCGGCCGAATTCCGCGCGGCGTGCTGATGGTGGGGCCGCCTGGCACCGGCAAAACGTTGTTAGCAAAAGCCATCGCCGGCGAAGCAAAAGTGCCGTTTTTCTCCATTTCGGGTTCTGACTTCGTCGAGATGTTCGTCGGTGTCGGCGCTTCGCGTGTGCGCGACATGTTCGAGCAGGCCAAGCGTCATTCGCCGTGCATCATTTTTATCGATGAAATTGATGCGGTGGGTCGTTCGCGCGGCGCGGGTCTTGGCGGCGGTCACGACGAGCGCGAGCAAACGCTGAACCAGTTGCTGGTGGAGATGGATGGTTTTGATGCCAACGACGGCATCATCGTGATCGCTGCGACTAACCGGCCTGACGTGCTCGATAACGCATTGCTGCGTCCCGGTCGTTTCGATCGGCAAGTGACGGTGGGTTTGCCGGATGTGCGCGGCCGTGAACACATTTTGAAAGTGCATATGCGTAACGTGCCAATTGCTGAGGACGTCGATGCATCGGTGATTGCGCGTGGAACGCCAGGTTTCTCGGGCGCAGATCTTGCCAATCTGGTCAATGAAGCGGCGTTGTTTGCAGCGCGTGCCGACAAAAAAACGGTGACCCAGCACGAGTTTGAGCTCGCCAAGGACAAGATCCTGATGGGCACCGAACGCAAAACCATGGTGATGAGTGAGGACGAAAAACGTCGTACTGCTTATCACGAGGCGGGACACGCCATCGTGGGTCGCGTAGTGCCCGAGCATGATCCAGTCTACAAGGTGTCGATCATTCCGCGTGGGCGAGCCCT
Source organism: uncultured Pseudomonadales bacterium (assembly GCA_964574995.1). Lineage (GTDB taxonomy): Bacteria > Pseudomonadota > Gammaproteobacteria > Pseudomonadales > JADFDG01 > JADFDG01. Next base: position 46,639 of record CAZNPF010000016.1, on the reverse strand, counting down.
GGGCGTCACCATGTATCTGCCGGAAGAAGATCGGTATTCCATTAGTAAGCGTCAGATTGAAAGCCGAATCAGCGTGATGTTCGGTGGTCGTATTGCCGAAGAGATCATTGGTGGTTTCGACGGCGTGACGACGGGCGCATCCAACGATATTCAGCGTGCAACTGAAATGGCGCGCAGCATGGTCACGAAGTGGGGTCTGTCGGAAAAAATGGGGCCGTTGATGTATGAGGAAGACGAAGGCGAAGTCTTCTTGGGCCGCAGTGTGACGCAGCGAAAAAATATGGCGGATGAAACGGCGGTGGAGATCGACCGTGAAGTGCGTGCCATCATCGATCGCTGCTATGCGAGCGCGGATAAAATTTTGCGTGAACATCGCGACAAGCTGGACATCATGTCGGATGCATTGATGCAGTACGAAACCATTGATGCCGAGCAGATCGATGACATCATGAATGGCGTCAAGCCGGTGCGCCCGCCGAAGGGTTGGGTGGATAAAAAAGGCGGCGGTAATGATGCGGGGGGCTCTGCCGGCGCCACGGTCAGCGACAAGCCGGCCGATTCCATTGGCGGCCCGGCCAGCCAATCCTGACGCGATAAAAAACGGGCTCCTTGCGGGGCCCGTTTTTTTCATGCGTAAACCTGCTTATTTTTCTTTTCCAAGATGACTCGCCTTCTGCATTGTGGCTCGCGCGTGGTGGATATTTCGAATCCATGCGTCATGGGCATTCTCAACGTAACGCCAGATTCTTTTTCCGACGGCGGTCGTTACGGCGATCTTGACGCGGCGTTGTTGCAAGCCGCACGGATGGTTGCGGAAGGCGCAGCCTTCATTGATGTCGGCGGTGAATCGGCGCGTCCTGGCGCAGCTGCAATTTCTGTGCAGCAAGAATTGGATCGTGTGCTGCCTGTGGTGGAGCGTTTGGTGCGCGAGTTGGATGTGGCGGTTTCTGTCGACACCAGCACGCCGGAAGTCATGCAGGCGGTTGCGGCAGCGGGGGCGCATCTGATCAATGATGTTCGGGCGCTGCAGCGTCCGGGTGCGCTCGCGGCCGCAGCCGCGACACGCTTGCCGGTGTGTTTGATGCATATGCAGGGTGAGCCAGGCACGATGCAGCAGTCGCCGCATTACGATGACGTGCTGCGGGAAGTGTCGAGTTTTCTAACGAGTCGACTGGCGGCGTGTGTCGATGCTGGTATGACGCGGGAACAACTATTGATCGATCCGGGATTCGGCTTTGGCAAGACGCTAGCGCATAATCTTGCGCTGCTCGATCGTTTAGACGCGTTGGCCGATGGTTCGCCGCTGTTAGTAGGGCTGTCGCGCAAGTCAATGGTGGGAGCGCTGCTCGCCGGTAAAGACGGTAAACCGCGCGCCGTAGAGGAACGTTTACACGGCTCGGTGGCATTGGCTGCGGTTGCTGCACTGAAAGGCGCAAACATCGTGCGGGTGCATGATGTGGCGCCGACAGTCGATGCGCTGGCGATGGTCGCCGCGCTAAAAAATTCATCGAGGAAGCAATGACGCGTAAGTATTTTGGTACGGATGGCATTCGTGGCCGTGTTGGTGAATACCCGATCATGCCAGATTTCATGCTCAAGTTAGGTTGGGCTGCGGGCAAAGTGTTTCAGCAAAAAGGAAAATCAAAAATCCTGATCGGCAAAGACACGCGCATTTCCGGCTATATGTTTGAGTCGGCATTAGAGGCCGGTTTGGTGGCTGCCGGTGTGGATGTGCGCTTGTTGGGCCCAATGCCAACGCCTGCCATTGCTTACCTCACGCGCACGTTTCACGCCCAAGCGGGGATCGTGATTTCGGCATCGCACAATCCATTTGACGATAACGGGATCAAGTTTTTTTCCGGGGAAGGAAAAAAACTGGACGATGCGATCGAATTGGCCATTGAGCAGATGCTGGATGAGCCCATGGCAACGGTGCCGTCGGCGGAACTGGGCAAAGCGGTGCGTATCGAAGGTGCGCGCGGTCGCTATGTCGAGTTCTGTAAATCCACGGCTGGCGCGCTCAATCTTTCTGACATGCATATCGTTGTCGATGCAGCCAATGGCGCTTGCTATCACTGCGCGCCGGATGTGTTCGATGAGTTGGGTGCGCGCGTGACAAAAATTGGTACTGAACCGGATGGATTCAATATCAATCGCGATTGTGGATCGACGAAGCCTGCTGCGTTGCAGAAAAAAGTGCGCGAATTGGGTGCCGACCTTGGCATTGCGCTGGATGGTGATGGCGACCGTTTACTGATGGTGGATGCCAACGGTGACATTGTGGATGGTGATGAGTTGCTGTGCATCATCGCGCGTGACCGCCACGCGAGTGGCACCTTGGGCGGCGGTGTTGTCGGCACCTTGATGAGCAACTTTGGGTTGGAAATTGCGCTGCAAAAACTGGGTGTGCCGTTTGTGCGCGCCAAAGTGGGTGATCGCTACGTCATGGCCGAGTTGGAAGCGCGCGGCTGGCTTTTGGGCGGCGAGTCTAGTGGTCATTTGGTGTGCCTTGATTGCACGACGACCGGTGATGGGGTGGTGGCTGCATTGCAGGTGCTGCAGGCGCTGAAGCGCAGCGGGCAGACTTTGGCGCAGGCGCGCCACGCGATGCAGAAGTTGCCGCAAGTGATGATCAATGTGCCGCTCACGGCGAAGCGTGATGTGGCGGGTATGCCGCCGGTGCAGGCCGCCGTGGCGGACACCGAGCGCACACTGGCTGGCCGTGGCCGGGTCTTGTTGCGCCCTTCGGGCACTGAGCCGTTGATTCGGGTGATGGTCGAAGGTGAGGACGACGCGCTGGTCGAGCGGCTGGCTCGCGAGCTGGCCGCCCGGGTTGCCGAATACGCGTAAGCCTTGGGCGGCTGTTGGCTTCCCCGGGGTGGACGGCTACCATTGCGCTCCTTTTTTGGGGCGCTCGGTCTGGCTGATCGAGGCTCCGCCGGACGTTCGAGGTGAGGGTGCAGCACAACGTGCGCCGCCCGCTGGTGGCCGGCAACTGGAAAATGAACGGAACGCTGGCCGAGTCGCGCGCGCGCGCGGCGGCGGTTGCCGCTGGGTTCCGATCGGCAAGTGGCGCTGATGTGGCTTTGTTGCCTCCGGCGTTACATGTGTCGGCGGTGGCGAATGCATTAATGCAAAGCCCCGTGTTGCTGGGTGCGCAGGATGTCAGTGAGCATGACGACGGCGCGCACACCGGCGAATTATCGGGTGCGATGTTGCGCGACGTCGGTTGCGTATTGGTGTTGGTGGGGCATTCCGAACGCCGACACGGGTTGGGAGAGAGTGACGCGCAAGTGGCGCGCAAATTTGTAGCAGCGCAACGCGCAGGTTTAGTGCCGGTCCTGTGTGTCGGTGAAACATTGATTGAACGCGAAGCCGGCCGCACCGTCGATATCGTGCGGCGACAACTGGACGCGGTGTTGTCGGTAGTGGGTGGTTTTGCCGATGCAGTGCTGGCCTATGAGCCGGTGTGGGCCATTGGCACTGGCCGTCATGCAACGGCGGAGCAAGCGCAGGAGGTTCACGCTGTGTTGCGTGCGCGATTGCGAGAAGTGAGCGAGTCGAATGCGCAGATGACGCGCATTCTGTACGGCGGCAGTGTGAAGGCGGGCAACGCCAACGCATTGTTTGCGATGCAAGATGTGGATGGCGTGTTGGTCGGTGGCGCGTCGCTGGACGCAAAAGAATTTCTCGATATTTGCGCGCAGGCGCGGTAACAGGTAGCAAAACGATGGATGTCATGTTGTTGGTGGTGCATGTTTTAGTTTCGCTGGCGCTGATCGGTTTGATTCTGATTCAGCACGGCAAAGGCGCAGATGCGGGCGCCTCTTTTGGCAGCGGCGCATCGCAAACGGTATTCGGCGCAGCCGGTTCTGCCACGTTTTTGACGCGCAGCACCAAGTGGCTGGCCATTGTGTTTTTCTCGACAAGTCTCGCTCTGGCGTGGCTTGCGAAGGAAAAGGTGGAAGCGCAGAATGGCGCGCCTTTTACGGAGGCTCCGGCGTCCACCTCGGACGTTCCGGCTAATGTCGCTCCGGCGGCACCCTCGTCGTCCTCCGATGTTCCTGTTGCTCCGTCCGCACCGGCCGGTCAGTAAGGAACACAGCAAGACCGCTGCCCAGGTGGTGAAATTGGTAGACACGCTATCTTGAGGGGGTAGTGGAGCAATCCGTGTCGGTTCAAATCCGACCCTGGGCACCAAGTTTGGCAAGCTGGTCCGGCAATGCCGAACAAGTTTGGAAGAGACGGGTATTTACGTTGACAGTGTGGGGGTCTGCCCCTACAGTCGGCGCCCGGTTTTGATGCGGGGTGGAGCAGCCTGGTAGCTCGTCGGGCTCATAACCCGAAGGTCGTTGGTTCAAATCCAGCCCCCGCTACCACTAACGGGCCTTGGCAAAGGCCCGCTGCAGTAGTGCAGGAAAAGCCCCTCCCGAGGGGCTTTTTGCTAGATGGATGCGCATAGCGCGCCGTCTACAGGCTTCGTTCGCGAAATGGGCCTTCCGGGCCCTTTTTGCGTTTTTATGGCATGGAATTTTTGTTTTGCTTCAACGGGTTGCGCGATTTGTGTGTGCGCCCGCCCGTGATGACAGCGTTGTCTTGCGACGCCGGAGCGACAGTGACCAACACGCGTGAACTCAAAACCTTGCTCGAGCCGGCGGCGGTTGCTCTCGGCTTTGAGTTGTGGGGTGTGGAGTACATCGTGCGCGGCCGACATCGCTTGCTGCGTGTGTACATCGATGGTCCTGAGGGCGTGACGGTTGATGATTGCGCCGCAGTTAGCCATCAGGTGAGTGGCATTCTCGATGTGGAAGACCCGATTCCGGGTGAGTACACGTTGGAAGTGAGTTCGCCCGGTTTGGACCGGGTGTTGTTCGAGCCGGCGCAATACGCGCGTTACGAGGGCGGCCTCGTCACGGTGCGTACGCAGGCAGCAATTGGCGGCCGCCGTCGTTTTCGCGGCCGTGTAAAAGGTGTGACGGAAACTGGTTTCGCGCTAGTGCTGGATGATGGCGGCGAGCAACAGCTTGCTTTTGCTGACATCGACAAAGCACAAGTCGAGCCGGAGATTTTTAACAACAAGCGGTGATGCCGGGAAGGCACTCCGCCCAAGCTGGGTTACGACGATGGGCAAAGAAATTCTCCTCGTAGCTGAAACGGTCTCCAACGAAAAAGGCGTCGATCGTGACGTTATTTTCGAGGCGATTGAGGCAGCGTTGGCCGCGGCCACCAAGAAGCGTTTCCGTGAGGAAGACGTGGAAATTCGCGTGGCCATTGATCGTCGCACTGGCGAGTACAAATCTTTCCGCGTCTGGCGCGTTGTGCCGGATGAAGAGTTATATGAGTTCGGTCATCAGTTGACGCTAGATGAGGCGCATGAGAAAGACGCCTCGCTGAAAATGGGCGACATCTGGGAAGAGGAAGTCGAGTCGGTCGATTTCGGCCGGATTGCTGCGCAAACCGCTAAGCAAGTGATCGTGCAGAAGGTGCGCGAAGCAGAGCGCGCGCAGATCGTTGAGCAATTCCGTCACCGCGTCGGCACGCTGGTGATTGGTACCGTCAAGAAAGTCACTCGCGACAACATCATTCTGGATCTTGGCAGCAACGCCGAAGCGTTGATGCCGCGCACCGAGATGTTGCCGCGCGAAGTGTTTCGCACCAATGATCGTGTGCGTGCAGTGCTGTACACCATCAACACGGAGAACCGTGGCCCGCAGCTCATGATCTCGCGCACTCGCCCGGAAATGCTGGTCGAGTTGTTCAAGATCGAAGTGCCGGAAATCGGCGAAGAAATGATCGAGATTCGTGGCGCCGCGCGCGATCCCGGCGTTCGCGCCAAGATCGCCGTGAAATCCAACGATCAGCGTATCGATCCGCAAGGCGCGTGCATCGGCATGCGCGGTTCGCGCGTGCAGGCGGTGTCCGGTGAATTGGGCGGCGAGCGCGTGGATATCGTGCTGTGGGACGACAACCCGGCGCAGTTCGTGATTAATGCCATGAGTCCGGCCGAAGTGTCGTCGATCATCGTGGATGAAGACCGTCATTCGATGGATATCGCGGTCGACGAGGAAAACCTCGCGCAGGCGATCGGTCGCGGCGGCCAGAACGTACGACTCGCCAGCGAGTTGACCGGCTGGGAGCTGAACGTGATGACGAGCGAAGAGGTCGCGGCCAAACAGGCAACGGAATCTGAATCTGTCGTCCAGGTATTCATGAAAGATCTGGATGTCGACGAAGAAGTCGCACAGGTGCTGGCAGAAGAAGGATTTACCACGCTGGAAGAGATCGCCTACGTGCCGATGGATGAGATGTTGACCATCGAAGGTTTTGATGAAGACATCGTCAATGAGCTGCGTCAGCGCGCAAAAGATGCGCTGCTGACCAAAGCGTTGGTGTCGGAAGAGAAACTGGAAGGCTCGGAACCGGCTGACGATTTATTGAACATGGCGGGTATGGATCGTGCGCTAGCCTTTGTGTTGGCCGCGCGCGGTGTTCGCACGATGGAAGATCTGGCCGAGCAGGCGGTGGATGACATCGCTGATATCGACGGTCTGGATGAAGCGCGCGCAGCAGAACTGATTATGGAAGCCCGCAAGCCTTGGTTTGCAGAACAGGGTTGATCGCCGGTATCTGAACGAACTGGCGTCCTGAGCAACGGAGACTGAGTACCGGTATGGCAGAAGTCACGGTCAAACAACTGGCAGAGAAGCTGAACGTTGGCGCGGATACGCTGCTGACGCAAATGCGCGATGCTGGCCTGGCGCAGGCCTCGGCAGACGACTCGGTGTCTGATACCGAGAAAGAGCAATTGCTGGCGCATCTGAAGAAATCGCACGGCAAAGAAGAAGGCGGCGAAACCAAACGCATCACGCTTAAGCGTAAGGAAACGACGACGCTTAAAACGGCAACCGGCGCGGCCGGTAAGACCAAGAATGTCGAGGTGCAGGTCAAGAAGACCCGAACCTACGTGAAGCGCAGCGACCTCGAAGCCAAGGCGGCCGAGGAAGAGGCGGCGCGTCTGGCCGAAGAAGAAGCGCAGCGTGCGGCAGAAGAAGCGCAGCGTGCTGCCGAAGAAAAAGCACGACGCGATGCCGAAGAAAAGCAGCGTCGTGAAGAGGCTGAAGCGCGCCGCAAAGCCAACGTCGTCAATCTGGATGATGTTGAAGCGTCACATCGTCACAAAGTAGTCAAAGTTCCGCACCATACGACGGAAGCTGCGCGCCATGCCGCTGAAAAAGCAGCCAAGCTCGAAGCAGAAGAACGTAAGAAGCGCGAAGAAGCTGAGGCTGCTCGTCGTAAGAATGCAGGCGCACTGAAAGAAGTTGAAGCCAAGGCGGCCAAAGAGACCGCTGAAAAAGCCAAGCGCCTTGCTGAGGAATTGGCAGATCGTGGCGGCGAGGCGCGTGAAGACGTTGCCGAAGTCACGGATGCGGGCATTGTTGCGCGCGCGTTCGAGCAAAGTATTGAAGACGAGGCGCACAACCTCAAGAAAGACAGCAAGAGCAAGCTGGTCGCCAAGCGTCGCAAGCAGACGCAGAAAATGGCATTTGAAGGCACGCTCAAGAGCAGCATCAAGCAGCAGGCTTTTGAGAAGCCCACGGCAAAAATGGTTTACGAAGTCGAAGTCGGCGAGGCGATTACGGTTAGCGATCTAGCCCAAAAGCTATCGATGAAAGCCGGCGAGCTTATCAAGGCGCTCATGAAGATGGGCGAGATGGTCACCATCAACCACGTGCTGGATCAAGACACGGCGGTGTTGCTGGTCGAGGAGTTGGGTCACAAAGCGAAAGCAGTCAGTGCTAACGCAGTCGAAGAGGCGTTGATCGAGTCGATCACGCGTGAAGGTGATGCGGGGCATCGCGCACCCGTGGTCACCATCATGGGTCACGTCGATCACGGTAAAACGTCGCTGCTGGATTACATTCGTCGCGCCAAAGTGGCAGCGGGTGAGGCTGGCGGTATTACCCAGCATATCGGTGCATACCACGTTGATACCGGCCACGGCATGATCACGTTCTTGGACACCCCGGGCCACGCGGCGTTTACCGCCATGCGTGCACGCGGTGCGTCAGCGACCGACATTGTGATCATCGTGGTGGCTGCTGATGACGGCGTGATGCCGCAAACGATCGAAGCGATCAATCACGCGAAATCGGCCGGTGTGCCGATCATCGTCGCGATGAACAAGATGGATAAACCTTCTGTCGATCCAGATCGTGTGCGCAATGAATTGTCGCAACACGGTGTGATTTCAGAAGAGTGGGGCGGCGACACTCAGTTTGTGCCTGTGTCGGCGCATACCGGTTTGGGTATCGATAAGCTGCTTGATGCGATTTTGGTCCAAGCCGAAGTGCTGGAACTGAATGCGGTGGCAACGGGCCCGGCGGAAGGCGTGGTCATCGAGTCGCGCCTCGATAAAGGCCGCGGCCCGATCGCATCGTTGTTGATTCAGCAAGGCGAATTGCACCCAGGCGACATGGTGCTCGCCGGCCAACACTATGGCCGCGTACGTGCGATGTCCGACGAGAATGGCCGGATACTGAAGTTGGCTGGCCCGTCGATTCCGGTAGAGATTCTGGGTCTGGCCGGCGTGCCGGATGCGGGCGATAAGTTCATGGTCGTTGCCGATGAGCGCAAAGCGCGCGAAGTGGCACAGCACCGTATCGAGAAAGATCGCCAGTCGCGCATGGCGCGTCAGCAGGCATCTAAACTCGAAAACGTGTTTGCGAACATGGGCGCCGCCGAGAAGCCGACCGTCAACATCGTGCTCAAGACCGACGTGCGTGGTTCGCTGGAAGCACTGATGGGCGCGCTCAACGATCTGAGCACGGAAGAAGTCAAAGTCACTATTGTGTCGGGTGGCGTTGGCGCGATCAACGAATCCGACGTGAACTTGGCGATGACCTCGCGTGCGGTCATGTTGGGCTTCAATGTGCGCGCTGATAGCACGGCGAAGAAGCTGTGCGAGCGTGAAGGGATCGATCTGCGCTACTACAGCGTGATCTACGAAATGATCGACGACGTGAAGTCGGCCATGGGCGGCTTGCTGGCACCAGAAAAGCGCGAAACCATTCTCGGCATCGCCGAGGTGCGCGAAGTGTTCCGTTCTTCCAAGTTCGGCGACGTGGCTGGCTGTATGGTGGTCGAAGGTACGCTGTACCGGAATCGCCCGATTCGTGTGCTGCGTAACGAAGTGGTGGTATTCCAAGGCGAACTGGAATCGCTGCGCCGCTTCAAAGACGACGTTGGCGAAGTGCGTAACGGGATGGAGTGCGGTATCGCCGTACGCGGTTACAACGACGTCAAGGCTGGCGACAAGATCGAAGTCTATGAGGTCAAGGAAGTGGCGCGCTCGCTCTGAGCGTCGCCACGTTCCGCCTCTTGTTTTCACGCGTCTGAAAAGACGAATGAAAAGGCGACTGAATCCTTATGAATCACGACTTCCTCGAACGATCCGGCTCCAGCCGGCCGCAACGGGTCGCTGACGAGATCCAGAAAGAACTCGCGCGGCTTTTGCAGTTTGAGGTGAAAGATCCGCGGCTCGGCATGGTCACAGTGACTGGCGTGGAAGTCGCGAAAGATTTTGCACACGCCGACGTCTGGTACACCGTACTCAAAGGTGATCGCGACAAGTCACAAAAAGCGCTGGAAAGTGCCAGCGGCTTTTTGCGTACGCAGGTCGGTCGCGCCGTTAAATTGCGCGTGACGCCGCATCTGCGTTTTCGTTTCGATGAAGCGCCTTCTCGCGGCGTGGAAATGTCGTCGTTGATCGACAGGGCGCTGGCAGAAGATCGTGCGCGCCAGCAGCCGGATGCGGCGGCGCCGGACTCCGCGCAGGAAAAATGAACGCGGCTCTGTGATAACCGGCCACGTGACTGTAAATCCCACCACCAAAAAATCCCGTCGCCGTCCGGTGGATGGTGTGCTGCTGCTCGACAAGCCGTCGGGCATGACCTCCAACGCGGCTCTGCAGCGAGTGAAGTGGTTGTTGCGTGCCGATAAAGCCGGGCACACCGGTGCGCTGGATCCGTTAGCAACAGGCGTATTGCCCTTGTGCTTTGGCGAGGCCACCAAGTATTCGCAACATTTGCTGGATGCCGATAAAGCCTATCGTGCGGGCGCGAAGCTGGGCGTTATTACGGCGACTGGCGATGCGGATGGCGAGGTCATTGCCGAGCACCCGGTGCCGGCGCTGGATCGTGCGGCGCTGGAAGCCGTGCTGGCACGCTTCCGTGGCGAGATTGCACAGGTTCCCAGTATGTATTCCGCGCTCAAGCGCGACGGCAAGCCGCTGTATGAACTGGCACGGCAGGGAATTACGGTCGAGCGCGAGGCGCGGCGTGTGCAGATCTATCAGTTGGATCTGGAAGCGTTGACGGCGGATACCTTCACGGTCGTGGCGCGCGTCAGCAAGGGCACGTACATCCGTAGTCTGGTCGAGGACATCGGTCAGGCGCTGGGCTGCGGTGCCCACGTGACCAGTTTGCGGCGGCTCAGTGCCGGAGGCTTCGATCTGCCTGCCTCGGTAACGTTGGCGCAGGTGGAGGCTGTGGCCGAAGCAGAAGGCTTGGCGGGGCTGGATCGGCTGCTCTTGCCGCCGGAAACCCTGCTGGCCGGATGGCCGGAAGTCACATTGACGCGGGAAAGCGCGTATCATGCGCGCCGCGGCCAGTCGGCCCCTGCGGATGGCAACCTGCCTCCCGGGACCCGAGTGGTGCTGTTTGAAGCAGTACCGCTCGAGGAAGCGTCTGCCGGTTCGGCCGGCACCCGAATCTTCCTAGGCATCGGCGAAATCACTGACAACGCGCGCGTGATACCGCGACGTTTGTTGAGTGAGCAACGCTGAACTCACCGCGAAACGTCCATTACCGGACACCCCCGGCTGCTGCAGTGATGCGCGGCAGTACGGTTATCGCACTGTGCATCGACGGAGAGAAATACCATGGCACTCACTGCCGAAGCGAAAGCAAAAGTTGTTAAAGAATTTGCCCGCAAAGAAGGCGACACCGGTTCGCCGGAAGTTCAGGTCGCGCTGCTGTCTGCGCAGATCGACCAACTGCAAGGTCACTTCAAAGACCACTCAAAAGATCACCACTCGCGTCGTGGTTTGATTCGCATGGTTAACCAGCGTCGCAAGCTGCTGGATTATCTGGCGCGTATCGATGAGAAGTCTTACCAGCAACTCATTCAAAAGCTCGGCCTGCGTCGTTGAGAACAAGCCGGCAGTAAAAAAGGGCGCGACGGCTACCGCGAAAGCGGATCAGTCCCGCGCCCTTGGTCGTTTATGCGGCCATTGAAATTTTCGGTGCGCAGGTGCGCGCTGACACGATTCCCAAAGAGAGAAAGAGAGAGAAAACGATGTTTAACAAAGTCCGCAAGGAGTTCCAGTACGGCACACAGAAAGTCGTGCTCGAAACTGGCTACATTGCGCGCCAAGCAACTGGCGCCGTGATGGTGACCATTGGTGACACCGCCGTGCTGGTCACGGTTGTCGCCAAAAAAGAAGCCAAGCCTGGCCAAGATTTCTTCCCGCTCACCGTCGACTATCAAGAGCGCACTTACGCAGCTGGCCGTATTCCCGGTGGTTTCTTCAAGCGCGAAGGCCGTCCGACGGAAAAAGAAACGCTGACCAGCCGTCTGATCGATCGTCCGATTCGTCCGCTGTTCCCGGAAGGTTTCAAAAACGAAGTGCAAGTCATCGCCACGGTGATGTCTGCTGATAAAGATCAGGATCCGGATATCGCCTCGATGCTCGGCGCTTCGGCAGCACTGGCATTGTCTGGCGTACCGTTCTTGGGCCCGATTGGTGCCGCGCGTGTCGGTTACAAAAACGGTGAGTACCTGCTTAATCCGTCGTACTCGCAACTGAAAGATTCTGATCTGGATCTAGTTGTTGCCGGCACCAACGAAGCCGTGCTGATGGTGGAATCGGAAGCCAAAGAACTTAGCGAAGATGAGATGCTGGGTGCCGTGCTGTTTGGTCACGCGGAAATGCAAGTGGCCATCAAGGCGATCAATGAATTGGTTGCGCAAGCGGGCAAAGCGAAGTGGGATTGGAAGGCACCGGAAGGTAACGCGGCACTGATCGCGCAAGTGGAGTCGGCGTTTGCTGGCCCAGTTTCTGAGGGCTATCAAATCACCGATAAGCAGAAGCGCTACGAGCGTTTGGGCGAACTGCGTCAGCAAGCCATCGCGCAGTTCAGCGGTGACGGCGAAGGGCAACCGAAGGCGGAAGACGTCAAGGAAATTTTCGGCAACCTGGAATACACCATGGTTCGCCGTAACATCCTGGATGCTAAGCCGCGCATCGATGGCCGCGATAACAAAACCGTGCGCCGCATTCACATCGAAGTGGGCAATCTGCCGAAAACGCATGGCTCAGCAGTATTCACCCGCGGTGAAACGCAGGCGATCGTCGTGGCGACGCTGGGTTCGATGCGCGATGCGCAGTTGATCGAAGGCTTGGAAGGTTCGCGCAACGACCGCTTCATGCTGCACTACAACTTCCCGCCATTCTCGGTGGGTGAAACGGGCCGTGTCGGTTCGCCGAAGCGTCGCGAAATCGGCCATGGCCGTTTGGCGCGTCGCGGTGTGCAGGCCATGCTGCCACAGGAAGATAACTTCCCGTACGCGATTCGCATTGTCTCCGAGATCACTGAATCTAACGGATCGTCGTCGATGGCGTCGATCTGCGGTTCGTCGCTGGCGTTGATGGATGCCGGTGTACCGGTAAAAGCACCTGTCGCGGGTATCGCGATGGGTCTGGTGAAGGAAGGCAATCGTTTCGCGGTACTTTCCGACATTCTCGGTGACGAAGATCATCTCGGCGATATGGACTTCAAGGTGGCGGGTACCGACAAAGGTGTCACCGCGCTGCAGATGGATATCAAGATCACCGGCATCACCGAAGAAATCATGGAGGTTGCGCTCAATCAGGCGCGTGAAGGCCGCATCCATATCCTCGGTGAAATGAACAAGGCGATTTCGACACCGCGTTCGCAGCTGTCGCAAAACGCGCCGACCTTCATCACCATCAAGATCAATCCGGACAAGATCCGCGATGTCATCGGTAAAGGCGGCGCTACCATTCGTGCTATCTGCGACGAAACCAAAGCGACCATCGACATCAATGACGACGGCACGGTTCGCATTTACGGCGAAACGAAAGAATCCGCCGAGGCGGCAGTCAAGCGCGTCGAGCAGGTCACGGCGGAAGCGGAGATCGGTGCGATTTACGAAGGTAAAGTTGCCAAGATCGTCGACTTCGGTGCGTTCGTTACGATCCTGCCGGGCGTCGATGGCTTGCTGCACATTTCGCAGATCAGCGAAGAGCGCGTCAATGCCGTCACCGACTTCCTGACCGAAGGTCAGGTGGTGAAGGTCAAGGTGCTGGACGTGGACAACCGCGGGCGCATCAAGCTGAGCATGAAGGAAGCGAAGAGCGCGTAAGCGCCAGTCGATTTCCGTGCAAGAAAAAGGGGCCGCAAGGCCCCTTTTTTGTTCTTCAGTTTTTAACTAGCGAGTCTTTCCGCCACAAATTTTTTCCAGGCAATGATGTCGGTGCCATCGCTTTCGAATAGCGCAATACCGACAGTCCAGCCGTGATTTTCGTGGCGACTCCATCGCACTTCGCCGACGACGTACATGGCAGGCTGTTCTTTGGCGGGGGCCGCGCCAAGCCGCAGAATGCGCCCGGCGGGTAGTGGGCGATCCAGATGTAACTGCAGGCCATTGGAAGACAGATCGATGCCTGAGCAGATCAGAATTTCAGCCGGTGTAGAACTCCCGTGATCATCGCTGCGTAGTTCGACAAACAGCATGGTGGTTTCTTGAAGCCGAAATTCGCTGCGCCGGTTATCAATGTTCATTTCTTTTCTCCGTTACCGCGCTCGCCACGTAGGCCTTCGACGACGCGTGACAAAGTGTCATCTAAACGCTGATCTTTGCTTACAGGAGAAATACGTCCTTCTGCCAGCCCGTTGATCAGGTCGTCACGCACGATTTCGAGTTTTCCGTCGCCCACGGCATCAGCAAAAATATATTTACCGCTACTGGCCAACACCACCGCCAAGCGACGGCGTTGAATGCTGCCATCGGCTTCGTGAAAGGCGACCCACGCGCCCATGGTCAGGCTGCTGGCCACTAACCGTGCGCGCTGCAGGTTGGTCTGTGCAATTTCGCGCGCCGCAGAGGCGGCGGCGGCTTCGGCATCCGCGGCACGTCGGTGTGCTTCGAGCCGCGCAGTTTCCAGCCGTAGTGCTTCAGCAAGCGCTTTCTTGCGAGCCTCTTCTTTACTGCGAGCTTCGGCGGCGGCTTGCTCGCGTGCTTGTCGGAGAATTTCCTGTCGATTTTCCTGCGCGTGTCGATGTTGCTCGACGAGTTCATTGATCACGGCCAACACGCACGCTTGTATGGGTGCGCCAAGACGTAAGGGCAGTGCGTCATGGCTGGCTAGTTGTACCGCAAAGGCTTCCCAGGAACATGAAAGTGCTTTCTGTCCGAGCGGCGTGGCGAACAGTAGTTGTCGTGTGTCGTCCTGGCGCAGCAAGAGTCTGACACGTGAGATGTTTTTTCCGTCACGCAATAAAAACCATTGCCCCGGCTCCAGCGCCAGTATGGGCGTTAGCAGTGTTTCACTGACGGACGTGGAATCGTCAGAGATTTTGTCGCCAGCATCGACGGGCAGAAAGGGCGCTCTATTGCCCGGCTGGTCACGAAGAATGCGCAGATGCTCACTATCAATGGCGGCAGTCAAGCGGTCGCGCACAGTTTCATCACGAAACATTTGCACCGCTAATTTTTCCATCTCGTCCTTGGATTGGCCGATCAGCCGGTGAAATTGACTGCGGCCTTCGTCGGTGAGTTCTGGGCTCAGCGTCCAGCGTAGACTGCCGGTTGTTCGTTTTGCTCGTTGCCATAGCGGGCTTTGCTCACCTTCGGTCAGCAGAATCCACTGCAGCCCGCTAAACCAGTCCTCGCGCAAGATGGCAGCAGTGTCGATATCAATGGTGCGGCCAGCCAGCGCCTGATTGAGCATGCGTGCCGCGACTTGTCGCGCACGTCGGCTGCGTAAAATTCCGCTCTCGGCATCGAGTACACGTTTTTCCAATCGCTCGATGCGACGACGCTCTTCATTCAGCCAGAGAGCCGCTTGATCGGCCAGCACGGTGACTTTTGACGGATCGCGCGCTAACGATGCCAACCAAGCAAGGGATTGCGTGCGTGACGCGTTGGCGCTGCTGCCCGTTTCTGGTTGCCAGCCGCAGGCCAGCGCATACAGCGCGGCCAGTAATCGCCGGAGTGGGTGCTGATGATTGGTGAGCCAGCCGTCCTCATCCAATGCCGACGTTGCCAGCGCGCCGCGGTAAGGCCGCCAGGCACTGATGAGTTGTTCATGAAATGCGGGCAGTGCAAATAATTTTTCCAGTGCGCGATCAACGACATCAATCAGCCCGGCTTGCACGGAAGACAGCGTTGAGCCGGCGGGCAACTGCGAGCGAACCGCATCCAGCAATGATTGCGTAGTCGACAGCGGCGCGGCCAAGCGCGCCATGATGACGGCAATATCGGGAGTGCGACCTGCTGTTTCAGCCGGCTGTGGATAGCAAGCCGTCAGTAATTCCGCCAGCGCAGCCCCATTACTGGCGGCAGCAAGCGTCGTGGTCTCTTGCGCATCGTGGCTCACTGCAATGCGGCGCGTGTAACAACGATGTCAACGCAGTAACTGAATGGTGCCGCTGATGCTGACGGTGATGTTGCTTGAGCCGCCGACGACATCTTGCGCGGGTGCGGCTTCGGCCATCATGGTTTTGGCCGCCATCATGGGCCGCGGCATGGGCCGGGCGCTGTCAGTGCCCACGTTGAGATTCACGGCGCGCCAGCCGCGTGCGCCCAGCGACTTCGCCACAATGTCGGCGCGTGCCGAAAAGGCTTTCATCGCGCTGTCGATCAATCGGTTATTCGTTGCGTCGGCGGTATCGGGCGACAACTCAAAGCTCAGCGAGCCCATTTGCAGTGTGGATTGCAGTTTGGCAATGACTTTAGCGGATGCATCCAGATCTTTGCTTTCCACGCGCAACTCGGCGCGCGTACGCCAGCCACTCAGTTTGTTTTTGGCATCGTAAATCGGCCACGTTGTTTGCGGACCGCTTTCGATTTTCACCGACGGGAACGTATGCACCAGTCGTACGCCATCGTTGAGCGCACGATTGACGTCACCTGCCAGTTGCGTGGCGTCGGCCATCGTTTTTTCTACGTATAGCGTGGCAACCAGCAGATCGTTGGGGACTTCGGCGCGTGCCTCAGCCTGCAAATTGATCATGTCGTAATCGGGACCGGTTTCGCCGGCATTGGCCAGCGATGGCATGACCGGCAGCGCGAGCAAGAGTGCGCAGAGTAGCGGCTTGGCAAGATTCATGATTTGTCTCCTTTGCGTTCGAGGAAAAGTGTTTAGAAAATCAGCTGGAGAGGCGATTGTTGACCAAATCTTGTACGACGGTAGGGTCGGCCAGCGTCGAGGTGTCACCGAGATTGTCGATTTCATTGGCGGCTATTTTACGCAAAATGCGTCGCATGATTTTTCCTGAACGGGTTTTGGGCAGGCCCGGTGCAAATTGAATGAGATCCGGGCGCGCAATTGCCCCAATTTCTTTGGCCACGAACGCGGAAAGTTCTTTGCGAAGATCGTCGCTGGCGGGCTCACCAGTCATCAGCGTGACGTAGCAATAAATGCCTTGGCCCTTGATCGCGTGCGGATAGCCCACGACAGCTGCTTCGGCCACTTTCGGATGAAGCACCAGTGCGCTTTCGACTTCAGCAGTGCCTAAACGATGCCCGGAGACATTGAGCACGTCGTCGACGCGGCCCGTGATCCACCAATAACCGTCTTCGTCGCGGCGCGCGCCATCGCCGGTGAAATATTTTCCGGGATAGGTTGAGAAATACGTTTGCACGCAGCGTTCGTGATCGCCATACACGCTGCGAATTTGCGACGGCCAACTCAGGGTGATGACTAAATTGCCACTGCCTGCGCCTTCAATCGTTTTGCCGTCGGCATCCACCAGTTCTGGCTTCACGCCAAAAAATGGCAGCGTTGCCGAGCCGGGTTTGAGCGTAAATGCGCCGGGTAGCGGTGCGATCATGGTGGCGCCGGTTTCCGTTTGCCACCAGGTATCGACGATGGGGCAGCGGCCGTCGCCCACTACGCGGTGATACCACTCCCAGGCTTCGGGGTTGATCGGTTCGCCGACCGATCCGAGCAGGCGCAGCGACGACCGTTTTGATTTTTTTACGGGCGCATCGCCGAGTGCCATCAACGCGCGTAGTGCGGTGGGCGCGGTGTAAAAAATATTGACCTGATGTTTGTCGATCACTTCCCAAAAGCGTGAGGCGCTGGGGTAGGTCGGTATACCTTCGAACATCAGCGTGATGGCGCCGTTGGCCAAGGGTCCATAGACGATATACGAATGCCCCGTGACCCAGCCGACGTCGGCAGTACACCAATACACATCACCGTCGTGGTAATCGAAGATGTACTTATGCGTCATCGCCGATTGCAGCAAATAACCGGCAGTGGTGTGTAAAACGCCTTTGGGTTTTCCGGTGGAACCGGAGGTGTAGAGAATGAACAGGGGGTCTTCTGCCTGCATGCGTTCCGGCTCGCAGTGCGGCGAGGCGGCGGCGCAAGCTTCGTGATACCAGACGTCGCGCTCGCTAACCCAATGGATTTTGTCGCCAGTGCGGCGCAGCACGATGACAGTGCTGACATCCGGGCAATGCGCCAAGGCGAGGTCGACGTTGGCTTTGAGCGGAATTTTCTTACCACCGCGCACGCCTTCGTCGGCGGTGATCACGACACGGCAGTCGGAGTCGAGAATGCGATCTTTGAGAGAATCCGGCGAAAAGCCACCGAAGACCACCGAGTGAATCGCCCCCACGCGTGTACAGGCCAGCATGGCTACGGCGGCTTCGGGCACCATCGGCATGTAAATGCACACACGGTCGCCTTTTTTCACGCCGCGCGATTTCAAGACATTGGCGAGACGGCAAACCTGTTCGTGCAATTGTCGGTAGGTGAGGCGAGAGTCCGTACCAGGCTCGTCACCTTCGTGAATGATCGCCACCTGATCGCCACGTGACGCAAGATGCCGGTCTAGGCAGTTCCAACTGACATTGAGCTCGGCACCGTCGAACCAGCGCGTTTCGCCGCGATGAAAATCAGCACGGACGACGCAATCCCATTTGCAAAAGAAGCTCAAGAATTCATCGGCGCGTGCGGCCCAGAATGTTTCCGGGTGCTCAATGGATTCGCGGTACCAGGTGTCGTACTGGGCACGGGTCATCAGCGTCTGGCGCGCGTACTGGGCCGGAACGGGATACAGGTGGATTTCGCTCATCGTGGCGCTACCGTGCTAATCCTCAAGAACGACTACTTTCCTCCAAGCCTTCGACGAGGACAAGGCAGAAACAAAAACGCCCGCAGAATGCGGGCGTTTTGGCGGAGCAAGCGGCCGTTTAGGCGACTTGCACCGGGATGGCATTGGTGGTGTGCGTCACCGCGTTGCCTTCACCGCAGTAAACCAGCCGCGGCTTGAAGTTGAGCAGTTCGGTGGCGGTGTATTGCGCGTAAGCGCAGATGATCACGATATCGCCTTCTTTTGCGCGGTGTGCGGCTGCGCCGTTGACCGAGATCATGCGCGAGCCGTTTTCGGCGCGAATAGCGTACGTTGTGAACCGCTCACCGTTGGTCACGTTGTAAATCTGGATCTGCTCGTACTCTTGGATACCCGACAGATCGAGCAAATCACCATCAATGGCACAGGAGCCCTCGTAGTCCAACTCCGAGTGCGTGACACGGGCGCGGTGCAACTTGGCTTTCAGCATGATCGACTGCATGTGTACCTCCAGGCCGGGTAAGTGCGTGGCCCACGGGGAAACATCGGTAATAGGTGTGTCAGGGGCGCGATCCTAGCCGCGGCAGCCTGAACGGGCGCGCAACTTTGCCAGACAAGATAGTGAGGGGCAACGCCTCATTGCACATCAGGAATTCCCGAGTAGAAACGCGATGTTGTCGATCAGGCGGGTATGGCCCAGACGGGCCGCAGCGGCGATCACGAGGTAATCATCGCTGGCCTCGGCCGGCGTCAGATCCCGCCCGTCCCGAATTTCGATGTAATCGATCACTAACCCAGCAGCGCTGATGGTAGCTGAGGCTTCGGCGGAGACCGCCAAAAAGTCCCGGCGGCCGGCGAGTACGGCATCGCGGGCGGCCGACAGTGCCCGGTAGATCACGGCGGCGGTGGCCTTCTGCTCCGGGGTCAGGTAGCCGTTGCGAGAACTCATGGCCAGCCCGGAGGGCTCGCGGACGGTAGGTACCCCGATGATGCGAACCGGGAAGTCTAGGTCCGCGGCCATGCGGCGAATGATGGCCAGTTGCTGGAAGTCCTTCTCACCGAACAGGGCGATATCGGCCGGCACGATGTGAAACAGTTTGCTGACCACCGACGAGACCCCGTCGAAATGACCGGGGCGTGAGCGCCCGCAGAGCGCGTCGCCGAGGCCCGGCACATGCACGACGGTCTGCGTCTTGCCGCGCGGATACATCTCATCGACAGACGGAGCGAACAGCGCATCGCAGCCAGCCGCTGTGAGTTTTTCGCTGTCCGCTTGCAGGGTGCGTGGATACTTGTCGAAATCTTCGTTCGGCCCAAATTGCGTCGGATTCACAAACACGCTGGCGACGACACGTTGTGCGTGCTTGCGACCTTCGGTGACCAGCGTGATATGGCCCTCATGCAAATTGCCCATGGTGGGCACGAAGGCCACGGTTTCGCCGGCTCGTTGCCAAGCGCGAACCTGGGCGCGAACCTCGGCGATGGTGTGTAGGGTTTTCATGGCAGTTCAAAAACTGTTTTGGGAAATCGTTTTAGAAGCAGTGTTCGTCGGCAGGAAATGAGCCGTCCTTAATGGCGGCGACGTATGCGCGTACCGCGCCCTCGATGCCATCGTGACGTCCAGCCAAAAAATTCTTCACAAAACGTGCCGGTTTCCCGGGCGACAAGCCGAGCATGTCGTGCATCACCAACACTTGTCCGTCGCATTCCGGCGCGGCGCCGATGCCGATCACTGGGATTTTTACGGCGGCCATGATGCGTTTGGCGAGTGGGCGCGGGATGCATTCGAACAACAGAGCATCGGCACCAGCTGCTTCTAATTTTTGCGCATCAGCGATGATGGCGTGCGCTTGGGTGTCGTCGCGGCCTTGCACTTTGTATCCGCCGTAGGCATTCACGGATTGCGGCGTGAGGCCGAGATGCGCACACACCGGAATGCCGCAACGCTTGAGCGCAACGAGGGTGTCGGCCAGCCAGCCGCCACCTTCGATTTTTACCATCTGTGCGCCAGCGGCCATGAGTCGGCCACTCCAATCCAACGCGCGCTCTTGCGTGGCGGCACCCATGAAGGGCAAGTCGGCCATGATGAGTGAATGCGGATTAGCACGCTTCACGCAGCTGACGTGATAGGCGATGTCATCCACCGAAACTGGCAGCGTACTGTCATGACCTTGCAGCACCATGCCCAACGAATCACCAATCAGCAGCACATCAACGCCGCAGCGTGACAACAGCGACGCAAAGGTGGCGTCGTACGCGGTAAGCACACTAAATTTCTCACCGCTTGCTTTCATTTTTGCCAGCGTGGCAACCGTGACGGGTTTTCGCGAGTTGTCGACGTTGGCCGGCGAGGCATGACTGGACATGGCGGTCTCCGGATCAGCGAGGCGGACGTGGAATGTGCGGCCAGATGTGGCCGGGTTTCAGCGCGCAGTGTATCAGGTGAGATTACCGGCCAAGACCAACGATGACGGCGAACAGCGCGCGAGTAGTTCGCAAAGGGGCGTACCGTCTGGCAAAGCCAGCGTGGGCATGAGGTCCATCAGTGGCTGCAGGGCGAATGCGCGTACCGGCAGGCCGGGATGCGGCACCTGCAACTGTGGCAGGGCAATCGTTTCGTTGCCGTAGAGCAGCAGATCGATATCCAGTGTGCGAGCGCCCCAGCGCTCGGCGCGAACGCGGCCTTGCGCCTGTTCAATGCGCTGACAGGCGGTGAGCAGATCCAGCGGAGGCAGGTTGGTTTCGACGGCGATGACCGCGTTGAAAAAATCCGGTTGCGCTGATTGTCCGGGCAACGTCAATGCCGGGTTGCGGTAGACCGGTGAGCAGCGCAGGACGCGAACGTGCGAAAGATGACGCAATGCATCGACTGCTTTTTGCAGTTGTGCGAGTGGATCGTCGAGGTTGCTGCCTAGCCCAAGATAAGCCTGCATGACAGTGCCTGTGCGTGGCCTGCGGAGATTATCCGAACGTTCAGTGACGGCGGCGACGTCGGCGCTTGCCGTTGCCTGTTCCCGGTGCGCGTTTGGCTTCTGCGGTACGCGCCATGCTCATGCGCGTGTTTTCATCGGCGTCTTGATAGTCGCTCCACCACTGGCCCAGTTGTTCGGCAAATGCGTCATCCGACTCACCGGCTAATGGGCCGGCCTCTTCGCGCAACAGTAAAAAATCATACGCCGCACGGAAGCGCGGATTGGTGAGCATGGCTTCGGCGCGGCGGCCACCACGGCGCGGCAAACGCAACTGCATGTCCCAAATTTCACGCGCTGGTGTCGAGAATCGACGCGGCAGTGCCACGATTCGGCATTGCTTATCCAGCACATCTTGTCCGGCTTGTGCCAGTGCCGGAATTTCCGGCACACCTTCTTGAATCAGTTGGTGATAGCGCCGGCAGGTTTCCGGCCACAGTAATGCGGCGTAGAGAAAGGCGGGTGTTACTGATTTCCCGTCAGCAATACGACGATCAGAATTGTCGAGAGCCAGTTCAATGAATTTGCGCACGTTGGCATGACGGCGTACAAGTTTGGCAAGATCCGGAAATAGAATTTCATCGAGCCCGAAACGCTCCAGCCATTCCCAGCTGGCCCGACCATAACCCGCCAATAACAACTTCAATGTTTCATCGAATAGCCGTGCAGGCGGAATGTTTTGTAGCAATGGCTTGAGTGCAGCGATCGGTGCTTCGGTGTCGCGATCAAGCGTGAAGTCGAGTTTGGCGGCAAACCGTGCGGCGCGCAGCATGCGCACCGGATCTTCGCGGTAACGTGTCTCCGGGTCGCCAATGAGCCGCAGTTTTTTCTTTTCGAGATCCTGCATGCCACCGACGTAATCGTGGATGGAGAAGTCGACCACGTTGTAGTAGAGCGCGTTGACGGTGAAGTCGCGACGAATGGCATCTTGCTCGACGGTGCCCCATACGTTGTCGCGCAAAATCATGCCGGTCTGCCCATGCACTTCAGCAGGGTTGGCGCGAGCCTCACGCGCATGGCGCTGTTCGCGGCGGCCTCGACGATCGAGTTTTTCGTCTTGCGTATCGTGGTGGTGCGAGCCGCGACCGTCGTGTGCATCGTCGTGATCGTCGTCACCCGGATCTTCTGTTTCGTGGCCGGCACGAAAGGTGGCGACTTCGATCACATCGCGACCGAACAAAACGTGCGCCAAGCGAAAACGGCGTCCGACGATGCGGCAATTATTAAAAACGCGCCGCACCTGTTCAGGAGTGGCATTGGTGGCAACGTCAAAATCCTTGGGATGACCGTCCAGCAGCAAATCGCGCACACCGCCGCCGACCAGATACGCCTCATAGCCGGCATCTTTCAGGCGGTAGAGCACCTTCAGTGCTGGCGCGCTGATGTCTTTGCGGGAAATGGAATGCGCGTCGCGCGCGATCACCCGCAATACCGGCTTTGGCGCGGGCGTTTTCACGCTGAATACGCGGCGAACAAAACCAACAAGGCGCTTGGGCATGAGTGAAGGCGAGGGCTGTTTCAAACGGGCGGCAAGTCTAAAGCAGAAACCGTGGGTCGGCTGCCTGCGTCGCGCCTGTAGCGCGGTGTGACGGCCCCAATAAAAAGAGCCGGTGGATCGCTCCACCGGCTCTGCACTGCATTGGCTTCTGATTGTTTTTATTCTTCTGCGTGTTTTTGTTATTGGTGCAGAAGCCGATCTTTTTGTTGTTCTTGCACCCATTTACAGAGCAGGATGCGTGCCAACTCCACGGGAAAGTTTTAAATCTATATAATTCAATGAGTTAGGGTTATCTGGGACGCCCGTGTAAGTGTTTCTACCTAATGTTTGTTACGGGAATACCGAAACAACGTTACCCAAGTGTTCCGAACGGTAACATCGGCCCCCGGTCAGCCTTTCTTGCGCGGAATGCCCAGCCGTTGGCGCCGCTCCCACAGGCTCTTACGGCTAATGCCCAGTTTTTGAGCCAGTTCGGTCTCGTTCATGGCGTCCTGATGCTCCAGCACGAAGCGGGCGAAGTAATCCTCCAGCGAGAGGTCCACCGGCGGATCGGCTGGGCCGCTGTGCCCCGATGCGCGTTCGTGTTCTGGCGCGTGTCTGCGATCTTCCGCTGCCGGATCGATACCCAGATGCTCCGGCAGGATGGCGTTTTCTTCGCAAAGGATTGCAGCGCGTTCGATGGCGTTTTCCAGTTCACGCACGTTGCCTGGCCAGGTGTGGCTGCGCATGGCCCGCAGCGCTTCTGGCGCGTATGCCAAGGTCGAACGGTTCAGTTTACGGCAGGCGCGCTCCAGCAAGCGCTCGGCCAGCTCGATGACGTCGTCGCCGCGCTCGCGCAGCGACGGGAGTTTCAATTCAAATACGTTGAGACGATAGAAAAGATCTTCGCGGAAGCGCGCGCCGGCGACTAACGATTTCAGATCGCGATGCGTGGCAGCACAGACGCGCACATCGACACGGCGCGATTCGGTGGAGCCGACGCGCCGCACTTCTTTTTCTTGCAGCAACCGCAATAACCGCGCTTGCGCTTCCATCGGCAATTCGCCGATTTCATCCAGAAACAAGGTGCCACCATCGGCAGCTTCCACCAATCCTTTGCGCATGGTGTTAGCGCCAGTAAATGCTCCTTTTTCGTGACCGAACAATTCGCTTTCAATCAGCGTTTCAGGAATCGCTGCGCAGTTCACTGAAATAAGTGGCCCCGATTTACGTAGGCTTTGTTCGTGCAGTGCGCGCGCGACCAGTTCTTTGCCTGTGCCCGATTCGCCAAGAATGAGCACGGTGGTGTCCGTTGGCGCGACACGCCCGATCCGGCGGAACAACTCCTGCATCGGTGGGCAATTGCCGATGATATTGGTTGTCGGGTAATTCCGTTGCAGATCTTGCTTTAGCGCTTGTGCTTGTCGTACCAGCGCACTTTCTTTGAGGATCCGTTTGACGGCCAGCAGCATTTCGTCATGGTCGAATGGTTTGGCGATGTAATCGACAGCACCAAGTTTCATGGCTTCCACGGCGCTTTGCAGACTGGCGTAACTGGTCATGATGAGCACCGGTACCGGTGCAGCTAATTTGATCATGGAAGTGCCAGCGTCACCGGGCAATCGCAGATCGCTAATCACGAGATCGAAATCAGCGAGTTCGAAGCGCTCTTGCGCTTCGGCGACCGCGCCGGCCTCCGCCACTGAATGGCCGTTTCGTTCCAGCAATTTGCGCAGCGATGCGCGAATGACCGCTTCGTCCTCAACGATGAGGATATGACTCATGCCTTCAACTCCTGTGTCGCGGCGTCGTGCCAGCGCGGCAGGCTGAGCACGATGCGAGTGCCACGTCCGGTGCTGACATGCACCGGACTTTCGATGGAAATAAGCCCTTGATGGTCTTCGACGATGCCGTAAACCAGCGCGAGCCCTAAGCCGGTGCCTTTGCCGGGTTCTTTGGTGGTCACAAATGGCTCAAAGACTTTGCCGAGCAAGTCGGCAGGAATGCCGCTGCCATTATCTTCCACGCAGATCGTGACGATATTTTCGCCGCTGGGCCGCGTATAGATTCGGATCGGTTCGCCGGGCGGGGATGCATCGCGCGCATTACCTAGCAAATTAATAAAAACTTGCTGCAAGCGCTGCGGATCGCCGGCGACGAGCAGGCCGGCGTCGCAAGTATTAATAGCAACCAACGGGTTACCGTCGCGGCCCAGCCGCAGTAAAGCAATGGCTTCGTCGACCGTTTGTTGCAAGTCCACAGCTTCGCTACCGACACGCGTCTTGCCGCTGTGGCTGAAACCAACCAGCGACTGCACGATGCGATCAATGCGACGTGTCTGGTCGAGAATCTGTTTGGTGTAATCGCGTACGGAATGATTTTCTGATTCGCTGGCAAGGTCTTGCGCGAGACAGGCAATGCCCGTCACGGGATTGCCGATTTCATGCGCAACGCCGGCTGCTAGCCGGCCGATGGACGCTAACCGTTCGTTGTGCGCGAGATGGCTTTCCAGCATTTTGAGATCGGTCAGATCTTCCAACACCAATACTTGTGCGCCTAACTGTGACTGGCCGGAAGGTAGATTGATCGCTGCTTTATGCAAGCTGAACCAGCGCGTATTGCCGGTCACACTCACGGCTTTTTGATGAACGTGCTGGGCGTTGCTGCTTGCGAAGTCATCGAGCAGCGCGCGCCAAGGCTCCGGCAAATTGTGTAGGTACGAACCGATGATTTCGGCGGCACGGATACGGGTGAGCGATTCCATCACCGCATTCCACCCGAGAATTTCGCGGTCGGTGCCCAGCGAGCAAACGCCCAGTGGCAAATCGTGCAGTATTTGTCGATGGAAGCGGCGCAGGTTATCTAATTCTGCGGCCAGGCCAGAAAGCCGAAATTGATAATCTTCCAATCGACTTTCTATGAAATGAATATCTTCGGCCCCTTCGCCTTCGGCCATGGGTTTGTAGGGCAGCACGTCATCGACGATTTGATGCGCCACCGAAGGCCCGAGCAACCCGGAAAGATTGGTTTCGACTTGATCGCGTAAGCGCCGCAGCATGTAAGGGCGTGATTCATTGATCTGCAGTTCGAGATCGCGTAGAGCGAATTCTACTTCCCGCCGAGCGGTGGCTTCACCCAGCGGCTCACCCAGGCCGCGCACAAAATCCGCGACACTGGTTGCGCCGAGTTTCCAGCGATAAGGACGCCGCAGGTTGTCCACGGCGCAAGTTTCTGCAGCCCGTTGCTCGGCATCTGAACGTGACGTGACGATGGATACCACGCCACCCACCAAACCGTTGAGGATGATGGCGGTGAAAGCGGCGGTATGCCAGTTAGTGGCATTTGGTTGGAAATCAATGCCGATCTCGGGCAGCGAAATACCGGTCAGTGGGGTGATGGTTGGCAGCAGCAAAGCGACAAACCACACGACGAATCCGGTGGCGAGTCCGGCAATAAATCCGGTGCGATTGGCGGCAGGCCAGAACAGTACGCCCACCAATCCGGGCACAAATTGCAAGGTGGCGACAAATGCCAACATGCCTAGCTCGGTCAAGGTGTTGCGGTTATCGAGGAAAAAATAAAATAGCCAAGCACTAAAAATAATCGCAGCGATCAGTATGCGGCGTGTCCATAGCAGCCACCGATACAGGTCGCGATCTTGGCTGGGTTTATACAGCGGCAGCGCAATGTGGTTCAGACACATGCCGGCGAGCGCCAGCGTGGAAACGATGATGACGCCACTGGCCGCAGACAAACCGCCGAGATAAACGACGACCGCCATCGTGGGTGAATTCATCGCAAGAGGTATGCCCAGCACGAAATATTCTGGGTCTGTGCCGGGCATGGTTTTCAGTGCGGCCCACAAAATGATCGGCACAAAAAGGCTGAGAATCAATAGCAGCAGCGGTAAGCCCCAACTGGCAGTCATCAGTGCGCGCGGATTGAGGTTTTCTGTAAACGCCATGTGATACATGTGTGGCATCACCACGGCGGACACGAAGAAAGCCAAAATCATCGAATGCCAAGTGCCATCGGCCAGCGGTGCGTACAGCATGGTCAGTGTCTCGGGGTGTTCGCTCAGCCA
This sequence comes from uncultured Pseudomonadales bacterium, assembly GCA_964574995.1. Classification (GTDB taxonomy): domain Bacteria; phylum Pseudomonadota; class Gammaproteobacteria; order Pseudomonadales; family JADFDG01; genus JADFDG01. Next base: position 19,720 of record CAZNPF010000016.1, on the reverse strand, counting down.
GCGGTGCAAATCAGCAGGGCCATCGAACACCGAAAAAATCGAGAACAATGCCAGCGCTAACATGGCCAGCAATTTGATGAGCGACTCGGTCGCAATCGCGATCACGAGGCCTTCGTGTTTTTCTCGCGGCGAAATGTGGCGTGCGCCAAACAAAATGGCGAAGGCTGTGATGGTTAGGCAATACCAGAGCGCTAGCGAACTGCGATCACTCACGTTGGCGAGCACATGAATGGAATCGGCCACCGCCTGAATTTGCAGCGCTAACAACGGCAGCACGCCCAGCAGCATGAAAAGCGTCACGAGTCCGCCAGCCATGGCGCTGCGATAACGATAGGCAAAAAGATCTGCGAGTGAGCCGAGCTGATACGTTTGTGACAGCCGCAGAATCGGCGCGAGCAAAATGGGCGCCAGCAAAAACACACCCGAAAGCCCGACATAAAAAGCCAGGAAGTTGTAACCGTGATGAAAGGCGAAGCCGACGGCTCCGTAAACGGCCCACGCGCTTGCATACACGCCGAGCGAGAGGACATACACCGCCGGATGACGCACCAATGTCGCCGGCAGCCAGCCGCGATCGGTCGCCCATGCGATCAGAAACAGCAGCAATAAATAACCGAGGCCGATCGCCAGCAGGTCGGAGAGTTCAAGCGTCATCGAGATCGCGGCTCTTGCCGATCCAATAGCTGAAGAAGATCAGGAACAGCCAGATCAGGTACGGGCGATACCACGCCGTGCCGCCGTCGCTCCACCACTCGATGAGCGCGGGCGAGAGCAAATACCCGCCAAGAATGAAAAGCAGTAGCAGTCGGTCGGTGTACATGGCCGCAGGTCCGTTCCGGTTACTGGGAGGATACGCAAGGTGCGGGAATGCCGGGAGGCCCGCCGGTGATGCCGGGAATGTTTGTGCGTGTCGGGCGCGACAGCACAGCCTTGCCGCGGGGGAAGCGCCGCGCTCAGCACCCGGCCCGTAGCCCCGACAACGGTATGGACGCCTGCCGTGGTACGTGCGCGAGTGACCAATCTGCCGTGGCGGCCACCAACATCTCTTCCGCGGAGCCAGCATCCGGTATGGGCTGACCCAGCGCACGCAGGGCCAGCTGAAGATTTTCCCGTCGCCGGCCGACGGTGACGGGTGTGGCGCGGTCCTGCTTACTGAGCTTGCTGCCTTGCGCGTCTGCCAACACCGGAATGTGCGCGTAGCGAGGGGATGCGTAGCCCAAGTGCTGTTGCAGCAGCAGTTGGCGCGGTGTGGAGTCCAGCAAGTCGGAACCGCGAACGACATCGGTGATGCCTTGTGCGTGATCGTCGACCGTCACGGCCAATTGATAGGCGTAATGACCATCACGACGACGAATCACGAATGGACCTTCGCTCTGCATCAAATTGAATGTTTGCAAGCCGCGAATGCGATCGGTGAACGTGATGTCGTGATGCGGAACGTCTAGCCGCCACGCACTGGGTTCGTCGTTCACGGGCGACATGCTTGCGGCGCGACCGGGATGACGTCCACCGAACGCATCGAGTTGGGTGCGTGAGAGTGTGCAGCGAAATGCATGACCGTCACGCGCCAGTTGTTGCAGGGCGTCTTCGTACAACGCATGACGTTGCGACTGATAAACCACGTCGCCGTCCCACACTAGGCCGTGTGATTCCAACATGCGCAGGATGCTATCCGCAGCGCCTGCTTGCTCACGCGGTGGATCGAGATCTTCGATGCGAACGAGCCAGCGCCCGCCCGCAGCGCGCGCGTCGAGATACGACGCCAACGCGCAGGTCAGTGAGCCAATATGCAGAGCACCGGTCGGCGACGGAGCGAAGCGACCGGTGTACATGGACAAAAAATCAGGACGCGGTGCCGACCTGTTTTTCCTTGATTTCGGCCAGCGTTTTGCAGTCGATGCACAACTCGGCCGTTGGGCGCGCCTCTAAGCGACGGATACCGATTTCGATACCGCACGCTTGGCAATAGCCGTAGTCACCTTCTTCGATGATGGTGAGCGTCTTGTCGATTTTTTTGATCAGTTTGCGCTCGCGATCACGCGTACGCAGTTCCAGCGCAAATTCTTCTTCCTGGGTGGCGCGGTCGTTTGGATCGGGCAGGTTTGCGGATTCATCCTGCATGTGAGTGACGGTGCGATCCACTTCTTCCATCAGCTCCACTTTCCAGGCGCCGAGAATTTTGCGGAAGTGCACCAACTGCCCTTCACTCATGTATTCCTCGCCGGCTTTGGCGATATAAGGCTTCTGACCGTGAATGAGAATGTTGGGGTTGGCGGGCGGCTCTAACGGATTGATCTGCTTGAGCGGTTTCAGTGCTACTGCGGGTTTCTTCACTGGGAGCTCGAGTTTTTTCGGTTCCGGCTTTTTCGGCTCGGGTTGTTTGGTGGTGGCCTTGGCAGCTTCCGCTTTTGCGGGCGGAACGGTTTTTGCGTTTGGTTTTACATCGGGTTTGGCCGGCGCTTTCGTGATGGGTTTGGCCGCTGCAGGCTTGGCTTCGGGCTTGGCGGCCGGTTTAGCCGGCGCTTTCGTCGCTGGCTTGCTAGCGGGTTTGGTGGCGACTGGCTTGGCTACCGGTTTAGCCGCTGCCTTGGCTGCTGGTTTAGCCGCAGGCTTGGATGTGGGTTTCGCGGCCGGTTTAGCCGGTGCTTTGGCGACGGGCTTGGCGGCCGGTTTCGCAGCGGCTTTGGCTGGTGCTTTGGCGACGGGCTTGGCGGCCGGTTTCGCAGCGGCTTTGGCTGGTGCTT
>CAZNPF010000016.1:0-16876 GCA_964574995.1 uncultured Pseudomonadales bacterium | reverse complement strand
TGGCTGCGGGCTTGGGTGCCGGTTTCGCAGCCGGTTTTGCAGCGGGTTTGGCCGCCGGTTTTGCGGGTTTGGCAGCAGGCTTTGAGGCGGGTTTCGCAGCCGGCTTGGCCGCAGCAGCTTTTGCTGGGGCCTTGACGGCTTTCTTCGGATCGTCCTTCTTGCCTTTCTTGTTATCGGCCTTCGCCATGTCCTCATCCCTCTCTGTGTCGCGCTTGCCAATGAGGGCATCCAGGGCGCGACGAACCCGTGAAAATCGGCCTGCCAAAATAATGTGTCCTCTGTGACTTGTCATGCCCAAGAAGGGCGCGACGTGAATAGTGCCGTGTGTGCGTAGCGGGGGACACCCTGTCGATACCGCTGGACTGGTATGGTGATGCCCCGTTTACGTTCCTGCCGACCCCTTCAATGCCTACCCGCCGCTGGGCGAACCGTCTCGCCGACATTCAGCCGTTCCACGTCATGGCCTTGTTGGGCCGCGCGCAGGCGATGGCTGCCGCAGGGCGCGACATCATACACCTCGAAGTCGGCGAACCCGACTTCCCCACGCCGTCACCCATTGTCGCGGCGGGGCAGGCGGCCTTGGCGCGTGGCGAGACGTTCTACACCCCCTCCTTGGGGCTGCCCGCTTTGCGTGAGGCCATCGCGCAGTGGTACGCCGTGCGCTTTGGCGTATCCGTGCAGCCGTCGCAGGTGGTGGTGACACCAGGTGCATCGGGCGCACTGTTGTTGGCGCTGGCTTTGGTGGCCGATCCCGGCCGCAAAGTGTTGTTGGCGGATCCAGGCTACCCCTGCAATCGGCACTTTCTCACGGTGCTGGGTGCGTCAGCCACGTTGGTACCGGTGAGTGCAGCGTCAGGTTTTCAACTTTCCGCTGCCGATATTGCACGCGAATGGTGTGACGACACGGCTGCGGCGCTCGTTGCCACGCCCTCCAACCCCACCGGAGGCGTGTTGTCGTACGCCGCGATGCAGGCATTGGCGGCAGCGGTGCGGCCACGCGGGCATCTGCTGGTCGATGAAATTTATCAAGGGCTCAACGCAGGCGCAGCGCCACCGTACACAGCGCTATCCGCATCGCCGGATGCCATCGTGCTCAACAGCTTCTCGAAATTCTTTGGCATGACCGGATGGCGATTGGGCTGGCTGGTGGCCCCGCCGGATGCAGAGCCTGAGCTCGCCAAGTTGGCGCAGAATTTGTACATCGCCGCGCCGACGGTGGCACAGCATGCGGCGTTGGCCGCATTCCAACCGGAGACATTGGCGATTCTCGAGGCGCGTCGCATGGAATTTGCGCAGCGACTAGCGTTCATGGTGCCGGCGCTGGAGCAATTGGGTTTTGTGATTCCCGTAAAACCGGAAGGCGCGTTCTACATTTATGCCGACGTGTCGGCATTCACACAGGACAGTTATACATTCTGCGAAGAATTACTGGAGCGCGAAGGCGTGGCAATCACGCCGGGCCTCGATTTTGGCGAGCGTGATGCGAACCGTTATGTGCGTTTCGCTTGCACGCGCTCGGTGTCGCAATTGGAAGAGGCTGTTCGTCGCATCGCTCGTTTTCTTAGTGCCCGCTAACGATTGCAACGATCGTTAATTTATTACGGTTTACGTGTTATCAGCGCAGCACTCTTTCTGCTGCGCTAGACGTCTCTTTGCACGCGTGTACGCACACACGCACACACGCACACACGCACACACGCACACACGCACACACGCCACGCGTTGACTCTGCCAATCCGATGAGCGGATGAAATTTTTTTAGAATTTGATGTTGACGGACGACTTTTGTTTGTGGTGTTGAATAAAAAGGCAATGGCGCCAGTCATTGCATCGACCGCAACAGGAGAAACGCCGATGAGCAGCATCGAAAAATGATTGAGAAGGTTCTGGTGGAAGGTTTCAGCCGCATCGGCGAGGCGGAGATCCGCCGCCTATCCCAGACGCTTCCGCCGATTGCGCGGGCCGCGAAAAAAGCGGCAGAAGAGTTGCGTTGAACGCGTTGAGGCATTGCTGGGCAGTCCGCGTGATTGCTCAATCATCTGCCCTCGCCGCGGGTCAAGGGATACGGCGTCGATCCTGTATGGCTATCCCAATTTTGCGGATTCCAGACTGCCAGCGGATTTGTTGGCGGGGAATGTAGTACTGGGGGGTTGTGTGGTGATTCAGGGTGGCAGCTCGGGGAGGTGTTGCAATCAGTACCGGCATGCGTGGTAAGCGAAATCCACATTTCAGCCGCAGAGGTAATATGAAAAATTTCGAGTTGTTTGTCGTCGAGACGGTCGTGAAGTCCGCTGATAAAACGTCGTCGTCATTCGCGCTGGAAACATGGCCAGAGCATGATCAGGAGTTGGATGCGTATTTTGAGCCGTTCGGAACCAATACCTTGCTGATGACGATGGGGCTGACCGCGATATTTCAGCGGCGAGGTTGGCCGTGGGCCATCGTGGGCCTAGACAGGAACTACCAGCTCGCAGGTCATGCGGTATCGACCCGGAAAGATAGCGACGTTATCCGCTTCGGATCGTTTTCGCTTCTGCATGCTCATCTCGCGGAGAAGGTTGGTCCGCCGCCGCTTTCATGGGTACTTTTTAAAAGCAAGGATGTTGCGAGGGAGTATCGCAACATTAGCCCGCTTTACCGTGCGTGTTGGGATTGCCTCTCTGGGCTGCCCGAGGAAACGCGATGGTTGAGCCTCGCAGAGCCGTTGCCGGAAACTTGGGCACGGACTGCTGCAGTCGACGATGACGCATTATTTATGCGGCATTCCATCGCGACCTAGTTTGCGATTTGCACGCAATAGAAGGAAGCGGAAAGCGGCGGTGCGTCAGAAGAAGCGCTCCGGCACCGACTCGACGTGGATCTCGCCATTGATGACACGGAAGTCGACTTTTTTTAGCGAGCTGCCTTTACAGGGGCCCAGCACGCAGAGCCCGTCATTCACTTGGAATAATGCGCCGTGGTTGACGCACTGCAGGTACTGCTTATCGAGGTCGAAAAATTCGTCCGGAAAAAAATTCAACTCGATGCCTAGGTGCGGGCACCAATTGATGTAGACGTACAACTGGCCGTCCTTGCGCACCACCACTAATTGGTGCTCATCGAAGGGATAGCCTTTGGCTTCGTCTTCGCCGATTTCATCGGCGCGGCACAGTACGGGCATGGCGGCTCCGGTTATGACGGTTCGGCGTTAGCGCAAGCCGGCGGCGGTCAGCACGTCGGCGTGTGTGGTTGACGTTAGGCGCGGGCCAAAGGTGGAGACGACGCGTGCGGCAGCGATACTCGCAAGTTTTCCGGCGCCGGGAAAATCGAGGCCGCGATTGAGACCGTGCAGGAAGGCACCGGCAAACATATCGCCCGCGCCGTTGCTGTCGACTGGCTTCACTGGCGTGGCAGCGATGCGGTGCAATGCTCTGCCATCCCAGGCCAGCGCGCCGTCACCGCCGCAGGTGATGACAAAAGACCGCGCCGCATCTTTGAGTAGGCTGACTGCATCTTCAGTTTTTTCGGTGGCGGTCCACAAACGCGCTTCTACGTCATTGCAGAACAGCAGGTCGACGCCGTCACCAAGCATGGTGACGAGTCCATCGCGGAAATACTGCACCATGGCGGGGTCGGAAAAGGTCATGGCTACTTTGCGGCCGGCATCACGTGCAATGCGCCGGGCATGCATGGCGGCTTCGCGACCCGTGGCGGACGAAGCGAGATAGCCTTCGAGATACGTCCACGCGGAATCACGAATAGCGGCGTCATCGAGATCGGCGCGGTCTAGCGTTTCAGAAATGCCGAGAAACGTGTGCATGGTGCGCTCAGCGTCCGGCGTCACCATCACCAAGCAGCGGCCAGTCACGCCGTTGCCGCGTGCGCTGCGATTCACCGCCACGCCAGCTTTTTCCATGTCGCCGAGGTAGAAATCACCGGCTTCGTCATGAGCGACGCGGCAGGAAAAAAATGTGCGACTACCAAAATATTGCGCGGCGATCACGGTATTGGCGGCTGAACCGCCGCTGGCGCGTTTGTGTGCCGGGCTGTGTGCGGTGAGTGCATCCAGTAATTGTTGCTGTCGTTGTGCATCGACCAGCGTCATCATGCCTTTCTCGATGCCCATGCGTTCGAGGAAGGCGGTGTCGATTTCGACCTCGGTGTCGAGCAGGGCATTGCCCATGCCGTAGAGATGGAAGCGAGGTGTAGGCGATGTCGACATGCGTGTCTCCGGGATCGCGCACGGTTTGCGCGGCGGCATGAATAGGTCAGAGTACCGGCGTTTGACGCGGGCGGCGCACATTCTAGCCGCGAGCGAAGCCCTATACTCGCGCGCCATGACAAAAGCCCGTCGCCGGCCTGCCGGCAAGAAATCTAATTCCCACGGCAAACCGCCGGCCCGTGCGAGCGGCTTCTGGCCAGCCCTGCGTCGCTTTCTGTTTCGCGCCACACTGGCGCTGCTGGTGGTGTTTGCGGTTTGGGTGGCCTATCTGGATGCGGTCGTTACGCGCGCGTTCGAAAGCCATCGCTGGACATTACCGTCGCGAGTTTATGCGCGGCCCCTCGATCTGTATGCCGGCAAACCGCTGACCGTGGAGCAATTGCTAGCCGAGTTACGCGAGCTGGGCTACCGAGAATTGTCTGCGGGAACCGATGTCAGCGGCTCCGGCGAATTTACGGTGGCCGCCGATGGGCTGACCGTGCAATTGGTCACGCGCGGCTTTGATTTCCCGGAAGGGAAAACGCGTGCGCAACATGCGCAGGTGCAGTTTTCGGCAGGCCGTGTCGAGCAATTGACGGCAGCCGATCGCGTTTTGCGCATCGAGCCGGCAGTGATCGGCACCATTCGGCCGCGTGACGCCGAGGATCGTGTGTTGATGCGTTTGGGCGAGCGCCCACCGCATCTGGTGGAAGCGTTGTTCGCCGTCGAAGACCGTGATTTTCCCGAACATCACGGGGTGTCGCTACGTGGCATCGTGCGAGCGCTATTCGTAAACCTGCAGGCCGGTTCTGTGCAGCAAGGTGGTAGCACGCTGACGCAGCAACTCGTGAAGAATATGTTTCTGGGCGATGAGCGCACGGTGGCACGCAAAGCCACCGAAGCGGTGATGGCCGTGCTGCTGGAAGCGCACTACGACAAAAACACCATTCTCGAAACGTATCTCAACGAGATTTTTTTAGGGCAAGCCGGGCGGCGCGCGGTGCACGGTTTTGCGTTGGCCAGCCAGTATTATTTCGGCAGGCCCGTTCAAGAGTTGAAGTTGCACGAAGTTGCGCTGCTGGTGGGGTTGGTGAAAGGCCCCGGCATGTACAACCCGTGGAAACATCCGGAACGTGCGATTGAGCGTCGCAATCTGGTGCTCGACGCCATGGTTGCCGCCAAGGCGATTCACGCTGAGGCGGCGACTACGGCGAAGCTCATGCCATTGGGCGTGGTGCCGTCGCCACGATTGCGGCTGAATCGTTATCCCGCGTATATGGCCATCGTGCGCGATGAATTACGCACGCGTCTTCCGGAAGATGCGTTGGAACGTGATGGCCTCTCGGTGTTTACGGCGCTGGATCCTGGCGTGCAACAGGTGGCAGAAAGTGCGCTGGCGAATGAATTGGCGCGCGTAGAAGCGACACAAAAATTACAAGGACTAGAAGGTGCGTTGGTGGTGGCCGTCCCACAAACGGGTGAAATCGAAGCGGCGGTCGGTGGACGCGATGTCGATTTTGCCGGATTCAATCGGGTGACGGATGCGCGTCGCACTATCGGTTCGTTAATGAAACCGGTGGTATTTCTAGAAGCACTGTCGCGGCCGCAAGACTATTCGTTGGCCACGTTTATCAGCGATGCGCCGCTGGAAGTGAAAGTCAAAGGTAGCCCGCGTTGGAAACCGAAAAACTACGACCATGTTTCACACGGCATCGCACCTACGCACAACGTGATGTTGATCGATGCGCTTGCTAATAGTTGGAACCAATCCACGGCGCGCTTGGGTATCACCTTGGGTGTGCCGGCGGTGATTGCACGCGCACGCAGTCTCGGTGTGGAAGCGGATTTGCCACCGTATCCATCGGTGATGCTGGGTACGGCGACGTTATCGCCGCGGGAAGTGCTCGGCATGTATCAGCCGATTGCCAGTGGTGGTGTGCGCATTCCGGTGCGCGCCGTACGTGGCGTGCTTGCTGGGGATGGCGAAGTGTTGCTGGTGCGCGAAACACGCACCGAACGCGTGATGACACCGGCCACCGCGTATTTGCTCACTCATGCGATGCAGGAAACCATGCGCCGCGGTACCGGCAAAAGCGCCTACGGTGTGTTGCCGGCGGAGTTGGTCGTGGCGGGCAAAACCGGCACCACCGATAACGGCCGTGACAGTTGGTTTGCGGGTTTTTCTGCCAATCATCTCGCTGTCGCGTGGGTGGGTTACGACGACAACCGCGAAACACCGCTCTCTGGCGCGAGCGGCGCGTTGCCGGTGTGGACCGATTTCATGGCGCATTTGCCGCAAGTGCCGCTGTCGCCCGTTGCTCCGGTGGGCGTGGAAACGGTGTGGCTATTGCCGGGCGGCAAAGTGCGCAGCGGTGCGGGCTGCAGCGGCAATCCCGTGCAGGTGCCGGTGATTGTCGGCACCGTGCCGGCATCGTCGACGTTGTGCGGCACCGCCTCGCAAGCCGTGGACGATGTGAAAGGATTTTTTCAACGGCTGATGAAAAAAGAGTGGTAGTGCGGCCCTTGATTACAGCCGCGCAAAACTCCGAGCGGCGGCTGCGACACTGGCGTCGATATCAGCTTCGCTGTGTGCGCCCGACATAAAACCTGCTTCGTAGGCGCTGGGCGCCAGATATACGCCTTCATCCAACATCAGATGAAAGAATTTCTTGAAACGTTCGATGTCGCAGCCCGACACCTGTGAAAAACGCGATACTTTTTTCTCGGCGGTAAAAAAGAAGCCAAACATCGAGCCGATGCGGTTGGTGGTGAGTGGGACGCCCGCCTTGGCCGCTTCGCGTTCTAAGCCTTCGCACAAGCGCGTGGTCAGCGCGGTAAGACGGCTATAAAAACCGGGCTTTTCGATTTCATCGAGCATGGCGAGACCTGCGCTCATTGCCAGCGGATTTCCGGAGAGCGTGCCGGCTTGATACACGGGGCCCAGAGGCGCGATTTTTTCCATGATGTCTCGGCGACCACCAAAAGCACCGACGGGTAAGCCAGCGCCAATCACCTTGCCCAGCGTGGTGAGGTCGGGCGTGATGCCGTAATGCGCTTGCGCACCGCCGAGGGCGACGCGAAAACCGGTCATCACTTCATCGAAAATCAACACTGCGCCGTGTTGCGTGCAGACGTCGCGCAGCGTTTCGAGAAAACCGGGTTCTGGCGGGATGCAGTTCATGTTGCCGGCAACGGGCTCGACAATGACGCAAGCCACGTGCGCGCCTTCGCGTGCAAAATAATCACGCACTTGTTGTGCATTGTTGTGTTCTAAAGTCACAGTGTGCTTGGCCACATCCGTCGGCACACCGGCCGAGCTTGGCACGCCCAGCGTCAACGCACCGGAGCCGGCTTTTACCAAGAGCGAGTCGGCGTGGCCGTGGTAGCAACCTTCAAATTTAACGATGCGATCGCGGCCGGTGAAACCGCGCGCGAGACGAATGGCGCTCATGGTGGCTTCAGTGCCGGAGCTCACCATGCGCAATAATTCCATCGACGGCACGATACGTTGCACGCGCTCGGCCATGCGAATTTCCAGTTCCGTGGGCGCACCAAAAGACAATCCGCTGTCAGCCGCTTTTTTGACGGCGGCGATTACAGCCGGATGGCAATGGCCCAGCACCAGTGGCCCCCAGCTTTGCACAAAATCGATATACCGTTTGTCGTCAGCATCGAAGACATACGCGCCTTCGCCACGGGAGAAAAATACCGGCGTACCGCCCACTTGTCGAAAAGCACGTACGGGTGAATTGACGCCGCCAGGAATAATTTTTTGCGCGCGAGTGAAAAGTTCGTCAGAGCGGCTCATGCATTGGCCTCAGGAAAAAAGTTTGGTGTAAGCGTGTGCGCGTGCGCGAATGTCATTCGCAGAAAAAAGATCGTGAATAACCGCAATCGAATCAGCGCCTGCGTTAATTAATAACGGCGCATTGTCCACGGTGACGCCGCCGATGGCCACTATGGGGATGCGCAGAGCCGCCTTGGCTTGCGGGAGTAGAGAAATATCTGCGGGACTGGCGTGCGGTTTCGTGCGAGAAGGGAAAAAACGCCCGAAGGCAACATAGCTGGCGCCGGCGCTTTCGGCCGCCAACGCGAGCGCCAGTGAGGCGTGGCAGGTTTGACCGATCACTGCGGTGCTGCCGAGGCGAGTGCGGGCATTCACAACCGCACTGTCTTGTTGGCCCAGATGTACGCCGTGTGCGCCGCAGATGAGCGCGAGTTCGACATCGTCGTTGACCAGAAATAACACATTCGCATCGCGGCAGCATTGCGCTAGCCGAGTGGCTTCACGCAAGCGCGTTGTCGCATCGGCATGCTTATTTCGGTATTGCACGATACGTGCGCCACCAGCGATGGCGTGCTGCACCGCTGATTCCAGCCGTCCGCCGGGCAGCAGTTCAGGGTCGGTGATGACGTAGAGCCCGGCGATGCGCAAGGCAGCGTCAGTGGTCATCGCGACACATGCCGACATGTGAGAGTTCGGTATGACGCGCATGATTCACATCGTGCGTTACATCGAGATGAAAAAAGCGATGCGGAATCGATTGGCCGTGGCCGGGCCGCTGCGCGTGACCCAACGTGTGTGCAACGTAATCGAGTGCATCGCGGGTGGCTGTCTTCAGAGGTGATCCGCAAGCAAGGCGCGCCGCCAACGCCGAAGCCAGTGTGCAGCCGGAACCGTGGTAATTCCCCGGCAAACGGGGTTGTGAAAATGCTGAGATTTCTTCGCCGTTGCGGTACAGGCGCGTCACGATCTGTGCACCCGATTCATGCCCGCCGGTGATCAATACGTGTTGTGCACCGCGTTGCGCCAGCGCGCGCGCGCAATCAGCCAAGGCTTCCTGATTGGCGAGCGTGCGTGCTTCCGGACCATTGGGTGTGATGACGGTTGCCAGCGGGAAAAGCATATTGGTCATCGCTGCGCGCAAATCAGCCAGTGCCAGTGCACCGCCGCCGCCCGCCACCAACACCGGATCTAGCACCACGGGAACGCCGGGCAGCCGTTGCAAGGCACGCGCAATTTCGCGGGCATTGTTGGCGCTACCGATCATGCCGATTTTTACGGCGGCCGGTTTTAGATCGCCAAGAATGACGTCTAACTGTGCACGCAAGAGTGATGCGTCGGTGAGCGTGAAGCCGACGACGTTGCGCGTGTCTTGCACGGTAAGCGCGGTGATGGCGGTTGCGGCATGACAGCCTAGTGCGGCGATGGCTTCGATGTCCGCTTGCACGCCCGCGCCGCCCACAGGATCGTGGCCGGCAATCACCAGCACGACCGGTTTTTCTTGGGCGGCAGAGGATTTTTTGCGAGTCATGATCTGCTCATTGCGTGCAGCGTGATTTTGTGAAAATTAGCTGTAAATCAGCCACCGGAAAATGGTCGGACGACGACCAGAATCACAACGGCGACTAAGATCAGTACCGGCACTTCGTTGAACACACGATAGAACACGTGTGAGCGTGTGTTGCGATCATTGGCGAAGTCGCGCAGTAGTTTTCCGCAGAAGCCGTGGTAGCCGTACAGCAGGAATACCAACGCCAATTTGGCGTGCATCCAGCCTTGCGTCTTGTAGAAATCCCAATTCAAAGACAATAACCAGACGCCGAGCACGAATACGACGATGGCCGAGGGCGTCATGATGCCGCGATACAGTTTGCGCTCCATCACCTTGAGACGTTCTTGGCCGAGGGTATCGGTGGCATCCGTCATGGCGTGATAGACGAAGAGCCGTGGCAAATAAAACAAGGCCGCGAACCAGGTCACGACGACGACGATGTGCAGGGCCTTGAGCCATTCGTACACGGCAAACTCCTCATCATTACGGCCGCTACAGGCCGGCAGACTGCCGATTATCGCAGATGGGCCCTGTTTAGCACCCGCGATGCCCCCTTCTGCGGGAAGTCCGGTTGCCCGCTTGGCCTATGGTCGGCAGAATCACCAGCCCTTATTACGTTTTGTCGAACTCCCTAGGAGTGCAGTCGTGACGATTAACGTAGGTGTTGTCGGTGGCACGGGCTATACCGGTGTCGAACTATTACGGTTGCTCGTTCAGCACCCGTCCGTGCGCTTGCATGTGATCACTTCGCGCTCAGAAGCAGGTCAGCGCGTTGCGGACATTTATCCGAATTTACGTGGGCGGATCGATCTCGCTTTTTCTGCGCCGGACATCGGCGAACTCTGCCAGTGCGATGTCGTCTTTTTTGCCACGCCCAATGGGATTGCGATGGAATCGGCGCCGACGTTGATCGAGGCCGGCGTCAAGGTGATCGATCTGGCGGCAGATTTCCGTCTCAAAGATCCGGCTGTGTGGCAGAAGTGGTATGGCATGCCACACAAGTGCCCTGAATTGCTGGCGGATGCGGTTTACGGATTGCCGGAAGTGAATCGCGCTGCGATTCGTAAGGCGCAGTTGGTCGCCAACCCCGGCTGTTATCCAACATCAGTTCAGCTTGGGTTTTTGCCGCTGATAGAAAAGAAGTTGGTCGACATCAGTCGATTGATTGCTGACGTCAAAAGTGGCGTGTCGGGTGCCGGACGTCATGCGCGCATCGATGTGCTGTTTAGCGAAGCCGCGGATTCTTTTAAGGCTTACGGAGTAGCAGGGCATCGTCATTTGCCAGAAATTAGTCAGGGCTTGTCGGCGGTAGCGGCTAATCCCGTTGGTCTGACGTTTGTGCCGCATCTGGTGCCGATGATTCGCGGCATTCACGCCACGTTATATGCCGCCCTGAAAGATCCGCACGGCGACATACAGTCATTGTACGAAGCGCGATATGCCAGCGAACCGTTCGTGGATGTATTGCCGGCGGGTAGCCATCCGGAAACACGTAGCGTTCGCGGTGCAAATATGTGTCGTATTGCACTGCATCGACCGCAGGGTGGCGATACAGTCGTGATCTTGTCGATTATCGACAACTTGGTAAAAGGTGCGGCGGGCCAAGCCGTGCAGAACATGAACCTGATGTTTGACTTGCCGGAGACTTCGGGTCTTACGCAAGTTGCGCTATTGCCCTAAGGGGGATTCATGCGGGTCAAGGGTCCACGGCTTCACAACATGGTAGTGACGGCTCAGCGTCCCGGTCGTCGTCTCGCGCTGATAACGGCATTGCTGTTGCTGGCGCTGGGCATCGCGGCGGCGGCGTTCGTTGCGGGCCGTGTGCAGACGCTACGCGCACTCGCTGCGGACTCCGGGGACAACAATACACTCGCTAATCTTGAAACATTGCTTGAGCGAAATAATTCGCTGCGTGATGAATTGGCAGTGTATCGCGGCGGCGGTGACGTGGCGCGCGAAGTCGAAGAACGTGTTCGCGCAGAAAATCGCGGGCTCCAGGATCGTATCGCCGAGCTGGAGCAGGCGTTAGCCGATTATCGACGGCTAGTGGTGGTGGATCGTGCCGGGCAAGGCTTGGGTATTGAGCGGATGGAAGTGGCACGCGGCACGACGCCGGGGACGTGGTTGCTGCGCATCGTACTAGTCCGCCTCGGCGAAACGGATAGCACGACAGATGGCCAGTTCAATGGTCAACTGCAAGTAAAAAATGCAGACGGCACTCATACAGCGATTAGTTTGTCTCAATTAGTCAGTGCGGATCGTCGTGAATTTCATGTCCGGTATGTAGAAGAGCGGATGATTGATCTGCAGTTGCAGCCAGGACAGATCCCCATCCGGCTGGAAATTGATGCTATGACGGAATCACCCAAAGCCGGGCGTGTGCGTCAGGTTTGGCAGAATACAAGTACAGCGCGAACGGTGGCGGAGCCGGCGCCTGTTTCCAGCAAGCCAACGGTTACTCCAGCACCTGCATCTCAACAGGAGTTGCCGAAAAAACAAGAGGTGACGGGAAATGCTGGCTAAAGGAAAAACAATTGGTACGCAGACACTGATTGCGGCGAATGCACAAGTGGTTGGTGATGTGCACTTCACGGGTGGGCTGCACGTTCAAGGTGTGGTGCGCGGCAATGTGCTGGCTGGACCTGAAGGCGGTCATTTGGTCGTGGGCGAGGGCGGCATGATCGACGGTGAAATTCGTGCGCCGCATGTAGTCATCAACGGAGAAGTGCGCGGCAATGTGTTTGCGACGGCACGTTTAGAGTTGGCGGCACACGCAGTAGTCACAGGTAATGTGCATTACCGATTGATTGAGATCGTGGTGGGTGCTCGGATTGATGGCGTATTGCGTCACGAATCAGACGCACCGGAAAGCACCACGTGAGTTGTGTGCTTTGATATTGATCTTACGCAGCCATTAAAAATAATTTTTGCGAGTTGTGATTGTGACCTCTTCTGCTGTTGATGCGCCCTTAAATCACGATGCCATGGCATTGACGGAGAGTGCTGCGCGAAAATTGCAGGCGTTGCGGGTCGAAGAGGGCAATGACAACCTCAAGTTGCGCGTATACATCACTGGCGGCGGTTGCGCCGGATTTTCTTATGGATTCAAGTTCGACGAGAACATCAACGAAGGCGACACAGCGGTCAGTCGCGATGGCGTAACCATGGTGATCGACATGCTCTCTATTCAGTATCTGGCGGGCTCAACCGTCGATTATGTCGAGGGCCTGCAGGGGTCGCGTTTCACCATTGATAATCCAAATGCCAGCAGCACCTGCGGCTGCGGCTCGTCATTTTCGGTGTGATTTTCAAAAAGTTTGTTGCGGACAAATTTTTCGACTGACGACTGCTGTCTTGCTTTATCCCGGCCTGCGTCCCGGATAAATACCGCCGAGAATGACGGGGTGCCTCGCGCCAGTCACAGCAGGCAAGTTGCCCGCCAACGATTGCATCGTTCGCTGCGCAAGCCACGCGAAAGCCATCGCTTCAACATGATCGGGGTCAATGCCAAGTTCTGCTGTTGAGGCAATTCGCATATCAGGCAGTTGCGTACTCAGTCGTTCAATCAAAAAGCGATTATGAACGCCCCCACCACAGACATAGAGTGAGCCAGCAGAAAACCCCCATTGCCGCAGTGCCTCGCGCACGCTGCAAGCAGTCAGTTCGACCAGTGTGCTTTGAACATCGGCAGGCGCAAGTTGATTCGTTTCGCGCGCCAACATGTGCTCAAGCCATGTCATGTCAAAGTGCTCTCGTCCCGTCGATTTGGGCGGAGGCTCAGCAAAATATGAATCTGCGAGCAGACAAGACAGCAGCGAATCTGAACGTTTTCCACTGCGCCCCCACGCGCCATCGCGATCAACGGGCGTGCCGTGATGACGTTCATGCCATGCGTCGAGCAGGACATTGGCGGGCCCGGTATCAAAGCCGCGGACGACGGCATTTTCTTCAGCAGGCAGCAGCGTAACGTTGCCCATGCCGCCGAGGTTCAGTACAACCCGGTTTTCATGCGCGCCCCGAAAAATATCAGCATGAAATGCGGGGACTAATGGCGCTCCGTGACCGCCAGCAGAAATATCGCGACGACGAAAATCAGCTACGGTTGTGATGCCGGTGCATTCAGCAATCGTATTTGGGTCGCCAATTTGCAACGTAAAGGGATGATTGACACGCGGGCGATGGCGTACGGTTTGTCCGTGGCTGCCAATCGCGACGATGTCGTCGGTGGTAACGCCCGCTTTTGCTAGCAGGGTGAGCGCGGCCTCGGAGAAAAGCTGGCCAATTTCTACATCAAGCTCGCCGAGCCGATCGATTTCGTTATCACCCGGGCGCGATAGCGACAGAATGCGTGTCCGCAGCGCCGTCGGCATTGGCAGCGCATGCGTCATGCGAAGCCGCGGTGCGAGATCAACTGGAAACTCAACCAGCGCAGCATCGACGCCGTCGATGCTGGTGCCCGACATCAGGCCGACATATAGCGGGCCGGCCATGCTGATTTATAGGTCGGCAGAAGTAGCTGATTTGTGATCGTTGCGTGCGACAGCGGTATTGCTGGCATAGCTATCGAGCATGGCGACACGTTTGCCTGCCTCGGACAAGAAGGCCGCCATTTCAGCTGCGGGAATCGGATCTGCTGGAGTGGTTTTAACTTTCAGCGGATCCTTATGTTGTCCGTTGATGCGGAATTCATAATGCAAGTGCGGGCCGGAAGCGAGGCCGCTGGAGCCAACATAACCGATGATTTGCCCTTGTTTTACTCGACCGCCACTGCGGATATTTTGCGCGAACCGCTCGAGGTGGGCGTACACGGTGCTCTGTTGATTGCCGTGCCGCAGGATGATTACACGACCATATCCACCCTGATTTCCGGAAAACTGCACGCTGCCATCAGCAGTAGCACGCACTGGGGTGCCACGCGCCGCGGCGTAATCAACGCCTTTATGCGCGCGCATCAAATGAAGAACAGGATGCATGCGGCCCGTACTAAAGCGAGAGCTGATGCGAGCAAAATCCACTGGCGTGCGTAAAAAGGCACGCCGCATTGCTTGGCCATCTGGGCGATAATAGCCTTCGCGACCGTTGGCGGTAGCGTAATCAATGGCCTGATAGACGGTGCCATTGTTGATGAATTCTGCCGCGAGAATTTTCCCATCGCGTACGCGCTCGCCATCAACGAGTATTTCCTCATACAGCACGCGGAAACTGTCACCACGCTGCACTTCTAATGCGAAGTCGACGTCGTAACCAAAAACATCAGCGAGCTCGAGGATGACAGTGTCGCTGACGCCGGCTCGCTTGCCAGCAGCAAACAATGAATCCTCGACTTTTCCTTCGGCATATTTATTTGCGGTAATTGCCGTCTTTTGCTCGATATTACTTTCGAACGACCCATCCTCCAGTCGCCGCACGCTGACTAGGCGATAGGGATCCGGTGAATAGGCGATTTCATGCAGCGCACCTTGTTCGTCGGTAGCGACTTTGATGGTGTCGCCTGCGTGAAGGTTTGCCAGCTCACGGCCTGCCGGGCCGGACTCCACAATTTGATGTACGACCAAAGAAGTTTGGCCGCGTGTCGTGAGAATGCGCGCCAATGTATCTCCAGCACGAACCTGCACGGCTTCCCAGAGTTTTTTAGGGGCAGCGATGGCCGCCTCAACGGCAGTAGCGGTCGAATCGGGCGCTACGGTGAGCGTCGGGCGCTCATCGTTCGAGCCGGTCGTGAACGTGAAGATGAGCGCCGCACCGACCACTAGAGCGGCCAGCAGGAGAATAGAGGGACGCGCAAGGGGCGCCCGTTGAGGTTTCACGGACATCGGAATACTTCCAGCGAATTCTGGGTTTCGACTCTAAGAGGCTGGCAACTATAGGGGAATGGCTCGGGCGGAGTAAGTTGCCAGCTTGTGACAAAGTTCTCGCCATGCGTGGTTAGGCGGGGCTGGTGCACCTAGAATGCCGGGCTTTCCGCCCCTGTTGGGGTGCCGTTAGGTACCGTCTTCCGTATGAATAGCACCAGCCATGCCGTTGCCACCCTGCGTCGAGGTGCTGCCGAGATCATTTCCGAGGGTGATCTCGCGGAAAAGCTAGCCTCTGGCCGCCCTTTACGCATAAAGGCGGGGTTTGATCCTACGGCCCCGGATCTGCACTTGGGCCATACCGTTCTGATCAATAAGCTGCGCCAGTTTCAAGACTTGGGACACCAGGTGGTGTTTTTGATTGGTGATTTCACCGGAATGATCGGGGATCCCACCGGCAAGAGTGCTACCCGCCCTCCCTTGACGAGGGAGCAAGTACTGCGGAACGCGGAAACCTATAAAGAGCAGGTTTTTCGCATTCTGGATCCGGCTCGTACGGAGATCCGATTTAATTCTGAATGGATGAGTACCTTGGGCGCGGACGGCATGATTCAGTTGGCCGCGCAGCATACGGTAGCGCGCATGCTGGAGCGCGATGACTTCGGTAAACGTTTTCGTGGCGAGCAGCCGATAGCCATTCACGAGTTTTTGTATCCGTTGATTCAGGGTTATGACTCGGTAGCCTTAAAGGCAGATATCGAACTTGGCGGTACTGATCAGAAGTTCAATCTTTTGATGGGGCGTACGCTGCAGAAGCATTACGGACAAACGCCGCAGTCGGTGCTGATGATGCCTTTGCTAGAGGGGTTGGACGGCATTCAGAAAATGTCGAAATCTCTCGGAAATTACGTTGGCGTAACTGAATCGCCCGGCGAGCAATTTCGAAAACTTTTATCCATTCCAGATGCACTGCTTTGGCGATACTTCGAATTATTGAGCTTTCGTGCAGCGGGTGAGATCGAAGAATTACAGCGCTTTGTTGCAAACGGCGGAAATCCACAGGAACCCAAGCGAGAGTTGGCGCGAGAGTTAATTGCGCGTTTTCATGGCGAGGAAGCGGCAGCGGCGGCGCACCGATCGGCAGGCAATGTCATTCGTCCCGGCGAAGTGCCGGACGACACGCCGGAAGTGCTGGTCGCTTCTGATGATGAGGATGGGCTACCCATTGCGACGGTCATCCGTCTGGCAGGGCTCGTGCAAAACGCCAGTCAGGCCCGCGATCTTCTTCAGCGCGGGGCAGTGCAGGTTGACGGCGTCCCCTGTGGATTAGACCGACGAATTGATGTGGGCGCTAGCCATCTGATTCAGGCAGGTAAACGGAAGATTGCGCGCGTTACCGTAGTGGCTGGAGATAAAGTAGAAAACGCCTGAAAAGGCGTTGACAGGGAGGGGAGCCTCCCTATAATGCCGCCTCCCCGATGAGGGGTGCCGGATAGGTTTTTTCATCCGGCGCGTTGACAGGGTGGAGTGTCTACGTAGAATGGCGCTCCCTCGCGGGCACCGCCCGC
>CAZNPF010000015.1:0-64897 GCA_964574995.1 uncultured Pseudomonadales bacterium | reverse complement strand
ATCATTCCGTCGATGCGTGGCGATCTCGTCTCGCGTCCCGCCGGTAGCGTGCTGGAAGAAGCCGAGCGTTTGGTCAAAGCTGGCGTCAAAGAACTGCTGATTATTTCGCAGGACACCAGCGCCTACGGCGTCGACCTGAAATACAAAACCGATTTCTGGAATGGCCGGCCCGTGAAATCGAAAATGTTCGATCTCTGCGAAGCGCTTGGCGATATGGGCGTGTGGGTACGTTTGCATTACGTCTACCCCTATCCGCACGTCGATGACATCATGCCGCTGATGCAACGCGGACGAATCTTGCCGTACCTCGACATCCCGTTTCAGCATGCCAATCCGCGCATCCTGCAATTGATGAAGCGCCCCGGCAGTGCTGAAAAAACATTAGAACGCATCAAACGCTGGCGTTCAGAAGTGCCCGGCCTGACCATCCGCTCAACCTTCATCGTCGGCTTCCCCGGCGAAACCGAAAGCGAATTCGCCGAATTACTGGATTTCCTCGAAGAAGCCGAAATCGATCGTGCTGGCGCATTTATTTACTCACCTGTCGAAGGGGCTAAAGCCAACGATTTGCCCGATCACGTCGACAAAGACATCGCCGAAGAGCGCCTGCAAGCGTTCATGGACGTGCAAGCACGAATCAGCGAACGCAAACTCGAGCGAAAGGTCGGCCATACCATCACCGTATTAGTGGATGACGTCGACGAAGAAGGTGCCGTTTGCCGCTCCGCCGCCGACGCACCGGAAATCGACGGTCATGTGTATCTCGATGACGGCGCGGGCCTCAAGCCTGGTGATTTTGTCGATGTGAAGATCGTCGACAGCGACGAGCACGACCTATGGGGTGAACGCGCATGACCCTGACTGCAGTATCGTCTAGTCAATCAAAAAAACAAAAAAACGAGCAAGGCGACATTCTGCAAAACACGTTAGATGAAAAATTCATTTTTCTGCGATTTCCACCCGACCTTGAGCAACGTTATCGTGCCACCTTTGATGCCGACACGATTGCGCTAGTCGTCAAATTACTACCTATAACTCCCATCCCCGTCATCATGGCGATTGCCGTCATGTACTTCGGGGTCACACCGGAAGGCTTCACCACCTGGCTGCACTACACCGCGTGGCCCGTCATCGCTGCACTTGTATGGCTGGCAATTTCTCGCATTACCGGCTTGCTCGTACGCATGCCACAGATGAGCGTTTTTATTGCCATCACCACGGTCCTCTTTGCCGGCGCCAACACAGCTTTCCTGCTGGCCGACACCACGGATGCGCGCATCGTCAGCTATCAGGTCGTGTATTTCGTTTTCATTATGTTCAGCGCCACGCAAATGCAACTACCACACGCCATCGGTTGCATGGCTTTGGTATGCGTCGCCGTCTTAGTGAGCATCATCGCTTCCGGAAATCCCATTAACTGGATGCTGTATTTGCACATGTTGGGCATGCCAACAATCATCGGCACCATTTTGAGTTACACCGTTGAGCATCGCTCACGCGAACAATGGTTACGCCAAGAAATAGCATTGCAAGCGCAGCGCGATCTTCAACATCTCAAGCACGCTGCGGATGAAGAGTCGTATCGTCAGCGGTTACTCGGTGAATATCTCGCTATGGTCAGCGGCAATCCGTCGATCACGGGTATCGCCAATGCGAGTTTGCGTTTTCTGATCGAACACACGGGCGCACAAGTGGGCGCCATTTATCTCTTGCATGACGATCAACTGCGATGCACTGCCAGTTGGGCGCTTGCCGGTGAAGTCGGCGCGCAAGCAACACTCGGCCGCCGCGACACACTGCTGGGCCAAGCACTGACCAATGGCCGCCCGCTGCACCTGACGCACGTGCCTGAGGATTACCTGCAAATTCGCTCCGCCACCGGCAGCGCACCCGCTCGGGAACTGCTGGCGCAACCGGTTACGCAGCAAGAAAAGCCGCTGGCTGTGATCGAACTTGCCTCCTTGCAAACATTTAATGCAACCTCTCTGGCGCTCGTCAGGCAAGTGGCGGATGCGATGGCCTCCAGCCTAGCGGCCGCTCAATCCCGCGACGCGTTAGCTCGCGCCGGCATGGCGCAGTTCGAGATTTGATGGATGAACCCCATGACTAGCATGGACCGCTCTCGCCGCGCGATGGACGTTCTGCATGTTGAGCAGACAAATCTCTGGAAGCTGCACTTTGCTTCTGCACTGGAGCGCGATTTCCGTGCACACAGTGCTGCTGCTGCAAGCCTATACATTCGCCGCACACTGCCGTGGCTGACGTTGATGTACATCCTGGTGCTGTCCGCCATCGTCTTTGGCAGCAATGACCCACTCGCGCAATTGTGGCGTGAACAGGCGCTGCTACCCGCCGGACTATCGCTGGTCATTCTCTGGCTGGCGTTGCCTATTCGTGCGCTCGCACCTTGGTTAGCCCTCATCATGGGCTTAGCCATGGCCGGCGCACTGGTGTTGATGACGCGCGGGGTGTTTCTGGTCGATCAATCGGCACTAGGGCGGCCCGTGTCTTACTGCGTGGTCTACGTGCTGCTCATCATTTTTACGCTGTCGCGATTGCGCTTGCGGCAAGCGTTGGCTGTGACCGGTTTAGCATCGCTCGCCATTACCGCATCGGTGCTTATCGAACATCTGTCACCCGACTGGCTGGCATTCGCTTTTTATTTTCCGATGACCGCCATTTTGTGCGCGGTTGCCTGTTACATGATCGAATATCACGAACGTGCCGGGTTTCTTTCCACACGCGTGATTGCTGTCGAAAAAATGCGGCTAGAGCACCTGCAGGAAACTGCACGGCGTGATGCGCGACGCCAAGAGTTACTCGGCCACTATCTGCGGTTAGTCGCCGGCAACCCACCACCGGTTGAAATTGCCACTCGCACCTTGGAATTCCTCAGCTCACATACTGATGCACAAGTCGGTACGATTTATCTGGCGCGCGGCGAACGCTTTTTCCGCGCCGCCAGCCGCGGTCTGGATGGCATCGGCACCGACGCCGACGAATTAGGGCGCGGCGAAACGCTGATCGGTCAGGTAGCAGAAAATCGTCGGCGCCTACGGTTGTCGCAAGTGCCTGCCGACTACTGCACCATTCGCAGCGCAACCGGCGCGGCACGGCCAGCGGAAATTTTGGTTGAGCCCGTCTGCCAAGAAGAAACCACGATGGCTGTTATCGAGCTCGGTTCCTTACATCGCTTCAGCGATGACGCCACGGATTTCGTCGATCACTTGGCGCCCGCAATGGCTGCCGCATTGGTTGCCGCTTTTGCGCGAGAAGCTCTGTCAGGGGTCGATTTCGATCTCTTCGATGGACACAGTCGCGAAGAATCTTTTCTGACTTGAGTCGCCAACTTGCTCAAGGGCAACGCACGCCAGTTCCACCTAACCCGCAATAGCCGTCGGGGTTCTTGGCCAAATATTGTTGGTGATATGCCTCGGCGTAATAAAACACCGGGGCTGGCAGGATTTCCGTGGTGATCGCGCCATACCCAGCCTTTGCCAGAGCGGCCGCGAATACATCACGTGATGTTTCTGCTGCGGATTGCTGCGCCGCATCCACGCAATAAATGCCTGACCGGTACTGTGTGCCCACGTCGTTGCCCTGACGCATCCCCTGCGTAGGGTCATGCGCTTCCCAAAAAGCTTTCAGCAGGGATTCATACGCAATTTTTGTGGGATCAAACACCACCAACACTACTTCGTTATGACCGGTACGCCCGCTGCAGACTTCTTCATACAACGGATTCGGCGTGAAGCCGGCGGCATAGCCCACAGCCGTGGAATACACGCCAGGTAATTGCCAGAATTTTCGCTCAGCACCCCAAAAACAACCCAAGCCAAACAGCGCCGTCTGCAAGCCTGTCGGCCAAGGGCCGGTCAACCGATGCCCGCTCACAAAATGGGCCGGCGGTATCGGCATTGTGGTGTCACGACCAGGCAGCGCCTCGGCCGCCGTCGGCATACGCGTCTTGGCTGAATATCCAAACATGGCGATCGCCTCCCACACAGCGTTATGCTCTCTGCGTATGACGCATTATTACGGTACTCGTTGATCAACGCGACCCTACTTTCGCGGCTTAACCTCGTTTAAGCAACCGGCCCCATCCATTCACGCAACTTTTTCCCGAAATTTTTCCACGCAACTTTCCCACGAATCTTTCCCACGAATCTTGCCCAGCGATTATCGTGCACAAATACAATGTGCAGTCATGAGCCTGTGGACGTGATGCATTCATGAATACACTGAACGCGCGTTTTCTCGGTGTCGGCAATGCCGGTAATCGCATGCTGGGCAGCGCCGCCTTGGTGCTTGAGCGCCAGGGCGCACCCTTGCTACTCATTGATTGCGGGCCAGACACGCTGGATGCTTTTCACACGCGTTATGGCATCCTGCCTCCCGCACTCTTTATTACTCACACGCACTTGGACCATGTCGGCGGTCTAGAAAATCTTTTCTATCGCGCTTGTTTTGCTGCCGATGGCCGTCGCCACGACATACGTTTGTTTGTCCCTGCTCCGTTGGTTGCGCATCTGCACCAACGCATCGCCGACTACCCGAGCAATATCGCCGAGGGTGGTGTCAATTTTTGGGATGTGCTGAGGCTAGTTCCGGTTTCTCGTCATTTTTGCCTTGCCGATCTGGAATTCAGTGTTTATCCCGTTCGTCATCACGGCCCCGACTCTGCGTTCGGGCTACACCTACCTGGTAGTTTTTTCTACAGTGGCGACACGCGCCCGCTGCCGGAATTGATGAGCACAGTCGCCGCGCGTGATGAAACACTGTTTCACGATTGCGGCCGTGTCGGTAACCCATCTCACACCGGGCTCGACGATGTGCTCCGCGAATACAGCGCTGGCATTCGCGCCCGACTCGTGGCCTATCATTACGGATCGACCGATGATGCGGCCGCCATTCGCGCCGCCGGCTTGCGCGCCGCCACCGTCGATGATCACTACTCGCTTCAGAGCTCCTTATGAACAATCGTCCCGGCAGCGAATTCACACCCATTTCTGATTTTGACAATGCGCGCGCATCGCTGCGGCCTGCTGATCGACTTGCCGAAGTATGTCGTCGTGCCGAAATTTTTCGTGCGCGATTTCTTGCGCAGAGCAACGTGCGCTATTACCGCAGCCTAGATCTTGTCGCTGCACCTTACCCGGTGCGCTATGGTTTACGCGATGCCGCCACCGCGCTGACGCCTTATCTCAGCCTGATGAATCGTTTATTCGTCATTCAGTACGACACACAGTCCGGCGTTAAAACCCTGCTGTTTAGTCCGTCGGATATCGAAACCGAAGCCGAGCCGCCATTCATCAGTGAAATTGCCGGTGTTGGTGTGCCGCTGCTGGAAAAAGTGATGGTGCCGTTTCGCCGTACGGTAGAAGAAGCGCTAGCCCTCACCGGTATCTCGCCGACACAAATCGATTACATCGCTTATGACCATCTCTATGCGCAAGATTTGCGTAAATGGTTAGGCACACATGGCCGTAAAGGCTATTTTCCAAACGCCAAACTGTTGGTGATGCGCTCCGAGTGGGAGGCGATACAAGCGCCTCTCCCGACACAAGCCATGTGGCATTGCCCGGGTGGCTCCGAGAGCGTGGATGTACAGAAAGTGATTCTGCTGGATACCTCTATGCAACTGGGTGACGGCATTGCACTGGTGCATACGCCGGGGCATACCGAGGGCAATATGTCGCTGGTTGCGAAAACACCGGACGGCCTTCTCGTGACCAGCGAAAACGGTATTTCTGCCGATAGTTATGCGCCATTGGCATCACAAATACCTGGTGTTCGCGATTACGCCAAACGGCACAACCTCCACGTGATCATGAACGCCAATACACTGGAAAGCGCGAATGACCAATACATATCGATGGTGATGGAAAAGGCAATTGCGGGCCCCGTCAAAGATCAGCCGGAATTTTGCAATGTCATTCCCAGCTCAGAGCTAACCGCCAATCTAATTTTTCCGGGGTTAAAACCCACCTTTCGTTTCGGTGAACGCCAATACGGTACGCCACTCACGCTTTGAACCAACCGTTCTTATCTCGGCGTTTTTCGTTATTTATTAGCACGACGTTTTTGAGATTGTCGAAATTTCCGAGATTGCCGAAATTGCTGCTGCACTCTGGCATCAGCGATTTCGACTGCGTCGCAACCAGCCTCGGCACGTTCTCAAGAAATCACTGGCCTGCAAGGGTTTGGCGATGAAGTCATCGCAGCCTGCACCCAAAGCGCGTTCACGTTCACCCGTCATCGCGCTGGCCGTCAACGCAACCACCGTGCCGCGATAGTCGGCCGCCCGCAGACGACGGGCAATCGCGTAGCCATCTAATGAGGGCAAACGCATATCGAGCAATACCAGATCATAGCGTTCGCCTGATTTGAGCAAATGCTCCAAAGCAATCATGCCGTCACTCTCGGCGTGAACTTGCACTTCGAGTTTTTCCAGCAGTTTTTCTACGAGCAAACAATTGACTGGATTGTCTTCTACCAGCAATACGCACGCGCCAGAAAAGGTTTCATTATCCAGCGGTGTCGGCTCCGGAATCGGCGGCGGCGCCAGCGGTACGCTACCTGCCAACGGTACGCCGGAGAGATCGCCCAGCGGCAGCTCGAGGAAAAATGTACTGCCCTTTCCGGGCGCACTCTCTACACGAATACTGCCGCCCATGGCCCTTGCAAACTCTTGCGACAATGCCAAGCCCAACCCCGTGCCACCGCTACGACGTGCACCGTAACCCAATTGCGTAAACGGACGGAATAACCGCGCCATCTGCGTCGTGTCCATGCCGATGCCGGTATCACGCACCTCAATCGTCAATTGCGCATTGGTCGGGCTGGGATGATTCATTCGGCAAATCAACGTGATGCCACCATGATCGGTATAACGAATGGCGTTATTCACAAGATTGACGAAGATCTGCCGAAAACGCATCGGATCAATAAATGCCCGTGCAGGCAAACCATCCGCACCATTCACCTGCAACGTCAAACCACGCTCACTGGCTTTTATCTCCAGTAAGTTAAGGACGCCGAGCAGAATGGCGCGAATATCCGTTTTCTCCCAAGAGAGATCCAAACGTCCGGATTCTATTTTGGAAAGATCCAACACATCATTGAGCAAACTCAGCAGCTCTTCACCGTTATCTCGAATCGTGGCGAGATAATGAAAATATTCGTCATCACCAAGCCGACGATCCTGAAGCAATTCGGCATAACCCAGAATCGCCGTTAATGGCGTGCGAATTTCATGGCTGGCTCCTGCCAGAAATTCAGTCTTTGCTCGGCTCGCCCGGTCAGCCTGCTCACGTGCAAGCTCGAGATCTTTTTGCACACCATCAAGATGCGTGGCCATGCTGCCAATGGAGCGCGATAGATCACCGACTTCGTCGCCACCGCCCACCGCATTCGGCGGCGCCAGCGGCCCACCATCAGCCACCGCGCTGGCCCAATCACGCAATTGACGCACCCGTGAAATCACAAAACGATCAATCGCCAATTCAACCAAGACCGGCGCCACCAACATGATCACCGCCAAAATAAGCGTGATCAGCCCCATCAGCTGTTTCACTTGCTGATGAATATCACGCGGCATACTCACGCGACCCAATAACAACGGCTTGCCAGCAGCGTCATCCAGCCGAAATTCACCCCATGCACGCTGCTCGTCGCTGAAATCAAGTCGCAAGGGCAAAGCATCTGCAGCGGCCGGCACAAAAGAAAAATCGTGGTGTATACGTGCAGCAACACGTGCTGCCATCGAATCATCCAGCAACGACGCCAGCACCAATTCACCCATGACCGGAGAATGCCCTGCGCCGCTGCGTATGCGCTGAATGATCACCAGCGCGACCCCTGCGCGGGTTTCCACCATCACCGATATGGGATCTTGCCTAGTGGCATCCTGCAATATCGCGGAGATCCCCGCACGAACGTCTTTGGTCAGTTGATCACGGCTTGCTGAATATTCATTTCGAACCATCGCAAATTTTTGTTTGCCGTCGGCATCTAACGCCAGCAGAACACCAAAGTCCTGCTCTCTCATCCACGGCACATCAGCGGGTGCGTCGCCCCTTCCAGTCAACAGCATTTCCCATGCATCACGCACGGCCATGCTCCCCGCGCGCGCCGTAAGCGCATCCGATTCCTCTTGAATGACTTGCCGAGCGCGGTCGATCTCGGTCGATAGAACCTTTTGCTCAAGCTCCTGATAACTACCGACCAGCAAGCGATCGAGTGCCAAGTAGACCATCAAGCCACTGAGCAGCGCTGTGACTGCAACTAACAGGAATATCCTTGTCCTGATGGTCATATCGATTACTTTGCGTCCAAAGACATTACAGTCGGGATGGGCGACACATGAGCTGCCAACACATTACTCTCCAACACGAATAATTTCGCTTCAGGAACACCCACCGCCAGTAAATGGTCCTTAGCAAACTGTGCTCGCTGGCGTGCCAATTCACGCAGGGCTCCCTCATCGATAACGACGCGCTCCACTAATTTCTGTTCAGCGGTCAGCAAGCGCTGATCTTCCATCAACGGATTTCCCTGCGCATCGCGCAAAGAAGACAAACCATCACCAAACGCTTTGCGATAAAGCGATTCCAGCGCCGAGGCACGCTGCGATGGCGTCAACTCGACATCAGCCACGTTCTGACCTCGCCGGAACGGGCTATCCAGATAGTGTTGGCGCAGCGATAAATCGACGGCTGCGCGCTGCAGTGCCAAGCGATCGCTCGCCGACGCCGTGCCGGCAATGCCTAAGGACAACATCGGCTTGTCTTGGAGGACCTTGGCAATCTGCGCAAACTTTCCTTCTTCACCGTTGGCCAGCGTGGTGCCTCCTGGCATGAATGCCAACTTGCCACCCTCCTCACTGCCGCCCAGCATGCCCAACGCCGCAAAGGGGGAAGTTGCCGCCCGCACCAATAAATTGCCCAGCGCCGTCATGATCACGCGACCGACTTTAAATTTTGGATCATTGAGCCGACCGTAAGCTGGCACTTCCAGATCCGCATCACCTTCACGATTCGTCAGCAACGCAATGCCCAACTTCACCGGCAATTTCGTTGCGCGCGGCGCATCTTGTTTTTCACCCAGCGCAAGACCATCGATCAGCATGCGGTTTTTCGAATCAAACCGGTTGTTCTTCACATTCCAGTCCGCCTCGAAACCAAACTTTCCGCGCTGTAACGGATACGCGATATATGTCACGGTGTACGGCGTCAAGGCCACGAGATCAAGGCTGTTCAAGCGAATTCGGATATTCGCAAACGACTCGGACGCCAGTGGATTGATTTCGCCCTGAATGACTAACGGCGCATAGCGATCGATCGTCCCAGACAGATCGACCGTCGCGCGCTTTGTCGGATCGGTGGACAAGCCATTGATGCGGCCACCAAAGGCGGTCAATTGCGTCGAGAAAGGCATGTCCGGTGATTCGTCGCGGAAACTAAATTGGTTGTCACGCAACACCAAACTGTCCAAACGCATCTGCAATGCCGGTGCCGGTGCCGACGCAGAAGCCACGCTATTTCCTGCCGGCTCTGTCGTTACCCCCGCAACTGCCACATCACTTTCCGTCGTCACGGGTGGCGCTTGAGTTAGCGCATCATCGCTGCCAACACGTGCTTTGGCAGCCGCCGCATCCAACGATGCTAATTCGTTCTCAGAAAGAAAAACGCGTTGCAGATTCGTAATCGCGTTGCGATCACTCACGACATCCAGTTGCATGCCTGCAATCAACATTTTGCGCACAGCCAGCCGAGATGCTTGGTCATCGTAGGACATGCCTTCGATACCAAGCTCACCCAACCGAAAGAATCGCGTCTGACCGACGTCATCGCGCAAAGACAGTTGGCGAACGCCACCACTGCCCTCGACACGCAACTTACTTGCGCCGTTATTGGCCGCAGATGCCTTCCCCTTCCAATGCGCCGTGCCCTCGGTAATCGACATACGCCCCGCCGATGCCAGATAGGGCGTGAAAGGCGTTAGCGCGAGACCATCGACGGTGATATCCGCCTTGACATCACCGCTATCCAGCCGATATTCGCCCTGCAGCGCGAACTTGCCGCCTGTTGCCATCGATGCCTGCAATGAGAACGGCAGCGGGACAGGCTCCGGAAAGCGAACATTCTTGATTTCGGCACTGACATTTTGCAATGCGATATTTGCAGCCGGCGTTGTACTGCGGTCAACGATAGTCAGCGCGTAATCCCGGATCGCGGCACGTTCAAGTGCAATTTTCCACGCCGACGCTTCTGCCGCAGTTTCCGTTGATGACGCGGCAGCCGATTCCGGCGTTTTTTGTGCGGCGACAACCGGTTCCGAAATGGATTGGGCAGCGTCTGTGGTTAATGCCTCTGACGCGGACGCTGCCGGCGTCATTCCTGGCGGCGGTAACAACGCACGTTGAATATTGGTGCTGCCATCAGCGCCCAGCTCCACATCGACCTTGCCTCCGAGCGTCTCGAACAGCCCGATAGAAGCCGATGAATTGATCAGGTCAGCGACAATGCCTGTGGCGCGCGTCTTGGTAAAGGCAAACAAGGGGTTGCCTGCCATATCCGAAACTTTTAGATCATCTACGGACGTTTCACCGTCCGTAATTTTCAATACGCTACCTACGCCTGAAAAATCGGCCAGATAATCCACACGAACTTGCATCTGCCCAGACTGCAACGTAAATGCAAACTGCGATTGCAAATATTCATGCACCACTTGCAACCCGAAATTGGTTAGTTCTAGACGCCCTTTCGACCGTAAGGGCTGCAGCGTGAGATCGCCTTTCCAACCAATAGCACCACCCGAACCAATCGTGGCACGAATATCATAAGGGGCTTCGCTATCCGGCTTTGAGCTGAGATCGTCCATCGCCAAGTTGATGGGGCGCAGCCAGTTTTCGAATACCGGTACGTGCGTGTGATCCACAAAGTGAAACGCGGCATTGTTCAACTCGGTATGACGCACTAAAAACTGCACAGCCACATTGTTGTTTTCTGCGGCATCTTTTACTGCTACTGGTTTTGGCGATGCCGCTTCTGCAGCCTTGGCGCGTGCCGCCAATCGATCCGATAAGTCAGAGAAATTGAATCGATCTGGACCTGTTCGCTCGACACTCAGCACCAATCCATCCAAGCGGAACTCATCCAGTACCGCCATACCGCGCAGCAACGTCTGGATGTCGACATCCACAACCATTTTCTGGAAGGTGATCAGCGGCGCGCCCTTGGGACTGCGCAGCGATAAATCATGGATGGTGACAGCCAGCCACAGCGGGTTGACCTTGATCTCGCCCACGCTCAACTCATGGCCAAACTCGTCATGCACGTAACGTGTGGCGTAATCACGCAGTAAACCCGGCCCTGCTACCCAGGCAAACACGCTGACTGCGCACCAGAAGACAAACAGTCCCAGCGCCGCCCAAGACAAACGGCGGCGGCGCGGCGTGGCCATTAAATAGTGATGAAGCCGAGAGATGCCCTGACGCATGAATCGCTTTCCTCGGCGCTGGCTCGATACGAAGCAAGCGCACAGCCAACAGACAAAAAACAGATTCTAACAGTGACCATTTGCGCCGAGCCGATTCGTTTGCTAGAAGGACGGCCTGAATCAGAATCCTACGATTTGCCTAACGAGCCCTCATGACAGCACTGTCTCCCACCCGGAACCGTCGCGTCTCGCTGCTGTGGCTGGCCCTTGGCCTGCTACTTCTGCTGGTCAGTCTGCCGACGTGGGCGGCACCCACACCCGGCACCGTCACGCTGCTGATCTGGGAGGACTTTCTCTCGCCCAAAGTGATCAAGCTGCTGAAAACCCGGCATGGCCTCGATATTCAGCAGATCACCTTCACGTCGCCCACCGAACGCGACCAGTTGCTGCTAAAGCACGCCGGCCAGATCGACATTGTGGTTGCCGATACCGTCGGCCTCAGTGGCTACCGTACCCGGGGGTTGCTGGAGCGCATCGACGGTAAGCGTGTACCCAATCTCAAGCATGTGCTGATGCGCTGGCAGGCAGACATGGGTTATGCCGTACCCTACCTCTGGGGGCAAACCGGCATCGCATGGCGCACCGACAAGGTCAAGAAACCCATCACGACCTATGCGCAGTTACTGGCATTTGCTCACGAGAATCCTGGCAAGGTCAGCCTGCTGGATGACGCCCACGAGGCGCTGATGGCTGCGCGCTATGCCGCCGGCATTAATGACGCCATCAAAAACCCGGATGACGTGACTGCTGCGAAAAAATTGCTGGATCAATATCTGCCCGATCTGCGCATCGTCGGCTCTATTCTTGACCGTGACGCGCCACTGGTCACCGGCGAGGTCATTGCCGCACAGGCCTATAACGGTGATGTCGCCTACCTACGCGACACTTATAACGCTCCGCTGGCCTTCGCCACGCCGTCGCCCGGTTGCATGATCTGGCAAGAACATCTGCTGCTACTGCGCAATGCACCGCACAAAGTTGCTGCGTATGCGTTCCTCAATCAAATCAATGATCCCGAGATTGCTGCGCGCAACGCCAATGAAGTGCGTTACGCCACCTCGAATGCGCTGGCGATCAATCGATTGGATGCCAAATTTCGTAGCGATCCGATCATTCATCCCACATTTGATGGTTTGGAAAATTGCTACTTTTATCCCGCCTTTAATAACGCCACGCAACGTGCACTGAAAGAAACATCACTGCACCCGTGATCCCCAATATCGGTGTCGACGGGCTCGTATTCACACCCTTTCGTCTGCCATCAAACTATTTGGTCGTATGAACCCTGTCGATTTCATCCTGCACGTCGATACTCACTTACTTGAATTAGTAAAAAACTACGGCCTGTGGGTCTACGCCATTTTATTTTTGATCGTATTTTGCGAAACGGGGCTTGTCGTTACGCCCTTTCTACCAGGAGATTCGTTGTTATTTGCGGCGGGCGCACTGGCTGCCTTAGGCATGTTGGACCCTTGGTTGGTTTCCTCGCTGATCGTGGTGGCCGCCTTCTGTGGCGATAACGTTAATTACTGGCTGGGTCGCACACTTGGGCCGCGGGTTTTTGCGCGTGAAGATTCCCGTATTTTCAAACGCCAATATCTTGAGAAAACTGAGGCCTACTACAACAAGTACGGCTCGCGCACGGTGATCATCGCTCGCTTCGTTCCGATTGTGCGCACGTTTGCGCCGTTTGTAGCCGGCATTGGCCACATGCCGTATGCGCGCTATATCGGCTACAGCGCGCTGGGCTCGCTGTTGTGGGTCAGCATCTGCGTGGGCGCGGGTTGGTTCTTCGGGAATCTGCCGCTGGTTCGCGATAACTTTTCGTTGGTGGTGCTCGGCATCATCGGGATATCCCTGCTGCCGGCCGCCATCGAAGTTTTACGGCACCGGCTAGGAAAAGCGTCGTAATCAGTGGCTCTCTTTCTTGACCACGGTCAAGACCAGCAAGCGTGTGTTCGCTACATTCCGGGAATGAAACACATGACTTTGTTTCCCCTTGAGCGCATCGGGCAGCGCCACTCCACCATTGGGCTCGCCTTGCTGCTAGCTGTTCTGGCCAGCGGCGTGACTGCGGCACGCGAACCTCGGCCACTGGCAACACCCGACATGGCCACCCTCCCTTGGCCCGGCGGAGCACCGGCCAGTGCGGCAGAAATTCTTCTCGGGAAAACGTTGTTCTTTGATCGGCGGCTCTCGCGCAATCAAACGCAAAGCTGCTCAACTTGTCATAACCCAGCACAAGGTTTGGGTGACGGCAAACCGTTGGGCAGCGGCGCCGAAGGCAATACGCTCGCCCGCAACACGCCACCGCTGTACAACCTCGCGTGGAACACTTTTTTCTTTCACGACGGCCGTAGCCCCTCGCTAGAAGCACAGGCACTAGGACCGATTGAATCCAATCAAGAAATGAATATTCCGCTGCCCGTGCTGGTTGAGCGGCTATCCGCCGTCAGCTGGTATCGCGAGCAGTTCAAAACTATCTACGGCGCCGACGCAATCACCCCTGAACTCATCGGCAAAGCCATTGCCGCTTTTGAACGTACGCTGGTCAGCCGGAACTCTGCGTTTGATCGCTACCTCGCGGGTGACCGTGATGCCATGAGTGCATCTGCACAGCGTGGGCTCACCCTATTCAACGGCAAAGCTTGGTGTTCGTCCTGCCATGACGGCATCAACTTAAGTGACAACGATTTCCACAATATCGGCGTCAAAACCAAAGACCTTGGTCGCGGCAAACTGGAACCAGAAAAACTACGAATGCAGGGTGCATTCAAGACGCCGGGGTTACGTAACGTGACGCTGACTGCGCCTTATATGCACGACGGCTCCGAGCCTACGCTGGAAGCCGTCATGGATCTCTACAACCGCGGCGGTGACGACAAAAAACGGCGTGACCCCCTGATCCGCGAACTCAAACTGTCCAAGCAAGAAATCGCGGATCTCATCGCCTTCATGCAGGCGCTTACCGACCCGATCACGGTAGAAGCGCCGCCGATTCCCTAGGCGCTATCCTTTACCATCGAACCTTTACCATCGAACAAAATGTCGCGTCAGGCGCAGCCTTAATGCCGCTGGCTACGCATCGGAAAGCGAGTGATTTAATCTCGCTTCTCCCCCTGCTTCTTATCATTCGCTTTTTCGCGCCAACGCTCGATCAGCGCATAGAACAGTGGCACAAACAACGTCGCAATAAACGTCGCAGCCAACATGCCGCCGATCACCGCTGTGCCAATCGAATGTCGGCTTGCTGAACCCGCACCCGAGGCCAACGCCAGCGGGATACAGCCACAGATGAACGCGATGGATGTCATCACGATCGGCCGGAACCGCAATTTCATGCCTTCCAGCGCAGCACTGGCTGCATCAAGACCTTCGCGATAGCGGATCGCGGCAAACTCCACGATCAGAATCGCGTTTTTCGCCGCCAAGCCAATCAGCGTGAGCATGCCCACCTGGAAATACACGTCGTTGGCCAATTGCGGCGGTGGCGGGCCACCGGGATTACCCAGCACGGCCATGCCAAAAATCCATGCCGCAAAATCAAAAATATTTCGCGCATAAACTGCTAGCACGGCACCCAGCATGGCAAACGGCACAGCCGTCACTACGGCCAGCGGCATCGTCCAGCGCTCGTACTGCGCCGCCAGAATCAGAAACACGACTAATAGGCCGAGGAAGTACATCAAACCGGCCGTGTTGCCCGCACGAATTTCATGGAAAGCAGCACCGGTCCAGCCGAAAGAATAGCCATCGCCTGCCGTTGTACGCACCGCATCTTCCATCGCCTTGATGGCATCACCCGAGCTCACGCCCGGCAATGGCGAACCCATGATGCGCGCGCCTGAAAACAAGTTGAGCCGCTCGATAAGTTCTGGGCCGGATACGCGCGTCATGCGTACGACCGATTCAATGGGCACTGATCGCCCATTGGCCGTTTTCACGTAGATGTAACGCAAGTCTTCCGGTTTTGCGCGGTAGAAATCATCCGCTTGCAGCGTCACGCGGAACGGCCGGCCACCCAAGGTGAAATCATTAACGTACAGCGAGCCGAACGTGGCCTGCAGCGTGGCATACAGCTCATCCAAGCGGATGCCCAATGTTTTTGCTTTTTCGATATCGACGTCCGCGTGGTATTGCGGCACGTTGGCGTCGTACGTGGAGTGCACGCTGGCAAAAATATCCGTGCGTTTAGAGGCTTCCGCCACCACGCGATTGGTGGCTTCAGCCAGCGCCGCGGGGTCGTAGTCGCCACGCTGCTGCAAATACAACTCAAAACCACCCGTCACCGAAATGCCCATGATGGGCGGCGGATTCATGAAAAACACAAACCCGTCGCGGTTTTCACCCATCTTGCCCATGAAAGGTCCAGCAATGACGCGCGCATCTTGATCGGCACGCGTACGCTCACTCCAATCCTTGAGTGGAATAAAAATAATGCCCGTGCTGGTCTTCATCGAATTACTGAGAAAATCGTACCCGGTGAACGCCACCACGTGCTGCACGGTTTCTTCTTTCAACATGACGCGACTGACGTCATCGCCCACCGCGCGAGTCCGCGCCAGTGAAGCCGCCGACGGCAAAATGGGGGCCGCCATGATCCAACCGGTATCTTCATCCGGCACCAATGCGCCAGGTAGCTTCCAGAACAACGCGCCACCAACGACCGTCATCACCAAAAACAGCGAAATGCCCAACGTGGTGCGCTTCAGCATCAGCGCAGACCAACCGCTGAAACGGTCACGCACCCGGTCAAACTTCGCATTGAACCAACGGAAAAATGCGTTCGGTTCAGCGTCAAACTGATGCGCATCCAGCAGTGTTGCGCAGAGCGCCGGCGTCAACGTCAGCGCCACAATGCCCGAAATCACCACCGACACTGCAATGGTGATGGCAAATTGCGCGTACATCACTCCCGTGAGTCCCGACAGGAATCCAACCGGCACGAATACCGCACACAACACCAACACGATCGCAATGATGGGACTAGCCACTTCTTGCATCGACTGAATGGCCGCTTCCTTCGCGTTCTTGCCTTCGTCGCGCATGATCCGTTCGCAGTTTTCCAACACCACGATGGCATCATCGACCACGATGCCGATCGACAGCACCATGGCAAACAACGTGAGCAAGTTGATGGTGAATCCCATCAAATAAAGACCCGCAAAAGTACCGATGATCGACACCGGGATCGCCAGCACCGGGATCAGCGTCGCTCGCCAACTTTGTAAGAACAAATAAACAACCAGCACCACCAGCAGCAGCGCTTCGACGAAAGTTTTAACGACTTCTTCGATGGAGACGCGCACATACTCAGACGTGTCGAACGGAATTTCCCACGCCAGGCCCGCCGGAAAGCGGTCATCCAAATTCGCCATCACCCGATTGATTGCATCAGACGTTTCGATGGCGTTAGCGCCGGGCGCCAAGAAAATACCGATGCCGACACCGGTCTTGCCGTCGTAGGTGGCGTTGAGTGCGTAATCCTGCGCACCCAATTCAATGCGCGCGACATCTTTCAAGCGCAGCGATCCACCCTTCGAGTTGGTGCGCAGAATGATGTTCCCAAACTCTTCTGGCTGCGTATAACGGCCTGACGTCGTGATGTTGTAGGTGAACGGCGCATCTTGGGTCATCGGCTCGGCGCCGATGCTGCCCGCCGCATACTGCGCATTCTGTTCTCGGATGGCGTTAGCCACATCCATCGGCGAAAGCCCGTAACGCACGAGTTGTTCCGGGCGAACCCACACGCGCATGGAATAGTCGCGAGCGCCGAACAACATCGCCTCGCCAACACCAGGAATGCGCTTTAATTCATCCAAAATATTGAACAAGGCATAGTTGGAAACAAACACCGGATCACGACTGTTATCCGGTGAGAACACGAACAGCGCCATCAAAATCGCACTGGACTGTTTCTGAACCGTCACACCCAAACGTCGTGTTTCTTCTGGCAATTTTGCCAGCGCGGCCTGCACGCGATTGTTGACATCGATGGTGGCCTGATCAGGATCAGTACCCACGTCAAACGTCACGCTCATCGTCATCTGGCCGTTGGCATTTGAGCTCTTCACATACAGCATGTGCTCAATGCCATTGACCGCCTGCTCCAGCGGCGCAGCGACGGTATTGGCGATGGTTTCCGCACTGGCACCCGGCAGCAGCGCCGTCACATTCACTTCTGGCGGAACGATTGCCGGGTATTGTTCGATCGGTAATTGACGCATCGCGGCCAAACCGGCAATCACGATCACAATCGCAATCACCGACGCCAACACCGGGCGCTCAATAAAGGTACGGATATTCATCGACGCTTACTTCCCGGCCGTTGCCTTGGCCGCTGCCGGCGGAGTTGCACTCTCGGCCGCTTGCGGTTTGAGCACTTCCACCGGCGCACCCGGATGCACCTTCATCAGGTTATCGAGAATGACCTGATCGCCGGGCACCAAGCCGGATTCGATCGCGCGGCCGCCATTCACCGGCATACCCAGCACCACCGGACGCACTTCTGCTTTGTTCTCGGCGCCTAGCACGTATACATAGGCTCCCTGTGGTCCTTGTTGCACGGATTTTTCCGGCACCACGATGGCGTTCTTCAACGTGTAGCCTTCCAGCATCAAACGCACAAATTGCCCCGGCAACAATTCCTGTTTCGGATTAGCGAATTCAGCGCGCCCCAGCAAGGTACCGGTTTGCGGATCCAGCACGACGTCGAGGTATTCAACCTTGCCGGTCAACGGATAAACCTCGCTGCCATACAAGCCGAGCCGTGCTTTGCCAGCACCTCGTTTCGGGCCGATCAATTTTCCACTCGCCAACAAACGGCGCATCAGCACGTTATCGCTTTCGGAAACCGAAAAATCGACTGTGACTGGATCGATGGGCGTAATGGTGGTGAGCAAACTTTCTTCCGGTGCCGGCGAGACATAACTGCCTTCCGGTTTTGTTTCGATGCTGGTGATGCCAGAAACGGGTGCCGTGACTCGGGTGTAACTCAAGTCGATATCGGTGCGCTTTGCTTCTGCCTGTGCACGCTCGAGTGCGGCACGCGCTTGATCACGCTGACTCACAGCCAAATCGCGATCGCGCGCACTGATCAAACCCTTGGCGTAGACGTCCTCGGCGCGCGCTGCATCACGATCCGCCTGCGTCGATACCACTTTCGCCTGCTGCAATTGCGCGGCGCTGGCTTTCGCCTCAGCAGACAGCGAGGCCGGATCGATCACAAACAGCAAATCACCGCGCTTGACGTATGCACCTTCGGTATACGCACGCTTTTCCAGAATGCCCGTCACGCGTGCTCGCACTTCCACTTGCCGCGAATCAGACACTCGCGCCGCATAAGCAAACGTCATCGGCACGTTAGCCGCTTTCACTTCCTGCACCGACACTGGTG
Organism: uncultured Pseudomonadales bacterium; assembly: GCA_964574995.1. Taxonomy (GTDB): domain Bacteria; phylum Pseudomonadota; class Gammaproteobacteria; order Pseudomonadales; family JADFDG01; genus JADFDG01. The sequence goes on along the minus strand of CAZNPF010000015.1, from coordinate 45,999 downwards.
GTGGCGGCATCGACCAACCGCCTCCGTCACCGCCACAGGCCGACAAGGCCAACAGGGCGATGGCCAATACATAGAAACGCAGCGCAGCGAATGCAGAACGGCTGGACTTAGCCGCCAACACAACAGGCATGAACATGAGAAATTTCCTGACTCGGCAAAGGGTCATTGCAACCCGAAGAGACCGGTCTTTTTAGACCGTCGAACCTTCGCTGTAAAGTGAAGCCGCGCACACGGCGCTATACCGGCAACGCGTCAACGCTGATGATGCCGAGACAGTCGCTCACGCACGAAGGCTGCCGCGCGGGCCGTTTCATTTAACGGCGCGTATTGCCAGTTTTCAAAATGCCCGACGAAAGGCCGGGTTATGCCGGCTTGTACAAGGTCTTCGTGGAAGAACCGGAACCGCGCACTACCACCTGGAAAGTGATAGACATGCACGGGTTTACCGCTGGAGCAGGCTTCGGAGGTCATCGACACCGAGTCGCAGGTCACGACGATGGCATCGGCCAACGCCAACATACCGGGATACGGATTGACGCCCTGCCCATCCCAAATCCACGCCGGAACATCACGCAACGCTTCGCGCAAAATGCGTTCGTTTTCCGCACCGGTACGCCGCGACGTAGTAATCGCCAGCGTAGCGCCCGATGCACGCGCCGCCTGCGCCAGTTTCTCAGAAAAATCACGCATCACGGCGGCATCAAATGTCTGCCGTTTGTTGCTGCCACCGACCAGCACCGCGATCAAAGGCCGGCCAAAACTTGCCAGCATCGGTGCAGTTTTTTGCGCCGCGTCTGCCAGCACTTCGGCATTAACCCGATGCAGAGCCCCACGCGTTGCCAATACATTGCTGCCGCGCACACGGTCATGCGCTGGCGCCAACACCACATCAAAATGTGCGGGCGCCATAAACGGATCCTGAATGTGAACCGTAAATGTCCGGCCACCGCTCGCACGCTTGGCCTGTAAAGCGGTAGCAACGCTCACACGGCCACACGTAATCAACAGGTCCGGCCAAGGCGCTGACAACGCCTCACCCTGCGTCGTCACCGGCAAGCGATCCGGCCAGAAGCGCGACGGCAACCATTTCCACGGCAAGCCCGGCTTGGCCATGCGAAACGCACGAAAATCGCGCAAGCCCATCGCATGCGCCAAACCGACGCCCTGCCCTTGTAAGCCGGCAATATCTTCAGCGACCACCCAGCAAGACAAACCCGTCATATCAGCGCCGGAAATGTTGACGGCGCCCGCAGGCGCCGTCGCAGTAACCGTTTTATTCGAATCAGTAGTCATTGGCATCACGTTTGCCAAAAAAACTTTTGATCGTGGCCGACAATTTATGTCGCGATTGTTCGCGGTCCACATATTTTTCGTGCACGACCCAATTCATCTGGATCACTTTTCGTTCGCCCTCAAACGGTAAATGACCATGCCAAGAGCTATTCGAGCGGCGAAACACCAGCAGTGTGCCGACCTTCGGCGAAATTTCCGCTGCAATATCATTCACGTCTTTGCTATTGAGCACACGCAAACGGCCACCGGTGTTATCCCAGTGTCCGGGATTCATGTAGAGCAACACCGTAATGATTTTGCTTTCAGAATCCGTGTGGACCTGCCCGTCCTTTTCGCGACAACGCCCACGCACGGTGTACATGGTCGGCTTGCCGGCTAGATCGACGTGGAATTTTTGCTCGATGGCGGTACGAAACTGCGCGCTTTCCATCTCGCCAATCAATTCCAGAAATTGCGCGCTGCACGTCACCGTCGGCAACGGAAATGAACCCGGTTGCTCGACCTGCGGATAAGCATCGATGAGTTTTTGGCAATATTCGGTGCGGATGAAATCTTCGACCACCAGATACTCATACGGCTGCGTCTGCAATGGCGTGACCAGCAGGCGGGCGACATCGAGCATTACCGGATTGGCGGCGGGTCTCACCAAGTCACGTTGAGCCAGAGCCATGAGCTTCCTCATCGATATTCGTCGCGGCGACGGCCGCACCGGGGACGATTCTCCGGCAGCCTTGCCGCCTCGTCCATTGACCCGTGCTGAAAAACAAAACGCCGGCGGTTTTCACCGGCCGGCGTTGCAAAAAATAGTGGCGGGGAAGGAGGGATTCGAACCCTCGGTGGGCTTGCGCCCACTCCGGTTTTCGAGACCGGCCCGATCGACCACTCTGGCACCTCCCCGGAGCCCGCAGCCGGCTGGCCGACGCGGGGGCGCAATCATACCCGAATGCCGCTGACGTAAAAGGCCAGCGAACTGGCGGCACACATAAAATGAAAAAGGCCCTCTAGAGGGCCTTTTTCATTTATGGCGGTGAGAGAGGGATTCGAACCCTCGATACCTTGCGGTATACACACTTTCCAGGCGTGCTCCTTCGACCACTCGGACATCTCACCGGAACCGGGAAAAAGTATCTGCCAAGGCAGATGCGAGATCCGGAGGGCACGGCACGGCGGGTAGCCGGGCCGCAGAACAAAGGCACCCTCCGGGGCCGCCTCGTAAGCGGGCGCGTAGGGTATACCACGCCTTCGGGGCAGGCAATTCGGGCCGGCTTATTTTCAGAACGGTTGCGAACCGCGACGCCACACCGCGTAATCGCCACGCAAGTACAACGCAGGATCTGCTTCGCTACCAATGCGCACTCGTATCGATAATTTTGCGCGACGCCCCGCCTCCAAACGTGCTCGCAATTTCTCGCGTTGCGACACATCGGCCAAACACGCTTCAGCGCAGAGCTCTTCTCGTACCGGACGTAAAAAATCTGTCTCCGAATGAAATACCGCGGCGTCGCAAAAAGATTCGCCGCCCAAACCTTCAATGGCTTGTTCTGCCAACAAGGTTGCAAGGCTCCAGCCGGCAAGCGTTGCCAACGTCGCTAAGCTGCCGGCAAATCCGGTGCCTTTATCGTTGAGATTGGGCGCCAGCGGTGCCGTCAATATCAGGCATTCGCCGTCGAACGATGCAACACGCACTTGCATGGCACGCGCTAAAGCGATGCTCTCAAGAATGCGTCGCTCCAGTTCTGCACCACGGTCTGCTGGGCTCATTGCGGCCACGTCGTCACAAAATCCTGCACGGCAAGTGGCGCGTGCGGTTTCGGCTCGGCTGCCGGTGTGCCGACATAGAGAAACGCAACGATTTCATCCGCTGATGCAACACCCAGCCCTTCCTTGACGCGCACATCGGAAGCCAACGGGCCCGTGCGCCACATCGCGCCAAAGCCCAATGCCATCGCGGCAAGCTGAAGGTTTTGCACGGCAGCCGCCATGCTCGCGACCTGTTCAATGCGTGGAATTTTTGGGTGCGCCGGGTCGATCACGGCCACGCAGGCGATCACCAACGGAGCACGCAACGGGTTCTGCCTGACTTTTTCTAGAGCCTCCGCAGTCGCCGCTGGATGACGCTCGCGTTCCGCCGCAACCAGCAATTCGCCCAGCGCCCGCCTCGCTTCGCCCCGGAAAACCAGGTAGCGCCAAGGCCGCAGTAGCCCATGATCCGGCGCCCGCAAGGCACACCGGAACATCACCTCCAGCTGCGCCTCGCTCGGGCCTGGCTCGTGCAACTTTGGGCAGGACGTGCGCGCCTGCAAGGCTGTAATAAGGTCCATGGATGCTCCAGAAGACAGAAGAAACGGCCGCGGACAAGGCGGCTCGCATGAGCGACCGACGACTTCCTGCCGACGGCAATGTGCGGGTTAAGATAGTCAGCACTCCCTGCCCCTGCCAACAACAAGAACGGGTCTGTAGTCCCGCATGCCAGAAACTGATTACGAACCCCGCAAATCCCCCACTGCCGATGTCAGCAGCAAGCAAGCCCGCTACGCGCGTCGCCTTGCCTTCCTCGTTGTCGCCGGCACGCTAGCGGCCGGACTGATGACCCGCGCCTATCAAGACGCGCTGACTGTCGGTGTGCTGATCGCGTTTCTGATCATCTACCCCTCGCTGATCGATGGCTTGGCTTCCACACTCGGCCGAATGGGCAAATCGGCTGGCTCAGTCAATGCCACCATTTTTATCGTCGACGCCATCACCTTGGGCATTTCGATTGCTGCGATGCAGTTTGCAGTCGTACCTAGCCTGATGGTGATGATGATCGTCGCTGCCAACGCGATGTCGCTCGGCGGCGTACAAACGTTTTTAATGAGTCTGGCGGTTTCGCTGATTGGTGCCTTGTTGGGTGCTCTATTACTGGGCTTTCAGTTACTGCTTTATTCAAAAACGCCCGTGCTACTGACCATCATTCCCGTCATGGGCATGTTCGTCTATCTCTCGATCAATGCATTTTTCAGCGGCGAACAACGTAACGTGTTGATACAGGCGCAGCAAGAAGTCCGTGCTCAACGCGAACAAGCGCTGGCCTTGACGCGGCGACTATCCAAATACCTGCCACCGCAAGTGTATGGCGCGCTGTTTTCTGGCCGACGCGATGCAAAACTGGAAACTCGCCGCAAAAAACTCACCATCTTCTTTTCTGACGTGCGCGGCTTTACCAGTCTTTCCGATGAAATTCCGCTTGAACAACTGACATCGGTGCTCAATCAGTACCTCAATGAAATGACCCGTATTGCACTCAAGTACGGCGGCACCGTCGACAAGTTCATGGGCGACGGCATCATGATTTTCTTTGGCGATCCCGTCTCACAGGGGACGCGCGAAGATGCCGTAGCTTGCGTGTCGATGGCCATCGAAATGCAAAAGCAGATGGCTGTGCTGCGTGATCGTTGGAAAACTCAAGGCGTAAACACGCCACTGGAAATTCGTATCGGCATCAATTCTGGCGTTTGCACGGTGGGCAACTTCGGTGCCGAGTCGCGTATGGATTACACGATTCTGGGTCGCGAAGTGAATCTGGCCAGTCGTCTTGAGCAAGCTGCCATGCCGGGAGCCATCCTGATTTCCGAGGCTACGTTGCAACTGGTGAAAGACACGATCCAGTGCAGGAGCAAGGGCAATATCGCGGTCAAGGGTATCCACAACGAGATTGCCGTCAGTGAAGTGGTGGATTTCCGCCGCAACCTCGGCAGCAACGCCAACTATCAGGGCGTTCGCCAGCCCGGCCTAACCTTAGTCTTTGATATCGATCAGATCAAAAACTATGAGCAAACCAAAGTAGTCGATGCGCTGGTCAGCGCCGTCAAAATACTGCGCACCACCACCAGCCAAACATTAGATGCCGAAATGGGTGGCTTCGCGCTGCACTTACGCAATGGCGAAATCGACCCCGATCAGCGTGAGCGGCTGACTCATCTGGTTGATCGTTGCGCGAAAAAACTACGCGAGCGAATCGCCTGATCAACCTCCGGATCAAATAAAAAGGGCGGGAATTTTCCCGCCCTTTTTATTTTCGTAACGACCTATCTATCGTTCGTTACTGTCGCCAGAGGCGCGTGTTGGAAATCACGTCTTCAAAGTTAGATCGAAACGGATTGATATCAATACCGCCGCGACGCGTAAAGCGTGCGCTGACCGTCAATCCTTTGGGCTCACAGGCACGCAGAATGTCGACAAAAATCTGCTCGACCACCTGCTCATGAAAACCTGCATGTCGGCGAAAAGAAACGATGTACTTCAGCAAGCTCTTATTACTGATTGACGCGCCGCTCCAACGAATCAGCACACTGGCGTAATCCGGTTGACCGGTGACTGGGCAGAGACTGCGCAGCAAATGGCTGTGTGCCGTGCCACGCGCAGGCGCACTCGGATCTAATTCAAGCAAATCAGCATCCGGCTGATAGGCATCACACTCAACATCAAGGTTATCGAGCAGTTCGCCCGGCAAATCACCAAAGCTGCGGTCATTGCCACGAACATCATTCAGCGTCACCAACGCCGGCCCGCCTGCGCAATTCGACAAATCATTCTCGATGGTGGACTGCACTTCTTGGCGATTGCGGAATTTGGATTGGCTGAACGACGCCAAATAAAGCTTCAACGATTTGGATTCGATGATGTTCTTTGAGTTGTACGGCACCTGCACTTCCAGTGTCGCCACCAACGGCTTGCCCTTGGCATCCAGCCAGGTCAGTTCATGGCAATTCCAGATATCGACGCCACGAAATGGCATCTCATCGCCATCCCACTCCAACTGCTCCCTGCCGTCCCAGCGAGGCAACGGACAGAGCAAGGACGAGGTATAGGTCTCTTCGAACTCGACCTTGCGGCCCAAGGGAGTCCCATGCTGCAGCGCGTCCATGGATGATCTCCAGATTTTCCTTTGCCCGCCTGAGGTTAGCGAACAGGCTTCAAGCAACCCTTGAACCGTATCACAGCCCGGATAACCGTCTGTCGACAACTCCCTTGAGCGGGCCTGTCAGCAGTTGAACGGCCGTATAAATCAGCAGGCTATTTGCGAATGCCAATGCCTCGATTCAATAGAAAAATCGCCCATGCCCATAAAGCCAGTACCAGCGCCAGCAGCAAACCAATCGATGGCAGCACAGGCACATCAGAAATACCCAGAATGCCGTAACGGTAGGCGTTGACCATGTAGACGATTGGGTTGGCCAGCGACAAGTTCTGCCAAAACGGTGACAACAAGCTAATCGAATAAAACACGCCGCCGAAATACGTCAGTGGCGTCAGCACAAACGTCGGCACGATCGCGATGTCATCAAATTTGGTGGCATACATGGCATTGATGAAGCCGCCCAACGAGAAAACCATCGCCGTCAAGAGCATCACCAGAAGCATGACGCCAAAGTGATGCAATGACAGATGCGTAAAGAACAAAGAAAGCAATGTAACGATGACGCCGACCATCGCGCCACGCAGCACACCGCCCATCACAAAGCCCCAGAGGATCACCTGATTGGGCACCGGCGCGACCAACAATTCTTCGATACTTTGCTGGAATTTGATCGAAAAGAAAGAAGACACCACGTTGGCATACGAGTTGGTAATGACCGCCATCATCACCAGACCCGGCACGATGAACTGCATATAGTCATAGCCGCCCATGGGGCCCACTCGCGAACCGATCAGACTGCCAAAAATGACAAAATAAAGCGCCATCGTGATGGCCGGTGGCAACAGCGTCTGCGGCCAGATCCGCAGGAATCGCCGAACTTCGCGAATGACAATGGTGGCAAATGCCACCCATATTTCTGCCGGCTTCATGCTGCGCCTCCTGCCGTTGGCAAGCTGCGCTGAACAAGCGAAATAAACAATTCTTCCAGCCTGTTCGCCCGGTTCCTCATACTGACAACACGAATACCCTGTGCGGTTAGCTGGGAAAATACCGCATTGAGATCGCTACCACGTGGCACATCGATTTCTAGCGTATGAGCATCCGTATAGCGACAGGAATATCCGGATAACTGGGGCGCACTAGAAACCGCGCCAGCCACATCCAAGACGAATGTTTCCTGTGACAGCTTCCCCAGCAAAGAGCGGGTATCAGTGTCCTCGATGATGTCACCCTTATCGATGATGCAGATGCGCCGACAAAGACTCTCCGCTTCTTCGAGATAGTGCGTCGTCAAAATAATGGTCGTGCCCTGCCGATTGATTTCGCGCAAAAAGTCCCACATGGATCGACGTAGCTCAATATCAACGCCAGCCGTCGGCTCGTCGAGAATCAACAGCTTTGGCTCATGAACCAAGGCTCGGGCAATCATCAACCGACGCTTCATGCCACCCGACAACATGCGCGACTGCTCATGGCGTTTTTCCCATAAACCCAACCGCTTAAGCAGTGACTCTGCACGAGGCCCGGCGACGCGCGCTGGAATACCGTAATAACCTGCCTGCGTGACGACGATGTCGTACACTTTTTCAAATTGACTAAAATTAAACTCCTGCGGAACGACACCCACATTGCAACGGGCACCGGAAAAATCCTTGTCAATATCGTGCCCAAACACCTCTACCGTACCGCCGCTTTTATTCACTAACCCGCAAATAATGCCAATCGTGGTCGACTTTCCCGCACCGTTCGGGCCCAGCAAAGCAACAAATTCTCCCGATTGCACCGAGAAACTAATGCCCTTGAGGGCGAGTTCAGATTGACCATAACGCTTTTCCAGTTGCTTGATGACCAGCGCGGTACTCATACAGCGGGCGGCTCCGTTATTGAAGGCGATTCGAGATCTGTCAGTGTCTGCCGAAAATGACGGCCACGCCAAATACCATGCACATGGTTGTCGTCAAACCAGAGAAATGCTCCTTCCATCATCCATGGCCAATCCGCGTCTTCGATGCGATTAACGCCCAGCAATGTGTAGATGCAAGCTGCAAGAATGGTGTCGTGGGTCACGAACAAACTGAGGCTGCCGGGCGCACCTTGCGCATCACGTAAAAAAGTCAGCAACCGATGCGTTCCTTCGCGCGGCGAACGCACACCGCGCACGACTTCACGAAAATGATAGTTAGCAAACTGTACCGGCCCCATCTGCATAAACAGCGGACCCGCCGTTCGGATGTCCTTCACAAAACAGCCCGGCTCCACCAACTGAATATGCTGGTGAACTTCGATATCCACTCGTTCTGCACCGAGCAGCATGGCTTTCGCGGTGTCCATGCAACGGCCCACCGGGCTAGACCACGCCTTGTGTAGCGGACGATCCAGCCGTGCGCCCCACGCCTCGGCCAGCTGCACACCTTCGGGCGTCAACGGCACTTCATAGCCCGCAAAGCCCTGCTTCGCCTGCTCGCGAATGGAGTGTCGGGTCAGCAACGCAACCGGACGATTTTCCGGCAGACGTTCTAGGCTGGGCAGCAATTCGGGATGCAGGTTTTTCATGGGCGCACAGTATGGCCGGTCGTCATTGTCTTGCCGATGGCTAATTGGTCACGGATTTGTCATACAAATCCCCCAGACTAGCCCGGTAGCACCGATATAGTTGATGCCGATTTTGATGCCAGCCTCTTTGCGGATAGCGGCTTACGCCTCCGCGAGACTTTTCTGACCGGGAGTGTTCCATGCCGAAGTCCCTGAAATCGCTCGAGCGCGACATGCAACACGCCCTCACCTATGCAGAGTGGCGCGCAGCGGGACTGGAACACGATGCGCTGTCTGGCGCAAACGATTGGAAAGCTGAAGATCGCTCGTCTGCGTATGACTACGAAATGCTGCAATTGCGGCTCACCGAAATCCGGAGCGCGCGTGAGCGTCAGGACGTCAACCGACTGGTATTCCATTTACACGAAGGTCTCCACGGCAATCTCGGCGGAATTGCCAATCCAGCGCTTTATTCCGTGGCGAAAGTTGGCACTAAAAACCTGATCGATAATTATCTCAACGAAGTCACCTCCGCGCTGGACTATCTTTGTCACGGAGAATTCTCTGAATTTGGTTTCCGTGAAAAACTCGAGTTCTTTAAAGAAACAGGCGGTGCCTTTGGTCGATCCGCCCTGATGCTTTCCGGTGGTGCGGCGCTGGGTCTTTTTCATATGGGTGTTCTCAAGGCGCTGCATGAAGAGAACCTTTTGCCCAATGTCGCTTCAGGATCTAGCGCTGGCGCCATCATGGTGTCGGTTTTGGGATCGCACACCGATGATGAGCTGAAAGAAATTCTCAAACCTGAAAATCTCTATCTGAATGCATTTAAATATGTGGGGTTCAAAGGACTATTCAAAGGCAAGCCCATGCTGGATGGCTCTCACCTTGAAGCCTGCCTAGAAGAAAACATTCCCGATTTAACCTTTGAAGAAGCATTCCGCCGCACAGGTCGTCACATCAATATCACCGTTTCGCCCTACGACCGCCACCAAGACGCACGTCTTTTGAATGCTCGCACGTCACCTAACGTGCTGTTACGCAAAGCCACGCTGGCGTCTTGCGCGGTGCCCGCGATATTCCCGCCGGTGACACTCTGGGCCAAAAATATCAATGGCGAAAAAGTGCCCTACATTCCCACGCGCAAATGGGTCGATGGTTCCATCAAAGACGATTTGCCCATCCGCCGCCTGCAGCGGCTTTATGGTGTCAACCATTCCATCGTCAGCCAGACCAATCCCCACGTCGTTCCATTTATGTCGCGCAGCGAAGAGCGTCACGGCGTTGCCTATCATGCACGGCGTGTACTGTCCGCTCATGCTCGGCTGAATGCCAACTTTGCGCTGGAGTTCCTGCAAAAAAGCATCAAGTTCTCCAATGATCTCGGCCTGGTGGTCGACAAAGCGCAGTCCATCGTGACGCAAAAATACGTAGGTGATATCAACATCATCCCGCCACGTCAGCCCAAAAACGTGCTGCGAATCTTCAGCAATCCCGATGTTGATGACGTCCGCGAGTTCATCGAAACCGGCGAACGTACAACCTGGCCACGCATCGAAATGATCCGTAATACCACCCGCATCAGCCGCACATTCCAACTGTGTTTGGATTATCTACGCGATCAAGAAATGGAGCGTCTGACTCGACCAAAACTCAGCAGTGTTCGATAAACATCGCTAAGAATAAAAAACCGCGCTACGGCGCGGTTTTTTATTCTTCCCTAATTTCTCAGCCGTTATGCCTCGAAACCAATCCCCTGCATAAACGCAAGCATCTCCCGCAAGTAACGCCCTTGATCAAGATGTATGACATGATTTCCCGGAAACCAGTGGATATGACAGCGGTCCCAATGATCCCACAGCAGCCGGGCTTGCTTGGGTGGCGCTAATCGATCACCTGCACCACCAATAATCATTAATCGCTCGCGCGGCAGTTTAGGTTGCCACGTCAGCGGGCAATGTACGGCCAACGTATGTCGTGCATCTTGGATACTAATTCCCGCCAAGCGCAGCCCTGATTTCACCGCAAAACTGGCGGGGAACCACTGGAAAATCAGATCCGCCATGCTCACGACAGGCACATTGGGAATGGCGAAGTCGAGCCCATCAATCACACTGGCTGCCAATGCCGTGGTGTACCCGCCGAGTGAAATACCTGTTACGCCAATTTTCGATACGCCGCGCTCACGCAAGTAATCAATGAATATCTGCAGATCATGAATTGCGTGCGCCATTGACTCATTGATATGCGACACGCCATGCGCAAAATATCCGTGACCACTGAACGGAGCAAACGTCTCACGTCGGCGACCATGATGCGGCAACGTATAAAGCAAAATGTCGTAGCCCTGACGATAAAACCATGGCAACGCTAGAAACCGTGAGTTCACCCAGTACGGATCGGCAAGAAATCCATGTATGACGATAAGCGTCGGCCGCGGACCATCGTTGTGACGCCAGTGCTGCGCCCAAGCCGTACCATTACGTGTGAGCCCAGAATAATCTTCGCGCAGACGCGGATTGACTGTCGAAAACGGTGAAGAAAAGTGCAGCAGACGACTCTCGCCGTCTTTGGGCTCAAACGCTAATTTCCCAGCAGCCGATTCTTTTACTTTGACGCCCGCCTTCGGTGCTCGAAAAAACTGCGTCGGGTCACCGCACTCAGAAAATTCTTCGTAAAACCGCCGATCCGCATTGTCTTTGCGCATTTGCGCAGGCGACAACCCCATTGGCAATGCAAGCGTCGAAATCAACGACGCCACGCCGGTACGCAGCAACACATCGACTCCCGCCGTGGTGTTCACCAAAAACTGGGTCGGCAGATCGAGATAAAAATCGTCAGGAAATTTATGAAAGTTGGGCTCGAGATGATCCCACCATGGCTGCTCAGGCATGATCCGGCGCGCATGGCCGTAAGTTTCGCTGGCCACGCGAGAAACGACTTGAGAGGGTGACTCCATGACTACCTCCGCTGATTGATCAACGCGTCATGGATAATAACGGAGCACATCGCTGAAGCCAGAAACAAAAAACCCGCCCGTAGGCGGATTTTTTGTGGGAGGAATTTGGTCGGAGCGGCGGGATTCGAACCCACGACACCCACCCCCCCAGAGTGGTGCGCTACCAGGCTGCGCTACGCTCCGGAATCCCACGCAGTACGCGGGAGGCAGGCATCTTAACGGAACAAAGCCCGAATGCAACCGAACGCCAAGGACAGCGCGTCAGGTGCGCAGTACGCGCAAAACATCCTCGAGTTCGACAATCATTTGCCGGACCAATTGCGTGACTTGCGTCTGCTCATCCGCGCCTTGCCCCGTCATCTGCTGACGTGCACCGCCGATGGTGTAGCCCTGATCGTAAAGAAGACTGCGGATCTGACGGATCATCAGCACATCTTGGCGCTGGTAGTAACGGCGATTTCCACGCCGCTTCACCGGCTTGAGTTGGGGAAACTCTTGCTCCCAATAGCGCAGCACGTGCGGCTTCACATCACACAGGTCGCTGACTTCACCAATGGTGAAATAGCGCTTTCCTGGGATGACCGGCAGCTGGTCGTTATTGCTTGGTTCCAGCATATGCCTCGACTCGCTGCTTCAACTTCTGGCCCGGGCGGAAGGTGACCACGCGACGGGCAGTAATAGGGATTTCTTCGCCGGTCTTGGGATTGCGACCTGGTCGTTGACTCTTGTCACGCAAATCGAAATTACCAAACCCCGACAACTTTACCTGTCGGTTGGTCTCTAACGACACGCGAACTTCTTCAAAAAACATCTCGACCAGTTCCTTGGCCTCACGCTTGTTGAGCCCCAGTTCCTGAAAGAGTCGTTCGGCCATATCGGCCTTGGTCAGCGCACTCATCCTACGCCCTCAATGCTGCACTAACCCTTTGTTTCAAAAGGCCGATAACGCGATCTAGTAGGCCATTTATCTCATCGTCGGTCATCGTGCGTGAAGCATGTTGCAAGGTCAAGCCCAAAGCGATGCTTCGACTCGAACTTCCGATGTTATCCCCTTGATATACGTCAAAAATTATCAGGTTGCGGAGCAGCTCCCCGGCCGCCTCACGGACCACAGATTCAATCTGAGCAGCAGGTACCTCACGGCCAACCACCAAGGCCAGGTCGCGACGAAGTGCCGGAAAGCGAGAAACCTCGGCAAACTTCGGTAAACGTGCTTCCAAAAGAGCCGATAACCTGATCTCGAATAAGTAGACGCTGCCTGGCAGATCCAACTCGCGCTGCAAGCGCGGATGCAGTGCGCCGAGGCTACCGACCGGATGACCTGCATGGCGAATCACGGCTGCCTGCCCCGGATGCAATGCCGGACAGGCGGTAGGGTCGGCCGCTTCAATAGCAAAAGAATCGGCCTGACCCGTCAGGGCCAACAACGCTTCGAGATCGCCCTTGGCATCGAAGAAGTCCACTTGGCGGGCAGCGTTGGCCCAACCTTCGGGGGCCGCTGGGCCAAACAGCAGGCCCGCCAGAAAGGGCTCCTGGCGCAGGCCGTCTTTGTTAGGCACAAAGCGCAGACCGGTCTCAAACAGGCGCAGGCGGGTCTGCTGGCGATTCAAATTGAAGCGCGCGGTACTGAGCAAACCCGTCCACAAGGTGGTGCGCATGACACCCATATCCGCAGAAATCGGATTGGCCAACGCCAGCGGCGCGTGCAACGGGTCCAACAGGGCTTGCAATGCCGGATCGACGAAACTGTACGTCACAACTTCCTGATAGCCACGCGCCATGAGCGCACGACGTACACGACGAATATCTAACGCCGTTTCCGGCGTCGCAGTCACTTTCAAATCGCCGCGCGGCGAGCGCGTCGGCAAACGGTCGTACCCGTACAAACGCGCCAACTCTTCGATAAGATCCTGCTCGATCGCGATATCGAAGCGATGACGCGGTGCAATCACCGTCCAGCGTCGCCCACTTTCTTGGGTGATGACTTCCATGCCAAGCCGCGCCAACGACGTCTCGACTTCTTCGGCTTTCATGTCGAAACCCAGCAAGCGAGAAATGCGTTCAGCACGCAATTCGATCTCAATGGAAGCCGGCACATGCGCAGCATGCTCTACACACATCACCGGGCCCGCGCTACCGCCACAAATATCTAAGATCATCTGCGTGGCACGTTCAATCGCCGTTTCCTGCAGACTCGGATCAACACCGCGCTCAAAGCGATGCGATGAATCCGTATGCAACCCATATCGACGCGCACGCCCGGCCAAGGCCAACGGCGCGAAAAATGCCGACTCAAGCATCAAGTTTGTTGTTGCCGCTGACACGCCCGATCCCGCACCACCCATGATGCCGGCCATCGCCAACGGCTTCTCGCCATCAGCGATCAACAACGTGTCTGCTTGCAGCGTAATTTCTTTCTCATCGAGCAGCGTGATTTTTTCGCCCTCACGCGCCAGCCGCACCTCGATGCCATCTCTGAGTGTATCGAGATCAAACGCATGCATCGGTTGACCCAACTCCAGCATCACGAAGTTGGTGACATCCACCACAGCATCAATGGAACGGATACCACTACGACGTAGTTTTTCCGTCAACCACAGCGGACTAGGCTTCGACAAATCCACATTGCGCAGCACGCGGCCGGCATAACGCGGGCACGCCTGTGGTGCGCTGACACGAACTGGAAACGTATCTTTAATCGTTGCAGCAACCGGTTTGATCGAAACACCGGAAAATGCGAGGCCAGAAAATGCTGCGACCTCGCGCGCAAGGCCCAACGCACAAAGGCAATCGCCTCGATTGGGCGTGAGACCCAGCTCCAGCGTGACATCATCCAGCTTCAGGTATTCGCGAAAATCTTGGCCTACGAGTGCATCGGCCGGTAGCTCGAGCAAACCCTCGCCGGGAATGTCGATGCCTAGCTCATCCGCACCACACAACATGCCAAAAGATTCCACGCCACGCAGCTTGGCTTGTGTAATCGCTTTATCGCCCGGCAACTTCGCGCCGACCATCGCCAACGGCGCTTTTAATCCAACGCGTGCATTCGGCGCACCGCAAACAATGGTCAACGGCTCTCCACGGCCATGCTCAACACGGCAAACACGCAACTTGTCTGCCTCAGGATGCTTTTCACACGTCACAATGTGGCCGACAACCACGCCTGAAAATTCGCCTGCCGCTGGAATCGCGGCATCGACCTCCAGGCCCGCCATCGTCAAACGCGCGATCAAATCTTTACGGCCATACGGTGGATTGACCCATTCACGCAGCCATTGTTCGCTGATTTTCATATCTAATGATTCCTGAGCTGCGATCAGCGGAATTGTTCAAGGAAGCGCAGATCGTTCTCAAAGAACAATCGCAAGTCATTGACGCCATAACGCAACATCGTCAGACGCTCGACACCCATACCAAAAGCGAATCCGCGATATTTTTCAGCGTCAATGCCGCAAGCCGCCAGCACTTTCGGGTGCACCATGCCGCAGCCCAACACTTCCAGCCAGCCAGTTTGCTTACACACACGGCAACCGGGCCCGCCACAGATCATGCATTGAATATCTACTTCAGCGCTGGGCTCGGTGAACGGGAAATACGACGGACGAAAGCGAACCTGCAGATCCACCTCAAAGAATGCACGCAGGAAATCGGCCAATAGCCCGCGTAAATCCGCAAAACTGGATTCTTCGTCGATCAGCAAGCCTTCCACTTGATGAAACATCGGCGTGTGCGTCACATCCGAGTCACAACGATAGACACGGCCCGGACAAATCACACGGAAGGGCGGCTTGCCGCTTTTCATGGTGCGCACCTGCACAGGTGATGTGTGCGTGCGCAGCAATGTAGTTGCATCGAAATAAAACGTGTCGTGCATCGCCCGCGCCGGATGCGTCGACGGAATATTCAACGCTTCAAAGTTGTGCCAGTCGTCTTCGACTTCCGGGCCTTCCACCACCGAAAAACCTGCACCCGCAAAGAAGTCTGTCATCCGCTCGATGGTGCGCGTCACCGGATGCAAGCCACCACTGACAGCGAAACGACCCGGCAGCGTGACATCGACCGACTCCGCAGCCAGCCGCACGTTGAGCGCGTTATCTTCCAGCACGACTTTGCGTGCCTCAACCGCTTCCTGCACACGATCGCGCGCCTCATTGATCACCGCGCCAAATTTCGGACGCTCTTCCGGCGGCAAATTGCCCAGCGATTTGAGCTGGGCAGAAATTTCGCCCTTCTTACCCAAGTACTGCACGCGAACCTGATCCAATGCAGTCAAATCATTCGCCGCAGCCGTTGCCTTGAGCGCTGCCGTCACTACGGCATCCAGTTCAGACATTCCGCCAACCTCGATGCATCAAAATTTCCGTGCGTCAAAAAAAGAGGGGAAGAGCTTGCGCCGCTTCCCCTCTTCCACTTACTGCTTTGCGTATCGATCAGGAGAGAGCAGCTTTCGCCTCTTTGGCGAGCGCAGCAAACGCACCTGCATCAAATACCGCCAGATCAGCCAGCATCTTGCGGTCCACTTCGATCGCTGCTTTTCTCAAGCCGTTGATAAGACGGCTGTACGACAAGCCATTCAGGCGAGCCGCGGCATTGATACGGGTGATCCACAACGCGCGGAACTGACGCTTGCGCTGACGACGGTCGCGGTACTGGTACTGACCCGCTTTAATAACTGCCTGGAACGCCAGACGGTACGAGCGCGAACGCGCACCGTAATAGCCTTTGGCGCGAGCCATGATTTTCTTGTGACGGCGGCGAGCAATTACGCCGCGTTTTACACGTGCCATGTCGGTTCTCCGTTAACTGTGCGGCGTCAGAGGTTGGGAAGCATGCGTTCGACCAGACCCTGGTCGGACGGATGCACCGCAGTCATCGGGCGCAGCTGACGGATACGCTTGGCGGACTTCTTGGTCAGGATGTGACGTTTGAAGGCCTGTTTACGCTTGAAGCCGGAGGCGGTTTTACGAAAACGCTTGGCTGCCCCTCGGTTGGTCTTCATCTTTGGCATTTCTGCAAACTCTCGCTATTGGTGTTACTCGCATTCAGAAGCAAGCGAACTTACTTCTTCTTTTTCGGCGCCACGACCATGACCATCGCCCGGCCTTCGAGGTTTGGTTCCTGTTCGACCTGGCCGACTTCGGCAAGGTCTGCAGTAATCCTCTTGAGCATTTCGATGCCCAGCTCTTGGTGAGCCATCTCACGACCACGGAACCGTAAAGTTACCTTGGCCTTATCTCCTTCCGTGAGGAAACGCACCAGGTTGCGGAGTTTTACCTGGTAGTCCCCTTCGTCCGTCCCTGGGCGAATCTTGATTTCCTTGATCTGCATCTGCCGCTGTTTTTTCTTGGCTTCTTTTTCGTTCCGCTTTTTCTCGAAAAGGAACTTGCCAAAATCCATCAGCTTGCAAACCGGAGGTTGTGCATCCGGCGAAATCTCGACGAGATCGAGCGACAACTCTTCTGCTTTGGTTAGTGCGTCACGCGTGGCAACAATGCCCAGCTGACCACCGTCCTGATCAATCAGACGTACCTGCGGTACGCCGATCTCGCCGTTAATACGGGTGCGCTTCTCGCGAGGCGCAGCCTTGGGGGTTTCGCGCTTAATACCTATTCCTCCGAAACAACGCGACCGCGACGCGCAACGTCGGCGCCCAGACGATTCATGAACTCATCAAGAGTCATGACGCCCAGGTCAGCGCCTTCGCGCGTACGCACGGCCACGGTATGGGATTCGACTTCTTTGTCCCCGACCACGAGCAGGTAGGGGATACGCTGGAGCGTGTGCTCGCGAATCTTAAAGCCGACCTTTTCGTTCCTCAAGTCCGTATCGGCCCGGAAACCCTTGTTTTTCAAGGTTCCGGTCACTTCCTTGGCCCAGCCCTCCTGACGGTCCGTGATATTCAGGACCACAGCCTGAACCGGGGCCAGCCAGGCCGGGAAGGCTCCGGCGTAGTTCTCGATCAGGATGCCGATAAACCGCTCAAAGGAGCCCAAAATGGCCCGGTGCAGCATGACCGGGGCATGACGGTTGCCGTCCTCCCCCACGTATTCGGCCCCCAACCGTACCGGCAGGGCGAAATCCAACTGGATAGTGCCGCACTGCCAGAGCCGGCCTAGGCAGTCCTTGAGAGTGAATTCGATCTTGGGACCGTAGAACGCCCCCTCACCCGGCTGGTAGTCAAACGCCAATCCGGCCCGCTCCAGCGCCTGCGCCAACGCCTGCTCAGCCGCATCCCACTGGGCATCGGTACCGATCCGCTTGGCCGGCCGCGTGGATAACTTGACCAGAATCTCGGTGAAACCAAAGTCCTGATAAACGTCGCGCAGCAATTCAATGAACGCCGCCGTTTCTGCACCGACCTGTTCATGGGTGCAGAAAATATGCGCGTCGTCTTGCGTAAACGCGCGCACACGCATCAGGCCGTGCAGCGCACCTGACGGTTCAAAACGATGGCAAGAACCGAACTCGGCCATGCGTAGCGGCAATTCGCGATAACTCTTGATGCCCTGATTGAAAATCTGCACATGGCAGGGGCAGTTCATCGGCTTGACCGCGAACTGACGCTCTTCAACCACCGTGGTGAACATGTTTTCGCTGTAGTTGTCCCAATGCCCGGACTTCTTCCACAGCGACAAATCCACCACCTGCGGCGTGCGCACTTCTTGATAACCGCCTTGCTGCAGACGGTCACGCATGTACTGCTCGATGGTTTGCCAGATCGACCAGCCTTTCGGATGCCAGAACACCGTCCCCGGCGCTTCTTCCTGCATGTGATACAGGTCGAGATGGCGACCGATCTTGCGGTGATCGCGTTTCGCCGCTTCCTCGATGCGCTTGAGATACGCCTCAAGGTCTTTCTTGTTCGCCCAACAAGTGCCGTAAATGCGTTGCAACATGGCGTTGTTCGAATCGCCACGCCAATACGCACCGGCCACTTTGGTTAATTTGAACGCCTGCAACTTGCCGGTATTCGGCACATGCGGGCCACGGCACAGATCGATGAAATCGCCCTGCCGGTAGAAGCTCAATTCTTCGTTGCCGGGGATGTCGCGAATGATTTCGACTTTGTATTTCTCACCCATCGACTCGAACAGCTTGACGGCTTCATCGCGTGACATCAGCGAACGCGTCACGACAAAGTCTTTTGCCGCCAACTCGGTCATGCGTGCTTCGATTTTTTCGAGATCTTCCGGCGTGAATGCACGCTCGAAGGCGAAGTCGTAATAAAAACCGTCTTCGATCACCGGGCCGATGGTCACTTGCGCGCTGGGAAAAATCTGCTGCACCGCCATCGCCAGCAAGTGGGCGCATGAGTGACGCAGAATTTCGACGCCATCGGCATCTTTCGAGGTCACGATGGACAACGCGGCATCACGTTCGATGCGATGTGACGTGTCGACCAGTTTGCCATCGACTTTGCCGGCCAGTGCGGCTTTGGCGAGGCCAGCGCCGATGGATGCAGCCACTTCCGCGACCGTCACTGGGCCGGGAAATTCGCGCTTACTGCCGTCAGGAAGGGTGATGAATACAGACATGACTCAGACTCCTCAGTGGCGACCCCTACGCCGGGCCGCGTGATACAACGTAGATAACGACGCCGACTGGGTATCCATCTCGCTAGGTGAGTACGGACAACTCAGAGCGGTTCTGCCAAAAACAACAAGGGCCGCTGTCGCGGCCCTCGGAATAACTGGTAGGCACAAGTGGATTCGAACCACCGACCCCCACCATGTCAAGGTGGTGCTCTAACCAACTGAGCTATGTGCCTAAAGAGGGCGCACAGGATAGCGGCGCCCCCTGCCGGTGACAAGGCCGATAATCACGGGAAAACCACGATCAGCGGCGCACCGATACCCGTCGTATGCCGCACCCATCAGGCAATAAACGCCGCCGCACGCAACCGATGGATTTCATCACGCAAGCGAGCGGCTTCCTCGAACTCGAGGTTTCGCGCTGCCGCAAACATTTTTTCTTCTAACGCCGACAGCGTACGCGCCGCTGCTGCCGGATCGTGCAATTCCGCCGTGTAGGTTGCCGCTGCGGCTTCAGCGACCTTGCGGGACTTGGCGCGGCCACGCACTTGCGGGGCGGCGGCATAGGCACCTTCCATGATGTCGGCGACTTCTTTGCGAATCGTTTTCGGCACGATGCCGTGCTCCGCATTGAATGCCATCTGCTTCTGCCGCCTGCGCTCTGTTTCACCGATGGCCCGCTCCATCGAGCCGGTCATGCGATCGGCATACAGAATCGCTTTGCCATTCACATTGCGTGCAGCGCGGCCAATGGTTTGGATCAGCGAGCGCTCGGAACGCAGAAAACCTTCTTTGTCCGCATCCAGAATCGTCACCAATGACACTTCTGGCATATCCAAACCTTCGCGCAGCAAGTTAATGCCGACCAGTACATCGAACTCGCCGATACGCAAATCGCGAATAATTTCAACCCGCTCGACCGTGTCGATATCCGAGTGCAGGTAACGCACGCGGATGCCGTGCTCGGCGAGATATTCGGTGAGATCCTCCGCCATGCGCTTGGTGAGCGTCGTCACCAGCACGCGCTCGTTGACGGCAATACGCGCGCGAATTTCGGAAAGCGCGTCGTCCACCTGATGCGTGGCTGGCCGTACTTCCACGATCGGATCGACCAACCCCGTCGGGCGCACCACCTGCTCCACCACTTGTCCGGCGTGTTTGGCTTCGTAGTCAGACGGCGTCGCCGACACAAAAATCATCTGCGGCGCACGCGCTTCCCACTCATCAAAACGCAAAGGGCGGTTATCCAGCGCACTGGGCAAGCGAAACCCGTATTCCACCAGTGTTTCCTTGCGCGAACGGTCGCCCTTGTACATGGCGCCGATCTGCGGCACGGTCACATGCGACTCGTCGATCACCAGCAGCGCGTTGTCCGGCAAATAACTGAACAAAGTCGGCGGCGGCTCACCCGGCTGCTGGCCGGAGAAATGTCGCGAATAGTTTTCGATGCCGTTGCAGTAGCCCAGTTCTTGCAGCATTTCTAAATCGAAACGCGTGCGTTGACTCAGGCGCTGCTCTTCGACCAATTTGTCCGCCTTATGCAACTGCGGCAGGCGCTCGGCCAATTCGGCTTTGATGGTATCGATGGCGCGCAGCACGGTATCACGCGGCGTCACGTAATGTGATTTCGGAAAAATCGTTGCCTTCTGCACTTTGCGCTGCACTGCGCCCGTCAGCGGATCGAACAACGCAATCGTCTCCACCTCGTCATCGAACAGCTCAACGCGCACCGCCAGGTCATCAGAATCTGCCGGAAAAATATCGATCACTTCGCCGCGTGCGCGATACGTGCCGCGATGAAAATCCACGTCATTACGCTCGTACTGCATCGCTGCCAGACGCCGCAGAATTTCGCGCTGGTCGATCTTCAAGCCACGCGATAAGTGCAGCACCATCGCCAAGTATTGCGTCGGATCACCAAGGCCATAAATGGCAGACACCGTCGCGACGATGATGACATCGGGCCGCTCCAACAACGCTTTGGTGGCCGACAAGCGCATCTGCTCGATGTGCTCGTTCACCGACGAATCTTTCTCGATGAACGTATCCGACGACGGCACGTAGGCTTCCGGCTGGTAGTAGTCGTAATACGACACGAAATATTCGACGGCGTTGTCGGGGAAAAACGATTTGAATTCGCCGTAAAGTTGCGCAGCCAGTGTCTTGTTATGCGCCAGCACCAGCGTCGGCCGCTGCACTTGCGCGATGACATTGGCGATGGTGTAGGTCTTGCCGGAACCGGTCACACCCAACAGCGTCTGCGCGGCCAGGCCCTCGCCGATACCCGCAACCAAGCGGCGAATGGCTTCCGGCTGGTCGCCGGCGGGCTGGTAATCGGCCTTCAACTCAAACATGGCGGGCAAACCGGCAGGCAAAGAGGCGGGATTTTACATGGCCGCACGCCCACGCCAGGGGCTGACCTGCCGATGCGTGCTTTTCCTCGTTGAATGGCGGGTGCCAATCATTAGAATGACGCCCCGCCTGCTGCCGCTGCTCCGGTTTCACCGGTCTGCGCCGACAGCCACATCGTATTCAGACTGCCCCGAGGTCCTCCGTGGATATCCGCCTGTCCAACCGCGTCAACGCCATCAAACCGTCGCCCACCTTGGCCGTTTCCAACCGCGCCGCCGAGCTGAAAGCGGCTGGCAAAGACATCATCGGCCTGGGCGTTGGTGAGCCGGATTTCGACACGCCGGATCACATCAAGGCCGCCGCCATCGAGGCGATCCACAAAGGGCAAACCAAATACACCGCCGTCGACGGCACGCCAAGTTTGAAAAAAGCGATCATCAATAAACTCGCGCGCGACAACGGCCTCGCCTACAAACCAGAACAAATTCTGGTGTCGTCCGGTGGCAAACAAAGTTTCTTCAACATGGCGCTGGCGCTGCTGGATGCCGGCGACGAAGTGATCATCCCGGCACCGTACTGGGTGAGCTATCCGGACATGGTGATCATCGCCGACGCTACCCCGGTGATCGTGCAGACCACCGATGCCAGCCGTTTCAAAATCACGCCAGAACAACTGGAAAAAGCGATCACGCCGAAAACCCGTTTGTTCGTGCTGTGCTCGCCGTCCAACCCGACCGGCGTCGCGTACACCCGCAAAGATCTGGAAGCGCTCGGCGCCGTGCTGCGCAAGCATCCGCACGTTCTGGTCGCCACCGACGACATGTACGAAAAAATCTGGTGGGCGAACGAACCGTTCAGCAACATCCTTACCGTTTGCCCGGATCTCTACGAGCGCACCATCGTGCTCAACGGCGTATCCAAAGCGTATGCCATGACCGGTTGGCGCATCGGTTATGCCGCCGGCCCGGTGAAACTCATCAAAGCGATGAACAAAGTGCAGAGCCAGAGCACGTCCAATCCGGCGTCGATTTCACAAGCTGCTGCCGAAGCCGCGCTCAACGGCGATCAATCCTGTTTGTTGCCGATGGTCAAAGCGTTCAAGGAACGTCACGACTACGTGATCGCCGAATTGAACAAAATGCCGGGCGTGAGTTGCGTACCTGCCGACGGCGCGTTCTATGCGTTTGCCAATTTCCAAGGCGTGATTGGCAAAAAACCGGGCATCAACAATGACATCGAATTGTGCGAATACCTGCTCAACGAAGTCGGCGTGGCACTGGTGCCAGGCTCGGCTTTCGGCTCCGAGGGCTACGCGCGCATCTCCATCGCCACCAGCATGAAAAACCTGCAAGACGCGATGGCGCGTATCCGCAAAGCGCTGGAGAAATAAGCAACGGCGCAGGCCTGACGTAGAAAGCGGGTCGAGCCGAGGAGAATCGGTTGACCCTCCCCGACCCGCTCACTAACATACGCGCCCTCATGCTTCCCCGGCCCCGGCCGACAACGGAAGCCCGGCCCGCCCACCGAGCGGCCACCGGTACGACGAGTTCCATTCCGCCTTAGCTCAGTCGGTAGAGCAACGGACTGTTAATCCGTGGGTCGCTGGTTCGAGCCCAGCAGGCGGAGCCAATTAAATCAAGCACTTAGGCTTGAATAACGCAGGGCGCCTCACGGCGCCCTTTGTTTTGGTGCCCGTTTGGTGCCCGTTTCTCATTTGCTAGGGCGCCGTATCGGTCTCGAGCACACTTGGCTCAACCAAGGTTCTCCCGCACACCCGGCGCACAAGAGCCCGCACACGGGGCTGCGTCCAATCAGTCAACCCGACCTAAGTACCGGCTTTACCATCATCGACAGCAATGACTCCGTGATCATCCTGCCGGTCATGGGCACCGCTATACGCTGCATGACCTCCGATCTCGTGCCCGTCCCGAAGAATATTTCCGGACTGGCACGCCAACAGGCAGCGCTACCACCCCGAAACTCAAGTCGTCTCTGTCCGGTCCTCCCCGATCAACAACACCGTCTCGCTCACATACCGATGTGGCGGGACCACCAGATTCAGCGGCGCCGGTACATTCTGGAAGACGCGTCCGGCGAGATCGAAACGGGAACCGTGGCAGGGACAAGCGAAGCCACCAGGCCAGTCCGAACCCAATCCCGACGACGCCACGTCGGGACGGAACAGCGGCACGCAGCCCAGATGCGTGCAAATGCCGACCACGACCAGATTGCGCGGCTTGATCGAGCGTGTTGCATTCCGCGCATATTCCGGCTGCTGGGGCTCACGGGATTGTGGATCGCGCAACCGACTGTCGTGACGGCCCAACTCGCGGAGCATCGAGTCGGTGCGATGCAGTATCCATACGGGCTTGCCGCGCCACTCCACGGTCAGCAGCATGCCCGCGTCCACGCGGCTGGCATCCACCGTGACAGGCGCACCCGCAGCCTTGGCGGCCGCACTCGGCCACCAACTGCTCACGAACGGCACCGACGCCGCGACGAGGCCAAAGCCACCCAGCACGGTTACTGTCGTGACCAGAAACTGCCTGCGTTTGAGGCTGACACCGTCGCGAGCGTCCATGGCACCCTCCGGGCCCTCTGTTTATCGTGGGCGTCGAAACCGCGCTTGTCATTCAGGACAAATACTCCTGCGCATTACAGCAATGTCTTTGGGAGCCGATGCAACACTCAGGATCACTCGTCGTCCTCCCTGCCCGACGGCTTGTCCTTTGTCTTTGACGAATGCTTTCCCATGCCCAACATCATCAGGCAGCACATGGCCATCGGTAATGCCAGCAGCAGAAACGGCATCATTGCCATGATGCCGGGCCGGAACTGCGGGAAGAGCATGTATCCGGCGAAAACCAGAACGCCTGCGGCAAGCAGAATCTTCATTGAAGTCTTTAGCATGGCGATATACCTCATTCTTTTTTTGTCTGTTTTTCGGGCTCGCTAAACTTCGGGATGATCCGACATTCGTTTTCTGTGTTCTTCATAAAGCCAATACATCAATAGGTCTCACGCCAAATGTGGAGACAAATGCCAGGCTGAAGTACACATCACCCGAGAACCGGAATTCACCGGCAGCGCCAGCGAGATGCCGATGGCCAATGGCCTGCTCGAAACCGTGGTTCAACAGAAGCCACTTCCGGTAACTTCGGAATGGCATGCCGGTCTGTTCGGTGAACCAATGCGAGAAACGACCTTGCGACAAACCAGCCAGCCGGGCCAGCTCTGCGCGGCCTGCTCCAACGGTGCCGCGATCCCGCACATCGCGATGAAGCGCTGCCAATATCAGGTCAAGCCGATCATCTGTTCCGACTTCCTGAACGCCAAGTTGTGCTTTTAAATGCCCGACAGAGTCACTGAGCGACAACGTGTCGGCAAAACACTCGGCGAGAAATTCGGTCATCGGCGGTGGTACAACACAGACCATTTCCCGGCACGCTAATTTTCTACACAACGCACGCGACACGGCTGTGGCGGGATCCAGGTAAATCGAAAGAGCCTTGCCGGCGACCATCTGATGCGGCGTGTTGGCCTTGATGAAAAGCGCTTTTCCCAGCAGCAGGACATTTCCCGCGCTGACCGCAACCTGACCATCCATGCTCACGCTCAACTGATGCGTCCAGTGACGGTGCGGCGGGCCTTCTCCGAATTGGCCGGCGATAGCCCCTATGCCCGGAGTTATAACCATATTGCCAACGCACGGATGGTCGATTTTCTCCATGGTTTTTTGATTACTCGACATTCCGACCTCCCTGTCGCTGCCGTTCCGGCAGGATTCGCGACTGCCACAGGAAATAGACGACGGGTATCACCACCATCGACAACAACGGCGCGGTGATCATGCCGCCGATCATCGGCGCCGCGATCCGCTGCATGACTTCCGATCCACTGCCGGTACCGAAGAACAACGGCAGCAAACCGGCGACGATCACGGCCACCGTCATCGCTTTCGGACGCACGCGCAGCACCGCGCCCTCGACGACGGCCGCGCGCAGATCGTCCACTGTGTTTAATCGGCCCTTTTCTTCGCGCTGCTGTACGCTCATGTTCAGGTAGAGCAGCATCACCACACCGAATTCGGCAGCGACCCCGGCCAGAGCGATGAAACCGATGGCCGAGGCCACCGACAGCGAGTGACCGAGTAACCACACCAGCCAGAAGCCGCCGATCAATGCGAACGGCAGTGTGCACATGATCAGCAGTGCGGAGTTCAGGCTGCGAAAGGCCAGGTACAACAGCAGCAGGATCACTGCCAGCGTCAGCGGAATGACTTTCATCAAGGTTCCGCGCGCCCGCTCCAGATACTCGTACTGGCCGGACCAGCCAATCGAATAGCCAGCAGGCAACTCCACCTTTTCGCCAACGGCCCGCTGGGCATCCTTGACCCACGAACCCAGATCGCGGTCGCGGATATCGACGTAGATCCAGCCGTTCGGGCGGGCGTTCTCGCTGCGGATCGAGGCCGGGCCGTCGGTGACTGTCACCGACGCCACCTGGCCGAGCGTGAGCGTGGCGCCGTTGCGCGTCACGAACGGCAGATTACGCAAATCGTCCACCGAGTCGCGCCACTCACGCGGGTAACGAACATTGATCGGAAAGCGGGACAATCCTTCTACGGTTTCACCGATGTTTTCGCCGCCAATGGCGAACGCGACGATGCGTTGCACGTCCTCCACGGAAAGACCGAAACGAGCCGCTGCCAGGCGATCCGGAACGATTTCCACGTAACGACCGCCGACAGCACGCTCGGCAAAGGCCGACGACGTTCCCGAAATTCCGCGTACGACCCCTTCGATCTTGGCGGCGATGCGATCGATTTCCACCAGATCGGAACCGGCCACCTTGATACCCACCGGCGACTTGATGCCGGTGGCGAGCATGTCGATGCGGTTACGGATGGGCTGAACCCAGACGTTGCCCATGCCGGGAATTTTCAATGACGCGTCCATTTCCGCGACCAGCTTGTCGCGCGTCATGCCGGGCCGCCATTGATCGTGCGGTTTGAAATGCACGGTGGTTTCCATCATCTCCAGCGGCGCCGGATCGGTGGCGGTTTCGGCGCGGCCCATCTTGCCGAACACGGTATCGACTTCGGGGAATGTCTTGAGCGTCTGGTCTACCTGTTGCGTGATTTCCGCCGCCTTTGATGCCGACAGGCCTGGCAGCGCGGTCGGCATGTAGAGCAGATCGCCCTCATCCAGTGGCGGCATGAATTCGCTACCCAGGTGCAGCAGCGGCCACGCCGTCAGGGCGAGCAAGAACAGGGAAAAAACAAGTGTTGTCGTCGGCCGTGACAGGACGGCCTTGATCACCGGCTTATAACAGGCGATCAAAAACCGGTTGAGGGGATTCTCCGTTTCGGCACGGATATGACCGCGCACGAAATACACCATCAGGACCGGGATCAACGTGACGGACAGACCGGCCGCCGCTGCCATCGAAAATGTTTTCGTGTACGCCAACGGTGCGAACAATCGGCCTTCCTGCGCCTGCAGGGCAAACACTGGAAGGAACGAGAGCGTGATTACCAGCAGGCTGAAGAACAACGCCGGCCCGACCTCGCTGGCCGCCTCCACCATCAACTGTGCGTGCTGGCGGCCATCCGGTTCGGCATTGCCGTTTTGGCGGCGCCAGGCCTCCAGTTTTTTGTGTGCGTTTTCGATCATCACCACCGCAGCATCCACCATCGCACCGATGGCGATGGCGATTCCGCCAAGCGACATGATGTCGGCATTGATTCCCTGCGCTCTCATCACCAGAAACGCGACCAGAATGCCGACCGGCAAGGTGATAACCGCTACCAGCGACGAGCGCAGATGAAAGAGGAAGGAAACACAAACCAGCGCGACGACCAGAAATTCCTCGATGAGTTTGTGGCTGAGGTTTTCCACTGCGCGCTCGATCAGCGCGGAACGGTCGTAGGTGGTGACGATCTCCACGCCGGGTGGCAGGCTGTTTTTCAGCGTTGCGATTTTCTCCTTTACCAAACCGATGGTCGCCATTGCATTGCGGCCGTTGCGCAACACGATCACGCCACCGACCACTTCGCCCTCTCCGTTCAGTTCGGCGATGCCGCGACGGATTTCCGGGCCTTTCTGGATGGTCGCCACGTCTCCCAGCAGCACAGGGCGCCCGGCATTGTCGGCCACGCGCAGCGGAATGGAGCGGAAGTCGTCGAGGCTGGCGAGATAGCCGCGTGCGCGCACCATGTATTCGGCTTCCGCCATTTCCAGCACGGCGCCGCCGGTTTCACCGTTGGCGGCACGCATGGCATCAAGCACCGTGTCGAGCGTGATGCCGAATGCGCGCAGACGATCCGGGTCGAGCTGGATCTGATACTGCGTGTTGTAGCCGCCCAGCGTGGCAACCTCCGCCACGTCCGGCACCGTTTTCAGTTCGTAGCGCAGAAACCAGTCCTGCAAGGCACGTAGTTGCGCGATGTCGTGCTGGCCACTGCGATCCACCAACGCGTACTCGTAGATCCAGCCAACACCGGTCGCGTCCGGTCCCAACGAAGCCTTTGCGGTTGGCGGCAGGCGGCCCTGCACCTGTGAGAGGTATTCCAACACGCGCGAACGCGCCCAGTAGGGATCGGTGCCGTCTTCGAACAACACGTAGACGAACGAATCGCCGAAGAACGAGTAACCGCGAACCGTTTTCGCGCGCGGCACCGACAGCAGCGTGGTCGTCATCGGATAGGTAACCTGATCTTCGACCACCTGCGGTGCCTGTCCCGGAAACGTCGTGCGCACGATCACCTGCACGTCCGAAAGATCGGGAATCGCATCGAGTGGAATCGTGCGCGCCGCCTGGATGCCGGCGAGCGTCACCAGCACCGTCACCAGCAAGACCAGAAGCCGGTTGTGCACCGACCAGGCAATCAGGCGACTGATCACGGGGTGTCTCCCATGTTGCCCATGCCGTCATCCTGCGGTGTCGAGTCCGACGACCCTTCCAGTCGCGACAACGCCCCCTGCAGGTTGGCTTCCGATTCCAGCAGGAACTGGCCGGACACCACGACCTGCATGTTTTCTTCCAGACCGCTTTCGATCACCGTCATGCCATTGCGCTGCGCACCGACGGTCACCACCGTCGGACGGAAGCGGCCTTCGCCTTCGGCGACAATGACCAGATCGTGCTGGCCGGAACGGATTACCGCCGCATCAGGTACCTGCAAAACGTCATGACGCGGGCCACCGTACAGCGTGACAGACGCCGACATGCCGGGCCGCAACGCCAGATCGCGATTGTCGATCACCAACCGCGCACGCATCGTGCGTCGTCCCGTATCGATTTGCGGGTACAGATAGTCGACTTTGGCTTCAAAGGTTCGTTGCGGCAGCGCGGGTACCTGCACATCCGCAGGCCGTTGTCCGCGCAGCCAGTCCGCCTGCGACTCGGGTACATCCACCATCACCCAGACCCGATCCAGCGACGCGACACGCGCAATGGGCATGCCGGGAGAAACCTGCGAACCTTCGCGCACATTCAGTTCGGTCAGTACGCCGCTGGCGGGCGACACGATACTGATTTCGGGTGCTGCCTTGTCCGTAGCGAGTGTTTCCTGGATTTGCTTCGACGATATGCCCAACAGGGCGAGCCGTTCGCGGGTGGCGGCGAGCAATTCTTCATCGCCGCTGCGTTGCGCGATCAACAGTTCCTTCTGCGCGGCGAGAAGATCCGGGGAGTAAATCGTCAGCAACGATTCGCCACTTTTTATCGGTGCATCGACACTGCGGACCTGCAGTTGACGAACCCAGCCGCTGACTCGGGCTTCGACGACCTGCGTGCGACTCTCGTCGAAGACTATGGCGCCGGTCGTGTCAATGCGTTGCCAGAACGTGCCCTTTTCGACTGGCGCCGTACGCATGCCGAGCTTTTGCACCATCCGAGCATCGACGCTCAATGCCGGAAGTTGTTCCGCGCTACGGTCGTCGGTGTCGTCGTTCGCGTATTTCGGCTCCAGCGCCATATCCATGAACGGCGACTGGCCGGGTTTGTCGAAATGCACATCGGGACGCATCGGGTCGTACCAGTAGAGCACTTTGCGTTCGCTACTGGCGGAGGATGCCGTCGACTTCTGTTCAGCGACTTCCGCGTATTTCGGTTCCAGCGCCATGTCCATGAACGGCGACTTTCCCGGTTTGTCGAAATGTACTTCCGGGCGCATCGGGTCGTACCAGTAGAGAACTTTCGGCTCGCTGCCAGTGGCTTCGGCTTCCGGTTTCTGTGCAACTGGCATGTCGCTCTGTCCGGCATACCAGACATACCAACCGACCCCAGCAACCAGCAGAGCAGCCACCACAGCCACGAGAATTTTCTTTTTCATGATCAGTTTCCAGGCGCCGTTTCCGGCGCGAAGTAAAGGAGTTCAGCGCGCGCGCGTTGCAGTTCAGCCTGCAAACCCAGACGCATGTCTTCGATATCCAGCGCGCTCAGGCGGGCCTCGATCACCGTGGTGAAATCATCACGACCACTGCGGTAACCGGCCAGTGCCGCTTCAGAAGCCTGCATGGCCATCGGTACGACGTCGGCTTCCAGCGCGGCCAAGCGCTCACCGGCGACGGCGTGCTGTTGACTGAGGGTGCGAATGTCGGTGCTTAAGCGACGCGACAGGTCTTCCCGTTGTGCGGCGCTTTCTTCGCCGGCCAACAACGCGCTCGCCACCTCGTGACGACGACGGCTTACCGACAACAACGGTAGATCCACCCCCAGCATCACGCTGGCGGTATCGGGCATGTCGCCGCGCAGACCATAGCGGGCTTCCAGACGCCAATCAGGGCGTGCGCCTGCGTGTGCAATTTCTGCCTCGGTCTGCCGCGCTTCTTGCTCGCGGCGGATGCCAAGCAGATCCGGATGCGCCTCCAACGCCGCCAGCAGTTCGCCCTCGCCGGGAGGCGTAGCGAGATCCGGTGCCGCGAGGACCGCATCGTCCGGCAAGGCTTCGCCGACCCAACGTGCGAGTTGCTGTTGCGCGGCCATCATCTGCCGACGCAGTTCCCGACTCTTGTCATGAAGCAGAAGCAGCGCCAGGCGCGATTGCTCGCGTTCGACCAGTGTCGCCTTGCCTGCGCGGTAGGCGGCGTCCACCGCCTCACTCTGCAGAGCACGTTCCGTGGCCAGACGCTCATGCAGCGCCAGCTCCTGCTGCGCCAGCCAGCCATCGATCCACGCCAGCCGCAGTTCACGCAGGGACGCACGCACCTCCGCGTCGCGGCGCGCTTCCGCCACGCTCGCGAACAAACGCGTCTGCTGACTGCGCAATTCGCGCCGCGCACCCGAGGGAAACATCTGCATGACGCCGACCGTCGCCATGCCGTCACCGCCCGGTGGCAATTGCCAGGCCGTGTTGCCGGCTACCGGCATGTCCTCGACGCCGAGCAACAGTTGCGGCGGCGGCAAGGCGCGGGACACCGCGGCATCTTCTTCCAGAGCACGGGCACGTGCCGACGCGGCGGCCACCATCGGCGGCGGCGCCGCCGTGAGCCGTGCCTCCAGCGCAGACAAGGTGAGCGGTGATGCGGCGACCACAGCCGCCGGCATCAACAACAACAGCGCTCCCGCCAGACGGCGGCGCGCATGAAAACAGATGGGCATAAACCCCTCGACATCGACAGACAATCAAGCCACGTCGCGCCTGCATTCAGCAGACGCAACGGGTCCGTTGCGAATCAGACGGCGAGGAAGATGGGAGGTCGAAGAGGATGTTCGGGAACGGCGGAGGACGGGTTTTGCACCCGGAGCGTCAGACACACTTCGCTCCGCATCGGGAGGCTGACCTTCAGCGCAGCCGGCGGACACATGGCAGCCCCGGCAACACAGGACGCTATCTGCGGACAGTTGTCATCACAGCAGTCGGCGCCCGGCGAGTGGCAGGGCATATCGGCCATGGCAGCAGCAAACTGATCGGCTTTCATCGCGGACACGCCGGCCTGCACCGCTTGCCAAGGCAGCAAGCAGGCGAGCAACAAGACGAGTACGCGGGTGATGTTCATGTCAGCGTGACAAATGCCCTGAGCGAGACAGAATCCATGCCTGCCAGAATGCCAAAACCAGCCCGGTCTTGATAGGTGGTGGCGTCACATCAGGCCACGTTAGACCCGACCTATCCACCGCCAGGGCAGGCACGTACTCTCGACCCGGCGTCCTGCTGCCAACACCGGGCATGATCAGGGTATTCCCGGACCAGCGTTTTTCCATGGAAACCGGCAAAGTGGCATTCATGTGCATATGCATACAGTTGCCACGCTCAGTGCTGCTGCCGTGACAAGCCGGTCGACCGCAAACGCAATGCGTTGCCGATGACCGAGACAGAACTCAGGCTCATCGCCAGCGCGGCAATCAGCGGAGACAGAACCCAGCCAGTGAACGGATAGAGTACGCCCGCTGCCACGGGTATCCCCAGTGCGTTATAGATCAACGCGAAGATGAGGTTCTGCTTCATGTTGGCCACGGTTGCTTCCGACAACGAGCGCGCAACCGCAATGCCGCGCAGATCGCCCTTGACCAGTGTCACCTGTGCCGAATTCATGGCGACATCCGTGCCGGTACCCATCGCCACACCGACATTGGCCTTGGCCAGCGCCGGCGCGTCATTGATGCCATCACCCGCCATGGCCACGTTTTTTCCCTGCGCCTGCAAACGTTCTACCAGCGCCAGTTTGTCTGCGGGTTTCACCTCTCCGTGTACTTCCTTGATTCCCAGGCGACTGGCAACCGACATCGCTGTCGTCACGCCATCGCCCGTGGCCATGATGACGTCGATTCCACTGGCACGTAATGCGGCCAGCGCATCCGGCGTTGTTTCCTTGACGGGATCAGACACTGCGATGAGCCCCACGAGTTTTCCGTCCACAGCCAGATGCATGACACTGGCCCCGCTGCGCCGAAGCTCTTCCGCTTGAAGGGCCAGCATGTCGGTGCTGACGGACATCTGCTGCATCAAAGCGGTATTCCCCAGAGCAAGGGAATGTCCCTCGACAGCACCGTGCACACCAATTCCCGACGATGATTCGAAATCGGTCGGCTTCGACAACGTCAGCCCGCGCTCCCGAGCTGCCGAGACGATGGCGGCGGCCAGCGGATGCTCGCTGCCCTGGTCCAGACTCGCCGCTAGACGGAGCACTTCCATCTGATCATGCGGATGTACGGCCACCACCTGCTCGAACACAGGTTTCCCTTCAGTCAAGGTTCCCGTCTTGTCCACGATCAGCGTATCGATGCGTCGCATATGCTCGATGGCCGATGCATCCCGGAACAGCACACCGGCAGTGGCCCCGCGTCCGGTCGCCACCATGATCGACATGGGCGTCGCAAGTCCCAATGCGCACGGGCAGGCGATGATGAGTACCGCCACCGCGTTGATGATGCCGTACACCCATCCTTGTCCCGGGAAAAACAGCCCCCAGACGAGCAACGTCGTCAGCGCCACCGCAACAACCCCCAGCACGAACCAACCGGCCACAATATCCGCCATGCGTTGCATAGGCGCACGGGAGCGCTGTGCCTGCGCCACCATCTGCACGATCTGCGACAACACGGTTTGCGAGCCAACGCGCTCGGAACGCATGACCAACGAGCCGCTGGTATTGATGGTGGCGCCGATGACCTTTTCGCCAGGACGCTTGGTAACCGGCAACGGTTCACCAGTCAGCATCGATTCATCAATGGCGCTACTGCCTTCCACGACAATACCGTCCACAGGAACCTTCTCGCCCGGCCTAATGCGCAACAGGTCGCCGACATGCACGTTGGCAATGTCGATGTCGGCTTCGGAGCCATCGGCATTGAGGCGGCGCGCAGTTTTCGGTGCCAGCCCCAGCAGGGAACGAATTGCTGCCGAGGTCTGTGAACGCGCTTTCAATTCCAGCACCTGCCCCAGCAGCGTGAGGGAGATGATCACGACGGCCGCCTCGAAATAGACACTGACGCGCCCCATGGACTGGAATGAATCCGGGAACCACCGGGGAAACATCGTTGCAATCACGCTGTACAGAAAAGCGGCGCCGGTACCCAGACCGATCAGCGTCCACATGTTCGGGCTTCGGTTGACCACCGATTGCCACCCACGAACAAAAAAGGGCATGCCGGCCCAAAGCACCACGGGCAGCGAAAGCAGAAGCTCGACCCATGTCTGGGTCGCCATGTCGAACAAGCCCAATTCGTGCCCCCACATGGCCAGCACGGCAACGGCTACGGTCAGCGGCAGCGTCCACCAGAACCGTCGGCTGAAATCTTGCAGCTCCGGGTTCTCCTGCTCATCCAGTTGCGGCAACTCGGGTTCCAGTGCCATGCCGCACTTCGGACATGCACCCGGATGATCCTGCCGAATTTCCGGATGCATCGGGCAGGTATAGAACGTACCGGTGGACGCAGCAGAGACCTCATGCTTTGGAGCGCTGCCCGGCCCTGTAGCGTGCCCCGCATGACAGCACGCGCCCTGCCCATGACTTGTTGCGTCAGCGTGACTGGAAATTTCGCGCACATCATGATCGTGATGTGCAGGTGCGAGACTCTGCGGTGCAGGTTTAGTGTCTGAATATCGAGCGGGGTCTTCCCGGAATTTTCCAAGGCATTTTGCGCTGCAAAACAAATGCAGCTCCCCATCGTGCTCCGTCCGGTGCGGGGAATCCGGCATTACCGTCATCCCGCAGACCGGGTCCCTGAATTCGTTGGCAGTGACATGCGGTCTCATCGGCGTTTTCCTGTTCATGCCATCCTCCTCGGTCTCCCGTAAATCCAGATTCAGCGCATTACCGTCATGGACTGATCGTCTCTTTATCCACAACATGTTTTCCGCGCATTCTCGATTCTGCGTGGCCTGGCGCTCGAACAAGCGCAGCCGCAACAACAAACGCCTTAGACACTCACCGTCATATTTATCCACCACTCCGGCATGGCGTCGAGAATTTCGCTTTCTAGTTTCTTGTCGAGACCGCTGAGAATTCCGAAACCTATCAACACCAACAGCAACGCAAACACGCGCCGCAATGCATCCATGTGAGGGAGCAAGCGATCACGCAGCGCGTTGAATCCGGCGCGCGAGGCGAAAGAAAGTCCCACCAGTGGCAGCGCCGCACCGAGACCAAAAAACGCCAGCAAGATGCCGCCGCTAAGCGCGCTGCCTTCGCTGGCGACGAGCGTAAGCGTGGAGCCGAGCAGCGGACCGGAACAGGGCGTCCAGACCATGCCGAGCACGGCGCCGAGTAAAAACGCACCGCCAAACGAGCGGCCCTCAATGCCGGCAGACGCTTGCGACGCCGAGTTGGCAATCGGCGAGAGCCATTGCGTCAATCCTGCATTCAACCTCGGCACCAGCATCACCACACCAAAAATCAGCAGCAACCAAGCGCCGGCGTTGCGCAGCGTGGACGCATGCAGGCCGAGCGACGCCCCAACAGTGCCCATCACCACGCCGAGCAGCGCGAACGACAAGATCATTCCCAATGCGATGAACAGAGGCGCGTAACGATTTGACTGCATCGCGCCGCCCACCACCAATGGAATCATCGGCAACACGCAGGGCGATAGCGCGGTCAGGCTGCCGGCAGCCAGCGCCAGACCGAAATCCGTGAACGAGACGCTCATGTAAGTAAGAAAATCCTTCTCTTTTTTTAAGGGCGGGCCGTTACAGGCCGGCGGCCAGCGCTGCACGTATTTTCTTCGGGTCTGTTTCGCCGACGATGCGTGCTTTTTCGCTCAGGCCCTTGTAGACAATCAGTGTGGATTGCATGGTGACGTGCAGTTTCTCCCGCAACGATTCGACGGTGTCGTAATCGGCCACATAAACGGTCAGCGGAAGACTTTTATCGGCGCGCAATTCTTCGATTACTTTTTTCTGTGCGCGGCATATCGGACACCAGTTGGCGTGGAAGTGAAGCGCAACGGACTTTCCGGCGAGTTGTGCTTCAGCAAATTTTTCCGGTGAGTATGGCACGACATCCAGTGCCGACGCGGCGACGGAAAACGCGGCGAGAAAAACGGCAAACAGCAGGGTAACGGGTTTCATCGTAGACTCCTGACGTGACGAGAAGGCCGGCTCTGAAGGATGAGACCAGTATTGCCGGGACAGATTCCCTTATTCATGCATTCTTCCTCGCGCTCGCAAAAATCCGGATTCAGCGTATTGCTGTCATGGACTGATCACCGCCTTCCCCACAACAAGTTCCCCGCGCATGCCAGCTTCCGCATGACCGGGAGCCAGACAGACATACGCAAACTCGCCGGTCGTAGTGAATTGCCAGATCAGTTCTGCGGACTGGCCAGCCGACAGCCTGCGTGAGGAGGCGCTGTCGGCAACCATGTCCGGATACGCGGCAACAGCAGCGGCGCGCTCCACTACCATGGCTTCCGTTCCCAGCATGAAGTTGTGTTGCATCTTCCCTGTATTGCGCAAAAGGATACGGATGGTCTCGCCCTGCGAAACGCTCAATGCCGATGGCGTAAACCGCATATCGTCGCCCATGGATATTTCAACGGTCCTCGTCACGTCCGGGGTGGCCCCCATGCGGCCGAAACCGGTTTCTATCGCGACAATATCGGGCTCTATCGGGGGTGAGTGATCGACAGGCCCAGGCGTTCCGTGGGCATGTGCCAATGTTCCGGCGAGCATCAACGTACTGAAAATAAACTGGCGTATGTTCATGGCGTCAATTTTCCTGAGATGCCAGCCACTAGGGGGTCTGCTCATGCGCCGTCAGAATCTGGTATTGCTCCGGCGTGAGCGTCGGTAACCGCTGTATGAAGGCGACCATGGCCCAGATTCGCTGATCGTCGTGCGTCTGTCCCCAAGCCGGCATGCCGGACGCTTTGATGCCGTGTTTGATGATCCAGAAGTGTCGTGCCGCTTCATGTTGCGGGTCACCTTTTTCGTGTACTGGCTCATGATCTTCCATCGCCAGATTCGGTGGCTGCGGATACAAACCCATAGTCAGGTCGGATTGATGCTTTCCAGGCTTCAAGTGACATCCGGCACACATGTCATTGTAGTCAGCGCCGCCGGACAGCAGCATTTCCGAGTTGTCGAGCGGCGGAACCTTGATGTCGTCCAGTCGCGTGTCGATGGCACGCTCGCGCAAAGTTTCCAGCGCCCAATAAGTGATCCGATAATGCGGATCATCGGCGCCGATCTGATAAATCCCGGAATAAATAAAACCCAGGCCGCCGAGCACAGCGAGAAAACTCAATGTCAATACCGGCTTTATATGTCTCTTCACGAGCACTTTCCTCAGCTTATGAATTGGTTTTCTCAACCGCCGTGCATGGAGTGATCCATGCCGGGCATATCCGGCATGCCCGGCATGTCATCCGATGCCGGGGCTGACGTATCGGGTGCTGTTTCTGACGACCTGCCCAGTGACACGCCATAGGGGTTCTGCCGTACCGGCGCACCGAAATCCGGGTCGTTACTGACGCATGTGGCCATGCGTTTGGGTGGCGATTCGTACCAGCCTGGATCGCGATAATCGCCAGAAGTCAGCGACTCCCGAACTTTGAGAACGGTGAACATGCCACCCATTTCCAGCGGCCCGTACGGCCCCTTGCCCACCATCATGGCCAGCGTGTTTTCCGGGCCTTTCAGCATGCCCATGGCAACATGTCCGCCGTGTTCGGCCATGCCGTCCTTGCCCATCGCCATGTAGCCGGGCAGCAGCTTGCGGATGCCTTTCTCCACGCCGGACTGGTCAACACCGATGGTATTGGGGATGTCATGACCCATCGGCCCCATGGTGTGGTGGCTCATGTGGCAATGCAGCGCCCAATCGCCCGGTTCGGTGGCAACGAACTCGATGTCGCGCATCTGGCCGACGCCGACGATCTCGGTCACTTCGCGGCGCCATTGCGATCTTGGCCAACGGCCACCATCGGAACCGGTGACCCAGAACGGATTGCTGTGCAGATGAATCGGGTGATTCCACATCGACAGATTACCGATGCGAATACGCATACGCTCCCCGAGACGCATCACGAGATTTTCTATGGCAGGAAACGTTTTGCTGTTGAACGTCCACAAATCAAAATCCTGCATGACGCTCGGGTCAGGGCGGTACGTGCCGGGATGCAGCGCCCAGTTGTGCAGCAGGAAGGCGTAATCGCGGTCGATGCGAACTTCTTCCGGCTTGCGCGGATGAATGATGAAAAGTCCCATCATGCCGAACGCCATCTGCGTCATTTCATCGGCGTGCGGGTGATACATGTGCGTGCCGTGCTGGCGCAAGGTGAACTCGTAGACGAACGTTTCTCCGGGATTGATATGCGGTTGGCTCATGCCGCCGACGCCGTCGTATCCGGATGGCAGATCGATGCCGTGCCAATGCACGCTGGTGTGTTCGCCCAGGCGATTGGTGACATAGATGCGGACACGGTCTCCCTCGACGGCTTCAAGAGTCGGACCCGGTGTCGTACCGTTGTATCCCCAGCATTTGGCTCGACTGCCGGGCGCAAATTCGTGAATGATTTCTTCCGCAACGAGGTGGAATTCCTTCACGCCGCCGTTGAGCTTGTAGGGCAGCGTCCAGCCGTTGAGCGTGCGCACCGGCAAGTAACCTTGCGCATGCCGTTTTAGATTTGTTGGCGGTGCCATATCAGCGGGAACGCTCGAGGGTTCCGGCGAAGACGGCGACATATCCATATCGGACATGTCCATGCCCGACATATCCATGCCTGCCATATCGTGATCCATGGTCTGGCCAGACGCGCCACGGGCGGCGCCGGCCAACAGGCCAGCGCCTCCGACGCCCATGATTTGCAGCAAGTTGCGTCGGCTGATCATCAGTAGCCCCCGTGATCATCCGTTTTCATCGGCATGCCTGCCGGTTTTGCATCAGCCGACGACTTGGCCGGTGCTTTCTTGTCTATCGGCATGGACTTCATATCGCCATTTCCGTGGTCCATCGACATGCCTTTCATGTCATGTCCGTCGTGCTGCATTTCCATGGATTTTCCCTTGTCGCCGGTACTCATGCATTTCTTCATCATCGCCTGCATGACCGGGTCTTTCATGTCCATCTTCGACATGTCCATTTTGTTCATCGCGACACAATCAGGACCGGCCTTCGCCGCTGCGGCTTCTTTCGCGTGTTCCGCCGGATCGTGCGCAAAAGCACCCTGCATGGAAAAAGCGAGCAGGCCAGCGGTAGCCGCGCGAACAGCGGTGATTTTTGTGAGCTTTTTCATGAATAACTCCTCGGGTTGTGTGACGCGGTTGCGTCGTGGATAAAACGTTTAGGGATGCTGGTGTTCAGCAGGTTCTTCCTGTTCATCGGCGGATCCATCCATGCCTTCCATGCCGGGCATGTCGTCCATGTCGTGGGTCATGCCGTGCTCCTCCGACGCGTCCTCCTGGACCGGAGCCAGGAACGCAGACGGCTCAATGGCGGTTTCGGTAGGCTGGTCGTCATCAGGTAGACGCCCTCCACTCGCCCGCGCAAGTTCCGTGCGAGCACGCCAGTAATCGCCCAGTGCATCCAGGTAGCCACCGTAGGCCTCGTACTCGTCCTGTTTGGCGGTAATCACTTCGAAGACACCGATCAACATGTAGCCCAGTTCCTCCTGCATACGGGCGACCACGTCTTCACGTTGCGGAATAACGGTCTGCCGATAGAGATCGACACGTTCCTTCGATGTTTTCAGTTCAGCCAACGCACGCTGGACTTCGTTACTGGCGGCTAACGTTGTTTCGTCCAGGTCCGCTTCCGCCAGGGTGAGCGCCGCTTTCGCAGATCGAACACGACCGCCGCCCCAGTTGAAAATCGGCAATTCGATTCCCAATGACGGC
Source organism: uncultured Pseudomonadales bacterium (assembly GCA_964574995.1). GTDB lineage: Bacteria > Pseudomonadota > Gammaproteobacteria > Pseudomonadales > JADFDG01 > JADFDG01. The sequence continues at coordinate 6,649 of CAZNPF010000015.1, read as the reverse complement.
CCCTTGTTCACCGAACCATCGAAATCCTTTTCTCGCTCGAACCCTATTTCGATCCCGCCGATGAAGCGTGCTTTGCGCTCCAGTCCGTAGCGGCGCGCAAGGGCGGCGGCACGCTGCTCCGCGCTGGCAATATCCAGTCGCTGCTTTGCGGATTTCGCCAGCAGATCGTCAAGCGAAGGATTTTCTTCCAGCGGCAAAGCCAGCCTGAGGTCAAAACTCCAGGTGTTTTGCGCCACGGTCAAGCCCATGGCCTGATTCAGACGACTGCGCGCTGTATTGGCCTCACCCCGCGCTCGAAGCGCTTCGGCTTTTGCCGAACCGGCAGCGCCCAGCTCCATGGCCAGACGGCGACGACTGATGTTGCCGGCATCGAAGTAGCGTTGCGCCATGGCGGCAGAAGCCGCCGCCGATACCGCAACGCCATCCCACAACTGCGCGCGCTGCTCGGCAACGACTGCGTCATACCACGAGGTCTGGACCTCGGCGGCGAGGCGCAGAGACCTGTCGCCAACCGTCAGTTTTGTGGCCTCGAATTGCGCAGACGAAAAACGCTTGCGCGAGTGCCACAGCAACAAGTCGGTAAAGTTGACGGCGATCCCCAGCGACAGTTGCGCATTGGCCGCCGCCGGGTCGCCCGGCGACAGGCGAACCGCTGACAACACTGGATTGGAAAGCCGCCCGGCGTCATACAGCTCAGCGGCGGAAAAGCCGAGTTGTGCGAACTCTCGGCGCAGTTCCGGGTTATTGAGCAGCGCCAACTGGACTGCGCCCTGCGCCGTGATCGGCGCGGCGAGCACTCGGTTGCTGAAGGCCTTGACGTCGTCTGTCGCTGGCGTGGTTACGCCACGATCCGCCATCAAAGTGATCACGTCCGACTTACCATCATCCCGAGGGACAGACGCACATCCGGACAATGTCACCGCCACAACGGCGAGGACGACGGAATTCTTGAAAGGAGTCACAGAAAGTCTCCCGGTATTGCCTGAATTGCCTGCGCAGCCATCAATGGCGCAGGAGCATGCTTCGCCGCTGACGCGGCTTCACATCAGGAAATACTGGGGGGACGGATCAGGCCGAAGGTGTGGGCCTTGAGCGGGCTGGCAACAAGCGGTGTCGGGACTTGGCTCGACGCAGCACCAACATCCAGCCCCGCCCTGGACAGGGCGAGGCCGGGTGCATGGGAGGAACAACCATGACTGCCGCATTGGCAATCGCAGGAACAGCAATCAGATGGCTTGGCGGAAGTATCGGCATCCGGCGCATGCACTGCAGAATCCAATGCCCCGGCAGACATCGCCGAATGGTGCTCTTCGGCCACGGCTCGCATCATGGCGGCGTGATCGTGGTGCGCAACTCGCGGGCTTTCCGCGACCACCTGTATGGCGCCCGCTCCCGCCTTACCACTTGCGTGGCGGCAGTCCTCCAGAGACACGGCAGCCGACGCCTGGAGCACGTAGGCCCAGACGGTCAGGAGCACGATGAACTTCTTGAGGATCGACATGGTGGTGGAGTCTGTCCTATGGGTCCTGTCTTGCCAATGCCCGAGTTGGAACCCGTTGGCAGGGAAATGGGGGGGGTGCGCCAACCCAATCCTGAAACCTCAGGGCTAGACCAAGGTCAAGGGCAATCACCGCCTGCCTCGGCTGTGTGACCGCCTTGGCCAGGAAAAGTTACCGACGTACAAGCCTCAGTCCATTGGCGACCACCAGCAGACTCGCACCCATATCGGCAAACACCGCCATCCACATGGTCGCGTCGTCGAAGATCGCCAGCATCAAAAATGCCGCCTTGATGCCCAGGGCCAGCACGATGTTTTGCCAAAGTATTGCGTGGGTTTCCTGAGACAGCCGAATCGTTTCAGGCAGGCGCTGAAGATCGTCATTCATCACCACCACGTCGGCGGCTTCCATCGCCGTATGCGTGCCTGCCGCGCCCATCGCAAAACCAATGTCGGCCTTGGCCAGTGCCGGGGCATCGTTGATGCCATCGCCGGTCATGGCTGTCGGGCCGATGCGTTGTTGCAACTCGCCGATGGCAACGAGCTTGTCTTCCGGCAACAGATTGGCCCGCACCTCGTCGATGCCAGCCTGCGCAGCGACAGCTTGTGCCGTGGCCAGGTTGTCTCCGGTCAGCATCACCGGCGTAATGCCCATTTTCTTGAGTGCCTGTACCGCCGCTTGTGAAGACGCTTTCACGGTGTCCGCCACCGCGCAGATCGCCAATACACGCCCATCCTCCGCCAGCAGCGTGACGGTACGGCCCAGCTTTTCGTGTTCGGCCAGTTTCGCTTCCAGCGCCGGCGAACAAATCCCGAGTTCTTCAACCCAGCGATGATTGGCCAATACAAAACGATGGACGCCGATTCGCGCTTCCACTCCGCGTCCCGGCGCAGCCGTGAATTTTTCAACGTCTATCGTCGGCGCTTGCAGTCCCGCTGCGATGGCACGCGACACCGGGTGATCGGAGCGGCTGGCGAGACTGCGGGCGATACCTTCCAGCGCATTGCGATCACCCGACGCATCAATCAGGTCGAACGCCACCAGCGTCGGTTTTCCCTGTGTGATCGTGCCCGTCTTGTCGAGTGCAACAACTTTCAGCGTGCGTGCGCTTTCAAGATAGGCGCCGCCCTTGATGAGAATGCCGCGACGAGCCGCCGCTGCAAGGCCACTCACCACCGTGACCGGCGTTGAAATCACCAGCGCACACGGGCAGGCGATGACCAACAACACCAGCGCCTTGTAAATGGCCTGCGACCAACTCAGATCCATCAGCCAGGGTGTAATAACCGCAACACACACCGCCAACACAAAAACGGCGGGCGTGTAGTAAGCCGCGAAGCGATCCACAAAACGTTGCGTGGGTGCGCGTGCCGACTCTGCCTGTTCAACCGCATGAATAATGCGTGCCAGGGTGCTGTCGGAAGCCGGCGCGGTAATCCGGAACTCCAGCGCAGACGCCTGATTGATCGTGCCGGCGTACACCTCGTCGCCCGGTGCTTTGTCGACCGGAAGACTTTCACCCGTCACCGGCGACTGATCCACGGCACTCTGCCCGGCTGTCACCACGCCATCGAGCGGCATGCGCTCGCCGGGACGCACGCGAACCGTCGCACCGACAGAAACGCTTTTTGCGGAAACACGCTGCCACGAACCATCCGTCTGACGAACCTCCGCCTCCTCTGGTGCGAGCGCGAGCAGACTTCGTATCGCGTTGCGGGCGCGATCCATCGCGCGCGCCTCAATGGCTTCGGCAATGGCGTAAAGCGCCATCACCATCGCCGCCTCCGGCCACTCACCAATCAGAAAAGCGCCAGTGACCGCCGCCGACATCAAGGCGTTGATGTTAAGGCGGCCTTGCCGCAGCGCAGCAAGGCCTTTTGCGTAAACGGAGAAGCCCGCCAACCCGATGGCAGCGGCGGCCAGTGCCATGCCGAACGCATTGAGCGGAAAACTGTCCGGAAAGAAATACGAAACCGCTTCCGCAACCACGGCAAGTGCCAACGCGCCGACCATGCGTTTCCATGCCGCGCTCTGATCGGCGCCATGCGCGGAATCGTCCTCCGCACTGATAGCCTGCGGGTTAAATCCGGCTTTGCGAATGGCGGCCAATGCTGCATTCAAGGCGGCGGGGTCTGCATCAATGGCCAACGTGCGCTCGCCCAGACGGAAGGTCAGGCCGCGTATCCCGGCAACGCCGGACAGCGCGTGCCGAATCTCCGTTTCCTCCGTGGCGCAATCCATATTCGAAATGCGATAAGTTTCACCGGAGGCAAGTGTCGCTATCGGCAATGTTTTCGCATCCGGAATAGCCGGTGCGTGATCGCAGCACGCTTTCTTTTCGCAGGAAGCAGACATATTCATGACTCCAGTTCGCGTGACCTTTGATCAGAAATCGTGGCCAGTGCCATACGACGATTCCAGATGAAGGCCGTCATCAGAATGAGCAGGCAGGAAACCTGCGCGATAAGCCCTTGCATGCTCGGGTAGAAACCCACCCACTCGATGCGGGGCAACGCCAGCAACTGCATGGGCAGCCAGTTGGCTTCCTGTAAGGCAGCGACGCCCTTTCCTGTCAGAATCACCGCCAGGATCGCCATCAAGGCCGCGCTGAATGCAAAGAACTGTGCGATGGGCAGCCGCTTCGACAACCCCAGCATTGCCCACGCAATGCCGCCAAGAACCAAAGCAGCGGCCGTGCTTCCCGCAATTACAGCGTGACCATTACCCTGACTCCACATGGCGACGTAAAACAGAATCGTCTCGAAGACTTCGCGATAGACCACGACAAATGCCAGAATGAACAGAAACCATCCCGACCGTTTTTCCAGCGCATCACCCACCTTTTCCTGGATATAACGCTGCCAGGCACCGGCCTGACTTTTGTTGTGCATCCAGATACCCACAAACACCAGCACGGCTGCCGCAAACAACGCGGCGAAACCTTCGGTCAACTCCCTGCCGGCGCCGCTGATCGCGATCACGTTGGATGCTACCCACCACGTCAATACGCCGCCCAAAAGCGCGGCAAGCGTTCCGGCATGAACATAGCGAGTTTGCGTCGGGCGCTCGGCCTTGCGCAGAAACGCCAGAATTGCGACCACGATGAGCAGCGCCTCCAGACCTTCGCGCAGAAGAATCGTGAATGCGCCAACGAACGCGGAACCGGCATCCGAGGCACTGGAACCCAGCGTGATGTCGACACGTTGCAGCAGCGGTTCTATTCCGTCGATCCGTTGAGCGAGCGCATCAACCGGAACGCGATTGCCGATGTCTGAACGCAAGCCGGTCATGGCCGACTCCACGTCGCGCATCAGTGGCTCGTCCTTCACTGCCAGTGCCGCTTCCAGCGGTTCGAAGCCATCGAGATACGCGGAGACCGCCAACCGGGATGCCGTCGTCACATCGCCGGTGCGATACGCCTCCAGACTGCGTGCGAGGCGCTCACGAACGATGGCAATGGATTCACTGCTGGCCGGGCGGATCGCTTCCGGGTGCTTGCGCAGGTAAGAGATAACCGCCAGCCCCTGATCGTCGCCCAACCGTGACATCACCGATGCCGGCGTCCAAGTGGTCAACTCCTCCATGCCCATATCGACACGCAGTGTTTCGTCCTGCGTCCACAGGACTGCGCCGCGCTGCGCATCCACATCGCTGAAGGCGAACTGTCCGGCGACAAAAGCCAACGCCCAGCGATCCTGATCCGGCAGGCTGGAAAAACTCGGCATCGGCGTGCCGTCGAGTCCTTGCGTGATGACCTGATACAGCGCGAAAACACTGCGCTGATGCGCACGCTCGGGATCGGCAAATGCAATCGGTGGCGGATTCAGCGTAGCGGCCAGCGGGCCATCGCCATGACCTTGAGCCCCGTGGCAGGCCGCGCATTGCGCCGCATACAACTGCTGGCCTCTTTTGATGTCGGGAAGCTGACGAGGTGCAAGCGGAACGGGGTAGGCAGCCAGCAACTTGTCACCCAGCGCGCGGGCCAGTTCGGCAACGCGTGTCGGGTCCGCACGGCCGGCGACGGCCGCTTGCAACGTGGCCGCATCTGCCAACAAGGCAGCCTGCGCGGCATTGGCCGGCAAAGTGCGAATACCCTTCCCGACCGTGATCGAGAAGTCGTTCATCTCGGCAAATTCAGCATCGCTGATGACCTTGCCCTGCTGAACGGCGCCGGGGTAATCCACCGCGACGTAATCCAGCAAACGCCACACCGTGCGGACATCGGGGTCACCGGATGCCGCAGCGGACGCGACGAAAGGGCAAGCGACCAGCAGGGACAACAGCAACCAGCGCAGACTCACAGAGGCTTCCTCAAGGGGGTAATGACCAGCCGTCAAGACAGGACTGGTTCTCATTAGAGACCCTGTAGTAACTTCAGGGTCAAGCACCTGGAGGCCCCCCATGTCATCTGCCCTCAAAATCGGCGACCTCGCCGGCAAACTGAGCGTCCCCGTCGAGACAATCCGCTACTACGAGCGCGAAGGCCTGTTGGCTGCCCCGCCGCGCACCGCCGGGAATTACCGCCTGTACGACCTGGCCGCGGTCGAGCGGCTTACCTTCATCCGGAACTGCCGCATCCTGGGCATGACGCTTGAGGATGTGCGGACATTCCTGATGGCCAAGGACACGCCGGATCGCGGCTGTGGTCAGATCAACGCGCTTGTCGATACGCATATCGAGCAAATAGATATGCGCATTACGGAACTTGAGCGCCTCAAAGGCAGCCTGACTGCCTTGCGCGACCGTTGTGGCCCAGCACGTCAGGCTCGCGATTGCGGCATCCTCAACGAACTCACCCACGATCACGACCCGCACTCGCCCTGCCGGTGAACTGTCACCACGAGTTGCCGTCTGCCGACGCAGGAGCCCGTCTCATGAAAACACTTCGTCTGATTGCCACCCTCACGCTGCTCGCCAGTTTCCCGGCCATCGCTGAAGAAATGCCAACCTCGCCCGTCACGCTCAAGTCCACAGCAACGACCGGCACGAATGCATCCCACGATTCGGCAAGCGGGGAAGTTTTATCCGACGATTTCATGCGCGACATCAGCGACGGAACGACAAGTTCAGGCAAGGACAAAGTCGCAGAAGAAGAAAGCGGCGAGACTATCGATCAGACGGTACGCATGAGCACGACGCATCTCAGTCGC
>CAZNPF010000014.1:0-66914 GCA_964574995.1 uncultured Pseudomonadales bacterium | reverse complement strand
GCCAAAGAGGCGGATATTGGCGTGGTGGGTGCTTCACCTAATAGCTTGGTTTATCGCAACGGCGAAAAAAGCCATTTGATTCCGACGGCATCGCTGGTCGATGAAATAGAACAGATGGTGCGCGCTAAAGTGCGGCAGGCAGAGGCCGAATCAGCCGCGAAGAAACAGCGTGACAGTGACAACGGCATCATTGCGCGCGGTTGACAGGAAAAAGTAGGAATACGACACGTGAGCAAGCGCATTACTGCCATTCGCGGCTTCAACGATATCTTGCCGGATGAAACACCGCGTTGGCGCGCACTGGAAACCACGGTAGCGGGCGTTTTGGACGCTTATGGTTATCGTCAGATTCGTTTGCCGATTCTGGAGTCGACGGATCTGTTCAAGCGCTCGATCGGCGAGGTGACTGATATCGTCGAAAAAGAGATGTATACGTTTGCGGATCGCAACGGTGACAGCTTGAGTTTGCGTCCTGAGGGTACGGCAGGTTGTGTGCGCGCCGGGGAAGAGCACGGTTTGTTTTTCAATCAACAACAACGTCTGTGGTATGCGGGGCCGATGTTTCGGCATGAGCGCCCGCAGAAAGGCCGTTATCGCCAGTTCCACCAGATAGGCGTAGAAGCCTTTGGCATGAGCGGGCCCGATATTGATGCCGAGTTAATTCTGCTGACGGCACGGTTGTGGAAAGCGTTAGGTTTATCGGAATACGTGACGCTGCAGATCAATTCGCTGGGCACCAGTGAATCGCGTCAAGCATACCGGGCGGCGCTGGTGGATTTTTTATCGGCACGTCGTGAGCAGCTCGATGAAGACAGTCAGCGGCGTCTAGAAAGCAATCCGCTGCGTGTGCTGGATAGCAAAGATCCGAAAACGCAGGCGGCTTTGCTGGGTGCGCCGTCGTTGTTTCAATACTTGGATGCCGAATCGCTGGCGCATTTTGAGCGGCTGTGTGCGCTGCTCGATGCGGCGGGCTTGCATTACCAGCGCAACGATCGGTTGGTTCGGGGTCTCGATTATTACAACCGCACCGTTTTTGAGTGGGTCACGGATGCTTTGGGTGCACAAGGTACGGTCTGTGCCGGTGGCCGCTACGATGGTCTGGTCGAGCAGCTAGGTGGCAAGCCGGCACCCGCAGTGGGCTTTGCCATGGGCGTCGAGCGTTTGGTGCTGCTGCTGGCGCAGAAAGAGCAAGCGCTACCCCCCGTGGTGGATGTTTTTTTGATTGCGGCAGGCGAGCAGGCCGCTGATGCTGCGCTGTTGCTGGCTGAGCGTGTGCGCGATGAAGTGCCAGGACTGCGGATTCAGGCTAATTGTGGTGGTGGCAGTTTCAAGAGCCAATTCAAACGTGCGGACAATAGTGGCGCGGTTGTTGCGTTGATACTGGGCGACGATGAATTAGCGAAAGGTGTCGTAGGGATCAAGATGCTGCGCGAAGATGTCACGCAGCAAACCGTTGCATTTGATGATGTGGCTGCCGCCTTGCGTGCGTGCCTACAAGGGAGGAAGTGATGGACGTTTACCGCACAGAAGAAGAACAAATTGCTGCCATCAAATCGTGGTGGTCTGCAAACGGCACCAAGATTTTGCTAGCCGTTGTGCTGGCAGTTGGTTTGTTTTCGGGTTGGAAGTGGTACCAGAAATATGAGCAGGATCGCCGGATTGCTGCGGTCGGTATTTATCAGGCCATGATGGATTCTTATCAGCAGGTGGTCGCGGGTGGTGCCGGTGTGGCCGATGCGGATGCTCGTTTGGTGAAAGCCGGTGAGCAGTTGGTGGCAGATTATGACGATACGCCGTATGCACAATTTGCGGCGTTATTGCTGGCGGGTCGAGCGGTAGAAACAGGCGATCTGCCGGGCGCAGAGAAAAAACTGCGTGCAGCAGTTGATCAGGCGAAGAGTGATGCCATGAAGGCCGTGGCGACCCAGCGGCTGGCGCGTGTGTTGTCGGCGCAGGGTAAACATGACGATGCGCTCGCGCTTTTGAATGGCAAAGTCGATCCCGCATGGGCGGCGGCACAGGAAGAAGTGCGCGGCGATGTGCTGATGGCACAAGGCAAGCGAGCCGAAGCGAAAGCCGCTTGGAAAAAAGCACTGGATGCGGCCGCTGAGGATGATGCATCGCGTGCGCTGCTGGAGTTAAAGCTTGCTTACGTGGCCGCCGACTGATTTCTGGATATTTTTGCGCATGAATGTTTCGTCGTGGCGTTTTCCGGCGCTGTGTTTGCTAGCCCTGATGGGGCTGCTGGGCTGCAGCAAGGATGATGCGCTGAAGCCGTCGCCACTGCCGGCTTTTTCCCGTGCGGTCGATGTTGATCGTCTGTGGTCTGCAGACACTGGCATGGGAACGGACGAACAACACTATGCGCTGATTCCGGCCGTCGATGGGCGTGCGATTTACGCGGCGGATATCGACGGGCGCTTACAGGCACGCAAGCGTGAGAACGGCCATCGTTTATGGACGATCAACACGGGGCTGCCTTTTTCGGCAGGCCCCGTCGTGGCCTACAACCAAGTGTTTCTAGGAACCCGCAAAGGTGAAGTGCTGTGTTTCAGCGCAGAAGACGGCGAACTTTTGTGGCGTGCGCAATTGGGCGGTGAAGTGTTGGCGCTGCCTGCAGTGAATGGTGATGCGGTCGTGGTGAAAAGTGCCGATGGTCACGTCACGCTGCTAGATCGTGTTGGTGGTGCGTCGCGATGGGTGTACGACAGCGGCAACACCACGTTGTCACTGCGGATCTCCAGTCGCCCGATGTTGCTGCCTGATTCTGTGCTGATTGGTACGCCTGCCGGTGAAATGCTGGCGTTGAATCGCGCCAGCGGGCAATTGCTTTGGCAACGTCGTGTTGCCGAGCCTGCTGGAAAATCAGAACTGGATCGTTTAGTCGATATCGCGGGTGATTTTGTTCAGAGCGATGGGCGACTGTACGTCGGCACATATCAAGGTCGCATGGCGGCCATGGATTTGCAGAGCGGCCAATTTGTCTGGCAGCAACCGTTATCCACGTTTCAGCCGGTGGCGGATGCCAATGGCATGGCCTTTGCCGTCGATGCAGACAGCCGCGTACTGGCCATGCGTAACGATGACGGTGTGGTGCTCTGGCGTAATGAGTTATTGCTGGGCCGTCGATTGACAGGTGTGGCCACGCTTGCGCATTGGTTATTGATTGGCGATCTCGACGGTTGGATACATGTGATCAACCAATCAGATGGCGTCGTGGTGGGCCGGCATCACATGGATGGTTTGGCCCGTGTGTGGCGTGCTGCGCATCCGTTGTTTGCAACACCTGTGGTCGATGACGACACTGTGTTTGCACTCGATAGCGTTGGCCGGCTAACGGCATTCCGTGTCGTCCCGCGTAACAACACGGTTTCGATCGCGGAAACTGCGTCTACTGCAGAAACGTCCGTAACAGCAGAAACGCCCGTGACAGAAAGCGCCGCGCCATGAAACCTGTTATCGCGCTAGTCGGCCGGCCGAACGTCGGTAAATCTACGTTATTCAATCAACTCACGAAATCGCGTGACGCCATCGTGGCGGATTTCGCGGGGCTGACGCGTGATCGCAAATACGGCGAAGGCCGGGTGGGCGAAAAATCATTTATCTGCATTGATACCGGCGGTATTGGTCAGACGCCTGAAGAAGGCGTAGATGCGTTGATGGCCAAGCAAAGTTGGGTGGCCGTGGAAGAAGCAGATGTCGTGCTTTTGTTGGTGGATGGTCGTGCCGGGCTGAACAGCGACGACGATTACATCGCCCGTCGCTTGCGCAGCGCCGGAAAAAAAGTCGTGCTGGTCGTCAACAAGACGGATGGCGTAGATCCGGAAACGGCGCGTCATGAATTCGCCACACTGGGATTCTCTGACAGTCACTCGATTGCGGCTGTGCATGGCCGTGGCGTCGGTCAATTGATGCAGCAGGTGCTGGCCGAATTTCCAGATATGCCGGTTGATGCGCCGATAGATGACGGCAGTATTCGCATTGCGATTGTTGGTCGCCCCAATGTGGGAAAATCGACGTTGATCAATCGCATTTTGGGTGAAGAGCGTGTCGTCGTTAGCGATGTGGCGGGAACCACGCGCGACGCGATCGATGTGCCCTATGAGCGCAACGGGCAAAAATACGTGTTGGTTGATACGGCCGGTGTGCGTCGTAAAGGCCGTGTTGATCTCGCAATAGAAAAATTCTCGGTGGTGAAAACTTTACAAGCCATCGATGGCGCGCAGGTAGCGGTGCTGGTAATCGATGCGCGTGAAGGTATCGTCGAGCAAGACCTGCATGTGCTGGGTTATGTGCTGGAAAAAGGCCGGGCGCTGGTCATCGCCATCAATAAGTGGGACAACTTGGATCCGTACCAGAAGGATCTGGTGCACAAAGAAGTCGATCGTCGCTTGGGCTTTGCTTCGTTTGCGAAAATCCATTTTATTTCTGCGTTGCATGGCACCGGCGTCGGCGAGTTGTATCCGTCGGTTGATGCGGCGTATGAAGCAGCAACCGCGCGGCTGTCATCGGCGCGGCTCACGGCGATTCTCGAAGACGCAGTACGTCAGCATCAGCCGCCGATGGTGCGTGGACGCCGACCCAAACTGCGTTATGCGCACATGGGTGGCAGCGAGCCGCCGATCATCGTCATTCATGGCAATAACACCGTGGGTATCCCCGACGCGTACCGCCGTTACCTCGAAAACATCTACCGTAAGGTGATGCACATGGAGGGCTCGCCGCTGCGGATCGAGTTCAAGGGCGGGGAAAACCCTTTTGCCGGCAAAAAGAACAACCTGACCCCTCGGCAGGCGGCCAAAAAGCGTCGCCTGCTACGGCATGTGAAGAAAAAACGGGATTGAGTGCGCTCAGGCTTTCCAAGGCTGGCCGGCTAACACTTTCGGCTGATAGGATGATCAGCCGCCGCGAATGGTACGGGAGTCCTCTGGATGTTGTTTGGTCATCAGGCCCTATCCCGTGCCTTGCTGGGAACCCTGTTTCTGTACGTAGGCCCAGCGCTGGCTGAAGACCTACCCGAATTACCGACGGACCTCGCGGGCGGAATGCCGCAGGTGCTGACCCCGGCCCGGCTTGAGCAAGCGCAGATTGATGTGGGCGCCAGCGTAACGCTCATCGATCACGACATGATCGAATCGTTGGGTGTGCGTGATATTCCTGAACTCCTGCGCCTTGTGCCGGGAATGATGGTCACCAACGAAAGCCAGACGGCACACACTTATTCGGTGAATTATCACGGTACGCATCTGAGTGACATTCGCCGTCTGCAGGTGCTGATCGACGGCATGAGCATGTACCAGCCGGCATTTTCCCGCGTGCTCTGGACGGACCTACCGATCTCCATCGAGGACATCGAGCGCATTGAAGTGACGCGCGGCCCCAACGCGGCCAGCTACGGATCCAATTCGTTTTCCGGCGTGATCAATATCATCACCGTGAATCCGCAGGACACAGCAGGACCGATGCTACGAGTCTCTGGAGGTAACCGGGCGACGGTGGATTCTGGCGGCCATGTTTCCGGGCATACGGATGACCATGATTGGCGATGGTCGTTTTCCACGCGTGAAGACAGCGGATTTGATTTTGATCGCAACGAAAATCCGGATAACGACGATCGACGTGTGGCAAACACCAGTTATCGTTCGGAATATCGGCCTAGCGATCAAGATCGCATCGACGTCCAGTGGAATTTTTCAGGCAGCACAAAGCAGCAGGAAGATGAAGGGTACGACATCTTCGATCACTACGAAGTGCATCCCGTCCTGACAACGATTGATGGCAATGCGCTGGGGCGTTGGCGACGCGAAGTGTCGCCGGATCATGCGTTTCATCTGCAGGCTTACATGCAGTACACCCAGGCGCGGCAGCCGTATCGTGCGTGTTTGCTGCATCCGATTCTGTTGTCCGATGAGCTCGCGGCGCTGGCCGCGGTAGATCCTGTTTATGCAACGGATTTGCTGGCAGCAGCAAATCCGGTGGCGTATGTCATGTCGTTGCCGACATCGCCGATCAATGTGCAGCAGTTAGGCATCGATGTATTGAATCGCTATAGCGTTTTGCCTGCCAATCAGCCATGTGCGGATGGCGCATTCAATACCGACGAAGCGCGTGCTGATATCGAATTCCAAGACACCTTGCGTATCAATGACCGCCTGCGGGTGGTGAGCGGAATCGGTGTGCGCTATGACTACGGTCAAAGCGATGTGTACTTAGATGGCGATGCGGATAACACGGTGTGGCGGTTTTTTGGGCATGGCGAATACCGCGTTCTGGATCCGCTGCTGTTCAACTTTGGCGCCATGCTGGAAGACGATGGCATCAGTGGCTTTACGTTTTCGCCCATGGCAGGTTTGAACTGGCGTTTTTTGCCGCAACAGGCGCTGCGTGTGGTGGGCTCGCGTGCATATCGTACGCAGGATATCTACGAGGAATATGCCAGCACGCGCATCACCTTCACGCATATCTCGCCGCCGTGGACCAATGGCGTGGATCCGCAAACCTGGACGCAACGTGATTTATTTTTGGTTCAGACGGCGCCGGGTAATCTTGAGCCAGAGCGTATTGATTCGGTCGAGCTGGGCTATTTTGGCTATTTTCCTTCGACGCGTACCGAGGTGGATGTCCGCTGGTTTCGAGAAAAACTCGACAACCTGATCAGTAATGCCATCAACCCGGCAAACTTTGATGCTGACAATTCCGGCTGGGTCGAACTCAACGGTATCGAAATTCAGTCTCGTTGCCGCTTTGCGCCGCGCAGTTGGCTGTGGGGCAGTTACGCCTACATCGATAATCGGACCAATAATCCGATTGAAGCAAAATTCACGGCACGATACAGTGGTAGCGTTGCCATCGGGCATCGGTTCTCCTCATGGTGGACGGGGTCGGCCGCTTGGTATATCACCCGCAATCAGAACGAACGGGTGCTTGGCAATGGCACACACGTTGATCGTGGTATGGATCGATTGGATGTGCGATTGGCCCGGGAAATCCCGTTAGGTGAGGCGCGGCTACAGTTGTCAGGCAATGTGCAATACCGGTTCTATGATGAACCGCATATTCATATCGACAATATGTATGCTGACCGGGTGTATGGATACGTAGGTATCCAGCTGGATTTCTGACGAGGATTGGCAGGGATAAGCCGACCATGCAGACTCAAGATTCAAGGATGAAGTGGCAACGATGAAGCAGCAACGTAGTGCGCAGTGGGTTATCGGCTTATTGCTGGCATTGTTTGCTGGCGATGCGCTAGCCGCTGTCGTGAACGTGCAAGGCCCAGACGAAATCATTGACGAAGTGCGTACGCGTTTGACGGAGCAAACCTCCGGCATAGAGTTCCGCACGGACGGTGCGCCAGCACAATTGAAAATTGCCGTGGGCGCGCGCGCGTTTCGTGATGCGTTAGCCACAGCAGCCGTGCCCGTGGTCGGTATTGCCCTGACGCGTGACAGTTATCGCGCCGCGTTGCGTGAGCTCGATGCGCCTGGGCGGGTTTCGCACACGGCGGTGTATTGGGATCCCGATCCTGTGCAGCAACTGCAGCTTGCCCGCGTGGTGTTACCGGCGGCACGGCGCGTTGGCATATTTGCAACGGAAGACAGCAGTTTGTTGGCCGCGCTACGTGCGGAGTGTGCGCGCCTCGGTCTAACACCTGTCATCAAGCCAGCCCCGGCGGCGGGGCAATCGTTGCCGCGTCGGCTGGGCGACCTGTTTGATGAAACGGATTTTCTGTTAGGTATCGACGGCGGCGAAGTTTTTCAGCCTGAGCACGCCAAAACGGTGTTGATGACAGCGTACCGTCATGGCAAACCGGTGATAGGGCCCAGCAGTGCTTGGGTGCAGGCGGGCAGTATTGCTTCGTTAGGCGCGGGGATGCCGGAAACCCTCGCTATGCTGGCGGAGTGGTTACCGCAACTGCTGAACGCCAAGATCATGCCGCCGCCACGATATCCCGCGCGTTATTGGGTCAGCACCAATCCGCAGGTGGCGCGGGCTTTATCGATAGATCTGCCGCCGCCGGCGAAGTTGCCGGCACCACTGCTCAACGCAGGAGGTGTGCCGTGATAAAGATTGGCGAGTGGCCGTTGCGGGCACGGATTCGACGCTTAGCAGTCGTACCGGTGCTGGTGGTGGCGGCATTGTTGGGTGGATATTTTCTGCTGGAACGCTTTGATGCATTTAGCCGTGAATTAGATGTGCGCGGTGAAATGATGGCGCGGCAACTGGCGCCAGCGGCCGAATACGGTGTGATTGTTGGCAATCGCGCTGCTTTGATGGCATTGCTGACGCCGCTGATGGCTGAGCCGGATGTTATTTTTGTCGTGATCCGTGATGCGTCTGGAGCAGTCCTTGCGGAGACATACAAAGACGGTGTGCGCGGACAAATTGGCATGGCCAAACGAGTTCGTGTTTACCGGGCGGCGATTGATCGCGTCCATGTGGTCGATGACGAGATTGGCGCGCTGGGCCGTTTGCGCGAGTCGATACCGATGCAGTTGGGCGCGGTTGAAGTCGGCATGACGACGGATTTGATCGCCAGTCAGCAGCGCATGGTGCTCTTCAGAGCCCTCTTGATTGCCGCACTGGTTTTGGCGTTCACGCTGTGGGCGGCGACACGTACGGCAAATGTGATGGTGCGCATCGAAGAGGCGCGCGCTTCCGCAGAAAACTCATCGCGTGCAAAAAGTGAATTCCTCGCGATGATGTCGCATGAGTTGCGTACCCCCATGAATGGTGTTTTGGGGATGCTGGAATTGCTGGGTGATTCCGCGCTGGACGGTGATCAGCGTACGTGTTTGGACACGGCGCGGCGTTCCAGCGAGCATTTGCTGGTGGTGATTGACGATATTCTTGATTTTTCGCGCATCGAAGGCGGCAGATTACCGCTGGAGCAAATCGAATTTAATTTGATCGACATGCTGCAGGCCATTGCAGATGGTTTTGCGCATCAGGCGCAACTGCGTCATATCGCTCTCGTGTTGGATGTCGATGAGGCGCTGGCGGGTATTCTGGTGACCAGTGATCCGACGCGGCTGCGTCAGGTGTTAGTGAATCTGGTGGGTAATGCGATCAAATTCACTGAGAAGGGCAGCGTTATCTTGCGTGCCAGCGGGCAATTGAATGCAGATGGCAAGTTGTTTTTGAAATTGGCGGTGGAAGATACCGGCATTGGTATTGCTCAAGATCGTATTGAGCAAATGTTTGAGCCGTTCAGTCAGGCGGATAATTCCACGTCACGTCGTTTTGGTGGCACGGGTTTGGGGCTACCGATCGCGCGGCGGCTGACCACGATGCTGAATGGTTCGTTGAAAGCCGACAGTCAGGTTGGCAAAGGCACGACATTCCGGCTGGAATTTGCGTTACCTGCACGACGTACGGGTTTGGTTGCGCGTAATGATGTTCGGCGCGTGTCGGTTCCGGGGCGGAGTCTCGCAGGCCGGCGAATTTTGGTGGTGGAAGATAATCACGTCAGTCAGATGGTGGCCGAAGGCATGTTGGCCAGTATGGGTGCGACGTCAGAAGTGGTGGCGGATGGTCAAGCGGCGTTGGATCGGTTGGCTGTCGAGCGTTATGACCTGATTCTCATGGATGTGCAGATGCCGGGCATTGATGGCTTGGAAGCCACGCGGCAGCTGCGTACGCGTACGCCCGAACAAGGTGGCCGCACACCGGTGGTGGCCGTGACCGCTAATGCATTGAGTGGTGAACGCGAACGCTGTCTGGCGGCGGGTATGGATGACTATCTCTCCAAGCCATTCACACGCGAACGTTTGCGCGAATCGATGTTGAAACTACTCGGTGAATCGACAGCGTAAATGGTGTGCGCTTTTACGTAGGCCGTTACGTGTCCTGCACTGACTGATGCTCAAGACGCCGTGTCTTCGTTAGTCGGCAAAACGCGTTCTACTGTACAGGCCAGTGTGCCTTGTCCCAACCGAGCCGTCACCGTACTGCCTAGCGTCACAGCCTGCGCATTTTTAATGACCGAGTTGTTCTCGTCACGCACGATGGCATAACCGCGCGCGAGTGTGGCCAGCGGGCTCACGGTGTGGAGTCTGGCGGCGGTGGCTTCTAATTCTTGCTGGCGCTGCGCGAGCAATGTGCGTAGCGCTCGGCCGGCACGTAATTCCAACTCATCCAGCGTTTGCCGGAACTCACGCAGGCGATAATCTGGACGGACCAGTGATTTGTGAGCCAGTTGCAACCGACTGGTGGCTTCCTGCAGTTGCGCGTGCATGCGTCGTGTTAGCGAGCGCAGTGCGTGACTGCTGCGTGCAAGCAAGGCGTCGCGATCTTGTGCGGCAACCGTTTCTGCTGCGGCTGAAGGCGTGGGTGCGCGCATATCTGCCACAAAATCCGCGATGCTGAAATCGGTTTCGTGACCCACCGCACTGATCACGGGGATGGCGCTGTCAGCAATCGCACGTGCGACCACTTCTTCATTGAACGGCCACAGATCTTCCAGCGAACCGCCACCGCGCCCTACGATCAGCACATCGCACTCATCACGCTCGTTAGCCGTTTCGATGGCGTCAGCAATTTGCGATGCGGCTTCGCGACCTTGCACCAGCGTTGGATAAACAATCACGTGTATCCAAGGCGCACGCCGACGTAACACGGTGAGTATGTCGTGAATGGCCGCGCCTGCCGGTGACGTAACGACACCGACGGTGCGTGGAAACGCAGGAATGTCTTGCTTGTCTTCTGCGTCGAATAAACCTTCGCTGGCGAGTTTGGCTTTCAGTTGCTCGAAAGCGCGTTGCAGCGCACCGATGCCGGCTTCTTCCATGTGTTCGACGATCAACTGGTAATCGCCACGTGGCAAATACAGCGTGGCGCGTGCCTGCACTCGCACCAGCAAACCGTTGCGCGGTTTCAAGGACACAAAGCGTGAGCGATTGCGGAACATGGCCGCCCGCACCTGCGAATCGCTGTCTTTGAGCGTGAAATAGAAATGCCCTGAGGGTGGGGCCGCGAGGTTGGATATCTCGCCCTCGATCCACGCCAGCGGCAGCTTGCCCTCCATCAACGATTGCACCTTGCGATTGAACTGGCTGACGCTGAGCACCTCGGGGCCGGGCTGGCCAGTGGCGGTGTCGCGGGGGCCGGGAGGCGGTGTCGGCGGCATGCAAAGTCCCAGGTATTCGAGTGGGGCGGACCGGCAGGGAGCGGGATAGAAAACCGTCGCCGGCAGGCGGGGGCGTTCCAGTATAATGCGCGGCTTCTTTCTCCCGGGCCGCCGGGAGCCTGAGGCCATCACCCGCAGTGTTGTTGGTGGTGCCCGTGCGTTACCGGGTCTGCAACCCGGCCGGTGGTCCCCTTCGTCGCTTTCAGCGTCCCGCGGGGTACCCATGCTGCGCATCGTGCAAGAAGCCCTCACTTTTGACGACATCCTCCTGCTGCCCGGCGAGTCCGACATCCTGCCCAAGGACGTCAGCCTAAAGACGCAGCTCACGGCCAATCTCGCGCTCAATATTCCGATGATGTCGGCGGCGATGGATACCGTCACCGAAGCGCGGCTGGCGATTGCGATGGCGCAAGAAGGCGGTATCGGCATCTTGCACAAAAATATGGAAATCGCCGATCAAGCGCGCGAAGTGCGGGCGGTAAAAAAATATGAAAGCGGTGTAGTGCGCGATCCCATCACGGTAGCGCCCGATATCACTATCGGTGAATTGATTGCACTCACGCGCGCGCACAACATTTCGGGTGTGCCAGTGGTGGTTGGTAGCGAGCTGGTCGGTATTGTTACCAGCCGCGATTTGCGTTTTGAAACGCAATTCAATTTGCCGGTGTCGTCGATCATGACGCCGAAAGAACGCTTGGTGACAGTGCAGGAAGATGCATCGCAAGCGGAAGTCAAAGAATTGCTGCGCGTGCATCGCATCGAGCGCGTGTTGGTCACTAATAAAAGTGGCCAATTGAAGGGCTTGATCACCGTCAAGGACATCAGCAAGGCCGCGGCCTATCCAAATGCGTGTAAAGACGGCCAAGGTCGTTTGCGCGTGGGCGCCGCCGTCGGTACCGGTGCCGGCACGGAAGAGCGGGTCGCCGCACTGGTCGATGCCGGCGTTGATGTGTTGGTGGTAGACACGGCACATGGTCACTCGCGCGGCGTGATCGATCGCGTGGCGTGGGTGAAGAAGCATTTTCCAAAAATTGATGTGATTGGTGGAAATATCGCCACCGCAGAAGCGGCCAAAGCGCTGGCCGGTGCCGGTGCCGATGCGGTGAAAGTGGGTATCGGTCCGGGATCTATTTGCACGACGCGGATCGTTGCGGGCATTGGCGTGCCGCAAATCACGGCGGTAGCGAACGTTGCCGAGGCGCTCAAGGGCAGCAAAATCAAAGTCATTGCGGATGGCGGCATTCGTTATTCCGGCGATCTAGCCAAAGCGATTGCTGCTGGTGCGGATGTGGTGATGGTGGGCTCGTTGTTGGCGGGCACCGAAGAAGCGCCGGGTGAAGTGGAGTTGTATCAAGGCCGTTATTACAAGGCGTATCGCGGGATGGGCTCGCTGGGTGCGATGGCACAACGCAGTGGTTCGTCCGATCGTTATTTCCAAGACGCCTCAGCGGGTGTGGAAAAATTGGTGCCAGAAGGCATCGAAGGTCGAGTGGCTTACAAAGGCCCAATGGCCAACATCGTGCATCAGATGATGGGCGGATTACGCGCGTCCATGGGTTATACCGGTTGCGCCACCATTGATGCGATGCACCAAAAGACGCAGTTCGTGAAAATCACGTCTGCCGGCATCAAGGAATCGCACGTGCATGACGTGCAGATCACAAAGGAATCGCCGAATTACCCGGTTGGGTGAGCGCAGATCGTCATCTGCGGTATTGCCGTTTGATTCGGGATTTTTATGTGTTGGGTGGTGTGGCCTGGGCGCGTAGTCAATGGCGTCATGCTGCGTATTCAGCGGTGATTTTTTTAAAAGTTTTGCCGGTTTAGAGTTGAGAACATGACCAAGAATATTCACGCGCATCGCATCCTGATTCTCGATTTCGGCTCGCAGTACACACAGCTGATTGCGCGTCGTATACGCGAGATCGGCGTGTATTGCGAATTGCGCTCGTATGAAATGGACGAGTCCGAGATCAAGGCTTTTAATCCGGCAGGCATCATTTTGTCGGGCGGGCCGGAATCGGTGACGCAAGGGTCGACGCCGCGTGCGCCGCAGTCGGTGTTCAAGGCGGGTGTGCCGGTGCTGGGTATTTGCTATGGAATGCAGACCATGGCCGATCAGTTAGGCGGCAAGGTTGGCACGTCCGATGTGCGTGAGTTTGGCTATGCGCAAGTGAAACGCGAAACACCATCGCGGCTGCTAGAAAATATCGAAGACCATATGACGGCCGACGGCCATGCGTTGCTTGATGTGTGGATGAGTCATGGCGACAAAGTCACCACGATGCCCGCCGGCTTTACGCTGATGGCCAGCACGCCGAGTTGCCCGATTGCGGGGATGGCGAACGACGACAAGCGTTTCTACGGCGTGCAATTCCATCCCGAAGTGACGCACACCCTGCAAGGTCAGCGCCTGCTGGAAAGTTTCGTGCTGAAAATCTGCGGTTGTGAAGCGCTATGGAATGCCAGCAACATCGTCGAAGATGCCATTGAAACCGTGCGCGAACAGGTGCGTGACGATCACGTCATTCTGGGCTTGTCCGGTGGCGTGGATTCATCGGTGGTGGCGGCGCTTCTACATCGCGCTATCGGTAAGCAATTGACTTGTGTCTTCGTCGATAATGGCCTGCTTCGTTTGAATGAAGGCGATCAGGTGATGCAGATGTTCGCCAAGAACATGGGCATCAAGGTGATTCGGGTGGATGCCGAGCAGGAATTTCTGTCAAAACTGCATGGCGTTTCGGATCCCGAGCAAAAACGGAAAATCATCGGCAACACATTCATCGATGTGTTCGAGCGTGAGGCTGCAAAGATTAAGGATGCGCACTGGTTGGCGCAGGGCACGATTTATCCGGATGTCATCGAATCCGCGAAGAGCAAGACCGGCAAAGCGCATGTGATCAAGAGCCACCACAACGTCGGCGGCTTGCCGGAGCACATGAAATTACAGTTGGTTGAGCCGCTGCGCGAGTTATTCAAAGATGAAGTGCGTCGTATTGGTCTTGAGCTCGGTCTACCCTACGACATGGTGTACCGCCACCCGTTCCCAGGCCCGGGCTTGGGCGTGCGCATTTTGGGTGAAGTGAAAAAGGACTACGCCGATATCCTTCGTCGTGCGGATGCTATTTTCATCGAAGAACTGCACAACGCTGACTATTACCACAAGACGTCGCAGGCTTTTGCCGTGTTTCTGCCGGTGAAGAGCGTGGGCGTGGTGGGCGATGGTCGCCGTTATGAATGGGTGATTGCGTTGCGCGCAGTGGAAACCATCGACTTCATGACCGCGCGCTGGGCTCGGCTGCCGTATGAATTGCTGGAGCACGTATCGAACCGCATCATCAATGAGATCAGTGGCGTTTCGCGCGTGACTTACGATATTTCGTCAAAACCGCCCGCGACAATCGAGTGGGAATGATTTACTAATACAGCGGTGCTGCGGCGGTTACAGAGGCCGCGCCGAATAAAATTTCCACCATAAAAACAGGGGTATTGCCATGCTCAATCAGCCCGATATTGCCAAACTCATTCTGCGCCTCACCTTGGGCGTGCTCATGCTGTTTCACGGAATTGCCAAACTGCGCTATGGCATTGGATTTATCGAAGGCATGGTGACCAGCCATGGCCTGCCGGCTTTTCTGGCGTGGGGCGTTTATGTCGGCGAGATCGTGGCGCCATTGATGTTGATTGCCGGTGTACAAGTGCGCATCGCTGCGCTGCTGGTAGCTGGCAATATGCTGGTGGCCATTTTGTTGGCACACATGGGTGATTTGTTCTCGATGGGTGAACACGGCGGTTATGCGCTGGAATTGCAGGCCATGTTCCTGTTCACGGCGGTGACGGTGATGCTGCTGGGCGGCGGTAAATACGGCGTCGATAAGAGTTAAGACTCGCGTGCAGCGGCTGGATTTCCGGCCGCTGCACGACGCGCGTGCTTACCAGGCCGCTCGGCTTGGATATCTGAATGAATCACGACGATAAAATGTTTATGCGCCGCGCGCTGGAGTTGGCGCGTGTTGCTGCGTCTGCCGGCGAAGTGCCGGTGGGTGCGGTAGTGGTCAAAAGTGGCGTCATCGTCGGTGAGGGCTTCAATCAACCCATTTCTTCTTGCGACCCGACGGCCCATGCTGAAGTGGTCGCGCTGCGCGACGCCGCAAAACGAATCGATAATTATCGGCTGGTCGACTGCACGCTTTATGTGACGGTGGAGCCGTGCCTGATGTGTTGTGGTGCGTTGGTGCATGCGCGGGTGCGCGAAGTGGTGTACGGAGCCGACGAGCCGAAAGCCGGCAGCGCACGTTCGCGGTTGCAGATATTTGATCTTCCGCACCTCAATCACCACGTCGTACTGCGTGGCGACGTGTTGGCCGATGAGTGCTCGGCCTTGATGAGTGAGTTTTTTCGGGCTCGACGTAGATGAATATCTCGGAGCGGACAATGGTGTCCGCTCCGAGATTCCGTTTAATACGCCAACTGTCCGCGTAGCATCACGGCGCTGGGCTTCTCGCCTGGGACCAAGGCGGCAGGGCCGATGTCCGCCGTTTCCAGCACCTGCACGTAGTTGAAGCTCAACTTCATCGCTGAACCGATGTAGGCGTTCACCGCGAAGGAACCGTTGGTTTCTTTGCCGCCGGTGATGCCGGCATCGTTCAGGTCCATCTGTGACGCACGCACCGCCATTTCCCATGCGACCTTGCCTTTTGGCACTACGCCCTCGAAGACGCCCTTGTCGGCCTTGTAGGCACGTTTCTCGCCGGTGAGTGTGTAGCTGGCCTGCACATAGCCGCCGGAAAAATTCGCGTCGGCAAAACCATTGGCTTCGCGCGTGACCGTTGCTTGGGTGTATTCGGCCTGCATCAGCAGGGAGCCGATGCTGCTGGCGAGTTCCAAGGCGCTCAATTGGTAACTTCCTACGTCGCCGGTGATGTTGCCGGTGTTCAGCAGGCGATCGGTGAACTGGTTGGCCTCCGGACGACTGGAAAGGCGCAGAGTTTCCAGCGTATTGCTGCCGCCCTGCGTGGGCACACGGTAGTGTGCGGAGCCGGCGACGTGTAGCAGGTTGCCGCCATCGGCAAAGAAAGCGTGGCTCATCCGCACGCTGAGACCGCCGCCCTCGTCGTCGGCATTGGCGGTCGCGGTGCTGCTGCTGGCCGTGGGCGCGGTGCCAGTCGTGTGCAGTGGCTCACCGAACAGGCCGATGGCCCAGCCGCCCTGCGCGTTGCCATCGCTGATCATCAGGCCAGGTGCGCGTGATGCTAAGAATGCCGATGACAGCGAGCGCTCCATGAACGCGAGGTCCTTATCGCTCATGAGGCTTTCGAGGCTGTAGGGCATTTTGAAGTGGCCGCCAGTTATGGTGACCGGGCCATTCCAGGCCGCGAAGCCGTCGGTGAGTGTGGCGGTGCCAGCGAACTCGCCTTCTAGGCGGAAATTCCAGACACCGGTGGTGCCGCCAAAGGACAGGCGGGCACGACGGATCTCGGTGCCGTTGGGCGCTTCCCGCTGTTCACGATCGAAATAGGCAGCATCGGCTTGGATCAGCGTGCCGATACGCAGGCTGCTACCGTCATTGCCGGTGATACGCAGGCCGTCTTTCAGGCTGACTTCGGCGCGGTCCTTCTGGCTGGTCTTGAGCGTGGCGTATTCCTCGGCGGTGATCACGCCTTTGCGTGCCAGCAGTTCCAGCGTGTCGTCTTTGCCGTGGGCGAGGCCAGCCGTAGCCAGCAGGAAGAAGGCACCGGCGGCGGCCGTCTTGCGTTTTACTCGGTGAGACATGGGCATAAGTTTCTCCGATGTGGCTTTCGATATATCCAATTGGGAATAGCGGTAGGCGTGCGGCCGCCTCGTTGCGACGTCGCCAAGATGCATTTTGCCAGCATTATCGCTATATTGCACTGGGAATAGCGAAAGCTAGTCGGGCAGCATGCCTTCCCGATTAAGCGATCCGCGAAACGTCTATTAGGAGGCCACCCATGCAATGCCGTTCGAGCAAAAAACCCTCGATGAATTTCTCCATCCAACCCTTTGCCCGCCAGTGTTTCGTCGTAATTTTGCTAGCCATCCTCGCTTGGTTGCCGGGCTGGTCCGCCGCTGCCGATGTGCGTGTGTCTGCCGCTGCAAGCCTGACTAATGCACTCAAAGATGTGGCATCTGCTTGGCAGTCCGGACGAGATGACAAGGTGGTGCTTAATTTTGCGGCATCTTCGACGCTGGCCAAACAGATCGAAGCGGGTGCACCGGCCGATCTGTTTATCTCGGCCGATCGCAAATGGATGGATTACTTGGACACACGCAAGCTGATTGAGCGTGCTTCACGACGTGACTTGCTGGGTAATGCGCTCGTGATGATTGCGCCGGCTAACGAACCGCGCACCATCGCGATGGAGAAAAATAAAGTACCGGAGTTTGCAGGTAAGTTGTGCATGGGTGAGCCCAGCAGCGTCCCGGCGGGTGTTTACGGAAAACAAGCATTGCAGTGGCTAGGCTGGTGGGACGCTTTGCATTCACGCGTGGTGGGCGCTGAAGATGTACGCACCGCGTTGGCTTTCGTCGAGCGCGGCGAATGCCCGCTGGGTATCGTCTACATGACCGATGCACGCATCAGCAGCAAAGTGATGGTAGCGGGCACTTTCCCGGCAGCGGCGCATGACGTCATCGTCTATCCCGTTGCACTGTTACCATTGGCCTCGCCGAAAGCACGTGAATTCCACGATTTTCTGAGTAGCCCAGCAGCGCGCGCCGTGTTTGTTCGCTATGGATTTGTGGTGCTCTGAGGTTGCCATGAATTCAGCACAGGGTTATCGAGATGAAAGTTTTCTTCGTTCGGTCATGAGAAAATTATGATTCTCAGTCCTGCGGAATGGGATGCGCTGGCTTTATCGGCTCGCGTAGCGTTCTGGTGCATGGTGTTGGGCTTGTTGCCCGGCATCGCACTGGCGTGGGTGCTGGCACGCCGTGAGTTTTTTGGAAAATCTCTGGTGGATGCGTTGGTGCACCTGCCGATGGTATTGCCGCCTGTGGTGCCTGGTTATCTGCTGCTGTTGGCATTTGGCCGCAACGGCCCCGTGGGGCAGTGGCTCTATGAAACCTTCGGCATCAGCATCATGTTCAGTTGGACGGGTGCAGTGTTGGCGTCACTGGTGATGAGCATGCCGCTGTTGGTGCAACCGATTCGCCTCTCGTTTCAGTTGATCGATTCCAAACTAGAAGGCGCAGCACGCACGTTGGGCGCCGGCCCGTGGCGAGTATTTTTCACCATCACGCTGCCACTAGCATTGCCAGGCATTTTAGTTGGTGCATTGTTGGCGTTCAGTCGCAGTCTCGGTGAATTCGGCGCCACCATTACTTTCGTCGGCAATATCGAAGGTGAGACGCGTACGTTGCCGCTGGCGATCTACACATTGATTCATCAACCGGATGGTGAAGCGGCTGCTTTGCGGTTGGTTTATTTGTCGATCGTATTGGCGTTGATTGCCTTGCTGATCGGGCAGGCGGTGACGCGGCGTTTGCAAAAGCGGTTGGGGTATCGCGACCATGGCTGATATTCCAGCATGCGGTGGTGAAAGGGTAACGCCAGTCGTTGATGATGCTGTGTCGCGTGCGCCGAGCACTGCCGTGACGGGATTTTTAGAGTTGGACGTGCAGTGGCGGCGTGGCGATTTTTCGCTACAGGCAAAGGCAGCCGGTGCCGTGGGCGCGATTGGTCTTGTGGGTCCATCCGGTTCTGGCAAAAGTACTTTGCTGTCGCTCATTGCGGGGCTGCAGAAACCCGATGTCGGCCGCATCGTGTTGGATGGCGAAATACTCTGCGACACGTCAGTCGGAATTTTTCTTCCACCGGAACAACGGCGTATTGGAATCGTGTATCAGGATGCACGATTGTTTCCGCACTTAAGTGTTCACAGTAATTTGTTGTACGGATTTAATCGCCGTGCTCCGCAGGACCGTCGGTTTGATATCGATGCCATCGTGGATTTGTTGGCGATCGGCCATTTGCTGAAGCGTCGGCCACGTGATTTATCGGGCGGTGAAAAGCAGCGCGTGGCTTTGGGACGAGCGCTTCTGTATTCGCCACGGATGCTGCTGCTGGATGAGCCATTGGCATCGTTGGATAACGTACGCAAGCAGCAAGTTTTGCCGTTTCTACGGAATGTGCGCGATCAGCTGAAGATTCCGATGCTTTACGTAAGTCATGTGCCGGGCGAAGTGGATTACTTGGCGGAGAGTATCTGGACGCTTGAGGCTGGACGCTTGCTTACGGTACCGGTTGCTTCCTGAGCCGCTGTTCGAGTGAAGCGCGATGTGTGTTGCTGACGCGCTCAAGATCGCTGACTAGCGTGCGGTAATTACGAAGCACTTCGCGGCCAGCTTCAGTCAGAACGGCACCACCGCCTTGATTGCCACCGGCCATAGATGTCACTAGTGGCTCGCGGAAGCAGCGATTCATCGTATCGACCAGTAACCAAGCGCGCCGATAACTCATGTTCATTTGACGCGCCGCCGCAGAAATCGAACCGCTGCTGTCGATGGCGTCGAGCAGATCTGCTTTCCCGGGCCCGAAAGCGATTTCCTCGTCAAGCATGAGTCGAGCCCGGACTTGCAACTGCTTCTTCATGAGCGTGAATTCAACCGCATCAAACTGCCGGGTTCGATCCGGTCAGCCCGGTACCCTTTGCGGCCTGCTGCATTTTGGCTAAACAGGTGCGCAGATCTTTGGCCATTTGCGCGCCGTTTTGATAACGCTTGTCGCGATCTTTATCGAGCGCGCGCTTGATGACGATGGACACCCAAGGACAGGTTTTTTTGATATCCGGACGAATTTCTAACGGATCTGGGTAAGGCTCGGTGGCGATCTTGTACATGATTTGCGTCGCCGCTTCGCCGTCAAACGGAAGCTCCAACGTAATGAGCTGATAGAGCACACCGCCGAGCGACCACAGGTCTGTACGGCCGTCGAGATCTTTGCGGCCCGTCACCTGCTCGGGTGACATGAAGCTGGGCGTACCCACGACCATGCCGGTTTTTGTTTTACCGGAGTTCGACACGCGAGCAATGCCGAAGTCGGCAATTTTCACGGCGTCGGTTTGTGGGTCGTACATGATGTTGGCGGGTTTAATATCGCGATGCACCACGTTGTTCTTATGCGCGTAATCCAAACCTTCAGCAGCCAGCGCCACGATGTTGATGATTTTCTCGATCGGCAGCATGTTGTCCGGCTTGGTGTAACGCGTGAGGTCATGGCCGGTGAGCAATTCCATCGCGATCCAAGCGAGATCGTGTTCTTCGCCTGTGTCGTAAATGGTGACGACGTTCGGGTGATTGAGCCGTCCTGCAGCTTCTGCTTCGCGGAAGAAACGCTCTTTCACTTCTGCGAGTTCTGATTCTTCAAATTCCTGCGCCAATGCCATGGTTTTGATGGCCACGGTGCGATTGATGCGTGGGTCGACACCCAAGTACACCACGCCCATGGCACCACGGCCGAGTTCTTTCTCAACCTCATAACGACCAAGCTTGGGTTTCTCGGCACCGATAGCGCCGGTCAGCAAGGTGTCGCCGCCACCGCCAGTGCGCAAGCCGAAGATCATCGAGTCTTGCGCGGCACTGGCGCGCTGCATGCGTGGTTCGATGTCGCGGAATCCTTTGTTGTGCTCGCCCATGTATTGATACACGGCAGCGGCTTTGCTGAATTGCCGTTTGCGTTCGAAATCGAGCGCTAAGTTGTACAGCGGATCCATCATGTCGTCGTTCAGCGGGACACGACGGAATTTTTCGAACGCCATGTCGAGTTGATTGGCTTGTTGGAAGGCAAGGCCCAACATGCGGTTGGATTCGGCGGATTCAGTATCCGAGCGCTGCTTGCCGGCTTCGGTGACCAAGAATCGGCGTGTCGTGAGCGCCAAGTGACCGGCAACCAACACCAAGACGGGCAGCATCAACGGAATCCACTCGCCGTTGCTGGCCAGCATGACGAGTTCAGTGCCGAATACGAGCACCAGTAGCGCAGCAGAAACACCAGCGCCCATGCCAGCGCTCAAGCGCGGCAGGCCGAACATCAAGTACGCGGCAATGAGTAAGACGCACAGCCATTTAGCAGCGGTCGCCCACACTGGGCGGATGAAAAAATCTTCGTTGAGAATGCTGGCAACGTTGTGTGCGAGCAGTTGTACTGGCTCCATGGCGCCCGGCAGCGGTGTGGTCAGTGTCGAGCCGAGGCCGAAAGCCGTCGGACCGATCAGCACGATGCGGCCTTTATATTTATCGAGGCCAATTTTGCCCGTGTAAACGTCGTAGAACGAATCAACGGGGAAGGCAGGCCCCAGTTCAGTATCGCGATAGAAGAACGACCGCATTTTTAGCTGGTCGTCGGTCATGATTTTCAATTTGCCCAGCTGGACGCTTTCGCCCATGGTGACGCGAATATCTTTGGTCGACAGATTGAGACTTTCTGCGGCGAGCTGCAGCGACATCGATGGAAACAACGTGCCGAAATATTCGAGCACTAGAGGCTCAGTACGTACCTTGCCGTCTTCTTCGAGTAGCGTGACCAAGTGACCGACAGCGCTGCTGCCGCTGGCGAGTGCTTGCACGGGTGGTGCAATCGATAGTGTCGATTGTGGCAGTGGCAACGCATCACCCACGTCGGCTGGCAACTGCATGTTTTCATCGGGAATGGCATCACGCAGCAGCCAATCGGGAACGGCAGCATCCGGGTTGCCGTTGGGCTCGCCAGGATCCATCTGCATGCCTAGCACCACGTTGCCCGCACTGGTGATGGCAGTCGCTAATTTCGTGTCGTTGTCGAGATCGGTGGCGGCGGTATCAAGGCGCGTGCCGAGTTCAGTTAAGGGCACCGTCAGCGGATTGTTGGTTGGTGCGGTCGAGAGCCCTGACTGCTGATAGAAATCACGGATGTCACGAATACGCGCCAGCCCCGGATCCAATTGCGGTTCGGAGACGAGCACGCTGAAACCAATCGCTTTGGCCCCCGCTGCTTTCAATTTGTCGATCATCTCGGCATGAATGCTGCGTGGCCATGGCCAGCGGCCGAGATTGGCGATGCTTTGATCGTCGATGCCGATGATGGCGACTTGTTCGCCGGCATCACGCGTGGACGCGCGGACACCCATGTCGTAGGTGCTTAATTCGATGCGGCCAAACGTGTCGCCGAGACTGAATAAGACAACGGCAACGACGACGATCAGACCGGCGAACCAGTCCTTGGCCCAGAAAGCGTTCTTCATGATCGGGATGCGCTCTTCATGAACTAGCCGGCAGGATGTTTTCGCAACCGGCGTGGCCCGGCGGAGCCACCGGCGATTTATAGCACGCTGAAACAGAAATACCGGCAATTGCCGGCGCTTTCGTCAGATGAGGGTTTAGTTGGTGGCCAGCGTTGCGGCGGAATGGTTGCTCGCCAGCATGCGCTCGCTATGTGAGCTGCTGTTGCTGGCCAGGACCAGCAAATCGTAATAACGGCGCACATGGCGGACGTAAACGATGGCCTGCGTGGCACCGCGCGCGTAGCCGTAACGAGTTTGTGTGTACCACTGCTCTTGTTTCAGCAGCGCCAGATTGGCGCGAACGTCTTCCCATTTATCGGGGTTGCCGCCGCGCTTGCGGGTCAAGGTGCGGGCATCCATCAGATGGGCAAGACCGGCGTTATAGGCGGCCAGAGCCATCCATGTGCGGTCTTCGGCGGGAATGTCTTCCGGCAACGCATCCAAGATCTGACGCAGGTAGCGGGCACCGCCTTCGATGCTGGCCAGCGGATCGTTGCGATCTTCGATACCAACGTGAGCGGCGGTGTTACGCGTGAGCTGCATCAGACCTTGCACGCCGGTCGGTGACTGCGCTGACGGATCCCAGAGCGATTCCTGGTACGAGACAGCTGCCAGTAATCGCCAATCAAGGCCGTTACGGTCGGCCTCAGCGCGGAACGCCTCGACGTAGCGCGGCAGACGGGTTTGCATGGCGCGGTAGAAGAGCCGGCCATCGATGGCGGTCAATGAATTCAAGTGCGCGAATTGGCGATCGCGCAAGGCGGCGATGCTGCCATCGGCTTGGCGCATGGCCAGCCAAGCGTTGGCGGCATCACGCAAGGTGGAGTCGGTCGTGCGAGCAAAAACCCAGCCATAGAACGTGGCGCCTGGCAGTTCCAGTGCAACTTTCAAGTCTGGATACAAGTGACGGTGGAAGACCCAGGCATCACTTTCGATCAGCGTGCACTCGGGACTGTCTTCGTGAACGAGACCCAGCAGGTTTTCGTCGCTGGCATCTTCTACTTCTTCCCAAGCCAGATTGGGCACTTGTGGCGCTAAGGCGGCGAGATTGGCCGCTTGCGGGCTGTCACTGGCAACGACCAGCTTCCGATCAGTGAGATTGGCGACCTGCAGAAGTTGCGGCCGCTTATTGGCGCTTTCGCAGACGACGAGTTGACTGAGTTGCTGAATAGGCAGCGAGCCACTGAATTTTTGTGAGTCGGCAGTGGTCATGGTCAACGCCATGCCTCCGGCGAGATCGGCCTTCCCTCTAGCCACTGCATCCAGCGCTTCACCGGCGCTGCTGACTGGCAACACACGCAGCGGCACGCCTTGCTCGCGAGCAAAGCGGGCCGCCAATTCATATTCGAAGCCGGCATCACCAAAGGAGTTGGTATACCAAGAGGTCGGACCGGCGCGCAGGGCGATAACCAGTTCGCCACGTTCGCGAACGCCATCTAGCCCAGGGGCAGGTGTTTTGGCCGCCAGCAGCAGGATGGCGACAGAGGCAATGGCGCATGTCGCGACCAAAGACTTGATTCGGTTGGCCCAGTTCATCTCGTGTCAGTCGCTCGTGTGGCTGATAGAGGAGGTGCTCGGGTCGCCTGACTCAGGTCAGGGATTTGCCCTTAACCGCCGCGAGGCGGGTGCCACCTTTCTGGGGTGGCGACGACGGTGCTCCGGAACCGTCGAGTTCAGCAATACGGGAACCAGTTCACAAAATGCCCGTATCGATGGGGCGGACCTTACCCATCGCAGGCGGGCTCGCCAATAGGTAGTGTCCTACAAACCGGCCATTTCCTTGTGATTTGAGGACAGGGGGCTGAACGGTCGTCATCTTTGGTACCAATTCCTGAGGGAATTCCGCAGGTTGGCTACGACTTATCGATTCATCAGGCCGGGCAAGGTTGGGGTCGGTAGGACTTCGCCAGCGTATCGAAAAGCCGGTGCAGAAAGTTATGAGTAGCCCAGCAAGAGTGAGTCGACAGCCGCGGCCCCGTCGCTATCATTGGCGCCCGCTGTAGCCCCCTCCGGTCGAGAGCTGTCCCGATGCTGATTCTGCGTGGTGCCCCGGCACTGTCCGCCTTCCGTCTGCGCAAACTGCTGGCTTCATTGGAAGGTACGCCCGTCACGGCTGTGACTGCGTTCCATGTCCACTTGCTGGATGCGGATCCTCTGACGGCCGAGCAGCAGAGTGTGCTGGATCGCTTGCTTTCCTATGGGCCGGCATCGGAAAACCAGCGTGAGCCTGCGGATAGCCGGTTGCGGCTGGTAGTACCGCGGCCCGGCACCATCTCGCCATGGTCCAGCAAGGCCACCGACATCCTTCATCACTGTGGTCTGCCATCCGTTCGACGCATTGAGCGAGGCGTGGCCTATTACCTGTCGCTGTCGCGCGAATTAACCGCGGATGAACAGGGTTTCGTTGATCTTCGTCTGCACGATCGCATGACGCAGGCGGTCTTCGCGCAGCTGGAAGATTCGGCCGTGTTATTTGCCAGCCACTCGCCGCGACCAATGACCGTCGTCGATGTATTGGGCGGTGGGCGTGAGGCGTTGGCGCACGCCAATTGTGAGTTGGGTCTGGCGCTGGCTGACGATGAAATTGATTACTTGGTGCAGGCGTTCACCACGTTGCATCGTAATCCCGGCGATATCGAATTGATGATGTTTGCACAGGCCAACTCTGAGCATTGCCGACACAAAATTTTTAACGCCGACTGGACTATCGATGGCGCCCGTGCAGAGCGTTCTTTGTTTCGGATGATTCGTAATACGCACGAAAAACATCCTAGCGGTGTGCTATCTGCCTATAAAGACAATGCTGCGGTGATTTCCGGTGCAGTTGGCAATCGTTTCTTCGCGAATCCGGAGACGCACGAGTATGAATTTCATCAAGAACCAATCCATATTTTGTGCAAGGTAGAAACGCACAATCATCCGACGGCGATTGCACCGTTCCCGGGGGCGTCCACGGGTTCTGGTGGCGAGATTCGCGATGAGGGCGCGACAGGTCGTGGTTCAAAGCCGAAAGCCGGCCTGACAGGTTTCACCGTATCCAATTTGCGCATCCCTGGATTCGAACAGTCTTGGGAAGCGCCCTATGGCAAGCCGGGACGCATCGTATCGGCGCTGGACATCATGATCGAAGGTCCGCTGGGTGGCGCGGCGTTCAATAACGAGTTTGGTCGGCCCAATATTTGTGGCTACTTCCGCAGCTACGAGCAGGAAGTGGAAACGGCGAATGGCCGTGAAGTGCGCGGTTACCACAAGCCGATCATGATTGCTGGCGGGCTCGGCAATATCCGCGAGATGCATGTCGAGAAAAATGAAATCAAAGCCGGCGCGAAAATCATCGTGTTGGGTGGCCCGGCACTCTTGATTGGTTTGGGTGGTGGTGCCGCTTCGTCAATGGCATCGGGCGCGTCGAGTGAAAATCTCGACTTTGCATCCGTGCAGCGCGACAACCCGGAAATGGAACGTCGTTGTCAGGAAGTCATTGACGCCTGTTGGGCGCTTGGCGAGAAAAATCCGATCGTTTCCATTCATGACGTGGGCGCTGGCGGTCTGTCCAATGCCTTGCCGGAATTGGTCCATGAGTGGGATCGTGGCGCAACGTTTGATCTTCGCAAAATCCCCAACGATGAGCCCGGCATGAGCCCGGTTGAAATTTGGTGCAACGAAGCACAAGAGCGGTATGTGCTGGCGGTGGAGCCACAAAACCTGTCGTTGTTTGAAACTTTCTGCCGTCGCGAGCGCGCACCTTACGCCGTGCTCGGAGAGGCGACGGAAGCGCGGCAGTTAGTGGTGGAAGACGGGCTGTTCCAGAATCGTCCCGTGGATATGCCGATGCAGGTGCTGCTCGGTAAGCCACCTAAAATGCAGCGTGCATTTAATCGCGCGCCATTAAAATTGCCGCCGCTCACGTTGCCAAAATTGCCGTTGGGTGAGGCGATTGAGCGAGTGCTGAAGTTGCCGACCGTGGCGTCGAAATCTTTCCTCATCACCATCGGCGACCGTTCGGTAACGGGCCTTGTGGCACGCGAGCAAATGGTTGGGCCGTGGCAGGTGCCGGTGGCGGACTGTGCCGTGACTGCCGCAGCCATCGATGCCTATGTTGGCGAAGCGATGAGCATGGGAGAGCGCACGCCGTTAGCGTTGATCGATCCGGCCGCATCGGGCCGAATGGCGATTGGCGAAGCAGTAATGAATATTGCCTGCGCGCGCATCGATGGTATCGAGCGCATCAAACTGTCGGCCAACTGGATGAGTGCCGCCAATCACGCGGGTGAAAATCAGGCGCTTTATGACACCGTGCATGCGGTGGGTATGGAGTTCTGTCCAAAACTGGGACTGACCATTCCGGTGGGCAAAGATTCGATGTCGATGCGTACGGTATGGGAAGACGGTAGCGGGCAAAAGGCAGTGACGTCGCCGTTGTCATTGATTGTGTCGGCATTTGCACCGGTGCTGGATATTCGCAAAACAGTCACACCGCAATTGCGCCCTGATGTCGATCATCAACTATTACTGGTGGATCTGGGTGAAGGCCGGAATCGTCTCGGTGGTTCGGCGCTGGCACAGGTTTGCAATCAGTTGGGACATGTGAGCCCGGATATCGAGCCGGGGTTGCTGAAGAAATTTTTCTCCGTCATGCAGCAACTGCTGGAGAAAGACTTAGTCATTGCGGCGCATGATCGCAGCGATGGCGGTCTTGTCGTGAGTCTGCTGGAAATGGCTTTTGCCGGGCGCTGCGGTGTTGATATTGACCTGGCCGCATTGCGTGATGTGTTGGGCGGTATCGAAGGCGTACTGTTTTCTGAAGAACTCGGCATGGTGTTGCAAGTTCGTACGGAAAACGTCGAACTCGTGCGTGCGATCTGTGCGCAGCAGGGCATCGACAAGATTTTGCGGCCAGTTGGTCGTGCGACGGTGGAGCAAAATGTCGTCATTCGTGATGGTGACGCAGAATTATTTGCTGATACGCGTGTGCGGCTACAGTCGTTGTGGAGCGAGACCAGCTTCCGTATTCAATCGCTGCGGGATAACCCGGATTGTGCGCGTCAAGAGTTTGAGGCGATTGCCGATAATCAAGACCCCGGCATGACGGTGCAGGTGTCCTTTGATCACCGTGTTGATATTGCGGCGCCGTTTCTGAATCTAAAGAAGCCGAAAGTTGCCATTTTGCGCGAGCAGGGCGTCAACGGACATGTCGAGATGGCGGCGGCGTTTACGCGTGCTGGATTCGCGGCGGTCGATGTCCACATGAGTGACATTGTTTCCGGCGCTCTCTCGTTGAGTGATTTCCGCGGCCTTGCCGCGTGCGGCGGATTCTCCTATGGCGATGTATTGGGCGCAGGCGGTGGTTGGGCAAAATCCATTTTGTTCAATAGCCGTGCACGTGATGAGTTTTCTGCATTCTTTGCGCGCCCCGATACGTTTTCCCTGGGTGTCTGCAACGGCTGCCAAATGCTTTCGCAGTTGAAAGACATTATTCCTGGGGCTGATTTGTGGCCGAGATTTGTCCGCAATACCAGCGAGCAATTTGAAGCACGCACTGCACTGGTTGAAATCGTTGATTCACCGTCCGTGTTGCTCGCGGGTATGGCGGGTAGTCGAATTCCGGTGGCAGTAGCGCACGGCGAAGGTCGTGTGGAGGCCAGCGATGCGATGCTGACGCAAAACATCGAGCAGCAACTGCTATCACTACGCTTTGTCGACAATTACGGTGAGGCGACCATGCGCTACCCGTTCAATCCGAACGGTTCGCAAGGTGGTGCGACGGGTTACACCACACGAGATGGCCGGGCCACTATTGTGATGCCGCATCCAGAGCGGGTGTATCGCAGTGTGCAGCAAAGCTGGATCCCGGATGATTGGCGCGATCACGAAGATGCGCCGTGGCTGCGCTTATTCCGCAACGCGCGTCGCTGGGTGGGTTGAGTTTTTTCGCCGGTAGGAAGACGTGACCATGTATCAATTGTTCTTCTATGTGCCGGAATCTCATCTGGAGATTGTGAAAGCAGCGATCTTCGCGACGGGCGCTGGCTGCATCGGCCATTACGGCGATTGTTGCTGGCAGGTAAAAGGGCAGGGCCAGTTTCGACCGTTGCCTGGTGCTAATCCGTATTTAGGGGCCGTTGGGCATGTTGAATGCTGCGACGAGTTTCGCGTCGAGATGATCGTGTTAAGCGAGCAGTTGTCGTCTGCGCTTGCCGCTATGCGTGCGGCGCATCCTTATGAAACCATCGCTTACGGCGTGGTGAAA
This sequence comes from uncultured Pseudomonadales bacterium, assembly GCA_964574995.1. Lineage (GTDB taxonomy): Bacteria > Pseudomonadota > Gammaproteobacteria > Pseudomonadales > JADFDG01 > JADFDG01. The sequence goes on along the minus strand of CAZNPF010000014.1, from coordinate 38,263 downwards.
CTGGAGAACGAGCGTTGAGTGAACAACTGGCTTGGCAGCGCGGAGAAGCCGTCGCCAATGGAATCAAGATTCACTATGAGATGGCCGGGCCGGCACATGGTGATCCCCTGTTATTAGTGATGGGGCTGTCGGCGCAATTGATTCATTGGCCAGAAACTTTTTGCGCGCAATTGGTCGACAAAGGATTCCGGGTAATCCGTTTTGATAATCGTGATGTGGGCCTTTCCGGCAGCGGTAATGCAAAGGTTCGATTTCATTTGCAGAAAGACATGTTGCGCTCCAAGTTGGGCGCAAAATTGACGGCTAATTACACGCTGCACGATCTGGCGAAAGACGTTATCGGCTTGATGGATGCGCTGAATATCGCGAAAGCACATTTGGTCGGTGCATCGATGGGCGGCATGATTTCGCAGATCGTCGCGGGACGTTATCCGAGCCGTGTGTTATCGCTGACATCCATTATGTCTAGCACGAATCATCCAAAATTGCCGTTGCCAAAACTGAGTGTGTTGTTGCAATTGGCACCACCTTTCGGCGTTAAGCATGATCGGGCATCAGTCATTGCGCGCACGATCAAGCTGTTCAATATGATCGGTAGTCCGGGTTATCCGACAGCGTTGACTGAGCGGGAGCGGGTGGCGGCGCTGGCATTTGATCGCGCGTATCGACCTTCCGGCATTGCGCGACAGACCCACGGCATTTTGGCGACGGGTTCTTTTGAAGAATTACTGCCGCATATCGTGGTACCGACCCAAGTGATTCATGGCTTGGATGATCCGTTGGTGCGCGTTGAGGGCGGCAAGCGTAGTGCGCAACTGATTCGTGGCGCGAAACTGGAGCTGATCAAAGGAATGGGCCACGACTTTCCCGATGGGCTGGCGCCGCGCTGGGTGGAACTGATTGCCGGTAACGCTGCGCGAGTTTAATCGCGACGACTACGTGCGCTGCAGCGGCGAGATGCGAAGTGTTAACGCGAGCGTCGCCCGATCAGGCTGTGTGCCAGCAGCAACACGGGTAGCCCGAAACCAGTAGCCCAGTGCGTCCATTCGGACCACTGCCGTGCGTCGTCGGTGAAGTAGTACAGCCCATAGCCGCTAATGATTAACAGCAGCAGCGTGGAGGCCATGACCAGCCCGCTGATGTGATTTCTTTGCTGTCGCCAAGCGGCGCGCAAGTGTGAATGAAAAATCGTGCCGAGGCCGAACATGGCCAACATCGCCACTGCACCGTGCAGCTTCATTGACCAGGATTCAACGAGCCATGGATCGCACCAGTCGCCGATGTATTCACCCAAGTATTGCGGCCAGTAGTGAGCCACGAGCCAGACGGCACCACTGATAATCAGCAATATCAACACGGCATAGAACGTGCGTTGTGTGCCAGCACCAAATCCGGGTGCACGGCGATCATTGTGGCGCCGTTCGGAGGGTGTGGCTGCTGCAGAGGATTTCACGGCACGTTGTCTGCTAAATGGGTTGGAGAATCAGGGTGCGGGTGCCAACACGCGGCTGATTTTGCGAATGCCGTCGGTGAGGTGATCGCATGACAGTGTGGCGCCGGTAATGTTGTCGATATCCTTGTTTAGCTTCAGTGCGTTGCTGGCATTTTTCCCAGGGAACTGGCTTAACCAACTGGGTCGCTTGATCTCCTGTCCGTGACTTTCACGATATTTCAGAATGAAAACCTGCCGAACATTACCGCTGATATCAAATGCAACGGCAAAATCGATTTTTTCAACTTTGCCGATGACTTCGTCGGTAGCAAACCAGCCAACTTGAGCGCCGTTTACGCGGACGTCCCATAATTTTAGCCGATAGGCATTGATGTATTCGTCGAAGCGTTGGCTGGCATTCTTGGCGCGCTGAGCCACATCATCACGTTTGATTTCGCGAAAATCAGCGTCTTTGCCAAAGGCTTGCTGCTGTGCTTCGCGCTGAGACAGCTCTGGCATCAAGGCTTCGCCGCCGCCTTTTGATGAGGCATCGGCAAGCGCGAGGGTCGGCATGGCTGGCAGTGTTAATGCGCCCAATAGGCAAACAACCATCAGTCTACGCACGAGAATTACTCTCTCATTATTTGTCGTTGGTCAAACGAGACTCGCCAAGAGCCATTTTGATCTCTAGGCGCGTAAACCATCCAGCCTTTTTGTTAGCCAACCGCGCCAGCCCTTCTTTGTAGAGTGGGTTTTGCGTGAGGGGGCTCGGCACAAATTTATGACCCACACGGCTGACCCACATACTGGTTTTGTATATGGAGTTGCGCACCGGGCCGTAACCAAAACCGTAGCCTTCGTTCAGATAATTCGGCAGGTTTGCTGCTGTGACGACTTTCATGTATTGCATAGGAAACCAAAGAATCGGGCCCACGCCTTTGACGCCATAAAGGAATGCCTGCAAGTCTTTACTGGCTGGTGTGACGACCAGCGTTCCGTTGCTGAGCATGTCTTGCACGTACGCCTGAAAATCATCCCAAGTTGCCGGCAGTGATTCTTCGCGCAGCCCGAATAAATAGGCGAGCAACTTTGATTCTTGCCAAAATTTTTCCTTATCGACTTTGCTGATCGGACCGATCGACTGCTCATACATTTTCACGATGGTGTCCATCAGCGTGGCATGTACCCAGAGCATGGCCCTTTCTTCGTTAGCGCGGTATTCACTGCCTTCCGCGAACGGGCCTGCTTGGTAGCGCAGATAGCCTTTGACCGCTTCGTGGATGCGCCGCACATCGCGCGCGGCCTGCAGCGCTTGATCGCGATTTCCATAGGTCATCAAGCCCAGATAGTGAAACGTGAGGCGGCCACGCTTGAGCGGATCGTCACGTGTGATGGAATGTTCATCGATGCCGGCCGTCACCCACGGGTGTGAAATCTGCAAAGCCAGCGCGCGACCTGAGCCCAAACCACCGGGAGCTGCGTACTTTGTGATGCGCCACATTTGGGAACGGGGGCCAAACAAACCGATATTCGGGTCCGGTATTTTGCCGTGTACCAATTGCAGTTGTTTTTCAAACTGGGCTTCCGAAACCCACACCGGCTCTGGTGTGTTGCGCCAATCAAAAGCATGTTTCTCAGCAGTCTGCGTGTTTGTCGGCGCGGATTGTGGGGGTTGCTCCGTGGTGACGGCAGCAGCCCCTGTTGTTTGCGGCGCAGTAGTGCCGTCTTCGGCAAACGCGAATGCTGCAGTCAGCAAGGCAGAACTGGCTAGCAGCAGAGTAGGCAAAACGTGTTGAGTTTTCATGATGATGCTACGCACGATGTTGTTATGTGTTATGGCGTTTATTGCGATGACAACGCATTAAGACAACGAGAAACGAATCGCGGTTCGTGTGTGGATGACGCAGTTTAACGGTCATCATTTCGATCGCGTTGGCAGAAACCCCCGAAATACATGACCAAATTTTGCAAAGTCAGACCCGGCGCGACAGTGTCATGGTAGCGGCCATCGGCGACATTGACCGCAGACGAGGTGGACGCCGTCTCTCGGGTCAGTGGCGCTGGTGAGGTGCGTCAGGTGTGTGGACCAGGATTTCGTCGCGGCATATCGCGCACACGGATGGGGAACTCGCCTCGGCGGCGGTCTTCCAGCCAATACTTCAAGGTTTTGGCCACCGTGGGAAACGCCAGTTCAGCCCACGGGATTTCATGTTCGGCAAACAGGCGGCATTCCAGCGATTCTTCACCCGCACCGAATTGCCCATCTTGCAATTGGCCGCGAAAGAACACGTGGATTTGGTGAATGTGGGTGATATTGAAAATCGTGTACAAGTTGTCGATATCGACTTTGGCGGCCGCTTCTTCAAAGGTTTCTCGCGCTGCGCCTTCCTCGAGCGTTTCGCCGTTTTCCAGGAAGCCGGCCGGTGCAGTCCAGAAGCCGTGACGAGGCTCAATGGCCCGGCGACACAACAACACGCGATCGCCGTCCGAGACAATGCAGCCAGCGATAACACGCGGATTTTCATAATGAATGGCACCGCAGGCATGACACAGATGCCGCGGTCGAGAATCGCCGGCTGGAATTTCGAAGGCGATACGGTTGCTGCCGCACTGGCTGCAAAAGCGCATGGGGGTCGGGATTCGCAAGAAATGGGGCCCCGAGTATAGGCGGCGGCCCGACTGGCCGGTGCAGAGACGCGGGTATGCGGCTTAAGGGATTACGGCATTCCCGGTTGCTGGCCGGGGCGGGCGGCGGCTTACACTGGCCGGGTCGTCTCGACAGCCTGTGGTCTCCGGCCTTTGTCGGCAGGCCTATCGACTGGATTTCCCATGCTTGAGCAACTGATCGAACGCCTTCGCCTGCATCAACCCGCTGCACCGGAGCCCGCCTCGGCCGAGGCGGCCGTGTTGGTGCCGGTCACGGATGAAGTGCGCGAGCCGCAACTGATCTTGACCCGTCGCGCGTTGAGTTTGAGTTCACACGCGGGCGAAGTCGCGTTTCCGGGCGGTAAAAAAGATCCGGAAGACACGGATCTGTGTGTCACGGCGCTGCGAGAAAGCGAGGAAGAAATTGATTTGCCGCGCACGCTGGTGCGGCCATTGGGAAGGCTAGCTTCGCTGCATTCACGCGCCGGTGTGCGCGTGGCACCTTGGGTGGGGTTGGTGCCAGCGGATGTCGCCTTGCGTGCCAACCCACAAGAGTTGGATGCAATCTTCCGCGTACCCGTCACGTTTTTCCGCGATACACCGATGAAAAATGATCACCTCATTCATTGGCAGGGCGGTGAATTTTTGATGCCGACTTGGCGCCATGATGGGCAAATGATCTGGGGGCTGACGGCTTATATTATCGTCGACTTGCTTAACACCGCGTGGGATGCCGGGTTGGTGATGCCGCCGCCCCTTGCGTATCGCAGCGCCGGCTGACCCATAATCTGTTTTTCTTCCGCGCTTTCGTCGCGCATTCATGAGACCGCCAATGATTTATTCCCTCGGTGAGCGCCACGTCGAACTGCGTGGCGATAATTTTGTTGCTGACAATGCAACGGTTATCGGCAGTGTTGTGCTGGAGAAGAACGCCAGCGTCTGGTTCAACACGGTCATTCGTGGCGACAACGATCTGATCACAATCGGTGAAGACAGCAACGTGCAAGATGGATCGGTTTTACATACTGATCCTGGTGTGCCGTTGACGCTCGGCAAAGGCGTCACGGTGGGCCATCTGGTGATGCTGCACGGCTGCGTCATTGGCGATTATTCGCTGATCGGCATCAATGCGGTGGTGCTCAACGGTGCGCAGATCGGCAAATACTGCATCATCGGTGCGAATGCGCTCATCCCCGAACGTGCGGTGATTCCTGACGGTTCCGTGGTAATGGGTTCGCCCGGAAAGGTAGTCAAGCAAATCCAAGATTTTCAGCGGGCGATTTTAGAAGGCAGCGCGGCGCATTATGTCGAGAACGCGAAACGTTACCGGCAAGCGCTGAAACCGCAAGTCTGACTATCAGGCCATGAGCAGTGTAATTACCGGTGTTAAACAGGAGACTGTGCCGTCTCCCTGCCAGTCAATTTGCGCGCTAAATGACGATGATATCTGCGTGGGCTGCTTTCGTTCGGGGCGCGAGATCAGTGATTGGGGAAAGCTGTCCGATGACGAGAAGCGTGCTGTATTGGTGCGCTGTGGTGAGCGATCAGCGCGCAGTAAATAACGAAATATTCAAGCCGGAAATATAAACAGGAATTTTTACATGATCGATGCGACGATCGGTACACCGCTTTCATCGTCTGCCGTCCGCGTACTGTTTTGCGGATCGGGCGAACTAGGTAAAGAAGTGACCATTGAGTTGCAACGTCTGGGCGTCGAGGTGATCGCGGTCGATCGCTATGCTCATGCGCCGGCCATGCAGGTGGCGCATCGTTCGCACGTGATTAACATGCTGGACGGTGCCGCGCTGCGGCGTGTGATCGAGCAAGAAAAACCACATTTGATTGTCCCCGAGATTGAAGCAATCGCCACCGACACCTTGGTGGAAATGGAAAAAGAAGGTTGGGCGGTGATTCCTACCGCGCGTGCGGCACAACTGACGATGAACCGTGAAGGCATTCGTCGGCTAGCGGCGGAAACACTGGGCTTGTCGACATCGCCGTATCGTTTTGCTGACAATCATGCGGATTACGTTGCCGCAATACGCGCTGTCGGCATGCCGTGTGTGGTGAAACCGGTGATGTCGAGTTCTGGTCATGGCCAAAGCACGGTGAAATCGGAAGCGGACATCGATGCTGCGTGGCAGTACGCACAGGAAGGCGGCCGTACAGGAGCAGGCCGCGTAATTATCGAAGGTTTTATCGATTTCGATTACGAGATCACGCTGCTGACCGTGCGGCACTGCAATGCCGATGGTGACGTCGTCACTACGTTTTGCGAGCCGATTGGGCATCGACAAGTGCATGGTGATTACATCGAAAGTTGGCAGCCGCAACCGATGTCGCCTGTCGCGCTAGCCGAGTCACAGCGCGTGGCGGTGGCCGTGACGGGCGCCCTCGGTGGGCGCGGCATTTTTGGCGTCGAACTGTTCATCAAAGGCGATCAGGTTTGGTTCAGCGAAGTATCGCCGCGGCCACATGACACCGGCTTGGTGACATTGATCTCCCAGGATCTGTCAGAGTTTGCGCTGCATGCCCGGGCCATTCTGGGTTTGCCGGTGCCGGCTATTCGCCAGCAGGGGCCATCGGCTTCAGCCGTTGTGCTCGTCGACGGTCATTCCGATCAGGTGTCGTTCAGCAATCTGCGGCAAGCACTGGCCACGCCCGATACTGCATTGCGCCTGTTCGGCAAGCCCGAGGTTCGGGGGCACCGGCGCATGGGGGTGGGGCTGGCTCGGGCAGCGAGCATCGACGAGGCGCGCGAAAAGGCGCGGCAAGTGGCATCGTCGGTACAGATCCGGCTTTGATGGCTGATTGGATCGGCGGGCTTTGACAAATTAGAGTAAATACTCTAAAAAATGAGGCCGAACTGACGGGCATGGTCGGCCATGCGGTTGCCACGGGGCACGCACCCCGTACCATGGCTGACCGGGGTTTGCCCGTTCCCATGAGCCGGACATCACGACGTAGCCGCAATTACGCGCGCCAGAACAACAAACTGTCATTCACCTACGCACGACATTGTCGAGAGAGGAATTCACCATGGTTGCCAATCTGCAAGCGGTTGCTACCGCCAGCCCGGAACTGAAGGACTTGCAGCGTATTTTCGATGCGCAGCGCGCCGCCTTCGCTCGCAATCGTTATCCGAGTGCTGCTGAGCGTATTGCGCATCTCAACAAGTTGCGTGGGGCACTGGTGAAATGGAAAGAAATTCTTGCGAAAGAAGTGAGCAAGGATTTTGGCTCGCGTTCGGAAGACGAAACGCTGTTTGCCGAAGTGCTGACTACGCTGGAAGGCCTCAAATACCACACCAAAAACGTTCGGAAGTGGATGCAGCCGGAAAAAAGACACGTTGGCATGATGCAGCAGCCGGGTAAGGCGCGCATCGTGTATCAACCGATCGGCGTGGTCGGTGTCATCGTGCCGTGGAACTACCCGATTTTCTTGGCGACCGGTCCGCTGATGGCCGCATTGGCAGCGGGCAACCGCGTGATGATCAAAATGTCGAGCTTCACGCCGGCGTTGGCGGAAGCGTTCAAGAAAATGATCGCTGAGATTTTCGATGAAGATCACGTCACCGTGATCACCGGTAAAGGCGAAATTTCCGATGCATTTTCCCGCCTGCCGTTCGACCACATACTGTTCACCGGCTCGACCAATGTCGGTCGGCAGATCATGAGTTATGCCGCGGCTAACCTAGTGCCGGTGACGCTGGAATTGGGTGGCAAGAGTCCGGCCATCATCCACGAATCCTTCCCGATCAAAGACGCGGTGCCGCGCATCGCCTTTGGTAAGTGCTGGAACGCCGGCCAAACGTGCGTGGCACCTGATCATCTGCTGTGCCCGCGCAGCAAGGTCGACGAATTCGTTCGCGAGTTCACGGCGCAAGTCACAGCGATGTATCCGAGCGGCATGCTGAACAACAAGGACTTCACCAGCGTCGTCAACAGCAAGCAATACACCCGCATTCAGGGGTACCTGCAGGATGCGCGTGAGAAAGGCGCGAAGATCATTGAAATCAATCCGGCCAACGAAACCTTTGGTGGCAGCCACAAGATGCCGGTGACGCTGGTGCTGAACGTGACCGATGACATGGAGATCATGAAGAACGAGATCTTCGGCCCGGTATTGCCTATCGTTCCGTACGACAAACTGGAAGATGCGATCAATCGCGTCAATGCGCAGCCGCGCCCGCTGGCGTTGTATTACTTTGACTACAACAGTGGCCGCGCAGAGTTCGTCGAAACACACACCTGCTCAGGCGGTATGTGTGTGAACGACACCCTGGCGCATGTGGGTGTCGATGATCTGCCATTTGGTGGTGTAGGTCCGGCGGGTATGGGCCGTTACCATGGCCGCGAAGGTTTTGTGACGCTGTCGAATGCTCGGTCGGTATTAGAGCGCGGCAAGATCTATTCCGCTAAATTCATCCTGCCGCCCTTCAGTGGCAAGTTCCACCAGTTCATTCGCAACAACCTGCTCAAGTAAGTTCGGCCGCGTATCGATGGAACAGACAATGCCCTGCCTTGCAGGGCATTGTCGTTTCTGGCACACAGGGCGTTGAGTTGCCATCACGACGCTGGACGATGATGGAAAAGAACGCCAGACAGTCATCACGGGAGAGATGCAATGAAACACATCGGAAATGTGCTCTTGGCGAGCTTGCTGTGGGTGGCCGGTGCGGTGCAGGCAGCGGAGTTGACGCATGTGACCGGGCCCGTTCAGGTGCTCGGTGCGGACGGCAAGGTGCGTAATGCGGCTGCGCGAACCGGTGACCGAGTGGAAGGCGGCGAAAGTGTCCGCACCTTGGCGGGTGGGCGCGTCATGGTTCGGCATGACGGAGGTCGTTACACCGTGCTCACCGCAAACAGCCAAGTGAAAATCGAAGACAGTGGCGTCGTCGAACAGGTGCGCGGTGCGGTTTATTACGTGCTACGTAAATTGTCGATGTCGGATAGCACGCCCGCGTCGTATCAGGTGAAGACATCAGTTGCGACCATTGGCATTCGGGGAACCCGTTTCTTGGTTGCCACAGAAGGCAAGGCGGGCGAAGTGGCGCTCAGCGAGGGTTTGATCGACATGCAGGCCAATGAAGGCCAGTCATTCGACATTCAGAAATTGCCCGGCGATATGAGTTATGCGGATTATCGCAAGCAGCAAGAGAAATTATTCAAAGGGTTCCTGAAAGACGAATTCCGCGAGTGGAAGAAACGTCAGATGAAGGAGTTCGATAACTACAAAAAGCAATTCATGCTGCAGCCGAATCAATCGGTCAGTCTGGATGGCAACGCCGTGCGGTATCAGGAGATTGGTGCCGATGACGCGGCGTTGATTGCCGAGCTGGATGCTTTGGTGCGCGCCGAGGAAGGCGATGCGCCGCCGCCAGCCGCCACAACTGAAAAGCCTGCAAACTCGACGGCTGCGGGCGTGTCATTGCCAGCATCGTCTGCATCAAACGCGTCACCGATTAGCGCGGCGGCAGAGAGCCGCAGCGAGGAAGATGAGGCTGCTTCGGAGACTGGCGCCGATCAGCAGGCAGAGATGGATCTCGAGGCTGAGCATGCCATGCATCGCGATGTGAGGCCGGGGAAGCCTGCGCGGAAATAACGTGGCGCAGCAATCGTGCTGCGCAGGCTATTTCGTTTGATTAACCGCGGTGCAGTACCAGTTCGAGCACGAACTTGCTGCCAAAAAACGCGACAACTAACAGCACAAAGGCCGATAGCGTCCAGCGCACGGCCGTAAGCCCTCGCCAACCAGCAATGTGGTGGCCGATGAGCAATGCGGCCAGCGATATCCAACCGGCGATGGTGAGTGCGGTTTTGTGCACCAGATGTTGGGCGAAAAAGTTATCGACGTAGAGTAGGCCAACCAAAATCGCCAGTGTGAGTAACGCAAAACCGATAGCGACCAGTTCGAACAGAATGGCTTCCATCGTTTGAATAGGTGGCAGTGCCCGCAGCAGCCCGCCCTGCACATGGTGCTCACGGAATTGTCGATTCTGGATGGCCAGCAGCACGGCATGAGCGGATGCGATGGCCAACACCGCATAAGCCAGCAGTGATAACACGATGTGTACGCCGACGCCGGTTGCAAAATGCTGTGGCGTGTAGCGGTCATGCAGTAGCGTCGATAGCAGCATCAACAAAAATGCAATGGGAAACGCGGCGACGCCCAAGACACCCACGGGGCGAAACAAACTGGTGATGATGGCCAGTAGTGCGGCGAGCAGGCCCAGCAGAGAGCCTGCCGAGAAAATGCCTAGATCAACGCCTTCGCCGGGAAACAGAGTCCGCGCAACCAAGGTGCCGTGCAGTAATACGGCGGTAAAGCCGGCGGTGAGGAAAATGGCTCGTTGCTCGCCGTGGCCGGCGCGTATAGCGCGTGCGATGTGCGTGGTGGCCAGCAGATAAAAGGCGCCGGCGAGGATGACGGTCAGGGCAGTCATGGCAACTCGATGAAGGCGTTCAGGGAGATCCGGCACATGGCCGGGGGCGAAGACGGGTCAGTATAATGCGCGGCCGGTCCACGCGGCGCCTGCCGTCATCTACTTCATTCGCCTCACCCGGAAATCGGCGCACGCCGTTTCCTGCCGGAGATTCCCATGTTCGACAGTCTTTCCGAGCGCCTTGGTCAGAGCCTGCGCAATATCACCGGTCAGGGTCGCCTCACCGAGGACAATATCAAGGACACCTTGCGCGAAGTGCGCATGGCATTGCTGGAAGCGGATGTTGCGCTACCCGTCGTAAAAGTTTTTGTCGATCAGGTGAAAGAAAAAGCGCTGGGCCAGGAAGTGATGGCCAGCATCAACCCGGGGCAAGCGTTCGTGAAAATAGTTCACGAAGAGCTGACGGCGGTGATGGGCGCGGCCAATGAAGATCTGAAGCTCAATGTCGTCCCACCCGCTGTTATTTTGATGGCAGGCTTGCAGGGCGCAGGGAAGACAACCACCGTCGCTAAGCTGGCGCGCTTTCTGAAAGAACGCCAGAAAAAGAAAGTGTTGGTGGTGAGTGCGGACGTGTATCGGCCGGCAGCGATCAAGCAGCTAGAAACGTTGGCGAAAGATGTTGGCGCAGGTTTTGTGCCGAGTGATGTTTCGCGGAAACCCATCGATATCGTCAATGATGCGATTGGTGAAGCGCGCCGCCAAGTCGCCGATGTGTTGATCATCGATACCGCTGGCCGCTTGGCCATCGACGAAGAAATGATGGCGGAAATTCGCGCGTTGCACGCAGCGGTGAAACCGCACGAAACGCTATTTGTGGTCGACGCCATGACGGGCCAAGACGCGGCTAATACCGCGCGTGCGTTCAACGAGGCGCTGCCGCTGACCGGTGTGGTTCTCACCAAGGCCGATGGTGATGCGCGGGGTGGTGCGGCATTGTCGGTGCGACAAATCACCGGTAAGCCGATCAAGTTCCTCGGCATGGGCGAGAAAACCGAGGCGCTGGAGCCGTTTTATCCGGATCGTGTCGCGCAGCGCATTCTTGGGATGGGCGACATACTGTCGTTGGTCGAAGAAGCTGAACGTAAGCTCGATAAAGCGAAAGCAGAAAAGCTGGCGAAAAAAATCAAGAAAGGCAAAGGCTTCGATTTCGAAGACATGCTGGATCAATTCCAACAAATGCGTTCGATGGGCGGCATGGCGGGCCTGCTCGATAAATTGCCGGGCATGGGGCAAATGGCGAAAGCCGCGCAGGATGCGGTACACGATAAATCGATCAAGCGGATGGAGGCCTTGATTCAGTCGATGACGCCGGACGAGCGCCGCGACCCGGAGTTGATCAGTGGGCGTCGCAAGATGCGGATTGCCAAAGGCGCGGGCCAAGAAATCCAAGACCTCAATCGCCTGCTCAAACAGCAGAAAATGATGAGCAAAATGATGAAGCAGTTTTCTGCGAAAGGCGGCATGCAAAAAATGATGCGCGCCATGGGCGGGATGCCGGGCATGGGCGGCGCAGGCGCGCCGGGCCTGCCCCCCGGTGGCCTGCCTCCGGGTTTGCCGCCCGGTTTTCCCCGCAAACGCTGAGGTGGTTGTCACCGGTAGGCCTCTGCGCTGAGGTAGGGCGACGGCCAGAAAATTTAGTGACAGGGCTTTTAATGCCAGCGGGACTTGGCTACCATGCGCGGCCTTCGCAGTCAGGCTAGGCCTTCAGGCTAGGTCGGTACTGCGATCCAAACGGTTTCGATACACAGGGTAAAGACCATGGTTGTGATTCGTCTGGCTCGTGGCGGCGCCAAGAAGCGTCCGTTCTATAGCCTCGTGGTATCTGATCGCCGCAAGGCGACCACCGGCCGCTTCATTGAGCGTATCGGTTACTACAACCCGATCGCCGCAGGCGGTGAAAAGCGTTGGGAGCTGGATCAGGCTCGCTACGATTACTGGCTGGCCAATGGTGCCCAGCCGTCGCCGCGCGTGGCCGATTTGGTCGCGACGGGCGGCCAGAAAGGCTGATCTGCTTGAGTGAAATCCTGAAGGCAGGGCGCTTTCTCGGCGCCTTCGGGATCAAGGGCTGGGTCAAGGTTCACAGCGACACCAGCCCGAAGGAAAACATTCTCGGCTATCGCCCTTGGTACCTGCTTCGCGGCGGGCAATGGCAAGAAGTCGAGGTGGCTGAGAGAGCCGAGCACAGCAAGGGCCTTGTGGTCCGGTTGCGCGGGATGGAAGACCGTAACGCAGCGGAAACGCTGAACGGCGTCGAGATCGGGATACCGGCATCGGCGCTGCCGACGTTACGCAAGAACGAGTTTTACTGGCGGGATTTGATCGGCCTGAAAGTGGTGAACACGACGGGCGTCCTGCTGGGGGTGGTTGATCACCTGCTGGAGACTGGCGCCAACGATGTGATGGTCGTAGCGGCCTGTGACGGCAGTGTGGATGACGCCGAGCGGTTGGTGCCTTGGGTTCAAGGCCCGGTGGTGCAGTCGGTGGATAAATCGGCTGGCGTCATTCGGGTGGACTGGGATACCGACTGGTAAGAACAGCGTTTGTAGGAACCGGGAGCTTGTCATGCACATCACCGTGGTGACGATTTTCCCGGACATGCTGGCGGCAGTGACCGGTTACGGCATTACGTCGCGGGCAGTGAAGCAAGGCAAGTTGCAGGTGAGCGGTGTGAATCCGCGTGATTTCACCCGCGATGTGCACAAGACGGTGGACGATCGCCCGTTCGGCGGCGGCCCCGGCATGGTGATGAAGATTGAGCCCTTGCGCGATGCGACGGTTGCAGCGTGCAAGGCGGTGGAGAACGCAACGGGAAAAAAACCGCGCGTGATCTGCCTGTCGCCGCAAGGTGCTGTTCTCACGCAAGCGCGTGCGGAGGCTCTGGCGGCGGAAGCGGGGCTGGTGTTGGTTGCCGGCAGGTATGAAGGCATCGACGAGCGTTTTATCAACGCGTACGTGGATGAAGAGTTATCGATTGGTGACTACGTGCTGTCTGGTGGCGAACTGGCGGCGATGGTGCTGATCGATGCGGTGACCCGGTTGCTGCCGGGCGCACTGGGTGATGAGGACTCGGCGAAGCAGGATTCCTTCTCCGGCGAGTTCCGCGGGCTGCTCGACAGCCCGCACTACACGCGGCCCGAAGTGTTCGAGGCGCGTGCGGTGCCACCGGTGTTGTTGGGTGGCAATCATGCAGCGATCCGTCGCTGGCGCCTGATGCAGGCGCTGGGGCGGACGCAGCAGCGGCGGCCAGACTTGTTTGCGCAGAAACGTGCGACAGGTTTGACCAAAGACGAACAGACGTTGCTCGATGAATACATCGCCGAGCAGCCTGACAAGCAAGCGTGAACAGTGGAGCGTGCCATGAGCGGTAGCAACAAGATCATCCAGTCGGTAGAGAACGCACAGTTGCGCAGCGATCTGCCGCAGTTCGGCGCCGGCGATACCGTCACCGTCAACGTCAAGGTGAAGGAAGGCGACCGTGAGCGCGTCCAGGCCTTTCAGGGCGTGGTGATTGCCAAGAAAAATCGTGGTCTGAACAGTTCGTTCACCGTGCGTAAGATCAGCCACGGCGTCGGCGTTGAGCGCGTATTCCAGTCGCACAGCCCGATCATCGCCAGCGTGGTCGTTGAGCGTCGCGGTGATGTGCGTCGCGCCAAGCTGTACTACCTGCGCGATCGCAGCGGTAAGTCGGCCCGCATCAAGGAAAAGTTGGGCGCCTGATCGCTCCGCTTTACCGAGTGATTTCAAACGGCCGCATCTGCGGCCGTTTGTGTTTGTGCGCTGAACCGCACCTTGGTTGCGTCTGGCGTTGTGCCGGTCATACTCGACACACGTTCGAGTTCATCGCAGGTTAATCAATGCCTGAAACGCCGCCAGAGACGGAAGCAACTGACATCGGGTTGGATGCCGTCACGGTCGATACCATCGAGGCATGGCTTGATGTCACGTGGATGGAGAAAGGTTTAAGCCGTCATACGTTGACGTCCTATCGTTCGGATCTCGAGCAGTTTGCTCGCTGGCTGCAACCGCGCGGCGTGATGCTGGATGTCGCTTCGCGCGAAGACATTCACGATTATCTTGCGCATCGTCACCAACAAAAATTGCATGCACGCTCGACGGCGCGTTTGTTGTCATGCCTGCGTGGTTTCTATCGATATCGCTTACGCGAAGGATTGATCAGCGCAGATCCCACATTGCGCGTCAGCAGCCCGAGATTGGGGCGTCCGTTACCCAAATTGCTGAGCGAAGAAGACGTTGACCGTTTGCTGGCGGCACCGGATATCAATACGCCATTGGGGCTACGTGATCGCACCATGCTGGAGGTGCTGTATGCCAGCGGTTTGCGTGTCAGTGAGCTGGTCACGTTGACCTTGTCGCAGGTGGGACGTCGTCAGGGCGTGCTTCGCGTGATGGGCAAGGGCAGCAAGGAGCGATTAGTACCGCTGGGTGAGGAGGCGTTGCACTGGATCGAACGCTATCTGTTGCAGGCGCGACCGATTTTGCTAGGAGCGGCACCTAGCGATGTGTTGTTTCCTGGGCGAGATAATGCGCCATTGACGCGTCAGGCGTTCTGGTACCGGATCCGTGCAGCAGCCCGCGAAGCCGGAATCAGCCGACCGGTTTCACCGCATGTGCTGCGTCACGCTTTTGCGACACACCTGCTCAATCACGGTGCTGACTTACGTGCGGTTCAGATGCTGCTGGGCCACAGCGATTTGTCGACGACGCAGATTTACACGCATGTGGCGCGCGCTCGTCTGAAGGATCTGCATGCTCGCCACCATCCGCGTGGATAATGAGAAATCTGCGTTTATGCTGGTCTTTCGGCCTACCGGCCGGGATACCGCTGGGTTTCCTATGGTCTAATCCGGGCCGCATTCGTTGAGTGGAGTTTCGCATGACCCGTTTATTTGCTTTCTTGCTCCTCACTGCGCTGTCTGTACCGGCGCTGGCGGCTTCGCCGGAAGAGACGGTTCGCGCCAGTCTGGCGGTGGCCGTTCCGGGTATCCCCATCAACTCGATCCGGCCATCGCCGATGCCGGGCGTGTACGAAGCGGTGCTGGGTGAATCGGAACTGGTTTATGTATCGAGTGACGGAAAATTTATTTTCAATGGCGACATGTTCCAAGTGAGTGGTAACGGCTACGTCAACGTCACCGAAAATAACAAGAGTGAACAGCGTCGTGGCGTGTTGGCCAAAATCAATCGTACGGATCTGATCACGTTTAAGGCCAAAGGCAAGGAACGTGCAGTGGTTTATGTCTTCACCGATGTGGATTGCGGTTATTGCCGGAAATTCCATCAGGAAGTTTCCCAGATCAATGCGGCGGGTGTGACGGTCTATTACTTGGCATTCCCACGCAGCGGTCTGGTTGGAGATACCTACCGCAAGATGAATGCAGTGTGGTGTGCGGGCGACCGGAACAAGGCGCTGACGGATGCCAAGCGAGGCGTTGTGCCGCCGGCAGCACCGCTGGCTTGTAAATCGCCGGTTGCGTCGGAATACCAGACGGGTGTCGCGCTGGGTGTACACGGTACGCCAGCCATTTTCCTGTCCGATGGTCGTCAGGTTGGGGGCTATCTTCCGGCCCGCAAACTGCTGGATGAACTGGGCCTGAAATAACGGCGAGAGCCGGGATTTTTCCGGTTTCCCCGTGCGTTGACGCCCGGGGCAGCCGCCAGTAAGGTGGCGGCCTTTGTCAGGGGCGAACCTTGGAGTTCGCCCCGTTTTTTACGGGAGTTTCCAGCATGTCGGGCAACCAGCGTCGGCCGCGCGTGAGAGTGGGGATCGTCGGTCTGGGGACCGTAGGCGGTGGCACGTTCAACGTGCTCACACGAAATGCTGCCGAGATTTCCCGCCGCGCGGGCGTTCCCATTGAAGTGGTGCATGTCGGCGCGCGCCGTGACAATCCGCAGGTCGATACCCGCAAAGTGCCGGGGCTCAAAGTCTCGCGTGACTTGCGTGCCGTGGTCAGCGATCCGGATGTGGATATCTTTGTCGAGTTGATCGGTGGCACCACGTTGGCGCGCGAACTCATTCTGGAAGCCATCGCCAACGGCAAGCATGTGATCACCGCCAACAAGGCGCTGATCGCGGAGCACGGCAACGAAATTTTTGTGGCGGCCACAAAAAAAGGCGTGGATGTCGTGTTTGAAGCCTCGGTGGCTGGCGGCATTCCGATTATCAAAGCGATCCGCGAAGGCCTGTCCGCCAATCACATTCATTGGCTGGCTGGCATCATCAACGGCACCAGCAATTTCATTCTCACCGAGATGCGCGACAAAGGTCGTTCATTCGGCGATGTGCTGGCTGAAGCGCAGCAGCTCGGTTATGCAGAAGCGGATCCCACTTTCGATGTTGAAGGTGTGGATGCGGCGCACAAACTGACCATTCTGGCGTCGGTGGCTTTTGGTATTCCGCTGCAGTTCAGCAAGGTGTACACCGAAGGCATCACACAACTCACGGCGGATGATGTGTCGTATGCCGAAGCGCTGGGCTATCGCATTAAATTGCTGGGCATTGCGCGCCGTGTTGCGAAAGGTATCGAATTGCGTGTGCATCCGACGCTGATTCCAGAGAAGCGCTTGATCGCCAGCGCCGATGGCGTGATGAACGCTGTGATGGTGTACGGCGATGCGGTTGGTGCGACGCTGTATCACGGTCGTGGCGCCGGTGCGGAGCCGACCGCTTCGGCCGTGGTGGCCGATATCATCGACGTGGCACGCAATATTGTGCTCGAGCAGGCCAATCGTATTCCGCATCTAGCTTTCCAGGCCGATCAGCTTTCCGATGTTCCGGTGCTGCCGATTGATGAAGTCGAAACCGCGTATTACTTACGACTGATGGCTACCGAAAAGCCGGGTGTGTTGGCAGAGGTCACGCGCATTCTCAGTGGTGCGGGCATTTCCATTGAGGCTATTTTGCAAAAGCCGGTCGGCGACCGGGCGCGCGTACCAGTAATCATCATTACGCGACAAGTGCTGGAAAAGAAAATGAATGCCGCGCTAGCGCAGATTCGTGCGCTGCCGGAAATCGACAACGAAATCATGCGGATCCGTTTGGAATCGCTGGACCACTGAACGTTACACAGAAAATGCAGTTCGGGTTCTACCGAATTTGCAGAGGACAATGACATGGCATTTCGCGACCGTTATACCGGACTGATTAACCGCTACCGCGATCATCTACCGGTCAGCGATGACACGCGCATCATTTCGCTGGGCGAAGGCAATACGCCGCTCATTCGTTTGAAAAACATCCCGAAATTGATCGGGAAAAATGTCGATATCTACGTTAAATACGAAGGTTTGAACCCGACGGGTTCGTTCAAAGACCGCGGCATGACGATGGCGGTGACGAAGGCGGTGGAGGAAGGTTCGGGTGCGATCATTTGCGCGTCGACCGGTAACACCTCGGCTGCAGCCGCCGCGTATGCGGCGCGCGCTGGCATCAAGGCGTTCGTGCTGATTCCGGAAGGCAAAATCGCGATGGGCAAACTGGCGCAAGCGATGATGTATGGCGCCGTCACTATCCAGATTCGCGGTAATTTTGATGAAGGTATGGAGTTGGTCAAGCAGGTGGCCGGCGAGGCACCGGTGACCATCGTCAACTCGATCAACCCGTACCGTTTACAGGGCCAAAAAACGGCGGCGTTTGAGATCGTGGAAGAGCTTGGACGTGCGCCAGATTTCCATTGTTTGCCAGTCGGCAATGCCGGCAACATCACGGCGCACTGGATGGGTTACAGCGAGTACCACCGTGACGGCGTGGTGAAAACGCGTCCGAAAATGGTGGGCTATCAGGCGGCAGGCTCGGCACCGTTCATGCGCGGCGGTCCGGTCGCAAAACCGGAAACAGTCGCCACTGCGATCCGTATCGGCAATCCGCAGAGCTGGGACAGGGCTTGGGCGTTGCAGAAAGAGTCCGGTGGCTGGTTTGACGAGCTGGCGGACGCAGAAATCCTGAGCGCGCAGCGCTTGCTGGCGATGAAGGAAGGCGTGTTTTGCGAGCCGGCATCGGCGGCATCGCTGGGTGGTGCGATTCGGGATGTGAAGAACGGAAAAATTCCGGAAGGCTCAACCATTGTCTGCACGCTGACGGGTAATGGCCTGAAGGACCCGGACACGGCGATCGCTCAGTGCAAGGACGCGGTCATGATGACCATCGATGCCAAACTTGGCGCGGTGAAAGACGCCATTCTCGGCAACATGTAATCAGGCGTCGCGGCAAGCGGCGTTCAGGTCTTTGCGCATCTATTCAGAATGCACGTGACGCTGTCGCCGCTTGCGATTTTTGCAGGCGGTAACAGCGTCGGTATCGCGAGCCTACGTTGCTAGCCAGCGAATGCTGAACGGCGTTTTTTGGAATTACTTCCGAAAGCGCGTTTGTGGGCACTGCCGCGCGATTTCCCAAATCAATTGGAACCAGCGCGGCATGCTGGGCCCGACCAATGTTTTTCCGGTGGTCAGTAGAGCAACGGAAATTTCGCGTTCCGGATCGGCCCAGCACAGCACGCTGACGAAGCCCAGATGGCCGTAAGCCTGCTCGGATGACGGGCCGAATAATCCCACCGGATTACTGCCCAGCATCATGCCCATGCTGAAACGCATCGGGAACATCAACGTACCGTCGATTTCCGGGCCTTTACCGGCTTCCATCACCGCGCGATGCACCGTCATCGGATCAAATACGGTGACACCGTTCAAACTGCCGCGTTGTCGCAGCAATTCAAAGAATCGGCTGGCTTCTTCTGCTGTGGCGTAGAGGTTGCCGGCAGGGATGGTGGTGTTGAACCAGCGTGGGTCGTTGGAAATATCGACGGCGGCTTCCATCGGCCCGCCCAGCACGTGCTTGATGTAACGATCGAGCGGAAAAACTGGCTTGAGACCGGTGGTGTAGTTGTAAGCCGCGTGCGTCGCTTGCTCCGGCGGTAAACCGTAGCGGAAATATTGCATGCCTAATGGTTGGCGAATCACTTCATCGAGCAACGTGTTGAGTGTTTTCCCCGTCACGCGCTCGATCATTTCACCCAGAATGAATCCGGCGGTAATGGCGTGATACGCCTGACGACGCCCGCTAATGGAAATCGGACGCGCATGGCACAGCATATCGATCACTTTTTCGTGTTCGAACAACAGCGACACATCAGGATTGCCTTCGATGCGCGGGACGCCGCCGCGGTGCGAGAGCAGATGCTGGATGGTGACGTTTTCTTTGCCGTTATTGGCAAATTCCGGCAGGTAATGCGCCACCGGATCCAGCAAATTAATTTTTCCTTTTTGTGCTAACCAGTGCACCAGCATCGCGGTGACTGCTTTCGATGCCGAGAACAAACACACCGGCGTATGGATCGTCATTGGAATTTGTTTGGTGCCCGGTGCTTCGTTGGGGCCGTTGCCGCGTGCATAGCCAATCGTTCGGTTGAGAATGGTGTGACCGCGGTAGCGCACGCACAGGGCAATGCCGGGGTCCATGCCGGTTTGATACAACGCTTCGGCGCGCTGCCAAATGCGATCGTCTGCACGCGGTGCAAGACCGGCATCAGTGGCGGTGATTTCGCGCGGATCGATATCCGTTACGGTCGACAGATCGGCAGGTACGTGTGTGCGGCTATACGGCAGGTTCAGGCGGTTTAAGACGGACATCGGAAAGTTCCAACCAGGACGGCAAAAATAGGGCAGCAGAAATGCAGGCAGATGTGACGGGCTTGGCACGCAGCGCTGGTGTTTATATCAGCCCCTTGCCGCTGCGGCCACCGTTCCGCTAACGTGCGGGAATCCCAAGGTTTTTCGCATTTTTGCCGGCCACAGGCCAGCACCTGACTTCGTTTGCGAGGCATGCATGTCCGATATCGTGTTATTCGGTGCTACCGGCTATACCGGCCGCCTCACGGCCCGCGCCATGGTTGTACGTGGGTTGAAGCCGGTGCTTGCCGGGCGCAATAAAGCGGCACTGACGACATTGGCCACTGAATTGGGCGGGTTAGAAGTGCGCGTTGCCGATGTGGCCAATGCCGTTTCCGTGCGCAAGATCGTGAAAACAGGCGATGTATTGGTGTCCACGGTGGGTCCGTTTGCGCGCTACGGCAAACCGGCGCTGGATGCTGCGCTCGCAGGCAAAGCGCATTACTTGGATTCCACCGGTGAGCCGGCATTTGTTCGCCAAGTGTTCGAACAATATGGTCCGCGCGCACGCGCGGCCGGCACCGCATTTCTGACGGCGTTTGGTTATGACTACGTGCCAGGGCATACCGTGGCTGCCGCCGCGTTGGAAAAAGCCGGCGCAAAAGCGGTGCGCGTAGATATCGGCTATTTCTTTGTTGGCAAATTGGCGATGAGCCAGGGTACAGCGACGTCGCTTGCGGGTGCGGCGCTGGAGCCGGGTTTGTTATTTCAAAATGGCGCGTTGCAGCCGGGCTACGGTGGCGTACAAACACGTCGATTTGAGGTAGACGGTAAATCCGTCAATGCCATTTCGTTACCAGGTTCCGAGTGCGTTGCATTGCCGGCTAGTTATCCGCAATTGATGGATATCAATGTGTATCTGGGCGTTGGTGCGGCCGCGCCCATAGTCAGTATCGTGTCGCGTGCGCAACAAGTATTGCTTCGATTGCCGTTATACAAGCGCGTGCTGAATATGCTGACGGAGCGTTTTGTTTCTTCCGGCAAAGGCCCGAGTGACGAAGAACTGGCGAGCACGGGTTCCTATGTCGTGGGCCATGCCTATGATGCAGCCGGAAATTTACTGGCAACAGCCGAGTTGCGTGGCGTCAATGTATACAGTTATACGGCGGGCATTCTCGCTTGGGGTGCAGAGCAAGCACTCAAGGGAAATTTGCAAAGCAGCGGTGCACTGGGGCCTGTGCGTGCATTTGGGTTGGATGCGTTGATTCAGGGCAACCGCGAAGCGGGTCTTGAGTTGAGTGTGCGTTGATATGAGCGATGCGCCGAAATTTCGCAGTTTTGCCGAGTTCTATCCGTACTATCTCGGTGAGCATACCAATCGCACCAGTCGTCGCCTGCATTTCTTTGGCACACTGGGTGTGATCTGTTTGCTGGGCTACACGCTGGCGTCACAGCATTGGTTGTTATTCTGGGCGCTGCCAGTGCTGGGTTACAGTTTTGCGTGGGTTGGACATTTCTTTTTCGAGAAGAATAAGCCGGCTACGTTTCGCCACCCGTTCTACAGCCTGATGGGTGACTTCATGATGTTTCGCGATATTTTGACCGGAAAAATTCGCTGGTAAATACGTGCTGTGCGTGTGATCTGTGTGATCCCAAGCGTGCCAGTACGCAACGTAAAGCACCCGCGCCGGGCTTTCAGCGCACCGAGGCAATCTCTTCCGGTGTGAGTTCACGGTACTCGCCGGGTTCGAGTGCGGGATCGAGCACGATATCGCCGATGCGCTCGCGATGCAGTTTTGTAACGCGATTGTCTACAGAAGCAAACATGCGCTTCACTTGATGATGTCGGCCTTCCTGCAGCACCAGCAGACATTCATTTTTGTCGGCTGTTGCGAGGATTTCCAGTTCGGCGGGCAGAGTGGGGTCGCGTTCGCCGTGCAGCATCACGCCTTGTCGAAATAATTCGATCAGTGATGGATCGATGGGATGCGTCACTTCGACGCGGTATACCTTGCGGCAGCCACGGCCAGGGTGCGTGATGCGATGCGACCACTGACCATCATCGGTAATCAACACTAGACCTGTGGTGTCGATATCTAGTCTTCCGGCAATGTGCAGCTGATCAACGCGCGGCTCGTCGAGTAGGTTGAGCACGGTCATGTGCTCGCCGTCATGCGTTGCGCTGATCACGCCTTGCGGCTTGTTCAACATGAAATAACGTGGGCCGCCATCGCCAAGCGCTTCGCCATCCAATAGCACTTCGATTTCCGGTGTCACATGGGTGGCCGCATCACGGATTAATTCGCCGCCGACGCGCACACGGCCATCGCGAATAATGCGGTGAGCTTCTTTGCGCGTGATGCCCGTGACGTGGCTGAGTAATTTATCGAGACGCATCACACATCTTTCTTGATTTGAACGACCCGGTGCGGGAACGGAATTTCGATGCCTTTTGCATCGAGCGTCGATTTGATGGACTCGTTCAGTTCAAATGTGGCATTCCAGACGTCGCCCACCAACACCCAAGGACGCATCACAAATGTGATGGAGCTGTCACCGAAATTGACGGCTCCGACTTGAGGCTCGGGTTCGGACAACACGCGCGGATGCTTTTTCAGCGTGTCCAGCAGGATTTCACGCACGTGTTTCAGATCACTGCCGTAGCCGACGCCAATGGTCAGCTCCAGCCGACGCTTATCGTCATCCGTAAAGTTGGTGATGACGCCGCTGGTCACCAGTGAGTTGGGAACGATCACCAGTTTGTTGTCGGTGCTGCGTAGCTCGGTATGGAACACGGTGATTTTTTCCACGGTGCCTTTCACGCTGGCGCACTCGATAAAGTCGCCCACATGAAATGGCCGGAACATCACCATCAACACCCCGGAAGCAATATTCGACAGCGAGTCTTTGAGCGCTAGGCCGATCGCGAGGCCTGCCGCGCCCATCACCGCCAGCATGGAGCTGGTTGGAACGCCTAGTGCGCTCAGCGCGGCGAGAATATTCACTACCAGCAGGACGCCGTTGGCGAGGCCCTGCAGGAAATTGGCGACGGTGGGTTCCACGGCGCGTCGCGTCATGATGCGACCCAGTGCGTCGACCAGTCGCCGCGTGATCCAACGGCCGACCACAAAAATGGCCAGCGCGGCACATAGGCGTAGCCCCCAGTGCATCACGTCGGCACCGAATACAGCCCAGAGTTTTTCAAATTCCATGGTGTGCTCCGCGGACGGGGTGCCAGCGTGCGGCTGGCGAGGGAGGGCGCTAAAAGGCCGGCAAACTAACACGCCGGGCCGGGAGCGTCATGCCAGACGAGTTCACCGGCCGTGAGGGCGACGGCGGCTATAATCGCCGTCCGCCTATCAGATGCTCATTCAGACGCTCATTGCTGTGAACGAACCCGTTTTGCCGCACATCGCCGATACCCCGTTTGCGGCCGGCGACGATCCGCGTTTCGCCGGCATCGCCCGACTTTATGGCCGAGCGGCGGCGGCTATTTTTGCGCGATCACATGTGTGCGTGGTCGGCATAGGTGGTGTGGGTTCTTGGGCGGCTGAAGCCTTGGCGCGCTCCGGTATTGGCACGTTGACGTTGATTGATCTCGATGACGTCTGTGTCAGCAATAGCAATCGGCAAGCGCATGCCCACGAAGGCAATATCGGCAAACCCAAAGTGCAGGCGATGGCTGCTCGCCTTCGTGCGATCAGCCCGGCGTGTACGGTGCATGCGGTGGAAGAATTTGTTTCGCGGGACAACCTGCGCACGCAAGTGACTAGGCAGTTTGATTTTGTGATTGATGCCATCGATGTGGCGGGCACGAAAGCGGCACTCATTTATCACTGCAAGCGTGAAAAAATTCCGGTCATCACCACCGGCGCGGCGGGTGGACAGTTAGATCCAACGTTGATTCGCGTGGTTGATCTTAACCGCACCGTGAATGATCCGTTGGCGGCGAAAGTACGATCCATTTTGCGGCGTCATTATGGCTGGTCGCGTAATCCAAAGCGTCATTACGCGGTTCCTTGCGTGTATTCGTTGGAACAATTGCGTTATCCCACGGTCGATGGCGGTGTGTCCTGCGAAAAATCTTGGGAAGATGGCCCGCGTCGCTTGGACTGCGAGGGAGGATTCGGTGCGGCGATGACGGTGACGGCAACGTTTGGTTTGGTGGCGGTATCTCGGGTACTGGAAAAGTTAGCGGTGAGCGGAAATAAGATGGCATCGAATGATGTGAGCGCCGCCGACAACGTGACGCATCGCTGATGGCCATACTCTGGCAGCGCCGTATTGGCGGCGTGAACTACGAAGTGCGCAGTGCGGGTGAAACGCGGCGGCTGTATACCAACGGCGTGCTGCATACCCAATACAATCCGCGCGAATTGGCGACGGGCAGCGTCTGGGATTTACTGAGTCTAGGTGCGCTGTTGCTGCCCGCGGAAAGTGTTCGTCGCATTTTGGTGTTGGGCGTGGGCGGCGGCACAGTGATTCGGCAGTTGCTGACGTTTTTCCCACATGCGCAAGTGACGGGTGTCGAATTGAGTCCGGTGCATCTTCGTCTAGGGAAGAATTTTTTTGCGTTGAATGATCCGCGCATTGAATTAATTTGTGCCGATGCCATTGCCTGGTTGGCGATGGATGATGGAGAGCCTTTTGATCTCATCATCGATGATTTATTTGGCGAGCGTGACGGTGTGCCTTGTCGTGCCGTGCGTGCTGACAGCGATTGGCTTGATCTGTTAGTCAGTCGGCTGGCGCCGCAGGGGATGTTGACGATGAATTTTGCTGGCCGTCAGGAGTCTTCCCGGGTTCCTTGGGTAGATGCGTTTGCGGGTGCGCGCCGCAGAAAACATGTGCCGACAGCATTGTCGCTGGCAACGCCAACCTGCGAAAATCGCATCTTGAGTTTCGTGCCGTATAGCGTCACGGTGGCTGATCTACGAAATGCCGTCAACGATCGACGTTTTTCTGCGCGCTTTACTGCGCGCATTCTTAAGCCGGGCACGGATGCTTTCTAAAATCATAAGCAATTCCCGGATTTTTTATGAGCCTTAATCAAGATTACGATCAGCAAATTGCAGACCTTCGTCGGAAAATGGAGGAACTGGAAACACTGAAAGTCATGCACGTCAAAAAACTGGAGGGCGTGCAGCGCTTTCAGGATCAGGTGGCTGCGTTGGTCCGTGAATACGGGCTCACAGAAAGTGAATTGTTTGTGGCGCGCTCGGAAGCAATCGTGGAATGGATCAAGGCCGCTGGTCGTGGCGCGGGTGAGCCGCCCATGTTCTGGCAGCAGTTACGCGACTATTTCGCCACAGTGGCCAGCAAGCCGGCGCGCGGTACGGGCGCACGTGGCGCGAAGAAAGAAAAAGATCCCATCAATAATCCGACGTTACCCACCGGGGTCTATCGCAATCCGCTGACGGGTGAACGCATCGAGAAGAAACGTCGAAATCCGAAGCCACTCGACAACTGGATCGAAGAGTTCGGATTTACCGAAGTGCGCTCTTGGTTGAAGAAATAAGATCGCGTTCTTGTAAAAGGGGCTGCTTAGCGAGCAGCCTTTGCGCACTCGTTGTTTTATCGGCCTGTTTTATCGGGCTCTGATGCGGTGACTGTGGTGCGGTGACTGCGTCGCGATTATTGCTTCAGGTAATTATTGTTTCAGGTAGATGCGCCGTTGCCCGGTAGTTTCGATGATGTCTTGGCCGGCCACCTTGAAACGATAAGTGACGGCCTGTGTTGGACAGCACAACGGGTCGTCAGCGTCTTGCACAACCAGATCGGCAACGATTTCGCCATTTTCGATACGTAACGCATTCACGTCGACACGGTCGCCGAGAAAAATCGGCGCAGATACGCTAATTTTTCCGCTGCTGTTTTTACGCAGCAGATACAGGTCGCGGAAAATTCCGGTGCCGCCGGAGCTGGTGATGAGTAGTACGACGAGATCTTCTGTGCCGTCACCATCCAGATCGCCACGAACGGACATAGGCGCTAGATCGGCATCCACCATGTCACTGTCTTCGTAATGGCCATCGACTAACGTGATGCGGCCACTTTCAACGTAATCGCTGGGAAAGGCGGCATTGGCTGCTTCGGATTCCTGAATACCCACGTTGCCGGCGACAGGTGCTGGGGGTGGATCGTCGCGTCCACAGCCGACCATGAGCAGTCCAGACAGCAGCAGGCATGACAGCCCTATGCGTACACCAAGAGTCATGGGGCTGATTCCGTGGATGATGGGGGAGCCGGTGATAGGGGCGGCGTGACGGGTTGCGTCATGGGCCGCGTCATGGTTTGTGGCGAGTTTTCTGCAGGAATGGGTTGTCCGGGCATGCATTGCGCGTGACAGGCCTCCTGCGTTTCGAACGGCACGCTGCCGTCGCAGCCGCCCCAGACAAACGCGCGACAGGTGTGGGCTTTTTCGTCGTACCACCAGCGCATGATGGACGCGCGGCAGCGGCCAGATTCCGGTAATTGCGAGCAGGCTTCCGGCAAGGCGGGCCCAGTGCTGCAGGCAGACAGGCCTGCCAGCATGAGTAAAACGGCAAAAGGGATTGCGACAGAAATTGGCGTCTGACTTTTCATGGGCGGTCGACCCTGACGAGGGTGGCGATATTTTAGAGCATGAGATCGTGCGGGGCTTCGTGGAATAGCACCCGCACCGCAGTCTAGCAGCCGGTGCGCTGCTAAACTGCGTGCCATTCGAGAGGTGAGGGTGGGGCCATGGCGGATGACCGCAGCGAACCGCGAAAAACGCGCGGTAACAAGCCTGGCAAGCCATCGACTCGGTCTTCGGATCGCGTACCTACCCATGGGAAAACGCAGGCCAAAAAACTTGCGCATAAGCCGATTCCATCGGCTATGCAGGCCGATGCGCCGCGCAGACGCACATACACGCGAGATGATCGGGATGCGTCTGCCGCGAACGCAGCTGCACGCGAGCTTCGTTTGTACGGTATCAATGCCACGTTGGCATTTATCGCGCACCGTCGTGATCGCGTGATCCGTGGCTATTTCACAGAGGTGGCAGCACGCCGTCATTTTGCGCCACTGATGAAATGGTTGGCGCAACAGCGGCTGGCGTATCACGTGGTGACGGAAGCCGAGCTCGAACGGATCACCGGTTCTGCGCACCACGAGGGCGTGTGCTTGCTGGTTCGCGCTGATGAGCCGCGCACCGCCAGCGATTGGTTGCGTGACAACCAATCATTGCGTCGCGGTTGTGTGTTGGCGTTGGAAAACGTTGGCAATCCACACAATCTGGGCGCCATTTTACGTACCGCAGCACACTTCGGAATTTCAGCGGTGCTAGTGCCGGATGCGAAAGCCTTGGCGGGTGGTGCTGCGGTGCGCACGGCGGAGGGTGGCGCCGAACACGTCGAGGTGCTGGATGCGCCAGAATTTGCACGCGCGGTGCAAACGTTTCGTGCTGCGGGCTGGAAATTGCTAACGACATCTAGCCATCGTGGCGAGAATCTTTTTCAGGCCGCGTTGCCTGAAAAATGTTTGCTGTTGCTCGGCGAGGAAAGTACGGGCGTAACGCCCGGCATGTTGGCAGCCGGTGATGCTTGCGTGTGCATTCCGGGGACGGGCAAGGTGGAGAGCCTTAACGTCAGCGTCGCCGTGGGCGTGATGCTGGGCGAGTGGTATCGCCGTGGGCTGCCTCGCCGGTGAGCGAGCGTTAGCTGTCGCTGCAGGGCATCGACGTTGGCTATTCGCTCGGCTCGCGGGTGTGATCGGCCAGGCAGCGCTCTTTCTGTGAAAACCTGACAAATGGCGTAGTGCTTTTTCATGCCGGCAGCGCAGCCTCCTCGGCGGTTCGTCGTAATTTGTCGGGAGACACTTGGCCTGTCTACGCAAAATAACGAATAGTTGGCGGGCTGTTGCCGTATCGGGCGTTGAGGGTGATACCAAGTCTGACTGGCAGCACTCGCAAAAATAAAAAAATAAGCATTAGCAGATACCCGTGTCGCACTGCTGGATCGTGGCCCGCGACACAACATCGGGTATCTGGTTTCAGGGAGAGGAAGTTGCCATGCGTCTATACCGTCATCGTGCGGATCGCTTGCCGAGCCTCGTTGTGCTGGTTGTTTTTCTGATTCAGCTAGCCACTTTTTTCTTTGTGGATTCCCTGTGGTGGGTCGGTGCTGTTGTCGTTGGCTTATTAATATTTTCTGCTGTGCCGGGTTCCATCAGTCATAACCACCATCACACGCCAACGTTCATGCGTGCGTGGATGAATCGCGTCTATGAAGTGGTGCTTTTCCTTGAGACCGGCGTTTTGCCGTTGGCTTGGACCATTCACCACAACCTCGGGCATCACAAACATTATCTGGAGCCGGAGCATGATCCGGCGCCTTGGCAGCATGCGGATGGCCGCGTCATGTCACGAGCCTATTACGACATCAGTGGCGCGTTGCTCATGTATCCCGAAGTGTTTCGCATCGCGCGTCGTTATCCAGAATTACTGCGTCGCTTCAAAGTGTGGGCGGTGGTGAGTTTGGCCGTGTTGGGCGTATTCATTGCGCTGGACCCGGCCAAGGCGTTGCTGTTGTTCGTGTTGCCCATGCCGATCATGTATATCGGTTTGCTGGATAACACCTACATGCAACATTCTGATCTGGATATATCCAGCGATTACACGGCGTCACGCAATACGACAAACCGTTTTTATAATTTGGTTTCCGGCAATCTCGGGTATCACACGGTTCATCACATGAAGCCGCATGTGCATTGGTCAGAATTGCCTGCTCTGCATGCGGCCATGGCGCGACACATTCCGGCGAACATGAAATGTGATTCGGTGCTGCTGAGCGCCTGCGATTACCGCCATTCGCGCGATGGGCGGCCGCCGGTCAGTGTTCATCCGGTGGATGGGCTAAAAGAAATCGCCGATATCATGCCGCAGGTGATGCCCTTGCATCGGCAGCACGGGCGTGGCCGTTGGCGTCCGCGCGCGACTTGGACGGTCTAAGTCGATACGCGTTTTTTTGCGAAGCAGGCTGACGATCAAGCCGTGACGCGATAAATCGCCGGTTATTGTGCTTAAGCGAAGAATTTAGGCGGAGAATACTGTCGCGAAGCCGCCGCCAGCGGTGCGGAAGTTGGTGGTCTGTCCTTGGTACAGACGTGCGCTGACCAGTTGAATGTTCCCTGCGTAAGCGTAGTTGCGTAGATCGAGTTTCAACGCACGCGCCTCACCATCGATCTTCACCATGCGCTCACTGGGTGAGACCAACTGCTGCGCAACATAATCGCCAGCAGCCAAGATTTCTTGCCATTTTCCGCGCGTCAGCTTATCGCCACGATACGCAGCTTTGCTGCCATAGCCTGCGGCAGGCTTGAAGAACCAGCGATGTCGTTCGGTCCACATCGATAGGGCGTTTTCGGCGTTGACGGCAACGGTGCGCGGAATGCCGGTCAGTAAAATTGCGCGAGTTTCGGCATCAACACCTAACGCGGTGAGCGCCGCTTCATCGGTTAGAACCGTCAGGTTGCGCTTGTCGGCTTGAAGTGCCCACGCCAACGGATGTGGTGTGACGACTGCCAAGTCACGGGAAAACGCGGCGGCGAGGGCGGCGTGACGTGGCTCTGTCAGCAGAAAATCGGTGAGGCGGTTGTATACGAGATCGATAGGTTGTCCGTCGCTGTGTAGTTGGTCGCCATGCAGTGCAAGGTGAGACGCATCGACAATACGAGCCGCGATGCCATGCGCATTGAATAGCGCAACGAATCGTTC
Organism: uncultured Pseudomonadales bacterium; assembly: GCA_964574995.1. Lineage (GTDB taxonomy): Bacteria > Pseudomonadota > Gammaproteobacteria > Pseudomonadales > JADFDG01 > JADFDG01. The sequence continues at coordinate 8,380 of CAZNPF010000014.1, read as the reverse complement.
AAATTCAGGGCGCAGAAATTGTTCATTTGGCGCATCGTCGACGATGGCAATGTGACGTAAAGGCTGATCGCCACGTGCGAGCCGCCATTCTTTACGAAACATATCCACCAAGTCTGCCGCCGAGGCAAAAGAGCCGCGTATATCCCGAACTTCCGGGCAGCAGGTTTCTTGCGCTTCGTGGAGTGCGAGATTGAGCAGGGCACCGCCCGCATTGGTGTTGATTTCGATGAGCTTCGGGCCATCGGGGCCGACATGAAAGTCAAAGCCAGAAAATACGCCGCGCGCGGAACAGGGCACGTCACGCAACTGTGGATGGCGAGCCAGTATGTGCTGACGCCAAGCCGGTAGCGCGATGACTCGATCGATAGCGGCAACCAGTGCCGCCATGCGATCCAGATCTTCCTGCGCAACGAATACTGCGGTGTTTGAAAATAAATGAGGATGTGTGCGCAGCAGGGTGCCCAGCGCCAGTGGGTCTTCGGTGGAGCCCAATGCCTTGGCCAGCCGCGTGTGATCCACCGTCATGCATTGGCATTCGCGGTTGAGTTTCGCGGCGGGCGTCGGCATTGCTGGCGCGAACTGTCAGCGCATCAGGTGCTCACGATATTTCTCGCGCAAATCCACCTTCAGCAATTTTCCAGTAGCGGTGTGCGGTAATTCATTGACGAACAACACGTCGTCCGGCAGCCAAAACTTGGCGACGTGCTGGGCAAGAAAATCCAGTATGTCGGCTTTCGTAGCCTGCTGGCCTTCCTTGAGAATGCACAACATCAATGGCCGTTCATCCCATTTGGGATGCGCCACGCCGATGACGCAGGCTTCTTTGACCGCTGGATGTCCTACCGCTGCGTTTTCTAGATCGATGGAGCTGATCCATTCGCCGCCGGATTTAATGACATCTTTTTTGCGATCGACGATTTGCATGCAGTTGTCAGCATCCAGCGTGGCGACGTCGCCGGTATCAAACCAGCCGTTCTGCAGTGCCGATTGCTCGCTGATCTGGAAATAACGGCTGATGATCCACGGGCCGCGCACCATCAACCGGCCAAAGGTTTTGCCGTCACGCGGCAGTTCGCGGCCCTCATCGTCGATGATTTTCAGTTCGACGCCATACACGGGCCGGCCTTGCTTGAGCTGTTTGCGATAACGCTCTTCTGCCGGCAGCGCGCGCATTTCGGCTGTTGGCCCGTTCACAGTGCCTAGCGGACTCATTTCAGTCATGCCCCAGGCGTGAACCAAAAATGCGCCGTGTTTTTGATCGAAGGCACGAATCATGGCCAGCGGTGCCGCGGAGCCACCCACCACGACTTCGCGCACGGTGCTGAGTGTGGTGTTGATCGAATCGAGGTAATTCAACAGGCCCAGCCACACCGTCGGCACACCCAAGAGCAGCGTGGCTTTTTCACGTTCGATCAGTTCGTGCAGATTTTTTCCATCAAGCCCTGGGCCGGGTAGCGCCAGATTGGCACCGCTCATGGCGGCGGCATAAGGCACGCCCCAGGCGTTGACGTGAAACATGGGAACCACCGGTAAAATTACGGTATCGCGGTGAATATTCAGCGCGCCAGCATGCAACGTGCCCCACGCGTGCAGCACGGTGGATCGCTGCGAATACAGCACACCTTTTGGATTGCCGGTGGTGCCTGATGTGTAACAGAGCGCGGCGGCGCTACGTTCGTCGAGTTCCGGCCACGCGTACTCGCTGCTGGCGCTGGCAATGAATTCTTCGTAGCACAACAGGTTGGGCAGTTTCGAGGAAGCGGGCATGTGCGCGCGATCGGTCATCACGACGATTTTTTCAAGCGATGTCAGCTTGTTGCAAAAACTTTCCAACGCGGGCAAGAAAGTGAGATCGACAAACAGAAAACGATCTTGCGCGTGATTGATGATCCAACTGATCTGTTCCGGGAACAGGCGCGGGTTGACGGTATGCAGCACAGCGCCCATGCCGGACACGCCGAAATACAACTCAAGATGACGGTGATTGTTCCACGCCAGTGTGCCGATGCGATCGCCGGGCTTGATGCCGGCCGCCAGAAAAGCATTGGCCAATTGCTTGGCGCGACGCTCGATGTCCCGCCAGGTGCAATCGTGAAAGCCGCCCTCCGTCAAGCGGCTGCTTATGCGCGCGCTCGCATGATTCTGCACCGCAAAATCCAACAGCGAGGAAATCAGCAGAGGGTGATCCATCATATTGCCGAGCATGAGTGTCTCCGGTCGTAGTCCGTGGGTTGCCGTGTGTGGGCGGGCGGCGTGCGATACGCGCGGAGCGCCTATCGCGAATACTGGGCGGCTCGATTATGCCCAGCGTATTTGCGGGCGGCCACTGGCGGCTTTGCGGTGACTGCTTGGTCGGGCAAAATGCGGGCCCGGACCGAATACTTATGCGAGCAAACCATGCCCCGTGCCAGTGAAGTGAAACGTGCCGATGTCATCGAGTTGGACGGCCAACTGCTGATCGTGCGCGAGATCGAAGTGCAGAATCCGTCGGCACGCGGAGCGGCCACGCTCTACAAGATGCGTTTTTCCAATGTACAAACAAAATTGAAACATCAGCAATCCTTCAAAGGCGATGACTTGCTGAAAACCGTCGACCTCACACGCCACAAGGTGAACTATTCCTATCTGGATGGTGATGAGCATGTCTTCATGGACAGCGAAGACTTCAGTGAATACCGCTTTAAAGCCGATGACATTGCCGATGAGCTACCGTTCATTACGGACGATATTCAGGGCTGCCAAGTGCTGACGGTGGATGATCTGCCGATCGGCGTTGAATTGCCGCAACAGGTAGAAATGACCATCGTCGATACGCCACCGCCACTCAAGGGCGCTTCCGCCACCTCGCGTTCAAAGCCGGCGACCTTCGCTACCGGGCTGGTGGTGCAGGTGCCGGATTACATCGAAAGCGGTGTGCGTGTGCGGATACATACGGGCGAGCGTCGCTATACCGGGCGCGTGGAGTGATGTTTTTCGTTTCACTGGATTTTACGCGGCCATTATTGCTGGCCGGTATTTTGTTGATTTCCGGCTGTGAAACGGTGAGTTATTACGGCAAAGGTTTGGCGGGCCAGTGGCGTTTTTACAGTGCGCGTGAACCGATTGAAAACGTGTTGGCGAAGGATCAATTCACGACAGATCAGCGTCGTCGGTTGGAATTGGTGCCTACGATTCGTCAGTTTGCTCAGGATGAGTTGAAGTTGCCGGTGAAAGGGCAGTATCGCGACTACGTGGATGTGCCCGGCGGCACGCTGGCGTGGAACGTCTTTGCGGCACCGGAGCTGTCACTCAAACCGTATCGCTGGTGTTACATGCTGCATGCTTTGTGCGTGGAGTATCGCGGTTATTTTCAACGCGCTGATGCACAGCGTTATGCGGATCGATTGGCCCGGCAGGGCTATGACGTACATGTGGGTGAAGTGGCCGCTTTTTCTTCGCTCGGCGCATTTGATGATCCGGTGACCAGCGTGCTGATTGCTTATCCGGACGATTTGCTGGCGGCTGTGCTGTTTCACGAGATGGCGCATGTGCAGTTGTATGTCAAAGACGACACGGCGTTTAACGAAAGTTTTGCGGAAGCGGTGTCGGCAGAAGGACTACGTCGTTGGCGGCGAATGCAAGGCCGCGAAGACGAGAGCGATGCGGTGGCCAATCTGCGAGCGCAACAAGCGGTGATGATCAATACCGCCGCGTCGGTCCGCGCTCAACTGGCAGCGCTCTATGCTTCCCCGATCAGTGATGATGCGAAGCGCAGTCGCAAGCAAGAAATTATGGCAGCAGCGGCGCATGACTATGCCGCACGCTGCTCGGCCAGCGGTTTAGGTTGCGGATATACGCGCTGGTTTAGTGAAGGATTCAACAATGCCAAGCTCAATGCGTTAGCCACCTACCAGCAGTGGGTGCCGGCATTTACGGCGCTCATGCGGGCCGATGAAACGAACGGTCAATCCGCAGATCTTGCCGTGTTTTATAAAACGGTTCGTGAGTTATCCCGCTTGCCACGCGCACAGCGTGACAACATGCTGCGGGCATTGCTGCCTGCGGGTTCGGCAGTAGATGCGGCCGATAGAACGAGCTCTGCTGCCGCCAGCCAGGAATCATCACCATGATGCTTGCCCGTTTTGAAAACTTGCGCTTATCCCAAGCGTTCAGCGATTACCTGCGTGCGCGCAACTTGCCGCATCGCATGGCGGTCATCAACGACCGACACATTGAATTGTGGGTGGATGACGGCACCGAGGAACAACTCGACATCATCAAACGCGAGTTGACGCGTTTTCGCGAAAATCCATTTCATGCGCGCTATTTGGGCGCGAGTTGGCAGGCTCCACCGTCGGCGGGCGAAATCGAGAATCTCAGCAAGCGTTATGGCGGTGCCGGAGATCTCGCGCCGGGAACGGTGTTGCGTTCGCGCGGGCCGGTGACGCTCGCGGTGGTTTTTGTGTGTTTGGCCGTGGGGTTTTGGACCAGCTTGGGCACGAAAGAGTCGACGGTGATGGCGCTGCTCTTTCCGTCGCAGCCGCACGACGCGTGGTGGCGTGTCCTCTCGCCGATTTTTTTGCACTTCGGTGCAGTCCATCTGATCTTTAATCTGCTGTGGTGGTGGATGCTGGGCGGCATCATCGAGCGCTATCAGAGTTCTTTTCAGCTGATGATGCTGACGATAGGCATCGGGCTGGTCAGTAACGCCGCGCAGTTTTACGTCGCGGGCCCGGAGTTCGGTGGTTTGTCCGGCGTGGTGTACGGGCTGGTGGGTTATCTCTGGCTGTATGGGCGCGTGAACCCGCATGCTGGTTACCAGTTACAGCCGGCGCTGGTGAATTTTTCGCTGTTGTGGATGGCGCTGGGTTTCACCGGTTGGTTCGGGCCCGTCGCCAATACGGCGCATCTGGCCGGGCTGGTCGCGGGCTGCGTGATCGGCGTGGTGTTCGGTGCGTATCGTTGGCGTGTCTATTACCGCGATCACGATCGCTGAGGTGCGGCAGCCGAGCTGCCGACGCCGTGCGGGTATCCGGTAGCGATCGGCGCTTTTGCGGGGCCTTTTCGGTTTCGTCGGCTGTCGGGTGCCTGTTAGAGTACCTGCCGACCGCCGCATCAGAACGGCGGACTTTCGTGGAAGGACAGCCATGCTCGCCAATCTGCGTTTTCGTCGACATCGTGAACGGCTCTATACGTGGTTGATCGCTATCGTCGGTGTGCTGTTAGCGGTCGGTGCCGCGTGGCTGGCACGTGACTATGCCGTGCGCATGGCCGACGAAGGATTTCATCGTGAAGTGTCGGCCCGGGATGCAGCACTGGATGCGGTGATTGCGCGCAATCAACAAGCGGTGCGTTCATTAGCGGCTTTTGTTGCGACGCGCGACAAAATGAGCGCGACGGATTTCCGAACCTTTGTGGAACTCATGGGCGCGGCGCATTCCGGCGTGCAAGCCATGCAGTGGATGCCACGTGTAGCGGGCACTGCACGCGCTGCGGTTGAGAAAGAAGCGAATGCTGAACTGCCGGGCTTCCACTTTACGCAGCAGCAGCAAGGTCAGTGGGAATTGAGTGTTGCCGATGCGCGTGATGTTTATGTGCCTGTGCGCTATATCGAGCCTGTCGCAGGCAATGAACAAGCGATCGGTTTTGATCTACTTTCTGATCCGCTGTATGCCGACACCTTGAGCCGCGCTGATCGTGTAGAGGGTGTGGTCGCCAGCGAACGGTTGGTTTTGCTGCAAGAAGAAGGCGTGCATTACGGCGTCATGTTGGCGATGGCCGTGCGCGATGCATCCGGCAACGTGCGCGGCTATGTAGCGGGCGTGTTCCGAGTCAGTGATTTATTGCAGACCGCCATCAGTGGTATGCCGCCGGTGGGATTGCACATCAGCGTCACGGATGCCACGGGGCCAGGTTCCGAGCGCTCGTTGCATGTGTTCAGTGATCGCCTGAATAGCGTGGGCGATTTGATCGCTATTCCGCTGGAAGCGCAGTTGTCGCCGGCGGCTACTGGGCTGTTTGTGACCTACGATTTGCACGTGGCGGATCGCACGTGGCGGGTGTACTACGAGCCTGGCCCGGGTTACTACGCACCGCTGCCCGCAGTGCCGGACTGGATGGCGGCGTTGTTTGTCTTGTTGGTGACCGTGCTGGTGACGATGTTGCTGCTGGTCATGCAAAAACGTTCGCAATTGCTGGCGCGTTCCAGTCTTTCCGATGGCCTGACCGGGCTGGCCAATCGTGCATTCTGTGATCGCACGCTGCTTTCCGAGTGGGACCGCGCGATTCGTTTTGACAAGCCGTTTTCGGTGGCGCTGATCGATATCGATCACTTCGCGGATTACAACGCGAAACTGGGGCCGCTGGCCGGTGACGATTGTTTGCGCCGCGTGGCCGCGTCGCTGGGAGCGATTCCCGGACGTTCGTCGGATCTTGTCGGCCGTTACACCGGCGACCGCTTCGTGGTGATCCTGCCGGAAACGGCACAGGACGGCGTGAACCAATTGGCCGAGCGCGCTGTCGAAGCGGTGCGTGGTTTGCAGATGACGCATCCGGGGCGTGAGCCTCGGCCGCAAGTCACGGTGACGGCGGTAGCCGCAACGGCTCATCCGCAGCGGGGTGATTCGCTGCAAGGATTTATGACCACTGCGCTGGACTTGCTGGATAGCGACGACCGCGCTGACGGCAATTTGGTACTCAATATGTCGGTGGCTACTTGAGACATCCTGTTTTTTTCTTGCGTGTTGCAGGGCTTGCTGCGGGTCTGTCGGTGTTGTTTTTTGCTTCACCGGCGCACAGTTTGGAACTGGAGCCGATGGTGGGCGCTGAGTTCACGTGGATGCGCGCCGAAGTTGCGGGTGAAACGTATGGACTGCCTGCTGCGCGACTGCGCTTGGCGCTTGGCCTGACGCCAGATTGGGAAATCGGTATCGCGGCTGGCAACGGTTTGGATAGCGATGAACAGCAAGGCGTCACGCTCGATCTGGACAGTTTCGCCACGGCCAATGTGCGTTACAGCGCGCCGCTGGATGACAACGCACGTTTGGTACTGAGTCTGGGTTATGGCCAGTTCACGCTCGATGCGCAGGCGATCTCAACGCCGGGCTTGCCGGGTAGCGAAGACTACAGCGGCGTCGTGTGGGGCGTGTCGCTGCAAGAGCGGTTGGCCAATCATCCTCACTGGGTTGGCTCGCTGGATTTTGAGCGCTGGTTCGATGACAGCGGTCTTCGTGTGGACACCTTGAGCTATGGCTTCCGCTACGCGTTCTAAAAAAATAATCGTGCGTCGCGGACTGCATACGCTGCTGGTGATGCTCTCGCTGTCACTCTCGGCGTGCTACGACGGTGATCCCACACCGTTACACGATGCAGTCGTGATCGGCCGCGAAAACGTGACCGCGCTGTCGGTCAGCGGCACTGGCTCCGTGCTGGAGCTGAACGCGACGTTGCAATTAACGGCGACGGGCACAACACCCAGTGGTACGGTGGATTTGACGCGTGACGTGACGTGGACCAGTTCCAATGCAGCGGCCATCACCGTCAATGATCGCGGCCGCGTCACCGCGCACGCCAACGGAACCGCGACCATCACGGCGACGTTAGGCGCGTTTTCCGCCAGCGCGAATCTGACAGCGTCCGATGCGGTGCTGCAGACGATTACCGTCAGCGGCGATGCGACAGTCGATGAGTGTCGCACCGGCATCTACACCGCCAGCGGCCACTACGACGATGGCAGTGACCGTGACATCACGTCGTTAGTCAGTTGGGCTGTCACGGACGGCACGATCGCGCGCATGAGTTCGGTGGCCGGTAGCCGCAATACCTTGCTGAGTAAGTTGAGCGGCAACACTGGCGTGGTCGCCAGTCGCAGCGGCATCGATTCACCGGCTTACGCCGTGACGGTGAGTGACAACCTCGTCGCGCTAACCGTGACACCGGAAACGCCCGCCGAGATCAATGCCGGCGAAACGATTCGTTTTGTCGCGACTGGAAACTGGGGCGCGGCAGATGCCGATATTTCTCGCGCAACCACGTGGTCCGTGACCAACGACGACACTGCGGCCGATCCGATTGCGACGGTACGCAACGGCGACACCGATCCGGGGTTGCTGACGGCGGAGAGTGGCGGCACCGGCACACTCACCGGCGCCTGCGGCGGGCTGACCGATACCGCGCCGGTGACGGTGACGTATCTCAGCAGCCTCAGCATCACCAACACGCAACCCATTTCGTTGTCGCCCAATGGCACCGTGTTGCTGGGCTTGCAGGGCACTTACTCCGACGGCTCCACGCGCGCGCTCAACGAACGCGCCGTGTGGACGGTGATTCCGGTCACGGGTGTGCCGGTGACGGTGAGCAACACCGCCAGCAGCCGAGGCCGAGTGACGGCTGGCGTTGATGT
>CAZNPF010000013.1:0-87469 GCA_964574995.1 uncultured Pseudomonadales bacterium | reverse complement strand
GTACGTTCCCAGCGGCCTGCTAATTCGCGACGCTTTTGTTCGTAGCGTTTCATTTGTAGTTCAGTAAAGGCGTGCAGCGTACTGCGGAAGGATTCGGCTTCCTGTTCCAGCAGATGTTTCCAGCGTTCAGCATTACCGCTGGAGCGTGCGACTTGTTCTTCGGCGCGCTTGAATTGCATGGCGACGACAGCGCGCTGGATTTTGAACGTACTCACGCGTTTGAGTTCACGGGTGACCCCCACCCAAGACAGCGAGGCGATTAGCCACTTAGTCGGGTCCCACTGATACCAACGCACACCGTTGCGGTAATCGGCCTGAAAGATGTGATGGTAATTGTGATAGCCCTCACCGTAAGTGAGGAAAGCCAGCAGAGGATTGTCGCGGGCGGTATTTTCGTCGGTGTACGGGCGTGTGCCCCAGATGTGTGCCAACGAATTGATGAAGAACGTGAAGTGATGGCTGACGACGAGGCGCAAGACACCGGCTAGCAGGAAGTAGCCCCAGACATCGTTGAACAGCAAACCCAGTGCCACCGGAATGCCGATGTTGGTGGCCAACACCAATGGCAAATACCAGCGATGCTGGAACATCACGATCGGGTCGCGTTTGATGTCGTTGACGTTGCCAAAATCAACCTTACCGCTGGGATAGTCACGCAACATCCAGCCAATATGTGAGAACCAGAAACCCCGTGTGGCGGCGTAGGGATCTTTGTTGGCATCGTCGACATGGCGATGATGAACGCGGTGGCCGGATGCCCAGATGAGAATCGAATTCTGCAGTGCCATGGCACCGAAGATGGCGTAGAACCAGCGCAGCGACCAATGCGCTTCATACGCTTTGTGCGACCACAGGCGGTGATAGCCGCCGGTGATCGACAGGCCGTTGGCGTACAGCAGCACAACGAAAGCGATCCACGCGCCGACGCTGTAACCGGCGGTGAAGCCATACCAAGGCACAGCAATGAGCGCCACGAGGCCCGTGATGGCAAACATCAGAGTCGTAACCCAGTTACGCGGTGCCGTGCCGGCAGGCGCAGGTTCAGCGGATGACGATATGGCCGATGATGGAGAGGAGGTGTCAGGCACGGAAATAGCGGCGGGCTTGCGCTCGTCGGTCATGGGGGTCTCGGGGGAGGGGAATGTGGGCCGGATCATAACACGCGCCCCCTCCGCGCCGCCCGACCGCGCAGGTGGGTCAGGCGGCTGCAAAGCCGCTAGTGACGGGCGCCCGAGGAAATTACGGACGTCCGTCGGTCGGCGGTTTGTCGTGGCTGTCGCGATCGCCGGCGCGCCGCGTACCCGCGCGACGTTCGGCCACTTCACCCTCGTTGCGACGGTTGGCATCAAGCCGCCGTGGGGCACCGAAGATCGCCTTCCAGAAAGGTAGGCGGCGCGTCAGTGATGCCACTTCATCGACGGTTTCGGAAAGGCCTGACAGTTTATTGACGGTATCTCGAACCCCCGCCAGCTGATCGACGTCTGCGGCAACGCGAAACACCACCATGTAGAACTCGAGCGCCGCACGCAGCACGGATGCAATGACGACGAAGGCGAGTGGGCCTGCAAAAAACAGATAGAAAAAACCGCGCCACGTGCTACCGGACAGAAAAGCTTCCGTCACAAGGTAAAGAATGCCGGCGGCAAGTGCGAACAACATGATTCCATACAGAATCGGCAGCATTTGAATGATCATGTAGCGCTCGAACGAAAAATCGAACAGCGCTTTCCAGTATTGAATCACCCACAACACGGCACGTCGTGCGCGCTCGGGCATGTCGCGCACGGCGATACGCGCATCGAGTCGCGTGGATGTTTTGGTGGGGGCGGAATGATTGTCGTCGCTCATCGGATCACCACTTGGCGTATTGCTCTTCTACGAATCCTGGTTGCGCATGCAGTTGCAGTCGTCGGCCGGCCGCCACGAGTGTGCCGTCAAAGCGGCCGAACAGTTGCTTGAAGTCGCTGGCGAATAGCCACAGATCAAGACGTTCGGTGTGGGCACCCTCTGGCGTGAAGCGCAGATCGACCGTGCCATCAGCGGTGTGTATGCGCCAAGGATGCAACGGGTGTCGTGGATCGTAATCGAAACGGGCCTGCCCCACTGGCAGACGTTGTCCGTCTAACCACAAACAATTTTCGCTGTAACTGGTTTCGTTGACACCACAGGACAGATTGAGGCCCAACCAAGATTGGCCGCCATCATCGGCGACGACAGGCCCGGATAAACAAGCCCAGTTCCAAAAGGTTTCTCGACGCAAGTAGCCAGCCGTGAAGTCGTGATGGCCGCCCGCACCGAGGGCTGCAAGATCGTAATGCGTACCGGGTAGTTGAATGTGACCCTTGGCGGGCAGTCCGGCCACTTTGTTGGCATAGGTCCAACCGTTAATGCCGGTGCGCGTGCACAGCGAGAGCGGCTGGAAGGGTGTGCTTTCAAGCACGCTGGCGTCGATCACAAGCCCGCGATGCGTTTGCACAGCCAGAGATTTTTCCAGCGTACCGTCGTTGTGCTCGCGATAGCCCATGCGAATTTCCGCGCCACGCGTACGCAGGATGCTCTCGCCGTTGACTGGGGATTCACTCAACTGCAGGCCGTGACCCAGCGGCACCCGAAAGGTTTCAGCATGCAGGTGGCGGCTGGCGGTGTCATAGGCATAGACAAACGCGAGGCCGAGGTAGCCGGTGTGTGCCAACGCGCAGCCGGCCAGTACGGGTGTCGATAACACACCGAAATACTGGAATTGTTTGTAGTGGAAATGCCGTGCACGGCGGCTTTGGGGACGGCCCAGCGGATCGCGATAGTCGTACTCGCGTCCATTGATACGTCGTAGTGAGCCGGCGAATAGGCCCAGCTGGACGTTGCCGTCAGAAGTGATCAGATTTTCAGTCATGATTTAGCGGGCTGGTTGGACGTTGGCGGCGATAGCGAACCCGCCAAGTGGCGGACACCGCGTTGCTGACAGGTAAGCACAACGTGATATCCGATAGACTCGCCGTTCGCAACCTCGGAGTGAGTATGCCGGTGATTTTTGGTGCGACGGGTTGCCGTGCTTGCCAATGAAACAGGGCTTCTTTGCGATGGCAGCGATGCTCAAGCAGTTGAGAAGGCGATTGCACAATTACTCGAAGATGAGCCACTTCGTCGGAAGCTGGGCGAAGCTGCACGGATCCGCGTCAAGAAAAAATTCATGTGGCCGACGGTGATTGAGTCGCTTCGGCAGTTCTTTTAGAGAGGGCTGCTGCAGGGTTTTGGTGTAGCCGAAGATTTGAGGGATGCCGTGTAAATGAATCATGCCCGCTTGTTTCTGGCGGATGGTCTGCCGTGCGGTGCGTAGTTTGCATGTCCGGCAATGGCAAAATGGGCACACCGGTCTTATAGTCTGGGCGGCAAAACACGCGTCGTATGACAATAAAAAGGCCGCATTGAGAAAAGGCTCACCTTGAGCCCTCGGCCGTCGGAGAATCATCCATGAGCACACCTATCTCTGTTACGCCGGCGTCATCTCGGCTTATGCATGAAGACGTCGGGCTACCGTCACATACGCATCGTCGTGGTTTTGATGCGCTCAATACCGAGCACGATTACTGGATTGAAAATATTCAAGGCGGCATGCCAAGCGATTTTGCAGGGACCTTGTTCCGCAATGGCCCGGGCCGCAATCGAATTGGTGGGCAGAAGTTTGGTCACTGGTTTGATGGCGACGGCATGCTCTCACGCATCACGTTTCGTGATGGCCGAATGCATTACTGCAATCGTTATGTACGCACGCCGAAATACCTTGCCGAAACCGCGGCGCAGAAAATTCTTTATCGCGGTTTTGGTACCCAGAAGCCGGGAGGCTGGCTGACGAATATCGGTCGGCCACCGGCGAATGTGGCTAACACCAGCGTTGCTTACCATGCGGGAAAATTACTGACTTTGTGGGAGGGTGGTCATCCTTGGGAGATCGACCCTCACACCATGGAAACGGTGGGCGAACACCACTACGACGGTGCCTTGAAAGCGATGTGGCCGTTCAGTGCGCACGGCCGGATCAACCCGCGAACGCGCGAGCTCATCAATTTTGGCGTTCAGCCCGGGAAGACGTCGCGAATCAACGTGTATCGGATATCACCGCAAGGCCAAGTGGTGGGGACGGGGCATTTCCCGCTCTCAGCGCCAGTGTTTCTGCATGATTTTGCGCTTACGGAAAATTTCGCCATCTTTTTCATTGGGCCAGTGGAATTCTCAAAGATCTGGCGTTTTCTTGCGGGCACTGCTTCGCTGGATGATTGCATGCAATTTAATCCGCAGCGCAATGCCCGAGTCATGGTGGTTGATCTGCGCAGCATGAAGTTGGTGGTCGATACGGAGATCCCGGCAGGTGTATTTATTCATTTTGGAAACTCGTATGAGGAAAACGGGAAAATCATCACTGAGGTCACTCGTTACCCGGATTTTGAGGTCAATCACGCGCTGCGAAATGTTTTTGATACGGAGGTTCCGGATGCCGGTGATCTCTATCGATACAGCATCGATCTTTCCAGCGGGAAAATAGACACAGAAAAACTACCGGGGCTGCTTCAATGTGAGTTCCCAGTTTTTGATTGGCGCTTGGGCATGCAAAAGCATCGCTATAACTGGATGGCGGCCATGGCCAATAATGGGACCCAGATTTTCTTCAATGCATTACAAAAGCACGACCGTCAAACCGGCGCTGTACAGGTTCACGACTTTGGTCCTGGTCGGTTTACGATGGAGCCACTGTTTATGCCGCGCCATGCAAACGCTGCGGAAGACGAGGGTTATCTCGTCACGATTGTTTATGATTACCATAAAGATTTAAGCGAAGTGGTTGTGCTTGATGCGGCAGATATTTCTAAAACGGTCGCAGTAGGTACGCTCAAGCATCACGTACCTTTCGGCTTTCACGGTTGCTACGTACCCAAAACTTTCATGTGATGAGACTGAATGCAATGCAGCAATATGACTACATCATCGTAGGTGCCGGCTCTGCCGGTTGTGTGTTGGCAAATCGCCTGACGGAGGATCCGAATACGTCGGTTCTGTTGCTAGAGGCGGGCATGTCCGATTGGCATCCGTTCATTCATATGCCGGCTGGTGTGGCGGAGATGATGAAGGGCGGTTTGTTCAATTGGCGTTTCGATACTGCGCCTGAAAAAGAAATGGGCAATCGCCGTATGTATTGGCCGCGCGGCAAGGGCCTCGGTGGTTCATCTAGCATCAACGGCATGGTGTACATCCGTGGCCATCGGGCGGATTACGACATGTGGGCCAAAGATCATGGCTGCACGGGTTGGTCTTACGATGAGGTGCTGCCGTACTTCAAGAAAAGTGAAGGATTTAATGGCGGCGATGCTGGCTTTCACGGAACCGACGGCCCATTGAAGCTTATCGAGCGGCCATCGAACCATATGTTGTTCGATGTGTTCAAAACCGCTGCAAAACAGGCGGGATATAAAGCGAGTACCGATTTCAACGGCGCGGATCAAGAAGGTTACGGCGATTATCAACTCACCATCCATAATGGCGAGCGGATGAGCACGGCAGTGACGTTTCTCAATCCGGCCAAAGAACGACCCAATTTGACGGTGGTGACGCGTGCCCATGTGCGTGGTGTAGACATCGACGGGGGGCGTGCTACCGGTGTGACGTGGAAGCGTAATTTTTCTATCCACGAGGCAAAAGCGAAAAAAGAAGTGTTGTTGTGCGGCGGCGCAGTACATTCACCACAACTGCTGATGCTGTCTGGCATCGGTGATGGCGAGACGCTAAAGCGCTTCGGTATTCCGGTGAAGCTGCATAAACCGCAAGTGGGTCAAAATTTGCAAGATCATCTTGATGTCATGGTTCAGCAAAACTGCACACAACCCGTGACGCTGTTTCAGCTCAGCAAATTTCATAACATCGTCAAAACGGCGTTCATCTATTGGCGCACAAAAGGTGGCTGGGGCGCGACCAACGCTTTAGAGGCGGGCGGCTTCCTCAAGACGGACCCGTCATTGCCATTCCCGGATGTGCAGTTGCATTTCATTCCAGCGTTCATGCTGGATCATGCGCGTGAGATGGGGCCAGGCGAGGGCTACATGATGCATGCTTGCCAATTGCGCCCACGCAGTCGAGGTTTTATCGGGCTGACCTCAAGCGATCCTTTTGCATCACCCGTGATCCAGCCAAACTATTTGTCGGATCCTTTCGATATGGAAGTTCAAGTCAAGGCGGTGAAGATCGTGCGCAAAATCTTTGCGCAACCGGCATTTGACCCGTACCGTGGTTCTGAGCATGTGCCCGGCCCAGCCGTGCAAACGGATGAGCAGATTGCGGAATGCGTGCGCCAGAAGGCAGAGTCTATTTATCACCCGGTGGGTAGTTGTCGCATGGGCCCGGATGCCGATGCTGTGGTGGATATGGAGTGTCGTGTGCGTGGCGTCACGGGCCTGCGGGTGGTGGATGCTTCGGTGATGCCTGCCTTGATTGGCGGCAATACCAATGCCACTACAATCATGATCGCCGAAAAGATTGCCGATAAAATTCGTGGCAGAGCATAATCGTCTGATTTCTTGCTAGACAAAAGCGCCGAGGGTTCCACGAGCCCTCGGCGTTTTATTTTTCTAAACGAATCTGCCGCAGTGCTTGATATCTCACTGCCGCACAAATCAACACGGCGCTGCCGATGACTAGCGCAGTGGTGTAGTTGAAGTAAATGCGCGGCATGATCCACCACGACGTGTCAGCGGGCTTATTCAGCCAGAGCTTGTTGCTGAATAACAGTGGATGCAGCATGTCTTTCCAGAACGTATCAAAGAATGGCAGTACGATCACGCATGTTGCGGCCATCAGCATGGCCCATCGTGCCACGCGTGCGCGGTCACGTGCGCTAGCGTGCATAAATATCAACGCGCCTAAGAATGCGATTACCAACGCATGATCAAGCAGGGTGCGAACTTCGCGAAGATGTGTTCGTTCCTTGTCGGTCCAGTGAAGAGCGGATAGCTCACTGCGATGTAGCATGAAATAGCGCAACTCAGAAATTCTTTGCTGCGCATCGTTACCGGCTGCGCGTCCTTCATCGTATTGCGCGCAGCGAGGGTGCCACTGACAGCTCTCTGCATGCCAGCCTGGTGCGTAGGTAATCAGTGCGATCGGAAGCCACAGGGAAAATGCGAGCAGGCCGACGAGTGTTAGCAAGAGACGGATATGTCTTGCAGGCTCTGTCATGTGATGACGTTCTTTCATCGATTGCCAGCGAGATAGCCACCGGCGCGTAGTTCGGCAATGACGGCCCGCGCATGCGAACGTGCGATCTGGCGTGGATCATTACCTTCGTGCGTGGAGCTATTTCCAGTCCACAGTAAGCGTCGCTCCGGCAGCTCATACAGATTGCTGCTGATTTCTACCTGGAGTAGCGAGGCTTGAGTGTTTTGGGAAGAAGGCGCATTGATCGTGAAATCGATACCACCAATTCTTTTTGAAGCGGACGGCAAATCACTAGGGATATCCGTGGGTGATAGCGCCGGAGTACGTACCAGCCCCATTAGCTGGACATGTAAAACGGCGTCGGCATGATTAGAAAACTGCAACATGCGCGCGCGTAGTGTTTCCATATCAAGACCGGTGAGGCTTGGAATCAACTCGCTGCTGGCGATGCCTGTGATCCCGGATTTTCGCAGTTCGTTGAGAAAAGTTTGCTCATAAAGACGACGCATGGAATCGTCGGGCGTGACCCCGGCCACGATGAGGCTGTTCACCGAATGTGAAGGGGCTGCTTCATGGCTGGTATGCATGAATTCCGTGGTGGCGGCACAGCCAGCCAGCCAGAGCGTGGTCAAAAGAAGAAGCAGTGAAGATCGCATGGACATGTCCTCTCGATGTGAGAGCAGGAGTCGGTTGTGATATGGCAGTTTGAGGGGATGCTTAGCGCACAGTTTCCCGATGGCATGGGTATCGTAACCGACTGGGCATGTGGCTTTGTGCTTGCCAGAGCATCTAGCAAGCCACTACTTTCGGGGCGGGAATGAGGGCTATGGATCGCTGTCAGTTCCGTTTCGCAACCAGTATAGGAGTTGGGCGACATGAACAGCCGTATCCGGATGTGTTTGCGTATGGCCTGGGGGTTGATAGTGGTGGGGGGCGTGCTGGCATCCATGTCGGCCACGGCTGCGACGGTAGTTGTGGTTGGCGACAGCATCAGCGCCGGATATGGCGTTCCGGTGAGCAAGACGTGGGTGACATTGCTGGCGAACAAAATAGAGCCGCTGGGACATACGGTGATCAATGCATCGATCAGTGGCGACACCACCGCAGGGGGCTTGTCTCGTTTACCGGCACTCTTGCGTCAACATCGCCCGGCGGTTGTGATTATTCAGTTAGGAGCAAATGACGCACAGCGTGGCTTACAGATGAAAGCCACACGTCAAAATTTGCTGACGATGGTGCGTGATTCGCATAAGGCTGGCGCAAAAGCGTTGCTGATTCCAACCGCAGTGTCGCCAGCACTAGGAAAAACCTATGCGCGCGAGTTTCAGGTGATGTATCCCAAAGTGGCGCGTGATTCGCGTGCGGTATTGCTTGCGGGATTTCTTGATAAGGTCATGATCGACCCAGATTTGATGCAGGCCGATCATATTCACCCGAACTCATTGGCACAGCCGATCCTCACCGATACCGCATGGAAATCATTGGCGCCTTTGCTGAAATAGTTGGTGTTGAAAGGGTTGGTCCTGTTGTTTCGGTTAGTCGATAGGCGGCAGTGCGTGCCAGCGTGCCAGTAAGGGCGCGCGCGCATCGGGCGTGAGTGGGCCTACGCTAAGCCAGGCATCTTCCAGCGTGCGTCGGGGATCATCGTCATGGGTGTTACGCTGGCGTAGTGCAGCGTTCAATTGAGCCACCTTCGCTTGCATTCGTAGCGTTGCCAGTTCGGGTGGCGATGGCGCATCCAGCAAGATTTCCAATTTCAGCGTCAGGGTAGCCAGTTTCTCGGCGTTGGCTGCCAAGGCCTGAGCATCTGCAGGCATAGAATTTTTCAGTTTCTCGATCCGTGTCTGTAGTGCGGGAGCGAGCGTAGATTTTGCTGGCAGCGCAGCTAACTGTGTTGCCAAGGCTTCTAGGTCAATGTTTTGACCGATTGCGTGTGCGGCTTCCGCTTCGGCTATTGCCATTGCAATGGTTATTTCGGATTGGCGCTTGGCGCGTGTCTCAACAATTTTTTGCTCACGCTTGGCCTGTTCGTCGGCGCGGCGCTGAGCTTCTGCCGCTGCGGCGATGGCGCGCGCTTCACGTTCGGCGTCACGAGCGGCATCACGCCGTGCAAATACGGCGTCGAGTGCAGCACGAAATTCTTGCCAAAGTGCACGGTCATCGCGTGCATCCGTCCATCCGCATTGCTTCCAGTCATTGGACAGAGTTTTGGTGGCGGACAATGCAGCATCGAGAGGCTCCTGTGTTTGCAATGCAACGGCGCGCTCGATCAGTACGCGGCGGCTAGCCACACCGCGCTCGCGTTCGACCCGCAGTTGATCTCGAAGCTGGCCAAGGAGCTTTCGGAAACGGTCTTGGCTATCGCGCGCTTCTGGCCAGCGGACGGGCGTGAGGGATTTCCACTGTGAATGCCATTCACGCTCTAAGCGTTCACGTGTTCGCCAGGCAGTGACATCGGTTGGTAAGGTCGCCAGTGCGGCTTCCCATTGCGCGCAGCAGTTATGACGGGCAGCGAGGTTGTCGTCTTGAATCTTGCGTTGAGCATCGTACCAAGCCGCGCAGGGAGCCCAAGCGAGATTGACGGCACGGTCGAAGCGCGCGCGTAGTTCGGGGTCGGCATCCGGGTCTGCACTGCAGAGTGTGTTCCAGCGTGCGCGCAGATCGCGTATGGCTTCCGCGCGAACTTGAATGTCTCCGGCGTCAGCCGTCATCGACTCGATCGCGACACACAACTCTTCTTTTTTAGGTGTAGATGCGAATTCGTACCAATCATGCAATTTGGCCAATGCGTCTGTGAGTGGTGCCAGCGAAGCTTTTTCTTTTGCGGCCTCGCGAGGCGGAAGCTCAGTGATTCGCTTTTCAAGCCATTGATGGGTACGCACGGCCACGCGCAGCTGGCCCTCGGCGATCATGTGACGAAGTGCGCCACGTCGTTTGTGCAATTGCGAAAGTTGAGCGCGGATATCGGCTTGCAGAGATCGTCGCTGTTCAGTGAGTTGTCGAGCCAATTGCTCCAGATCCTCCAGTGCAGGAGGTAAGAGTGCGCCCGTTGGCCAGTCAACCCGTGCGCGCAAGTTGTCAATTCGAGCTTCGATGGCATCTAACGCTTCGTACAGAGCGCCGGATTCGCTGTCGGCAATGGGCTCCCTCAAGGCAGCAAGCTCAGGCGCGGAACGCGCAAGTTCAGTCGCAGCCAATAACCAGCGGTCCAGATAATTGGCAGCCACACGAAAACGCGCTAACAGCGGCGCATCCGCCGGTATTTGCAGTAACGACTCATCCCAACGCGTTTGCTGGACGTTGCGCAGAGCGCTGACTGCAGGCAGGGAATCTGTCAAGTTTTCATGGGCTAGCCGCTGCACCAACGATTCTAACTCCGAGCAGGCGCCAATCATTTCCTGCTTGGCGGCAATGGCGCCGACGCGCGCGGCCTGCTCGGCAGCATGGCGTTGCACGGTATCGCGGGCCAGCGCCAGTGCTTCGGCAAAGCGCTCTTGTTCGTCGGTCGATGCGCTGGCGGAAACAGATTGCCAACTCTCCAGTAGTGCATCAATACGTGCTTCATAAAGCGGCTCCCAACTGCGTGCGGCATGTTGGGTGATGGAGCCTAGCAACTGTCCAATGCGTTGTTGCTGTGCTTCCTGTTGCTGCTCTTGCGCACGGAGTGCTTTGAGAGCCTCTCTGGCATGGCGTTGTACGTTCTTGTCGTTACTTTCGCGGCGAAGTTTTTCGAGATGACTTGGATCTGACAATCGTTCTGCGGCTGTCATCCGTACGACAGCCGATTTATCGGTCAGCGCAAGGGTGACTAGAGCTTCAGCGTCTTTCTCGCGAGAGATTGCCGCAACGCGCTGATCAACTTCAGCTTGCTGCTTCGAACGATCAACAGTGATGGGTTCTGAGCTTTTTTTTGGTAAATTTTGCGAGGTGCTTGTGGCAGAAGATTTCCCGCCGCCAAACAGACGGCGCATCATATCTTTCATGATCGAATCCTTTGCGAATCATTAGCTTTCTTTAATTCTTGCGCAATGAGCGCGTCTTTTTCGGCCCAAAGATCGGCCAACCATTGCTGGCAACGCTGACGGTAATCGGCGTCGTTCTCGTAGTCTCCCCCGAGCAAACTGGGGGGAATTTCCAATTCGCGAATAACAATTTTAATTTTCTTCAGGCGGCCGGCCATGAGATCAATAAAGCTGGGCTTTCTTTGTGGGTAGATGAGAGTGACATCAATCACGGATTGCAGTACATCGCCCATGGCATTGAAAACAAAGGCAACACCGCCAGTTTTTGGCTTAAGAAGATGCTGATAGGGAGACTGTTGCTGAGCATGCTTTTGTGGCGTGAATCGAGTGCCCTCGGCAAAGTTCATGACGGATACCGAGAGATCTCTGAATTTCTCACAGGCGCGTCGAGTTGTTTCCAGATCTTTGCCGCGCATATCGGGATGCTGCTCAAGAAATTCTTTTGAATAGCGCTTCATGAACGGAAAATCGAGCGCCCACCACGCAATGCCGAGGATGGGAACCCAAATGAGTTCTTGCTTGAGAAAGAATTTTAAGAATGGAATTTTCTTGTTGAAAATTCGCTGCAAAACTGGGATGTCGACCCAAGTCTGATGATTGCTGAGCACCAGATAATGGCCTTCGTAGCGGATGGTTTCGCAGCCCTCGATTTGCCAATCAATACGCGTGAATAACCGGAAAATCAGACCATTGACGGCAATCCAGCTTTCGGCGATCAGCACCAGCACGCGTGAGAGCGCGCGGCGCAGTGGAGGGATGGGAAGCAGGGCCTTGACGAACGCCAATAGAAACAGCGGCACACAGTGCAGCAGTGTGTTGCTGCTGAAAAGTAGCAACGAGAGGGCGATTCGCAGAAATTCAGGAAGGAACAACAGCATGATGCCTCGCAATCAGAGGGGAGCGTCGAAATCAACGCGGTCATTGTGTCCGTGACGGTAGGCGCCGGGTGTGAGCCCAGTCCATTTCTTGAACGCCCGATGAAAAGTACTGGGCTCAGAGAAGCCCATGAGCTGCGCGATCTCCATGATCGAGAGTTGTGGTCGGGAAAGATAGTTGATTGCCGCGTCACGGCGGATATTGTCTTTGATTTCTTGATAAGAGCTGTCTTCTTCACGCAGTCGACGACGTAATGTTTGCGGCGTGATTTTCAGTTGTTGTGCGACCTGTTCGAAATCGGGTAGCTCTTGTGAGAAGTCGCGGCCTAGGCAGGCGCGTACTTGGGCGGTCATGGAGTTGTCGTTGTCGGGGATGACCAGAAGATTTCCCGGTGCATTGCGTAGGAATCGACGCAGCGTCCGCGGTGTTTGCGCGACAGGCCAAACGAGAAATCGGGCAGGAAAACGGATGCTGTTCTCAGCAGCATCAAATTCTAGTGGGCAGTGAAATAACATGCGGTATTCATCTGCGTGCGATGGGGCGCGCCAAGTGAAACTGGCGCGAGTCAATGCGATACGGTGATCAATTAGCCAACCAGAAAATCGCTGCGTTAGCACCATGATGACTTCCAGCATCACATGATCCGGGTCTACATCTGGGTTATCGAATTGAAACCGGATGACAGCATCGTGACCGTTGCGATGCAAAGACAAATGCAGATCGGGCAGCAATGTGTCGTAAAAGTGCAACGCATGAACTAGCGCGCGTTGCAGGGTTGGCTCATGAATCACGCCGCGACACATCAATGAGAACGTTCCCATCGGCGTGCGCCGTACGCCGCCATGGCAGATGAACTCGTCATTGAGTTTTGTCATCGCCAATTGAGTCAGCATCAGATACTGCGCGTGAGAAACGCGAGCCTGTGGTTCGTTCACTAAGTGCGACGGAATTCCGGCTTCAGCCAGCAACGTATCCACGGGCAATCCCGCAGCCTGTGCTGAGGAGAGGGCGGCGCGGATGTAATTGATGGCAACGCTGCTTTCTGTCATCGAACTGCAATCTGTCGGTGGCTTGTGTGGCGAGCCCGATGGGTCAAAGGGTGATGCTCCTAGGATAATGAGCGGGCTTCCCACCGGGCAATGTCGCGGATGGTGAGTCTGGCCAGCAATTTGAGCATCTGGGTCATGGGAACACGGTGATGTGGTCCCTACATTGATCGCTCAATGCGGGCAGCAATGTCTGCACGTGTCGTTTTTTGCGTAATTTTCTTGCCGTTATACCCTGCTATCGGGGTTTTACTTTGTTGGAGGTTGCTTCATGGCTGGTCCTTTGTCTTCGCTCAAAATTCTTGATTTCAGCGCGCTCTTGCCGGGGCCGTTCGGCACGATGGTTCTTGCCGACATGGGTGCCGAGGTGGTGCGTCTGGAATCACCGGGCCGGCCAGACATGGTGCGCATGCTGCCGCCCCTCGAAGACGGCGTATCGGCCTGTCATGCGTATCTCAATCGCTCGAAGAAATCGCTGGCGGTTGATCTCAAAAAACCTGAAGGCGTCGAGCTGGTAAAAAAACTCGTGCAGCAATACGACATCGTCGTGGAACAGTTTCGTCCTGGCGTCATGGATCGTTTGGGCGTGGGTTATGAAGCGTTGAAGGCAGCAAATCCGCGCATCATCTATTGCTCGATCACCGGCTACGGGCAGGACGGCCCGTACAAGGATCGCGCGGGTCACGACATGAATTACCTGTCGATTGCCGGCATCACCGGATACAACGGCCGCAAGGCGAGCGGCCCGGCGCCCATCAACGTGCAAGTGGCTGACGTTGCGGGTGGTTCGTACCATGCCGTCATGGGCATTCTTGCGGCCGTGATTCATCGCCAACAAACGGGAGAAGGCCAGCACATTGATATTTCGATGACGGACACCGCCTTCTCCATGCACGCGCTGACTGCACCACCTGCATTGGTTGCTGGGCAACAGCCTGGATTGGAAGAAACGCAGCTCAATGGCGGCAGTTTCTATGACTGCTACGCGACGAAAGATGGTCGTTATTTTTCAGTCGGCGGTATCGAGCCGCAGTTCTTTATGCAGTTCTGTGCGGCCATAGGCAAGCCGGAGTTGTCGACTAAAGGATTGGTGCTCTTGCCGGAAGTTGTCGCTGAGGTCAAAGGCGAAATTGCGGCGGCGATGAAAACCAAGACGTTTGCCGAATGGTCATCGATCTTTGCAACGTTGGATTCCTGCACCGAGCCAGTACTGAGCTTTGCAGAAGCCTGCGAGCACCCCCAGATCAAAGCCCGGAACATGCTGGTGGATGTGCCGCGCCCGAATGGCGGCACCCAGAAGCAGATCGCTAGCGCGATTAAGTTTTCACGGACGCAGCCGCGCTACGACTTCATTGGCGCGCCATTGGGTGCGCATACGGACGAGATATTGGATGGTGTTGGTGTGAGCGCAGAGCAACTGTCAGCCTTGAAAAAGTCCGGTGTGATCGCCTGATTTTCTGGGGTTATTCGCTCGTCTTGTGACCGAGTTTACGGTGCCGTCCCTTTCGGAACGGCACCGTTTTCTTTTAGGCTGTGGGCATGACTCGCTGCCGCTTTTTTCTGCTACTCGCCGTTGCTGTGGCTTCGGGCCCGTTATGGGCAACGGATAAGGCTTGTCAGGATACGCTGCCGGAATCTCCGCGTTGGTTTGATCGGGCGCAAGGCTATTTCTCTGCCAAGGCCTGTGGCCCGGCGATTTGGTTTGATCGATTTTTTGGCGATCAGCGTGAGGAGGAAGTGGCCTCCGCGTTAGTGCGCATCATTCCACAAGCGCAATACACCGATCTGGATTACGACGAATACCGGGTGCGGTTCAAGGCCAGCGTCAATTTGCCTAATCTCAGCGACCGCTTGAGTTTGGTTTTTGACGATAACGTTGAGTCGGATTCCGAACTTCTGCCCGGTGAAACTGCGCATGAATTGCCTGAGCAAAATGTTCCAAAGCAGGCTTCGGCAGCCATGCGCTATCTGGTCAAATTCAAGAATACCAGCCGTGCAGACTTCGATCTGGGGTTACGTTCCCAGGCAAGAGTGTTTGCGCGTGCGCGTTATGTAAAACATTGGCTTCCAGAACATTGGTTGCAATTGCGCTATACGCAAGCCTTTATTTTTCAAGATGGCCCGGGCTGGAGTGAATACTCTTTGCTGGAAGCCGAGCACCCCATGAATAACGGGCGGTTATTTCGCGTGAGTACGCAGTTGGGATTATCACAGGAGTTTGACGGCCTGCTGGTACGCGAAGGTGTGCAGTTGATGCGCCAAGTCAACAAAGATCGCGCGATTAGTTACAACGCTTTTGGTGTGTTTGAAGAAGAACCGGAGTGGCGTGATCAGAGTTATTCTGTGTCGGTCCGCTATCGACAACGCTTATTTCGTCCTTGGTTCTTCGTGGAAGTAGAACCGTTCATGGACTGGGCGAGAGATCATGAATTTCGCAGCAATCCGGGTATCGTGCTGCGTGCAGAGTTCTGGTTTGGTGATGACGGTCAAAACCAAAGCAGGCCATCGGCGCAAGAAACAGTGATCGGGCCGCCGGATTCTGGGCAGGAAACTGCTGCGACAAGCGAGTCGCAAACGCAAATGCAAACGACTGAAACGGGCGGCCCTAGGATGCAAGCGCCTAGTGAGCAGCCGCCCGTTGTGATCACGCCAACGGAATTGCCGGCAGAAACCGTTACCAGCCCGAGCGACGTCCCGGTTGCCGACCCAGCAGCCAGCCAATGACCACGCCACCAAATACGATCAGCCCACCGTAAAGCAGAAAACTGGAGGAATGATCTTCCTCAAGGCGGTGGATTTCGTTGCTCATGCGTTCGTTATCGATACCCAACTGCGTGGTGCGTGCGCCCAGTTGCTGATTGCTGGTGGCGAGTTTCTGCGGTTCCGCTGAATCAAATTTCAGATCACCCAGTTGCTTAAGTGCGGTATCACGATCGGCGGTCATTTGCGCCAGTTGAGCACGCAGTGCCTGCACTTCAGCTTGCAGATCTTTCATCTGCCCGCCTTCGCCTTTTTGTTCGCGCGCTAGCGCATCGTAGCGTGCTTGCAGCTCGGCGAACTGATCGCGTGCGGTTTGCCCGCTTTGTAGCAAATTGGCTGGCAGCCAGCCTTCCACTTGCTGAAAGCGAACACGCGCCCATTTGCCGTCGGGAGAGCGCTGCAGAATGTCTACGGGCGTGCCGGATATCAGTTGCTCACCGACGGTTTTGGCATCATTGACCGGGTTGACGCGCAACGGTGTGCTGATGCGGTCCGTGATATAGCCAGGCTCTGCAGCAAAACTGCTGACTGCACAAAACAGCAGGCCTGCCACAGCGATATGAACGGGAAGTTGGCGCGTAATCATCGGTGGCACCTTTTCAAGTTTTCCGTTCGAGCATCTCGTTCGGCTTGTTCGCTTCCCGCTGGGGAGAGCAATCGTGAGCAATTGTGAGTAATCGCGGTAATAACAGATTGAATGCGTCGGTTTCAGGGCAGTACACGACGGAACGGTTTTACATTCACCGAGCGGTAAACACCTGCTGCAATATAAGGGTCGGCGTCCGCCCACGTTTTGGCTTCGTCCAGCGATGAAAATTCGGCAACGATCAGACTGCCGGTGAAGCCGGCGTCACCGGGATTTTCGTTGTCGATAGCGGGGTGCGGGCCGGCCAACACAAGCCGACCGGCAGCCTGTAATGCTTGCAAGCGGGCGAGATGTGCCGCGCGTGCGGCCATTCGCTTTTCGAGTGAGCCGGGGACATCTTCGCCACTGATCGAATAGAGCATGGTTATTTCCCGTTCCTTTCAGTCGTATCGGTTTTGGGTTGCACGATGTGCCGCCACAGCCAGGTCATCAAGACGATCATGAACAGAATGTTAAGCACCGGATAACCGAAGGTTTTGATGTCTACCCAAGTTTCGGTATCGACGCGTCCGATCAACCACACATTGAGCGCGCCGCAGCCAGCAAAGAATGCAGCAGCAGCCAGGTTCACCCATCGCCATGTCGAATCCGGTGCGACGATGTGCATGCCTTCGCCCATACGTTTAACCATCGCTTCCGCACCCATACGAATCAGGTTGCGTTGGAATAAGAAATCACTGCCCAGCAGTACGGCGACGAATACACCATCGACAATGGTGGGTTTTAATTTGATGAAGGTTTCATCACGAAAAAGTAATGTGAGGCCGCCAAAAATCAGCACGATGCCCAGCACTACCAGATGCATACGATCGATCTTTCGCCACAGCAGCCAGCCCAGCAAAACTTGCGCCACACTGGCGATCATCAGGATGGTGGTGGCGTATATGATGTCTTTGCCGCCGAGGTAGAACGCGGCAAAGAAGGCGATGGCAGGAAAGAGGTCGAACAACGATTTCATGTGTAGAAGAAAACCAGCAATGAGCGGGGCGTGGCGATGATAGCGGACCTGCACTGTCACTCCTACCGATCCGATGGCGAACTTGCGCCAGCGGCGGTCGTTGCGCGCGCCGTGCAGCGCGGTGTCGAGTTGCTGGCGTTGACCGATCACGACACGTTGGATGGCATTGCAGAGGCGCAGAGCGCCGCGACGGCGGTCGGGCTGCGGTTTGTTGCTGGCGTAGAAATATCCACCCGCTGGGAAGGTCACGACATCCACATTGTCGGGCTCAATGTGGATCCGTCTGAGCAAGGCCTTCTGGCTGGGCTGCAGCGCCAGTTCGACGCGCGCCGTCAGCGCGGGCAAACCATTGCCGAGCGGCTAGCGCGGGCCGGCGTACCAGGCTGCTGGGAGCGAGCCTGCGCCTTGGCCGGCAATGAGCGCCCGGGGCGGCCACACTTTGCCCGCGCCATCATTGAAGCGGGGGCGGCCCGCGATACGGACCACGCCTTCAATCGATTTCTAAAGCAGGGGCAGGTGGCCTATGTGCCCACGCCTTGGGCCAGCATTGAAGAGGCGGTGGCGTGGATTCGGGGTGCTGGCGGCGTGGCGGTGATTGCCCACCCGGCGCGCTATCACCTGACGCGATCCAAGTTGCGGCGGCTGGTGGGGCAATTTGCCGCAGCGGGTGGCGGTGCGCTGGAGGTGAAGTTGCCCGGACAGCAGATCAATCAGGTTGAAGCGATGATGTTGTTGGCCAAGCAGTTCGCGCTGGCCGGCTCGGTAGCCAGTGATTTTCACGGCGGCAACATGCCTTGGGCGCAGTTGGGCGCGGCGGGCGAGTTGCCGGCCGGTATCCGGCCTGTCTGGGAGTTATTTTGATGGGGCTTTCAGTTATGGTGCCGGCTGTGCCGAGGGCCGTTTCGTGAGCCAGTATTTCCGCATTCATCCCGACAATCCGCAGCCGCGGCTGGTTCGCCAAGCCGCGGATATTGCCCGCGCTGGCGGCGTCATCGTGTATCCCACCGATACGGCTTATGCCATCGGCTGTCATTTGGCGGACAAGCAGGCGCTGGAGCGCATTGTGCGCATCCGTCGACTGGACGATAAACATTTGTTCACGTTGCTTTGTCGCGATCTTTCGGAGATTGCCACCTACGCCAAAGTCGACAACAGTCAATTCCGATTTCTCAAGGCGCACACACCGGGCGCGTACACTTTTGTGTTGCAGGGCAGCGCTGAGGTGCCACGCCGGTTGATGCACGAAAAACGAAAAACGATCGGCATTCGCGTACCGGATAATGCTATTTGCCAAGCGCTTCTGGCCGAACTCGGCGAACCACTGCTGACTACGACGCTGCTTCTGCCGGACGAAGAATTCCCGCGCTGCGATCCCGAAGAAATCCGTGATGCGCTGCAGAAACAGGTTGATTTGGTGATCGACGGCGGGCCAGGGCTGGCGGAAGAAACATCAGTCGTCAGTTTGCTTGATGGTGCACCGGAAGTGTTGCGCGTGGGTTTGGGTGCGGTCGATGCGTTCTGATCGTCGGCGTGGTGCCACGCCATTTGCTTTGATGTCGGCAGCGCAGCCGCGCCAGAATTGGAAGAAAGTCTTTCGGCAATGGTTCAAGTGGCTGCTGATATCGGCGTTGATCCTGTGCGTCGTGTTACCGGCGCTGTGGTTTTCGGTGTTTCGTTTTGTGCCGGTGCCCGTCACCAGTTTCATGATGCGTGGAACGCTGGCTGGTTGGCGGGATGATCGTCCCTATCGGTTGCGGCACGATTGGGTATCGATCAAAAAAATATCGCCACAGTTACAGCGCGCGGTGATCGCCAGTGAAGATCAGAAATTTCCAGATCATTACGGTTTGGATTTTGAGGCGATGGGTAAAGCATTCGAGCGAAACCAGCGTGGCCGAAAAATTCGTGGTGCCAGCACGATCTCGCAGCAAACGAGCAAAAATATTTTTCTCTGGCCTGGGCGTAGTTATGCGCGAAAGGGTTTGGAGGCATGGTTGACCTTGATGATGGAAACGCTCTGGAGCAAGGAGCGTATTCTCGAGGTGTATCTCAATAGCGTGGAATTTGGTCGTGGTGTGTACGGTGCAGAAGCCGCAGCACAATTTTATTTCCACAAATCTGCAGCAAAACTCGATGCGCGAGAGGCATCCTTGCTGGCGGCGGTATTGCCGGCTCCGAGTCGTCGAAATCCAGCAAAGCCTTCAGCATATGTCTCGGCGCATGCCGGTTGGATACAAGCGCAAATGGCGCGTCTCGGCCCCGTCGAAAAGGCAATTACCGGCGATTAATTACGCCGAAATCGCACGCTATTGCTGGCGGCTGCCGCTGCACAGTTCAACATGATTGTTTCAGTATCTCTCGCGTCGCAGCTGTGCTGCGCACGGCAGACGAAGGGCGGAATACCTTTCGTTACAGCCCTTAGGGGCCATCAATAGGGAGATTGCACAATGAAATATTTCGATCTGAAGCGTGGTCTTGCCTCGGTGATCTTGGCTGTGGCAGTGGGAGCGGCACTGCCGTCTCTGGCATTGGCAGCACCGGTCAATATCAACAAAGCCGGTGCCGAAGAGATTGCGGAGTCGCTCAAAGGCGTGGGCATTAAAACGGCGCGCGCTATAGTCGAATTTCGTGAAAAGCATGGCCCGTTCAAATCGGTTGAGCAGTTGTCCGATGTGAAAGGCGTCGGCGATAAAACGGTGGAGAAAGTCCGCGCCAACGTTCGTTTGCAGTGAACGCTGTCGTCAGGAATGAAACAAGACGCGGGGGCGGTCCAGCCCCGCGTCTTTTTCTGCGCATTGCACTGGCTGCGCGGCGCTGGCTGCGGAGGATTTTATCGGCGCGGGTTGATCATTCTGCGCGCATGAGATCACGTAATTGCATGATCCGCTGCTGCTGTGTATTGGCGTCATAGGCTTGTGCGTTGCCTCGGCCCCAGACCGGGGCAGGCCATTCACTGTCTGTGCGATAGCGCGCTATATGATGGACGTGTAGTTGCGAAACCAGATTGCCGATTGCCGCCACATTCAGTTTGTCTGGTGAAAACAATTCACGCAGTGCCTTTTGCAAGGCAATGGATTCACGGTGCAACTGATCGATGTCGGCCGGTGCGAGATCAATGATGTCGCGCATGCCGTCGCGGCGCGGCACAAGGATGCACCAAGGGAACCGAGCATCGTTCATCAGCAGCAGTTCGCACAGCGGCAGGCTGCCGATATGGCGGGTGTCAGCAGCCAAGCGCTCATGCAGGATAAAAGTCATGGGGAATTGTCATTTGGGCGATGGATTGCGCTATCAAACCACGGATTACCAGCGGTAGCCGAATAGTTTGATTGGAAGGATGCGTGCGATAAAAACAAAAAAGCCGCCTTGTGGGCGGCTTTTTTGTGGCTCAGGCTGAATCAGCCTTTGCGGTACAGCGTGACGACGCAGGCGCCGCCGATGCCGATGTTGTGCTGCAGGCCGATGCGTGCACCGTTGACCTGACGCTTGTCTGCGGTGCCGCGCAACTGGTGAACCAGTTCGTAGCACTGCGCAAGGCCGGTCGCGCCCAGCGGATGACCCTTGGAGAGCAGGCCGCCTGATGGATTGACCACGACTTGGCCACCGTAGGTGTTTTGGTCGTCGAGGATGAACTTCTCGGCGGTACCTTCGGCGGTGAGGCCGAGTGCTTCATAGGTGATCAGTTCGTTGGCGGTGAAGCAGTCATGCAGTTCGACGACGTTCACTTCTTTCGGACCGATACCGGCGGATTCATACACGGCTTTTGCAGCGCGCTTCGCCATGCCATAGCCCACCATGTCCATCATGCTGTCCTTGAAGGAGTCCGGCTTGTCGGTCTCCATGTGCTGAGCAGCGATGTACACGGCTTTCGACACGTCGATACCGTTCTTACGGCAGAAATCTTCGCTGGCAACGATGGCAGCACCCGCACCGCAGGTCGGCGGGCAGCACTGCAGGCGAGTCAACGGGCCGTATTGATGCGGCGACGCCATCACTTCCTCTACCGTCACTTGCTCGGTGAACAGTGCTTTCGGGTTGTGCTGAGCGTGTTTGCGTGCCTTCACCTGAATCTTGGCGAAGGTAGTGTCCTTGGCGCCGTATTTCTTCTGGTATTCGCTACCTGCGCCACCGAACATCTGCGCGGCCGGCGGAGCGGGTTTGAATTCCTGCAAACGCATCATGGTGGTGGCATGCAGTTCCATCGGATTCATCCGATCGTTCCACTTGCTCATCAACATGCCTTTTTCCATCTTCTCGAAGCCGAGCGCCAGCGCGCAGTCGACGGCACCGGATTCCACGGCTTGGCGTGCACCGAACAGTGCCGACGAGCCGGTGGAGCAGTTTGAGTTGACGTTGAAAATCGGCACGCCGGTTTGGCCGACTTCATATACCGCGCGCATACCGCAGCAGCTGTCGCCGTAGACGTAGCCGGTCCAAGCTTGCTGCACCTTGTCGAAACCGACGCCGGCATCGCTCAGTGCTTCGAGAATCGCTTCTTTACCCGCAACGTGGTAATCCGGCGCAGCCGGGTCGCCGGGTTTGGTGAACTTCGTCATGCCGACGCCGATCACGTAGACCTTTTTCTTACTCATGATGGTTCTCCTCGTGATGAAACGGAAAAGGGAGCGAGGCACGCTCCCTCATGCCGGCCTTACTTGTTTTGCAGGTTCTGCATGATTTGCATCAACGCTTCCTGACCCGAGCCCGGGTTGGAAGATTTGTTGAAGTCGGTGATCACATCCCACTTGGCATTGATCTGCTCCGGCGTCAGTTCGGCGCTGATCGGGAAGCCGTGACCCAGCGTACGGTTCCAGCGCAGTTTGCCGATCCAGCCAGCACCAACTTCGTACAGACCGCTGGTTTCCGTGTGGCCTTCAGAAGCCAGCTTCAATACCAACGGCGATACGAATTCTGGCTTCAATTGCTCCAGAATTTGCGGCGGCATGATGGTCGCGGTGAGACGCGAGCCAGCAATCGGTGCGATGGTGTTTGAAGTGATGTTGTACTTCTTGCCTTCCAACGCCAAGGTTTGGCTCAAACCGTGCAGTGCCAGTTTGGCCATCGAGTAGTTGGCTTGACCGAAGTTGCCGTAAATGCCCGCGGCCGAGGCCGTGAAGATGACGCGACCGTATTGCTTGTCACGCATGTGCGGCCACGCGGCGTGAGTGACTTTGTAAGCGCCACGCACGTGCACGTTGTACACCAGATCCCAATCGGCATCGGTCATTTTGTGGAAGGACACGTCACGCAGGATGCCGGCGTTGTTCACGATCACATCGATTTTGCCGAAGTTATCCAGCGCGCACTGCACGATTTTGTCGCCGTCGGTGACGGAATCGTAGTTGGCAGCAGCTTCGCCACCCATGGCCTTGATTTCATCGACCACAGTTTGCGCGGCAGTTTTGGATGCGCCTTCGCCGTGGGCTGAGCCACCGAGGTCATTGACGATAACTTTTGCACCGCGCTTGGCGAACGCAAGTGCGTGGCATTTACCCAGACCATTGCCGGCGCCGGTGACGATGACAACGCGATCATCAAAACGAACTTCAGACATGTGTGCTTCTCCTGGTGAAAAGTCGGCCCGCTGTTACAGACCGACAAATGACGTACAAGTTGGTGAAATTGCCTTGCGGGTGGTACGTACTTAGAGGCCCATGCTACGGCCAATCATTTCCTTCATGATTTCGTTGGTGCCGGCGAAGATGGTGGTGATGCGTGCGTCGGTGTAAGCGCGCGCAATCGGATACTCCATCATGTAGCCGTAACCGCCGTGCAGCTGAACGCCGTTGTAAACAACTTTGTTGAGCAGATCGGTGGTCCAATACTTGGCCATGAACGCGTCGTCCGGCGTGATCGTGCCGTTGACGCATTTCATCACGCACTGGTCGACGAATGTTTGACCAATGGTGATTTCGGTTTTCATCTCGGCCATGGTGAAACGGTTGGCCTGGAATGATCCGATGGGCTTGCCAAACGCTTTGCGTTCTTTGACGTATTTCAGTGTTTCTTCAAAGGCGTACTGCGCACCAGAAATGGCACCGATGGCGCACACGATGCGCTCTTGAGCCAGTTTCTGCATCAGGTACATAAAGCCCATGCCCGGCGCGCCGAGAATGTTGGCTTTAGGAACTTTGACGTCTTCAAAGAACAGTTCGGCCGTGTCTTGCGAATGCATGC
The DNA here is from genome assembly GCA_964574995.1 of uncultured Pseudomonadales bacterium. Lineage (GTDB taxonomy): Bacteria > Pseudomonadota > Gammaproteobacteria > Pseudomonadales > JADFDG01 > JADFDG01. The sequence goes on along the minus strand of CAZNPF010000013.1, from coordinate 63,787 downwards.
CCATTTTGTCGAGCTTGCGACCGCGCTTGAAGCCTTCCATGCCGCGCTCGACCACGACCAGCGTTACACCTTTGCCTTCCCACTGAGCAGCGACGATAACGATGTCGGAGAGAATGCCGTTCGAGATAAACGTCTTGGCACCGTTGAGCAGTAAGTAGTCGCCTTTATCTTCGACGCGAGTCTTGATGCTCTTGAGATCAGAGCCGGTGCCCGGTTCGGTCATCGCCACGGCGAGAATTTTTTCACCGGAAATGACGCCTGGCATCCAGCGTGCTTTTTGTTCGTCGTTAGCAAAGGAGTCGAGATAGACGCCAATCACATCGCTATGCAACGAAACAGCAAAACCCGATTCGCCAATACGAGACATTTCTTCGATCTGTACTTGGGTGTAGCGGAAATCTTTCAGACCTAAGCCGCCCCATTTTTCGTCGGCATACATACACAGAAAGCCGTTTTCGCCTGCTTTTTTCCACGCATCACGAGAAACAATGCGGTCTTTCAGCCACTGTTCTTGATGAGGAACAACTTCTGCTTCGAGAAACTTGCGGAAACTCTCGCGGAAGATGTTGTGGTCTTGTTCGAAATGTGCGCGGTTGGTCATTGCGGTTTCCTTCAGGGCGGCTCATGGAGTGAGACGCTCGGCTCTGTATAATCAACGGGTTGCATAGACCCGGGGTTTCTGAGGGGTGCCCGGTGTATTCCGGCCCCTTGCCTGCAACTGCCGCGAAAACGCAGGTTGTAGGCAGGCTCGGATGGTGTCGGCCGGCCCGTGCATCGACAATGACGCAATGTTCCAAATTGCTTGACAATAACGGTCATGCGGCCAACAAAAAGTCCATAATTTTCAGTGGGTTAGGTTGCAGTGAGCGAGATATTTCTCGCGTGCGCTCGGACCTGTTTTCGGAGAATGTTCCTTGGCTTTGGTGCAACCTGGCAGCGTAGTAATCGGCTCAACGGTGCCTGTCGCCGTGGCGTTGCGTGTGCTGCAAGGTGCGGCGCGCAGCGGCGTCGACCTGCCGCGGTTATTTGCAACCGTCGGGTTGGACGCAAGACTGCTGCAGGACGTTCACGCGCAACTGGATCGCCGCAAGTTTATTGATCTGCTGCTAGCGGTCATGCAGCAGACGGAAGATGAGTTCATCGGTTTCGGCGGCAATATCCGCACGCGCCCGGGCACCTTCTCCATGATGGCTCATGCGGTGATCAATTCACCGACATTAGAAAAAGCCATTCGCCGGGCATTAAGTTTCTACGAGTTGTTTGGTTTTGATACCGGCGCGCGCCTGGAAGTTCGCGAACACGAAGCGGTGATTCTGTTTAGCGTCGCTCCTATGGAGTTTCGCGATTTCATCGTGGAGACGCTGGTATTCATCAGTTTGCGCTTCTTTGGTTGGTTGATTGGCAAGCCGATCGTGCCAACGCGCATCACGCTCGATTTCCCTCCATCGCGTGGCGCCGAGCAATACAAGGAGTTCTTTCCTTGTCCGGTGCTGTACGGGCAGAGTCGCAGTCAGGTGGTATTGGATCGTGCCTACATGGATTTGCCGTTGGTGCAGAATCCTCGTTCGCTATCTAAGTTTCTCAAAGATTCGATTACGCAACTGATCGACGGAAATTTTCACAGCGTTGGATTGCCGGCGCAGATCCGCGCCATTATTTCTAAAGAATATGGGAATAATTTTCCTGATTTCCAGGTGATTTGCGAAAAGTTGAATATGACGCCGCAAACACTGCGTCGCCGCCTCAAGGACGGAAATACCAGCTATCAGGAAATCAAGGACTCAATTCGTAAAGACGCATCTATTTATTATCTATCAAAGCCTGATCTCTCTATTGATGAGATCGCCATGCTGATGGGTTTTTCGGAAGCCAGCTCCTTCCATCGCGCTTTTAAGAAATGGACAGGAAAAACACCGTCTTCTTTCCGCAAAGAAATGTTCAACGATCCGGATTGATATGCAGACTTCTGCTCACGCTGCCATCGAGACTACTGCGCGCTTATTGATTACTTGCCCGGATCGCCCCGGCATCGTTAGTGCGGTTTCTACGTTCTTTTATAATCACGGTGCCAACATCACCGATCTCGATCAGCACTCCTCGGCGGCAGAGGGCGGTCGGTTCTTTATGCGTCTGGAATTTCAGACGCCGCACCTTGATGTTAGCCGTGATGCGTTGCTCAACGCTTTCCGTAAGGCGGTGGCTGAGAAGTATGAAATGCAATGGCAGATCTCTTGGGCTGCCGAATATAAGAAAATGGCGCTTTTGGTTTCGAAGTACGATCACGCGCTGATGGAATTGTTATGGCAGGTTCGACGTGGCGATTTGGTCGCTAAAATCCCAATGGTGATTTCTAATCACGAAGATTTTCGGCCAGATGTCGAATCTTTTGGCATTCCGTTTCACCATGTACCCGTTACGCGTGAAAACAAATCTGCCGCGGAAAAAAAGATGCTGGAATTACTTACCGGCAAAGCAGATCTTGTGGTTTTGGCGCGGTATATGCAGGTGTTATCGGCCGATTTTGTCCAGCAATATCCCAACCGTATCATCAATATCCATCATTCATTTTTGCCGGCGTTTGCCGGTGCAAACCCTTATCGTCAGGCGCATGACAAAGGTGTGAAGTTGATTGGTGCGACCAGTCATTATGTGACGGCTGATCTTGATCAAGGGCCAATCATCGAGCAGGACGTGGCGCGAGTGTCACACCGTCATTCGGCGGAGGAGTTGCGCGTGCTTGGGCAGGAAATCGAGCGACGGGTCTTAGCGCGCGCCGTGAAATGGCATTTGGAAGACCGCGTCATTGTTGACGGCAATAAAACCGTTGTCTTTATCAAGTGAGGTGATGTCATGTTGCGCATACTGATTTCGTTTGCGTTGATCGGCGCGGCACTTTGGTTTTACTTCAAGGATGGCCGCGAGCAGCAGGTGGCTGGTGAGCAACAAAAGGAAATGATTGATACCGCAAAGGCGGCCAAGGCAATGACCGAGCAGGTCAGCGCACAAATGGCGGCACAGTCGGACGCGATTCGGGATGCGACGATGGCGTCATCGCCAGAATCAAAGTCTGAATCGATGGGCGCGAATGAGTGACAAAAACTAGAAATTCCAAATGATGCCGGCCATACCAACATTCATGGCGCCATCATCAAGATTGAACAGCCCGTACTCGGCATACAGCGAATACGAGTTGCCGAGTTTCATTTCCAGCCCCAACAAACCCCAAAGGTTAAGGCCGACGTCGGTGACGGTTTGCGGTTGTAGTGTGGTCGGCGGTATGGGCGGCTGAGGGCCGAGAGGAATATAGGTATACCGCGTTTGTGCGCGCTGGTGTTGGTGATAGGCGTGAATGCCTGCGCGCAGATAGGGTGATACTGCGCGTGAAGTCCACGTAATTTTGGTGCCAAGACTCAATGACGAAACATCATTGGTGATGTGATTCGTTGTGGTTTTGATGTAACCACTTTCTAGAACGCTCGTGACGTCATTACGCATGCCGCTGCCGAAATCCAGCAAGCCAATTTCTGATGCTAGGCCCCAGCGTCCAGCGCCGACATCTTTGAACTGAAAACCCGCCAGCAAACGAAACCCCGTTGAGTCTTGATCGAAGCCCAGAGCACCGAGATCGGCATTGAGCGCGGCGATATCCAAATAGGCATCAATCGCGGGGGCTTTGAGTTCAGGCGCTACGGGTGCGGCAACTGCGGTGTCCGGATTGAAGCCACCGGGTGTGGGTTCAAATCCACCGAAGCCGGGATCAAAGTCCGGATCAAATACGGGTGCCGCTGCATCGGGCGAGGTGGGCGTTGGCGCTGTGAGCGGAGTAGCCGGTGCGTCAGGTGCGTCGCTGGGCTCTGCTTGTGCGGCACCGATAAGCAGCCAAGCAAGCAGGGCGGGAACAAGAAAGCGCGCTGTGGATGGGCGCCGGGCGCGGGGTTCTGAGTGAAGTCGTGCGATCATGGCGGGCATCATACTGATCCCCGTTCTCGTCTTTGTAGTTAAAAACAGTAACTTGGCCACTCATGCAGTCCTTGCTCGCCGTTTGCCGCCCCGGTTTTGAAAAAGAATGCATTGCCGCACTGGCAGATGCCTGCGCGACGCATGGATTGACCGGCTTTGGCCGAGCGCGTCCGGAGAGCGGCTATGCCGAGTTTGTGCTGCAGGATGGCGATGCCATGCAGCTGCTGCCCCGGCTGACGTTGGATGAACTGGTTTTTGCCCGCGATCTGTTTGTTGCGGGGCCCGCGGTGGCGATGGCCCCGCCGGATCGCCTGACGGGTTTGAAGCCTTGGTTGGCGAATTTAGCGGCACGTGTGCCATCACTGGCGGCGGTGACGGTGGGTGCTCCCGATACCAACGATGGCCGTGAATTGGCAACGCTGACGCGGCAGTTGGAAAAGCCACTGCGGGCCACTGTTGAATCCATGGGTGTGCGCACGACGGCCAACCAAGGTTGGTGCTTCATGTTGTTTTTGGCGGATGGCGCGACGGCGATTCCCTGTCTGGGGCACACCCGCATCGCGCCACCTTGGCCGTTGGGCGTGCCACGGCTGAAATTATTGCGTGAAGCACCCAGCCGATCGGCATTGAAACTGGAAGAGGCTTGGCACTTGTTCATTCCTCGTGAGAAGTGGGGAACACAACTGACGACGGGCCGTACGGCGGTGGATCTCGGCGCTGCACCTGGCGGCTGGACCTGGCAGATGATTCGGCGCGGTATGCGTGTGGAGGCAGTTGATAACGGGCCGTTGGCGCCTGTCGTCGCCGAAGACCGGCTTGTCACACATTTGCGCGCAGACGGTTTTACGTATCAACCCAAACGTCCTGTCGATTGGCTGGTGTGTGACATGGTGGAAAAACCGGCACGTGTCACGGCGTTGATGGCGCGCTGGTTTATCAATGGCTGGTGTCGCAACGCCATTTTCAATCTCAAATTGCCGATGAAAAGCCGTTGGCAAGAGACGCAGCACAATCTGAGCCGGTTATGTGCGGCGCTTGATGAGGCGGGATTGCGTTATGCGCTACAGGCACGTCAGCTGTATCACGATCGCGAAGAAATCACTGTTTGTCTGCAAGTGACGGGACGAGTCGGTCCGTGACGGTTGAGACAAAAAAACGCGAACTAAAACCCACCCCATTTGTAGCAGCGGATGCGCGCCTGATTGGGCTGCTTACGTGTTTGTATTTTGCGCAAGGATTGCCGTCGGGTTTGTTGGCCAAGGCATTGCCGGCATTGCTGCGTGAGCAAGACGTCAAACTCTCCGCGATTGGATTCACTGCGTTGTTAGCAGCGCCTTGGGCGATGAAATTTTTGTGGGCCCCGTTTCTTGATCGTTACGGCACGCGACGTCAGTGGTTGCTGGTGCTCAATGCCATCACACTGCTACTGATGTTTCTTCTTGCTGGGCGTGATATCGGTTTGTGGATACGTGAACTGTTCATACCGTTGATGGCGGTATTGTTTCTGCTCAATCTGGTGGCTGCGACCCAAGATATTGCTACGGATGGTTTGGCGGTGAGCCGCTTGCAGGATCGTTTGCGGGGCATCGGTAATAGTGTGCAGGTGATCGGCTACAAACTGGGATTGATGCTAGGCGGCGGAGCATTGCTGATACTGGTCGATCATTTTGGTTGGCAAGTTTCGTACATGGGTATGGTAGCGTGTTTGTTGCTTGCGGTATCACCCGTTATTTTTCTGCATGAGCCACCTCGTGATGTGGTAGCCGCAACGCATGTGCGTTGGCAGGGCGTGCGCGGATATTTCCGATTGTTCCGTGATTTTGCCGCACGGCCGGGGCTAGGGTGGTGGCTGCTGGCGGTCGCGGTGTTCAAGTTGGGCGATGCGCTGGCTTCGCGCATGATCAATCCGTTATTGAAAGATAGCGGACTGTCGCTTTCCGATATCGGCGTGCTGACGGGAATGACAGCCACCGTGGCTGGCATCGTGGGCGCACTGACGGGAGGATTGTTGCTGGCGCGACTAGGTCATCGCACTGCCTTAATGCTGTTCGGTGCGTTGCAGGCGGCGGGTCTCGCGGGCTACACGCTGCTGGCCCATGGCTTGCCGTCGATGCCGCTGCTGTATGCGATTGTTTGTGGTGAGCAATTTGCCGATGGACTTTCGACCGTGGCCTTGTTCACCGCCATGATGGATGTTTGTCGTCGCGCTTCGCCGGGCACCGATTACACCTTGCAAGCGTCGTTGCAGGTGACGTTTGCCGGCTGTGCCGCCTTGATGTCTGGTGTACTGGCAGAACATTATGGCTACGACATGTTATTTGTGGCCGGTGCTGTGCTGACGCTGTTGGCTTTGGTGCCAGTTTGGCTATCTTTTTCGCAGCGCAACGTTTCATGGGCCCAGTCGAGAGTCTGATCGCAATGGCGAACGATATGGATACTGAATTTCAGCATGAGCTCGATGTATGTGGCCTGCGTTGCCCGGAGCCGGTGATGTTATTGCATGCGAAGCTGCGGAAAATTTCCGGTGGCGAAACCATCCGTGTACGTGCCGATGATCCATCCACCACACGTGACATCCCGAAACTTTGCGAACATCTGGGACACACCTTGCTGGCGCAGTCGGAAGTCGCTGGTGTGTTTTGTTATTTCGTCCGCAAGCGCAGTTGACGATAAATTTTCAGTCAGCGGGTAATCCACCTGCCAGTACCGCCAGACATGCCAACGCTTCCGGCTCGTGACGTTTGAGTTGGTTGGCCACCGAATGCTGAAAGAAATAGCGAAACGCAGGATTTTCCTGCGCCGGGTAGAGGCAGCGATCGGTGGCCAGCACCGGTGTGTCGGTTACGCGATCACGGTCGGCCAGCATGGCCAACACGCGGCCATCACCGCGTAATTGCCACGCGACCACTTCAAAAAGATTGACGGTTTGGAAGCTATCGCTGGACATCACGACGTGTGTGCCGGCGGAATCGGGAAACGTTTGCACGATGATTTGATGGTCATTGCGTGCTGGCCCGAAAAAATCCAATGCCGAATGCAATTCAACGCGCTTGTGCGCGGGCGCTTCAGGAATTAGTCGCTCTCCCAAGGGATCCCAGTAGCCTTCGCAATGGCCATTGAGTGGATCGGCGAGTTGGTCGGCGGTGACGACATCTTTCAGCCAAGGCACCAGCGCGGATACCGTGCCGGACTCGTGCAGCGCCCAGCCGATGATGTCCAGCGAGACGAGGCGATCTGGATGACGGTCGTTACCGTACAGGGTGCGAATACCGTCGTTTTCCGGCGTGATGCGGATGATGCGGCCCGGACCGGCGCTGTCGCGACGGCGGCGATGTGCGTCGAAGTCGATAACCCGACCGCGCGTAGAATCCTGCGGTGTGCTTGAGGTGCCCATGAACCACCTTCCTGCGCGACGTTTCAGTGAATGAAAGTCCGGGAGGGGAAATCACGTGGCGCACAATCGTTACACAATCATTAACAGTCAGCGTGAACGGCAAGCGTGAACGGTTGCATAGCAATCGCGTTTAACGTCGCGCGAGGTAAAACATACCGCTGTCGTGCGGCGTCGGCAAGATTGCCGACCGCCAGACGGTTTTATGGCGAGGATGGACGTGTGGTTTCGTGATGGCAGTCGCAGTGAATCCACAGTGGTGGTCTCTGTTGCGCTGACCTTTATCGCGCATGCCCTGTCATGCCTATCGCTATAGCGAAGGGCGCATCAATCGCATCGACCGCATTAATCGCATCAATCGATAGTTGAGCAGAAGGGCGGCCACCGTAAGGCCTGCGACTAGCCCGATCCAGAATCCTTGTGGCCCTAGTGTGACGCCGCTATCGACGCCGAACAGTGTGCCGAATCCCAGCCACCAGCCGATGGGTAAACCGATGCACCAGTAGGCCAGCAGTGTCAGCCACATCGGTACACGCGTGTCGCGAAAACCACGCAAAGCACCATTGGCCGTGACTTGCAGTGCATCCGGGAGTTGGAACAACGCGGCGTAGATCAGCAGCGCAGAAGCCAGCGCGCGCACAGCAGGATCATCGGTGTACAGCGCAGGAATCGCATTGCGCCCCAGCACCAAGAGAGCCGCGTTGAACAGGGCGATACCGATGGCCAGCGTGAGCCCCGTGCGCACAGCCAACCGAGCCGCGTCGGCATCATTGGCACCGACAGCGAGCCCGGTACGCACGGTGAGCGCTAACCCTACCGACAGCGGCAACATGAAGGTCAACGATGCAAAATTCAGCGCAATTTGATGGCCGGCAACCACGTTGGCGCCCAGCGTGCTGAGCAGCACGGCAATGGCGGAAAAAATGCTCACTTCAAAAAAAATAGCCATGCCGATTGGCAGACCCAATCGCAGCATGTCGAGCAATGCGCGTGGATTCGGCAGCGGTATCTTTGTGTCGAAGCGAGTGCCCGCCGGCGTTTGCTCACGATAGTGAGGTGCGTGACGCACATACAGCCACAGCAAACCTGCCATCAGCCACATCACGACCGCCGTGGCGGCGCCGCACCCCGGACCACCCAAGGGGGCCATCCACAAGGGTCCGCCAAGATCAAAACCGTAGATGAAGAGGTAGTTCAACGGAATGTTGGCTGCTAAACCGATGAAACTGATCAGCAATACCGGCATGGGATGCGACAGTGATTCGGTGTAGCTGCGAAGACCGATGAACAATGCAATGCCGGGCATGCCCCACGACAGGCCATTGAGATATTGCACGGTCAATGCGTGCAAGGCGGGTGGCACATCCATCCACACAAACAGCCACGCGACATGTCGCAGCAAAACGAAACCCGACAGGCCGATGGCCAGTGCCAACCAGAGCGCTTGCCAGGCGGTCGGCACCACATGCGCATGACGGCCGGCACCCATGTGCTGAGACAAGATGGGTGTGGCCGCGATGATCACGCCGACCATAAATAAAAAAAGTGGCACCCAAATACTGGCACCCACAGCGACAGCCGCAAGATCGAGAGGACTCACTTGGCCAGCCATGATGGTGTCGACGAAACCGTTGGCGGTTTGTGCTACTTGTCCGCCGAGGATCGGCAACAGCAAGGCCAGCAGCGCACGCCATTCTTGACGACGCGCTTCGCGCTGCGTGCGAGGGTGTGGTGAAGCAGGGGATTGAGTCGGTAGCGAGGTCACGATAGGGTGCGCGCGGCGATATAACGCAGCATTCTAGCTCAGCGGTGGATTTTTTCATGGCGGACAACGATGACGTTTCGACATTGATTGCCCTGTTTATGAGGGAGTTTGGTGCCAGCCATCGCACGCGGCTAATCGCGGGTGGCGACGAACCGCTTTATCGCCCGGCTAGCCATGAGCAGGCTTGGCACGACATTGTTTTTCGGCACGATTATTTTCAGAGTGCCCTGCATGAATTGGCGCATTGGTGTGTGGCGGGAGAATCACGCCGGCAACAGATGGACTACGGTTATTGGTACGACCCGGATGGCCGCACGTTGGCGCGTCAAGCGGAGTTCGAACGCGTGGAGGCGCGACCCCAAGCAGTCGAGTGGGTGCTGAGTGTGGCCTGTGGCCGTCATTTTTCAGTCAGCCTAGACAATCTGGCTATTAATGAACCGTTGGATGCGGGCTCTTTGTGGCGAGCCGTGCATCAAGAATTGCAGCGTTGCATCAGCGTCAGTGGAAGTTTTTCTGGGATGCCACCACGCGCATTGCAACTGGCGCGTGCCATGGCGAATCGCTATGGCGTTGCGTGGCCGCCCGAGCCAACACGGTTTGTATGGCCCGGGGCAAATGATGAGCAGCAATGCTGTGATTGATCAGTGAATGGTGGGGCCGCCCGGTTTGTCTGGAATCACTTCTTGTGGCGGTGTGAAAACGACGGTGTAGTTATTTGCCCAGACTGGGACGTCTTGCAGAGCGCCGAAAGGAATCGTGCGCACATAAGCCAACACTTCCCGAATGAAATCGGGCGAATGCAAAGCACTGTTAGCGACGTCTACGCCGCTGACACTGCCATCTGCGGCGATGGATAGTCGTAACGCTAGCGTGCCTTTGAGCAGCGGTTCGTTAGCCAGTCGCTTTTGATAAAGGGATTGCAGCCCGGCGTTGTAGCGCGTCATGACGGAGGTCACGCTGCAGTCGCTGCGTTTCCGGCTGGGCGTTTCTGTAATCGTCGGACAGTCCGCTGTTGCCGTGACAGGCAGCACGGGCGCATCACCGACAACACGCGGCGCATCGGCGCTGGGGCTGCGATAGATCGGGCCAGAGTAGTCGGTGCCGATATCCGAGGGCGGTGGCAGCAGTAATGGTGGCAGCATGAGTTTGCAGCCGGAGAGTGCTGAAGCGAGCAGTAATGTCAGCGTGAGAAGTCGGGTGTGCATAAATGTAGAAACTCGCACGAATGGATTACCTCGCAACCATACCGTAAAAAAGACGGGGCGCCGTAGCGCCCCGTCTTCTGTTACACAGGTACTACACGTCAGCTTGGGAAGAAGTTGAGCGTGTACTTGCCATCCCAAACCATCACGCCAGGGATCGCTCCGAAGTTGATCAGCTTGATGCGCATGAGCAACTTCTTCTCGGTTTCCGGATCCCCGAGTTCTGATGACGTGATGTCTGCCGTGGTGAGTGAACCATCCGGCGCAATGACCAGCCGCAATACGATCTGGCCTTTAAGCGTTGGATTGGCGCGCAACGCACGTTGATAAATTGCCTGCAGTGCACCGTTGTTGCGGTCCATCATGCGGCGAATTTCTTCTTCCGTGCGCTCCAACTTGCCGCTGGCACTCTTGCGAGTGACACCCGTGCCACCCGATGCGATGCCGGATTCGACAGCCGCCACTTGAGCGCCCGCCAATTTGCCGCCACCGGCCAGACCGTAGCCACCACCGCCACTGGACGTGGTGCCCATGGTGACGCCACCGGAACCTTTCCCGGCACGGCTGGTGAGCGTGTCGCGAGCGACGAAGTCGTTGCCCGGACCAGCTGCGCCAGCCTTGGTCAGAGGAGCATTACCAAAATCAAACGCTGACGTCAGGTCCTGCATGGCGCTCAGCTCTTTTTTAGCTTCGGCCATAGCCTTTTCGGCTTTCGCCTTGGCTTTGGTTACCTGAACTTCCGTCGGTTTTTCTTCTGGCTTTTTCTCCTCAGGTTTTTCTTCTTCTTTTTTCTCCTCCACTTTGGGCGGTGGCGGCGGAGGTGGTTCCAGTTTTTTCTCCATGACCAGTTTGGCTAATCGTTCCGGTACCTTTTCGGCAACAGCACGATCAACCTTGGGCACGTCGATACTAACGACCACGCTCACGATGCCAATCGTCAACAGCAGCGCGATTAGCGCCAGCCAACGATTGCGTTTGCGATCGCCGTCGATGCTATCCCATGCGAGATAAGACCCGGTCAGATAATCAAAGCGAGAGATGCCTTCAAACGGGTTCGCCGCCATCACGCACCTTCCTTCTTGCGCAAGACTGCGAAGGAAATTTTCGAATAATCATTCTCGCTACAAGTGGCCATGACTTTGCGCAGCAAAGAGAACGGAATCTCCTTGTCGCCCAGGATCATGATCTCCCGCTCTGGAAGACCTTGGTCGTTGATTTTGGGTGGAGTCTTGGATGCACGATATTGCAGTTCCTGAGCGAGGCCCGGGATGAGTGGTTCGTCCGAATTAGCCACAGCGGCCATATCAGCGACTTTCACCCCCTGCACGATGATCGCGTCTTTCGTGAGTAGCACCGTCAGCGATTCAACCGGCATTTCTTCAGCAGTTGAATGCGGTAACTGCATCTGATCACCCCCAGGAATCTGGGTGACGTTCTGCTGGTTGACCAGCAGGAAGAACACCAGAACCGTGAGAATGTCGATCAACGAAGTCAGCTGGATAACCGCCGGCTTGTTGAACTTATGACGGCGCAGCATGCGTTTTGCGCGAGCAGACTGTTTCACGGCGTGCCTCCTGCCGCCGGAGCTGGCGGTGGTAAGGCGCTGGCAAAACTGATGTCCGGAAACAGAGCAGCTTTGATTTGCTTGCCGTTGACCATGCGTGGCTTGTAGCGAACCGCATCCATGCCTTGAATGATCAAGTCATAGGGAGTGTCGGCTTCCAGCATCAGGGATACCTCGGTCACAGCCGGGTACTGATCTTTTAACTCGATCAGAAAATCCTTGAGACCTTTGAAGTCGAGACCGTCGGACGTGGCCGGAAATTCCTTCAGTGGGCCGGTCGTCTGGTTAGCGACGAGAATCCGATCCTTATAAAGGGTAACTTCCAGCACTAAGGCAGGTTTATTGTTATCAGCCGATCCGCCAGCACCCGGAGCAGGGAGGTTCACGTTCAGACGTGTAACCTCGGTGAACACCGCGGTAACCAGCAGGAATGCGAGCAGAACCACCATCAAGTTAATGAAGGTGGTCATGTCGAGGTCGGCCTCCATTTCGCGAGGCTTCTTGGCCCTCATAGCGACTCCTGGTGTATCAGGTCAGAGGGATCACTCGGCCTTGCTGGCGAATTGACGGATTAGGTTCAAGCATTTGACAGACGCAGATTCGAAGCTCGCGACTGTCTCTCCCGCTTTTGATTGCAGGAAAGAGAACAGAACCAGCATCGGGATCGCGGTCACCAGTCCGAACGCCGTACAGTTCATGGCTTCGCCCACGGCTGCCGACAGCATGTTGGCTTTTTCAGCCGGGTCGGCGCTGGCTACCGCGGTAAATGCGTGGATCAGGCCCACGATGGTTCCAAGCAGGCCGAGCAGCGTAGCAACGTTGGCCAGCGTAGACAGGTAGTGCGTGCGCTTTTCCAAACGCGGCAACACTTCCATCAAGGCTTCTTCCATCGCCAATTCAATGTCTTCAGTGCGGCGTGCGCTGACAGAACGTGCCAGACCTGCAGCAATGATGTTGCCCATGAATGTCTCAGATTTCTTGGCGGTGTCGAGTGCTTGCTTGAAGTTGCCTTTGCTCAGCAACGGGAAAAGATCATCCCAAGCTTTGCTATTGCGATTGGTCGTCGACTGCAAAAAGAAATAACGTTCAAAGCCGATAAAAATGCCGGCGATGAGCGTCAGCAGGATGGGGTACATCCAGAATCCGCCGACCTGGAAAAAATGGACGGCACTCATAATCAGGCCGGGTTCATTCGCAGTTGCCATTTCACGTCTCCTGTGGGTCTTGTCTGTAACTCGGTGATATTGCGTTGAGAAACGCAGTTAAGGGGTTTTTTGTTCTTGCAGGCTGCGGAAATACTGGACCTCGCGTTTGAGAACATCGCGATCCAGCGGTTGCAGTACTTGGTTCAAAATCGAAGTAGTGGGATTTTTCTTTTCCAGTTTTACATCCTTGTCTTTCCAAGGCACAACGTTTAGCACTGTGGGTGCTTCTTGCGAGCCGACAACGTTGGTCACCAACCCCGAATCATTCTTGGCCGTCGCTGACGCAGCTGCGGTATTCGTTGTTGCTGTTGTCTTGCCGGGCGCAGCATTCGCAGGCTTTGCGGTATTAGTACCAGCTGTGGTGGCTGCTGCAGGATCAGCAGCTTGGGCGCTGGCAACGCAGGCCAGCAGATAAACAAAACAGAGACGGGAAAATAATTTCTGCATGGCAATCACCCTGCGGCAGTGGCGGATGTTGCGGGTGGCGGGGTGGCGCCACTCGGTGGAGTTTCAGGCTGCGATGCGGCGGGTGCCGGTGCAGGCGTGGCCGAGGCGGGTGATGCAGTTGCTGGTGCTGCGCTATCTGCCGCCGGAGTCGCCGCGGCAGGTTCTGATGCGGCGGGCGCCGCAGCCGGTGCTGCGACAGGTGCAATGCCTAAACGGTTGCGTAAGTCAGCAATCCAGTTATTGACAGCAGGGTCCGGTTTTTTCTGCAGGGCTTGATATTTTTCGTAGTGCTCGAGCGCCAGTTTCATATCCTGCAAATACAGATCGGCCAACACACCCAGATTGAAATGCGCTTTGGCATACATCGCATCGATGGATAGCGCGTTCTCGTAGGCTTTGCGTGCATCGGCAAATTTTCCTTGCTGACGCAGAACAATACCGCGCAGGTTCCATGCGTAGGGGTTGCGTGAATTGATTTTCAGGCCGGCATCGAGAGATTTCAGCGCATCATCCCACCGCTCTTTGCGCACGTAGATCAGCGCTTGATTGACTTGCGGACCTGACAAGCCGGGAAAACGTGTCGACATGGTTTTGAAACTGGTTAGAGCTTCGTCCAGTTTCCCGGCCTTCATTGCTTGTATCGCGGCGAAATACTCAGGTGCCGCCTGTTGCGCAGCCTGCTGTGCTGCTGGGGCCGCCGTCACGGTTGTCTGGTGTGTTGTGTCACTGGCGGTGGCAGCGGGCGCGGCAGGTTGCTGCCGTACAGCGCGAACCGTATTCACGTTATCAACAGCAGGCTTCGTGCTGTGTGCCGCCGGTTTAGGTGTGCTGGCACAACCTGCCAGCAACGCTGCTGCCAGAGTGAGGGCCGTCAGTGACGGACGCAGATCAATAGATGATGTCGACATAGTCATCCGTCTGCTCTTTCTTCGCAAAGCGACCAGGTTGAAGAACAGCCAAAGCGGCATAGCTCTTACGAACCCAATCGTCATAAATGTCCTGTTTCACCAGCTCGGTGTTCAGGGTGTAAAGCTCGATCGCCTTGTCTTCAAACGGCAGAGCTTGTTCTTCTAGCAAGAGTTCGTACTGTTCCAGCGCCAGTTCGTCGAGACCGCGCGGCCGCTCTGAACTCATGAGGTCGGCGGCAAGAATCCGATAGATCTCGGCCGTACGGAACTGGGCGGCCGATGTGAAATCGGCGACCCCCATTTTTGACGTCGTGGCATAGGCGTTTAACGCCGTTTCCATCAGCCTGCGCTTTTCGGCCAGTGATTTTTTCAGCGGCGCAGTCAACTTGTAATCGGTAAAGCGCGTAAAGATCGGGTCGGCCAAGGTGAAAGACGCGTATGCGCCCAAGTAACGTACGCGAGGGGTCGCATTCTCGCCGGCGTCTCGTGCGGCAGAGGAAAGAGCGGTCAGCATGACGTCACGTTGTTTCAGATCGCCTCGTTTTTCGTAAAGCTTCAGCAAGCGGTACTGCGCTTCCATTCTGGGCTCTAACGGTTGCGGGAACTCCGCCACGTAGAGGCTGAACAGGCGGAGTACGCCAGCTTCGTTACCTGTTTTTTCGGTCAACTCGGCTGCGCGCCAAAGTGTGGCGCGGGCAAGTTCTGGGTTAGTTTTCAGGTTGGCGTTGTGGATGGCCTCCATTTCGCCGGCGGCGCCCGCGAAGTTGCCAGTCTTTTCGTAGGCTACTGCTAACTTGTCGGGAATGGTGTCGACCAGTTCGTTTTTTGGATAGTTGGTGCGGAATTGTTCGAGGATGGGAATGGCGGTCAGCCACTGTTCCTTCTTCAAGAAGATATTGGCGGCATCAAATTCCGCGTTGGCGCGAATATTGGCATCGGGAACTGTTTTACCGACACGCATGTACTGGGCGGCGCCTTCAAGCTCTTTGCCCTCGGCAATCAACTTCTCGCCTTGCTTGTAAATGCTGGCAGCTAAGCGCTCGTTATACGTCTTTCGCTCATCCGGCTTGAGGGTCTGAAAGGCCAACACTTTGGTGAAGGCAAACTCAGCCACGTTGTAACGGCCAGTATCAAACTCACCGTTTGCGATGGTTTGCCAACCGTAAAGTTGCAATTCCTGCGGAGCAGCTGGCTTAAGCGATACCAGCATGCCGGCGCTGCTGATCGCTGCTGGAACGTCCTTGCGAGCGAGTTGGTCTTCGACGACCGACTGAATCACGTAAGGTGCTTTCGGGTGCGCAGGGAATGTGCGCGCAAATTTCAGACTGGCATCGATTTTCTTCGGCAGAAGTTGCGTGTATTCCGCGCTGCGCTTTGGATCGGCCTTGGATTGATCGCCCAGTGCTTGCCATGCGACCAAGCCAAAATAGCCAGCTTCCTGCGCTTTTTCATAGCCTGGATACTCATAGGCAGTGCGTTCGAATTCGCGAATCGCACGCGTAAAGTCGTTCCCAGCAAACAAGGCTTCGGCATACAGGTGATTGACGGTAGCTGCGCCGCTGTCCTTCGGATCGGTCTGCAGCCATTGCTGGTACCAACCTGCTGCGACCAAGTAGCCATCGGTGTCTTTCGATTTCTGTGCGGTGGCGTGGTAGTACTTGGCCAAATCAAGAATGTGTGATTTCAGCAGCGGCAAATATTCGAGCCGTTGTTTCTCGTGTGCCTGCCAGTACTTGCTCTGAATGCCATAGGCTTTGACAAAGCGCTCTTTGGCGGGCAGTACTTGGGTTGGGAAACCGCCGTCCTGTAACGCTTTGATCGCTGCGGAGGAGAATTCTGGCGCACGATCGCTGTCGGGGTAGAGTTTTACAAAAGTCTCGAACGTTTCCGAGGCATCTACGTAACGTTCTTGCTTGACGTAGATTTCGCCCAAAGCGTGATAAATCTCGGGTTCGTAAGGACGATGCCCGTTTTTGTTAAACCAAGCCGTTACCGATTTAGCGCCATCCAAGTTGTTGAAGGACATTGAGGCGACGCGGAACGTGTCATCCAGCAGGCGCTTGTCGCGTTCTGCATCCTTGCCGGTAGCAGTAGATTTCTGCAGCAGATCGACCAGCGTGAAGAAGTCGACTAACCCTTTTTCGTAGTCGGAAACTTTGTATTGGCTCCAGCCGCGCTTGTAGATCGCCTGCTGATAAAACGGTGTGGCGTTGCCTGGGCGCAATACTTCGGTGTAGGCCGCCGTGGCAAGGTCGTACTCGCCATCTGAAAAATAAAACTCGCCCAAGCGGAATTGAGATTCCAGATAGAACGTGCTGTTGGGGTAGAGGCGGCACAAATCTTTGAGCGCAGCAATGGATTCATCATGCTTGCCGCTGATGTCGTATGCCTTGGCCAGCAAGTAATACGCTTCTGCTTTTTCTTTGGGGTCTTGGCTGTTCTTGATGACGCTCTGATAAAGCAGGATGGCTGTTTCGTAGTTGGCAGCTAGGCTGCTGCCTTCGAGTTCTGGCACGATGCCGCCGGCCAGATCGAGCATTCGATATTTCTCTTCTTGCGATTTGGCATCCGCTGCGCCCTGCATAAAGCTTTGGAACAGCATGGAGTCGATATCGCGATCGAGTTTGACCTCGCCTTCCTCGGTCAGCTGAGCCGGCACGACGGGTTGCTCGGCAAGCGAAACACCTTCCTTTTCTTGGCTGGCAGCCATGGTGAGGTCGGCCATTCGACGCAGTGATTCGACCCGTTTTTCAGGATCATTGAATAACTGGACGGCTTGCTTGTAATTGACCAGAGCGCCTTCCAGGGAAACGTTTTCGTCGATGCTTCCCTCGGTAACCTGAACATCCGACTTTTCTAAATCGGCAAGAGTCTGCGAGGCATAGCGACTGTTGACGGGTTGCGCCTGCGAGTCAGCTGAGTTTTTGTCTGCAGGCGCATGTGAGGCGCAGCCGGCGGACAAAAGCGCAACGGCCATGGCCAAGCGAGAAAAGCGAAGCGTATGCGCCGACGACATCACTGGCGTTTCCTCTTCTCGATAGCGTCACTGATCGAAGCATCTTGCAAGCGGGCGATGGCTAGGTGTGTTTCAGCCAGCTGCATACCCAGATTGCGACGGTTTTCCGCTAATACGATCAGCGCTTGGTTTTGCAGAGCCAACACTTGCTTCTGCAAACGAGCCGTCACTTCATCTTTAGTGGCCTGTAGCCGCTGCTCATATTGATCAAACTTTAGGTCGAGCGCGGGGCTCATCCGTTGGATGATTTCGTCACGCTGGCGCGTCAGTGCATCGACATGCAATTGCGCCATCTCAAGATCGACCTTCATGTTTTCGATGTCACGAATGGCCTGCTGCTGTTGTGCGGAGGCTGAGACGGCAATGTCCCAAATAATGAGACCCTTCATGCGGCGTAGCCGCTCGCGCAGGGCTGAGTTGGCCGGCGCGTTGCCCAATGCCGCTTCAACAGCACGTGCGCGACCTAGGCGGTCCAGATCTGTTAATGAAGCCGTTTGCTCGAGGTCGCCGCGGCGAATGGCATCTTCGATGCGTGCTTGCAGCGGAGTCACGCGTGCTTCTAATGCGGCCGTATCGCGGGAACGACGGGCAATGACATCGTCCAAGCGGGCGCGAAGTGGCCCTAAACGTGTACGGTGTTCCGCCAGCGTGGCACGATAAATCGGAATCTGCGCGCGCCAGTAGTCGATGAGTTTTTCGGTCCGGCGCAGGTCCAGATAAAGTTTGTAATCTTCCGAGAAGGAATTGGATGCAAACAAACTATATAGGTACGGTGCTTCGGGAATTTTGGCGGGCGCGTAATTGGTGACCGGTGCCAGTGGATCACTGCCGAGGGCCGCATCTTTGGCGGTTTCTGGATTCAGCGAATCCAGCCAATCGCTTTGCTTGATGCGAAGAATGGTGCGTTCAACTTTCTTCAGTTCATCACGCAGGGTGTCGGCGGCGTAGCGATAGCCAAACAGGGCTTGCGGCAGAGCATGCAATTCTTCGTATGCGCGCGGCGCAAGCATCAAAGCTTCTTGTACTGTGGTGTCAGACGTGTTGCGTTGCAGTAATTCGAGCCATAGTGGCAGGGCTTTTTTGAAGTCGCCCCGCTGGAAGTTGGCGTAACCCAAGCCGAGCATGGCTTGGTTGGTGAACGGGCCATCCATGCGAATGGTGAGCAGTGATTCACGCGCAAGATCGTTATTGCCTTTCTGTAGCCATGTGAAACCGATAGCCAATGCGGCGCGATCTTTGAGGGCATTGGTTTCTTCGTCGCCCGGCGGTAAGTCACGTACTTGCTTGAGCAGAGGTAGGCCTCGCTCGAATTCACCGGCACGTGCAAAGGCAACGCCGGCGTTATAGAGGGCATAAGCGCCCAAGACGTCGTTGGCTTTGACATTGGTAAGCAGGTCGCCTGCGCGCTGATACTCGCCGCGCCCGATATAAATGTTGCCCAGCATGACCAAACGTTGCTTCTCGATATCTGCCGGCAAATTGGCGATCTTATTTTCGAGAATGCGCGCGGCCTCGTCGTAACGCCCTTGGTTGTATTGCAGTTCCGCCGTATGGAACCACGTTTCGTTTCGGGTCTTGGCCAGAATGTCTCGCTTTACGAGGCGTGAAAAAATGTTTTCTGCGCTGTTGAAAAGGCCGTAGCTGATATAGAGATTGCCCAGCACAACATCCGAGTAATCGTCTCGATCCCCAAAGACGCCTTTGTCGCGCGCCATCATCAAATTGGTGATCGCTGACAGGTTGCGGTTGTTATAGAAGTCGAACATGACTTCGCCGAACAGCACCGTGGCAGGATCCAGCGGCTCGACGTAATCGTCAGCGATGAGATTTTTGCTCAGCTTGCTCGGATCAATGGCCTGCGCGGCCGGTGTCGCGAGCACGGTGAAAGCGACAAGACCAGCAGCAAGCCGGTTCGTCGTCGACGCTGGGAATTCGGGCGACAGGATCCGTCGTAGCAGGGACATGCGCAGCACGCTCGCGAAGGTTCTACTCGGGGGGAGCGATTACTCGCTCCACTCCTTGAATTCGAACTTGTGCTGGCGAGTCTCGACGTCATCGACCACCTTCAGCTCGATCATTTTGCGGCCGGCGCCTTTGACGAATTTGTAAGCAGTGCTGCGCTGGTAGTCCTTACCTTGCGGGTCATAACCGGTGATGGTGGCGCGCAGGGTGTGTTCGCCACTGGTTAAGTTGCCGGTATAGAGACGAGAAACTCCGCCCTTGGTCAGAGCCTGAAACTCTTGATCGGTGTAAAAGTGGTAGCCAACGTTTTTGTTGTCGATCAGCAGGTTGATATCGACCAGACGAATTGGGGTGCCGACGTCAATGGACAGAAACACGGCGATCTGTGTGCTGGGATACAGCAATTGCTGCTCCAGCGTGGTCAGTTCCTTGTTGAGGTCCAGTACGTTTTGCTTGAGTGCTTGCAAGTCGCGGCTGGCGGCGTCGGCAGCATGGCCCGGGAACGAGCAAAGCAAGAACAGGGCAATACCGAGAATGCGGGCAAGATGAGCCATTATTTTTGTTGTCCTGTGAACGGCAGGTTCGTGTGTTGCAACCGGAATCACCTAAGCGTCCCCGGTTTCGCCGGCAGCGCAAAGCCAGCGAAGCCCGCCCTTCTGCTGAGAAGGGCGGCGCTGGAGTATAGCCAGAATTCCTTAGCGTGATACAAGGCTTTCGTATCGCAACATCCTGAATTTACTGGGGCCGTCATCGGACTTGCGCACCTAAGAGGAAGGACGGTTTTTGTGCAGGGTTTGTTCCTGTGTGCGTCGCGGGGTCGTGCTGACGTTGTGCTGCTCGCGCTGCCTTTGGATAGGCCTGTTTGAGGCGTTCGGAATCCGCAGTTCTGGGGCTGCGTGTGGACGGCGCATTTCCGCTGCCAGCGGTTATCCGGGGGTTGTCATGATGGATTGGACCTGCCAGAAACTGCCGTCATGCGTTACCGTCCGCCGCCTTTGACAGGAAGGGCGAATCTGACTTGGCGTCTGGCCGACCGGCAGTGCCTGTGCTTTGGAGAGATTGATGCTGATTGTTGCCGACGAGAATATGCCGCTATTGGCAGAGTTCTTCGCCGATCTTGGTGAAATAAGGACTTTTTCTGGCCGAACGATGAAACCTTCGGATGTGGCCGGGGCAGACCTATTACTGGTCCGATCGGTCACGCGCGTCGACGCGGCATTACTGAGGAATAGTCGGCCTCGGTTCATCGGATCGGCCACGATCGGCACGGACCACATCGACCTGCCGCTTTTGAAGGAGCGAGGTGTCCCGTTTGCGGCGGCTCCCGGCTGTAATGCGGTTGCCGTGGGTGAGTACGTGGCGACGGTGCTGGCGTTGAGTGCCGAGAAATCGGCGGCACAGTCGGCGACACAGGGTACGGGCGGTGGGCCTTGGCGGGTGGGGGTGGTCGGTTACGGGAATGCCGGCCGCGAGGTGCTGTCACGGGTGCAGGCACTCGGGCATGCCGTTGCGGTCTGTGATCCGCTGCTGCCTGCAGCCAGCCTGCCTGCCGGAATACCCGCCCTGACGCTGGATGAAATGCTCGATTGGGCCGATGTTCTGACGCTGCATGTGCCGTTGAGTCGCGAGGGTGAGCACGCGACTTGGCATTTGTTCGATGCGGCTCGCTTGCGACGAGGTCGCTGGCATCTGCTGATCAACAGTGCGCGAGGACCGGTGATCGATAACACGGCGCTGTCGGCACTGCTGGCGGAAGATCCCAGACGCCGCGCGGTGCTAGATGTCTGGGAAGCTGAACCTGCGGTGCCCTCACGGCTGCTGGCGCAGGTGGATTACGGCACACCGCACGTGGCGGGCTATAGCGTGGAAGGCAAGTGGCGCGGCACGGCCATGCTCTATGAGGCGGCCTGCCGCCATCTGGGCATGACACCAACGACCAATTTGGCCGCTATCCGAATCGCGCGTGGCGATCACCCGCAGATTTTACGTTGGGCGGGAAGTGTGGCCACGACACTGGCGTCGGTGTGTGATGTGCCCAGTGATGACGTTCGCCTGCGGGCAGCGGTGAGCGATGATGCGGTGGCCACGGCGCGGGCATTTGATGATTTGCGGCGGAACTACCCCGAACGTCGGGAGTTTGCTCATTACCGGCTGGTCGGTCTGCCCGCCGAGCAACGATCGACGGAGACACCAACAAAAACGCCGCGGACAGTGCTCGCGGCGTTGGGGTTTGGCGTACCGGGCTAAAAAAAGTTAGCCGGCGAGATTGCCTTGGCGTGGAAACAACCAATGACCAGCCAATTCGTTGCAGGCGCGTTCGATCATGGATTCCGTGATCGGCGTTTCATTGCCTTGTTCGTCGATGATGGCGGCGCCCCAACCAATGACGGACTGATCACGATCCGAGGCTCGGTCGGTGTGCTGGCGTGAGGCCATGGGCATAGCGATCGGTGACATGACGCACTCCTGCGGGGTCGCTCGGTCGGTGCTTGAACGTGAGTCGATAGTAGACTGCCGCACCGCCGTGGCCGAGACGCCATCGTCGGATTGAGCGGATCAAATTGTCAGGAAAATTGTCGGCTGTGAATGGTTCGCGACTACGTGTGGGTCTGCTGGTGAATCCTTGGGCCGGCATCGGTGGCCCGGTTGGGCTGCGCGGTAGTGATGGCGATGCGGTGCGTCGTGAAGCGCTAGCGCGAGGCAGTCAGCCGCAGGCCATGACGCGAGCCGCACAATTTCTCCAAGCGTTGAGCGCAGCGGCGGCGGACGTTGACTGGTACACCCGCGCGGGCGACATGGGTGCCGATGTGCTGGCGGCAGCCGGTTTGCACGCAAAGGTCACGGGCGGCGCAGCGCACGCACCGTCATGTTCCGAAGACACGGTAGTCGCCGCACGCGAACTCGCGGATGCAGGGATTGATCTGTTGATGTTTGTCGGTGGTGACGGCACCGCGCGCGATGTCTGTGCGGCCGTGGGGACGCGTATGCCAGTGCTGGGTATTCCTGCAGGCGTCAAAATGTATTCCGGTGTGTTTGCGGTGTCGCCGGTAGCGGCTGCAGAAATTCTGAAGCGATTGTTGACGAATCAGCCGGTCACGTTGGAAGACGCCGAAGTGCGCGACATTGATGAGGCCGCTTTTCGCGATGATCGAGTGCAGTCACGTTATTACGGTGAATTGCGGGTGCCGGGCGTACGCGGTTTTGTGCAGCAAGTGAAATGTGGGCCGCAGGAAGACGAAACCACGGCACAGCAGGAAATTGCTGCCAGTGTTATCGAAACGATGGATGCGGATGTGCTGTATTTGCTGGGTACGGGTGGCACCGTGCACACCGTGACGGAGACATTGGGTTTGCAAGGTACGTTGCTGGGTATCGACGCCTTGCGTGACGGAAAATTAGTGGGCCGCGATCTTGATGCGCGCGCGATCGCGGAAATATTGCTGAAGCATGAGCGTGTTCGTTTGCTGTTAGGCGTGACCGGAGGCCAAGGTTTTCTGTTAGGCCGTGGCAATCAACAGTTGTCGGCACCGGTGGTGCGCGATGTGCTGGCGCGTGGCGGCCGCGAGGCGTTGGTGGTGCTGGCCAGCGAAGCCAAGTTAGCGGGGCTGGCGGGTCGTCCGTTGTTGGTGGATACCGGCGATGCCGCGTTGGATCAGCAATTGGCTGGCTTGCTACCGGTGCAAACGGGTTATCGTCGACAGATGCTTTATCGCGTGGCGGCTGCTTCGGCGGTGAGTGCGCATGAGACCCACGGGTCCACCTGATTCATCAGGGCGTGTAATAAACATGCGTGTAATAAAAAAGCCGCCCGAAGGCGGCTTTTTTATTCGTGTAACAGCAGTAGAGCTGCCGGATTACATGGCACCGCGCAGCGCTTCGATACGCTTGTCCAGCGGCGGGTGCGAAGCAAACAACTTGCCCAGACCACCGGCAATGCCGAAGGCGCGCATCGAATCCGGCATATGCACTTCAACGCCCGCTTCATGCTCAGCTTTGAGGCGCTCCAGTGCACGAATCATCGCGCCGCTGGTGGCCAGTTGTGCGCCGGCTGCATCCGCACGGAATTCGCGCCAGCGCGAGAAGGCCATCACGATCATCGAGGCGAGAATGCCCAGCACCAGTTCGGCGATGATGGTGGTGACAAAGAACGCGATGCCGTGACCTTGTTCGTTCTTGAACACCACGCGGTCTACGGTGTGGCCGATGATGCGTGCGAAGAACATGACGAAGGTGTTCACCACGCCTTGGATCAAGGTCAGGGTGATCATGTCGCCGTTGGCCACGTGGCCAATTTCGTGCGCCAGCACAGCGCGCGCCTCGTCTTCCTTGAAGCGGGAAAGCAAGCCGGTGCTCACCGCTACCAGCGCATTGTTACGATTCCAACCAGTGGCAAAGGCATTGGATTCTTGCGCGTTGAAGATGCCAACCTCCGGCATGCCGATGCCGGCTTGATCCGCCAGTTCTTTTACCGTGCGCACCAGCCATTCTTCTTGGCGATCACGCGGCTGCTCGATGACGTGCACGCCCATGGCGCGTTTGGCCATCCACTTGGAAATCAGCAGCGAAATCAGTGAGCCGGCAAAACCGAAGACGGCGCAGAACACCAGCAACTGGTCGAGATCAAGATCGACGCCGTTGGATGCCATGAACCCGTTGAAACCGAGCAGACTCAGCGTGACGCTGGCAACCAGCACAATGGCCAAGTTGGTCAGCAGAAACAGCACTATGCGCATCATGGGACTCGTGAACTCCTGAACGATATGCCGGAAACGCCGGCACGACGGTACCGGGCGCTACAATGCGGACCCCGGCAGTGCTTTTCAAGCCCATACCCGGAACACTTTTTTTGGTTTCCGGTTGCATTTGACCGGGAGAGACCGGGCTTTCTTTTGCAGGTTCCGTTGTGACAGAAATTTCGTTATTGCCATCAGTTGCGGTCGACTTGAACGCCGTATTGGCGCACTGCCGGGTGGCGCTGAATGCCGATGGCGAAGCGCGACGGCTGCTGCACGGCCGTGGTCGTTGCTGGCCGGGGCTGGAGCAGGTTTGTATCGACGCCTTTCCCCCACTGTTACTAGTGACTTTTTTTAAGGCACCGGAGCCGGCGTTTGAGCAGGCTTTGGTGGCTGAGTTACGTGATTGGTTACCTAGAACCAGTCTGAATTGCCTTGCCGTACAACGGCGTTATGGCGAGGAGGGTGGCGGCACACGGTTTGAGGTGATGGTCGGTGAGTTGCCGTTATCGCTGACTGCCCGTGAAAGCGACTTGGCCTACGGCATTGAACCTACGCGTGGGCAGAATGTAGGTTTCTTTTTGGACATGCGTGAAGCGCGGCAGTGGTTGCGTACACGGGCCCTGGGTAAATCGGTGCTCAATTTATTTGCTTTTACCTGCGCATTTTCCGTGGTGGCGCGTGCTGGAGGCGCTGCACGCGTAGTCAATATCGATCTTAGCCGCGCCTCGTTGACGCAAGGACGTGAAAATCATCGCCGTAACGGGCAGCCGCTAGAAGATATTCACTTTTTGGATCACGACGTCTTTCGTTCTTGGAGCAAACTGCACAAGCTGGGCCGTTACGATGTCATTGTGATGGACCCGCCGACGCTGCAGAAAGGCAGTTTTAATGTCGAGCGGGACTACGGGAAAGTGGTTCGGCGTTTTTCTAAATTACTCAAGCCGCAGTCCGATGTGCTGGCCTGCTTGAATGCGCCGCATTTGGGCGAGGGCTTCCTTGATGAAGTTTTTGCACGTGAGTTGCCGGGATCGGTCAAAGTGATGCGGCTGCCGAATCCGCCTGAGTTTGCCGATAGCGACCCGCAGGCTTCGTTAAAAGTGGTGCATTACCGGTATGAGCGGCCGGCAGATTTGCCGCCGTTGGGCGATGACGACTAATCGTTGATCTGCGCACCAATCAGCAGAAACTGACGCACGATCTGATTGATGTTGTTGGAAGATCCGCTGCGTAATGCGGCGCGAATTTGCGCGACCAGCGTTTGCTTCTGTAAGGCAACAGACTCCGGAAGCGACGGGTCAATGGGATCATCAAAGCGGATATCGCTGGCGGCAGACAGCAAAGCAAACGCTTTGTTGGTTAGCACGGCCTGATCAATGCCTTCGCGATAGACGAGAGCATCAAAACGGATAAACCCTTCACGTTCCAACCACAGCATGGCGCCAAAACAGGCGTGAAAACGATTGCTGTGCAGGCCGACCTCGTCGGTCTCATCTGAGCCAGAAATGTCTTCGACATAAACGGTATATGGCCGCGGGAATGCATTCCATAGCGTGACCAGTACGAGTGCAACGTCACGGGAAAAATCGTCGATATGAAGATCAGCCATGACGTCTACTCGCGAAGATGAGCATCACGTGCTGCGCTCAGCGCCGGCGTCGCGCAAGGAATCGCGCAAAGCGGCTCAGTGCTTCGCGCAGATCATCTTCGTTGGGCAGGAAGACGATGCGCACGTGGTCAGGTGCCGGCCAGTTAAATCCAGTGCCTTGCACGAGCAGCACTTTTTCTTCCTGCAGAAATTCGAGCACGAACTGTTGGTCGTTGTGGATCTCGTACACTTTTGGATCCAACTTCGGGAAGGCGTAGAGCGCTGCTTGCGGCTTCACGACGCTGACGCCAGGAATATCGTTGAGCAGCTGTACGCAGATGTCGCGCTGACGGCACAGGCGTCCGCCGGGTTTGACCAGATCGTTGATCGACTGATAGCCGCCCAGCGCCGTTTGAATCGCCCATTGCGACGGCACGTTTGCACACAAACGCATGGAGGCGAGCATATCGAGGCCTAGAACGTAATCTTTCGCACGCGCTTTGTTGCCGCTGACCATCAACCAGCCACTGCGGAAGCCGGCAGCGCGGTAAGCCTTGGACAGACCGTTGAACGTAATCACCAAGACGTCATCGGCCAGCGAGGCCATCGGCACGTGCACCTCGCCGTCGTAGAGAATTTTGTCGTAGATCTCATCCGCAAAAATAATCAGACCGTGTTCGCGTGCCAGTTTCACGATATCGAGCAGTAGTTCCTTCGTGTAGTTGGCGCCGGTTGGATTATTCGGATTGATGACGACGATGCCGCGCGTATTCGGCGTGATTTTTTTCTTGATGTCGTCGATGGCTGGCATCCAGCCTTGCTGCTCGTCGCAGAGGTAATGCACCGGCTTGCCGCCGGCGAGGCTGGTGGCCGCGGTCCACAACGGATAATCCGGTGCGGGAATCAGCATTTCGTCGCCGTTGTTGAGCAGACCCTGCATGGCCATGACGATCAACTCGGACACGCCATTGCCAAGGTAAACGTCATCGATACCGACGCCGTGGATGCCGCGCTCTTGGTAGTGCTGCACGACAGCTTTACGCGCCGAGAACAGTCCTTTGGAATCGGAATAGCCGGTTGCATTAGGCAGGTTGACGATGACATCGCGCAGAATTTCGTCCGGCGCACCAAAACCAAACGGCGCCGGATTTCCGATGTTCAGCTTGATGATGCGTGAGCCGGCCTCCTCCATTTTTTTCGCCACTTCCAGCACGGGGCCGCGAATGTCGTAGCACACGTTGTGCAACTTGGTGGACTTCAGGACGGGGGCATTCGGGGGCGTGGGCATGGCGACGGCTCGGTGCAATTTGCTGGTAAATGCCGCACAAAATGGCGCGGGAAGCGCGGGATATTAACGGTCGCGCTGTCCTCGTGTATATGAGTGTCCGTGGTATCTATGGAGGTTGCTATGAGCGAGAAGATCGAGAAGGTCGAGAAGTCAGACACGCAGTGGCAGATGCAATTGGATGCGGAGCAGTATCGTGTCTGCCGCCAGTGCGGTACGGAGCCACCTTTTTCCGGCAAGTACTGGGCGAGTAAGACCGTTGGACTTTATCGCTGCGTATGCTGCCATGAGCCACTTTTTCGCTCTGAGGCGAAGTTCGATTCGGGGTCGGGTTGGCCCAGTTACTGGCAACCTGTCGCTGCGGCCGCTATTCGCGAATTGCCGGACACCACCCATGGCATGCGGCGGGTGGAAATCCGCTGTGCGCGCTGTGACAGTCATTTGGGCCACGTCTTTACAGACGGTCCGGCGCCAACCGGGCTCCGCTACTGCGTGAACTCCGCCTCGCTGGATCTGGAGCCGGATGTCTGATCGGCGGGGTGGGTTGGATACAAGTTGTGCACAGTGAGTGTCTGCTCGCCGTGGAACCCCGGTTCCACGGATGAGGCAGGGCGGAGAGCTTTCGTGCGCCGTATCTCACTGATTTAGAAAAGAAAACTGCGCCTTGCCACAAGTGCCTCGGTGTTGCCAGTCACGAATGCCGACAAAACCTGAAAGTCCGCTTGCTTCCATGCACAGAAATATCCACAGCATTTTCATGCGTGAGCGAGCTGTGGATAAGTGCTTGGCTGGGCCGATCTGATTGCCTGAAAAATGAGCGCTTTCACGGGCTTGCGAATTTCTTTAATTCCCGTTGACGCTCCGGGGGGTGCTACCTAGAATGCGCGCCTCCTTCGCTGCGTCCCCTTCGTCTAGTGGCCTAGGACACCGCCCTTTCACGGCGGTAACAGGGGTTCGACTCCCCTAGGGGACGCCACTTTTTGTTGCTGTTGGTGTCCGCGTTCTTGCGCGGACACCGTGCCACTAGGCCCGCGCAAGAGCGCGGACACGGTGGTTTGACAGTATCCCGGGCGGGAATAGCTCAGTTGGTAGAGCACGACCTTGCCAAGGTCGGGGTCGAGGGTTCGAATCCCTTTTCCCGCTCCATTTCTTCTCGTCATATTCCTGCTGCATCTCGCCGTGCGTTGCGGGCCGTGGCCGGGTTTGTCCCGCTATACTGCGCCGCTTTCCGGCACGCTTTTTAGGTGCGGGTTTCGCACCCAGCCGTTGCCGTCCCCCTGTAACAGGATTCCCCCGCCCGACTTGGGCCGGGCGCAGGAGTTTCCGTTGTCTGAAACGCCTTTCCGCCGCGTATTGTCCGGTATGCGTCCGACAGGGCGTCTGCATCTGGGCCATTACCACGGCGTTTTGAAAAACTGGATTGGCCTGCAGTCGCAACACGAATGTTTTTTCTTCGTGGCCGATTGGCATGCGTTGACGACTCATTACGACGATCCCACCGGCCTGCAACAGCATGTTTTTGACATGGTGGTGGATTGGTTGGCGGCCGGCGTTGATCCCGAACAAGCAACGTTATTCGTGCAATCGCAGGTGCCGGAGCACGCTGAATTGCATGTGTTGCTGTCGATGATCACACCGCTGGGTTGGCTGGAGCGTGTTCCCACCTATAAAGATCAGCAGGAAAAGTTGAAAGAAAAGGATCTCGCTACGTACGGATTTCTGGGCTATCCCTTGCTGCAGAGCGCCGACATTCTGGTGTATCGCGCCGGTCAAGTACCGGTAGGTGCAGATCAGGTCGCGCACGTGGAAATTACGCGCGAAGTGGCGCGTAGATTTAATCAAACGTATGGCCGCGAGCCGGGCTTTGCCGAGAAAGTTGCTGCAGCTATCGAAAAACTTGGCAAGAAACCGGCAAAGGTTTTTATCGATCAGCGCCGCGCTTGGCAGGAAAAGGGCGATGCAGCAGCACGTGATGCGGCACGCGTATTGATTACCGGCAATGGCAATATCGGTGCCGCAGATCGGGAGCGCTTGCTGGGTGATCTCGACGGCAGCGGGAAAATTATTTTGCCAGAACCTCAGGCACTGCTGACGCCAGAATCAAAAATGCCGGGGCTCGATGGGCAAAAGATGTCGAAGTCTTATCACAATACGATTTCGTTGCGTGAAGAACCGGCTGATGTCGAGCAGAAGTTGCGGAAAATGCCAACTGACCCGGCACGTGTGCGTCGCACCGATCCAGGAAACCCCGCGCGTTGCCCGGTGTGGCAATTGCACGAGGTGTATTCCAGTGAAGACGTCAAACAGTGGGTGCAGCATGGCTGCACCACAGCGGGTATCGGTTGTTTGGAGTGCAAACAGCCGGTCATCGATGCGATCAATCGTGAGTTGGCGCCCATGCGCGAACGCGCACAACACTTTGCGAGCAATCCTTCGCAGGTTCGTTCCGTGCTGGAGCGTGGGCGCGAGCAGGCGCGTGCTGCGGCCTCTGCAACGATGGTGGAAGTTCGCGCCGCGATGGGGTTGTCGTGAGGGCCTGTGCATGATCTGGAAATTACCGGGCAAGAGCATCGTGTGATGAACAACCCCGAACAAGAACAACAACAACCCTTATCAGGCACCACGGATATTCCCGTGGCCGCTGACGGTTTGCATCGTCTGCTTGCGTTGCGTCAACAGGCGCCGCAGCAGGAGGAAATGCCGTTTGCGCTGGTGCAAGGGCAAGTCGTCACCAAGTTGCCGGACGATCTCTATATTCCGCCGGATGCGTTGGAAGTTTTTCTGGAGGCGTTTGAAGGTCCGTTGGATTTGTTGCTGTATCTGATTCGCAAGCAAAACCTCGACATCCTCGATATTCCAGTGGCGGAAATTACTCGCCAATACATCGAATATGTCGAGTTGATGAAAGCTGTACGCTTCGAACTGGCTGCCGAGTATCTGGTGATGGCCGCCATGCTCGGTGAGATCAAATCTCGCTTGTTATTACCACGTCCAAAAACGGAAGAAGGCGAAGAGGTTGACCCGCGAGCAGAGTTAGTCCGCCGGCTGCAGGAGTACGAACGCTTCAAGAAAGCCGCCGAAGACATGGACACGCTACCGCGATTGGAACGCGATATTTTCACGGCGCGCGCGTACCGCCCCGACTATGTTCGTGAAAAGCCGCAGCCCGAAGTGGATATGCGTGAAGTTTTGTTGGCGCTGAAGGAGGTCTTTCAGCGTGCGGACAACTACGGGCACCATCATATTTCGCGCGAAAAACTGTCTACGCGTGAGCGCATGACGCTCGTGCTTGAGCGGCTTCAGGGCCGTGAATTTGTGCCCTTTGTATTGCTTTTCAATCCAGAAGAAGGTCGCCTCGGCGTGGTGGTCACGTTCATCGCGATGCTGGAATTGGTGAAGAATCAGTTGATCGAACTGATTCAGACCGAAACTTTCGGATCCATACACGTGCGCGCTCGCGTGGCGACGCTCGACGACAGCATTCAGGTTGACGATTACGAAGGCCGAATGCAGACGGAGGAAGGTAATGAGTAATGACCAAGACGACGTCGTGCCGGCAAACGGGACGGATGCTGATACCGGGCAGGTGCCGGATAACGAAGCTGCATCCGTCGATGCGGCTGATTTCATTGAGCGCGTCGAGGAGGCGGTGCGTCGGCCGCCACCGGATCGCCCGACCATCAAGCGCATTCTTGAGGGCGCGTTGTTGGCTTCCGGCGAAACAATGAATGTGACCCGCTTCGGCACGTTGTTCGAGGACTATGAGCGCCCGGATGAGGGAACCATTCGCGAGCTGTTGGGAGAAATAGCCACCGAATACGTGGGCCGCGGCATTGAACTGAAAGAAGTCGCTAGCGGTTTTCGCATTCAGGTGTGCAAGGATCTTGGCCCGTGGGTGAGTCGCTTGTGGACAGAAAAACCGCCGCGCTATTCGCGTGCGCTGTTGGAAACGCTGTCACTGATTGCTTATCGCCAACCGATTACGCGTGGTGAAATCGAAGAAATTCGTGGCGTTGCTGTGAGTAGCGACATGATCAAGTCGCTGGGTGAGCGGGACTGGATCCGTATTGTCGGTCATCGCGATGTACCGGGTCGCCCGGCGCTGTATGCCACGACACATGAATTTCTGGATTACTTCAATCTCAAAAGTCTCGATGAATTACCAACGTTGTCGGAAATTCGTGACATCGAAAAAATCAATCGAGAATTGCAATTGGATCCGGCTACCGCTGCGGCCGTTTTGGCAGCAGAAAAAGCCCCGGAATCGGAAGTACGGCAATACCTGATCGGTGACGATGCGCCAGAAGAAGACGGGCTGGATATCGGCATGGACATGGCGCAAGTGGATGAAGTGCTCAAGCGCGTTGAAGACGCGTTCCGTCGCAAGGAAGACGGTGAGTCCTCCGGCGAGTCAGAACCGGGAACGAGTAGCAACGGCTGATTGGCTGGCACCTCATGCAAAAGCGGGTCATTGCATATCACAAGGCAGAAGGTGAAGTCGTTTCCCGCAACGACCCGTCGGGCTGCGCCAGCGTGTTTGATCGTTTGCCGCCGCTGCGCGACCAACGATGGATCGCTATTGGCCGGTTGGATGTTGATGTGGCGGGTCTTTTGCTGCTGACCAATGACAGCGAGTTTGCCAATCGTCTAATGCACCCCTCCACGGGGGTTGAACGCGAATATGCCGTGCGTTTGTCCGTGCCGTTATCGCCGTTGCATCGGCAAGAATTGTTGGATGGCGTGATGCTGGCTGACGGGATGGCAAAAATTCTCGCGATTCACGATGGTGGTGAACAAGGCGGTGGTTATTGGTACCGCTGCCGCTTGCTGGATAGTCGGTTCCGAGAAGCGTGGCGATTGTTTGAATCGCAAAATTACAAAGTAGATCGACTGGTGCGTATCCGCTTTGGTAGTTACGCCATGCCAGCGACGCTGCGTACAGGCAACAGCATCATGTTGACCGACGAAGAAGTCGTGCAGTTGGAGCGGCTGTGCCTGTTGCCGCCGCGCAAGCATACGGGCCTGTATGGTCGATCACGTCGATTGTCCGAACGGCAAGAACGTGGGCAAAACCGTGAAGATCGGCGTGATCCGCGTAGAAATAATCAGTCATCGGCTTATGAAAGCCATGAGGATCCGAATAACGCATTCGACGACGACACACATGAGCGCGCAGAGGATGTTGACGGCAACAGCGTCAACTATGTCGAAAGGCCGCGCGGCGGTCGTGGCGGCTACCTGCGAGGAAGGCGCTAGGCTTTTGGTTGTGCGTCGATCGATTGGCCATTCACGTTTTTGCTGTCATCGCTGAGCAACCAGCAGAAAATCGGCGCAATTTCTTCAGGTGTTTTCAGCGTCATCGGATTTTCTGCCGGATAGGCATAAGCGCGCATTGCGGTACGAGTGGCGCCGGGATTTACGGCATTTACGCGAATTTTTTCGGTGTGTTCGAGTTCGTCGGCAAGAATTTGCGTGACGGATTCGATGCCGGCTTTGCTGACGGCATAGGCTCCCCAGAATGCGCGGCCTCGGCGGCCAACGCTGGAGCTGGTGAAGACGATGGAGGCGGCGTTGGATGCACGAATCAACGGCATCATCGACTGCGTGAGAAGCACGGGAGCCGTTAAATTGGTCTGTAGCACTTGTTGCCAAGTGTCAGGCGACGCCATTTCCAGCGGTGTGATGTCACCCAGCATAGCGGCGCAATGCAGGATGCCGTCGAGATGACCGAATTCTTGGTCCAGCATTCCCGAGAGTTGATCAAATTCAGCGGAGCGCGCTGTCAGCAAGTTCAGCGGGATCAAACCGGGTTCGGCGCCACCTTGTGCTATGATCTCGTCGTAAACCTTATCGAGTTTTTTCTTGGTGCGGCCCAGCAATAAAACGGTCGCACCGGCCTGCGCGCACATCAATGCGCAGGCACGCCCAATACCATCACCAGCGCCCGTAATGAGAATGATCTTGTCTTTGAGGGTGTTGGGGTTGATTTGCCAGCCGGTGGGTAGTGTGATGTTCATGCAAGCGTTTCCGTCAAAAGTTCGCGCAGCTCGCGCACGCTGGCTGCGGTGAAATCAGCGCGCCAGTCCTGTGGTCTTTCGTTTTCGCCGATATAACCCCAACCAGCGATGGCCGTGGCCATGCCGGCGTTACGGCCCGCAGCAATGTCTCGCTCGTGATCGCCGACATAAAGGCATCGTGCGGGGTCGACACCAATTTGTGCGCAGGCTTTGAACATCGGCTCTGGATGCGGCTTGGGGTGAGTCACTTGATCAGGGCAAACCACACTTGCGCAGCGCGCCGATAAATTCAGCGCATCGAGTAGCGGTAGTGTGTAAAGGCTGGGTTTATTGGTGACGATACCCCACGGCACGTTGCGTTGTTCGAGTGCGTGCAGCAGTTCATCCAGCCCAGGAAAAAGATGCGTAAAAACGGCGAGGTGCTTTGCGTAACGCTCACGTAACTCGACGTTGAGCGCATCAATGGCAGCATCGTCCTGAGTGTGCTCGGGAAAAGCCAACGCGACCAATGCACGCGCTCCGTCAGAAACCACGGCACGAATGGTGTCGGTTGGTAATGCGGGACGGCCGCGATCCGTCAGCATGGCGTTGACCACGGCGATGAAATCTGGCGCGGTATCGAGCAGTGTGCCGTCGAGATCGAACAACACGGCGTCCCATTTTTTTACACCAACAAAAAAATGCGGCTGTGGTGGATTCATGCAGGTTTTACCGTGTGAACAATGTAATTTACGTCAACACCTGGGCCGAGCCAGTAACGGCTAGACAGTGGGTTGAAATGCATACCGGTCAGACTGTCCATGTTGAGGTTTGCATCGCGGATCCAGCCGGCCAGCTCGCTGGGCCGAATGAATTTTCCATACTCGTGCGTGCCTTTCGGCAGCAGCCGCAACACATGCTCGGCACCCACAATGGCAAATAGCCAAGATTTGGGATTGCGATTGATCGTGGAGAAAAAAACGTGGCCACCGGGTTTAACGAGTGCTGAGCAAGCGGCAACCACAGAAGCCGGATCAGGCACATGCTCCAGCATTTCCATGCAAGTGACGACGTCGTACTGCCCGGTGCGTTCGGCGGCCAATTCCTCGGCCGTTCCTTGCCGGTATTCCAAGATCACACCTTCTTGTTGTGCATGCAGGCGGGCGACTTCCAAGGGCGCACCACCCATGTCGATGCCGGTGACGACCGCGCCACGCCGCGCCATGCTTTCGGCAAGAATGCCTCCACCACAACCGACGTCGATTACGCGCTTTCCAGCAAGCTTGGCGTGTGTGTCGATCCAGTCCAGCCGTAGTGGGTTGATGTCGTGCAACGGTTTGAATTCGCTGCGTGGATCCCACCAGCGAGCGGCGAGCGCTTCGAACTTGGCAATTTCTGCCGGGTCGACATTGTGCGTACTCATGCGTGGCTAGTCGTCGATGTTTTTTCTGCAATACGTGTGGCCCACTGAGCGACCACGCGTTTGATGTGCTCTGCATTCAACGTCTGCAACTCACCGTTGATGAGCAAAGGCTCACCGGCGACCCAACTGTGACTGACTTGATGGCGGCCGGTGGCGTACACCAATTGCGAAACAACGTTATACAGAGGCTGTGTTTCTAGAGCGCTCAGATTCACGGCGATGAGATCTGCCTGCTTGCCGGTTTCGATGCTACCGGTGAGCGCATCCAACCCCAGCGCTTTGGCGCCGTTGATCGTCGCCATGCGTAACGCAGTGGTTGCCGGGCAAGCCGTGGCATCGGCGGAAACCGCTTTGGCCAGCAGTGCAGCTGTACGCATTTCACTAAACAAATCGAGATCGTTATTGGACGCAGCGCCATCGGTACCCAGCGCCACGTTGATGCCGGCTTTTTGCAATTTGTCGACTGGGCAGAAGCCGCTGGCCAGTTTCAGATTCGATTCGGGGCAGTGAATCACGTGTGAGCCGGAGGCCGCGAGAATCTCGAGATCGTTATCGTCGATTTGTGTCATGTGCACGCACTGGAATGACGGCCCGGTCAGCCCTAACGCATGCAGGCGCGCCAGCGGCCGCAGCCCCCCATCCTTGGTTGCTTCCTGCACTTCGAATGCCGTTTCATGCACATGCATTTGTATCGGCATCGGCACGGTCAGCTCATTGGTGAGCATCAGAATGCGTTTTAACGCAGGGTCCTGCACGGTGTAAGGCGCGTGTGGGCCGATACCAATGGTGATGAGCGGGTGGTTCTTGTAGTCATCGCGCAAGGCCAATGCCTTGTGGATGTATTCATCCGCGTTTTGCGCCCAAGCGGTCGGAAATTCCAGCACTGGCGCATGCAAGACCGCGCGTAATCCTGCCTGGCGGGCAGCACGTGCTGTGGCATCCGGAAAAAAATACATATCGGCAAACGTGGTGACACCGCCGCGAATCATCTCCGCCATCGCTGCCAAGGAACCGTCATGCGCGAATTCTTCGGCGACCCATGCGCCCTCGGCGGGCCAGATGTGTTCCTGCAGCCAAGTCATTAATGGCAGGTCATCGGCCAAGCCACGGAAGAGGTTCATGGCCAAATGGGTATGCGCGTTGATCAGCCCAGGCATCAGGGCGTGATCGGGCAACGTGAGGCGTTCGGCTTTCGGCCAACGGCGATGTGCATCTTCGGTGGAAACGATGGCGGTGATTTTTCGATCACGAACCACCACGGCATGATCGCGCAGGACCCGGTTGTCACGGTCAATGGTGACCACATAGCCAGGCTCGATGACAAGGGTCGGGGTGTCGTTGGCGTTCATGAGGAAGGGTCCGGAAATCAGGCGGTGCCCGGGTGGATTTTGGGCGGCCGGGAGTATAGCGGAGGCCCCGGAAAGAGGGGGGTGCTGTGCTAGACTTGCCCGCTTTTCCGGGGGCTGGATTTGTGCGGCGCAACTGCGCTGCACACCCCTTGGAATCAAGGCCAGAACGCTAGGCCCAGACAGCAGGAACGCACGCCGGACATGACCGACATCGCTCGCGAAATCACCCCCGTCAACATCGAAGAAGAACTCAAGCAGTCATATCTCGATTACGCGATGAGCGTGATCGTGGGTCGTGCGTTGCCAGATGTTCGCGATGGCCTGAAACCTGTGCACCGGCGTGTGCTGTACGCCATGCACGAGTTGTCTAACGACTGGAACAAGCCGTACAAGAAATCGGCCCGTGTGGTCGGTGATGTCATCGGTAAATATCACCCGCACGGCGACTTGGCGGTGTACGACACCATCGTGCGTATGGCGCAGCCGTTTTCGCTGCGCTACATGCTGGTCGACGGCCAAGGCAACTTCGGTTCCATCGACGGCGATAACCCTGCCGCGATGCGTTACACGGAAGTGCGCATGTCGCGTATCGCGCATGAATTGCTGGCGGATCTCGAAAAAGAAACCGTCGACTGGGTGCCCAACTACGACGGCTCCGAACAAATTCCGGCGGTACTGCCGACCAAAATCCCGAACCTACTGGTGAACGGGTCGGCCGGTATTGCGGTGGGTATGGCCACCAACATTCCGCCGCACAATTTGACGGAAGTGATCAACGGTTGTTTGGCTTTTGTCGATGACGAAAGCATCACCATCGATGGCCTGATGGAACACATCAAAGGCCCGGATTTCCCCACTGCCGCCATCATCAATGGCCGTGCCGGCATTCTGGATGCTTATCGCACCGGGCGTGGCCGGATCGTGGTGCGTGGACGTGCCGCAGTTGAAACGAATGATCGTTCCGGACGTGAATCGATCATCATCACCGAGATCCCGTATCAGCTGAACAAATTGCGCCTGATTGAGCGCATTGCGGAGCTGGTGAAGGAAAAACAGATCGAAGGCATTGCTGAGCTGCGCGATGAGTCTGACAAGGACGGCATGCGCATCGTCATCGAGATCAAGAAAGATGCGATGCCGGAAGTGGTGCTTAACAATCTCTACGCGCAGACGCAGTTGCAGAGTGCGTTCAGCGTCAACATGGTGGCCTTGGTCGATGGCCAGCCAAAATTGTTGAACCTACGCGAAATGATTGAGGCATTTGTTCGTCATCGTCGCGAAGTGGTGACGCGGCGGACGGTGTTCGAACTGCGCAGGGCGCGTGAGCGCGGCCACATCTTGG
Source organism: uncultured Pseudomonadales bacterium (assembly GCA_964574995.1). Taxonomy (GTDB): domain Bacteria; phylum Pseudomonadota; class Gammaproteobacteria; order Pseudomonadales; family JADFDG01; genus JADFDG01. The sequence continues at coordinate 26,651 of CAZNPF010000013.1, read as the reverse complement.
AAGGTTTGGCGGTGGCGCTGGCCAATATCGATCCGGTAATCGCGCTGATCAAAGCCTCGCCGGGCGCGGCGGAAGCCCGTGAAGCGTTGATGGCGCAGGGTTGGTTGCCAGGCGTTGTCACCGAAATGCTGACGCGTGCGGGCGACGAAAATGCCTGTCGACCAGAAGGTTTGCCCGCGGCATTGGGTTTCCGCAGTGGCAAATATTGGCTGAGCGAAGATCAGGCACAAGCCATTCTCGATTTGCGTCTGCAAAAACTGACGGGCCTCGAGCACGAAAAACTGATCAGCGAGTACGGTGATTTACTGGAAAGTATTCGTGAGCTGGGTTTGATTCTGGCTAACCCGGAACGCCTGATGCAGGTGATCCGCAGTGAGCTGGTTGCCGTGCGCGAACAATTTGGTGATGCGCGCCGCACCGAGATCATTGCCAGCCAAGAAGATTTGTCGACAGAAGACCTCATCGCTAACGAGCAGGTGGTGGTCACGATTTCACACGCGGGTTATGCCAAAACGCAGCCGCTCACCGATTACCGCGCACAAAAACGTGGCGGTCGCGGCAAGAGCGCGACGGCGGTGAAAGAAGAGGATTACGTCGAGCATTTGCTGGTGGCCAACATGCACGACACCGTGCTGTGTTACACCTCAGCGGGCCGCGTGTACTGGATCAAAGTGTATGAGTTGCCGCAAGGCGGCCGCGGTTCGCGTGGGAAGCCGTTGGTAAATCTGCTGTCGCTGGCTGATCACGAAAAAGTCACGGCCATTTTGCCGCTCAAGGGCAAAGGCTTTGAACAAGGCAAATACGTGTTCATGGCCACCGGTGATGGCACGGTGAAAAAAGTGGAACTGGAGGCGTTCTCGCGTCCACGCACTGCCGGCATCATTGCGATTGATCTCGACGGTGACGACAAGCTGGTCGGCGTCGCACTCACCAGCGGTGATGACGACATCATGTTGTTCTCTAACGAAGGCCAAGCCATTCGCTTCCACGAATCGGACGTGCGCGCCATGGGTCGCGGTGCGAGCGGCGTGCGCGGTATTCGTTTGCCAGACGGTTTCCGTGTGGTGTCGTTGATCGTGGCTGACAAGACGGCGCAAGTGCTGACGGCTTGCGCCAACGGTTATGGCAAGCGCACGCCGGTGGACGAATTCCGTCTGCAAGGGCGCGGTGGTGGCGGCACCATTGCAATTCAGACATCGGACCGCAACGGTGAATTAGTCGCAGCGGTGCAGGTGCATGGCAGTGACGAACTGATGCTGATTTCTGACAAGGGCACACTGGTGCGTACTCGTGTGGATGAAGTGCGTGAGACTGGGCGCAATGCGCAAGGCGTCACCTTGATCAAACTTGATGCCGGCGAAAAACTGGTCGGCGTGGTGCGTTTACAGGAGATGGGCGAGGAGGGCGATGAGCCCACCGCGGAAGGATCTGTTTCGCCGACGGATGACTCGGAAACAGGAGCGGAGTGAGATGTCCCGCAAGTGGAATTTTTGCGCTGGCCCAGCCGCGCTACCGGAAGCCGTTCTGAAACAGGCGCAAGCAGAATTGCCCGATTGGCACGGCAAGGGCCTGTCGGTCATGGAAATGAGCCATCGCGGCGCTGACTTCGTTGGTATCGCTGAGCAGGCTGAACGCGATTTGCGTGAGTTGTTGGCTATCCCAGCGAATTACAAAGTGTTGTTTCTGCAAGGTGGTGCCAGCACGCAATTCGCAATGGTGCCAATGAACTTGCTGCGTGGAAAAAAATCGGCCGATTACCTCAACACCGGTATGTGGTCGACCAAGGCCATTCTTGAGGCGGGCAAATATTGCAAGGTCAATGTGGTGGCCAGTGCGGAAGCAAAGAACTTCACCACAGTACCGAATCCGGCAACTTGGAAGCATTCTGATGATGCGGCCTACTTGCATATCTGCCCGAATGAAACCATTCATGGGGTGGAATTCGAATTTGTTCCGGATGTGAATGTGCCGGTGGTGGCCGATCTTTCCAGCACAATCTTGTCGCGGCCCATTGATGTATCGAAGTACGGGCTGATTTACGCCGGGGCACAAAAAAATATCGGGCCAGCCGGCTTGGTCGTGGTGATTGTTCGTGAAGACTTGATCGGTGAGGTATTGCCGGGAACACCCGCGATGCTCGATTACAAGATCGCTGCGGATAACGGCTCCATGTACAACACGCCGTCGACTTATGCGTGGTACCTCTCGGGGTTAGTTTTCCAGTGGGTGAAGCAGCAGGGTGGCCTGAAAGCGATGGCTGAGATCAACCAACGCAAAGCGTCGAAACTGTATCGCTACATCGATGGCAGTGGCTTTTACGCCAGCCCGGTTGATCCAAAATTTCGCTCATGGATGAACGTGCCATTCACGCTGGAAAATGCCAACTTAGAAAAGATCTTCCTCAAGGAAGCTGAAGCGGCAAGTTTGTTGTATCTCGCGGGGCACCGGTCGGTAGGCGGAATGCGCGCCAGTTTGTACAACGCCGTTCCAGAGGCGGCTGTGGATGCGCTGGTGACGTTTATGAAGGATTTTGCCAACCGTTACGGCTGATAGAAACCCGCACGAGCAGCCTCGAATGAGCAGCCCCATATGAGCAGCGATGACGAACTGAAAAAACTTCGCACACAGATCGACGTTATTGACGATCAGGTACGTGCGTTGTTGGTCGAGCGTGCGCGTTGCGCACATCGCGTTGCTGATGTGAAACGTGCTGCAGCACCGGAAACCACGGTTTTTTATCGTGCCGAGCGCGAAGCGCAAGTTCTGCGCCGGATGAAAGAGGCGGATAACGGCCCGCTCTCTGGCGAAGCCATGGCGCGAATTTTCCGTGAAGTGATGTCGGCCTGCTTGGCGCTGGAGCAAAAATTGCGTGTGGCTTATCTGGGGCCGGAAGGTACGTTCACGCAGCAGGCTGCGATCAAGCATTTTGGCCATGGCGCAGACTCGGTGCCGCTGGCGGCTATCGATGATGTATTCCGTGAAGTCGAGGCGGGTGCGGCGGATTACGGTGTCGTACCGGTGGAGAACTCCACCGAAGGCATGGTGACGCATACGCTCGACAGCTTCATGCGCTTTAATTTGCGGGTGTGCGGCGAAGTCGAGTTGCGTATTCATCACCATTTGCTGATCAGCGAAAACAACAAACGCGAGAATATTTCACGCGTTTACTCGCACTCGCAGTCGTTAGCGCAGTGCCGGCAATGGTTGGATACGCATTTGCCAGGCGTCGAGCGTGTGGCGGTTTCTTCCAATGCAGAAGCGGCGCGCCGTATTCGCGGAGAGTGGCACGCGTCAGCTATTGCGGGTGATGTGGCGGCAGAGCTCTACAACCTCAATAAGGTTGCCGAAAATATTGAAGATAATCCCAATAACACCACGCGTTTTCTGGTGATTGGCCGTGACTGCGTAGCGCGCAGTGGTGAAGATAAGACTTCATTGCTGGTTTCGATGCGTGATAAGCCGGGCGCACTGTATAACTTGCTGGAACCGTTCAATCGTGAAGGGATTTCGCTGACGCGCTTGGAAAGCCGGCCTTCGCGCAATGCCAATTGGAGTTATGTGTTCTTCATCGACTGTGAAGGTCATCTTGATGACGCGCCTGTGCAGGCCGCGCTGAAGGCCGTGCAGAGTGCAGCGCTGGATGTGCGTGTGCTGGGCTCCTATCCCAAAGCGGTGCTTTGACGTCATGGCGGTCGATTTTCGTGCGCAAGCTGTCAGTGGCGTGCAAACGCTGGCTCCTTATGTACCCGGCAAGCCGATCAGCGAATTAGAGCGTGAGCTGGGTATCAGCAATATCGTCAAACTCGCCAGCAATGAGAATCCGTTGGGGCCATCGCCCAAAGCATTAGTGGCAGCGGAGCGTGCATTACGTGAGATGACGCTGTATCCCGATGGCGGCGGCTTTGCACTGAAAAAGAAGATCAGCGAAAAGTTTCGTTTGAATCCGCAGCGCATCACGTTGGGCAACGGCTCTAATGATCTCTTGGACATGATTGCGCGTGTGTTTCTGGGTCCGGGCCGCCGCTCGGTGTTCAGCCAATACGCATTCGCGGTGTATCCGATTTCTTCGCAAGCCGTGGGCGCTGAGTGTGTGAGCGTACCGTCACGCAGTTTTGGTCACGATCTCGAAAAGATGGCAGCTGCTGCACAAAACGCGGCCGTGGTCTGGTTAGCAAATCCGAATAACCCCACGGGTACGTGGTTTGATCGCACGGCTTTCGAGCAGTTTATGGCGGCTGTACCAGAAAAAGTCGTGGTGGTGCTTGATGAGGCTTATAGCGAATACGTTAGTGATGTGCGCTATCCGAATGGGCTCGATTATCTGGCACGTTACGCCAATGTAATTGTGACGCGCACTTTCTCCAAAGCGTACGGCCTTGCGGGCTTGCGCGTGGGTTACGCGGCGAGTTCGCCGCAAATTGCGGATCTGCTTAATCGCGTGCGGCAGCCATTCAATGTATCGGCACCTGCTTTGGCCGCTGCCGAAGCGGCACTGGACGATGACGAGTATCTGGCACGTTCAGTGCAAATCAATCGCGAAGGACTGGTACAGATCACGCACGGTTTGGCTTCTTTGGGATTGGGCGTCATCCCTTCTATTGGTAATTTTCTGACCTTTGATTGCGCACGACCGGCGCAGCCGGTTTATGAGGCGCTGTTGCGTGAAGGCGTGATCGTGCGTCCCTTGGCGGGCTACAACATGCCGCGCCAATTGCGCGTCAGTGTGGGAATGCCAGAAGAAAATGCGCGTTTCCTGCAGGCTTTGCAGAAGGTGCTGGCGTGAGCGCGCATAACCGTTCCCAGTTGCCACATTTTCGTCGCGTCGCATTTTTAGGGCTTGGCCTGATTGGCGGCTCACTGGCGGCTGCAATGAAAAAACGCATGCTGGTGGATTGTGTTGCTGCCCATGCGCGCTCGCAACGCACGCGGGAAGAAGGTTGTGCGTTGGGTTTGATTGACGAAGCCTGTGCTGATCCGCGCGACGCAGTTCGTGGTGCTGATCTGGTTGTGTTAGCGATGCCGGTGGGTGCGACGGAATCTGTGCTCACGGCGGTGCGTGACGTGCTGGAGCCACACGCAATCATCACCGATGTCGGCAGCGTCAAAGCTTCGGTGGTGTCAGCGGCGCAGCGTGCGCTAGGAAAATTGCCGCCGAGATTTGTACCGGCGCATCCCATTGCAGGGGCCGAAAAGAGTGGCGTCACTGCCGCCAATTCTGAATTGTACGTCAATCACAAAGTGATCCTGACGCCATTGGATAACACGGATAGCGATGCACTGCATCGTGTGCGTGCCTTGTGGGAGGCGGTGGGTGCGCAGGTGTTGGTGATGACGCCTGAACATCATGACGAAGTATTGGCGGCCACCAGCCATCTGCCGCATTTGCTCGCGTACACCCTCGTCGATTGCTTGGCGCAGATGCAGGATAACCGCGAAATTTTTCGTTATGCCGCCGGCGGCTTCCGTGATTTCACGCGCATCGCATCCAGCGATCCGGTGATGTGGCGGGATATTTTTCTTAATAATCGCGAAGGCGCCCTCAAGGTGCTCGATCGTTACATGATGGATCTGCAAACAATGCGCAGCGCCATCGCGAACGGTCAAGGCGATGAATTGCTAGGTGTTTTTACCCGTGCCAAAAGTGCACGCGACCATTTCACAGCCATGAACTTGCAGACCGGTTATGTCGCCGCGCACCAGTGGGTGCAGGCGGGTGAGCCGGAATCGCTCGACCGGAAATCGATCATGACCCACGGCAATACCCAATATCGCGTTTCTCCTGGTGGTTTGGTGCAAGGACGCGTACGCGTGCCCGGCGACAAATCCATTTCGCATCGTTCGATCATGCTGGGATCGCTGGCAGAAGGCGTGACAGATGTCGAAGGCTTTCTGGAAGGCGAGGATGCATTGGCCACGCTGCAAGCATTTCGCGATATGGGCGTGGTGATTGAAGGGCCGAATGCGGGTCGCGTACGCATTCATGGCGTTGGTATGCATGGGCTGAAAGCGCCAAAAGATGTGCTTTATATGGGTAACTCTGGCACGTCGATGCGCTTGCTCTCCGGAATTTTGTCAGCGCAGGCGTTCGATACCACGCTGACCGGTGATTCCTCGTTGAGCAAGCGGCCGATGGAGCGTGCGGCAAAACCATTGCGCTTGATGGGCGCACAAATTGCCACCACCGGTGAAAAAGGTACGCCGCCGGTAAAAATCAGCGGCAAACAAAAACTCAAAGGCATCCATTACGACCTGCCGGTAGCCAGTGCGCAGGTGAAATCGGCCATTGTGTTGGCAGGGCTTTGGGCTGACGGTGAAACTTCGATAACTGAGCCGGCCCCGACGCGCGATCACAGCGAGCGCATGCTGCGCGGTTTTGGTTACGACGTAAAAACGGAAGGCAATCGCATCAGCCTGCGTGGCGGTGGAAAGCTGAAAGCGTGCCGCATTGATGTCCCGGCTGATATTTCTTCAGCCGCATTTTTTATGGTGGCAGCGTCCATCGCTCCCGGCTCCGATATCGTGTTGGAGCATGTCGGTATTAATCCGACGCGCACCGGCATTATCGACATCCTGAAACTTATGGGCGGCGATCTCACGATCATCAACGAGCGCACTGTGGGCGGCGAACCGGTGGCGGATATCCGTGTGCGTTACGCGCCGTTGCGCGGCATCACGATTCCCGAACATTTGGTGCCATTGGCAATTGATGAATTCCCCGTGCTGTTTGTGGCGGCATCCTGTGCGCATGGCCGCACCGTGCTGACCGGGGCGGAAGAGTTGCGGGTGAAAGAAAGTGATCGCATCCAAGTGATGGCGGACGGTTTGAAAACGCTGGGGATTGATGCGCAACCAACAGCGGACGGCATCGTCATCGACGGGCGCGGTACAGCGACCCCGGAGGCCATCTTTGGTGGCGGCGAAGTCACCAGCCACAACGATCACCGCATTGCCATGTCGTTTACCGTGGCCGCATTGCGCGCCCAGGGTGAAATCCTGATTCACGACTGCGCGACAGTTGGTACCAGCTTCCCGGGCTTTGATGTGCTGGCGGCGCGCGTCGGTATCCGGATTCGCGTTGAGTCGCACTGATGATGACGATGCCAGCCGCCGAGGTGCCGGTCATTGCCATCGACGGACCCAGCGGTTCGGGTAAGGGCAGTCTGGCGCTGATGGTCGCCCGTGCCTTGGGCTATCAGGTGTTGGACAGTGGTGCCCTGTATCGCCTGCTGGCGCTGGCAGCGATAGATACAGGTATCGCCCCAACGGATGAGGCAGCCTTGGCCGCCGCCGCTGTGCATTTACCTGTGCGTTTTGCCGCCGGCAAGCCGGGCGAGCCGGCGCGGGTTCTGTTGGATGGCCGCGACGTGAGTGACCGTATTCGGGATGAGGATGTCGGGCAAATGGCCTCACGGGTGTCCGGGCACAAAGCGGTGCGTGATGCCCTGCTGGGGCTTCAACATGCGTTTGCTCAGCCCCCCGGTTTGGTCGCTGACGGCAGGGATATGGGCACCGTGGTTTTCCCCTCGGCGCGGGTCAAGATTTTCCTCGATGCGAGCGTCGAGGAGCGCGCCCGTAGAAGGGAAAAACAGTTGCTAGACCAAGGGCTTAGTGCTAATTTGCCGCGCCTCGTCGAGGACCTGCGGGCCCGAGATGACCGTGATCGCAACCGGCCAGTAGCCCCCTTAAGGCCTGCCCCGGATGCGGTGGTCATCGACAGCACGCACCTCAGCCGCGAGGAAGTCTTCCGGCAAATCATGGTCATCGTGCAAGAGCGCGGACTCGCCTGAGTCCACCGGCACTGCACAAAAAACGATCATCGATCCCGCTGGAGGGAGCCAGCCTGCGCTGTCCGCCAGATGTGCGCAGGTTCCGGCGTTTTTCATTAACTGACCCGTGCCATTAACTGGCAGGCACGGTAATCGCAAGGTGCATTCCAAATGGAAAGTTTTGCCGAACTCTTTGAAAAAAGCGTCAAAGGTCTTGATGTTGATCGTGGTGCTGCCGTTACCGGCATCGTGGTGTCGATCGACAACGACTGGGTCATCGTTAACGCCGGTCTGAAATCCGAAGGCGTTATTCAGAAACAAGAATTTCTCACCGATCGCGGTGAATTCGACGTCAAGGTCGGTGACGAAGTCACCGTCGTCGTCGATGCGATTGACGATGGCATGGGCTACACCAAGCTGTCGCGTGAAAAAGCCAAGCGCGCCGAAGCGTGGATCAAGCTGGAAAAGCTGTTCACCGACAATGTCACCGTGCGCGGCATCATCAATGGCAAGGTCAAGGGCGGTTTCACCGTCGACATCGAATCGATCCGTGCGTTCCTGCCGGGTTCGTTGGTCGATGTGCGCCCGGTGCGCGATACCGCGCATCTGGAAGGCAAAGAACTCGAGTTCAAAGTCATCAAGTTGGACGCCAAGCGTAACAACGTCGTTGTTTCGCGCCGCGCCGTGATGGAAACCGAGAACAGCATCGAGCGCCAGGAACTGTTGTCGCAGCTTCAGGAAGGCATGGAAGTCAAAGGTATCGTCAAGAACCTGACCGACTACGGTGCGTTCGTGGACCTCGGCGGTATCGATGGCCTGCTGCACATCACCGACATGTCGTGGAAGCGCATCAAGCATCCAAGCGAGATCGTCGAAGTCGGCCAGGAAATTCAAGTCAAAGTGCTCAAGTTCGATCGCGAGAAAAACCGCGTATCGCTGGGCCTCAAGCAATTGGGCGAAGATCCGTGGCACGCCATCGTTGGCCGTTACCCGGTCGGTACCAAGGTCAAGGCGCGTATCACCAACCTCACCGACTACGGCTGCTTTGCTGAGCTGGAGCCGGGCATCGAGGGCTTGGTCCACGTCTCTGAAATGGATTGGACCAACAAGAACATTCACCCGTCCAAAGTCGTCAGCATTGGTGACGAAGTCGACGTGATGATTCTGGATATCGACCAAGAGCGTCGTCGCATCTCGCTGGGCATCAAGCAGTGCAAGAAGAACCCGTGGGAGTCCTTCGCTGACAAGTTCAAGAAGGGCGACCGCATCAAGGGTACGGTCAAGTCGATCACCGACTTCGGCATCTTCATTGGCTTGGATGGCGGCATCGACGGCCTGGTCCACCTGTCCGATATTTCGTGGGACGAAGCGGGCGAGGAAGCCGTACGCAAATACGCCAAGGGTCAGGAAGTGGATACCACCGTCCTGTCCATCGACGCCGAGCATGGTCGTATCTCGCTGGGCATCAAGCAATTGGCCCAAGACCCGTACTCGGACTATGTTGCCGTTAATGAAAAAGGCAGTATAGTCAAAGGCGTAGTGAAGGAAGTTGATGCAAAAGGTGCAGTTGTGACCTTGGCGGAGAACGTCGAGGGCTACATCAAGACGTCAGAAATCAGCCGCGACCGTGTTGAAAGCGCAGCGGATGTTCTGAAGGTCGGCGCCGAGGTTGAGGCCAAGATCGTTGTCCTTGATCGCAAGAACCGCTCCATTGGCCTGTCCATCAAGGCCAAGGATGCCAGCGATGAGCGTGAAGCCCTCGAAGGCCTGAAGAATCAGGACTCTGCGGGTGAAGGTCCGAAGACCATCGGCGACTTGATCAAGGCGCAGATGGGTAGCCGCGGCGAATAAGCCCCGGCAACGAAGCGGGCCGGCCCGGCAACGGGTCGGCCCATTTTGCCGGTGTCGGTAACGGGGGTTCGTCGTGGAACACGACAGCAGCGGGTCCATGACCAAGTCGGAACTGATTGAGCGCATTGCTGCTCGGCAGTCCCAGCTTTCCGTCAAGGACGTTGAACTCGCCGTCAAAACTATCTTGGAAGACATGTCTGAGGTGCTGGCTCAAGGTGGCCGCATCGAAATTCGTGGCTTTGGTAGTTTTTCATTGCACTTCCGTGCGCCGCGTACCGGTCGTAATCCTAAAACCGGTGAATCGGTCGACTTGCAGGGCAAGTACGTTCCGCATTTCAAGCCCGGTAAAGAGTTGCGCGATCGCGTCAACGAAAGCCTGCAGGAAGAAATTGCCCGCAACGGTGGCGTGTTCGTGCCGCGTGCGGTTTCCAGCGGTCCGGTCGACTAATTCGCCGGTGGCAGACGTGGATCTGGCCCGGAGTAAATCGTGAATCGACTGTCGGGCATCTTGTTGGTATTGGCCTGTTTGGCCGCCGTCGCTTTTGGCCTGTATTTCAGTGCTGCCAATCGTGAAGTGATCACGATTGATTTGTTGTTCTGGCCTTCCATGTCACTTCGTAGCGGGCTGGCCTTGGTGCTGGCTTTCAGCGCGGGCGGTCTGTGTGGCTTATTGGCGGGTTTACTGACGCGCAACACACACAGGCATTGATCCACATGGGTATGGCTGCGACCGTACTGTTGTTTGCCTTGCTATTCATCGCGGTGGCAGCAGGCTGGTATTTGGGTTTTCGCCAAGGACGGATACGCCGTCGTCTCGAAGAAGCGCAGAACGTACGGAACTATTTGCGTTCGGTGACGCGTAGCGGTGAAAGCGGCACGTCACTGAATGCGTTTGCGCAAGCGCTGGCATTTGATGCCGAGAATTTCGAAGCACACCTGTCACTGGGCGCCTTGTTTCGGAGGCGTGGTGAAACGGGGCGCGCGACGGAATTGCATGAGCGCCTACGGCACATCAAGGGCATCACGCGCGAGCAGACAGATCATGCCGATTTCGAGTTGGGCCGTGATTATTTTGCAGCAGGCATGTTGGACCGCGCCGAGTTGCAGTTTCAGGCGCTGGTGGATGGCCAGAGCCAATTTACCCAGCAGGCACTGCGACAGTTGGCACGCATTTATGAATTGGAACGTGATTGGCACAGCGCGCTGAATGTGGCCGAGAAATTAGCGGTGGTTGAACCTTCGGTGAGCGTATCGGCGGCACATTACTGCTGCGAATTGGCAGAGAAGGCGCTGTTGGCAGGCGAAGCAACGGCAGCTCGCCGATTATTGCGTCGAGCGCTAGATTTTGACGGACATTGTTTGCGCGCGGGCCTCGATCTTGTCGAGTTGGATGTGTTGGCTGGGCATATTGACGAGGCGATTACGTTGCTGCGTGATTTGTTGAGCAGTCAGCCCGGCTTTGCACCGCTGGCACGCGATGTTCTTTCGCGCTGGTTGGCACGTTTACCGGTGCCGGCTGGGCAGGCGGCGCCTTCGGTTGATGCGCTGCTCGCAGCGGCTTCGCCTGAACTTGAGCCGCCACGCGTATCAACTTATATGTGCTCGCAGTGCGGTTTTCATTCGCGCTCGGTACTTTGGATGTGCCCCGGATGCAATGGCTGGGGCACGTTGCGTGCGCTTGGTGAAAGCGGCCCGCGAGTTTGATCGTACGCGTGTTGCGCGATCATCATTGATAGATTTAGGAACTTCCGATGTCACTGCAGCCAGAAGAAAAACGAGACGATAAAAAGTCTGAAAAAAGAATCATTGTCGCGTTGGACTTCGCGCGTGCAAGCGATGCGCTTGCGGCTGCCAAACGTCTAGATCCCCGCGCATGCCGAGTCAAAGTAGGTAAGGAATTGTTCACGGCGGCGGGTCCACAGGTGGTGGCGTCCTTACAGTCAGCGGGGTTTGACGTTTTTCTGGATCTCAAATTCCACGATATTCCCAATACGGTGGCTGGCGCCTGCCGTGCGGCTGCGGAACTTGGGGTGTGGATGGTGAATGTGCATGCCAGTGGTGGCCGTCGAATGATGCTGGCGGCGCGTGAGGCTATCGATCGCTACGGCAGCCACGGTGCGGCGCCAAAATTAATCGCAGTAACGGTGCTGACCAGTATGGAGCAGGGAGATCTTGCCGACACGGGCCTTGATGTTCCCGTCGATGAGCAAGTCAGCCGATTGGCATTGTTGGCAGAAGATTGTGCGCTGGATGGTGTCGTCTGCAGCGCACGCGAAGCACCGATGCTGCGCGATGAACGCCGTGCTGGTTTTCTCTACGTGACACCAGGTATCCGCCCAGCAGGCAGCGAAGCGGGCGATCAACGTCGTATTGTTACGCCGGGCGATGCAATACGTGGTGGCGCCACGCATCTGGTGATCGGTCGACCAATAACCGGTGCGTCGGATCCGGTGGCGGTGCTCGCGGCAATCAACAACGATATCGTTGCGGCGCTGAGCTGAACCGTGGACACCGTTGATTATCGCATTGTGCCCATTGATCCGGCGGCGCATCTATTTCGCGTCAGTTGCACGGTTCGAAATCCTGATCCGGCTGGTCAGTGTTTTCGTTTGCCAGTCTGGATTCCCGGCAGTTACATGGTTCGCGAGTTTGCACGCAACATTGTTTCTTTGCGCGCTGAAGCGAATGGTCAGTCGTTAGCGTGTGAAAAAATCGACAAATCTACTTGGCGATGCGCTCCTGTCGTGGGAGCGGTGCGGCTGGAATATGACGTGTATGCGTGGGATCTATCAGTTCGTGCGGCGCATCTGGATGACACGCACGGATATTTCAACGGCACGTCGGTGTTCCTAGCAGCGCAAGGGTATGAGCATTTACCGTGTCGCGTGCAAATAGAACGCCCTGCGGGTAACCGATACACGACGTGGCGCGTTGCAACGGCATTGCGAGTCGAACCAGATACTGCCGTCTGGGACTTCGGCAATTATTTTGCCGACAACTACGATGAACTGATCGACCATCCGGTGGAGATAGGCGACTTCAGTCGTGCATCGTTCGTGGCGTGTGGTATTCCGCATGAGGTGGTGATAACGGGTCGGCATCGTTGTGATTTTGTTCGCCTGTGTGCGGACCTCGAAAAAATCTGCACCGCGCAAATTCGCATGTTCGGCGAACCTGCCCCCATGGATCGTTATCTGTTTCTGGTGCAAGTCGTGGGTGAGGGATACGGTGGACTTGAGCACCGTGCGTCGACCTCTTTGCTGGCGAGTCGCGATGATTTGCCGCAGTTGACGGATGATCCCGCCGTGATGAAAGAGAGCTACCGCCAGTTTTTGGGTTTGTGTAGCCACGAGTATTTTCATACGTGGAATATCAAGCGAATCAAGCCGAAAGTTTTCCTGCCGTATGATCTCTCGCAGGAAAATTACACGCGACAGTTGTGGGCGTTTGAAGGCTTCACATCGTATTACGACGACCTTTTTCTGGTTCGCTCTGGCGTGATTTCATCAGCGTCTTGGCTGGAGTTGACGGGCCAGAGCATCACCCGTGTATTACGAGGTCCGGGACGTTTCCTACAGAGCGTGGCCGATTCCAGTTTTGATGCGTGGACGCGATTTTATCGCCCAGATGAAAACACGCCCAATGCGGTGGTGAGTTATTACGCCAAAGGTGCGATGGTTGCTCTGCTGCTGGACCTCGCCTTGCGCCGCGCCAGCGATGGCGTTCGGTCGCTGGATGACATCATGCGCGCACTTTGGTTGCGCTATGGCTTATCGGGCGTTGGCGTGCCGGAAGATGGAATTGAATCGTTAGTCGTAGAGTTTGGTGGCGAATCGTTGCGGACCGTATTCCGCCAGGCGGTCTACGGCACAGATGATTTGCCATTAGCGGATTTTCTGGCAGATTTTGGTATTGATTACCGCTTGCGCGCTGCTGATGGCTCAACGGATAACGGCGGTAGCGCGGGTAAAAATAAAAATTCGCGGCCGAGGCCTTCGATGGGCATCCGCACAACCGGCGATGTACTGGGCGCGCGAATTCAGCATTGCTTCAGCAATTCGCCAGCGATGCGTGCCGGTTTATCGGCTGGCGATGTCATCGTGGCGGTGGATGGCTTGAGAGCAACACATGCCGGTTTTGACAAATTGCTCGCAACACGTGCCGTGGGTGATACGGTGAGCGTCCATGCATTTCGTCGGGATGAACTGCACCAATACGCAGTAGTGTTAGATGCAGCGCCAACAGATACCTGTTATCTCACCTTTACTGGCAGCGAACCATCCACGCTGGCTTTGGCTTGGCTGCGTGGGGTGTAGGTTGCTTGCTGTTACTACGGCGTACAAATTCAGCGCGTTTTTTTGACGGATTCGTACACGCGGAAACGAGAATTTTCAGTCACCGTGCGTGCGTTTCCAAAGGCGCGGTCCATCGACGGTAAATATTTCAGATGCGCATTGGCGACGATGCGCAGCCGGCCGCCGGGACGCAGAAAGCGCGGCGCTTCGCTGATGAAGCGCTCGAAGAACCGGAAATCGGTAGCTAAACCGTCATGAAATGGCGGGTTGCTGATGATCCAATCGAAACTACCACTGACAGTGCTGAAGCCATCGCTAGCGTGCACGTTGGCGTCGAGATTGTTCTCGCGCAATGTCCACTGGCTGGCAATGATCGCCAGCGCATTGCTGTCGACCATTTCCAACGAAAGTGCCGGTTGTTTCTTTTTCAGAAACGCACCAATCACGCCAGCGCCGCAACCCATATCCAGCACGCGGCCCGCGGTGACGTCGCCGAGCGTTTCCAGCAGCAAGGCGGTACCTTCGTCGAGACGACTACTGCTGAACACGCCCGGAAGACTGGCAACGGCTAATTCATTGCCGAGTACTTCCAGTGCCATGATTTCCAGCCAGTCTTCCAGCTGGAAAGACTCGCCAGCCGATTTCGGCGTGACTTTCACCAGCCGACAGTGACGAGCACTGTCGATGGTTTCGACGGCGATACCTGCTTCGGCCAGCCGCTTTTCGGTACCACGAATACCGCCTTTGTTGTCGCCGACCAGCCACAAAGAGCCGCCCGCCGCGACACGGGATCGAGCCAGAAACAGTAGAAAACCAGCCAGTGCGCGCTCTTTGGGGTGAAAGAGCAGCACCCTTTGAAAGGCCTCGTCACCGGTCGGCACGGGGCCGAATTCCACACTGATTCGACGGGCAGCCAGCGCTTGGCTGTCTGCGTAGTTCTGGCTGAACCAGTGCGGGGCTAAGTCGGGACGGGCGGCGAGCTCTCGGGGCAACTCATCCGCGGGAGGGTTGATGACCAGCAGGCGGCCGGCGGGTAGACGATCGAGATTGCGCAGGACGACTTGGCTGGGAGCTTCGAGCATGGCGAGAGAAAAGACTCGGGGGTGGCCGGGCGGGGCGCGAGTATAGCCGGCAGTCGAATGCATTCTGCAGGAAGCCCCCGGCTGACACTCAACACTCGACGCCTGTGCGGATAGCCATGGCGTTCTCCGCCCATCGGAATATCGTCGTAGCCTGCTGGTTGTTGCTGATATGCCTCTAAAATGACCGAGTCTGCGTGCTTTCTGCGCGGCGGTCCGGCCAACGATAAGAACGACAACGAAAAACGCCGAGGATCCTGACATGACCCTGCTCCAGCGAGCGCTTCTCCTGCTAGCACTTCCGGTGGCACTGGTTTCCTGCGCGGATGACGGCGGCTCGTCATCGGGCGGCAGTGGCTCACCGGGTGGTACTGCGACGCTGACCGGTTCCGTGGTCAAGGGTGTGACGCGCCATGCGGTGGTCACCATTACCGATGCGGCAGGCAACTTGCTCGCTACCACCGAGAGCAGTGATCTGGGTGCGTATTCCGTCAATTTGCCGGAAGGATTCAACGGTGCGGTTCATGTGCTGGCAACCGCAAAGCAAAATGCGGCCAGTCTGCCGCCGGAGCAGCGCACACAAATGCGTTGCGATGCGCTGTCAGGTTGTTGGGATGCCGATGAAAACGCGGTGGCGTTTGGCGATTGGTTTGAAGTGCCGCTCGATTTTGAAATGAGTGCCGTGATGTCAGTGAGCGGCTGGGGTATTCAGTTAGCCAACGTGACACCCCTGTCGACGCTGGCCGCCAATTGGGCGGCGACTTTCCCGCAGGGTCTGACGACGGATGTCGCGAATGATGCCAATGCCCGAGTGGCCGCCATGTTCGGTTTGGCGCTCAGCGATCTTGAAGATGACACCAATGACATCGCTGATCCGCTGTGGCTGCAAATGGCCAGCCCGAAGCAAGTGCAATTGGCGTTGTTGTACGCAACGTTTGCTGAACTGCATGGTCAGTATCACGAGCCGATGCAGCAGATGTTGATCATGCTGTCGGATTATTTTGTGGGTCAGGGTGGCGCCTTGATGCAAGGCACGACAGGCCCGGCCCCGAGCATTGGGTTTCTGACAGATTTGGCGGAGCAGATTTTGCATAGCTCCACGGTGGCCGGCGTGATTGACGTACCCGGTGGCAGCTACAGCGACGTGCAATCGGCGCTGGATACTTTGCAGAGCGGTTTGGTTGTCGATCAGTTGAGCAATGTGCAGCCGGTAACGTGGGCGGAATTGCGCGACACGATGGGCCCTATGGGTCAACAGATCGACGAACTGCTGACGTTGTCCGGATTGCTAAATACGCAAACTGGCGAAGTGGATCTTCAGCAATTCATCGATGCGCAATGGCCGCATTTTCAGTGGTTGGCCGCCCAAGATAATCTTGATTTGATGCCCGTTGCCGCCGAAGCGGCGGTGCAGGCCGTCATGGCAACATTCTGGCTGGATATCGTGGCTCCGGGCGTCACGGATGTCGTCATGCTTGGCTCAATCAAGGATGAAAGTGATGAGTATGGGCAAACGTATATCTACAAGATCAACTTGAACGTGCCGACACGCACGCTGACGTTTGTCGGCAATACGCGTGGGCAGACGGTGAACCTCACGTTGGGGCTCACCGGTTTCATGGATGCCATGCAGCATCCGAATCAACGATTTGAATACAGCATTGCCGGCACGGTGGCGAATGAAACCGCGTCCGGCGTCATCGACGCCGAATTGACGGTTGATGCTAAAAACGTAGATTTTGGTCCGATGATTGCTGCGCTGCAGCCGATCGCGACTGCGCAACAATCGGGAAATCAGTCGGCGCTCATGTCGGCCATGTTGTCCTTGCTGACGCAAATGCCCGCATTGCTGAACACCTATGCGTATTCACTGGATGTCGAAGCGTGGGCTAACGGTACCGCGACGCTGGTGCGTAACGACGACCCAACGCAAACGCTGTCCGGCAATTTTGATGTGCATGGTTTTGTTGATCTAGGTGCCACGGGAAAACAGAAGCTGGTGCAGCTTGATCTGATCAATGCTGAGTTGGTGCTGCCTTCCGCGCCGGGACAGGTCAATCATTTCTATCCGGATCATGGCAAGCACGTGTTCAAGCTCGACATGGCGCAAGATCTTGATGTGACCATTAACGGTGCCGGGCAAGCGTTTGGAATCCCAGAATCAATCTTGGCGGCGACGGGTAAGGTGACTGGTGCACGCTTGCTGTTTGATCACGTGCGCAGCACGTTGTTGACGGGCGCAGTCAGCACGTTCCAAGCATTGATGGGCACTGGGTCTGTTGATTTTGAAGCACTGATCGCCGATCTGCTCGACTTCGATTTTGATCAACTGCATGCCAGTGGCGATGCGCGCATCACCATCGCAGCGCTTAATCATGACTATCACGCCACGCTCAATGATCTGTTGGTGACGCTCTATCAGCCGAATAGCAATCGCGTAGCAGCCACGGCCGAGTTGCGACCCGCACAGCAGAAAATTCATTTTGAGTTGGGCGCTCATCAAGAGCCGTGGGATCTGCGGGTGATGACCACGCCGACCCCGCGCTTGGTGTTGCTGGGCCCGTCAGGGCAGTACGCCGAAATGACTCAAGAGGATGTCTATGCGCTGCTGGATACCTTGCAGTTGCCGGCGACACTCGACGAGTTCATCGACGGCCTGTTCGATATCGAGCCTTGACCCCCGGCAAACTTGCTTGAAACAACGGCCCTCGCGCATAGCGAGGGCCGTATAATGCGCGGCCCGGCGTCAGGCCATGTCTGACGTCATAGCATTTCGGAGCCGCTATGCAGATTGCCAACGAAACCGTCGCGTCTTTTCACTACAGCCTGAAGCTGGCCAGCGGTACGCCACTGGAATCTTCGCGCGATGCGGGCGGAGAGCCGGTTACGTATCTGCATGGTCATGGCAACATCATTCCGGGTCTTGAGAAGGCGCTGATCGGTAAGGCCGCTGGTGATCGCGTGCAAGTCACGGTGTCGCCGACTGAAGGCTACGGCGAGCGTCGTGAGGACATGATTCAGCGTATTCCGGCTAAATATTTGGGCGGTAGCGCCAAGTTGAAGCCCGGTATGCAAGTGCCACTGAAACTGGAGCATGGCACTCAGTTGGTGACGGTGCTCAAGGTCGGCAAGTTCTCTGTCGACATTGACGCCAATCACCCGTTGGCAGGTCAGACCTTGGATTTCGATGTTGAAATCGTCAGCGTGCGTGCGGCGTTGCCGGTCGAGCTCGAACATGGCCATGCGCATGGTGCTGATGGTCATGCGCATCACTGACTCCATCGTTGAACTCACCGCTGAACGTCGTGCCACGCACAATTTTTGATGTCATTGCGCGTTCATCAATCTCTCATCTCACTTATTGATTTCACACAAAAGGGTCCTCTCATGCAGGCAGCCGAGAAAACAGTTGTTCTGATCCACTACACACTCACGGGTGCCGACGGGCAAGTGATCGATACTTCTGAAGGTCGTGAGCCGTTGGCGTATTTGCACGGTTTCGGCAACATCATTCCTGGCCTCGAAAAAGCGTTGTTGGGCAAACGTTCCGGCGACAAGTTGAAAGTGAGCATTCCACCGGCCGAGGCTTACGGCATTCGTGAAGACGAATTGGTGCAGGTGGTGCCGCGCACGGCGTTCGGTGGCGCGCCAGATCTCGAAGTCGGGATGCAGTTTCAGGCGCAGACGCCGGCTGGCGTGCGCGTCGTGACCATTGTCGACATTGAAGGTGACGACATCACGCTGGACGGCAATCATCCGCTGGCAGGCGAAACGTTGCATTTTGATGTCGTGGTTGCGGAGGTTCGTCAGGCCTCCGAAGAAGAACTGCAACACGGGCATGTGCACGGGCCGGGCGGGCATCACCACTAAGTGATGTCGTATCCAACTGATGTTGGATGCGTTCGTAGTAAACAAAAACGCCGCCTACGGGCGGCGTTTTTATACGTGAAGATAATGATCCGAAAAATTCTCGCGTGAGACAACCTCAACGGATTTTATCAACAGGTTTGCAAAACGCGACGAAGAGTTAAACGGGTTTCAGCGCATGACTCATTAAAACTTGGCTGAAATCATCACCATGCCGCCGCGTCGGACTTCACTGTTGACTTTCTGGCTATCACCAGCCTCCAAGTGCCGATCATCCAGAAGATTGCTTAAGACACACCGCAGTTCCCAATTGGGATGGAATTCCCAGAGCAGATTGGTGTCGAGTCGCACGTCGTCGTCATACGAACGGTTAGACCCCAGTGGTATTCCCTGATCGTAGTAAGCCAACAGATTCCACTGCAGATTAGCGCGGATGTTGTAGTGGCTGCGGAACTTGGCTGACCACAGATCCGCTTGTATGCCGGGTGTGGGTGGTATTCCGGCGATGTCTCCCTGATTTTCATGGAGATAACTGATGGATCCCACGATCTGCCAGTTGGGAGAAACGTGATAACGCGTTTCGACTTCACCGCCGTTGTACTCTGCATGTTGATCGACTTGTCCGGTGGAGTCAGTCAGTGGGTTTGTTTCTCGATCCTGAAACAGACTGATATCCATGCTGAGATCATTGGTGATCAGTTGGCGATATCCCATCTCGTAAGAAACGGTCACCACGGGATTCAGATTTTGCGAATCGAGCGGAATGATGCAGCCGAGGACGGGATCTTGGGTGAAACCCGGTGGGCACGGGGGCGGGATCGCACTGAAGTCCAGATACGCGTCGGCTTCAGCGCGAGATGCAGTTCGCGTGGAGCGGCTCACGGCAACCCATAATGTAGCGTCAGGTGTGAATTGGTAAGCACTGCGCAAAGACGGATTGAATTCCCATCCCGAAAAATCGTTGTGCTCAAAACGATTGCTGAGCAACACACTTAAAGCTTGGCTGGGTGTCCAGCGATCCTGAAACAGCGCGCTGTAGGTTTCTAGGACGGTATTGGCAGGATTCAGTGCAAAACCGCCAAAGCCAAACACTTGCTGAGATGAGTTGTCATCGATGTTTCGGTACTGCAGGCCCACGGATGCAACGTGTTGGTCAAAGTGCCAGCTGGAGATGCCTTCCACTTGATAGGTGTGGCGTTCCTCGGCAAAGGCATCCGAGCGACGTTGGTTCTGATCGATATAGGTCTGCAATTCCAACGTCACGACATCGTTCAGTGTCCAGTTACTCTGGTAATTGAGATTGAAACCTTTCGACAGAATGTCACCCGGTGCGGGGCTGCCTGCCACGATGCGCACTTCGCGCGCTTCGGCATCGTAAATATCGCCGCTCAGCGTGTGGTTGTTGCGGCCGCTGGATAAGTCATAGCGAAATCCAGCTTGTGAGGAGCCGACGCCGTCGTTGGCATCTTTGCCATCGGGATAGAAGTTGTTATTGGTCGAGCCGGCGCCGGCCCCATAAGTGCCATCGGCCAGCTTGCGATCCTTGCCATAGACGCGCAGGAATCCATTTCCGAGGGCAACGGTGGTGCGTACCCCGGCGTCATGTTCGATTTCGCCCATGCCGGCAGCGCCGTACACCTGCGTGCCCGGCGTGTGTGCAGCAGAGCGGGTGATGATGTTGATGACGCCGGTAATGGCGTTTGAGCCCCAAGCAACGGAGCCTGGCCCCCGGGTCAGCTCGATGCGCTCGATATCGTCGATGAACGTGTCTTGAACATCCCAGTAGGTGCCGGCGAATAGCGGGTTATACAGGGTGCGTCCATCCAGCAAGACCAGCATGGAGTCCGCCAGACGATACGGAACGCGGCGACTATTGATGGCCCACAGGTTTCCGCTGAGTTGCCGAACTTGAAAACCGGGCACCAAGCGCATCAGTTCGGGCAGCGTACGAATGCCGCTGCTGCGGATGTCTGCCTGAGTGAGAATGGTCAACGCAGAAGGGCTGGTGCCGGCGGGCTCGCTGGAGCGGTCGCTGACCGTTACCTTGATCTGCATCAATTCTGAGAGATCCATCTCGAACAGATCTTTTTTGGCACTGGCGTGTGAAGAGACCAGCGCCAAGAGCAGGAAGCAGAAATGACTTCTTGTCATGCGACTTGCCATACGATCTTCCGTCGCTTAATGCACAGCAGATAACGGCGAGAATAACGCTAATTTCTGATGCTACCAATGCGTGTGAGTCGTGTTAGTTAAGTTATTTGGGCGGGCATGTGGCGAAACGGTTGAGTTTCGTCAGAAATCATCATGGCCGGCGGTGGTTTTTGGATATTCCCGCAAGTATCGCCTTACAGAAGAGGCATGCCACTCAGAAGAGACATGCCGCTCAGAAGAGACATGCCACTCAGAAGAGACATGCCACTCAGAAGAGGCATGCCACTCAGAAGAGGCATGCCGATCAGAATGGGGCTGGCGAATTGAAGCGTACGGTTTCGTTGTTGCCAGGATGGACTAGTACCAGTTCGCACGCATGCAGCAACAAGCGCGAGGATGCAGCCAATGCCGCCTCGTGTGCATAGAGATCGCAACCGAGAATCGGGTGGCCGATGCTGGCCAAGTGCAGTCGCAACTGGTGCTGGCGACCGGTGACAGGATCCAAACGTAGTTTTGTGCGATGAGTTTTTTCGTCACGCGCAATCACACGAAAGCGCGTGAATGCAGATTTCCCGGTTGGATCGATCTTGCTGCGTGGCCAGTTATCGGGGTCTGGTGCCAGAGCCGCATCAATTTCCCCGCAATCTTTTTCGACCAATCCCCAGACGACGGCTTCATAGCCTTTGCCAAGCGTGCGCTCGCGGATCTGTCGCGAGAGTTCACTGCGTGCACGTGCTGTGCGCGGCACCATCAGCAAGCCCGAGGTGTCGAGGTCCAACCGATGAATAATGACTGCTTCGGGGTAATCGGGCAGTAGACGCGAGATCACGCTGTCGGCATTTTCTGGGCCGCGTCCGGGGACGGTGTATAGAAAAGCCGGTTTATCGACGATGAGCAAGTCATCATCGATATGCACGATGCGCAGCGATTCCTCGCAGCGCGGTGCAATGTAATACGGTCTATCGTCAGCTGATTTTTCTTCCGTCATAACGTGATCGTGTGGGTAATCAGTGCCAAGTTGTTTTTAGGCATGTGTGATGCACGATTCAATCCGGTTTTCGTGCAATCGCTGTGGCGCGTACGGGTGCGGGAAAGCCCTCGATGGTGCGAGATTGATCGCGTGGATCGAGAAAATCAGTGAGCGACTGAAAGCGCATCCAGTCTGTAGCGCGCTGTTCCTGCACGGTGGTGACAGTGACATCGACCATGCGGATATCGACGAACCCTGCCGTTTGCAGCCATTTTTCTAATAACGGCAAGCCGGGCAGGATGAATACATTGCGCATCTGCGCGTAACGTTCGCCGGGTCGTAATTCTTCGTCGTGCGTGACGACCAGCGTTTCCAAAACCAATTCACCGCCCGGCCGCAGCGCGGCGTGTAATTCGGCGAGATGTTGTAAGGGGTCGCGACGATGATAGATCACACCCATGGAAAACACGGTGTCGAAGGCGCCGGTGCCCAGCGGGAGGTCTTCCAGCTTGGCCGGTACGAGATGCACAGATTTATCGGCGAGATAACGTTTCGCAGCGGCAAATTGAGCCAAGTAGAGCAGCGCGGGTTCCACGCCCAGCGCAAAAGATGCGCCTTCACCGTGCATACGCCACAAGTGATAACCGCTTCCACAGCCGATATCCAATACGCGGCGGCCTGCGAGCGATGACAAATGCGGTGCGATGCGCTGCCATTTCCAATCAGACCGCCATTCGGTATCAATGATGGTGCCAAAAAAATTAAATGGGCCTTTGCGCCATGGATGCAGTGCACGCAGTGCAGAATCGAGCTCTGCATGTTGTGTTGCATGGAGGTCGCTGGCAAGGCCGATTTGTACCGTGTCGCTTGTTAGCGATACGTGTGACGGGGTTGCAATGGGCATGGCGGTAATCGCTGCCTGCCAACGTGGTAGATCGGCATTGCGCTGCGCATTGACCATATGCAACCAACGTTCGACGAAAAAATCCCGCCAATTTTTCGCAAGTAATGGTTCTTCGAGTAGGCGATCCGCGCAGAAAGGATCAATCGTGGCCGTCATGTCGATGTTCCGATTTTTATACGGCCGGCGTGACGGCAACGAGTGACATGAAATTGAAACAGCGAAACCAAGGCGTCACGCCAATGAATCCGGCTTCCCGCAGCCGCGCTACATGCGCGTCCAGCGTTTCTGGAATCAGCACATTTTCGATTGCACTGCGTTTTTGGGCGATTTCCAGCGCGCTATAACCTTCGGCACGCTTGAAGGCGTGATGCAGTTCCTCGTTGCGTTGCTGTTCTTGCGGGTCAGAAAAACAGATTTTTTCCGACAACACCAACGCTCCGCCAGGCTGCATGCTGGCGGCAATCCGTGCAAGCAAACGGGCGCGATCATCGGGCGGTATAAATTGCAGTGTGAAATTGAGCGCGACGACCGACGCATTGTCGAAAACCGTGTCGCGGATATCCTCGCAGCGCAGTTCTACCGGTGTGCGGCCGGGCGCTTCGTCGTCAGAGAGCAGATCACGAGCGCGGTCCAACATGGCCGGTGCATTGTCGATGGCGACGATGCGGCAATTCGCCGGCAAGTCACGGTGCCTCATGGCCAGCGTAACGGCGCCCAGCGAGCAACCCAGATCGTAAAGCGTGGAGCCGGGTGTGGCGTGGCGGCCGGCAATCACACCGATCATCTCTACCATCGTCGCGTAACCGGGCACGGAGCGACGGATCATGTCAGGAAAGACCTGTGCTACCTGCGCGTCGAAGCGAAAAGGTGCAATCGTACCTTGAGGCGCAGCATAGATATGGTCGCGATTTTCGGGCGTTTTCATGTGATCCAAGTCATACGGTATTCATAGGGGCGCCATTCTAGTGCCGGCTGATAGTGGCGGTGAGAGCGGGGCTACGTATACTCGGGCCTTGCCTGCGCTGTCTGCGGGCCCTTTGATACGTTTTTCATGACCCAACCGACTTCCTCCCTGAAACGCAATTGGCGCCGAATCAGCTTGCTGGTGGCTGGCCGAGCCCGCTACCTGCGGTCGGCGCGTACCGCGATGGCCGTCTTGCGCGCCTATCGGCGTTATTTCCTATCGGTAGAGCGTCTGCAAGGGGGGCGCAGTGCGGAAGGTGCCGCAACGTTACTGTCGAGCGCACACGCCGAAGCGGCTCGCCGTTTTCTCTGGTTAGCCGAGCAAAACGGTGGTGGTTGGGTTAAAGCAGCCCAGTTTTTCAGCTGCCGGCCGGATTTGCTGCCGCGTGAATACATTCTTGAATTACAGAAACTGCAAAACGATGCGCCAGCCGTTGATTTTGACGAGCTGGAACCGACGCTAATCAAGCGTTGGGGGTATGACTGGGAAGATCAGTTTGCTTCGTTTGATCGTGAGCCCGTGGCGACAGCCTCCATTGCGCAGGTTCATCGCGCACGGCTCGCCAGCGGAGAAGAAGTGGCCGTGAAAATTCGTCTACCTGATGTGGTGGAACATTTCCGGCAGGATGAAGCGGCTTTTCGCATGATCGCCAGCATGTTGTCCTCACTGGTGCGTGAGCTGGATCTGGCGCAGGTGATTGACCAACTATTATCGATGACACTGGGTGAATTGGATTTCCGCAACGAAGCCAGCAATCTCAAGCGTTTTGCGCAGTTGCCACATCGCCCACGCATTCGTGTCCCACGGTTGTTTGAAACGCTGTCAGGCAGCGATGTGCTCGTGACCAGCTGGGTGGAAGGCGAGCGTTTGCGTGATCATCTCGATCTTCATCCTGAGCGTGCACAGGACCTGTTGAGCGAATTATTCCAGAGCTACATCCAGCAAGTGACGCAGTTCGGCATGTATCAGGCCGATCCACACCCAGGCAATTTCATCGTTGGTCCGGATGGCAGCATCGCTATTCTCGACTTCGGTGCGCTGGCATACATCTCTGCTGCTGAGCGTGATAACTACACCCGTTTGTTGTTCGCTTGCGTGAACGGAAATACAGAAAACATCGGCGAGCTTTTCGAGCGCGCTGGTTTTATCGGCGGCAATACGCACACGTTGCAGTCGCTAGCTGACTACGTGCTTACGGATCAGCTGGCACGTGATGGCGTGGCCGACAGCATGATTAATTTGCTGGAGTTGTTCCGCGAGCAAAAGGTGAAGATCCCGGATTCGTGGATTGCAATTTCGCGGGTTTTGATCACCATCGGTGGTTTCCTGATGGCATATAAGGTTCCTTTGCCGTGGCAGGGCGCAGTTGTTTTGCCGGAAACAACACCGACAACGTAATCAATTCGTTTGATGCGTGTGATTGATTAGCGTAGCGCTGTCAGTTGCAGCGCGACTTGTCGCATATTCTGCGGGCGAAAATCCGGTTCCTTGCGCAGTAACGCCATAATTAATAACGCCAGCGGCTCAGGAATGTCCGCTCGTTTTTCGCGAATGTCATCAGGTGTTCGTGTGATTTGTGCGGCCATGACTTGGCTACTGTCGCCGGTAAAGGGCGGTCGGCCAGCGATCAATTCGTAAAGCAAAATACCGAATGCGTAGATATCGCTGCGAGCATCTACGACATGACCGGCAGCCTGCTCCGGGCTCATATAGGCCGGTGAGCCCATGACGGTGCCAATTTGCGTGGTGTGGTTGTCGATGTGGTCGGTGAGGCGCGCCAAACCGAAATCGGTAATTTTTGGGTGCGTGAGCTCAGCCATGAGCACGTTAGCGGGTTTGAGATCGCGATGTATGACGTTTTGTTCATGTGCGCTGGCAAGCGCGTCGGCAATGTCTGCGCCCCAACGCAACACATCTGAAATCGCTTGTGGTTGACGATTGGTGAGGTCGGATAGCGCGGGTCCACGCACAAATTCCATGGCAATACGACAGCCATTGGGACTATCGATGAGGTCATAAACCTGCACGATGCCACGATGATTTAGCCGAGCTACTGCCTGCGCTTCACGTAAGAAACGTGCACGTAATTCCGGGTCGTGCGCGTGCTGCGGCGCGAGTACTTTGAGCGCGACGACGCGATGTAGCCGCGTGTCTTCGGCGCGATAGACAATGCCCATGGCGCCACGCCCAAGTTCTGAGACCACGCGATAGCGTTCTTCGAGCGCTTCGCTGTGAGTGTCGCTGTTCTGGCGATGTGTGTTGTGGGGAGTCGATGCACGATGCTGCGTGTGTTCCGAATCCGAATTATTTTGTTCGGTTGCGGGGCGATATCGCCACGCAATATGCCCGGTTAACCACAGCGCGCCGCCGCCATATAACAGCCATAGCAGACCTTCGACCCATGGGCGCAATGGGTTGGCGCGCAAACGATTGAGGCCAAACAGCCCTTTGCTGCGCAACTCTGGCGTCAGCCATCCGGCGAGTGTGTCGATAATTGCCGGTGCAAGTAACAGTGTGATCAGGATGAGGATGGCAATGACTGCACTCACTGGCCAGCCGGCATTCTCCAGCCAGCGTTTACGCAGCGCAGGTTGTTCAAGAATGGATTGACTCTCGGCGATGATGCGCACGAGTTTTGTGCGCAAGTTTTGCCAGTGCTCTGAAAATTTCATGACGGCTGTCGGGTTAGTAACGCATGCCGATGCATCAGGTCATCGGTGAACGCAAGCGTGTGGTCATCTGGAAAAAGTGGAGCGGGTGATGGGAATCGAACCCACGTAGTCAGCTTGGGAAGCTGAAGTTCT
>CAZNPF010000012.1:0-89621 GCA_964574995.1 uncultured Pseudomonadales bacterium | reverse complement strand
TCAACCGCCTTGCGAATCTGCCCGCTGTGGCCGCGCACAACCGGGTTGTACGAGCGCATCTTCACTTTCTTGGGATACTCGTACGCAAATTTGCGTGCCGGTGCCGTCATATCCTTGGGAATATCGACCAATACCGGGCCCGGACGCCCTGTCGTCGCAATCCAGAACGCTTTTTTCATGATTTCAGGAATATCGGCCGCGTTGCGCACCGAGAAACTGTGTTTCACGATCGGACGCGAGATACCGACCATGTCAGTCTCTTGGAAAGCGTCATCGCCGATCCAATCACTGCGCACTTGCCCGGAAATTACGATCATCGGGATGGAGTCCATGGACGCCGTCGCGATACCCGTCACTGCGTTAGTCGCGCCTGGACCACTCGTCACCAACACCACGCCCGGCTTGCCGGTCGCGCGCGCATAACCATCCGCCATGTGCGTGGCCGCCTGCTCATGACGAACCAACACATGTTTGACTTTTTGCTGCTGAAAAAGCGCGTCGTAAATATGCAGTACCGCGCCGCCGGGGTAACCAAAGACGTATTCAACGCCTTCGTCCTGCAGGCTGCGGACAAGCATTTCCGCGCCGGATAATTGTTCCACTGCTTCTACCTCTCTCTGATCTGCGGCTCCGAAACGCACACGCCATCTGGGCAGGCAGGCGCCGGCACCAGACGGCCGAAAGCCGTCGCTATGGGGTAATACTTGGCGGCACGGCGAGAAATCCGCGTTCGGCGGGTTCCCGCGCGGCCCCGGATCGTGATCCGGCGGCCGTCGCAACGTGCACAGAGCGGGAGAAAATGCAGTGTTGCTGCTGACTAACGTCCTGCAGGGTGGCAGGCGTAGGTCCCTGTGGCCATCAGGAGGATTGCTCCTGTCCGGCCAGCCTTGCGGCGAACGCGGAAGTTTGGCACAGGACCTTGCGCTGTCAAGCGCCCGGGCCGCTTTCAAGGGCGCCGCGACCCCGTGCTAGCATCCGTCGTCGTTACCTCTAACCCTCGACTTAACAAGAGGTTGGTCCATGTCTTCTATTCGCCTTCCCGCATACCTGCTCACCGCCCTCGCCATCGTTGTGGCCGCCACAGCAGGCGCTGGCCCCATCTACAAATGGGTGGACGCGAAGGGCGTCACTCACTACGGGGAAAAAGCACCAGATGGCGCTCAAACCTCCCAAGTGAAAGTGAGCGACACCACATCGTCAGATGCCGAGGATGAGATCGCCCAACTGAACAAGCAACGCGCTTCTCAGGAAGAAGCTCGCAAGAAAGCGGAAGGTGGTGAGACCACAACGAGCACCAGCGAGCAGGAGCGCACCAATGCTGCCTGTGATCAGGTCCGTAAAAATCTCGATGTTTTGCGTACCGGCAAACAAGTACGTATGGCGGGTGACGATGGGCAACAGCGTCAGTTGAGCGCCGATCAAGTGGCGGAGCAGCTCAAGTTTGCCGAGCAAGAAGTCCAGCGCTGCGAAGAAGTCCAGCGACTTCAGCAATCGACCAACTCGGCACCTGTCGCACCGCGGCGCTAATTCTGTTCGGACACCGGTCAACTACAGTCGATTTTTTCAGTCCGTGCGCGCCCCGTGACATTGATTACGATGGCGCGCCCGACACCTCCGCCACGAGGACAGATTCTGAACGTCCCGTTTTGTCGATAGCGACCATCTGAACGTAACGACACGTATTTCGTTTTACCAAACGCCTTGAAACTTACGGACACTTCTTTGCCGCCACCGAGATCGACTCGATCGATCAGATCGCTTGGCGATGTCATGCGTCCATCGCGTTCATCGTCGTAGAAAAGCACGAAATGCTTGCCCCAGCCACCGTCACATCGGTCATCTACCGCCAGCGGACACATCGTGACAGGGCGATGCACCGCCACCGCGGCGTAACGCGCCGAGTTATAGCCGTGCAAATAGTGGCTTGCCAAACCGGACACCCGAGCGTCATCGACCAGCGAGCGCCAGAGCGGAACGCCACTCGACATCACCAGCATGATGACAGCCAAGGCTGCCATCATTTCTACCAACGTAAATCCTTGCGCTCTCATGCAGCGTCCTCCTTGGACGGCATGCAGAATGCACAGCCAAAACATATTGCGGCAGTCGCTAGCCACTGTTCGCATTGCGCGTGGAGATCACAGGCATGAGTAGGCGAATCGCCATCATCGGTGCCGGCGTCATCGGCTTGCTAAGCGCACGTCTGTTACTCGCACGCGGACATCACGTTTCGATCATTGATCGCCAACAACCGGGACGCGAAGCCTCGTGGGCAGGTGGCGGCATCGTGTCAGCGCTATACCCTTGGCGCTATGGGCCAGCCATTAGTGCGCTGGCCGCCGATGCGACCGCCGCGCATCGCGAACTCGCCAATGCATTGTTACGCGAAACCGGCATCGATCCAGAATTCAGCGAATGTGGTCTGCTGATGTTGGATCTCGTCGAGCACGAGCAAGCGCTCGCCTGGAGCACCCAGCACCATCGGCGCGTCGAGGTGCTTAACCAAAATGCTATTCGTGCACTGCAACCCGGGCTGACCGATGCCCGTCAAGGCTTGTGGTTTCCTGAACTGGGCAATGTGCGCAATCCTCGTTTGATGCAAGCACTGCGTGTCGCTATCGAAAAGCATCCGCAGGCAACGTGCTATTGGAATTCATCTGTTCATATCGATGATGCAGATTGCCGACACATTCTCATCAACAACAAAAAAATAACATTTGATCAGATCGTAATAACTGCCGGTGCATGGTCTGCAGACCTTTTGCGCCCGCTGGGCATCGATATTCCCGTAAAACCCGTCCGGGGGCAGATGCTGCTGTACCCGCCGCAGCCTGGTTTGCTACAGCGAATAGTCATGCGTGATGGTCGATATCTGATTCCACGACGCGATGGCCGTATTCTGGTGGGCAGCACGCTAGAGCACACGGGCTTTGATTGCAGCATCACATCTGCGGCTAAAACACTATTACGCGACAGCGCAGCACGCATGATGCCCGTGTTAGAAAAAATAGAACCGGAAATGCAGTGGGCCGGCCTGCGACCCAGCTCGCCGTCTGGTATCCCTTGGATCGACGTGACGTGCAATGGACGCCTGTTGATCAATACCGGGCATTTCCGAAACGGACTTTTGTTGGCACCTGCGGCCGCAAATCTAGGCGTGGCATTGCTGTTGGGAGAATCGCTCTCGCTCGACCCAGCACCTTACCGACTCGACGCCATCAGACCCGAAGAAGAAATCTGAATTCAACAGCACACGCGCAATCGACGTGTTTAGTTTTCCTCGTCTCCATCAGCGTCGAGGCCGAGCTTCTGTAATCGGTAACGCAGCGATCGGAACGTCATGCCAAGTTTTTTCGCGGCGGCCGTACGATTCCAGCGCGTCTCATTGAGCGCACGAAGAATCATGTCTTTCTCAATACGCTGCAAGTAATCTTCTAGAGACTCGCCCGACATTTGCGCTGGACGCTCGCCCTCCGGCGGCAACAGCACTCCCGCGCTCACCGTCTCACCAAGCCGCAAATGCTCGGCGGCAATGAGATTGTCGTCGGATAGCGTTACCGCTCGCTCAAGAATATTTTCCAACTCCCGCACATTCCCCGGGAAATGATATTTCCGCAGCGCATCACGTGCATTCTGCGTCAAATCGGGCGTGGCGATACCCCATTCCTTCGACAGTTGCTCCAAACTCGAGGCCGCCAACAGCAGAACGTCATCTCCGCGATCACGCAACGGCGGGACATCCAACTGGATTACATTGATGCGATAGAAAAGATCCTGTCGGAAACGACCCGCCTCGACCTCTTTTTGCAGATCTTTGTGCGTAGCACTAAGGACCCGAACATCCACACGAGTCTCTTTTTCAGAGCCAACCTGTCGCACCGATTTTTCCTGAATGGCGCGCAGCAACTTCACCTGCATCGCCAAGGGAAGATCGGCAATTTCATCGAGAAACAAAGTTCCGCCATTCGCGGCTTGAAACAAGCCATCTCGGTCAGAGGTCGCGCCGGTGAAGCTTCCTTTTCGATGCCCGAAAAATTCGCTTTCCATCAACTCCGAAGGAATCGCACCACAGTTGACTGGGACAAATGGACCTTCGGCCCGCGGCCCTAGCCGATGAATCAACCGAGCCACCATTTCTTTGCCCGTGCCGGACTCGCCATTGATATAGACCGGCGCCTGGCTACGCGCCAGCTTTTGCACCTGTGCGCGTAATTTTTGCATGGACGTGCTATTGCCCAGCAATTCCCGCTGAACGTCTTCAGTCCTCGGGGCATTACGTTGACGCAGACGTAATGCGTGCTGCGTCAGGTCACGTAATCTCTGTAAATCAACAGGCTTTGCAACAAAATCGAATGCGCCCTCTTTAAGCGCAAGAACAGCCGTTTCCATGTTGCCAAATGCGGTGATCATCGCAATCGGCATACCCGGACAATGCTTTTGGACATGACGAACCAGATCCAAGCCATTGCCATCGCCCAACTGCATATCGGTGAAACACAAATCAAATTCTTTTTTCGGTAATACGGCGAGCGCCTCGGCCAGTGACGATGCCGTCATAACCGTCATACCCATTCGCGTCAGCGTGAGCGATACCAGTTCACGCAAATCTGGCTCATCGTCAACGACCAGTGCATGGCGGCCCGCAGCCAGTAAATTGTTTGAGGTTGATTTCATAGTGAGATCAAAAAGTCCGCTTTGAACCCTTCATGAGTTTTCAGCTGGCAGTGCGCCCAGGGTGCGAAAACGTCAACTGAAAAAATCCTTTTTCCTGCCCAGCAGCAGGGATATATGACAAGCGAGCGCGATTAGCCTCGCACAGTTCCCTAGCGATGTATAGGCCAAGCCCGGTGCCCGTATTTTCTGTCGTAAAAAATGGCTCAAACAGATTTCCAATTCTCTCCGGGGGAATGCCCAGCCCATTATCGTAGACACGCAACAGCGGCAACTCATCGGCTGGATTTTCCATCAAAACAATGCGGACCTTTCCCTGGCCTGCTTGTTTGCGCCCATGACGAAGCCCGTTATCACAAAGATTGCGTAAAACTTGTTGTAATTGATTGCTATCGAAACGTGACTTTATTTCACTCCGCGGCAACATAAGCTCAATCACATCCCCCGAATGTGCGGTTGCCAGATAATCGCGTCGAAAATCTTCCAACCAGCCACTCAAATCAAGCAAGGTCGTTGCTGGCGCCTGCCGCCGTGACAGCTGCAGCACACTCTCAACAGTACGATCTAGCCGTAAGGCTTGCTGCTGCACGATCTCGGTCAAGCGAACTTCACCAGCATCCAACGAAGGAGACTCAGCCAACAACTGTGCCGCATGATTGATGGCAGACAGCGGATTGCGAATCTCATGCGCAATACTGGCCGTCAGCCGGCCCAGCGATGCCAACTTCATTTGCTGCAAATGCTGCGCCAGTGATCCAAGGTCTTCGAGGAAGACCAGTGTGGCGGGATGCTCGCCAAAATGAATCGCCGCCATACTGGCTTCAATTTCTGGGCCGCCCGCATAGCCACGAAAAGGGCTGGATCGGCGGCCCGCATCCTGCCTCCAACTCGCAATGCGATCCACTAAATCCACACTCGTTTTAGAAAGATTTACGCGCCCACGCCAGAGGGCGCCCGTCAGCATTTGTTGCGCCGCACTATTGGAGAGTTTGACTTCCCCCTTAGCGTCCACCACCAAAATTCCCGTACGCATACGCTGAATGATGTGCGCATTGATCTGCTCTAAATCGACAACCTCTCGGCCGCGTTGGGTGGCCAGTTCTTCACTGGCTCTCATGCTGCGCGCAAGCTGACCGGTCGCGTAAGTCACGCCGAAGAACGCAATACCCAGTAAACCCACCTGAGTACTGCCCACCGTCACTGAAAAATTATTTTCCAGCGCGAAGTAAAATTGCTCATAGAGCATGACCAAGGTGGCCGATGCAGCGATCACCATGGATGTTTGGCTAGGCAACAGAATGCCCGCCGATGCCACGGTCACTACCAGCAGCGGCGTAATGCTGCTGGCGATACCACCACTGCTGTGCGCCAGTACGGCCAACGCAATGATATCGATGCCAATCAAAATAGCGGATTGCACCACCATTCGACTGGCCACCAGCCGAATGGTTAATGAGCTGATCGCTGCAAGAAAGAAGTAACTCACGCAGGTCAGCAGGAAAAGACTGGGACGGTAACTACCCAGCCGTGTCCCGCTGTCGAGATTCGCGATGTACAAGCCAGCGATAGCCGCCGCCAACGCAACGCGGTAAATGCTGTAAACCGTCAGCAGGCCAAACCGCTCGCCCGCATTCTTTCCCGCCGGATTCAGCATGGTGCGATTACGACTGCCCGTTACGACTCAGCCAATCCTGCAGGTGTTGCGGCGTACAAAAGAAATGGCCTTGGTAGTGCACACCCTCATTGGCCGGCACATGCACGCCACAGGTTTCACACTTACTGATCATTGGCGGCTGCCCAGGAGTCGCGCTATCGCCCGAGGACGTAGGCCTCGTCCATTGCCGGTACAAATACCAGCCGACAACGATGATGGCGACAGTCAGCAGCAGGCGTACGATCATGGCAACTCTCCAACAATGAAAATGGCCTCCAGTCTAGGCAAGCGTCACGCAACTCACCAGCACACGCGTCACCGTCATGATGACGCTGATTTTGAGGTTCCGGTGCAGCCCGCTTTCCATGAGAATCGCCGCAACGAATCGTGCCAACGGTACCCCTCACCCCATGAATCTGCGCATTGCTCTTGCCCAATCCAACCTGCTGGTTGGCGATATCGATGGCAATGTCAGCCGCATCATCGACGCGGCTCGTAAAGCCCATCGGGAAACCGGTGCTCGGCTGGTGGCATTTCCGGAGCTTGCCCTCACCGGCTACCCGCCTGAGGACCTGCTGCTGCGGACTTCGCTACAGCCACGCATCGATGCGGCCTGTGCGCGCCTGCAGGCATTCTCCGCTGATGAAAATCTGGTGCTGGTGGTGGGTGCCCCCTGTGCATTGCCAACCGAGGCATCGCCGTCCACTCACCACAAAGCACTGATTAATGGTGCGCTGGTCTTTGGCGGTGGCAAGGAACTCGGCCGCTACGCTAAGCAACAATTACCCAATTACCGCGTCTTCGATGAGCATCGCTATTTCACGCCGGGTCACTCACCGCTGGTGGTGAACATTGACAACGTGCGTGTCGGCATCGTGATTTGCGAAGACATCTGGTTTGCCGCGCCGGCCGCCGCCGCACGAGCGGCTGGCGCACACCTGCTGTTAGCGATCAATGCCAGCCCGTTTCATGCAGGAAAACAATCCGAGCGCGAGCACGTGGTGCGTAGCCGAATCAGCGAAACCGGTCTGCCGATTGCTTACCTCAATCTGGTGGGTGGGCAGGACGAACTGGTATTCGATGGCGGATCGTTTGCGCTGGATCGCAGCGGGAAAACCATTGCACGCGCATCGCATGCGACTGAAGCACAACTCATCGTTGATTTTGATTCCAAACAAGGCGATTTTTTACCGGGTTCAATCGCAGCGCTGCCATCTGAAGAGCAGTCTATCTACGATGCGCTGGTGCTGGGCACGCGTGACTACATCAATAAAAACGGATTCCGTGGTGCGTTGCTGGGCTTGTCCGGTGGCATCGATTCGGCATTGGTTGTTGCCATCGCTGCTGACGCACTGGGTGCTGATCGCGTCGAAGCGGTGATGATGCCTTTCCGTTATACCGCACAGATGAGCATAGAAGACGCGGCGGAAGAAGCACGAATTCTTGGTGTGAAATATCGCTCGATTTCCATCGAGCCGATCTTTGAGGCTTTCATGCATGGACTGGCCGACGCGTTTACCGGCACTGTGCGCGATGCGACCGAAGAAAACCTACAAGCACGCAGCCGCGGTACGTTGCTGATGGCAATGTCCAACAAGCAGCGTTATTTAGTGCTCACCACCGGCAACAAAAGCGAAATGGCAGTGGGTTACGCCACGTTATACGGCGACATGGCCGGCGGTTACGATGTGCTCAAAGATGTGCTGAAAACCATGGTTTACCGTCTGTGCAACTATCGCAATGCACTGGCGCGTTCGCGGGGTGAAGCGCCGCCGATCCCGCAGCGCGTGATCGATCGCCCACCGTCGGCAGAGCTTGCGCCTGATCAGAAAGATTCCGACTCGCTGCCGGATTACCCGGAGCTCGACGCCATTCTGAAGCTATACGTCGAGGATGATCTCAGCGCCGAACAAGTGATTACACACGGCTTCGATAAAGAAACTGTTTACCGCGTGGTTCGCATGGTCGATCGCAATGAATATAAACGTCGCCAAGCAGCCATCGGGCCACGCGTGAGTCGGCGCGGTTTTGGTAAAGATCGGCGTTATCCGATTACCAACGGCTGGCAGCCTGGCATCTGAAATCAGCAAGCGGGCCGCTCACCCAAAGAAAGCTCGCTTGCGATAAAAATCAGCGATCTCCGCCAATCAACCCGAAAGTAATGGCGTGCAGCCAAGACGGCGTGCCGGTGCCTTCCGGCACATAAAGTGTCCCATCACTTTGCAACCGGTGATATTTCGGAAAATTCAATTTGAGTACTGCCAGAAAACGATCTGCCGTTTCCTGCTCACCCACACGGTGATAGCACTCGGATGAAATTGCCAAGGCATCATCCAAGTGTTTCGATGTCGGGAAATTCTTCAGCACATAATCGGCACGCTTGATCGCCGCAATGCAAGCGCCACGACGTAAGTAATACCAACCACTCGCGGTTTCCTGTTCTGCCAGCATCTCGCGCAGGTACAACATGCGCAGCCGTGAATCCGGTGCGAACCGGCTCTGCGGGTAGCGCGCAAGCAGCGTGGCAAAGTCGCCATAGGCATCACGCATGCTGGAGAGATCGCGCAAGGCATCGTTGGTTGGCGATCGGCGCTCAAAGATTCCGCTTTGCATCCAATAGTTGGCCAATCCCTTGACGTACAGCGCGTAGTCACCCTGCGGATGCGCTGGATTCTGACGCAGAAAACGCTTGGCCGTGCTTTCAGCGCCCGGGTAATCGTAGGCGCGCATTTGCGCGTACATCATGTCGAACTGCGATTGCTCGGCGTAACGACCAAACGGAAACCGGGTATCCAGTTCCTGCAATTGATCCTGAGCAGTCTGGAAATTGCCGCGCTCCAGACTTTTCTTGGCTTCCGCATAGATTTCGTTTTCGTTTTTTTCCTTGTCCTTGGTTGCACAGCCAGCAACGACAAGCAGCGTCAACAAGAAGGACAGCAACAAACCACGACGAGACATGGGCGACACCGGAAACTGAGACGGAAACGGGCGGGCGGACAGGGCTAGAATTGCGGCTGGCCATTTAACCACAGGCCTCCCTCCCCCGCAGAGACGAGATCGGCGCGAGGTAGCGCCACAAATTATTCACCCCCGGTAGCGCATGAGCCTGACCCACGATCGCATCGAACAATCTGCCACGGTGCCGACCGCCCTTGCGGGTATGCGGCTTGACCGGGCTGCCGCTGAATTGTTCCCGGAGCACTCGCGTTCTCGCCTGCAACAGTGGATCGACGACGGTGCACTGACCGTCGATGGCCAGCCGGGCAACGCCAAACGCCGGTTGGTCGGCGGCGAGCAACTGCAATTGTCGGTACAACCGCAAGCCTCTGGCGAATGGGCGGCTGAAGACTTGCCCCTGGAAATCGTCCACGAGGACGACGATCTGATCGTCATCGATAAGCCGGTCAACTTGGTGGTGCACCCAGCCGCCGGCCATGAGCAAGGCACGCTAGTCAATGCGCTGCTGCATCACGACCCGTCGCTGGCCGCGCTACCGCGCTGCGGCATCGTGCATCGCATCGATAAAGACACCACTGGCCTGCTGGTCGTTGCGCGAACACTGGAAGCGCACACGGCACTGGTGCGCCAACTGCAAGATAAATCGGTGTGGCGCGAATACGAAGCCATCGCTACCGGCATCGTTGCGCGCGACGGAAAAGTCGACGCGCCGATTGACCGTCATCCCGTGGATCGCAAAAAAATGGCGGTTACTGTCGGCGGCAAACCTGCCGTGACCCATTACACCGTGCTGCAGCGTTTTCGTGCGCATACACGCTTGCGGTTGAAACTGGAAACCGGTCGTACGCATCAAATCCGTGTACACATGGCCCACCTGAAGCATCCTTTGGTGGGCGATCCGCAATACGGCGGTCGCGTGCTACTGCCACCGCATTGCGATGAAACCTTGGCCACAGCGCTTCATGATTTTCCGCGGCAGGCGTTACATGCCACACGACTCGGTCTCGTGCATCCGCGCAGCAACGAATTCATGGGCTGGCACTCGCCACTGCCGGACGACATGACCGTACTGCTCGATCTGCTCGCCAGCGATGCGGTGCAGCACGCATGAACGATTTTCCAAACAACGACGCTGCACACACAAATAACCCAGTCGATCTGCCCGCAGATTGGTTGCAACCGACGCTCGCACCCGGCGTGCGTGTCATCACGACCACGCGCACCGCACCCGCAAACGCCGTCGGTAGCGCCGCGCCTTTTCAGCATTTCAATCTCGCGCGGCACGTCAATGATGATCCCTCGCATGTCGCGCAAAATCGTGCGCAGTTGCGTCGCGCATTGAAACTGACCTCTGAACCCGCTTGGCTGGAACAGGTACATGGCATCGCCGTGGTGAATGCTGCTCATGTCGATGTCACACAAATACCACCACGCGCTGACGCCAGTTTCACGCGTCAACGTGGCACTGCCTGTGTGGTGATGACCGCTGACTGTTTGCCGGTGGTATTCGCGGCACGCGATGGCTCGGTCGTCGGCGTTGCGCATGCAGGATGGAAAGGGTTGTGTCACGGCGTGATCGAAGCCCTCGTTCAGGCCATGGCCGTTCCTGGTGCAGAACTGGTGGCTTGGCTGGGCCCGTGCATCGGTCCGGCAGCTTAC
Organism: uncultured Pseudomonadales bacterium; assembly: GCA_964574995.1. GTDB lineage: Bacteria > Pseudomonadota > Gammaproteobacteria > Pseudomonadales > JADFDG01 > JADFDG01. Next base: position 78,679 of record CAZNPF010000012.1, on the reverse strand, counting down.
GAAACCGGGCCGGAAATACGCGACGCTTTTCTTGCACACGCCGCGCAACGTGCACTGGACGGCACACTCACGGCACGCGCCTTTCAGCCCGTGATTCGCGAAGACGGCACGCCAGGATTTCTCTGTGATCTCTACGCCTTGGCACGGCAACGCTTAGCCGCTCTTGGCGTCACCCACGTGAGCGGCGGCGAACACTGCACATTGCGCGAGGCCGCCTCGTTCTATTCATTTCGCCGCGAGCCGGTTACCGGGCGCTTCGCCACGCTGGTCTGGCGCGAGTGATTTTTTGCGCAGAGCCGCACAAACACTGCATCACCTAGGGAAATTGCAAGGAAGCTCCGCACCGTAAGCCCCGCATGCGCCGTGACATACCGCGCAGCCCTTGAAAGCGCGGCTGGCGCTCCCATCTTTCGGGCATTCCAGTCTGCTTTTGCGAGGACAGCCCTGTGCGTATCGATCGCATGACCACCCGCCTGCAAGAAGCCGTGCAAGAAGCGCAGTCGTTGGCCTTGGGCCGCGACCACACACAAATCGAGCCGGCCCATCTGCTCGTCGCCCTGCTCGATCAGCAAGGCGGTTCATTGAGACCGTTGCTGGCGCAGGCCGGCGCGGACCCCATCCGGGTGCGCCGTGAGTTGGACACCTTGCTGGGCAAACTCGCCAAAGTGCAAACCCCGACCGGCGAAGTACACGTCTCGCCCGAACTCGGCCGCGTATTCAACTTGGCCGACCGCTTGGCGCAGATTCGTAACGATCAATTCGTATCCAGCGAACTGGTTTTGCTGGCAGTGCTCGATGATCGCGGCGATGCCGGCAAGGTCTTGAAAACTGCCGGCGTCGATCGCAAAAAAACTGAAGACGCCATCAAAGCCATGCGCGGAGGCGACAGCGTGCAAGATCAAAATGCCGAAGAAACCCGTGGTGCCCTCACCAAATACTGCATCGATCTGACTGCGCGCGCGGCTAGCGGAAAACTCGATCCGGTGATCGGCCGTGACGATGAAATCCGCCGCACCATCCAAGTTTTGCAACGCCGCAGCAAGAACAACCCCGTCTTGATCGGCGAGCCCGGCGTGGGCAAAACAGCGATCGTCGAAGGCCTCGCGCAACGCATCGTCAACGGTGAAGTGCCGGAAGGTCTCAAGAGCAAAAAAGTGCTCGCACTGGACATGGGCGCTTTGATTGCCGGCGCTAAATTCCGTGGTGAATTCGAAGAGCGCTTGAAAGCCGTGCTCAACGAGCTGGCCAAACAGGAAGGCAACATCATTCTGTTTATCGATGAAATCCATACCATGGTCGGTGCCGGTAAAGCCGAGGGTTCGATGGACGCCGGCAATATGCTCAAGCCCGCTCTCGCGCGCGGCGAACTGCACTGCGTGGGCGCCACCACGCTGGATGAATATCGACAGTACGTGGAAAAAGACGCCGCGCTGGAGCGCCGTTTCCAGAAAGTTTTAGTCGATGAACCCACCGTCGAGGACACCGTGGCCATTCTGCGTGGCCTGAAAGAGCGCTACGAAGTGCACCACGGTGTCACCATCACCGATTCAGCCATCATTGCCGCTGCCCGGCTGTCGCACCGTTATGTCACGGATCGGAAGCTGCCAGATAAAGCCATCGATCTCGTCGATGAAGCCGCGTCGCGCATTCGCATGGAGATCGACTCCAAACCTGAAGAAATGGATCGGCTCGACCGCCGCCTGATCCAGCTCAAGATGGAGCGCGAAGCGCTCAAGAAAGAGACCGACGAGGCCGCCAAAAAACGGCTGGCTAAGCTGGAGGAAGACATCGCCGATCTGCAAAAAGAATATTCGGACCTGGAAGAAATCTGGAAAGCCGAGAAGGCCACCCTCGCCGGGGCCACGCAGATCAAAGAGCAGCTCGAACAAGCCAAATTGGAGATGGACGCTGCGCGTCGTAAGGGCGACTTGGCCAAAATGTCAGAATTGCAGTACGGCAAGCTTCCTGAATTGCAAAAGCAACTGACTGCTGCCGAGCAGGCCGAAAAATCGAGTGCCGAAAAGCAACTGCTGCGCAACAAAGTAACGGAAGAAGAAATTGCCGAAGTGGTGGCCAAAGCCACCGGCATCCCGGTGAGCAAGATGCTGGAAGGCGAGCGCGAAAAACTACTGCGTATGGAAGACTCTTTGCACAGCCGCGTGGTTGGCCAAGCGGAAGCCATCAAAGCCGTTTCCGATGCCATTCGCCGCGCGCGGGCCGGGCTATCTGATCCCAACCGCCCCAATGGCTCGTTCCTGTTCCTCGGGCCGACCGGTGTTGGCAAAACCGAACTGTGCAAAGCGCTGGCGCAATTTCTGTTCGATACCGATCAAGCCTTAGTGCGCATCGACATGAGTGAATTCATGGAGAAGCACAGCGTGGCGCGGTTGATCGGCGCACCGCCGGGTTATGTCGGCTACGAAGAAGGCGGCTATCTGACCGAGGCCATTCGCCGTAAACCCTACTCCATCATCTTGATGGACGAAGTCGAGAAGGCGCATCCGGATGTGTTCAATATTTTGCTGCAAGTGCTCGATGATGGCCGCCTCACCGATGGCCAAGGACGCACAGTCGATTTCCGTAACACCGTAATCGTAATGACATCAAATTTAGGCTCTGATCTGATTCAGCAGTTCACCCGCGAAAGCGCCACTTACGACGAAATGAAAAATGCGGTGATGGACGTCGTTGGCCGGCATTTCCGCCCGGAGTTCATCAACCGGTTGGACGAAGCCGTGGTATTCCACCCGCTGAGCAACACGCAAATTCGTGGCATCGCCGACATTCAACTCGCCGGGTTGCGTAAGCGCTTGGCTGAACGTGATCTCTCGTTAGAGATCACCGACGAGGCCATGACGCGGTTGGCAGAAGCGGGGTTCGATCCGGTGTACGGCGCACGGCCGCTCAAGCGAGCCATCCAGCGCGAAATTGAAAACCCGCTGGCGCAGGCGATACTCTCGGGCCGCTTTGCGCCGGGCGATCGCATTCTCGCGGCGCTGGAAGATGGTGCTTTTCATTTTGAAAAGCAGATCGTAAAACCGGCGTAACTACATCTGCTCCCACACGAACGCGATTTACTCCAACACAAACTCGCTCAACACGTACACCGCACAGGCACCCGCACTAATGCGTCCGCAACAAAAAAGCCGGCTAATCGCCGGCTTTTTTGTACTGCAAACACTTCACCAGCGTGTGGCGCAAGTCGCCACCGTCAGGTCGGCCGGCGTGCCGTCGAAACGGCAACGCTGACCCAACTCATTGATGCCGTACGTACCGGTGCCGTCCATCTTGCCACCCGCTTTCGGACGCGCGGCCAACACGTACGTCGTGGCCGACAGATTTTCGACTGTCACCGTGTAACTGTCGGTGGCTTGAATCAAGCCACCGCCACGCAAGGTGTCCAACCGGTCTGCTGCTGTCTCACCACCGACCAAGGCATAACTGAAGTTCGATTGGTAATAGCGACCCATCGCATCGTTCAGCGAGCCCAACTCGGAAATGATTTTGGAGCGTTCCGCATCCTGCCCGGCACCGCTGAACGTCGTTGCGGCGATCGTGGCAATGATTCCAATGATCACCACCACGATCATCAACTCGAGCAGCGTAAATCCGCTCTGGCCCATCCTGGCGCGCTGGAACATGTCTAACTCCTCGTTCTTTGTAAATTTTCTGATCACGATTTTATTCCGGCTCGATCTGATACCAGCGTGAGCGGCCCCAGTCGCCGACACCGCCGCAGTTCGGGCAGATATCGTCGAGACTGATCACGCGCACACCCACCGCCACCGCCAATTCGTTGTTCGCTTGGAACAGCATCTGTGGCGTGTCACCGAAACCAGGCAGATCGATATCCACGAAGCGCTGGCTGATCAATGCGCGGCCGTAGAGATCCATGGCGCCCAGTTCGGTGCGGCCGATATCCGGCGCGCAACCCAAATCGGCTGTCTGCGAATTCCAGACCGGGAACAACACGATATTGCTGAAGATCCGCGGGCTACCGATTGCTTTCTCAGCCGTGCTTTGGTCGAGCATGATGTACCAGCCCGGCTTGCTCGGATCGACGCCCGTTGCCACATCGGCCGCCGTGAGGTTATCGAGGCTACCCATCGTGATCAGGCTACCCGTGCCGGTACCGGCATACGCACCCACGTCCTTGAACACGTAGATCGCTTCTGCCGTTTTCTTAGAACGCGGCTCTTCGCGGTAACCCGAACCCAGTGCAATCGTGATGTCGGAACCCAAGCGCGCAATACTCGGCGCTTCGTAGAAGCGACGGTTATCGATCACCGGATCTGCACCACCCGCCGTGGCACCCAACTCGGCCACCAGCACCACGTTGGTCACCATCGTGCTCCAATCGGAAGCCGGGCTTAACTCGATGCGGAATACCTGCCCAGCCAGATCGACCACATACAGCGCATCCGCAATGCCATCACCGTTGCGATCGAGAATACGCGGCGTCGCCACGATGCTGTACTTCATTTGCGCCAGTGCCGGGAAATCCGTCGTGCTCAATTGCGTGGTCTTCCACAGCAGTGCGCCGGTTTCCGGATTCACCATGTAGATCGCACGACCAGCTTGCGGCGTATCCGTAAAGCCCAGACCGTTCACGTCGCTGAAAGCGCCGTCATCGTGGTACGCGGTGTCGTAACCGCCACTGAAAACCAGCACCGGCGTCTTCGTGCCACCAATCTGCACATACGTGCCGGACATCGCAGACCAGCTCTGGCCCATCTCCGAGAAATCACCCGCGCCACCACGAATGATCCACTTCAGCGTCGGTGTGGGATCCGACGCATCACGACGTGCATTGGTGACGTCGAGTGCGTAGTAATCCTTGCCGCCACGACGCATACCCATGAACAGCAGGGCTTTGTCGAGGCTGCCATCCGCATCGGTGTCTTCGCGGTACAGCGTGATGTCGCCGTCCAAGCCGTAGACATAGCCATCCGATACTTTGTCGGTGTTGGCTTGCAGGCGCGCAGAGTTTTTCAGCAATTCTTTTGGAATGAAGCCGAACAACTCTTTGCCATCGGACAGCGCCGCATTCGCCAAGTTGGTCGCGGCGGTATCGCTGCTCAGCGCGCCGGCATCCACTGCATGCAAGATGCCGCGGTTATCGGCATAGAACACGGTGATCACGGGCGTGGCCGGATCAGCGGTGTCATACGTCACCACCCGCGGCGAGTTGTGAATCGCAGGGCCCCACGCTTTGGTGGAATCGCCCACCGGCGACTGACGCAGGAAGTCGATCACCTTGGCGCGATCAGAACCCGGCGCGGCCACCGGCAGCCCCAATTGCACGTTGGTGATGCCACTGGCGGCATCCACGACATCCGTCAAGAACGTATCGGACGGCTCCGACGCACTCAGATACGTCAGCAGCTTGCGACCCGCCGACGGGTTATCCGCCGCCGCGCCACCTTCGGCAATCGCGCCGCCATCCACTTCGTTGGACCAGTAGCTGCGTGCGTCATCGCCAAAGAAGCCGGTGGTGGTCAGGTCGATGGCCTCGGCGTTGTTCACGTCTACCACTTTGCTATTCAGCAAGCGGTAGCGTTTGAGGTTACCCGCCCAGTTCACGGTATTACTCGGCGTAAACAGCGAGTAATAGAGCTGATCCAAGTGCTCGAAGCGGTTCAAGGCGTTCACCGCCACACCGGACGCCGCGATGGTGGTCGATGGCACCGAGACCTGCGACACGATGTCGGCAAACGCGTTGGTCAGCGCGGCAGAGTCGGCGGCGTTGTAGAACTTGCCGCCACCCTTCGGCCCCAGACCTTTCAGCCCGCCCGAACTACCCACTTCCGGGCCAAAGCCAATGGCGTCGGTGCGAATGCTGACTTTGTTGCCGCCGATCGTCACGCCAGTGTTGTAAATGCCGGATGCCACGTTCTGCGTGCATTTCCACTGATCGCTCGTGCTGCTGGTGCTGCAACTGGGCGGTGCCGGTGGTGGCGGGTTGAACATGGCCTGCGCCGCCGTCCGGTGAGTAGACCCGTAGCCACTCCCCGTTTCCTCACCGTCGGTGAGCAGAATGATGCCGTTGGTGCCGCAGTCACCCACGGCCAGATCCGGCATGGTGTAGCCATCGCGGCCGGTCATGTACTGCGCCGATTCGATATACGCGCCCAAAATCGGCGTGTTGTGGCTGGCCGTCAGGCTATTCATGGCCGAGTTGACCATCCAGCGGTTGGTGCGCTGGCCGACGGCGACCTCAGTCGGCGAAGACACTTCCAAGCGCAGCCGTGCGACGTACTGACCGTACTGGGCGCGGTTGGCCGTGTTCGAGCCATACTCTTGCCGCTCCCAAGAGTAAAAACTCATGTCCGTGGCAGCCGTACTCGTCAGCACCAGTTCCACACCGCTGTCGTAGGTCCAGTCAGTGCGCTGCAAGATCGGGTCAATGATCGAAGCCAAGTCCGGCGAAGTCGCTACGTTGGCGGGCATGACATTCCACCAATACGAGCTAGGTGCCGTCCACGTCGTGGGCGTCCAGCTGACCGTCGCTGCGCCCAACGGCAAGGCATCGATTGCACCGGCGGTAGAGGCAAACGGCGACGGAACGGCGGAATCCACGGCCTGAATATCGATCGTGGTTGGAGCGCCGACTGTCGTCGATGGAATCAAATCCAGATAAGCGTGCTTGATCGTGACGCCCGACGGCAGCGGGATCAGCGGGAAGCGCAGCGCCACTTTTTTCGTCGACGACACTGTCAGTACAGAGGCATCGGTGTCGATCGTATAGGTGGGCCCGGCGCCCTGCTGGATATCGTCCGAGCTGTTTTCCACTTTGGCGGTGATGACCGGCGCATCGCAACCGGTCGGTGTGGCGCCGGTATCGGTCCAATCCACGATCAATTCAGGCTGCTGGAAAATAGTGTCATCTGTTGCCCACGTGGCGTCGTAGGCGTAAGCGTAAAACAGAGGATCCACATAACCCGCTGTCACGCCCGGCAATTCGGCAGGCCACGTCGAAGCTGGAGCCACCTGCACCGAAAGATCCTGGCCACACCAGCCGGGCGTGTTGACGTGAGTCTGCAGTTGCGCCGTCAAATCAATCGTCGTGTCGGCCCCGACTTCATTAGTGCTCCACGAATTCAAGACTTGATCAGGACCCCAATCCATCGTGCGCATGAACAGACCATCGCCGATCTGTTGCGGCGTCATATTGGTATCGATACCCACGCGCCACGAGAAGGAACTAGGACCGCGCGAGGTCGTATACGATTTGAAACGCACTTGCGCGCTGTTGATGGTTGCGCCCTGCGGAATATTCACGCGCGCAAAGTTGAGGCCAATACGGCCCTCGGCCGGTACGGCAGATGGTGCCGTTTCTTTTTGCCACAGACTGTTGGCGTCGCACGTTTTTGTTGTGGTGCCGCTGGTAGATGTGTAGCAGGTACGATCGATGGTGAAGGTGCCCACCACCGACGGCGTATCGGTACCGACGACAACGCGATACCAATAGCCATTGCGCAACTGCCCCGCGCTGCTGCCATTACGCATGCTGATGCAACTGGTGTTACCAGCGGAGGCGCAATCGCTGCTCACGTATTCGTTATCGAGCGACGTTTCCTTGTAGATCACGCCGCCGGAACTGTCCGTCACCATCAGATAAGTGTTCTGAGTGGCGGCCGTGACCCGGAAGCGGACACGCTGATCGCCGTCGTCATGCCTGTACCAGAACACGACGTTGCCGCGCAGGCCCGCCATCTGACCCGCCGCATGGCCGGCTGAACCGACGAAACTGGGATAGTACGTGGTGCGCAGCGCCGCATAAGCAGCATCCGGCCAAGTCCCTGAATAAGGGCTGGCCACCGTGGCTGCCGTGTATCCATAGTATTTGCTTGCACTGAGCGCTAAGTACGTCCCATCACGGTCCACGGGATACGCCGGCCAAGTCGCATAGCCAGGGCCCGGATCCACTTGCGTCACATCGTCATGTTCGTCGTTGACTTTGAAGGTGTACGGCGATGTCACCGCACTGAAATCACTGAGCGTGGCCACCGGCTGCAAAATCTGGCCGGTGTTGCCGTTACCACCGGCATCATCTTTGTACGTGCTCACGCCGACTTTGAAGGTGCTCTTCATGCCCGTGGCTTGCGCCATCGCCACATCGATCATGCGGTACATGCGCTGCACCAAAATGTCGTTGGCGGTGCTGGTATCCGAGAGCGTCCAGCGCATGGATCCGGAGTTATCCAACTGGAACAGGATGGCCGGTGCGCCGCCACTGGAAGAGAGCGCCTTGACGTAAACGTCTAGGTCATCCGCGTGCGCTGACGCCGCCGAGAGCGAACCCAGCGTGAGCGCGAACGCTGTCGAGGGAATCGACAAACTGCGTACTTTTTTGCGCAGCCCACTCAAAAAGTTGATTGCCTGTTTCATAACGCCTCCTTCCCGCAAATTCCGCAAATCACATAAGCCCGCAAATCACATCAATCTGAAAATCACATGAAGCCCGTCATGCCGTCACCGCCCGGGCCTGCCCGGTACCAGTCTTCAGCACTGATGGCACGAACATTCGTATTAGTCACTTCGCCTTCGGAACGAATCTGCACGGTCATTTCGCCACCGGATTCTGGATCCGTGCCTTCCAGCATGCCGCCGGAGTTCGGTGAGCGCGAAATCACCACCGTGACACCGGCTGGGCTATTGGGCAGCGCCGAGCACGCTTCGGTGTACGTAATCTGTTGTGTCGATGGATCGCGATAGCCTTTGTCCGTCGCGGTCACGATACCGCCAGTCGATGTCACGCACAGGCGACGCGGTTCATTCGGATTGCTGTAAGCCTCTTCAAAAAACGTCGCGCGCTCATCGATGCTCGTGGTGGCGACATCATCCAGCAGTCTCGTCGCACTCAAACCGGATTCGGCGGCCTGAAACGCCAACGTACTGAGCTGACTGTTGATGGACACGCGGTTCTGAAACAGCGCCGTGCGCAACGCCACGATGCCCAGAATCGATACCACCACCAACACGATCAGCGCGATGGTGAGCGCCATACCCCGCTGGGAAGTACCTTGCGAATGGCGGCTTTGCTGGCGACGCGGCATGAAGCGGAATTGACTGCTCATATTTTTCACCCGTTATTACGCAGCAGAACGGTGCGACTGAACATGCGATGCAACCGCCCATCGTCCAACGTCAGCGTGCTGTTGTCGTAGGTCTGATCCAACACGGTGTAGGTGGTCGCCGGATTGATGACCGCACCAGCAGGATTTTCAGTACGCAACATGAGTGCGATACGCACCGCACGCACCGCCGTGCGCGCCCATTGAGAGTTGTCAGCACTGCTAGGGCAGGCGGCTTTGGCTTTTGCAATCACGGCCGCGACGCGGTCTGCTGTGACGTAGGCTGTCGGCGCACCGGCTCCCGTGGGGCAGCTGCCGTAATTGAGGTTGACGCCAAACAGCACTTGGAAACTTTCGACGTTACTGGCAAGCACTTGTGCCGCGCCCACCGGCGTGGTGGTTGCACCGTTAAAGCTGGCGCCCTGACACATCAAGTTGCCATCAACGTCCACCCAGTAACGGTTGCTGATCCACGTCTGCCCGGCCAAATCTTCGCCGGTGCAATACGTCGTCATCGTCGGCATCAATTGTGGATCGATTTGATACACAACCGCCAAACTGTCGTTGCCACCCGCGCCACCGTCGGTGGTGTTTGCCCAGTCGAACTGGGCCGCGTCATTTTGTCCTTGGTTGGTTGGCGCACCGAGTTCCATCGTGCCGGCACGTAGCGCATCGCTCGCCATGAAATCAACGGCAAACGTACCGCTTTCTTGCGTCATCGCCATCCCGTCTTGCATGCGGAACGTCTGGCGGTTAGCCGTAAACAATTGCGTCACGCCGATGATGACGATGGCACCCAGCAGCATGGACACCATGACTTCGACCATGCCGATACCGCGCTGTGCTGCGCGCGCTACATAAATGCGGGGAGCAAATAGAGTGATCATTGCGCCATCACCTCCATCGCAACGCAGTTGCCATTCACCGCATCGTTGGCGGTGCACTGCGCTGACGTCGTACCACCCCAGAAAATAAACGCGCAACTCAGATTGGCTGCACCCGCACACGAATCCACGCGGATTCCACCTTGCGGAAGCATTTGCGCGGTTTGGTACTTGAGTTCGTTGATATCGAACGTGGCCATCTGCACGTCACTGCACCCCACACCGCTGGTGTTCGTCAAAATGCACGACGAACTGCCCCAACTAGCCGGCGGTGTCGTCGGAGCGGCGCTGGAATACAGTGAAGTCGTTCGATAGGTCGCCAGCGCCGTCGGGTTGGCGCGAATACGCTCGACCATGTCGCCCGCCAAGCTCATGGCGACGGATCGGGAGTGCGACACACCCGTGGTCTGCAGCGCACGCACCTGCAAACCGGCGAACGCCATCACCGAAATACCCAACACCAACATGGCCACCAATACTTCCGTAAAGGTGAAACCGCGCTGATGATTTATTTGCACGACCTTGTTCACATTTCGCTCCTGATCCATGACTGACGCGCGCTCAGGGCGCATAGCTGGAAGTCACTTGCACACGTCCGAACGGGCTGATCTCCAACCGGCGTGTCGGGGAACCCGATGGCTTGCCCGTGATGTCGATATCAAAACCACGCCCCGCCGTTAAACGTCCGTACCGGTCGAATCGCACATCGGTGGAATTGGCGTCTTCGGTGATCGCAACCTTGCCGCCCGCAGTGCGCTGCACGGAGAACAGCAATTCGTCATCACTGGCATCGCTCACCACGTTTAAGCGGTAGATCTCCAAACCTTGGTTCCAATCACCACCCATGGCACGCACCTCGATGGTTCCTCGTTCGGCGACAGCCATCGAACGGGCATCGTTCAGGGCACTGATCAACTCCGAACTGGCACCGCTGACCGCCGAACCTTGGGTAAAGGAAGACCAGGCCGGGACCCCAACACTCACAGCAATGGCGATGACGCCAATCGTCACCAGCAGTTCGATCAGGGTGAAACCCCGGGCCGTCCGGCTACCGCTCATCTCCAAAAACCTCGCACTCATCTCGTCCGTGGACTATCTGCAACTTACTGATTCGACTGTATTTCTCAGCCCTCACCCAAGCAAAGGATGCTCGACGGTCGGGCCTCTCGGTCGATCAACGGGAAACTTTCGTCAGCAAGTGAGACTCGCATCACACGCCCCTCGGGCATCGTTCTCATGTGACAGGTCGCGTCAACTTTCGACACTCTTCAGCAGGCGCGCCCCACTGTATCGGTGAGCATCCACGCTGTACGGACGTCCCGGCTCAACGGCGCAGGCAGGGGATGAGCGCGCATCAGCGCGCCAAAAAGGCCGCCAGGGTCGGATCAGCGCCGCAGTTCGCGCGGCATAGAGAAGGTGATGTGCTCGGGGCGGCCATCCATATGACTGACCGCATCGGCACCGAGTGTGCGCAGACGGTCGATCACCCCATTCACCAGAATTTCAGGGGCTGACGCCCCGGCGGTGACGCCCACCGTTTTGGCGCCCGCCAACCACTCCGGGCGAATGTCGTCAGCACCGTCGATCAACCACGCTTTTGCGCCGCAGCGTTCCGCCAATTCGCGCAAGCGATTGGAATTGGAACTGTTGACTGAGCCCACCACCAACACCACTTGCGACTCCAGCGCCAGCTGCCGCACCGCATCTTGACGGTTTTGGGTGGCGTAGCAGATGTCATCCTTGCGCGGGCCTTGAATGGCGGGAAATTTTGCACGCAAGGCATCGATCACCTTGGCCGTATCGTCCACCGACAGCGTGGTTTGCGACACATAACTGAGCGCATCTGGATGACGCACCTGCAATGCAGCCACGTCGTTTTCGTCTTCAACCAGATAAATATCCCCGCCCAAACTGCGATCGTACTGACCCATGGTGCCTTCCACTTCGGGATGGCCATCGTGCCCAATCAAAATGGTTTCTCGGCCTGCACGCGCATAGCGCATCACTTCCATGTGAACTTTAGTCACCAGTGGGCACGTCGCATCAAACACTTTCAATCCACGCTCTTTCGCAGCATCTTGCACCGCTTTTGAAACACCGTGCGCACTAAAAATCACCAGCGCATCATCAGGTACTTCATCGAGTTCCTCGACGAACACCGCGCCACGATTTCGCAAATCATCCACCACGAATTTATTGTGTACGACTTCATGACGCACATACACCGGCGCACCGAACACTTCCAGTGCACGGTTGACGATATCGATAGCACGATCAACGCCAGCACAAAAACCACGCGGATTGGCCAGCAGCACGTTCATGCAGAACCTCGCGGTGATTTCGTGGCTCGGGGCGCGGCCTCACGGATTGCCACCGACTGCTCGGCGATCACCTGCTCCACCGCAAGAATTTCCACGTCGAAACCGAGATCGCGGCCCGCCAAGGGATGATTGAAATCAACACTGACCCAATCGCCATCCAAAGCAATGATGACGCCAGGCAACTCACCTTGTTTATCCGCAAACGACAGCATCAACCCGCGCTCCAACTCAGTGCCCGCTGGAAACTGGCTGCGCAGCATTTTCTGCACGTTGCTCGCGTTGTAATCACCGAAAGCATCGGCCGGCTGCAACAGCACCGCGCGACGATCACCGGCTTTGAGGCCCAGTATGGCTTGCTCAAAACCTGGCAATAAACTGCCGTCACCAAAGACAAACGTGGCCGGTTTCGATTCACGCGTGGAATCAATCACCGCACCATCCGCCAGCCGCAACGTGAAATGCAGCGTGATGCGCGTATCGGGGCCAATCGCGATGCTCACGACGCGGCGCTCTCTTTGGGATTACGAATCATGTCGACGATCAATAGCGTCGCACCGACCGTGATGGCGCTATCGGCGATGTTGAATGCCGGGAAGTGATACGTGCCCCACCAGAAATCGAGAAAATCGACCACATGCCCCAGCGTGACGCGATCCCACAGATTGCCCAGCGCACCACCGATGACCAACGCAAGGCCAATGGCCAGCGAACGCTCGTCGCGACGCAAACGAGAAATCCACAGCACCATGACAACCGTAATCGTTACCGCAATGCCTGCAAAAAACCAACGCTGCCAGCCACCGGCACCTGCCAGAAAACTAAACGCCGCGCCTGTATTGTGCGCCAGCATCAAATTGAAATGCTCGAAGATGGGTTCCGGCTGGTAAAGCGAAAGATTTTCTACGGCTAACGCTTTTGTCCACTGATCAAGCACGATCACCACCAAACTGATCAACAGCCAGCACAGCGTACGACGTGCGCCGTTGAGATGGCTGACTTGCGTCTGAATTTGCTCACGCATAACGACGCACCTCGCCGTTGCCGTCCACGTTGTCCGCACAGCGCCCACACAGTTCTGAGTGCTTCGTGATGTGACCAACATCCGGCCGCAAATGCCAGCAACGCACGCACTTCTCATGCAATGACTTCTGCACACGTACGCGCAAGCCCTCAATCTCCGTGGCGACACCTTCCGTCGCATGAGCGTCATGCACACGAACCGTCGACACGATGAACACAAAACGCAATTCATCGTCGGTCTTGCTCAACACGGATTTCAATGCCGGCGAGCACCAGAGGTCTACTTCCGCCTCGAGACTGCTGCCCAACACGCCTTCGCTGCGCGCCGCTTCAATTTGTTTATTCACCGCTGCACGCGCAGCAAACAGCAGCTCCCAGTCAGCCGCAGACAGCACGCCAGGAACAATGTTCGGCAACGCATACCATTCCGCCGTAAACACGGTTGGCGCACTGCGTGCTGGTAATGCTTGCCAAATTTCATCGGCTGTAAACGACAACACCGGCGCTATCCAGCGCACCAGCGCTTCGACCATATGAAACTGTGCGGTTTGCGCCGACCGGCGAGCCGCCGCGCTGCGCTTCGTCGTGTACTGACGATCCTTGATGATGTCGAGATAAAGCGAACCAAGATCTACCGCACAGAAGTTATGCACTTTTTGATAGACCAAATGGAAGTTGTAGTCGTTGTAGGCGGCAATAATTTCCGTCTGCAGTTGCGCAGCGCGACTCAAAATCCAGCGATCCAAATCAACCAACTGATCCATCGGCACCCTATCTTTTGCTGGATCGAAATCGCCCAGATTCGCCAACAGGTACCGTGCCGTGTTGCGTATACGTCGGTAAGAGTCCGCGATGCGCTTGAGAATCTCATCGGAAACCGTCATTTCACCGCGGTAATCCGTTGCCGCCACCCACAACCGAATGATGTCGGCACCGAGCGTTTTCATGACATCTTGCGGCGACACCACATTGCCCAACGATTTGGACATCTTGCGGCCTTGTGCGTCCACGGTAAAACCGTGCGTCAGCACGGCTTTGTACGGCGGCACACCCTTTGCAGCCACCGATGTCAGCAACGATGACTGGAACCAGCCGCGATGTTGGTCAGAGCCTTCTAAATAAAGATCAGCCGGGCTGCCACCGAGTTCATCTTTACGCGCATCGAGTACACAGGCATGGGTGACGCCGGAATCAAACCACACATCGAGCGTGTCGGTAACTTTTAGGTAGTTATCCGCATCCGCACCCAGCAACGTGCTGGCTTCTGCCTTGAACCAACCATCAATTCCTTCTCGCTCGACCAGCAGCGCAACTTTTTCGATGAGCGCCAACGTGTCTGGATGCAACTCCTGCGTATCTTTATGCACGAATAACGCAATCGGCACACCCCAAGTACGTTGTCGAGAAATACACCAGTCAGGGCGACCCTGCATCATCGCCTCGATGCGCGCCTGCCCCCAGCCGGGAATCCACTGCACCTGCTTGATGCCCGCCAGTGATTTTTCAGCCAGCGCGTGTTGCGTCATCGACACAAACCACTGCGGTGTGGCGCGAAAAATAATGGGCGTCTTGTGTCGCCAACAATGCGGGTAACTGTGCTGAATCTTTTTGTGGCACAGCAAAGCGCCATTTGCGGACAACGTATCAATGATCGGATCGTTGGCTTTATTCACGTGCTGGCCAGCGAACAATTCAGTGCCCGGCACGAAAACACCGTTACCGTCGACCGGGTTATCTACGGGCAAACCATATTTTGCGCCGACGATGAAGTCGTCATGACCGTGACCGGGTGCGGTATGCACGCAACCCGTGCCTGCATCCACCGTGACATGCTCACCCAGAATGACCGGTACTTGCCGCGCATAAAACGGATGCTGCAGTTTCAAATGCTCAAGTTTTTCGCCTTTGAACGTACCCAACACCTGCGCATCGGTGATGCCATAACGCTCCAGCGCCGCCGCTTTCAATGCGTCCGCCAGCATCAATTGCACCCGGCGTCCATTTTGCGTACCCGTCACCAGCACATAGTCCAGCGTTGGATGCACGCTAACCGCTTGGTTGGCCGGTAATGTCCAAGGCGTGGTCGTCCAGATGACTACCATGACCTCGCCTTCAGCGTTCAATTGTGTGCGTCGGTTGAGTTCAGCGATATCCACGACGCGAAAACCAACATCGATAGCCGACGACGTTTTGTCTTCATACTCGACTTCTGCTTCCGCGAGCGCACTCGCGCAATCCAGACACCAATGCACTGGCTTGCTGCCTTTGTGCAAGTGCCCATTTTCGATGATTTTCCCCAGCGTGCGAATAATGTCGGCTTCGCAACGGAAATCCATGGTGAGGTACGGATTATTCCAGTCCCCCAGAACGCCGAGGCGCATGAAATCGGTGCGCTGCACTTCCACCTGAGACTGCGCGTATTTCCGACACTCATTGCGGAACGCTGCCGCATCCAATTTTTGACCCGGCTTGCCGAATTTTTTCTCGACATTCAGTTCGATCGGCAACCCATGGCAATCCCAACCCGGCACGTAGGGCGCATCGAAACCCGACAAGGTCTTCGATTTGACGATGATATCTTTGAGCACTTTGTTGACGGCATGGCCGATGTGAATCGAACCGTTCGCATAAGGCGGGCCATCGTGCAGCACGAATTTCGGACGACCCATACGCGCCGCCCGGATCGCCCGATACACATCTTGCTGCTGCCAGCGCTTAAGCATTTCCGGCTCACGCTGCGCAAGGTTTGCCTTCATCGCGAAGGTGGTGTCCGGCAGGTTAAGGGTCGGCTTGTAATCGACCTTTTCGTTATCGCCTGTCATTGAAATCCCGGTTTCCGTTTTAATGCTTGTGTTTCGGTATTTTATTTCTGCGTATTCACGCATGCGCCGCAAAGAAATCCTGCGCGGCGGCAGCATCTCGCATGATTTGCGCCTTCAAGGCATCCAAGCCATCAAACTTCATTTCATCACGCAATCGCGTCCGGAAACGCACCGCAATGTGCTGTCCGTAGATCGACTGTGAAAAATCAAACAGATGCACTTCTAATCGCTCATCGATGCCGCTCACGGTCGGCCGCTTGCCGATATTGGCGACCCCGGTGTACGTGCGCTCCGTCAGTACGCTATTTCCCAAACCACGCACTTCCACCGCATACACCCCGGACAACGGCGAGCGGCGACGATGCAATGCCAGATTGGCCGTGGGAAAACCGATGGTACGTCCACGCGCATCTCCGTGCCGCACACGCCCCGTGATTTCAAACGCGTGACCCAGCAATGTCTCAGCGCGCGACAAATCACCGGCTTGCAGTGCTTCGCGAACCGCCGTGCTGCTCACTCGCTCGCCGTCTTGACGAATGCTTGCCGTGTTTTGCACGGTAAATCCCTGCTCGCGCCCTGCATTTTCTAAAAAAGCAAAGTCGCCACTGCGTCCGACGCCAAAACGGAAATCATCGCCGATCACCAAATGCCGGACACCCAATCCATCGACCAGCAAGCGCTGGACAAACTCGTTGGCCGTCAACGCACGAAATCGCGCATCGAACTGCACACACAGCACACGGTCTACACCCAGCGCTTCCAAGGCGCGCACTTTGTCGCGTAAACGCATCAGACGTGCCGGCGCCTGCGCACCGGTGAAAAATTCCTGCGGCTGCGGCTCAAACAACATCACCGCAGAAGCCACGCCCTGTCGTCGCGCATGCGCGATCACCGTTTCGACGATCTGCCGGTGGCCGCGATGCACGCCATCAAAATTGCCGATAGTGGCCACGCAGCCGCGATGGCGCGGACGCAGATTGTGTGCCCCGCGGATCAGCTCCATCGGGTCTCCCGTCAAAGTTCGGTTAGCCAGCAGAAAGGGCGAGATTATACGGGCCGGATGGCCACGCTGGGCCGCGAATGCAGGCCGGGTTTCCAGCGAAAGCCCGGCAGAATCAGTGCCGCAAGTGCCGTGGCCGCAAGCCCAAAACAAACAGGGCGAAAAAGTACGTGGCCATCCCCGCCACCACCACGATCAACACAGCGCCGACACGCTCGGCCAAATTCGCGGTAAACGCATCCGCGTACACGCTGCACAGCCACCACACCACGACACCCAGCAGGGCATTACCGCCAAACAATTGCAGCCCGTAGCGGCGCCAACCCGGCTCCGGCTGGAAATGGCCGTCGCGAACCAGCCCACGGTACAACCACGTTGCGTTCATCGCCGCCGCCACCGAACTGGCCAGCGCCAGCCCCAGATGCAACGGTGCCCAGCCGGTCAGATGCAGCGTGCCCACCAGCAAGCCGTTCAGAACCATGTTGGCGACCAGCGTCCAGATGCCGTATTTCACCGGCGTCTTCGTGTCCTGCCGTGCGTAATAACCTGGCGCCAGCACTTTGATCAGCATGAAACACATGATGCCGAGCGCGTACGCCTGCAGCGCCATCGCCGCCATCGTCGCGTCGTGACGGGTGAAATCGCCATGCTCGAACAACGCCTGCATCAGCGGCATGGCCATCAAGCCGATCGCCAACGCCGACGGCAAACCCACCAGCAACGTCATGCGCAGCGCCCAATCAATGGTGCGATTAAATTCCTCGCGTGATTTTCCAGCATGTTTTTCCGATAGCGACGGCAAGATGACTGTGCCAATCGCGATACCAATCACGCCCAGTGGCAGCTCCGTGAGCCGCTCCGCCGTATAAAGCCACGTCACTGAACCGGTGATCAGAAATGACGCGATGACCGTGTCGACCAGCAAATTGATTTGTGTCACCGACACACCAAAAATAGCTGGCGCCATCAACTTGAGAATGCGCGTGACACCTTCGTGGCCTTCTGCTTTTTTCGGCTTGGGCAGCAATCGCAAGCCCGCCAAAAATGGTAGCTGGAACGCCAATTGCAGCACACCCGCAATAAATACGCCCCACGCCAGCGCTTCGATTTCTCGGCCAACCGGCATGTAGGCCGGCAAACACAGCGCCGCACCGATCATCGAGATATTGAGCAGCACCGGCGTGATTGCCGGCACGCCGAAACGGCCGTAGGTATTGAGGATTCCGCCCGCAAACGCCGTCAATGAAATCAACAATAAATACGGGAAGGTGATTCGCAGCATGTCGGCCGCGAGATCAAATTTCGGGGTGCCGACAAAACCCGGAGCAAACAGCGCAATAATCAGCGGCGATGCGATCATGCAAATGACAGTGACCAGCAACAGCACAAAACCGAGACGCCCAGCAACGCGATCGACCAGATCCTTCACGATTTCGTGCGGACCTTTCAATTTGTACTCGGCCAGCACCGGCACAAAAGCCTGCGAGAACGCGCCTTCTGCAAATAAACGACGCAAAAAATTGGGGATCTTGAAAGCAACGAAAAACGCATCGGTGGCTGCCGACGCGCCAAAACTGTGAGCAATCACGGTGTCCCGAACGAGGCCCAACACCCGCGATAGCATGGTCATGGCACTGACCACGCCGGCCGACTTCAGCAGCGAGCGGCCAGTCGATGGCTCTTGTGGCGCCGGGGGGGTCGCCATGCGGGGGATCCTCAGGGTGAATCGGGCAGTAAAAGAAGGGGCCGGCCCGGGCGGCGAGGGAGTGTAGCGGAGGGCGCAGGCCACCACCCAGCCGGCCTGTCGTCACATTGACAACCCCCCACCTCGACGGCATAGTTGCGCCCCCGCGCGTACCCCCTCCCGGGTCGGTATGCAGTCCAACGAATTTGCTGAATTTCAGGAGCCACCCGTGGCGAATACCAAACAGGCCAAAAAGCGCGCTCATACGTCTGAAAAGGCCCGCGCCCACAACGCCAGCCTGCGTTCCATGGCCCGCACCTACATCAAGAAAGTCCGTGCAGCCATCGCGACCGGCGATAAGAAGCAAGCCACTGCCGCTTACGGCGAGATGACGTCAGTTCTCGACCGCGTTGCCGACAAGGGCATCTTCCACAAGAACATGGCTGCTCGTAACAAGAGCCGCCTGAACGCCGCTATCAAGGCCATGGCCTGATCGCTGCGCTCCCGCTGCAATAAAAAAACCGGCCACTGGCCGGTTTTTTTATGCTTGCACGATCTTCATCGACGATCGCCTGCGTTGTTTGATTCTTTCCCCGGCGTAGAAACACGCCAGCTCGCACTCGTTACCAGCACCACGCCACCCAACACCAGCAACATCGCCAACAGTTCGATGGCCGTGACCGGCTCGGATAACAGCAACGCACCCAATGCCACGGCAATCACTGGATTCACGTACGCCGTGCTGGTCGCCAAGGCTGGCCGCGTGTGCTTGAGCAAAAAAGCATAGGCCGAGAACGCGATCATCGCGCCGAACACCGTGAGATACCCCAGCGCCAGCCAGCCAACTCGCGGCACTTGGACTGGCATGGTTTCGCCACGCATCCATGCGATCAGCAGCATGCCGGCGCCACCGCACAACAATTGGGTGGCACTGGCCATCCATGCCGACGAAGCCTGCGGCAAATGACGGCTCCAGATGGAGCCCAACGCCCAACTTGCGCTGGCACCCACCAGCAAGACCAGCGCAAACACGTCCGCGCGTAATTCCGTGCGCAACGCCAACAGCAAAACACCAACGAACCCGATACCGATGCCCCACCACTCACGACGCGACACCGGTTCGCCCCAGAAACGCGAAAACATGGCCGCAAATAATGACGATGACGCGATCACCAGTGCCGCCAATCCAGAACTGACTCCCACCAGCGCCTGATTCACGGCACCGTTACCGATGGTGAGTAGCAAAATACCTGTAAGCACACCGGCACCCCAGACGCGACGATCTGGCCAGCGCGCACCACTCAATAACAAGACTGTGAAAATCAAACCGCCGGCAGCCGTGTAGCGAAGACCGCCCAGCAGATAAGGCGGAAAATATTTTACGCCGATGGCCATCGCCGCATAGGTGGAACCCCAGATGACGTAGACCGCGAATAAAGCGAACGCAATCTGCCAACGCAGGGATATTTTCACCGAGAAACCTCAACGCAAGACGAACTCAACGCACTGCGCACGCCAAGCACGACGAGCTCAGAGCGCTACACAATAAAATGGCCACGCAATCACAGCACGACAAGGTCACAGCACGACAAGATTGTCGCGATGTATCAACTCGGCGCCATCGATGTAGCCCAACCGCTCGACGATCTGCGCGGTGCGAGCACCCGCAATACGACGCGCTTCATCCGCACCATAATTGGCAAGGCCACGCGCAATCTCTCGGCCGGAATCGTCCACGCAAGACACGACTTCGCCACGCGAAAATTCACCGTGCACCTCGCGCACACCAACCGGCAACAAGCTCTTACCGCCTTCGCGCAAAACACGGGCCGCGCCGTCATCGATCACTAAAGTGCCGCGCATTTGCAAATGGCCCGCTAACCATTGCTTGCGCGCGGCAACCGGATCTGCGTCGGGCAATAACAAAGTACCGATACGTTCTCCCGAAACAACCCGGCTCACCGCGTTTTCGATGCGGCCACCCACAATGACCGTGCAAGCACCCGAGCGCGCTGCCAACCGCGCCGCACGAATCTTTGTCGCCATACCACCGCGACCGAGGCCGCTGGCGCTAGAGCCCGTCGCTTTTGCAATCAACGATTCATCAAACGCACGCGCTTCATAAATCAGCGGCGCTTGCGGATCAACGCGCGGATCACGTTCAAACATACCGAGTTGATCCGTCAGAATGACCAACGCATCGGCCTCGACCAAATTGGTAATCAACGCGCCCAACGTGTCGTTATCGCCAAAACGAATTTCATCGGTGACCACGGTATCGTTTTCGTTCACCACCGGAATCACGCCGTACTCCAGCAGCGTACGCAGCGTAGAACGAGCATTGAGATAACGACGGCGATCCGCCAGGTCGTCATGCGTCAGCAACACTTGCGCGGTGCGCAAACCATGACGTGCAAATTGGGATTCCCACGCCTGTACCAAACCCATTTGGCCTACCGCCGCGCAGGCTTGCAGCTCGTGAATAGAATCGGGCCGCGCCTTCAGCCCGAGACGCACCAAGCCCTCGGCCACCGCACCACTGGACACCAACACAACCTGTGCGCCCGATGCGCGCAAGACGGCAATCTGATCCACCCAATCGGCGATCGCTGCCAAATCCAAACCACGACCGTTGTTGGTGAGCAACGCACTGCCGATCTTCACAACCCACCGCTGCACATCGCGCAGCGGTGCGCGCGTATCGCCAATCTTCTTGTCGTCTTGCTGGTCCATGGTCTGCCTGTTGCGTCAATTCACAGTGTGTCGACTCACGCGGTAAATGTTAGGGCCGGTAGATCACTTCCATACCGCCATCCTGATCGTCGTCATCCTCGTCGTCGGCCTGATCGGCATCACGCGCTGCGCGTGACGCCAGCTTAAGTTCCTGCACCTTGAGGCGCGCTTCTTCTTCCAAGCGCTCACGCAACGATTGTTCACGCGCTGCCAAATCGGGATCTTCCGCTTCCGCACGACGCCACGCTTCAATTTGCTGCATCACGCCATTTGCCAACTCGCTGGTACCGTCCTGCCCAAGCGCAGAAATGCGAAATACGCGACCCGTCCAGCCCAACGCGGCAACCACTTCACTGATCCTGGCTTCCGCATCTTCGGGCAGCATCATGTCAGTTTTGTTAAATACCAGCCAACGCTCACGGCTAGCCAGCGTCTCACTGAATTTTTCCAACTCTCCGACCAATACACGAATGCCTTCTGCTGGATCAGAACCATCCGGCGGATCCAGATCAATCAGATGCAACAACAGACGTGTGCGCGCGAGATGCTTAAGAAAACGAATGCCCAAACCCGCGCCTTCAGCAGCACCTTCAATGATGCCGGGAATATCCGCCATCACGAAACTGCGCTCGCTATCGACACGCACCACACCCAGATTCGGCACCAGTGTCGTGAACGGATAATCGGCCACTTTCGGCTTGGCGGCGCTCACGGCGCGAAGCAACGTAGATTTGCCCGCGTTAGGAAAACCAAGCAAGCCGACATCGGCCAACACTTTTAGTTCTAAGCGGAGCTTGCGCTTTTCACCTTCATCGCCACGTGTAAATTCGCGTGGCGCGCGGTTCACGGAACTTTTGAAATGCAAATTACCCAAGCCGCCTTTGCCGCCTGCCGCCAGCAACAAGCGCGCACCCACATGCGTGAGATCGCCCAGCACGTCATTGGTTTCCGTGTCGATCACGGTAGTGCCCACCGGCACACGCAACACCATGTCTTCGGAGCCACGCCCGTAACACTGCGCACTCATGCCGTTCTGGCCTTTGCCCGCGCGGAACAATCGTGAATAGCGGTAATCCACCAACGTATTGAGATTAGCATCCGCCTCTAGCCAGATCGAACCACCACGCCCACCGTCGCCACCATCAGGACCACCGAACGCGATGAATTTTTCGCGACGAAAACTCGCGCAGCCATCGCCGCCTTTACCGGCAACAACCTCGATTACGGCTTCATCGACGAATTTCATTATTCAATCCAACCTGCGCCTAACGCGCCAT
Organism: uncultured Pseudomonadales bacterium; assembly: GCA_964574995.1. Taxonomy (GTDB): domain Bacteria; phylum Pseudomonadota; class Gammaproteobacteria; order Pseudomonadales; family JADFDG01; genus JADFDG01. The sequence goes on along the minus strand of CAZNPF010000012.1, from coordinate 55,861 downwards.
CAACCCACAGACCAACTCTTTCGAACGCGTATCCGACATCATTCAACGCTTCCGGCCTAAAACGTAAAAAGCCCCGCGACGTTGCCACCGCGGGGCTTTCAGGTTCCGGCTCTGTGAAACCGGGACATTCACGTCCCGGTGCCCACAACCGGAACGAATCAGGCTGCTGGAACGACGGAAACTTGTTTCCGGTTCAGTTTGCCCTTGATTTCAAACTTGACCACGCCGGCCACGGTGGCAAACAGCGTGTGATCACGGCCCATGCTGACGCCGTTTCCGGCGTGAACTTTGGTGCCGCGCTGGCGAATGATGATGTTACCGGCAACGACCTGCTGGCCGCCGAACACCTTCACGCCAAGTCGTTTACTTTCACTATCGCGACCGTTGCGGGATGAGCCCGCGGCCTTCTTGTGTGCCATGGCAGAAAACTCCTCTTGCTCAGCCTTTGATGCCGGTGATCTTCACGGCAGTGAACCACTGACGGTGGCCCTGCTGCTTGCGGAAGTGCTTACGGCGGCGGAATTTGATGATGTGAATCTTGTCGTGGCGACCGATTTCAGTCACTTCGCCCGTGACAGCAGCGCCAGCCACAACCGGCTTGCCCACTTTCACAGACTCACCCTGACCAACCATCAGGACTTCTTTGAACTCAACTTTCTGGCCCGGCTCGGCATCAAGCAGCTCGACTTTGACGACATCGCCTTCGGCGACGCGGAGCTGTTTACCGCCGGTGCGGATAACGGCGTACATGGTGACTTCCTCTTTGGGCGACACGGTTGGCTGCTGGGGACGTTGCCCGTTCTCAGGCGACCCTAGCGACCGATTAAGACCGGAACGCAACACGTTTGGGGCCGCGCATTCTAGGGAATGCCCTCGTGACAGGCAAGGTGTGGTCTGGGTTGAAATCGCGGGCCTCCGCCAGCGACCCTTCCTTGACGCCCTCGCCAGCCCTTCCGAGAATGCGCCCCGCCTGCCGGCCCCCGGCATCTCCTCCCCCATCCCCCACTTGATCCGGAACCCCATGGATTTCAAGGACATCGTTGCCACCGTGGGCGAGGACTTCGCCGCTGTCGACCGCTTCATTCGGACCCGGCTAGACACCCAAGTACCGCTGATCCGCGAGGTCTCCGATTACATCGTCAATTCCGGCGGCAAACGCTTACGCCCGCTGATGGCTCTGCTGGCGGCTCGCGCCGCCGGCTATCGGGGCGATCGCCACATCAATATCGCCGCCATCATTGAACTGCTGCACACCTCCACCTTGCTGCACGACGACGTAGTCGACGAATCCGGCCTGCGCCGTGGCAAGCCCACCGTCAATGCCGTTTGGGGCAATGCTGCTGCCGTGCTGGTGGGTGATTTTTTGATTTCACGTTCTTATCAGTTGACCGTCGAACTGCACGACATGCGACTGCTCGATATTCTCGCCGACGGCACCAACGTCATCTCCGAAGGCGAAGTGCTGCAACTGCTCAACGTGCGTGATGTCGACACCACTGAAGCGCGTTACATGCAAGTCATTCACGCCAAGACTGCCAAAATGTTCGAATCGGCAGCAGAAGCTGGCGCAGTGCTGGGAGCCCATGACGAAACCGAAGCGATACGCTTGCGTCGCATTCTTGGCGGCTACGCCAAATATGTCGGCATCGCGTTTCAACTGATCGACGATGTGCTGGATTACGAAGGTGACACCGCCGCGCTCGGCAAAAATGTGGGTGATGATCTCGCAGAAGGTAAGCCAACACTGCCGCTCATCCACACCATGCGTCACGGTGCCCCTGATGATGCTGCGCTCGTGCGCGATGCCATTCGCACCGGCGGTTTAGAGCAACTAGACGCCGTCATCGCGGCCGTGCGCCGTAGCGGTGGTTTGGAATACACCCGACAACTCGCGGAACAACAAGCACATTCCGCTATCCAACTGTTGGCAGAATTGCCAACTTCTCATTATCGCGATGCGCTGGCTTCACTGGCGCAGTTAGCGGTACACCGCACTCACTGATCGCACATCAACGGAGCCACACTATGATGCGCATATTCGCACTGCTGATTGCCGCTACGTTAAGCCTCACCGGCTGCGCACTCAGCCCGCAGACCATCACGATTGCACCCACGCCAAATGTCCCCACCGAACATATTGGTCAAAATCGTGTGATCGGCTTGAGCGTACTGGACGAACGCGAGAAAAAATCGCTGGGATCACGCGGCGGCATCTACGCCGATTCCAGCAATATTTCGCCCGCCAATGATGTGGCGACTGCGGTGGAAACCGCGATGAAAACCGGCTTACAGGCTCAGGGCTATCAACTCGGCAGTGCGGATGCCAGCGCCGTACTAAAAGTATCTGTCACACGTCTGAGCTATGAGGTGCCAGCCGGCACTGTCGCATCAACGGCCAACATCAGCGCCACGGTGCGCGTCACGGCCGAGCGCAACGGCAGCAACCTGAGCACGGATTACAGCTCGACTGTTACCCGCAAATTGCCGGTTGCACCTACCGCTGCGCAAAACGAAAAATGGGTGAACGAATTACTCGGTGAAACCATCGCTCGCTTCTTTGCCGACGCCAAAATGCGGGCATTCATTAATAGCAACTGAATTAGCGAGGCGTGGCCATCGTCATCATCATGCCGCCGCCGAGCAATTCGACACCACCATCCAACGCAACAACTTGCCCGGTCATGTAACGACAGACCGGGCTTACCAACGCCAGCGCAAAATCCGCCATCTCGTCGACCGTGGTGTAACGCTGCGCCGGAATCTGCTGCGCCACCTGTTCAGCGCTGCCGGCGGTAAACAAGTCGCCACCTACCGTGTTGATCACAAATCCCGGTGAAATGGCGTTAACGCGCACTTTGCGTGAACCCCATTCCAGCGCCAGCGTGCGCACCAGCATATTCACACCGGCTTTTGCACTGCAGGCATGCGCTTGGAATGGCATGGGCGCTACCGCCTGGGGCGCGGAAATTGCCACGCAACGCACATCGTCCGCCGCAAAATAATCGCTGCAGGCGCGGAACGTATGAAAAGTTCCCTTGAGATCAATGTCGATGACTGCTGCAAAACCGTTGGACGACAACGTTGCTGCCGGCGCAATGAAATTCCCCGCAGCGCCCGCCACGACTAGCCGGTAAGGACCAAAACGCTCGGCACCCTGCTTCGCTGCCGCCTGCAATGCCGAGAAGTCGCGCACATCGGCCGATATCCCCAGTGCTTCACCACCGGCCTCACGAATCATCGCCACGGTTTCATCGAGCTTTTCTTGCCGGCGCCCCACCACGACCACCTTCGCACCGAAGGCCGCGAAGCGGCGGGCAATGCCCTGATTGATGCCGCTGCCACCGCCGGTGATGAATGCCGGCTGACCCGCTAACAAACCGCCTTGGAAGACCTCGTTCGCCGTCGTCATGTCGCGCTACTCCTATGTACCCGCAGTCGGTCCCGCTGGCGGGCTGCGGGCAAGGGTAGCGACCCAACCACCCGGTTCAAGTGCCGTAATCGCCACCTGCCTTGGCATTTCCTGCTTGCCGGTCGCCCAACTGGGCTGGTCAGCACGATGAATGCCGATACAATCCCGGTCCGAAGAACAACAACAAAGGAACCCCACCCCGGGGGATCCACCAAAGGTCGGCCCGATGCTGCCTGTACGTTTTATTTCCCTGCATGTCCGTTTCCGCCTCCTAGCCACGCTGCTACTGGCTTTCTTATTTTTGGGCGGATGCGCGTCTCAGCGCCTGAACTATGTGCCCGAGCCACCAGAAATCACCAACTGGAGCGGCACCTACAAAACCGACAGCTTCACTAACGCTGACGGTCTGAATATTTTTGGCCGTTACTGGCTACCCGAAGGCAAGCCACGTGCCGCCGTCGTCGTGTTGCACGGCACCGCGCTGCATTCCGGTGTGTACGAAGATCTGGGCGAATACCTAGCTACCAAAGGCTACGTGGTCTACGCCATGGATATGCAGGGCTGGGGGCAGTCCGACAGCATTGGTAAACGCGGCGACGTCTTTAACCATGACAAATATGTCTCCGATGTCGGCGTCATTATCGAGCGCATGCATAGCGATTACCCGGATATCCCCGTGTTTGGTTTCGGCGAAAGTCTGGGCGGCATGGTGTGCTTGCTCGGTCAAGTTGAACGCCGATCTTTCTTCGATGGATTGATTCTGTCTTCGCCCGCCTATAAACCGAATCTTCGTTTTCCGTTAGGCGTGCATCTGCCCGACATCATGTATCAGTGGATTTGGAGCCTGGGTAATTTTGCAGGCCCGATTTCACCGCAATGGCTGCAGACCATGCCGGCGATTCCGCCCAATCCCGGCCTGCGGCTGATCGTGAAGGATCAAGCTGTTCGCCAATCACTGCTGGATGACCCTTACGTCACTCATACATGGTTACCGCTACGCTATCTCGGCGGTGTAGCCCAGTCTGCGACGTATCTTCGCAAGCGGATCGAAATGATCACCGTGCCGATCTACATCCTGCAGGCCGGAGAAGATGAATTAGTGCCTGTCAGCTCATCCGAAGAAATCGTTCGTCGCGCTATGAGCCGCGACCGCCAGATCAAGGTTTTCCCAGGCGCATCGCACGCGGTGTTTATTCAGAAAGAGCGCTACGAAGCCATCATCGATGTCGGCAAATGGCTGGATGACCGCACCGCGCCGCGTCTGCCGAGCGCCATGGAACTGGACCCTGTCTCAGCGGTTCCTGCACCCCGTTAAGTCAAACTGCCGTGTCGCTCTGCGTCCGCCAAACGCTGGGCGATACGCCCGTCCAGCGACGAAACGCACGCGCAAAATTTGACGGGTCGCTATAACCCAATTGCTCAGCGATACGATCAACGGGTTGCTTACCTTGCAACAATTCAACGGCTAACCCTCGCCGCAATTGCTCCACCACTTCATGCCAGGTCGTCCCTAACGCAGCCAACCGGCGTCGCAAAGTACGTGGTGCCATATGCAATTCATCGGCCACCCGTTCCAACGAGGGATCTTCGGCCAATAGTCGCCGCGCACGTCGACGCACATCGCCCAGCAAGCCTTCTTCATCGCTGAGTTTTTTTAATTCTTCTTCGCACTGTGCCGCAGCCATACGCACTAGTTGCGGATCAGCAAAATCAATGCGCTTTTTCAATTCCGATGCCGGAAATCGGATTTGGTTAGACGAGCAGTTGAAACGAAACGTCGCACCCACGAGTTGCATCACTTGCGCGTGATATGGCTGCGCGCTGTACGTCACGCGTGCCTCTCCTTCCTCGGGTGGCGCATCCTTGACTAACTGCAGACGAGCTGCATGAAACATGGCCATCATCGTTTCGATCATGAATGGCAGCAGATCACCCATCGGCATTCGCTCTTCGAACTGCAGCACGGCGGTATCGCCTTCGGTAAAAAACTGCAAATCGATGCCCGTCGTCCGCGTGCGGACATAGCGCACGGCAAGATCCACGGCATCACCCAGCGTTTCACTGGAAAGCGCCGCATAGCCGAGAAATCCGTGTGTCTTGATGTTCATCGTCAAACCGAACTGGAAACCCAGCGAGGGATCGCCCGTGAGTTCCAGTGCGCGTGCAACCAGACGCAGAAATATCGCATCGCTGATACGCGCTCCCGCCGCAGATAGCGCGGCCGTATCAAGCCCCGTTCCCGCCAGCAGACGTGCACGTTCGATACCGCGCTGCTCCAGCAACCGGCAGAGCAAATCGACATATGTAGCCGCCACGTGCGGCGCAGTGAAGTCCCGACGTTTACCGCCCATACCGCCCCTCTCGCCCAATGACCTTAAATGACCGATTGCCGGCTGAAGATAACCTTCAAGACACACATCCAACAAGTGAGAGTGCGGCATCACTGCCCACCATGTCGCTTGGAGCCGCCATGAACGCCCTGTCCGCTGATATCCGCATCCCGGTCCGCCGTATGGACTTCGACTTTCCAGCCGATCTGCCGCGCTACTGGTTCCGCGGCAACCCTTGGCTAACCCATTTCATGAACGGACTGTCTGCGGTGTTTCCTGATGGTGAACGTTTCTTCATCCAGAGTGTGCGCAACTATCAAGATCAGATTACGGACCCCGTCCTGCAGCAGCAGATTCGTCACTTCATCGGACAAGAAGCCAATCACGGCAAGGAACACGAAACCTTTAACCGGTTGCTGGAGAAAAAATACGGGTTGCCGATGACCCGCATTGCCAACTACGTCAAACGCCAGCACAGCAAGTTACAACAACGCGCACCGAAAGCCCGTCAGCTTGCCGTCACCGCTGCACTGGAGCACTTCACCGCCATCATGGCCAACCAGTTATTGGAAAACCCCGCCATCATGGAAGATCTACATGCCGCGTACGGTGACATGTTCATGTGGCATGCCGTGGAAGAAACCGAACACAAAGCAGTCGCTTTCGATGTGTATCAGCAGGTCAGCGGCAGCTATGCCATTCGCATACAAGCGATGATGATCACGACCGTATTTTTTCTGGGCCACCAATTCGCCTTCATGTTTTGGCTCACCGCACGCGACGGCAAGCTGGGCAACGTCAAGGATTTCGCCGGCATGCTGAAGTTTCTGTTCGTAGAGCCCGGCCTGTTACGCAAGATCACGCGCGACTACCTCGATTATTACAAGCGCGACTTCCATCCCTGGCAGCACGACAATCGCGCGCTGATCGCTCAACGTGTCGAGGAACTGAAAGAAAAGGAGTTGCGTAGCGCGGCTTGATTCAAAATAACGGCACTATCAGCATAACGGCGCATCAGCTTCGCCACGCGGATGGTGTGCTGTTGGTCCAGCGCCGGAATGCCCGCGTAAAATTTGCTACATCGGAATACCCGAGGCGATCCGCCACCTGCTCGATGTTCAGTGATCTATTAGCCAGCAGAAGCAATGCTTTTTCCCGGCGAATACCATCGAGCAGGTCACTGAACGTTGTTCCCTGCGCTGCCAGCTGACGCTTGAGCGTTCGTGACGATACATGTAAGCGCTCCGCCACATCTTCGAGCGCAAGAAACCCCGTTGACGGTGATTGCACCAGTTGTCGTACTCGCCCAACTACACTGGCGTGTTCTCCCAGAGCCGACAATTCGCGCTCACATTGCTCCAAGGCCATACGCGACGATTCCGCATCGCTCATCGTTAGCGGCCAGTCCAAATATTCCGACGCGAAAACAACGCGATTCACTGGTTGATCAAACACCACCACATTTTCGCCCAACACGGGCAGGTACGGCTCGATCCAATCCGGCTTAGAAAAAGCAAACTCCCCACGACCACTCAATACTTTTCCAGTGAGCGCGGCGCCCATTTGGACCAAGCCCACACTCACCGCCAATAAAGCGGTCTGCCGTAATGGCTCCAACTCGGTATCAAACACCAGCGTCAGCGCCGCCACATCACCTTCGACCATCAATTGCAATTCCACCGCAGTGGTGCGCAGCGGCGCAAAGCGCTCGGCAATACGCAAGGCTTCGCCCAGTGTTTTCGCGGTCATCGCCGCAAAGCCGATGTATCCGTGATGCGAAATTTTCATTTGCAAACCGGCTAATACACCTAAAGCCGGCTGGCCAGATATCTCGATGGCGCGTCGCAACATATCGTTGGCAACCGTCAGCGGCACACGCGCATTGGGCGCGGCAAGTTGTTCGCGGCTCACGCCCGCCGCAGGAAACAACGCCGCTGCGGGCACCCCCATGGGTGCCAGCAAATCAACGATCTGCAATACGTAGTTGGCCGGTAGGGCCGTGGTATCTCGCATGAACTCTCCGCAGCACCAAGGAGTAGGCTGCACGAGCCCGCCAGTAGTATCAGTGCGGCCTATTATGACAACATGGCCTCTGCTGACAACCTGTCCCTTGATGATAAAAGCCTGACACAGCCTGCCCTGTAGTGTTTACCCACTCACTGGCATCGTCCTGTTGTCTCCGGCTACTGCCGAGAACCCAATCAATAGAGGTGCATACATGACCGCTGCTACCGCTCCCCGCCAACCGACCGGTGCTGCCGTAAATATCCCGCCGCGCCGAATGGACTTCGTTTTTAGTGGCCGGACTCCGCGCTACTGGTATGACAACGATGCTTACTTAAGTCTGTTCTGGTCGACTCTTTCTGGTCTGTTCCCGGAAGGTGAGCGCTTCTTTGTGGAATCCGTGCGTCACTACCGCGATCAGATCACCGATCCCGTGCTCAAGGCACAGATCTCCGGCTTCATCGGCCAAGAAGCCATGCACACCAAGGAGCACGAAGCCGTTAATGAAGCGATGACCAAACTGGGCATCGACATCAATACCATCGACCGCCAACTCAATCCGGTGTTGAAGTTCGTGCGCAAGATCACCACGAAGCGCATGCAACTGGCCGCCACCTGTGCGTTGGAGCATTTCACTGCCACCATCGCTGAGCAGTTGCTGCGCGACCCAGAACACGCCGCCAAGGGTGAGCCGGAAATCATGGGCCTGTGGTTCTGGCACGCGTTGGAAGAAAACGAACACAAGACCGTTGCGTTCGACGTCTACAAGGCGGCCGGCGGCAATTACCCAGAACGCGCCATCGTGATGGCCGTCACCACCGCGGTCTTCATCGGCCTGACCCACATGTGGCACACCCAACTGCTGGCGAAGGAAGGCAAATTGCTCGACTTCCGCGGCAATTTGAAAGGGTTCAATTACCTGTGGGGACGCAAAGGGCTGTTCAGCCGCTTAGCGCCGCAATACTTCGACTACTACAAGCCATCCTTCCACCCGAACGATCACGACACCCGCGCCCTGCTCGACGAGTGGCGTGAAAAGTTGTTCGGTCAGAGCGGCATGCTGCGCGATCAAGTGAAGGCCCCTAACGGCAAGCCACTGCACTAATCAGCATCGCAACCCGCACCACGGCGTGGGGCGCGCAGCCATAGTTGACGGCTGCCGTCCCACCACCTGACGCAATACGTCAGTTAGCAGCGCGACAGGGCACCCGCCCACTGCGCATGGACGCAAGAAACCACATATAAATCAGATGGTTGCGAGAATAGGTCGAGTTGGCACGAAGTTCGCTTAATGAGGGGTATGCCGGGGCAAAATGGCCTCGGCGCTCTGCGAAACAGGTCCGCCATGACACCTATATCCAACCAACCTGCCCGCTTCCGGCTCAAGGATGATCAAGCGGAACTGGCCCGCCTCAAGCGTCTGACCGGGCTTGATTTCGATACGGTCCCAGAATCGTTGCTGCATTTGGTTGAAGGCCCCCGTGCGTATGAGGGGGCTCTCTGCGAAGTACCTGTTCGCGATCTGTCTCGGGCGCAGCGAAACTAACGTTTACGCGGTGCCGCCTTAAATCAGCGCGCAGCAACCAGCGGTTTATTGGCAGCCGAACTGCCCACTCGCTGAAGATAAAGCTCATCCACGGCCAGTTCACACGCAGGCTCACTGAGCAGCCACACGCTCATGGCTTCGATCGCACCGGAAGCATTCAAGCTGATTCGACCCGATAGCAACAAACTTCCGTCTTTTTGACAGCCAGCGCGGTCAACTTCTGCTTGCCGCTCGCCGGTTGCGTCTCGGTAACGCACAATCAGTTTTATCGTTGTGCTGCACTGCGTCCGCGCGCGCACCCAACAGGACGCGTTGTAATCGGCCACCCATTTCTGGCTTGCGCCTATCCCCGGTTGACTGAACGTACTGGTCGGCACAGGGGCAATCTGACGTTCAAGCTTGGGCATGAGAACTCCGTTTAGTAGATGACCGGCGCAAAAAAGACGCCCGCCGGTATGCGCCGCGATTGTGCTGATCAGCAGCGTGCTCTGATAGCAAGAATTTGCAGAAATCAGACTTGCCGCACATCACGCCATGACTGGCCTATCTAAGTGTGAATCCGGACACACTTCCACGCTCTGCTCTCCACGCATCGGCAGACCGGAAGAGCAGCTGGCCAGCCTTGTGAACACGACTCGTCGGATTGACACAATCAATGCCTGACTGTCTGACAGAGGTCGCCCGTCATGCTTTATGCACCGCCTTAGGATGCGCGCAGTTTTATGGGCGCATTGCCTACCACGTTAACGGCGCGTGCAAACCCGCCATTTCATGAAGGAACAAGCCATGGGCGAACTGAAAGATATCCGCAGCCAACAGGAATCACTGGTTGAGCGCGCCAAGGAAGCCAACCGTAAGTTATGGCTGGCCGGCTTGGGTGCCGTCAGCAAGGTTGAGACGCAAGGCCGTAAGCAACTGGACAAATACCGCTACGCAGGCGAGCTCGCGATCGGCGCCGAAGCGGCCAGCCAAAACCGTTATCTGGTTGCTGCTCGTGGCTTGGTTGCTACTGTTCGCGCCGAAGGTGATGAGTTGGTCAACAAATGGGTCGACAGCGGCAAGCAACAAAATAGCGACACCGAAAACCCCTATGTACTGGCGGCCATCGGTGCTTTCGCCACGCTGCGTGACGAAAGCCAGCGCGTATTCAACGATCTGGTTGCCACCGGCGAGAAGCGCCAACAAGGCTGAAGTCGGCTGGGTAAAAAAAGGCGCCTTTCAGGCGCCTTTTTTTATTGCCGGATCACTTTCATCCGAGCAATAAAAAACCCGCCTTTCGGCGGGCTTTTTGGTGCGTACTGCCAGACTCGGCAGCGCGCGAATCGCCTTGGCGATTACTGAGCAGCCGGAGCCGGAGCAGCAGGTGCAGCAGCGGCATCAGCAGCCGGAGCAGCAGCCGGAGCAACTTCAGCCGGAGCAGCAGCCGGAGCAGCTTCTACAGCCGGAGCAGCAGCAGCGGCGTCAGCAGCCGGAGCTTCTTCTTTCTTGCCACAGGCAACAACCAGCAGGGCCGCAACGGCCAGAACAGCAATCTTCTTCATGGGATCACCTCAAAAGGGTACAGGTCAGGGACAGCACAGGTTGACGTTACTTCTCACTCCGCCGTCAGACGGATCTGATCCAACCTGCCTTGAAAGGCAAACCGGAGTCATAAGGATAATCAGCAGCCTAGGGCGGCAGGACATTCTTATAAACCCGGCGGTAGAGATCGATCTCTCCATCCAGACGCCTCGCTGCCAGACAACGGGGTCAACGGCGCGCGTACTATACGCACGTTCCCTTGCGAACAAAACTACCCTACTTCACATTTTTTGCGGGAAACAGCGGCAAACCCGCCGCCAACTGCGGGCTTTGCCCGTGCCATGATCCGGTACCCTTCACGCCCATCCGAGTAACCCAGATGACTCGCGACGAAGACAGCAAAAGCAAGAACCGTGGCAATGACAAACGCTTCACAGCCACCACGCCAGCTAGCCGATTCCTGAAACTTGCCGGGATGTCGACGTCGATCGCCACACGCGTCGCCACCAGCGCGACTAAATCAATTTTTCTTTCTGAAGAAGCGCGCGAAAAAGAACGCCAGAAAATGCTGGTGCAGATCGGCAATGAGGTGGCCAAAACGCTGGGCGAGATGAAAGGCGCCGTCATGAAAGTCGGCCAAATTGCCTCGCAAATGAAAGACCTTCTACCAAAGGAATTTTCTGCGGCGTTAGAAACATTACAAAAAGAATCGCCGCCGATGCCGTTCCGGGTCATCCGCAAACAAATTTCCGATGAGTTGGGCGCACCGCCACACGAGCTTTTTCGTGAAATTGATGAACAACCTTTTGCAGCCGCATCTATCGGCCAAGTGCATCGCGCCGTACTAAATGACGGGCGCGAAGTCGTCGTCAAAGTTCAATATCCGGGTGTTGAAGAATCTATTGAATCCGATCTTCGCCACTTACGGCGTATTCTAAAACTAGCTGGCTTGCTTAAGGTAGAAGAAAAAGTTATCGACGAAGTGTTCAATGAAATCCGCGACCGACTGCGCGATGAACTTAACTATCAACAAGAATCAGAAAATCTACGCCGATTTCGTAAACTCCACGCAGAAGATTCTTGGGTTGTCATTCCTTCTGTCGTAGAAGAATTCACCAGCCGACGCGTACTGACATTGAGCTACGAAGCCGGAGATTCACTGTCTACCGTTTCCACATCGACCGACTACAGCCAGGAATTACGGAATACCATTGGGCGACGATTGTTCGAGATTTTTGGGAAACAAATATTTATTCATCGCGTTATTCACTGTGATCCTCACGCAGGAAATTTCGCATTTAGACCCGATGGATCCATCGTGATATACGACTTTGGCGCCATCAAAAATATTGATGCCGATGTCATTGATGCGCTGCGCGATATCATGGCCGCGACTCTTGCGCGCGACTATCGCGGAATCGATAACGCACTAAAAATCATAGGGGTCCGCAAGGAGCACGGACCGCGTCCGGAAGACGACTTTTACGAGCGCTGGATTCAGCTCATATGGCCAGCATTCGATAAAACGCCCTTTGATTTCAAAAATTCCCGGATTCACTTTCGCGCGGCCAAACAGGCTCGCAACACGCCACTGCGTTATCTAGATTCCTTTCAGCCTTCAGCCAGAATCATGCTGGTTGATCGCGTCATCGCCGGGCATTACTGGACGCTCATACAATTAGGTGTGCACACATCCATGTACGACTTGGCCGAGAAATATGCCGGCAAGCCGGCCTAAGCCCAGTCAATTTCAGCAACCCTTGTTTCAGTAATCCTTGTTGAGGCCGTTACATCACATGACTTCTTCACTGCAATCTCCGCTAAATCTTTCCAACGGGGCCATGCTGAAAAATCGCCTCGCCAAAAGTGCGATGAGCGAATCGTTAGGTACTATCGACAATCGCATGACTCGTCGACTGCCAACTCTTTATTCGCGCTGGTCTGCCGGGGGCACCGGCCTGCTCATCACCGGCAACGTCATGGTTGATCGTCGTCATCTGGGTGAGCCCGGCAACGTCGCGCTGGAAGATGAACGCGATATGCCATTACTGCAGGAATGGGCGCAAGCAGGCAGCGCGAACAACACGCAGATCTGGATGCAAATCAATCATCCGGGTCGTCAAGTCATCCGGTTCATCGATCCAGACCCTGTCGCTCCATCCGCAGTACCATTTCGCAAAGACATGCAAACTATGTTTGCCACCCCGCGCGCACTGAGCTCTAGCGAAATCGAAGACATCATTCAGCGTTTTGCCAACACGGCGCGCCTCGCCAAGCAAGCCGGCTTCAACGGCGTACAAATCCACGGTGCGCACGGCTATCTCGTCAACCAATTTTTATCGCCACTCACCAATCGCCGTTCCGACCAATGGGGCGGTGATCTGCACAACCGCACGCGCTTTGTGGTCGAAATTTACAACGCTATGCGCGCCGTCACCGGCCCGGACTTCTCGTTGTCCATAAAACTTAACTCTGCCGATTTTCAGCGCGGAGGTTTCAGCGAAGAAGAATCGATGCAGGTTGCCAAAACGCTGACCGGCTTGGGGCTGGATTTGCTAGAAATTTCTGGCGGCACCTACGAGCAGCCCGAAATGGCACGTGGCCCACAAGGAGCTAAACAAAAAGAATCCACTCGTGAACGTGAGGCATATTTCTTGCGGTACGCACGTGCCATTCGTGCGCATGTTCCTCACACGCCACTCATGGTCACCGGCGGATTTCGCTCTGCCGATGCGATGCACGCTGCCGTCGCTTCCGGTGCGACCGATATCGTCGGCCTTGCACGCCCCCTCGCCACGGAACCGGCGTTGTCAGCGCGCGTTTTGTCGGATACCAGCACGGTGTCGACCGTAAAGCCCATTAGCACAGGCATTCGTAAAGTCGATGACATGGCCATGATGGAAGTGAGTTGGTATGCACGCCAACTGCATCGCATGGGCGACGGTAAAAATCCCGCCACACAGCCGCGTGGCTTTTTGTCACTCTTGGCAGTGCTCGGCGACATGGCTGTCGGTGGTTTTCGAACACGGCGCTTACGCGCACGCCACTGACGCACACGCATACTCAACGTCTTCATTAGGAGAACAGCATGAAGCGTCCTCTTGCCCTTGTAACCGGCGCATCCCTTGGCATAGGCCGCGAGTTTGCTCTGCAACTCGCGCAGCAAGGTTACGACCTCGTGTTGGCCGCCCGCAGCGCAGAAAAACTGCAGCAATTGGCTGACGAATTGAAGCAACAATACGGCGCCAGCAGCACCGTGATTGCCATCGACCTTGGAAAAACCGGCAGCGCGCACACACTCTATGCCGCCGCACAAACGCGCGGCTTGCAAGTCGATGTGCTGGTGAACAATGCCGGTTTTGGGCTCAAAGGCCGCTTTGCAAAAATGACGCTGCCAGAGCAAATGGAAATGATCCAACTCAATATCAGCACGCTCACCGAACTGTGTTGGCTCTTCGGTAACGACATGGCCGCACGCCGCCACGGTCGTATCCTCAATGTCGGCTCCGTGGCTTCGTTTGAACCAAGCCCAGAATTCGCCGTGTATGCCGCCACCAAGGCTTATGTACTGTCGTTTTCAGAGGCCATCGATGCCGAGTTGCGCGAGAAAGGCGTACGCGTAACCGCACTCTGCCCAGGCGCCGTGCGCACTAACTTTCACGCACGAGCCAACAACGATTCCAAACTACTGCTGGCCGCCTCCATGGACGCCGCACCCGTGGCCGCTGCCGGCTTGCGCGCCTTGTTTGCCGATCGCCCCGTGGTTGTGCCCGGCCTGATCAACAAGGTGGTCGTGCTCAGTGTACGGTTCACGCCACGCTGGCTTGTCACCAAAATCTCGTATTTGTTGATTGGGAAATCACCCGCTTAAAACGCGCTGTCGATAAACAAAAGGCCGGCATAAAATGCCGGCCTTTCGCCTACTGAATACTCGGAGCGCACGTGGAAGGTCTGATTACCGTGAAGTATCGCGTCGCCGCTTCGACTGTTGCGGGCGCAGGCAAAGGGCTTTTCCTCGAAGAGCCTGTTGCCGCTGGAAAAATCCTGATCGCACCCACGAAAGTCACACACACATTGCGAATTTCGGAGGTGCTGGCACCCGAACCGCCGCCGCATGTGGATACATCAGTCATTTGGTTTGAAGATCACTGCGTCGTGAGCCCCGGCTATCCCGATGACTTTTTTATCAATCACTCATTCACGCCCAATGTAATCTGGCACCTAGGCTTTGTATTCGCGCTGCGCGACATTGCCTCACATGAAGAGTTGTTCGTCGATTACCGTCACCTGATCGCGCCCGGCATTGCACTCGATTTCCGTGACGGCGCCACCGGCCGCGAAATCGTTGGCTACGCTTGGAAAGACAGCTTGCGCATTACCGCGCAGCAGGTGCTAGATCTCAGTAATCGTCTGTAGCCGCTTCAGGCAACTGGCCGTTTCTTTTTCTTCGGTGACGGCTTCGCAACCGGTTTTTGCACCGTCCGAGGCAATTCCACCGTTACCGGTACGCCGTTGACGATGGCCATTCCGGTCAGCCGGTCATGCAATTTTTCGTCGGTGACGTCATTGATGCTGACGCCGGGAGACATTTCACTGGCTACCGATAACTGCACACCGTTGCGCTTATGACCAAAGCCATGTGGCATGGAAACCACCCCCGGCATGATGTCGTCAGTCACTTCCGCCGGAAGTTGCACACGACCGACGCGAGTTGATACGGAAACATCAACACCGTCTGCGATTCCACGGGCCGCCGCATCATCGGGATGAATCATCAGTGTGCAGCGATTTTTTCCTTTCACCAATCGATAACTGTTGTGCATCCAACTGTTGTTGGATCGCACATGACGACGCCCAATCAACAGCAGATCCTTCGCCATGGGGCGTGAAAGCGCTGCCGTCATGCGCGCCATTTCATCGGCATACACCGCAGGCGACAGATTGATAGTTTTCTCCGGCGTCGCCAGCCGATCAGGCAATGCCGGTGTCAACGGGCCGATATCAATGCCACTCGGTTTTGCCAACACCTTGGCCAAGGTCAAACCGCCTTCCGGTTTTTTCTCCGTGCCATAAGGTGAGCTCGACAGCCACTCGCGGAACATCGGCCGCGACAACAGCCAATCGATGGCCTGTTTGCGGACCTTGGTATACAACGGACCAGAAAATCCGTTACTCAAGAGCACGTCATCTAAGCGATCCACCACTTCCACACGATTGCCATACGGACCGGCCCGTAGCATCAGATCAACGATGCCATCGTCGCCCAGTGCGTAAACGATTTTCCGCACCGCCCTCATCGCCATCATGCTGCGCCAATCCTTGCTATGCAGCCGCGTCGTGAGTTCGAGCAAGATTTCCCAGTCGTGCAGTGTGCCTTCGGGTTTTGGCAGCAGCGCCGGCGCAAAACGAATGGTGTTTCTGATCGCAACCAAGTGAAAGATCGGGTCGAACTGTGCGTGTTCAAATACCCCAGTCGGCGGCAAAATAATATTCGCGTGTCGCGTGGTTTCATTAATGTAAATGTCGATCGACACCATGAATTCCAAGGTTGGCAACGCTTTGTCCAGTTGCGCACCGTTTGGTGTGGACAATACCGGGTTGCCGGCATGCGTCACCAACGCACGAATCTGCCCTTCACCGGGCGTGAGTATTTCTTCCGCCATCACCACTGCCGGTAATTCGCCACCAAATTCCGGCAGCCCGCTCACTCGACTCTGCCAAATATTGAAGTGACCCGTGTGCTTACCAAGCACCGCCAGCGCAGCAAGGTCCACCGCTGGCTTGGGGAACATGACACCACCGGGACGATCAAGATTTCCGGTAACGACATTCAGCGCATATACCAGCCACGTCGAAAGTGAACCGTATGCACTGGTACAACTACCCACGCGGCAATACGCTGCCGCACCTTTTGCAGCCGCAAAAGCCAGCGCTATTTCGCGAATTTTCTCAGCAGCGATGCCGCAATGCGCCGCAACCGCCTCCGGCGTAAATGCGCTTACTTGCTTGCGTAATGAATCGATGCCATCGGTAAACACCTCCAGCCGGCCGAGTTTCACTTTCCGCGCAGCAAACAACACGTTAATCATCGACGCCACCAGCATGGCATCTGTTCCTGGTCGTATAAACAGATGCTCGTCAGCGACTTCTGCCGTCTCGGTCCGACGAGGATCAATGACGATCAGTTTTCCCTTGCGCTTCTGCATATCTTTAAAACGACGCGCAACATCCGGCACGGTCATGAGGGAACCGTTTGACGCCAGAGGATTGGCACCAATGCAAAGGAAAAAATCCGTGCGGTCAATGTCAGGGATCGGAAACAGCACCTGATTACCGAACATTTCCAGTGCCGCCAGCATGTGCGGTAATTGATCAACACTGGTCGCGCTAAACCGGCTGCGTGTATCCAATGCCTGAATAAACGCCGGCAAACTCAGTTGTGCGCCATGGTTATGCGCGGTGGGATTTCCCGCGTAAAAGCCAACGGCATGGCGACCATGTTGGCGGCGAATCCGGCGCAGATTATCGACGACCTCTTCAAACGCTTCTTCCCAGCTGATTTGCTGCCAGCCATCTGCCGTTCTGCGCACCGGATAACGCAAACGATCTGGGTCATTCTGGATGTCTTGTAACGCCACGGCTTTGGGACAGATATGTCCTCGTGACAGCGGATCATTCTTGTCACCGCGAATAGACAAAATTTCGCCGCCGCGATGTTGTACTTCGATGCCGCACAATGCTTCGCACAGGTTGCAAGCGCGATAATGTTTTTCGATGGGCAACTCGGCGTTCACGTGTAATCTCCTATCGAGCCCCAAACTATGCCGGACGCGGCGAGCAGCGAGTCTCAACGTCATACCTCCGCTAGGCAATCCCCATGCCGGCAACAATATGGACGAGCGCACGATCCCCGGCGCTTGGTGCCGTAAATTCGGAGCATCTTGCGTTAGGAAAAATAGCGTATCCGCAGTATCGGCCATTCGGCTGAAGAATAAGGCATGCAACCAAGCTTTTTACGACAGCCTGTCAGTATCTATATTGCGAGTAATAAAAAAGCGTTGATATTATCGAGTGCGATCTGAGTTGTACGCAGACAATAACAACAACATCACTGTACGCCGGCGATGCCATAAGCCGGACGGATTCGCATCATGACGCCTTTACTCAATTCAGTGGCTCGGGCTGGTCTATTCGTGGCCACGATGGCCTTCATGTTGGCCGGTTGCGTTGATACGGCACCCTCGACCGAGGTCCCCACGCCGGCAGTAAACGCCGGCACGCCGGTGGAAACCCCCGGCACGGACACTGATGTCACGGACCACTTCGCATGGTGGGAGGCCGAACGTGCACGTAGGCAACGCGAGCTGGACGCGTATCTGGACGCCAATCGCGAAGGGCTGGAGTCGCTGCTCTACGCACCTCTTGGCAGCTTCGGGGTGCCACGTCGCGCCATCGACCGCTTTTCGGATGTGATGCCCGATATCTGGGGGCCGCCGGAGGAAAAGTTTGCCGCAGTCGGGCTCGGGCCGGACCTGTACAACCCGAGCAATCCTCTCCCGCTCGGCATTGCGCCTTTCACTATCGCAGGCGTGGAATACGGGGTGATTTCGTGTGGGACCTGCCATGTGGGCCGTGTTCGTGGCCCGGATGGAAAAGACATGCTGCTCATTGGCGCTCCCAACACGCGCATGAACTCCATCTTCAACGCTTTCGAACAGAGCGCGGTCGATCCTCGCTGGGCGAAATTAAATGCGGGCCCCATCGCAGAGGCAGTACGTGTTGCCTTGATTGCTCGCCGTCAGGCCGAAAAACGCGCTTTGCTGGACTTCACGTTCTCAAAAAAACGTAACACCAACGCGCCCGATCCCTTTGCGATCAATCGCCCCGGATTCTTCGACTCGTTCGCGATGATCTTTGCCACGCAGGTGTTGGTAGAAGCGGTGAATCCGATCAAATTCTTGACCAACGACATCATCGATTCGGTGATGCCACCCAACCCGTCCGAAGCAGACGTCATGAGCGTATTTCTCCAACGCGATCGGCCCGCTGCAGAGTGGGATGGCAGCATGCCGCACGCGGTTTACCGCAACTTGGCCGCATCCGTCGGTACCGTTGCGCTGGGCGCTGCCGTGAACTACAAGGCGTCTGAGGCCGCCGCCGCCTTTACACGCGACCTACCACCGCCTCCATACCCATTTCCTGTCGATGAAGTCCGCGCAAAACGTGGTGAGATGCTCTTCAACGGGACCTGTGCCCGCTGTCACTACGCATCGGCAAACACCATCTACACTCCTGCCGTCACCGGCACAGACCCCAACCGGGCACACGCCATTACGGTCGAAGGACGCAAACGACTAATTACTGCGCTCCGCACCGCATGTACCGATCCAGCCACGTGCAAAGTCCCTGACGAGGATATTTTGGTGGACGTGTCGAATCCCTCCTCGCTGGGATACCTCGCGCTCCCGCTTAATGGCATCTGGTCACGCGCGCCCTACCTTCACAACGGGTCGGTTCCCACGCTGCGCCATCTATTGCTCCCGAAGACCCGTCCCACGACCTTCACACGCGGCGCGGCAACCTATGACACCGACGCTGTGGGTTTTGCTTGGGACACAAAAAGTGCGGCGCAGCCCTACACCCACACGTTCGACACGCGTCTCGCAGGGCGATCCAACCGAGGGCACGACACATTAATGTTCCTAGGTCGTGACTGGGCCAAAGATCCTGAAGCACTGGCAGATCTTCTCGAATTCATGAAAACACTATAAGGACAGTGTCGAAATCCTGGCCTGCTGCCACAGGCCAGCCGTCATCAGGCGCGCCGCAGAATACGGCTCACAACACGCTCAAGATCGTCCAGCGTGCGGGTAGTTTCCGCGTGAGTGCAATACGGCCGGTAACGCGGCATGACGGAATCACCGCTGCCCCAACGTGCTTGATGCTCGGGATTCAGCCAGATCACCTGCCGTGCGCGCTCACTGAAACGACGCAAAATATCTGCACGAGGATCACCATAATTGGAACGCGCGTCCCCTAGCACAATCAGCGTAGTCCGATGATCCACTGCGCCCAGACACAGCGCCTCTAGCGCTTCAAATGCTAAACCGTAATCCGTTGATCCCATGCCATAGCGTTCCAGTGTTTCTGCTGCGGCCTCGTTGAAATCTTGCTGACGAAACAATTCTGTGACTTCGCCCAGTCGGTACGAAAAAGCAAAAGCCCGAACTCGCGGCAGCACATCTGCCAAGCTGTACAGAAATAACAGCAAAAACTTTGCGTAAGCGCGCACGGAATTAGAAACATCACAGACCACAACGATATTTGGCCTGTCTTTCCGCTTCCAACGCCATTGTGGCTCGACCAAAACGCCGTCATGCCGCACGTTTCGGCGCAAGGTTCGCCTCACATCAAGCAGCCCCTTACGCAACACGCGGCGACGCCGCTGATGCTGACTGGCCAGTTTTTTGGCGAGTTTGCGAACAATGACTTCCACATCACGGAAATCGCCCAATGTGGCCAGATTGGCTTCGCGAATAATTTCTTCGCGTAATGCGCGGCTCGCCTGTGCAGCTTGCAACAAATACTGACGATCGATCAGCTCACGAATTTCATCGCGCAACAACTGGCGACGTCGCTTCAGCTCGGCCGCGAGAGACCCTGCCCGCACATCGCTTTGTTCTTCGGCGCGCCGATCCGCATCAATGATCTCAAGATCCAGCGCCTCACCACCCATGTCCATCAGCAAACGACGACCAAACAAACCGCGCTGGGTGAACAAGCGCATGCGCTCGAGATTGATCCGCTGTGCGGCTTGCGCCATCGCCAATGACAACGCACTGGCATCGCCCGCCATCAACATCTGCCCAAGCGGGCTTTGCGCAGCCGACGCAGGCATCCCGCCGCCGCCACTGCCGCTACCTCCTCCGCCTTCCATGCGCCCACTCGCGGTTAGCAGTTCAGTGTCATCGTTTTGGGCGCGAGCCGCCGCATCTTCTCCAGCCGGCTCTCCTAATTTTGATAACCGACTCGCAGTAAAAAACCGCTCAAATGTCTCATCAAATGCAGGCTGCTCACCAACGCTTTTAGCCAACGCTAACGCCAGCGTGGCTTTTAGCCGCGCACGCGATCCATACCCCACCAGATCAACGGCGCGCAGCGCATCCAAAGATTCGGCCGTGGAAATTCGCACGCCAGCCCCGCGTGCCGCGTGAATAAAATCGAGCAGAACGTCGTGTGCCAAGTTAGGCCTTCAACAATGCAGCGAGTTCTTCACGCACATCGGCGATGTCGTCCTCATGCTTGAGCAGCACATTGAGCGTTCGGCCGACCAGCTCGGGTGACAACGATTTGGCATGCAGCAACACCAGCGTGCGCGCCCAGTCGATCGTTTCACTGATTGCCGGATGCTTTTTCAGGTCCAGCTCACGCAAGGCATGCACGAAATCAACCAGCTGTGTTCGCAATGCGGCGGATACGGCTGGCACCTGCGCTTCAACAATGCGCCTTTCCAGCTCCTTACCTGGGAATGGAATATGCAAATGCAGGCAGCGCCGACGCAGCGCGTCAGAAAGCTCGCGACTGTTATTGGACGTAAGAAACACCAGCGGCATCGTCCGCGCCTTTACCGTACCAATTTCGGGTACCGACACCTGAAAATCAGACAATATTTCCAACAAAAACGATTCAAATTCAGCATCCGCTTTGTCGATCTCATCAATCAACAACACGCAGCCTTTTTCTTCGCGCAGCGCCGCCAGCAAAGGTCGCGGCTCCAGAAACTGCTCGGAATAAAAAATATCGCCAAAACTATGCAGACGGTCGACACTTTCTTCTAGGCCTTTCACACCGCGCAACAGATCACCTAACTGCTCTTTGAGTACCTGGATATAAAGTAGCTGCTTGCCATACTTCCATTCGTAGAGTGCTTTGCCTTCATCGAGGCCTTCGTAGCACTGCAGACGAATCAGCGGCAAACCCAACACGGCACTCGCGGCTTTTGCCAACTCGGTTTTCCCCACCCCGGGCGGCCCTTCCACCAGCACCGGTTTGTTGAGCGCACGCGCCAGATATACCGCCAGCGCGGTGGACTCTGAGGCGAGATAACCCACGCGACCTAACAGCGCGGCCAGCTCATCAGAGCTCGTTGGGTCGGGGGATACAGGTGTTGTCATGCCAAGCTCCAGGAAATCAGCGCGCCGGCAGTGTAGTACGACGCAGCAACGACCGCGCAGTCAGTGTGTGTGCGCTTGCCAGCGGGAACGGTGCCCGACAGACTGCCGCCCGACACACGAACCACCCGCTCACCGCCGAGGAATCCGTCATGCCCCGATCCGTTCGCGCTGTCTTCTGGGACTTCGGTGGTGTCATCACGTCCAGCCCCTTCGAGGCCTTCAATCGCTACGAAGAAACGCATGGTCTGCCGCGTGATTTTCTGCGACAGACCAATGCCGTCAATCCAGACCGTAATGCATGGGCGCGCTTTGAACGCAACGAAATCAACGCTGCCGAATTCGACGCGTTGTTTTTTGCCGAAACCACGGCGCGAGGTCACGCCGTGCCTGGGCGTGACATTCTGCCGCTGCTCGCCGGTTTCGTTCGGCCAGAAATGGTGCGCGCGCTCAAGCGAGTGAAACGGGATTTTCGTATCGCCTGCCTCACCAACAATATCGCCACCGGATACGGTGTCGGCATGAGTCTGGATCACCACTCAGCAGACACGATTGTCGACGTCATGTCGTTGTTCGATTTCGTGCTGGAATCCAGCAAGGCCGGCGTACGTAAACCAGAGCGGCGTTTTTACGAAATCGCCTGCGAGGCGCTGTCGGTGCAGCCTACCGAAGTGGTTTATCTCGATGATCTCGGCATCAACTTGAAGCCCGCACGCGATCTCGGCATGCATACGATTAAAGTCGGCGATCCGCGTATCGCTCTTGCCGAACTACAAACCCACTTAGGCATTGATCTGAACGACTAAACGCCGCCAAGAATCAAACGCTGCGCGCGGAAAGGCGAATATCAATGCACCGTCACGCCGGCAGGTACGGTTTCATCTAGCGAACCGGCATCCACATCCAACGCCGCAATGTCTTCCACCACGCCTTCCTCTGCGGAGTCGTAGCGCAACGTGGCAATTTCACCGTCAACAAACTGTGGCAACACATTTAGAAACGCCTCAAGCCCCGTGCCAGCGGCATGCAGGTCGAGATCCTCCGAGCCATGCCACGCTTGATGAATGAGCACCACATTCGGATCTTCGAGGCTGGCAAAGGCCTCGCAGCCGATGCAACCCTGCTCGCCGCGGGTATGACTGATGAAGTTCTGGATATGCCGGTAGGCAAGGTCGCGATGCTCGGTCTGAACAGGTATACGGGCCTGGACAATGATCATCGGACGCTCCCTTAAGTGAGGGTTCGCCAACCATCTCACCCGCGAGCAGCGGGGGCAAGCAGAAATCCTCGTTACGCCTGCACATGCGCCAACATGTGTGCCGCTAATCCGCACGGTTGATGCACCCGCCGCCTCTTTCGCTTTGGCCCTAACGACCTGCCAACGGCGACCGACGGGACAAGACGCCCCGCCAACTCAGCCGGAATAATCCCGCGCACCTTCACTGTGAAATCGCCTGCCGCTGATGCCCCGCCCCGCGCTTTCCACATCCACCCGCCGTATTGCCGAGCGCCTTGCCGAAGCGCTGTTTCCGGCGGGTGAACAACTGCCGGCACCTGACGCCTCGGCGCTCGTCGAGCAAGCCAGCGCCCTGCTGGGCAGCAATCCCGTGATGCGTCGCACGACATCAGCGCTGCTGTGGTGGCTAGAGCTGCGCTACCTCGCTACCCACGGCCGCCGCTTTTCGACGGCAACCCGCGAAGATCGTAGTCATTTTTTGCGTCACAACGCCGGCCGACTCATCGGTGGCAATCTGTTGCGGGCGCTGTCCGCGCCACTGCGTACGGCGTATTTGCTGGATGAAAGCAACCTGGCACGCATGAAATCGCGCAACGGCGTGCGGGTGCCCGCATCGCTGGAGCACGCCCGCTGGCGTTCGCAAATATCGCGTGCTGAAGATTGCAACGAAGCGCAGGAAATCGAATGTGACGTCGTCGTCATCGGCACCGGCGCTGGAGGCGCTGCCGCCGCACTCGAGCTCGCCAGCCGCGGCTTAGCCGTCGTGATGATCGAAGAAGGGCAGTATCACGACCGCCGCGATTTCAACGGAAAACTCACGGAAGTGATTCCCAAGTTGTATCGCGCCATGGGTGCGACGGGAGCCATCGGCAACAACATCATTCCGATTCCCATCGGCCGCAGCGTCGGCGGCACCACCACGATTAATTCTGGAACCTGCCTGCGCACACCCGACGCCACATTGGCAGATTGGCGTGCCGAAGGTCTTAGCGAGTTTACGCCGGAGCATCTCGCTCCTTATTTCGAACACGTCGAGACGATACTCAAAGTTCAACCCGCCGATCCAAAATACGTTGGCGAAATCGGCCAAGTAATTGCCGACGGCGCACGACGCATTGGCATGCAAGAAATGAAGCCTTTAACCCGTAACGCCGAAGGCTGCGATGGGCAAGGCCTGTGTCAATTTGGATGCCCCACCGACGCCAAACAATCCACCAACGTGTCGTTCGTCCCGCGCGCGCTAGAGAGTGGCGCATTTCTCTATACGGGATTTCGTGCAGAAACACTGCTGCGTGAAAACGATCTCCAGCCTGAAGTCGTAACCGGAATTTTAGCAAAAGGAAAAAATACGCAAGGCGATACCATCACCTTAAAAGTGTGTGCACGTGCCACCGTGATTGCCATGGGAGCGCTCATCACACCAAATTTTTTGCGCTCCAACGGGGTACGCAACCGCTGGCTGGGCGCCAATTTATCTATTCATCCCGCTGGCGCTGTCACTGCCTGGTTTCCAGATCGCAGTTTCAACAACGGCGCAACGATTCCGCAAGGCTTTGGCATCTACGATCTCAAACACGAAGGCCTGATGTTCGAAGGCGGCACGCTCCCGTTTATTGGTCATGGCATGCTCAATCCTTTGCAAGCCGATGATTTCGTACGCTTCACCGAGCGCTACCAGCAAACGGCGTATTTTGGTTTGATGATTAAGGACACCTCGCGTGGGCGCGTACGCCGTGGTCTGCTTCACGACGTGCCCTTGGTTACTTATCACTTAAATGATCATGATTTCGCCTTGTTCAAGCGCGGCCTCGACTTACTCGCACGCATGTATTTCGCCGCTGGTGCCAAAGAAGTGCAATTTCCAGGGGTTTCCAGTATTACCGCATTCAGTTGCCCAGAAGAACTTGATGCTTTCTGGGCCAGTCACCCGAAACCACGAAAATTCCTGATGACGGCTTATCACCCGCTAGGCACTGCGCGCATCGCCATTTCCGCTGAACACGGCGTGTGCGATCCGCAGCATCGCGTGTGGGGACACAAAGGTCTTTATGTGATGGATGGCAGCAACGTGCCCAGTTCCTTGGGCGCCAACCCGCAAGTCACCATCATGGCCATGGCCACGCGTGCCGCGCGCACGCTAGCCGACGAACTTTTGACTTCACCTTAAAGGAGAAACCTATGACTCTCGGCATCGTGCTTGACGAAACCATGAGCGGCTACGCCAACATCGACGATCAAAACCTGCCGTTCCGCTTTCACATTCGCGCCTTCACCACGCGCTTACTGTCGCTCAGTGCTCCCCGCGAATTCCGGGGCATCGCTGAACTAGGCGGCATTCAAATGCCGGTCACTGGGACGCTCACCATCAAACTGACCGGCCCGCGCTATGAGCTGGATATCGAACACCCACAGTTTGGCGTGCTGCATTTCGCCGGCGAGAAAACCTACTCCGCCAACCCGATCAAAGTGCTCGCCTCACTCGTGACGTGTCCGCTCACCATTTATCGCGACGGAAGACCCGTGGGAGACGGTGAAGTCGCCTATCGCGACTCCATGATCGCCTTCCCATTTACGGCGGTACGCTTGATCGATGAAGCTCGCGCCTACGGCGACTTTGCCTGAGCTGCCGCCATGCGTCGTGATCTCGCTTACTGGCAAGGCGCCCGCTATCAACCGGGACAAAAATCAGGCCACTACGAAAGTTGGTTTTTGCGTGCCAATCACCCCTCGCGTAGCGAAGCGTTCTGGATCCGCTACACCATTTTTTCACCTAACGGGAAACCTGAAAACGCGATCGGTGAGTTGTGGGCCATCCACTCTGACGGTGAACGCGGGCAGGTGCGCGCCGCCAAGCAAGAAATTCCGCTACAACATTGTCAATTTTCAGCACGCGGGCTCAACGTAAAAATCGGCGATGCCACGCTACAAGCCGGCTCTTTACGTGGCGAAGCACACCGGCCGCATCGCATCCGTTGGCAGCTCGACTACACCGGCGGCGATGAACCCTTGATATTTCTGCCGGAAAATTTCTACGAGCGCGCGCTACCCAAAGCCAAAGCGGTTTCACAGCGTCCGCTGGTCATATTCAACGGCACGCTGGAAGTCGATGGCGAAACCATCAACATTCACGACTGGGTCGGCAGTGAAAATCACAACTGGGGCAGCAAGCACACCGATACCTACGCCTGGGGGCAAGTTGCCGGCTTCGATGACGCGCCGGATGCCTTTTTTGAAGCCATCACCGCGCGACTGAAAATCGGCCCACTGTGGACACCGCCGATGACCATCGCCTGCTTGCGTGTCGACGGCGAAGAATTCCGTTTCAATGCGCTCGCGCAGGCCTTCCGCGCGCAAGGAAACTGGAATTATTTTGACTGGCGCTTCGACACCCGCAATGCCGACGCACGCCTGCAAGGCCATGTCTCCGCACGACGCGAAGATTTCATCGGCCTCACCTATTACAACCCGCCCGGCGGCGCACACACCTGCCTCAACAGCAAGATCGCTGCCTGCGAAGTGATGCTGGAGCGCCTAGGCCGACCCACGCGCATTTTGCGCACCGCGCACCGTGCAGCTTTCGAGATCCTCACCGACGACAGCCGGCACGGCGTTCCGCTCGCCACCTGAGCATCGCGCGACGGACTAGGTATATATCGCTGCCAAAAACTGCGCGTTCACGCAGCCGGTAGGTACTTGATCGGACTTCAGCACACCGCGCTTTCCGGGACCATGGCCTCATCATCAGTGCCCGGTATTTTCGCGCCATGACCGCCTTGCCGCCTCATCTGCCAACGACGCTGCGCATTCACCACCTCGGGCTGGATGCTCGGGATGCCTTGCTGCTCGAAAGCGCGTTACGCATGCGTGAAAATTTTACGGGTCGCTTCAGTTTTGGCCCGGCACTGCCCGGTGAGCCGGTGCAGATTCTGTTCGTCAATGGTGACAACGATCGGGCTCTGGCCAACTGGCAGACTCTGCAGCACGAAAATACGAAGTTGCTCGGCGTAATCGTGTCCCGTGAAAACCCTCGCCACGCGGGCATTCCATGGATACGTCGGCCGATCACCGTGCGGGACTGCGCGGCCATCATCAGTATTCTTTCCTCCGCCATCTTGTCTGAGCAGCCGGCACTGACCGGCAACCCGGCCCCCGTTTCCGACTGATCACTGCGCTGCCGATCATTGCACCGGGGCAATCGGTGACAAGCGAGCCCATTGCGCCGATACTCCCGGCCCATGCTCAACGCCCTGCTTTTTGCCACCACCTATTCCCGGCTACTTGCCCGCGAACTGCAACTCGACGCCGATACGGTCGCGCCGCTGCTGGCTGGCACCGACATTTCCCCGCAGCAGTTGTTTCAACTCGACGAATACATTTCGCTACCGGACCAAGTCACCATCATCCGCAACGCATTGCGGCTCTCTGACAACCCAGCGCTGGGCCTGCAGATGGGCTCACGCTTGCACCTCGCTGCGCATGGCCCGCTGGGCATCGCCGCCTACACCTCGGCGACGCTGGGCGATGCCATCGACGTGATGGTGAAGTATCAAAATATTCGCGGACAATTTGCCGGTATGGAGTTGGAGCACGACAAGCACGTGCTGCGCGCCGTGTTCAACTTGCGCGTCCCCTATGACGAAATTGGCATCTTTTTGATTGAAGCCTTGGTCGCGTCGTCACAGGGTGCTTACGATTTTTTGCTTGGCAGCGGCGAGGTCAACAGCATCGTACACTTTGGCTATCCAGCGCCGGCACACGCGGCAATGTACACGCAATATCTGCGCACGCCATTTCACTTCAACATGCCGCGCACACAGTTGGAAGTTCCGCGCTTCCTACTCGCACGCCCGCTACCCTTGGCTGATGCCACCGCCAACCAACAAGCGCTGCAACAATGCGAGCAGATCGCCGCTGAGTTATTAGCACGCGGCGGCAACTTTACCCAACGTGTCACCGGCATTCTGCGCAACAATCCCGGGCAATTGTGGACGCTGGAAGACGTCGCGCGTTCGCTGCACATGTCATCGCGCACGTTGATTCGTCGGCTGAAGGACGAAAACACGAATTACCAGCATCTGCTAGACGCCGAACAACAACGCTTGGCGCGCATTTACCTCGACAACCCAAGGCACACGGTGGAATCCGTGGCCGCCGCACTGGGCTATCACGACGTATCGACGTTTCGTCGTGCATTCAAACGCTGGTTCGGCGTCCCACCGTCGGAATATCAGGGCAGGCAAGGGCAAGACGGTTGAATGCGGCCATCCGGCCCACGCGATGCGGTACGTCGACAGCGCATCGTCTTTCCACAGCCCTGTCAGCAAAAGCCCTCATGACGGCAGACAAGGCACTTACGACACACTGTTTGCTGACAGATTCTGTGTTCGTATCTTTTTTGCCACATGAGAATTTCATGTCCGCGACAGTCGCACCCGCCATCGACGCTCACACGCAGGCGCAATTTCCAGGCGACGATCCCGCGCTGCTAAAAGCCCTGCAAACCAAGCCCGATATCGCTTGGCCAACGATCTTCCTGTTCTATGCCGGCTGGATCGTCGGCGCAGGCGTTGGCTATCTCACCCTGTTCGAAAACGCCATGCCACTGTGGCTGGGCGCTGTGATTTCCGGTATCGCCGGCTACTTCTTGTTCAGCCCCATTCACGATGCGCTGCATCGTTCGGTATCACGTTACGAATGGATCAACGACCTCGTTGCCATCGGCACCGTCAGCATCATGCTGCCTTATGTGAATCATCACATGCTGCGCTGGGGCCACATGCAGCATCACCGTTTCACCAATGAACAGGGCAAAGATCCCGATCGTTTTCTCACCGATTACTGGTTCGCACCGTTCACGACTTGGGCATTTTTTGAATTGTTTTATGTGCCGGACTATTGGCGTGAGCGCCATACGCGCCCAGCAGCGGAAGTACGCATGGTATTTGCGCAACTGATTCTGGGTTTGGTGGCGATGGCCATTGGTACTTGGATCATGGGCTTGGACATGTTGCTGTATTGGTTCATTGCCTCACGGATAACGCTGTGGCTCATCGTTGCCGTATTCGTTTACCTACCGCATCAGCCGCACACCGTCTTGCAGAAGGACGCGCCCTATCAAGCATCGCTGCTGCGCGGCGGAAAAGAATGGCTGCTCACGCCCCTAATGGCTTATCAAAACTGGCATTTGGTTCATCATCTGTACCCGACCATTCCGTTCTATCGCTACAAGAAAGCTTGGCTGGCACGTGAAGCCTTTCACGAATCAAAACTTCCCGCACGGGTCGAGGCGTTCCGGTTAGCACCAGATCATGCCGTCATCGAAGAAGGTGTTGCTCTCGCACGCGCTCAACGTGGTGAGCGAAAACAATCGCACTAAACTTTCTATGCAGTGAAAAATCGCTAACCCTTTAGCGAAAGATGAAAAACGCGATGCGTTTTTTATTGTGATGCCGCGCATTATTGCAATGCCGCTAATGCTTTCTCTAACCGCTTCGCGCGCACCGGTGCTGCAAGAGCAAGCAACATGCCATTCCGGCGCCAATCCTCGGCAAACGCATCGTCAATGGCGGCCGCTTTCAACAACTCGGTGATCTGCACGCCAGCCGCACTCAGTTCTTGTTCGGCACCCGCCAGCAAGACATGCACGACAGGATCCGTTGGGTTGCCTTGCGCGCACTGCGCAAGGCGGTCAAGTACAGCGAACAAACTTGCTCGCAGCGGCAGCGGCCAATCGTGGCGCAGCGCATGTAACGCAAGATACGCAGCAATCGCTACCGACACATGAATGTCTTCACGGGTACGAAACGGACGCACGTACTCGCGCCAGCCATCGCCTGGCAGCAACTGATCGACGCGCACATCCACGCCAGAAAATGTCGCCCGCGCATGCGGAACGGCATCGAGAAAACCGGTCGCTGGCCGCGTCTCCAGCGTCACACCCTTTGTATTGGATGGCAGCACCAGTAGCACCGATTGAATACCGGCGGGCCCGTCTGTGTCGGCACGCGCATACACCAATAAATGCGTCGCCTGACTTCCCCCTGCCACCCAAGATTTGCTGCCGTCTAGGCGGTAATGACCATCGGTTTGCGGCATGACGGTCGTTGCGATCTGCTCGGGTCGCTGCAACTTGCCTTCAGTCACCAGCAAAGCACCGAAGGCATCGGGTGGCAGCGACGGCACCAGTGCGCGCAAAGCCGCCTGATAACCCCCCGCAAAACAAAATGCCAATTGCCCTGCCGAAATACCGGCATCAACCGCGGCAAGAAACGTATCGGTCTGCGGGCGCCAATGCATCCGCCAAGCAGCAAGGTCTGCGGGCGCCGAGGGCGGCGCGGCAGCTGCTGCTTTCAGGCAACGAATTACTTCAGGAAGAACCACGCCGCGCCAGCAGCCACAGCCACCAACAGCACGATGATGATGACGCCACTACCGCCGCCAGACTTTGCCGGCGCTGCAGCCGTCGATTCCATCTTGGGTTGCACCTTGGTCGGTGCAACGGTGTTGGTCTTGCCTGCCGCCTGCGACGGCGCAGGTGCAGCAGCCGGCTTCACGCTCGGCGTCGATCCTGTTCCCGGCGCAGCAGGACGCATCTGTGTACTGCCATCCTCGCCAACAGCTTTTTGCGCTGTGGTGCCACCGCCCGGCCCGGTCACTTCGAAGCTGAACGTATCGAAGCGAACTTCATCACCGTTCTTCAGTTCGCCATCAGAAATTTTCTTGCGATTGATGTATGTCCCGTTGGACGAGTTGAGGTCACGCACCTGCAACTTCCCAGCTACCAATTGCAACTCTGCATGCTGGCGCGACACTTGGTTGGCCGGCAACTGGATATCGCAGTTGTTGGCACGGCCAACCACTACCTTGCCGGCAGCAGGAATGGTGAAAACCTTGCCGACGATAGAGCCCGTCTTCGCGCGCAAGGTCCAGCCCGTCGTCGTTTTAGCGCCCGCCGGAGCAATCGGAATGCCAGCCAACGCGGGCGTCAATTGCGTTGCGCCTTCACTGGTTGCTACGACTTCTTTGGGATCCACCAACACCAGCTCCACACTTTGGATACTGATGACATCGGAGGCACGCAACTCGGTTCGACGCTGAATACGCTTGCCGTTGACGAGCGTGCCGCCAGCGCTGCCGGTGTCGGTGATAAAAACCTGATCGCCTTCGATGCGAAGTTCAGCGTGGAAAGGGCTGACCGATTCGTCGGCCAGTACGATGCTATTTTGCGGGTCCCGCCCGATGGCGTAACGCGATTCGACCAGCCAGATTGCTGGCTTGCGCTGATCTTTGAACTGCAACTTAAGCATGATGACCCCTGTCCTTGACCTCGCGACCGTACTCTCGGCCCGACGCCCGGATATAGCGTCCGGGCTATAGCAAAATCCGGCCTACTGTACCGATTGCGCGGGATCGGGACTACCCTCGCCGGCGCTATGGGCGGTCGTATCGTCGGCGGCCTGCGCCGATGGAGAGGATTCAGCGCTGCCGGCAGGCTGAGCTTCCGGGGCAGCTGCAGCACTGGGGACCGTTACAGGCTTCCCCTCAAACAGCACATCAGGCGTGGCTGCCGGGGCGGCGCCATCAACGGCGGCCGCCGATGTCGGCTGATCTTTGCTCTTCCTTTCTTTTTTCTTTTTCACATTCTTTTTGCCGGCATTCGCATCTTCTTTTTTATCGCCAGCTTTATCACCCACCTGTTTTTGCTCGACTCGCCGGCCGGAAAACAGGTTGTCCATCTGCTCAGGCAACGCT
Source organism: uncultured Pseudomonadales bacterium (assembly GCA_964574995.1). Lineage (GTDB taxonomy): Bacteria > Pseudomonadota > Gammaproteobacteria > Pseudomonadales > JADFDG01 > JADFDG01. The sequence continues at coordinate 23,892 of CAZNPF010000012.1, read as the reverse complement.
TGGCTGTCGCGCACCCGAGAAATCTCACCGTGCGATCCAATCTCAAGCGCCAGCGCACGAACACCGTTGTATTTACTTTCGCTCAAATCACCCACCGCCTGACTGTCGTGAATGATGCTGGGCCGCAAAAACACCATGAGGTTTTGCTTGCCCCGGCTAACACTCTTGGACCGAAACAAAATGCCCAGCACCGGAATGTCTCCCAGCAACGGAACTTTTTTCACCGTTTCCGTCACTCGATCTTCAATCAAACCACCCAACACGATGGTTCGACGATTGCCCGCCAGCACGGTGGTATTGATTGAGCGCTTGCTCGTGATGATGTCTGAAGATTGCACGCCTTTTTCGCTGGGCTTAACGCTGGACACTTCTTGACTGATCACCAGCTTTACGTTGTCGTCATCAATCATGGTTGGCGTAACTTTGAGCTGAATACCTACGTCTTCGCGCTGAATCGTGGTAAACGGATTGCTGACACCACTGCCCGTAGAGGTAGAACTACCGGTGATAAACGGTACATTCTCACCCACGATGATCGACGCTTCCTGATTGTCGAGCGTGAGTACGCTGGGTGTGGATAACAAATTGACGTTGGCATTGGATGCTAGCGCCTGCAAAACCCCAGCAAATTGCAGATCACCATTGCTATCGCGTTTGCCGCCCACCAACGTGATGCCATCCGCTAAACCTGTGGCCGTCACCGGGCTGGCTACCATGGCGGCGATTTCATTCAGGCTACGGCCTGCACCGCTGAAATTTGTTCCTACCACGCCGGTATCCGGATTGCCTGACGCCCACTGCACACCCAAATCTTTTCCGGTGCTACCGCCCACTTCGACGATGGCCGCTTCGATAAGAATCTGCGAACGCCGCACATCAATCTGACCAACCACCGAGCGCAACTGCTGCATCACGGTCGGCTCCGCGCGGATCACCAACGCATTGAGTGATTCGTCGGCTTGGATGGCGACTTTTCCACCCACCGCATTCAACAAAGCCGCCGCACCACCATCCTTACTTCCCGATGACGCAGCAGAGCCACCGCCATCAATCATGCCCTTGAGTAATTCCGCAGCTTTTTTCGCATCGGCGTAGCGCAGACGTATCACCTGAACCGAACCGGTATTGGCTTCAGCGGGCACATCCAGTGTTTTTATCAGCGTCAAAATGCGCGCGCGCGCAGTTGCATTACCACGCAGGATCAATCGATTCGTACGTTCATCCGTGACGATGCGTACTTGGCCGGCAGACAGAGCGCTGCCGCCAGCGCGACCTGCAGATGTCGCCGGCTTACCCGTTTCAGCAACAAAATTGCCCAACATATCCAGCACATCGCCGACCCAGGCGTGCTGCAACGCCACAACCTCTAGATCATCGGTATCCGCGCCTTCGATTCGGGCAAGCAGCTGCTCCAATCTGGCGATATTTTCGGCATGATCCGTCACCACCAACACATTCGCCGATGGCACAGCGGCTAACGTGCCGGTATTCGCCACCAGCGGCTTCAGTATCGGTACTAAATCATTGGCCGCAGAATTATTGACGACGATCACGCGCGTAATGAGCGCGTCGCCACTCGGGCGCTCGCTGATATCTAGCGGTATCGAATCTTGCCGAGCAGAAACTTCCGGCACAATTTTGATTACGTTGCCGCTCGGTACTGCGGCAAAACCATTCACACTCAGTACGGACAAAAAAACCTGATAAACCGTTGCCGCGCTCATCGGCTTCGGCGCCAACACCGTCACCTTCCCTTTGACCCGCTGATCAACCACGAAGGTCTTGCCGGTCATGGTCGATACTTGATCAACGAACGCGCCGATATCGGAATCGCGCAGATTGATACTCCACTCCCCCTCGGCCGCCCAGACCGGTGTCAGGCATGCGCAGAGCAACACCAGCGCAGATAACGCGCGCCAAATGATTTTTTCGATATTCACGTTTTTCTCAGCGTATTTATGCATTGTTCTGCTGGTTTGTTGCCGTTGCCGCAAGACATCTGATTACAACGGATAATTCACGGTGAACGTTTGACTGCCGCGCCGCACTTCAACACGCGCTTCGCCGCTTGCTTTGACTTCATCCACCAAATTAGCGTCAGCCTGGGCATTGCCAATCGTCTTGCCATTGACCGTCAACACCACATCGCCCGGACGCAGCCCCAACCTGCGAAGCAGTTCGGCATTGGCACCCGCACCCACCGAATAACCGCCGCCCGACGCTGGCGTCAAACCAACATCATTCAGCACGATGTCCGGTGATGCGCGAAAATCATCCATAAATCGGTTCGCCATGGCGCGCTGATCCGCAGGATTATCCGGTAGCGCATTCCCCGGCTCACGCGTGACGATGTCGCCGTCACGCGTTTCTGCTGTCGAGGCATCTTTTCTGCGCGCTTTTCTCTCGGCATGCCGATCAGCACTGCGTGCATCCATATCAGGCATCGCCGCCATGGGCGCATCAAATCGTAAGGTTTCCAGCTGCCCCCGACGGCGCAGCAATACCTGATCTTTTTCCACTTTTTCCAGCGTGGCACCGCCAGGCAAGGTCGCCCCAGCGCGGAACAACTCGCCGGCTTTGCCACGCTCGGCAATCACAGCACCCGCCAGCTTTACGTTGTTCGTGCTGAAAATACCGAGCAGCTGCAACGATAAATTGGTTTCCGGTAACGCCTGCTCTCCCGCGGCAGACGGGGAACTCGCATCACCGAATAACGCCCAACCTTGGGCAATTTCCGGAGTCAGTTTCCGAGTCGGCGCAGTGGTTGCCGGTGCGACGACCCCACCGGGCAACGCCGCCGGCACACCATCGATCATCAGCCACGCCCATGTTGCCAACGTCCAGCCAATGGCAATAACCAACGCAAACGCCACCGTGGCCACCAGGACCTCACGGCCACGTCCGGTAGCCAGCGAGGCAAAGCGCTGGTTGAGGCTCATAAACTTCTGCAGTAATCCCTAAAGAAAACGGTGCAACTTATCGGCAGGACTGGAATAAATCAACACGACCCGCACCCAGAAGGCTAGACCCGGGCGGCCGGTTAAAAGTTCATCGGCGAGGAGAAAGCGTCAGGAATTCAGCGGACAGGCTGCCGCATTTCAAAGGTCACCGTGTCGGGTGGCCGGGCGACTCCTTCGGGCATCGCGCCCGCCAGCCGCATGGCCCGATCGGTCACTTTCAAATGCATTTCCCCCGGCAGCGGGAGGTTCAGATCGATGCTGGCCAGCAGGGCGCCCGGTTCCGCTTCACCATCGACAAAGATCTGCAGCCCGGTGTCGGTCTTACGGAGTTGCCCGCGCAGCGCCGGGACAGATAACGGCTCAGGCCGCCCGCCAACTCGGATCTGCCCGGCTTCCAAAGCCATGCGACCCGCCGCTCGCTCGACCTTCCCGCCAGGTGACAACTGAATATCCAGCCCATTCAGCAATAACGGTTGATCAAGCCGGGCCCGGGTTCCCGGCATGACGCGTGACAGCCTTTCGCCATCGATATCGCCTCGGTCTACCCGCAAGCGATACCCCCAAGGCGCCAGCTCGAAACGACCCGCAGCATTCAAACCAGTCGTCACGGCCTTCCAGTCTGCCGAAAGCGTTAGCAACAGCAGCCAGCCGGGATGTGAGTCCCAACTCACGCGGACAGGCCCTTGTTGCGTGGTGAGTTGCGCTGTTCCCTGCCAAAGCGTGCCCGCCGGATTGGCGACTCGCCGCGCGAGTGAATCCGGCGCGATTTTCAAGACGACGCTCAAAGGTGCCAACGTTGCCAACCCGCTCGCAAAAGCGAGCAGGCCGGCAATAACCAGCAGGCGTTTGGGATACATGCTGCGTCGGTAAAAGATCAGCCGTCGTCAGAACGGAATATCGTCATCAAAATCCGGCGCAGGCGACTGCGTCGCTGGCTGCCCAGCCGGCTTGCCACGCGGGGCCGGTGCCGCAGCGGGGCGATCAAAGCCCTGATCAAAACCATGGTCCTCATCAGAACCACCGCCAGCTCCGGCGCCACCACCGCCGCGTGAATCCAGCATCTGCATCTGGTCGGCAACGATCTCGGTCGCATAGTGCTTCTGCCCGTCCTTGTCATAGGAACGGGTGCGCAGAGAACCTTCGATGTAAACCTTGCCGCCTTTTTTCAAATATTGGCCGGCGATCTCGGCGAGCTTGTTGAAGAACACCACCCGGTGCCACTCGGTGCGGTCCTGCATCTGCCCCGAGTTTTTGTCCTTCCAACTTTCGCTGGTGGCAATCGTGCAGTTGGTGACGGCACTGCCACTGGGCAGGTACTTCGTCTCCGGGTCTTTTCCCAGATTACCGATCAGAATGACTTTGTTGACGCCTTTGCTTGCCATGGGATGCTCCCGCTGTTCCCGGACCGCCCGGCTCACCCGGTCGGCAATGAAAAAATTGCGGCGCCACTCTAGCACGCAGCCCGAACACCTCCATGCGATAAGCGCTGAGCGTGCTCGACGAAATCACCCCAAGACGGCGTGCAGCCGCGACTCGTCGTAACGTGCGTTATCGACCGTCAGGTGAATGACGCCGTCTTCCGGCACGACCGTCGCCTCCAGTACGCCATCCTGCGCCAGCAACCGTGCCGCCAACTCACGAGGGTCTAGTGTTCCAGCCGGCAACGGCAGTACCAAATTACGCCGACTGGTTTTTAGCCGCAGGCCAATCACAAAGATCACCCAAAGACTCATCAGCACCGCGCATGTGATGAGGACGCCTTCTGGTGACAGCACCGTCGATAAACCACCGCCCACCAATCCACCAAAAAAAGCACCAAAAAATTGTCCGCTGGAATACACGCCCATCGCAGTGCCGCGCGCGCCGGCGGGTGACAACTGCCCCACCATTGCTGGCATCAGCGCTTCCAGCAAGTTAAACGCCGTGAAATACAGCAAGAGCCCCACCACGACACCTGCTAGATGTCTATGCGTGAGCGCCAAAACCAGCAACGACACCACGATACCGGTGCCGGCAAGCACCAGCGCCAAGCGCAAACGACCGCGCCGCTCGGCGTACATCATTGCCGGCGCCATCAGCAACAGCGACGTCAGGATGACCGGCAAATAGATCTTCCAATGATGTTCAGGCGTCAAATGCTCATAAATTTCCAGCGACGGCGGCACCACCAGAAACACCGCCACCATGACCAAGTGCAGCAGAAAAATTCCAATGTCCAAGCGAAATAGGCCCGGATGACGAAGTACGCGCCACAAGGCAGGCAGCATGCGTCGACGCGAAGACGCTTTGACCATGGCCACCGGTGTTGGCACGAACAAAAAAATCAGCGCCATACTCGCCAGCGCCATAACCGACGTGAATAAAAATAACCCGTGCAAACCCGTTCCCGCGGCGATCAGCGGGCCCAACACCATCGCCAAGCCAAATGACAAACCCACGGTCGCGCCGATAACCGCCATGGCTCGCGTACGGTGCGCCTCACGGGTCAAATCCGCCAACAAGGCCATGACGACGGCTGAAATCGCACCACTCCCTTGAATGACACGCCCGATGATGACGCCCCAGATGGTGTGGCTAGCCGCGGCGATCAATCCGCCAATGGCGAACATCAGCAAGCCGATAAAAATCAGCGGCTTCCGCCCGATCCGATCCGATAGGAGCCCAAAGGGGATCTGCAAAATCCCCTGCATCAACCCATATGCCCCGATTGCGAGGCCGATCAGCAGTGGAGTCGCCCCCTCCAGCCCTCGCCCATAAATGGCGAACACCGGCAGAACCACGAACAGGCCCAGCATGCGCATCGCGAATACCGCAGCCAACGCCGCCGTGGTTCGCCGTTCGAGGGGTGTCATGGGGTCTGCGGTCAAGCGGGGCTCCGCGGTATCACTAAATCGGGGGGCGGCATTCTAGCAGCGGGATATCGTTAGGGCTGCCGCACATGGCGGGGGTCGACGAGCGTGGCATAATACGCCATTGTTCTTATCTCTCCGGCCCCACGAGGTTACGCAGGACTGCGCCAACCGATGACTAATCACAACGCCTCATCATCGTCTGCCGTCATCATTGTCAGCGGCCAGCAATTGCAGAACACGTTGCTCATCAATTTGCTGACCAGCAATGGCGTGCAGCGCTGCGTTAGCACGCAGTCGCCCAGCGTGCCTGCCGGCGCAGCAGATGCTGCTGTTTTGCTTTTCCTCGTCGACGCTTCCTCACTGAAGCCCGCCGATGCCCTCGATATCTTGGATGAATTGCCGCTCGCCGAACAAACCGTTCGTATTGCATTTTTCAACTTGGACGACGGCAAAGAAAACATTGATGCGCTGGCGGCACACCCCGCCATGAATGGCGTGTTTCCTCGTGATTGCCCACAGGATCAATTGGTCAAAGGCGTTCAGGCAATTCTTAACGGTGAAGTCTGGTTGCCGCGCCGCATTCTCGAGCGCTACATGACCAAGACACGCGTCTATAAGCGTCCGTCCAGCGCCGCAGCTGCCGCACTAACTGACCGCGAGATCGAAGTTTTGCGCGTGATGGCTACCGGCGCCAAGAACACGGATATTGCCGAGCAACTCAATCTCAGCCCACACACCATCAAGACCCATATCTACAACATTTTCAAAAAGATCAACGCCGCCAATCGCTTGCAAGCGGTGAATTGGGCTCAAGAAAATCTTTGACTGACAATCGCAGCCTGCCCCACAAAAAAGCCCCGCCGCCCGCGGGGCTTTTTACATTTACCCCACCTATCTCTTTTTGAATGTCGACGAAGCCTGCCGTGCTGACAGCTTCCCGTATAATGGCCGGTTTCTTCCTTCGCACAAGCGGCGCTTGGCGTCGCGGTAATCGGCCATGGACAAGATCGTCGTTCGCGGTGCTCGCACCCACAATCTCAAAAACGTCAGCGTCGAGATTCCGCGCGACAAATTTGTGGTGATCACCGGGTTATCCGGCTCCGGAAAATCCTCACTCGCTTTCGACACGCTGTATGCGGAAGGTCAACGTCGTTACGTTGAATCACTATCTACGTATGCCCGGCAGTTTTTGTCGATGATGGATAAGCCGGATGTCGATCATATCGAAGGCTTGTCGCCTGCCATTTCCATTGAGCAAAAATCGACGTCGCACAATCCGCGATCCACCGTCGGCACCATCACCGAAATTTACGATTATCTGCGTCTGCTATATGCCCGCGTCGGTGAACCGCGCTGCCCAGAACATGGCATACCACTTACGGCGAAAACCGTCAGTCAGATGGTTGACGAAACGCTGGCGCTCCCAGAAGACACTCGCGTCATGCTGCTCGCGCCGGTGGTTCGCGATCGCAAAGGTGAACATGTCGGCATATTAGACAGCCTACGCAGCCAAGGGTTTGTGCGTGTGCGCGTTAACGGTAAAGTCTACGAAATTGACGAAGTCCCCACCCTCGACAAAAAGAAAAAACACGAGATCGACGTCGTCATCGATCGCCTGAAGGTCAAAGCAGGCATCGGAACACGTCTAGCCGAGTCTTTCGAGACCGCACTGCGACTGGCTGAAGGCATCGCTCTAGTCTCCTTCATGGATGATGAAAAGCGATCACCTCTGCTTTTTTCTGCGCGTTACGCTTGCCCGCATTGCGGCCACAGCGTCGGCGAACTAGAACCAAAACTTTTTTCCTTTAATAGCCCATCAGGCGCCTGCCCTTCTTGCGATGGGCTGGGTGCACGTCAGTTTTTTGACCCGTCGCTGGTCGTTACCGATGCAGACCTCAGCCTATCGGAAGGTGCGATTCGCGGCTGGGATCGGCGCAATGTCTATTATTTTGCCATGTTGCAATCACTGGCCAAGCATTACGGGTTTGACATCGATAAGCCATTCGGAAAACTTCCCAAAAAAATTCGCGACATTATTTTTCATGGCAGTGGTGATGATGTCATTGAGTTTCGCTACATCAATGACCGTGGCGATCGCGTCGTTCGCAAACATCCCTTTGAGGGTGTGCTTAATAATATGGATCGTCGCTACCGTGAAACGGAATCCACGGCCGTCCGCGAAGAGTTGTCTCGATTTCTGAATACCGCGCCTTGCAGCGACTGTAGTGGTTCGCGCTTGCGATTGGAGGCTCGCCATGTGTTTGTTGACGGCCGCTCGCTGCCGGAAATCACACGAATGCCCGTCGGCCATGCCGATGAGTATTACGGCCGACTCAAACTCACAGGCAAGCAAGGCGAGATCGCCGACAAAATTCTCAAAGAAATCCGAGAGCGCCTTCAATTCTTGGTGAACGTCGGACTCGACTATCTCGCCCTGGATCGCAAAGCCGAAACCTTGTCGGGTGGTGAAGCGCAGCGGATACGCCTCGCCAGCCAGATCGGTGCCGGTTTAGTCGGCGTGATGTATGTTCTGGATGAGCCATCCATTGGTTTGCATCAACGCGATAACGAACGCCTGCTGCAAACCTTGATTCGCTTGCGTGATCTCGGCAACACGGTATTAGTGGTCGAGCACGATGAAGACGCCATTCGTGCCGCCGACTTTATTCTCGATATCGGTCCCGGCGCCGGCGTGCATGGCGGTCGCGTAGTGGCGGCCGGCTCGTTAGAGCACATCAAATCCGCAACAGAGTCCATCACCGGCGACTACCTTGCCGGTCGCCGACACATTGCTGTGCCCACATCCCGCCACAAGCCAGATCGTAAACGTCTAATCAACATCACCGGCGCTGGTGGCAACAATCTCAAGCATCTTGATGTAGAGATTCCCGTCGGACTCATGACCTGTGTGACGGGCGTCTCCGGTTCCGGCAAATCGACGCTGATCAATAACACGCTGTATCCCGTTGCCGCACGCGTACTCAACGGTGCCACGACCGGCATTGAAGCGCCGGCCGCACACACTGACATTACCGGCCTGGAACATTTCGATTCAGTGGTTGATATCGACCAAAGCCCGATCGGCCGCACACCGCGCTCCAATCCGGCGACCTACACGGGCCTGTTCACGCCGATTCGCGAACTCTTTGCCGGCACGCCCGAGGCACGATCACGCGGCTATCAGCCAGGTCGATTCAGCTTCAACGTGAAGGGCGGACGCTGCGAAGCTTGTGAAGGCGATGGCGTCATTCGGGTTGAAATGCATTTCTTGCCGGACGTCTATGTGCCCTGCGAAATCTGTCGCGGCCAGCGCTACAACCGTGAAACCTTGGACGTGCGCTATAAAGGGAAAAATATCCACGAAGTGCTATCCATGACCGTGGAAGATGCCGTGGATTTTTTCTCGGCTATCCCGGTTATTCATCGCAAACTGCAAACGCTGATGGATGTGGGCCTTTCGTACATCACACTAGGCCAAAACGCGACCACCCTGTCGGGTGGCGAAGCACAACGCGTCAAACTCGCCAAAGAGTTATCGCGCAGAGATACGGGTTCGACGCTCTACATCCTCGATGAGCCCACCACCGGCCTGCACTTTCACGACATTCAGCAACTGCTGCAGGTGCTCACTCGCTTACGTGATCACGGCAATACGATTGTGGTCATCGAGCATAACCTCGACATCATCAAGTGCGCCGACTGGCTAATTGATCTCGGCCCGGAAGGTGGTGATCGTGGTGGCCAGGTGCTGGCCACTGGAACCCCCGAGCAAATTGCAAAAACGAAAAACTCATACACCGGTCGTTTTTTACAACCGCTACTGCTCTGCTGATAACCGCATCGCAAGATACCCGCCACATAACGACGCGTTCGCCACAACTCGGCTTATCGGCAACCACATGAACCGTGACTGCGCCCATTGCCCGTAGACAGTCGCTTCTACGGGGCCTACCGCTCGATTATCAGACACTGATTCAGTAGGCGCACAATCTTTCAGGACGCTACATTAAGTACGCGGATGCAAGCACCTCAAAACAAAAAGCCGGGCGATGCCCGGCTTTTTAAACATTGCGATATCAGCAAGTATCAGCCTTCGATCACTCGCCTTTATCTTCTACCGCGACAGATGTGTCTGGACGATCGACCAGTTCGACAAATGCCATCGGTGCTGCATCACCCGCACGGAAGCCCATCTTCAACACACGCATGTAGCCGCCCGGGCGCGTTTTGTAACGCGGGCCGATCTCATCAAACAGTTTCGCTACCGCTTCTTTGTCGCGTGTACGTGCAAAAGCCAAACGACGGTTGGCAACCGTATCGTTTTTGGCCAACGTAATCAGCGGCTCGACAAAGCGACGCATTTCCTTGGCTTTCGGCAGCGTGGTCTTGATCGCTTCGTGCTCAATCAGCGCGACCGCGAGGTTGCGGAACAGCGCAACGCGGTGCGCTGATTTCCGGTTGAGTTGACGACCAATCTTACGATGACGCATGGCACTGTTTCCTGCTTTCTTCCTGCCAACCAGCCCGGGAATATTCCGGGCCAGTATTTAGCAGCAATGATTAACGATATTTGGCGTTCAGACGGTCATCATTCTTGAGACTCGTCGGCGGCCAACTCTCAAGACGCATGCCGAGCGACAGGCTCTTGGATGCCAGCACGTCTTTGATCTCGGTGAGTGATTTCTTGCCAAGATTCGGCGTCTTCAGCAATTCGACTTCTGTGCGCTGAACTAGATCGCCGATGTAGTAAATATTTTCAGCCTTCAAGCAGTTAGCTGAACGAACCGTCAATTCAAGATCATCAACTGGGCGCAACAGAATCGGATCAACTTCCGGCCCTGCCGACTCAATCGCACTGGTGTCACGATCGCGCTCAAGGTCAACGAACACGGCAATCTGTTGCTGCAGAATGGTTGCCGCACGACGAATCGCTTCCTCAGAATCGACGGTACCGTTGGTTTCGAGATCAATCACCAACTTATCAAGGTCCGTACGCTGTTCAACACGTGCCGCTTCAACAACGTAGGCTACGCGGCGAATGGGACTGAACGAAGCGTCCAATTGCAGACGACCAATAGCACGCGTGTCGTCATCTTCATTCCGACGCGCATCAGCGGCCACATAGCCACGGCCACGTTCCACCTTCAGTCGCATCGACAATTCGGCATTGCCATTGATATGCGCGATGACATGGTTCGGATTAACGATTTCCACATCGTGATCGCGCTGAATGTCAGCGGCCGTTACGATGCCCGGACCCTTTTTCCGCAGAACCAGCGTCACTTCGCTGCGATTGTTCATGCGAATCGCGAGGCCCTTGAGATTCAAGAGAATGTTGATGACATCCTCTTGGATACCCTCAATGGTGCTGTACTCATGAAGTACGCCATCAATTTCAACTTCAGTGACTGCCGCGCCAGGAATGCTGGACAGCAGGATGCGGCGCAGAGCATTGCCCAGCGTGTGGCCAAAACCGCGCTCCAGCGGCTCGAGCGTCACCTTGGCGTGGCTCGGGCTCAGCGCCTGAATGCCAATAGCCTTAGGCGTGAGGAAATCGGATGCAGCGTTCGCCATGCGTCAGTGCCTCAAGTATTACTTCGAGTAAAGCTCGACGATCAGTTGCTCATTGATCTCCGAGGGAAGATCGATACGTTCCGGCTTGGTCTTGAACGTACCTTCCATCTTCTTCTCGTCGACTTCGATCCAAGAGGCGAAGCCACGCTGGGCCGCAAGCTCCAACGCGCCTTTGATACGCAATTGGTTTTTCGACTTTTCACGTACGGCCACGACATCGCCAGGAGCAACCTGATAGGAAGCAACGTTGACCGACTTGCCGTTAACCAAAATAGCCTTGTGGCTAACCAACTGGCGGGCCTCGGTGCGTGTGGAACCGAAACCCATCCGATACACCACGTTATCAAGGCGGCACTCCAGCAACTGCAGGAGGTTCTCACCCGTGTTGCCCTTAGTTTTTGCAGCCTTCGTGTAGTAGTTGCTGAACTGACGCTCCAGCACACCGTAGATGCGGCGTACCTTCTGCTTTTCACGCAACTGATTTCCGAAGTCAGACTGACGACCGCGACGAGCAGCACCATGCTGCCCCGGCGGAGTGTCTGCCTTGCATTTCGAATCTAGTGCGCGGATGCCGCTCTTCAGCGCGAGGTCAGTACCTTCGCGACGGGAAAGCTTGCACTTGGGACCAATATAACGTGCCATGTGTCAGTAACCCCGTATCAGACGCGACGACGCTTGGGCGGACGGCAGCCATTGTGCGGAATCGGCGTGACGTCAGTGATGCTGTTGATCTTGTAACCGCAGGCGTTCAGCGCGCGCACTGCAGACTCGCGACCTGGGCCCGGACCTTTGACGCGAACGTCAAGATTCTTCAGCCCATACTCCTTAGCAACTAGGCCCGCTTTTTCGGCGGCGACCTGTGCGGCAAACGGTGTGGACTTGCGCGAACCGCGGAAGCCGGCACCGCCGGAAGTGGCCCACGCCAAGGTATTACCCTGGCGATCGGTCAACGTAATAATCGTGTTGTTGAACGAAGCATGAATGTGCGCAATGCCATCAGCCACCGTGCGGGTGATCTTCTTGCGGGCGCGTGCTGCGTCTTTCGCGGCTACCTTGGCCATCGGTCTCTAACCTTATTTCTTGATCGCTTTACGCGGGCCCTTGCGGGTACGCGCGTTGGTCTTAGTGCGCTGACCGCGCACCGGTAGGCCGCGCTTATGACGCAGACCGCGGTAGCAACCCAAGTCAATCAGGCGCTTGATGTTCATGCTGACTTCTCGGCGAAGGTCGCCCTCAACCGGAAATTTGCCCACTTCACCACGGATGACATCCAACTGGGCATCCGACAGATCCTTGACCTTAGTGGTCGGGACAATGCCGGCAGCTGAACAAATACCTTGGGCACGGGTGCGACCAATGCCATAGATATACGTCAGGGCAATCACAGTGTGCTTGCCATCCGGAATGTTAACGCCTGCGATACGGGCCATCCGTACACTCCACTCGTTCTTTCAACTTGCCTTGATTACGTTGCAGCAATGGCTTCGAGCGTAAGGCCCGAAAAAAGGGCGCAAAGTCTATCCGCCTTCACCTGTTTTTGCAACGACGACGGTCAGCCCTGCCGCTGCTTGTGACGCGGCTCAGCACTGCAAATCACCCGAACCGAGCCGCGGCGACGGACGATCTTGCAGTTACGGCAGACCTTTTTGACTGATGCCTGGACTTTCATGACTTCACCCATTGGGCCCTTTATGGGCCAACTTACTATTTAGCGCGCCCCAGAGCCGTAGCTTTTGAGGTTTGCCTTCTTCAGAAGCTTCTCGTACTGACTAGACATCATGTGCGCATTCACTTGCGCCATGAAGTCCATCACCACTACGACCACGATAAGCAGCGAGGTGCCACCTAAATAAAATGGCACATTCAATGCAGAGTTCAGCCAGATCGGGAGCAAACACACTGCCGCCATATATAACGCGCCGAACAAGGTTAAACGCCCAACAACCGTATCAATGTAAGCCGCCGACTGCTCGCCAGGACGAATCCCCGGAATCAAAGCACCACTGCGCTTGAGGTTCTCCGCAATCTCCTTCGGATTGAACATCAACGCGGTATAGAAATAGCAAAAGAAAATAATCAGTGCCGCAAACAACATTAAATACAAAGGCTGCCCTGGCGCCATCGCCAGCGACACCTCACGCAGCATCGATGCGACAACACCTTCCTTGCCTGCGCCCATCCAAGTGCCAAGGCTAGCCGGCAACAACAAAATCGAACTGGCGAAGATGGCCGGGATCACGCCCGACATATTTACTTTCAGCGGCAGGTGGCTCTGTTGTGCAGCGTACATACGGTTGCCTTGCTGACGCTTAGCGTAATTTACCGTAATGCGGCGCTGACCACGCTCCATGAATACCACGCCAAAGACAACCACGATCGCAACGAGAGCAACGAACAGCAAAGCAAAAGAACTCAACTCCCCCTGACGAGCACTTTCCAGCGCCTGACCAATGGCGCTCGGAATGCCCGCGACAATCCCCGCAAAAATAATCATCGAGATGCCATTACCGACGCCGCGTTCGGTAATTTGCTCGCCCAGCCACATCAGGAACAATGTTCCCGTCGTCAGCGTAATGACCGCCAAGAAATAAAATGCTGCCGTCGAAGTAAGTACTGCGCCATTGCTGGCCATTCCCACAGCCAAACCCCAACCCTGCACGACGGCGATCAGCACCGTCAGATAACGCGTGTACTGAGAAATTTTCCGCCGCCCAGCTTCGCCTTCTTTTTTCAACTGTTCTAACTGCGGGCTCACCGCTGTCATCAGTTGAATGATGATCGAAGCTGAAATGTAGGGCATTACACCCAGCGCGAAGATCGACATATTTTCCAGCGCGCCGCCAGAAAACATGTTGAACATCGCCAGAATCGTTCCTTGGTTCTGATCGAACAAACGCGCCAAGCCAACTGGATCAATTCCTGGCACAGGGATGTGCGCGCCGATCCGGAACACGACCATGGCCATGAACAGAAAGCCAATACGGCGCAGCAATTCGCTGACACCCGCATCCGACAGGCTCATGCCGCCCGGACCCGTTTTCGATTGTGCCTTTGCGTTGTTCATGTTTGCCCAGTCGCGTTCCGATGCGCTCGATCAGCCTTCGATGACCTTGCCACCGGCAGCTTCAATGGCGGCACGTGCACCTTTGGTGATCGCAACGCCCTTGATCGTCAGCGCACGGCTAACGCCACCAGAAAGAACAATTTTGGCGCGCGTCATATCACCGCGAATAACATTGGCCGCCTTTAGTGCAGCCAAGTCAACGATATCGCCATCAACCTTGATCAGTTCGCCCAAGCGCACTTCAGCCGTGCTCATTTTCATGTGCGATGTAAAACCAAATTTCGGCAGGCGACGCTGCAAGGGCATCTGCCCCCCCTCAAAGCCGGGCATGATGCCCTTGCCTGTGCGGGCCTTCTGACCTTTGTGACCACGGCCAGCTGTTTTACCAAAACCGCTGCCAATGCCACGTCCTACACGCTTGCGCTCGGTTTTAGAACCCGGCGCGGGACTCAGCTCATTCAAGCGCATGGTTTATTCCCCCTCAACGCGCAGCATGTAATTAATGCTGTTAATCATGCCGCGGACAGCCGGCGTATCTTCTACTTGTACGGTATGGCCGATACGACGCAGGCCCAAACCGCGCAGCGTGGCCTTGTGCGCTTCCAGTCGGCCATGCGCACTTTTGGTTTGCGTCACACTGATTTGCTTCTTCGCCATAGCAATTCTCCTTCGTCCCAAACAATCAGTTCAGGATCTCGGCAACAGTCTTACCGCGCTTTGCGGCAACCTGTTCGGCCGACGTCATATTCTTCAACCCTTTGAACGTAGCGCGTACGACGTTGACTGGGTTAGTAGATCCGTAGCACTTGGCCAGAACGTTTTGTACACCCGCCACTTCCAACACCGCGCGCATGGCGCCGCCAGCAATAATGCCGGTACCGTCTGACGCAGGCTGCATATACACACGCGATGCACCATGATTGGCATTGATCGGGTGCTGCAACGTGGTGCCGTTTAAGTCGACCTTGATCATATTGCGGCGAGCGGCCTCAAGCGCTTTTTGAATCGCCTGTGGCACTTCGCGGGCCTTACCACGACCGAAGCCGATCTTGCCCTTACCGTCACCAACAACCGTCAGCGCAGTAAAAGACATAATGCGGCCACCTTTGACCGTCTTGGCAACGCGGTTGACTTCGATAAGTTTTTCTACGAAGCCTTCGTTCTGCTCAACCTTCGCCATGATGCACCTTTAGAATTGCAGACCGGCTTCACGAGCAGCGTCGGCCAAAGCCTTAACGCGACCGTGATAGCGGAAACCGGAGCGATCGAAAGCAACAGCCTCAATGCCGGCTTTCTTAGCGCGCTCGGCAATTAACTGGCCAACTTTTTTGGCCGCATCAACATTGCTCGTCGCGCCATCACGCAAACTTTTTTCATTGGTCGATGCCGTCGCCAGTACGCGATCGCCCGTTGCCGTGGTGACCTGTGCGTACATGTGCTGCGTCGTACGGTTGACGCACAGACGGTAGGCCCCGTTATCACGGATCTTCAAGCGCGTGCTGCGCGCACGGCGCAGACGGGTTTCCTTTTTCTCGTTCATCGTCGTCTTTACCTCAACGAATTACTTCTTCTTGGCTTCTTTTTGCAGTACGCGCTCAGCTGCGTAGCGCACACCTTTGCCTTTGTACGGCTCAGGCGGACGGAAACCACGAATTTTGGCGGCCACAAGACCCACCAACTGTTTGTCTACACCCTTGATCAGGATTTCGGTTTGGCTCGGCGTTTCCGCCGTAATGCCTTCCGGCAACGCGTAAGCAACCGGGTGAGAGAAACCCAGCGTCAGATTTAAATTACGTCCCTGTGCTTGGGCTCGATAACCAACGCCAACCAACTCCAACTTTTTCTCGAAGCCCTTGGATACGCCGAGAACAAGATTGCTCAAATTGGCGCGCGTGGTCCCCGCCCGCATCCATGCATCTGCAGACGGCGTGCGCGGCACAACCGTAACACTCTCGCCCTCAACGGCGATCTGCAGCGTCGGGTCGTAGTTCAGGCTCAGGCTGCCCTTGGCGCCCTTGACCGTCACTTCCGTCCCAGCAACGGTGACCTGCACGCCTTTCGGCAATGAAATAGGTTTTTTGGCAACTCGTGACATGATTGGCTACCTGCTTCTAGTCGTTACGGCCGGCGTTACGACACGCGGCAGATGATTTCACCGCTGACATTGGCCTTGCGGGCCGCACGGTCGGTCATCACGCCTTTACTGGTTGTCAGAATCAACACGCCCAAGCCTTGCTTGACGCGCTGAAGCTGGTCGACTTTCTTGTACACACGAAGACCCGGACGGCTCACGCGAGAGATTTCCTCGATGACCGGCTTGCCTTCGTAATACTTCAGATCAATACGCAACGTCGGAACAGTCGCATCGCTGGCTACAGAAAAGCCCGCAATATAGCCCTCGTCCTTCAATACGCGCGCCACTTCCAATTTTTGCTTGGACGTAGGCATATCGATCGTTTTCTTCCTGGCCAGTTGCCCGTTACGAATACGGGTAAACATGTCGGCCAACGGATCCTGGAGACTCATCTCATCAGCTCCCGAAATTACCAGCTGGACTTAAACAGACCAGGGACATCGCCACGCATGGCTGCTTCACGCAGCTTGTTGCGCCCCAAGCCAAACTTGCGATAGAAGCCGTGCGGACGGCCAGTCAAACCACAACGATTACGCTGACGACTCGGTGACGAATCGCGCGGCAATTGCTGCAATTTGAGCGATGCCTCCCAGCGCTCGTCCTCAGACGACTTCGGGTCTCGAATAATCGCCTTAAGTGCCGCGCGCTTAGCGGAGAACTTGACCGCCAATTTAACGCGGCGCTTCTCACGGTTAACCATCGAAAGCTTGGCCATTTTTGTGCTGCTCTGTGAATCAGTTTACTTGCGGAGTGGGAAGTTGAATGCGCGTAGCAGCGCACGAGCTTCCTCATCCGTTTTTGCAGACGTCGTGATGGTGATATCCATCCCACGTAATGCATCAATCTGATCGTAATCGATCTCAGGGAATACAATTTGCTCTTTGAGACCCATGCTGTAATTACCGCGACCGTCGAATGAGCGTGCATTCAGGCCGCGGAAATCACGTACGCGTGGAATCGCAATGGTCACCAAGCGCTCAAGGAATTCGTACATACGCTCCCGACGCAGAGTCACCTTTACGCCGACCGGCCAATTTTCCCGAACCTTGAATGTCGCGATCGACTTTTTGGCCTTGGTTACTACCGGCTTTTGACCGGCAATTTTGACCATATCAGTAACCGCGCCTTCAATCGCCTTGCGATCCTGCGTCGCTTCACCAACACCCATATTCAGCGTGATTTTGGTGATGCGAGGCACTTCCATGGCGTTCTTATAACCGAACTCCTTGGTTAGTTGCGGCACAACCTTGGTTTGGTAATGTGTCTTGAAATTGCTCATTTCTCTACCCTCAATCCTCAACCGCCGACCACGTCGCCGGAGGACTTGAAGACGCGAACTTTCTTCTCTCCGGCAACCTTGAAGCCAACGCGATCGGCTTTCTGAGTTTTCGGATTGTAGATAGCCACATTGGACGCTTGGATCGGCATCTCTTGCTCAACGATGCCGCCTTCCTGACCACGCTGCGGATTTGGCTTCTGATGCTTCTTGGCGATGTTCACGCCAGAAACCACCAACTTGCCATCCGCCAACACCTTGGTCACGGTGCCGCGCTTGCCTTTATCCTTGCCGGTGATGACGACAACTTCGTCATCTTTCTTGATCTTCAACATGACACGAGACCTCAGATAACTTCCGGCGCCAGTGAAATAATCTTCATGAACTGCTCGCCGCGAAGCTCGCGGGTTACCGGCCCGAAGATACGCGTGCCCACCGGCTCCTTCTTGTTGTTCAAGAGCACGGCAGCGTTCTCATCGAAACGAATAACCGAGCCGTCAGAGCGACGAACGCCCTTTTTGGTGCGGACTACCACCGCATTCATCACATCGCCTTTCTTGACGCGCGCGCGAGGAATAGCGTCTTTGATAGACACCTTGATAACGTCACCAACCGTCGCATAACGACGCTTACTGCCGCCAAGTACTTTGATGCACTGCACTCGACGCGCGCCGCTATTGTCGGCGACTTCAAGTACGGTTTCAGTTTGAATCATGGGCGTTCTCCCCCGTCATCACTTCAGCTGCGCCAAAGGCTCAGCTGGCGCGCTCTATGACTTCGACCAGGCGCCATGCCTTGGTCTTGGAAATCGGACGACACTCTTCGATCGTCACGACGTCTCCCTCGTGGCACTGATTCGTCTCGTCGTGCGCATGAATCTTGCTCGACTTACGGACGATCTTGCCGTACTTGGGGTGCTTTACTCGGCGCTCGATCAGAACGGTGATGGATTTGTCCATCTTGCTGCTCACGACCTTGCCGGTCAGCGTGCGCTTGACGATGCTGGCTGCAGTAGTCATGTCACTTGCCCTTCTGTCCGATAACAGTTTTGGCGCGCGCGATCTCCCGGCGCACCTCAACCAGTTCATGCGTCTGCGTCAGCTGACCGGTAGCCTTCTTCATCCGCAACTTGAATTGCTTCTGCTGCAGAGACTCAAGGTGCTTGGTCAACTCTTCGCTGCTCTTGTTGCGCAGCTCAACAGTTTTCATCACATCACCGTCCGCGAAACGATCTTCGTCATTACCGGAAGTTTGGCTGCCGCCAGCGTGAACGCTTCGCGGGCTACTTCCTCAGAAATACCTTCCATTTCATACAGCATCCGGCCTGGCTGAATCTGGGCCACCCAGTACTCGACGCTACCTTTACCAGAACCCATCCGCACTTCGAGCGGCTTTTGGGTAATCGGCTTATCCGGGAAAACCCGAATGTAAAGCTTGCCGCCACGCTTAATGTGACGGCTGATTGCGCGGCGCGCGGCTTCAATCTGACGCGCAGTCAAACGGCCGCGGCTCGTTGCTTGCAGGCCAATGGTTCCAAACGACACCCGATTGCCCGACTGAGCAAGACCGGTGTTGCGGCCCTTGTGTACCTTGCGAAATTTAGTGCGCTTTGGTTGCAGCATGATTCAATACCTTTCCTCAGCGCCTCAAGCCTTGGCCGAAGGCGCACGACGTCTAGCGGGCTTCTTCGGCGCAGCCGGCTGTTCATCAATGACGGTAGCCGTCGACGGCGTATGCGCCGCGCCGCGCTCACCGAGCACCTCACCTTTGAATATCCACACTTTGACGCCAATGCAGCCGAAAGTGGTTTCTGCGCGAGCCGTTGCATAATCAATATCAGCGCGCAGCGTATGCAGCGGCACACGGCCTTCGCGATACCATTCGGTGCGAGCAATCTCAGCACCACCCAAACGACCAGAAACCTGCACTTTGATACCAAGGGCACCTTGCTTCTGTGCGTTCTGTACTGCGCGCTTCATGGCACGCCGAAACATGATGCGACGCTCTAGCTGGCTAGCAATGCTCTCGGCAACCAATTTCGAATCGACGTCCGGTTTACGAACTTCTTCGATATTGATTTGTACCGGCATGCCCATCAGCTTGGCGACTTCGCGCCGCAGCGTCTCGACATCTTCACCTTTCTTGCCGATCACCACGCCAGGACGCGCCGTGCATATTGTGATCTTGGCGTTGTCCGCCGGACGCTCAATCAACACATTGCTGATCGATGCATTTTTCAGGCGGCGAAACAAATAGTCGCGCACCTTCAGATCGCTCAGCAGGTAGCTCGAGTAGTTCTTCGGGCTCGCATACCACGTGGAATTGTGCTTGCGCACAATACCCAAACGGATGCCAACCGGGTTTACTTTCTGACCCATCGGTTACTCCGATTACCTGTCCGAAACCTTGATCGTGATGTGGCAAGTCTGCTTGCTGATGCGATCAGCGCGGCCTTTAGCACGCGGCATGACACGCTTCATCACCAGACCCTGATCGACGAATACCGTCGATACCTTCAACTCATCGACATCCGCGCCCTCGTTGTTCTCTGCATTAGCAATTGCCGACTCGAGAACTTTCTTGACGATACGCGCAGCCTTTTTCGGGCTGAACGCTAGGATGTTCAGTGCACGATCGACCTTTTGGCCACGAATTTGGTCTGCGACCAAACGAGCCTTCTGAGCCGAGATGCGGGCGCCTCGGAGGCGCGCTGCAACTTCAATAGTCATGGCTGCCTCACTTCGCCTTCTTATCAGCGGCGCCAGCGTGCCCGCGATACGTGCGGGTAGCGGCAAATTCGCCGAGTTTGTGGCCGACCATCTGCTCACTGACGAACACCGGCATGTGCTGGCGGCCGTTGTGAACGGCAATAGTCATACCAACCATTTCAGGAATGATCAGTGAACGGCGCGACCAAGTCTTGATCGGCTTCTTCGAGTTGGCTGCCATCGCGGCCTCTACCTTCTTCAGCAGGTGGAGGTCGACGAACGGGCCTTTCTTCAGAGAACGGGACACTGCCGATTACCTCTTCGTCGATTACTTCACGCGCCGATCGCGCACAATCATGTGCTGCGTGCGCTTGTTCTTACGGGTCTTATAACCCTTGGTCGGCTGACCCCACGGCGAGCAAGGATGACGACCGCCCTTCGAGCGACCTTCACCGCCACCGTGCGGGTGATCAACCGGGTTCATTGCCGAACCGCGAACGGTCGGGCGAACACCACGCCAGCGCATCGATCCGGCTTTGCCATACGAGCGCAAGTTGTGTTCAGAATTGGATACTTCGCCGATAGTTGCGCGACAATCCGCGTGAACTTTACGCATCTCGCCAGAGCGAAGACGCAGCGTCACAAAGCCGCCTTCGCGGGCCAGCAATTGCACGGCAGCGCCTGCGCTACGCGCTAACTGAGCACCTTTACCGACCTTCAGCTCCACACAATGGACAGTGCTGCCCAGTGGGATGTTACGCATCGGCAAAGTATTGCCGGCTTTGATCGGAGCATCTGAACCAGACTGCACCGTATCGCCCGCCTTCATACCACCCGCAGCGATGATATAGCGACGCTCACCATCGGCATATTTCAGCAGGGCAATATGCGCCGTGCGATTCGGATCATATTCCAAGCGCTCAACAACAGCCGGAATGCCGTCTTTGTCACGACGAAAATCTACAACCCGGTATAACTGCTTGTGACCGCCACCGATGTGCCGCGTGGTGATACGGCCCGTGTTGTTACGGCCGCCACTCTTTTGCTTGCGCTCAACCAGAGCGTCATGCGGACGGCCCTTATGCAAGTCGGCATTAACGACCTGGATAACGAATCGACGACCCGCAGAAGTCGGCTTGGCTTTGACGATTGACATCGCTCAGTTCCTCACTCGCCGCCGGCAAAATTGATATCGAAGCCGGGCTTAAGCGACACGTAAGCTTTTTTAGTGTCGCCACGACGGCCCTCAAAACGACCGAAGCGCTTGGCCTTACCCGGCAGAATGCTGGTTTGCACCGATGCAACCTGCACATTGAAAAGTTTCTCTACGGCAGCCTTGATTTCTGGCTTGCTCGCGTCCTTCGCAACCTTAAATACAAATTGACGATTCTTATCGGCAACGATGGTCGCTTTTTCAGAAATCAACGGCGCTAGCAGCACCTGGAAAATACGCTCGGAGTTCATGCCAGCGCCTCCTCTACCTGCTTGAGTGCCGACACAGTGACAAGCACTTTATCGAAGGCAATCAGCGCAACCGGATCAATACCTGCAGCGTCGCGCACATCGATCGATGGCACATTGCGCGCGGCCAAGAACAGATTTTCATCAAGATTCTCTGTCACGATCAGCGCATTTGACAGGCCCAGACCTTTGAGCTTGCTCAACAAGTCCTTGGTCTTCGGTGCCGCAACACTGAAGTCATCAACTACCAACAGGCGATCCTGACGCACCAACTCGGACAGAATGCACTGCAAGGCACCGCGATACATTTTGCGATTTACTTTCTGATCAAAATCGCGTGGTCGCGCAGCATGAATTTTGCCGCCACCGCGCCAAAGCGGGCTGCGGATCGAGCCCGCGCGTGCGCGGCCCGTACCCTTCTGCTTCCACGGCTTCTTGCCACCACCACGGACTTCATCGCGCTTCTTCTGCTGCGCAGTACCCTGACGCGCGCCAGCGAGATACGCAGTCACGACCTGGTGAACAAGCGCCTCATTGAATTCCTTACCAAAGGCAACTTCGGAAACAGCGACTGTTCCGCCAGATGCTTTATTGAGATTCATTGGTCAATTCCTCTCTCTGAGGCTCAGGCCTTGACAGCCGGGCGAACGATGACGTCGTTACCCGGCGCCCCTGGAATCGCGCCTTTAACCATCAACAGGCTCTTTTCGGCATCCACGCGGACAACCTCAAGGCTCTGGACGGTCACTTGCTCGGCACCCATGTGGCCCGACATTTTCTTACCTTTAAACACGCGGCCCGGCGACTGGCGCTGGCCGATCGAACCCGGAGCTCGGTGCGAAACCGAGTTACCGTGAGTCGCATCCTGGGTCGCAAAATTCCAGCGCTTGACCGTGCCTTGGTAGCCTTTGCCGCGAGAAACACCCTCGACATCGACTTTCTGACCAACAGCGAAATGCTCAACCGTGATGCTGTCGCCTGCTTTCAGGCTAGCGAGATCGCCCGCATCAGCACGGAACTCCCACAAACCACGGCCCGGCTCTACCCCTGCCGCAGAAAACTGTCCCGCTTCCGCCTTATTCAGACGGTTCGCTTTAACTGCCCCAGCGGTGACCTGCACTGCGCTGTAGCCATCAGCCTCTGCCGTGCGAACACGCGTCACGCGGTTCGGCAGGACCTCAATAACCGTGACCGGGATGGACTCGCCACTGTCGACGAACACCCGGGTCATACCCGCTTTACGACCGATCAATCCAATAGCCATTGCTATACCCCTTGCGTATGCGCCGACACGATCAGCCCAAGCTGATCTGCACGTCCACGCCCGCAGCAAGATCCAGTTTCATCAGGGCATCGACCGTCTTATCGGTCGGGTCCACGATATCGATCAGGCGCTTGTGCGTACGAACCTCGTACTGATCTCGAGCACTCTTGTTGACGTGCGGAGACGTCAGCACCGTAAAGCGCTCCCGGCGAATCGGCAGCGGAATTGGCCCGCAAACCTGAGCACCCGTACGCTTGGCGGTATCGACGATTTCAGCGGAAGACTGATCGATCAACTTGTGATCGAACGCCTTGAGCCGAATGCGAATCCTCTGACTTGCCATTGCAACCACTCCGAAGAGAGTTTTTGACGTGTAAAAACCCTTCTCCTCCTTATCTAGGGGAGAGGGGCTTTTTACAGGCCGGGAACGTTGCCCCGGTTGTCTAGAAACCATACCCATCCCGGACGGGGTCCGGCGAGGGGCGCGAACTATACCCCGCTCCCCCCGGCCTTGCAACCGGGGGAAAGGGTTTTTTCTACTCTATTACTTGATGATTTTCGCGACGACGCCGGCGCCGACGGTGCGGCCACCCTCGCGA
>CAZNPF010000011.1:0-89936 GCA_964574995.1 uncultured Pseudomonadales bacterium | reverse complement strand
GCTGCACGCCTTTACTGAACTACAAATGAAACGCTACGAACAAAAGCGTCGCGAGTTAGCAGGCCGCTGGGAACGTACAGCGATGCGCACGCGTCTGAAAGAACTCGAATACGCCCTGCAAATGCAAAAACGCCGGCTGCGTATTCTCAGTCAGGAAATGATGCGCAAACCACGCACCGCCTGATGCTGAAAACCCGAACAAAAAAGCCCGCACATACGCGGGCTTTTTTATGCGCGCAACCATACTTGCTTAACCTTGGGCTCGCTTAATATTGGCCGTTGTCAGCAACCGACTCGAACCAAGCAGATCCAAACCTAACCGATCAAACACTCGCGCATGAAAAAGGGCCCCGCAGGGCCCTTTCGTCACACGGAAAGAACAATTAGGCAGTGATGCCTTTGATCTGGCCGATCAGTTCTTTCTGCTTGGCGGACGGCTGAACGGTGTTCATCACCATCAGTTTGCTCATGTCGCCTTCGACCTTGAGCTGGCCGCTCATGAAACCCTGCATGCCAGCAGATTGATCTTGATCGATGAACAGGCGGCGAGCCAGTTCTACCGGCAGCGTCATTTTAGTCGGGGCAGCGGCGCTGTGGCCTTTAACGAATTTGCCACCGGCGATGGTCATTTGCTTGTCGCCTTCGGCAGTGCCGGTAACAGTGACGTTGAGAACCAGATCGTTGATGGCAGCCGGAGCCTGCAGGTCGCCGGCAGCAGCAATGAGTTTCTCAACTTCGGTGAACCAAGCTTCGGTCATGAACGTGGCGGCCATGGGTAATTCTCCTCAGGCAATGGATAAGGCCTTGCGGCCGGGAGGTAAAGCGAAGGCAAACCTACTGACCCCCCCTAACATTGGCAATAGCCATTTCGGTCACAGCAGGGGCATATCCGGTCAGGCCCATAAAAAAGGGGGCATAGCCCCCTTTTTCAGCATCAGCTGTTAGCGAATGTCGTACCCGCGTTCGTCGTGCAGCACGAGATCCAGACCTTCAGTTTCTTCATCGGGCGTGGCGCGCAGACGCGTCACGAGGCCAACCACCTTGAGCAACACCCAAGTCACCGCCGCCGTATAAAGCGCGGTCGCGGCAATGCCCGTCAACTGCACCAGCAACTGACCGCTCATGTCCATACCGCTGGCATAACCCTGACCACTGAAGACGCCCAACGAAGCAGACGCAAAAATACCGGCGAGGAAGGTGCCGAGAATGCCGCCCACACCGTGCACCGGAAATACGTCCAGCGAATCGTCGATCTTCAAGTGCCGTTTGATGGCCATGGTGGCAAAGAAACACACCACACCGGCACTCAAGCCAATGATCAACGCACCGCCAGGGCCCACATAACCCGATGCCGGCGTAATGGTGCCAAGACCAGCCACCATGCCGGTGATGATGCCCAAGGCGCTGGGTTTGCCGTGCTTGATCCACTCCACGCACATCCACGCGAATGCACCCGCTGCCGCTGAGACTTGCGTCGCCAGCATAGCCATCGCCGCATTGCCGTCAGCAGCCAGCGCAGAGCCCGCATTAAAACCGAACCAACCTACCCACAGCATGCCGGCGCCGGTCATCGCCATCGTCATGTTGTGCGGCGGCATCGCCTGTTGCGGGAAACCTTTGCGCGGACCCAATACCAGCGCGCACACCAGTGCAGCCACACCGGCCGTGATATGCACCACGGTGCCACCGGCAAAATCGAGCAGGCCTTTCTTAAATAACCAGCCATCGGCGTGCCACACCCAATGCGTTACGGGTGCATAAACCACCAACAACCACAGCGCACTGAACAACAACATCGCCGCAAAACGCATGCGCTCGGCAAATGCACCCACAACCAGCGCCGGCGTGATGATCGCAAACGTCATCTGAAACATCGCAAACAGCGATTCTGGCACCAGCACCGATGCCGACAGCGTCGGCGTCAATGTGCCTTCCTGCACTTGTGCAAACAGCACATTGCCCAAACCGCCAATAAAACCGTTACCGCCAGCACCAAAGGCCAACGTGTAACCCACGATGAACCACAGCAGCGTGGCCACGCAGGCAATCGCAAAACATTGCATCAACACCGACAACACGTTCTTGCTGCGCACGAGGCCGCCGTAAAACAGCGCAAGGCCCGGCAAGGTCATGAACAGCACCAACGCGGTTGATGTGAGCAACCAAGCACTGGCACCGGGATCAATCGTGTCAGCCGCATTTGCAACAACAGGAGAAGCCGCCAGCAAGGCAGCAAGAATCTTTTTCATGAGGGAAGTCCTTAGAGGGCGTCGTTGCCGCTTTCGTTGGTACGGATGCGAATGACTTGTTCCAGCGCGGTGACAAAAATTTTGCCATCACCGATCTTGCCGCTGTTAGCCGCATTACGAATGGCGTCGAGAGCGCTTTCCAATTGGTCGTCACGTACCGCCACTTCCAGTTTGGCTTTAGGCACAAAATCCACGACGTATTCCGCGCCGCGATACAGTTCGGTATGCCCCTTCTGGCGGCCGAAACCCTTCACCTCGATAGCAGTCATGCCCTGAATGCCGAGCTGCGATAAAGCATCGCGCACGTCATCCACCTTGAACGGCTTGATAATGGCCGTGATCAGTTTCATGTGTTGTTCTCCCGGTCAGGTAATGGCGCCAACCCGGCCCGGACTGACACTGCACCGGAAAATGGCGGACGCACACAGACGGTGCATGCAGGTATCGGGCCATGAACACCCGCTTGTAAATCAACGAGTTAGCCGGCGAGCAACGGCAGGCGCACTAAATTGGGGAATTGGCGGTGGCGGGCGCACCGCATTGGGTCGCCGATGAGCATCGCGTGCCGTGTGCTTAGCCTTCCCACGCGGCACACCACGGAAACTCACGCAGAGGACGCAATAAAAAAGGCGCCCGAAGGCGCCTTTTTTATTCAACAGGCAATATCAGCACTGGCAGGGAACGGCCATCGCAAAAATGCCGCTCATGCTTTCCACTTGGCCCGTCACAGGAACCGGCGCCGTGGTCGAGGCTTGAACCCCCCCGACAAGACCTTCCACGAAAGGTACCTCGCTTACGTAGCCAACCAATTGAGCACTGATGCTTCCTTGGATGGCAACAGCACTTTCATTGAAAGGTGTGTAGTTGGACGTTCCATCGATCGCCAGCTTCAAAGTGCCGTTATTGGCGGTACCGCCGAAATTAATATTCCACGCGTTATTGCTATCGTCATAAGTCATCAAAGAGCCAGTAACCGCGCCATCAAAAGTTATATCCATACTTCCGCTGAGGCTACCTTGCGCGCCACTACTGAAATTCACTGCAGCGTTGGTTATATTGAATGTGAGCGAAGGAGTTCCAGCAGCAAACTCGGCCACCTGCGCCGGTGTCAATGCTTGGCCCATCACCCACTGCCCGCCAGCCGGCACCAACGAACCGTTGACCATCACTGAAGTCCACTGCCCCCAGTAACCATCTGCAGACCCTATGCTCTGATAACCGGCGCTGAAAGAAGGGGGCAGCACTTCACAAAGTGGAAGGCACGAAGAATCCGGCGGCGCATCCGACCACCGCTTGTTCGTGGTATCGAACAGCGTAAAACCGGTAACGATGGGGTAGCCCTGAATATCCAACTCTGTGGTCGCTCGTGCGTAGTTCGACTCATACATGCCCCCGCTATCCATGAGCAAGTAGCCCACCATCGGAAACGCGGCACGCGTCGGACGATCACCGGTTGCTCCTGGTTCATTGATGTCCGCGATATCAATAGGACGATCGCGCATCAAAAATCTGCGCCAGTCGCCGCGATCACGCTCGCCGTCATCGCCTGCATCACCAATGCCATTCGGCTCACGCTGAGTGCCCATGGGCTTACCACCGCCAACAGGCACCAACCCAAACCGAAAATCGGAATCCATACCGAGATCGATGCAACCACCTTCACCACACGCGGTGATGCCGCCATCCCATACGCCCAGATTCAAACCATCATCACCCAGCGACGCTTCATACAAAGTGCCGCGCACACCAATGGTGGCCACTGGCGTATTGACCTTGTAGGCCTCTTTATTAATTTTGCTGATGGCACCCGTCATAGTACGAAAACCGCCCTTGAGCAAAGACATGAGGCTTTCGCCTCCAGTTTCTCTGCCACCGTAGGCGTATTTGTCGAGTCGCAATTCACTGCCCGGCTTCAACGCCACGATGCTGCCATCGGAGAAACGCACTTGCGCTTGCGAGCCGCTGTCCGTTTTCAGTACGTCGCCGGCGAACACTTCGGAGCGCCGTTGTAAATCGCGAGCTTTGCCATCGGCGCCTTCGGCGGTCAGCTTACCGGCGGCATAAAGCACCGTGCCGGCCGCATCGGCTGCCCATGCTGCCGGAGTTGCCAGAACCGCAAATGCCAGAGCCACTTTCAGAATTAAAGTACGCATGTGTTGTTCCTCCTTGTTAGAAACGCCACGTTGCGCCCAGCGCAACGGTACTGCGTTGATAGTCAAACAAGTCATTGCTAGCCGACATGTTGTCGGCAAAAGTTAGATCCGCGTTAACCGTCCACGCACGATCCAATTGCCATTGCCACCCGGCAGACACATCCGCCAGAAAATCCTGGCGCGCACTACCAATCAACGGATGATCTTCCATGTAAATGGACTGCTGAATACCGGCAGCACCATACACCGTCTGACTGGATGACAGCGAATAACGCAGACTCAAGCGAGTTGCCGCAAAATAACGGCCATTGAAATCGTAGTTGCTGTCTTCCGCCGGTTCATAACCCAAATTTCCGCTGGCGGTCAGGCGCAACGGGGATGCCGTGCTGTTCCATTGCCAAGCCCCGCCCAGTAGCAGTTGCTGTGTATTGCGTGACACCTGCGACGGAAAATGATTGACCGCCACCTGCCCGAACCAAGACATCGCCGTGTTCACCGATAGCGCCTGATTGCGCTCAACGCCGGCAGAAATCAAATAACGTGATTCATCGTCCTCAACACGCAACGCTTGCACGGCCAGCGGAATCCGCCAGTACCCGGTATTCCGACGCAACATCCAGCCCCCGGTGAGGGATGCCTGCGTGTAATCGAAATTACCGCCACTAAAAATCTCGCTGTTGTCATGGGCCTGCAGCACTGCGCTGAGAAAGCGAGCATTACGCTGACTCGTTGGCTGCACCAGATCCAGCCCGACACGCAAATCGGCATAGCCGGTATCGGTTTCAAGTGCAGAGGCGCCCAGCGTCATCGGCACCGCAATCCCTGGGATATCGTGCGTGACGGTACTGGTCGCGCCATTGATGTTGCTGTCGTAGCCGCCACTCAACGTGACGTAACTATTGAGGCTGATTTTGGCTTGATCGTCTTTGGCCTCAATAGCGCCCAAATACGTGCGAATACGTTGCTGAACGGCATCGGGGGGAGTTGCCGCCAGTACCGTTTCAAATTGAGTTTTCGCTTCGCCGGTATTACCGAACTGGTAGTAGATGTCGCCCAGCTCTAACCGTGCTCGCAAGTTGGCCGGCTGCTGCGCCACGACGCGTTCAAGTGCAAATTCTGCTTCGTGCTTACGATTTGCCGCTTTAGCCGCTAACGCATACCAAAAATCAAACTCGGGATCCCCCGCGTTTTGATCTTCCATGCGCTGCGCCATCTCCCACGCTTGCGCATCACTGGCTTCAACGAGTGCTTGCAGTTCCGCAACGCTGTCTGCGTGCGCCGCACCCGCCATGGCAAAGAACAAAAATAAAATCCCAGCACAACGCGAGGCGTATACAAAAACGGTTGAACGGTAGATATGAAGCATCATGGTGATGTCCTGCCTGTCCTAAAAGCGTCCTGAAGGCCTTATCCCGGGCCGGCGTCAGTATACCCGGCACCCATCATTCACAATTGATGCACCACAATCATTCCGACGGAATTGCCGGGATTCCTCCGTGGCATCGCCTCAGTACAAATAATTAGCCAGACGGCGCCGGTATTGCGCAGCCACGGGATCATCCCGCCCCAGCATGTCGAATATTTCCAACAAGGTTTTGCGCGCAAGATCCTCGCCGTACTGCCGATCGCGCCGGAACAGGTCCAGCAGGATATCTAGGCCTTCTTCTAACCGTGCGGCGGAGACCAGTCGCAGCGCATATTGATAACGCACCTGCGCATCCGGTTGTCCCTGCATCAGCACACTCAGCGCCGACAATTCCGGCAGCTCTTTGGTGCGATTGGCAAAGCCAAGCAGCGCGCGCACCCGCTTGAGCGCGGGCACATCGGGTGATTCAGCCAATAGCGATTTGGCCTCATCCAAACGATCGTGCGCCAACAGGATTTCGATTTGTAATTCGCGCGTCTTGTGATCGTCTTTCTTCGTACGCAAATGTTCAGCCAGCGCAGCCAATGCGTCATCAACATGGCCAGCATCCACGGCTGCTAACACCTGCGCATGAAAATTATCGCTTTCATCACCGGCCGGCGGCGGCGCCGTCAAATGCGGTGCCAGCAATTTGCGAATTGCCGCCTCTGGTTGCGCGCCAACTAATTCGCCTGCAATTTGCCCTTGCACCACCAGCTTTAATGTCGGCAATCCACGCACGCCGAATTGCTGAGTAATCAACGGTTCTTGATCAGCATTGACCTTGGCCAATATGAAAGCGCCGGCAAACTCTTTGACGAGTTTGTCCAGCACGGGAGCCATTTGTTTGCAGGGCGCACACCAGTCAGCCCAGAAATCGACCAACACCGGCACCGTCCGTGAACGGCCAATGACTTCTGCAAAATTAGTTTCGGTGAGATCGACGACAAATGCAGCAGGGCTGGACATTGATATCAAGGCTCCGCAGGAAAGTTGGCGACTGTACACCAACGACCACGCCAGCTAACGCAGACTTTGCGTTTACCAATACCGCCTTTAGCCGTTGCGTGAGGCGAGATCAGCCAAACTCAGAATCGGAGATTGATCCCTGCGCCGATTACCGCCACCGGCTCAACATCCGTGCTGCCCGCTTTTGGCCCGCGAGAAGATTCGCCTACCAATCCGACGCCCGCCTGAAGGCTCATCCGCAGGTGATCTGTCATCCATTGATAGCCAACTTCGCCGCCCGCACCAAAACGGTTGTAGCCCGGGCCACCATCAATATCACCGGCAAAAGCGCCACCAAAATAGCCACTCTGCAGGGCTTGCCCGCCTTGAAAACGCCGATACCCCACCACGGCAGTGAGGTCATCTAATTCATAACCCGTGTTCGATTGATAGGAACCCAGCACGGCGTAGAAGCTGCTGCCTTCGCCAACAAATTCGATATTCACACCTGCCAACTCATTGGCGGCCGCCAAACCGATCAGCATGTCGGCACGGGACGTGGCGCTGACAGCCAACAACAGGGCAATACAGGGGAGCGCAAGAACGCGCATCAGAGGCTCTCCATTATTCGAACAACGCGGCATCTTGCGAGACAGCACGCAGGGTATCTATACGATTCTTGTAAGGGCGTAGAAGCAAAATAAAGCCGGCCTCGGAAACGTCAGAATCCGAAACGTTCAGAAAACTTCCGCTTCTTCTTGCGAAGCGACGGGCGTTCCACCGGCTCTTGCGGCGCAACGGATTCTTCGGCGGCAGGTTGCGGTTCCGGCTTTTGGGCAGGTGCAGCACGCGGTGCTGGCGGTGGCAAACCCACGGGTGCCGGAGCAGCAGCCGTTTCGACCGGTGCAGCAGGAGCAGGAGCAGCAGCAGCCGGCTGAGCAGGAGCTGCAGCCGGTGGGGTTACCGGTGCGACCGGGGCCGAAGCCGTCGGCGGCAATTTAAATGGCGATAACTGCCGCTTGAGCATCAAAGACGTTGGCTGACGAGGGGGCGGCAACGCCAAGGAATATTCACGCACATTTTGGACCGCCACACGGTCATCCCCCGGCGTGGAATCCAAATACTGAAGATCGGTCGGCCCGAAATCAGGAGCAGGCTCAACGTGCGCGACGAGACCGCTCAACGCATCGCCTTTGATGGCATGCGCCACATAAAGCGGGCCGTCATAGAAGGTTTTCTTGATGGCATAGGGAATGGCGCCACCCACGTGGTAACCCGCCTCGCCCAAGCCATTCCCCACGACTGCCGAGGGCAACAAGCCATAACCCAAGGGATCCCCGGCCGCAAAGCCGATCGGCAATGCCACTAAATCTGCCGGCAAGGCAATAACACCACCCACCACCGTGCACAGCGCAGAAAATGCGCGCGCCGGGTAAGTGACGAAATTGCCTTCTTTCTTGATGTAGGCAGGCGGCTGATCCAGCGTACGGGCGGCAACAGGGCCGACCGACATCCAGAGCAAAACCAACACTGCCGTCAGCACCCTGAGCATGGGAGTGAGGCCAATCGGTTGTTGTTGTTATGAAAACGCGGCGTACATGGGTGACGTTTTACAGGGAAAACGCCCCACCCGGCAACCGGGAGAGGCGATCACTGTCGCCTTAAAACAATCCCGGGGCTGCGTCAGCCCCGGGACTATCACTTCTCAGAGCGGGACATCGTCGAGAGTGTCGGCGGTGCCATCAATGAAGCCGTCCGCCTTCTCGAGGGTGGCGTCGGCGCTATTGCCGACGACCGGGACGATCGACACCGCCGCACCCACCACCGAAATGCCAGCGCCCACAATGCGCATCGGCGTAGAAACCAACTTGGTCAGGAAGCATCCGCTCAGCAGCGAGGCCAGCAGCACCAAAACGGCAAACCGTGAAATGAAGCGAGTCATAGTGTTCTCCTTGCCTAATGGGCGCGGACATTGAATCCGCGTCAGTGTCCTGAGGTCAACCGAGTAGCTCACCGTTCAGGAAAAAACCACGCCTAACCGCCGACCCACTTCCTCATAGGTTTCGATGACGTCACCCAGATCTTGGCGGAAGCGGTCCTTGTCCATCTTCTTGCGCGTTGCTTTATCCCAGATACGGCAGCCATCCGGTGAGAACTCATCGCCCAGCAGCAATTCACCCTTGAACGTACCGAATTCCAGCTTGTAATCAACCAACAGCATTCCCGCGTCATCAAATAACTTCTTCAGTACATCATTGACCCGATAGGTCAGCACTTTCATCTGATCGATTTGCGCTTGCGTCGCCCAACCAAATGCCAATGCATGCGATTCATTGACCATTGGATCGCCCAACTTATCACTCTTGAGAAAAAGCTCGAACGTCGGCGGATTGACCGCCAAACCTTCTTCGATCCCATAACGACGCACGATGGAACCTGCCGTGTAGTTACGCACGACACATTCCAGCGGAACCATATCGAGCTTTTTCACCAGCGATTCTGTATCTGACAGCAATTTTTCGAAGTGCGTCGGTACGCCAGCCGCTTGTAGCTTTCCCATGATGAATGCATTGAAACGGTTATTGACCATTCCTTTGCGATCCAACTGCGCAAGTTTTTTGCCGTCGAATGCGGATGTGTCGTTGCGATAGACCATGACCACTCGCGATGGATCATCGGTCGCGAATACGCTCTTGGCTTTCCCGCTGTAAAGTTGCTCGCGCTTTTGCATGGTCAATTCCCGTTTCAAAAAATTTGATCCGTAACGGGCCGCTCAGGCTAACCCGATATTTTCCGCTTTCGCCAAGTACGGCGTTACCGCAATCCAGTCATGGCCCGCCTCTTGGCTGGCAACCACCACATCACTTTCACTACGTCCCCATGCCGTCGCAGCAGCATGCCGCGCCAGATCAGGTCGATTATTTTTTTCGCTGAGATGCCCAATGACCAACGCACTCAACCGGTCGCGGTTTATCTGCATCAATAAGTGCGCCGCTTGTGTATTGCTCAGGTGCCCGAAATCGCCGCCAACGCGCGCCTTAAGCGACGACGGGTAACTACCGTTCGTCAATAATTGCGCATCGTGATTGAACTCGAGAAATAGCGCATCGCAGTGCCGGTACGCGTCTACCACCTGTGTAGTCAAACTGCCTAAGTCAGTCAGCACACCCAAACGCACGCCATGCGCTTCGAACAAATACTGACAAGGTTCGGCGGCATCATGCGGGACGCGCATCGGCATCACCGCCACATCACCGCAAGAAAATGATTGGCCTCGCAGCACACGCCGGCAATCCACCGCCACACCATCAAAGTGCCTGCGCTCTTCCATCGCGCGCCGGGTACCGGCTGTGAGATATACCGGCAAACGATAACGGGCCGCCAACGCAACCACGCCATCTGCATGATCACCATGCTCATGGGTAACAAGCACGGCAGACAACGATTCCGGCGCTACCTGCAAGCGCGCAAGTCTCCGCAGGGTTTCGCGGATACCGAATCCGTTATCGACGAGTATTTGCGTGACACCCGCAGATACCAGCAGCGCGTTACCACGGCTACCACTACCCAGCGAAGCGAAACGCAGCATGCTCACGGCTGCAACCCTTCCTGCAGACGCTTCATGAGCGGCTCAGCCAAATCAATGGGTGCCATCGCCTGTTCATCCACTTGCAACGCCAACTGCACGCCGTTGGCGGTGTAATTCAATTTGAGTTGCCACGGATCGCCCGCACTATTGCCTTTTCCGTCGAGCAACACGTAATACACCGCTAAGCCACGATCAACATCATCGACTTTGACTTTGGATTGCTTTTGCAATGCATCACCAACCCACTGCCAAGCCCAATCAAAACTGGTATCCAGCATCAGCACTGGGTAGCCGTTGCCATCATGGGTGTAGACCACTTGGCTAGCCGTAAGGGCTGCCGCAGGTTTCGCCGCTTGGGCGTCACTCACGGTTTCTGCTTGGACCAGTTGTGGCGGCTCGGGGATTTCAATTTTCTTTTGCTTGGCTTTCTTGGTTTTCTTGGGCGATTTTTCCGTAGCAGCGAGCGCATCAGGTTTGTCATCAGCAACCACTGGCCGCAAATCCGGTACCGGATACAACTCTCGCGAGGGAATCGGCGTCATATCGGACGGATATGCCAAAGGCTTTCCTGGGGTTGCCTGCAGGTAATCAAAACCTCGATCACGAAACGCGCTGCAACCGATCAGACTTGCCGCTAGTGCTAGCCACAGCACGCCACGCCATATCGTCACACGCATCAGGCGACCAACCCGGCGCGCACCAGCGCCGCACGCAACACGGGCCGCTGCGATGCAGATAATGCAGTCAACGGCAAGCGTATACCGGCACCCATACGACCCATTTCATGCAGCGCCCACTTGACGGGAATCGGATTGGATTCGCAGAACAACACACTATGCAATTCTGCGACCGTCGCATCGATTTTCTTAGCCAGCGCCGCATCGCCAGCCAGCGCTGCGACGCACGCATCGTGCATTTGTTTTGGCACGACATTGGCCGTCACCGAAATATCGCCATGACCGCCCAGCAGAATCATGTCGATAGCGGTCGCGTCATCACCGGAGTACACCGCAAATTTTTTGTCGACACGCGCAAGAATATCTTTCGCACGCGCAAGATCGCCCGTTGCTTCTTTCACGCCGATAATGTTTTGCACCGTCGACAACCGAACAATCGTGTCCGGCTTCATATCGCAAGCGGTACGGCCTGGTACGTTGTACAAAATTTGCGGCAGCGCCACTGCTTTGGCGATGGCGGTGTGATGCAACACCAAGCCTTCTTGTGTCGGTTTGTTGTAGTAAGGCGTCACCAGCAGCGCTGCATCGCAACCGACGTCTTTCGCCGCTTGCGTCAACTCAATGGCTTCCGTCGTGGAATTAGCACCGGTACCGCCGATGACAGGCACGCGTTTGGCGACACGATCGACGATGAATTTCATCACGGCCACATGCTCGTCGTAATCGAGCGTGGCGGACTCGCCGGTGGTGCCAACCGCAACGATGGCATCGGTACCGCTGGCGATGTGCCAATCCACCAAGGCGGCCAGTGCATCGCGGTCGATACCGCCGTTGTCGAGCATGGGGGTGACGAGAGCAACGAGGCTGCCCTTGATCATGGAATCTCCGCGCGGGAAAAGTCTGGCTGACGTGATGCCGGCAACGCGAGAAACACGATGACGGCGAGGGGCTTGCAAGGGTCGTCATGTTACGGCCACCGCCGAGCGATTTCGATAGCGCCGCTGCCCCGGAGGCAACGAAGTCCGGCCTTGTCGAAGCCTGCCCAGAGCACCACACTGCCGCTCCCGGCCCTTCACGGGCCCGCCCCGGAAGACCCGTCATGACCACTGAATTTCTGGTGCTGTCCGCGCTCGGCAGCGACCGCCCCGGCATCGTCGACCAGTTGGCTCGCACCGCCGCGAGCTGCCATTGCAATATCGAAGACAGCCGCATGGCCGTCATGGGCGGTGAATTTGCCGTGCTGATGCTGGTTTCTGGCCCATCCGCCGCCATCGCCGCCATGGAAAAAGCCAGCCCCGCACTCGCCAGCAGCCTCGACCTCACGCTGCACACGCGCCGCACTCGAGCCCGTGAGCGCCAAGCCGCCGCCCGCCCCTACCGCATCGAAGTCAGTGCGCTGGATCAGCCCGGCCTCGTCCACGAACTAGCCAACTTTTTTGCCAGCCGGCAGATCAACATCGAATCACTCGAAACCAGCACCTACGCCGCGCCGCACACCGGTTCGCAAATGTTTGCCTTGCAAATGACCGTCAACGTCCCTGCCGATCTGCCAGTCGCCTCATTGCGTGAACAATTTCTCGATCATTGCGATGCTCGCAATCTTGACGCGGACTTTGAGGCCGCTCGCCCCTAAATCTAAACGCTGTCGTGCGTATCTCGCACAGTCTGACTAGGAGAATCGCCATGAGCATCACCATCGGTCAAACCGTTCCTGCTTTTCGTTTGCCTGCTACCGACGGTAAAGATGTCGATTCCAACGCACTGCGCGGCTGGAATTACGTCATTTATTTTTATCCAAAAGACGATACGCCCGGCTGCACCCTGGAAGGCCAAAACTTCCGCGATCATTACACGCAATTCAAAACTGCGAAGACGCTGGTGCTAGGTGTTTCGCGCGATTCACTGGCTTCGCACGAAAAATTTCGCTGCAAGTACGCGTTGCCATTCCCACTGCTATCGGACGAAGACGAAAAACTATGCCGGCTGTTCGGTGTGATCAAGATGAAAAACATGTACGGCAAGCAAGTTCTCGGCATTGAACGCAGCACATTTTTGGTCGATGCCGCCGGCGTGCTTCGTCAAGAATGGCGTGGTGTAAAAATCCCCGATCATGTCAAGGAAGTGCTGACGGCAGCCCAAGCGCTTTGAAAGCAGACACTGCGAAGGTGAAAGCCAGTGCGCAGCGTCAACCTCGTAGGATGCGAAAGACAAACACACCATTGCGCTCATCCTGCGCCAACAAGCGATGCGGTGTTTGAGCCAGCCAAGAGGGGATGTCGCGCCTCGCGCCGGCATCATCCGCCATGACCTCCAACACCGCACCCGGCGCAAGCCGGGCCAGTTGTTGCTTACAACGCAACAGCGGCAAAGGGCAACGTAATCCGGTGCAATCCAAACGCTGCAGAGCGCTGTCTGCATCATCTGACGACATCAGGCTCTCGTCGCTACTCATGGCACCTAACGCTTCCACCGTGGTCTACTGGGGCGTCCAGCATAGCCATTCACGCCCCGTCGTGGGCCATCACCACGCATGACAACTGCCTCACGATTTCTTCCGCCCATTTTTGCCCGTGCCGCAGGTGCCTTGCTGCTTTTGGCTTTTAACCTCGTTTCGCCCATCGCCCACGCCGCCGATGCTGAGCACGCGCTGCCAGCACTCGGCGATGCCGGGGGCGGCGTGATCTCACCGCAAGGCGAACGGCGGCTTGGCGCTGCATTCATGCGCATGCTGCGCGGCAGCACGAATCTCTATTACGACCCGTTGGTCAACGAATATGTCGAGAACCTTGCCTGGCGCTTGGCCTCGCACAGCGATATCGCTGAGCCGCGGTTGGATCTGGTGCTGATCAACGACAGCGAAATCAACGCCTTTGCTGCGCCCGGCGGGGTTATGGGTGTAAATGCTGGACTGTTACTCGCAACGGATCGCGAAGACGAGGTGGCCGGCGTTCTCAGCCACGAATTGGCTCATTTATCGCAACGACATTTTGCGCGCGGGTTGGATCAGCAGCGGCAACAACAACCGTTGTCTCTTGCGGCCCTGCTGGCCAGCATTCTCATTGGCATCACCGCCGGTTCCGATGCCGCTGCGGCCGCCATGATGAGCACCCAAGCGGGTTTGATTCAGCGCCAACTCGCTTTCTCGCGCGATAACGAGCGCGAAGCTGATCGCATCGGCATGCAGACCTTGGCTAACGCAGGCTTCGATCCCGATGCAGTGCCTGCTTTTTTCGAAAAACTGCAACGCGCTGTGCCGATTGATAGTGATCGTTATCCCGAATTTCTCTTGACGCACCCCATCACCGATACGCGGATTAGTGATTCGCGTAATCGTGCGCAGCAATTGCACATCGCCAGCGATGTACCACGAAATAATCGTGATTTTCTTATGGCTCGCGTCAGGCTTCAGGTCAGCTTTGCACGCGATCCTTCCACCCAAGCGGCGTTATTTTCTGATGCGTTAAAGCAAATCGAAGCCAATCCAAAATCAAATCCAGATTTGCGTGACAGCTTGCGTTACGGCCTGTCGCTATCGCAGATGCGTGCGGGTCGCTATGACGACGCTCTCGCCAATATTTCCTTGCTGAGAAAAAATGCCCCCGAGCGTATTGCCTGGCATGTCGGTGAAGGGGACATTCTGCTCGCATCTGGACGTACAAAAGAAGCGGCCGATTCACTGACCGATGCGCTGGCGCTGGCACCGGATAATTTCCCGCTGTCGATGCTCGCCGCTCAAGCCCTACTGCGCGACAACCGTGCAGCGCGCGCCAACGCGTTGATGGAGAGGCAAGCCGTGCTGCGGCCGACCGATGCCAATGTTTGGCAATTATTGGCCCGCACCCGTGCCGCTGCGAATGACAATGTAGGCGTATTCGCCGCACGTGCTGAAGCGCTTTACCTGAAAAATCAATATGATGCCGCACATGAGCAGCTGGACCTTGGCGTCAAGGCGGCCGGCAATGATTTTGCCCGCGCCGCGCCACTGCGAAACCGCATGAAGGAAATCGAACAGACGCG
Organism: uncultured Pseudomonadales bacterium; assembly: GCA_964574995.1. Classification (GTDB taxonomy): domain Bacteria; phylum Pseudomonadota; class Gammaproteobacteria; order Pseudomonadales; family JADFDG01; genus JADFDG01. Next base: position 74,898 of record CAZNPF010000011.1, on the reverse strand, counting down.
TGACGATTTCAAGTTATAACGACCCGCAAATAATTTTGCGTCACCTGTCATCTCACTATGAGCCTACCCATGCAGACAACAGCACTCACCTTGATCATCGTCGTGTTAGCGCTGCTCGCCGTTGCCATTCTGGGAACCGTGCTGCTGTACCACCACTGGAACTACGAGCGTTTAACCAACTCAGAAAACATCTCCTTGCCTGGCATCACACCCCACGGCCCGAACTTCATATCCGGAGTTGTCGCCATCAGCCTTGAATCTGTGGCACTTCTGCTTTTCATCCTCACGTGGCCCTTGCGCGTCGTGCATGACATCGCTCCATTCCGAGCCAGCAAACGCCACGCAAACCCTATCGTGCTAGTGCACGGTTGGGGCGCCAACAGTGCCTGCTTCTTGTTTGTTCAGTGTTGGCTAAAACTGCGCGGCTATCACAATGTTTATGCGGTGAGCTGCTCACCGGCCGTTATCGATGCGCGCAAACTCTCGGCACAATTGGCTCGTCACATTGATGCCGCACTGGCAGCGACGGGCGCTCAGCAAGTCACGTTGATCGGGCATAGCATGGGCGGCTTGTTGAGCCGTTATGCCATCCGCAACCTCAATTGCGAGACGAAAGTGAGCCGCGTCATCACCATCGGGTCGCCGCATCGCGGTAGTAAAGTGGCCAGCGTAATTCCTGCGTTCGGAAATATTACGCAGATGCGCTATCAATCAAAATTCATTCAGGAACTTGCCGAAGGGGGCATGTCACCCGGCAGCAATATCAAATACCACTCGATCTACTCCGAATTCGATAATTTCGTTCTGCCTGCACATTCGTCGCTACTCGACGAGCGTGCCGAACATATTCATGTGGCATACCACGGGCACTGCGCTCTTCTCTTCAGTCCGGTGGTCATGCGGTTAATCGAAGCGAGGCTTGGGTCGCCTGAAGCGGCCGCAGGAAACACGCCGTAATGAGCCGCCATCGACATAACGACCCAATGCGCGTTTTAGCTTCTTAGCGTTTTAACTTCCGTCTCTTCTTTTTATGCGCACGAATCAGCGCACGGCTGCGCAAGCCCAAATAATTCACCAGAATCCAGAAGACTCGGAATGCTTTATTACGCGTCTGTCCGTGATGATAGCGGTAATAAATTTGCTGCAAGATAACGCCTAGGCGGAACAACCCATATACCTCGTAAAACGTCCAGTTCTCTGCCGATAAATTCATCTTCTGCAAGTAATAATCGATCACTTCCTGGCGCGATGGCATCCCCGGCAAATGGGATGGTTGGCGGCGTAGCATGCGAAAAAAATAGGGGTCATCTTCTTTGATCCAATACGCCATGGTGTTACCGAAATCCATTAGGGGGTCGCCCAGCGTCGCCATCTCCCAATCCAATACACCAATGACTTGCGTAGGGTCACTCGCCGACAACACCACGTTATCCATACGCCAGTCGTTATGAATAACACAGGTTCCCGTATCGTTCGGCACATTGGCCGAGAGCCAGTCACGCACGTCTCGGAAAGACAGCACATTCCAGGTTTTTGCTTTCTCATAGCGGTCATTCCAGCCCGCGATCTGCCGCTTGGCATAACCATCGCCCTTACCAAGCGATTCCAAACCTGCTGCCGTCACGTCAACGCGATGCAACTCAATCATCTTGTCGAAAAAATTAAAGCAAAGCTTGCGTGCCTGCTCCGGACTTAACACAACGCCCGGCGGGAAATCACGACGTGGAATGACGCCATTGACCCGATACATCACATAAAAATCTGAACCGATAACGGACTCATCTTTGCACAGACCCACCATCGCGGGGACTTGCGGGTACACCGACTTCAACGCCGATTGCACACGGAACTCACGGCTCATGTCATGCGCAGATTTTGCCTTGGTGCCCACCGGGGGCCGGCGCAAAATGAGATCGTGACTTTCGTACTTCAGCCGATACGTCCAATTGGATGCACCGCCGGAATACTGCGTCACTTCCGGCAAGCCGAGCGAAAGATCCGCTATCTGCTGGCGCAACCACGCATCGACGGCCTCGACGGGTAACTCTTCGCCCTGACGAACCTTTCCGCCCTGGTCCGTCGCCACAGCCATAGAATCAGCGACTGAATTTTCGCGGCCAATCGTCGAATTCTCCGCCGATTTCCGCTCGTGTTTATCCGCCATCAGTCACCAATCCCTTATCGATAATGTTTATTGCCCAGCGCTTTGGCAGCGCAACACGTGGTCTGAATTCAAAGACTTTTATCCAGCATCATCTTAAGAAAGATTGCATGGTTATGTACCGGATCTTTAGCCGCATAGACAAGCGTCACATCGCCCTTCCGGGCACGCGATTTAACTTCGACCATCACGGGATTTCCTTTCAACTCCGCACGATATCGCTTCTTGAACTCGGCCCATTTTTCTGGCTCATGTCCGAACCACTGGCGTAACGCCGTGGAAGGCGCAATATCCTTCAGCCAAAGATCAATTTTTGCTTTTTCTTTGGTCAAGCCGCGCGGCCAAAGACGGTCTACCAAAATACGCTCACCATCTGCTGTCGAAGCGGCCTCATATACCCGCTTCACCATGATGCTCATCGGCAACCTCCCAGCCCAACTGATGGCTCCACGTCGGTACAAACCTATTTGGAGAATCCGTTCTTCATGAGCTCCAGCCGAGCAATGACGCCCTTGTGTACCTCGTCTGGCCCATCAGCCAAACGCAGACTGCGTGCCAACGCATAAATGCTGGCGAGTGGTGTATCGCGTGATACCCCGGCACCACCGTGTACTTGTATGGCCATATCGGCCACTTGCTGCAGCACATTGGGTGCCACCACTTTGATCGCTGAAATTTCTGTCATTGCACCCAGCGCACCCACCTGATCGATTTTCCATGCGGCATGCAAGGTGAGAAGTCGTGCCTGATCGATCGCAATACGAGCTTCCGCAATACGCTCACGATTGCCACCTAAATTGGTAATGGGCTTGCCAAAAGCTGTGCGCGACATGCCGCGCTTGATCATCAACTCCAGCGCCAGTTCTGCCGCACCGAGCGCACGCATGCAGTGATGAATACGCCCTGGGCCAAGACGGCCTTGGGCAATTTCAAATCCACGCCCTGGGCCAGCGATGATATTGGCAGCAGGCACACGAACATTATTGAAATGCACTTCGCCGTGCCCGTGTGGCTCATCGTACTCACCAAAAACCGGCAACATGCGTTTGACGGTTACGCCGGGCGCATCAATGGGCACCAACACCATAGAGTGCTGACTGTGGCGGCCTTTATCGGGTGCTGGCGTATGTGCCATAAAAATGATGACTTTTGCACGCGGATCGCCAATACCTGACGACCACCACTTGCGCCCGTTGAGCACGACTTCTTCACCCTGCACCACCGCCGTGGCTTGCATATTGGTGGCATCCGAGGATGCAACATCCGGTTCAGTCATGCAGAAAACGGAACGCATTTCGCCGGCTAGCAACGGCTCTAACCATTGCTTTTTTTGCACTGCGTTACCGTATTTCCACAGCACTTCCATGTTGCCGGTATCCGGTGCGCTGCAGTTGAACACTTCCGGCGCCAAAATACTGCGCCCCGTTTGTTCGGCGATTGGCGCGTATTCGAGCACCGATAAACCGGCACCCAAATCAGTATCTGGCAAAAAAAGATTCCACAATCCTTCAGCTTTTGCCTGTGTCTTGAGCGCTTCCAATAACGGGCCATGTGACCAACGTGTCCAGTCGCCACCGTTGCGCTTCTCATGCATTTCCCGCCAGTAATCCATCTCTACGGGTTCGATGTGCTTTTTCATGAACTCGCGAACACGATCCAGAGTGTCACGCGAACGCGGGCTGAGGCTGAAATCCATGGCGGGCTCCGACAGCAAGATCGTTGGCTACAGGACTGATGACTTACAGGTTTACCGGAATGCAGACCTGTTCGATTGTGGCTGGCAGATGTCGCCACGCCAAGCCATCGATCCCGATGCTAGGCTACAAGCCTTCGCCATGGAGTTTCATGTCATGTATCAACTGCTGCCGTTCTTGCTATTGCTTGCCTGCTTTCCGAACGCAGGGCTTGCTGAATCGCCGGCACAGAAACCGGCATTGGCCATGGTGGCCGACGTTTGGTGCCCAGTCAGTTGCGCCGACAACGACGCACAAGTCGGTTACGCGGTAGAAATCACGCGCGACATTTTTACTCATGCCGGCTACCGCCTGACCTATCAAACCGAGCCTTGGGCGCGGGCCGTTGTCGACACCCGTGATCATCGTTTTCAAATGTTGATAGGTGCGGCGGCTGATGAATCGCCCGACGCATTGCTCTATCCCCACGAACCTGCCGCCCTCAACATCAATGTATTTTTCGTTCGCGCCGATAATCCATGGCGATATCGCGACATAAAGTCGCTGGAGCAGGTGCTGATTGGTGTCGCCAATGACTACATTTTTGGCGAACCTTTCGATAGCTACTTAAACACGTATCGAAAAGATGCCGCGCGCGTTCATACGCTGACCAGCGCTAAGCCGGTCGTGCAAGGACTCGCGCTGCTGCGCGCCAAACGAATCGACAGTTATCTCGATGACGACATCGTGGTGCGCTGGACCAGTGGTCGTGGAAAACTTCCTGCTGACCTGCGTGCAGCTGGCGAGCTCAGCCGATTCCCGCTTTATGTCGGTTTCTCACGGAAAAATCCGCAGGCCGCCCACTGGGCGGCACTTTACGATCAAGGCATACGCCGTATGCGCGCCAACGGGCAACTCAAGGCCATCCTGAATCGTTACGGCGTAGAAGACTGGAAACGTTAAAGCCACTCGCACTTAACGACGTGCGGCCTGCTCGCGACCAAAAGCCAACATGCGCTGTAACGGGATCATCGCCCTGATGCCAATGACTGAATCGACATGAATTTCGTTAGCCTTGGCATAGGTCTCGTTTTCCAGCAGATGCGCCAGTGATTCCAACTGATTCATTGCCATCCACGGGCAGTGCGCGCAAGAGCGGCACGTCGCGCCGTTACCAGCGGTGGGCGCTTCAAAAAATTCCTTGTCCGGGCACAACTGCTGCATTTTGTAGAAAATGCCGCGATCGGTCGCCACGATAAAACGACGATTGGGCAAGGTCTGCGCTGCTTTGATCAGCTGTGACGTGGAGCCCACCGCATCAGCCAACTCAATGACGGAAGACGGTGACTCAGGATGCACCAGCACGGCTGCATCGGGATGCAGTGCTTTTAAATCAACAATGTGTTTGGCTTTGAATTCTTCGTGCACGATGCAACTGGCGTCCCACAACAGCATGTCCGCGCCCGTTTTCTTGCGTACGTAATCGCCCAAATAGCGATCCGGCGCCCACAGAATTTTCTCGCCGCGATCATGCAGGTGCTGCACCAGATCCACGGCAATGGACGATGTGACCACCCAATCAGCGCGCGCCTTAACCTCCGCCGAGGTGTTGGCATACACCACCACGGTGCGATCCGGATTCGCATCGCAGAACGGAATAAATTTCTCCGGCGGGCAACCGATATCCAGCGAGCACGTGGCCTCCAATGTCGGCATCAGCACGCGTTTTTCTGGCGACAGTATTTTCGCCGTCTCACCCATGAATTTGACGCCCGCTACGACTAACATTTTTGCAGCGTGCTCACTACCAAACCGAGCCATCTCCAGTGAATCCGACACGCAACCGCCGGTTTCCTCGGCCAGCGCTTGCACGTCGTGATCGGTGTAGTAATGCGCGACCAAGACCGCATTCTGTGCTTTGAGTGCCGACTTGATTCGCGCTCGCAACGCGTCTCGCTGCTCAGGTGCCAATGCCTGCGCATCATGTTCGTGCGCAAGGTGTAGGCGAACGAAATCAACCGTGCCGGGTTCTGGATGGCTCATAAATTTCCGCAGTAATCGGTAAAACGGCTAGAACATCAACAGCCCAGCCAGACAATGCAATGAGTGCGTCACAGAATAGCAAATCAGTCACAGGCGATGCTCGGCGAGAATCCGTTCAGCCAGCATCCGACCAGACAACCAAGCGCCCTCGACGCGCCCACCCGCACACCAATCACCGCATATACCCAGTTGCAGGGCGGCATCGAAGCGACAGTGCTCTGACATGCCATTCGTACTGCTGGCAAATCGCCAGCAATGTGCGTGCCGCCACGTCGGCTCCTGATTTTCGCGATCAAATGTCGTGCAAAACCAACGCTGAAGATGTCGCGCCACCGCTTCGGGTGGCGACTCAAGCCGTTCTTCAGACCACGTTGCGGCTGCGTGCAGCACCCAGACTTCAGGTGCCGAGGCGCGCGCCGGTTTTCGATTGTTCCGTGCCAACCAACTCACCGGTTGCCCGCGCGCAAAAAGCGCATCGAAGGGCAAGTTCAGCGACCCATCAAAACCAATCGCCACCGCCCAGCAAGGCTCCATCACCACGCTGCGTGCTGCTGCTTCCAGTAAGGGAGATGCATGCAAAAATCGCAACGCTTGCGGTGCTGGCAATGCCACCACCAACGCATTGAAACCTTCAAGACACAGAGATTCCCCGGCGAAAAGCCGCCAATGACCCTCTCGCCGTTCAATGGCATCGATAGCAATCTGTGTACAGAGGGCAATATCACGGCCGGCCAACTGCTGCGTGATCGTCGACATCGTCGGCGTGCCCACCCAGCGCGCTACGTCATCCGGCGACGGTGCTGTGCGGCCATGGGCATCCAGCAACCAAGGCGAAATATCCCAGTGCGCAGCAGCGCCTGCCCGCTCCCACTGACGGACTTGTTCCGCAAAACGCGGATCTCGCACCGTGAAATATTGCGCACCCAAATCGAATCCGGTGCCGTGATCATGCCGCGTGTGCGCACGCCCACCGATGCCGTGCTCTTTTTCGAACACATCCACCCGGCAGCCTTCCGCCGCTAGGCGGGCCGCGCAGGACAGCCCAGCCATGCCGGCACCGATCACCGCGACGCGCAACATGTCAGTGTCCCCTTCCCCTTACAGGCTCTGAATCCGCTCAGGACGGCGAGACTAACGCCGCCGTGACGATGTGCGCTATCCGTGGGAATACGCCCCCACAAACGCCTACTCGGGCAGGCGAGCCGTGAAATGGCGAGGAAAAGGGAATGCGAGAAGAAAGATGGTGGGTCGTGATGGATTTGAACCATCGACCAACTGGTTAAAAGCCAGCTGCTCTACCGACTGAGCTAACGACCCCCGAAAGAGGCGCCAATAATAGCGGCAGATTTCAGGTTTGCAAGGGAACGAAACGCTCCTTGCAGGCCTTGTTTCAGGCCCGGTAACGGGTAGGGTCCGGCAACCCCGCCTCGGCAAATCCCAAAGCGCGTAAACGGCAACTATCGCAGCGCCCACAGGCAAGCCCCGCTTCATCGGCCTGATAACAGGACACCGTCAAACCGTAATTCACATTGAGATCAACACCGCGCTGCACGATTTGCGCTTTGCTCATCATCACCAACGGTGCATGCACGCGAAATTGCCCACCTTCTACGCCTGCTTTTGTCGCCAGATTCGCCAATTTTTCAAACGCTGTAATAAATTCCGGCCGGCAATCCGGATAGCCGGAATAATCCACGGCGTTGACACCAATAAAGATGTCGCGCGCATTCAAAACTTCTGCCAAACCCAGTGCGTAAGACAGAAAAACTGTGTTGCGTGCCGGCACGTATGTGACAGGAATTCCTTCGCTCGGCGTTTCCGGCACAGCAATCGTGCTATCCGTCAGCGCAGACCCCCCAAAACTGCCGATGTCGACACGCACGATGCGGTGATCCATAACACCTTGCGCTTGCGCAACACGGCGCGCCGCATCCAACTCCGCACGATGACGTTGGCCATAGTCGAAACTGAGTGCCACGGGCAGAAAGCCTTCGCTGCGCGCGATGGCAAGGCATGTTGCGGAATCAAGACCGCCCGAAAGCAAGACGACTGCTATTCGTTGTTTTCCGGCAGTCATATCAGCGTCCTTTTTCATCGCCCCAAATGAGCTTGTGCAGTTGTAATTGCATGCGCACCGGCAATCGATCATCCAGTATCCATTGCGCCAGATCACGCGGCTGCACTTGACCGAAACTTGGCGAGAACAGCACATCGGAAACACGATTCGTCAGCGCGTACTCATCCAGCTTGAAGCGTGCCCAGTCGTAATCTGCTTTGCTCGTGATGACAAACTTGACCTGATCGTGCGTCGTCAGCAGCGGAATATTTTCATACCGATTGCGGTGCACCTCGCCAGAGCCGGGGGTTTTTAGATCCATGACGCGTGATACGCGCGGATCGACACCCGCAATATCCATCGCACCGGAAGTTTCCAGCGACACAGCAAATTTGCGATCGCACAACATCACCAGCAACGGCAAACATTCCGGTTGCGCCAGTGGCTCACCGCCAGTCACGCAAACTTGTTTCGCTCCATACGCGGCCACTTCGTCCACGATGCTTTCGAGGCTGCGCAGCACACCGCCGCTGAATGCGTATGCGGTATCGCAGTATTCGCAGCGCAACGGGCAACCCGTCAGGCGCACAAAGACCGTCGGCAAACCGACGCTACGCGCCTCGCCCTGCAGAGAATGAAAAATTTCGGTAATGCGTAATTCGGGCATGATCGTTACGACGTCGCATCGCGCGACGGCTCACTGGCACTGCTTGAGTGCTGCTTCGGCCTTCTTGGCTTCGGGAGAGCCCGCATATTGCGACATGACACGAGCCAGCGTCACCCGCCCCTTGGTCATCTCATCGCCTTGGCACTGCAACTGGCCGTGCCGCAACATCGCTGCCGGCGCCCAGTTGTTCTTGGGAAACTCATTGTATACGCGATAAAAATAACGGCCCGCCTTGGGCAAATCCGGCGTGCTCGCCACTTGCCACATCTCGCCCAACCAGTACATCGCCGAGGGGAACAAGTCGCCGACCGGATAGGCCTTGAGTTGCTCACCAAACGCCGTGATCGCCTCGTCGTATTTCTTACTCCGCACGAGGTCACGTGCACGCTCGAACATGGCCTGCTCATCCCCAACTGACGTGTTGCCTGTCGAGGTCGCGGCAGGGGCTGTCGATGCTGTTGCCGGTGCAGCAACCGTTGATTGCTGTTCCAGTTGCTTCAGCCGGCTATCGGTATCCAAGTAACGCGCTTTCTCTTGGTCACGTGCCTGCTGCAGCGCATGTTCCAACTCTTCGACACGGCCGGTCAGCGTTTCAATCTGCGATTGGTACTGCTGCAACTGCTCAAACACCGTGACGGAAATATCCTGCGCCGAAGCCGCACCGGAGGATGCGGTCACCGCCGGACGCTCCTCGATTCCCGGTCCCACGGTGCCAGCCATGACTGCTGGCGTTCCTGCGCTCAGCAGTAGCCAGACGCAAAAACGGACCGGCAGGCGACCCGTCAGGGTACTTGCCGATCCGTTACGCACAGCCAAATCTCGCTGAAAGATCAGGGCTTGCCAGCGGTGTAAACCAGCTCAGCACGACGGTTCTTGGCCATGGCCAGTTCGTCGTGGCCCAGATCAGCCGGCTTTTCCTCGCCGTAGCTCACCACTTCGATCTGCTTCTCACTGGCACCGTTGAGTACCAGGAACTTCTTGACCGCGTTAGCACGACGCTCACCGAGGGCGACGTTGTATTCCGGGGTGCCGCGCTCGTCGGTATTACCTTCCAGTTTCAGACGCACCAGCGAGCTGGCTGCCAGAACCTTGGCGTGGGCCTTCAGCGTGGCGTACGCAGCGCTCGGTACATCGGACGAATCGAAAGCAAAGTAGATCACGCGAGTGCGTACATCACCGGTGTAGTTGGCCGGGTTGCTTTCAAAGCCTTCGGCGGTGTCGATGGCATTGCTGCCCGGTGCCGTGGCGGCAGCGACGGTCACGCCCGTATCGGTAGCCTGTACCTGATCGTTGGTGGTGACCGGTGCGGCAGTTTCGGTGTTGGCTGCTGCCGGCTTGGTCGCGGTGGTGGAGCTGTCATCCAGTTGCTTTTTGGCACAGCCGGCGACAACAACTGCCAGCAGGATGGCGGTTACGGTGGTGGGCAGCGAGTTGAAACGCATGAGATTTTCCTCTTTGGGGCTACAGACGCCGGAAGGCGTGGCTAAAACGTGCGCGATTATACGCAGCCGCCCACGGTTTGCACCCGGGCAGCCAGACAATACTCACGGACGAGGTTGCGACCCGGTAATTGGCTGAGAGTTCCTGTCATCACCCGTGGCCAGCGCCGAATAGTCCATACAGAGACTATTGGCGGAACGGCGACCAGGCCGGCTCGCGCACCTCACCTTGCCGGGCCGGCAAAACAAACTGCACACGACCATCAACCGATACCGCTGATAACACCGATTTGCCATCACGCTGCGTCGCATAAATCACCATCGCACCATTCGGTGACAGGCTGGGTGATTCATCAAGGATCGTGTCGGTCAGTACGCGCAACCCACCACGCTCAAGATCTTGTGTGGCGATACGAAAGCGTTTCTGCTCATCGCGATGCACCATAACCAGCGTACGCCCATCCGCAGCGAGCCTGCCGCGCGCATTGTAGTTACCGTCAAACGTCAAACGTGTCACGGCCTGATTGGAAATATCCAACCGATAAATTTGTGGGCCACCGCTGCGACTGGACGTAAACACCAATGATTTTCCATCGGCCGACCACGACGGCTCGGTATCGATAGCCGGATGATTCGTCAACCGCTGCATCTGATGCGACGTCATGTCATACAGATAAATTTCTGGGTTCCCGTCACGCGATAACGTCACCGCCAATTGCCGACCATCCGGCGACCAAGCCGGTGCGCCATTGATGCCGGGGAAAGACGCCAGTTTTTCACGCTGGCCGGTGCTTGCTTGCTGGATCCAGATGCCGGGATAACCGCCCTCAAACGATACATAGGCAAAACGCGTACCGTCGGGCGACCAGGTGGGCGACATCAAGGGTTCTGTGGATTCACGCACCGTAATCGCACGTGCGCCATCCGAATCTGCATATTGCAAGCCATAACGTGCCCGTATGCCTGAGGCCGTGCGTGAACGCTCCACCGTCACATAAAGAAGACGCGTAGAAAATGCACCTTTTACGCCCGTAATTTGCTCATAGACCATATCGGAAATGGCATGTGCTACATCACGCATCTTGCTGGATGGATAAGCCGGGAATGATTTCGCCAGCAATGCTTTTCCTGCCGCCACGTCATGCAATTCAAAACGAACGGTATTGCCACCCGATTCGTCCTGCTGAACGCCACCAATGATGAGGTAATCGCTACGAACGGCTTTCCAGTCTCGATAAAAAACATCTTTGTTACGCGTCGGTCTTGCAAGCATGTCGCCACGTGGAAGCGCCCGGAACTGGCCGCTGCGCGCCAGATCATCGCCAACAATTTTTGCGATATCGTCGATATTGAAATTCCCACCAGTAATACCGAAAGGAACGCTGGCGACCGTAATCGGGTTATCTACGCCCTGCGTCAGCTCAATCACCAATTCAGCACGCGCAGAACTCACTGCACCCACCCAACAGCAAAGCAAAAAAAGATGCAAAGCAAACGTACGGAAAATCATTGCTTGAGGTCCTCGGGTCGGGCGACAAAACGGAACTGGCGGAAATGCCGATTGAAGATGACAGGGTCTGCCGGAACCGGCAAAGGACTCGCCAATAACACTGCATTCTGCGCGGAACGATCAAACGCAGCATCGCCGCTGGATTTCAACACCGCAGGCGTGCCCACCACTTCACCACCGGGAATGACATTCACCTGTAGTGTGACGCTCATGCCATTACGTGCCGACGGCGGGCGACTCCAACGCTGACGCAACGCCTCCAAGATGCGTGCCTTGTAATCAGCCACGGCTTTTGCTTCTGCGGCAGCGGCGGCCGATGCTTCTTCGGCAACACGCTGATTGCTTGCTCGACGCGCGTCGGCACGTTCAGCCAAGCTGCGATCTTCTTGATCCAGCAGCGCATCAAAATCCGGTGCCGGTACGGGTTTTTTCGGCTCAGGCTTCTTCGGCTCAGGTTTCTTCGGCTCGGGCTTCTTCGGCTCAGGCTTCTTCGGCTCAGGCTTCTTCGGCTCAGGCTTCTTCGGCTCGGGTTTCTTTGGCTCGGGCTTGGGGGCCGGCGCAGGAGGCTCAGGCAACGGCTCTGGTTCAGCCACCGGCTCCAGCGGCGGTTCCGGCAAACGTGGCGCAGCTTGCGCACGATCCACGACCACCGCTTTCACATGCGCCGGCAGCGGCGGCAGTTTGATGTCGCTGCTGCACCAACTTAAGTTGAGCGCCATCAGCGTAATCACGCCGCCATGCAACAACGCCGACACCAACACCGGCCCACGCCAAGGCTCGCGCGCTTGTGATGCGGACATAACACCGCTCGCAGGCGAGCGCGGCTCATTCATCGTCAACGGTGCCTATCGGCTGCATCGGCACGCATCGCTGAAAAATCCGGATCCGTCACCAAACCGACGTCACTTACACCGGCTTTTTGCAGTGCCGCCATCAGCGCGACCACCTTGCCATACGGCACCGCATCATCGCCTTCGATCAGCACGATGGTCTGTGGTTTCTGCCGCTTCACGGCGCCCACTTTTGCAATCACGTCGGCCGACGTGGCTGGCCGATTGCGCTTATCGCCGACATTCAGTCGATAACTTCCATCACGCAACACGGAAACAATCAATGGCTCTTCCTGCTTGAGATTGATCGGCTCGGCGTTAGCGTCGGGCAGATCCACCTTTACGCCTTGCGTCAGCATGGGTGCCGTGATCATGAAAACCACCAGCAGCACCAACATCACGTCGATATACGGAACGACGTTGATTTCGCTGACCAACTTGCGGCGCGATCCGACTCGGAAATCACTTTGCGGATTTTTCATCGCCATCACCCGCGTGTCAGTGTTTCGCCTGCTGCGACTGGCGATGCAGGATGGCGTAGAACTCTTCCGCAAATGTCGCGTAGCGGTTGAGCAGCGCATCAACCTGCGATGAATAGCGGTTATAGGCAATGACGGCTGGAATAGCCGCAAACAAACCGATAGCGGTGGCGATGAGCGCTTCCGCAATACCCGGCGCTACCACCTGCAACGATGCCTGCGACACATTCGCCAGCGAACGAAACGAATTCATGATGTTTCACACCGTGCCGAACAAACCCACGTAAGGGCTGGTGGAGCCCACGGTTGCGAGAAACGAGAGATGTCGCTCTAGACGCTCCTGCTCACGCGACATGGCAATGCGCATGGCGCGATGTGTGGCTTCCATCACCGCTTCCGGGTCCGAGCCCGGCGTGTTGCGCAACCGTGCATATTCTTTGAAACCCGCCACGAAGATCGCTTCCATGCCGGAATCTGGATTGGGTGCTTTCTTACTGTGCGAGAACAATTGCGTCAGATCGCCACCCGACCAGAAACGATCTTCAAAATCGCGTGCCGACGCGGTAGCACGACGTAGCACTTGAAAGCGATTGCTGATCAGCACCCATGACACCACGCTGGCCGCCAGCAACAACAGCATGACCAACTTCACAACCCAGGTGGCATTGGCCACCAGCACCCAAATTTCCATCGAATGTTGGTCCACGCGCCCTGCTCCCTGAAAAGTTGTTTAAATCGTGATTCTGTTTTTGTTCACTGCATAGACTACGAATATCTGCCGTCAGCGCTGCCCCGACTCACCGAGCGTAACGACACCATCGGCTAACCATTTCCGCAACGCTTCCTGCACGTTCTTCGGCATCGCCCGCGGCTGCAGCGACGTCTTCGATACACTGGCAACCGCCACGCTGGCATCCGCCAGCAACTCACCATCGCGCACACGGATCACCTGTTGCCGGAATTGCAACGACGCACGCCCGGCCTTCTCGACCGCCGCCGTCACTCGAAGTTCATCGTCGATGCGCGCTGGTCGCTTGTAATCTACCTCTGCCCGATGCACGACAAATAAAAAATCCTCATGCTCCAGCGTGTAATGCTGAAAGCCGAGCGCACGCAACCATTCGGTGCGCGCGCGCTCCATAAATTTGAGGTAATTGACGTAATAAACAATGCCACCAGCATCGGTGTCTTCGATATAAACCCGTACTGGAATGGAAAATTCACGTGGCGCGACGCTGGTCGCTTGAGTCTGCGACGGTTTTGCTGACGGATCGCCGGCCATGGCTTAGCGCACCTTACGACGCAAACAGATCATGGCCGTTGTCCGTCGCTGTTCGTGGCGGCTTGAGGCCAAAATGCAGATACGCCGCCTTGGTGGCCATGCGTCCACGCGGCGTACGAATCACAAAACCTTGCTGGATCAAATACGGTTCAACCACATCTTCCAAGGTGCCGGCATCTTCATTGATGGAGGCCGCAAGGCTGTCTAAACCCACCGGGCCGCCGTCGAAGTTCTCGATCATCGTCAACAGCATTTTTCGATCCAGCGCATCGAAGCCGAGCGTGTCGACTTCCAACATATCGAGCGCGGCCGCCGCAGTGTCACGGCTGACTTTTCCGCCGGCTTTGACATCCGCGTAATCCCGCACCCGGCGCAACAAACGATTGGCAATGCGCGGTGTACCACGCGCACGACGCGCCACTTCCACCGCACCCTCGCGCTGCATATCAATACCGAGAATGGCGGCCGAACGCGCAACAATGCCGGCGAGGTCATCCACTGCATAAAACTCGAGACGCTGCACGATGCCGAAGCGGTCACGCAACGGTGATGTGAGTAGGCCCGCACGCGTGGTGGCACCCACCAACGTGAACGGCGGCAGATCGATTTTGATCGAACGAGCAGCCGGGCCTTCGCCAATCATGATGTCGAGTTGGTAATCCTCCATCGCTGGATAGAGAATCTCCTCGATCACCGGCGACAGTCGATGAATTTCATCGATGAACAACACATCGCCTTGCTCAAGATTGGTGAGCAAGGCGGCAAGATCACCGGCTTTTTCCAACACCGGGCCGGACGTGGATTTCAATTCGCCGCCCATCTCACGCGCAATGATGTTGGCCAGCGTGGTTTTACCCAACCCCGGCGGCCCGAAAATCAACGTGTGATCCAGCGCGTCGCCACGGCCTTTGGCCGCGTGGATAAAAATTTCCATTTGCTCGCGCACTTTGGCTTGGCCGGCGTAATCGGCGAGCGACGTCGGACGAATCGCGCGATCAAACGCTTCTTCACGCTTGCCAGAAACACCCGGCGCAATCAAACGTTCGTTCTCACTCATGCTGCATTAACTCGTTTTCGCCAACGATTTCAGCGCGCGACGGATCAGTTCCTCGCTGCGCAAACCTTCTTCCTTGTTGACCGCCGCGATGGCCTTGGCGGCTTCCTGCGGCTTATAACCAAGTGACTCCAGCGCACTTTGCGCGTCTTGGGCCGGCGTTGCGGGCGCTGCCGAAATAAAACTCGCCTTACCGCCTTTCAATGCCACGTCGCCCAGCGCTTTCAAACGATCGCGCATTTCAATCACGAGTCGCTCGGCGGTTTTTTTACCGATGCCGGGAATGCGCGTCAGCGTAGCGACATCGCCGTCCTGTACGCAACGCACAAATGCTTCACCTTCGATGCCAGACAAGATGCCCAGCGCCAACTTCGGCCCCACGCCGTTTACTTTGATCAACTCGCGAAACAGGGCCCGCTCTTCTAGAGTGGCAAAACCAAATAACAGATGCGCGTCTTCACGCACCACCAGATGCGTGTGCAACACGACATCGTCGCCGGCCGCACCCAATTTATAGAATGTGGTCATCGGTGCCAGCACTTCGTAGCCCACGCCACCGACATCAATCAACAATTCCGGTGCTTGCCGAGCCAGCACTTTGCCGCGCAACCGACCAATCATCGCCTCACCCGCCCGCGCAAGCGCGCACCGGACAACACCTCCGCCATACCGGCCTTACTGGCTGCGGCATTCATTCGCGCAAGACTGGCTCGGGAGTTGGCATGACACAGTGCCACCGCCAACGCATCGGCAGCATCTGCCGGCGGCACTTCCGGTAATTTCAGCAGCAGACGAATCATCGCCTGCACTTGCGATTTATCGGCACTGCCGGTGCCCACCACCGCTTGCTTGACCTGTTTGGCGGAATATTCCGCCACGGAAAGACCGCTGTTGATGCAGGCGACCAACGCGACACCGCGCGCCTGTCCCAGCTTCAGCGCGGAATCGGCACTTTTACCCATGAATACTTTCTCGATAGCGGCCTCAACCGGCCCGTGTTTGCCGACGATCTCGGTCAGCCCGACATAAATATCGCGTAAGCGATTGGGCATTGCTTCGTCTTTTTCGCCGACCCAAAGACAACCGCAATCGATAAATTCGTTGCGACTGCCAGTCTGTTTGACGAGGCCCCAGCCCGTCACGCGGGAACCAGGATCAATGCCGAGAATGAGCGTCATGACGCCATTGTCAGGAGACGCCGGAAAATTACAAGGCCGCCGCAACTGCAAACGATAAGGGCCGGCAAGCCGACCCTGATGTGCGCATACCGCAGATTCAGCCCGCCTTTGGTGCTTCCTTTTCTTTTTCGCGCACGCGGATGCCCAACTCACGCAACTGCTTGGGATCCACCTCACCCGGCGCCGCTGTCATCAAACAAGCCGCCGTCTGGGTTTTCGGGAAGGCAATCACATCACGGATGGATTCCGATCCGGTCATCAGCATCACGAGGCGATCCAAACCAAATGCCAAACCGCCGTGCGGCGGCGCGCCGAACTTCAAACCATCGAGCAGGAAGCCAAACTTCTCACGCGCTTCTTCTTCCCGAATGCCCAGCGTATCGAACACCGCCTGCTGCATTTCCGGACGATGGATACGGATGGAGCCGCCGCCAATCTCGGTACCGTTGAGCACGAGGTCATACGCGCGTGCAGTGGCGGTCGCCTTCTGCGCGGCGAATTGATCCATCGGCACTTTTGGCTGAGTGAACGGGTGGTGCATGGCGGTCCAACTGCCGTCGTCGTTTTCCTCGAACATCGGGAAATCGACCACCCACAGCGGCGCCCAAGCCTGGGTGTACAGCTTGAGATCAGCGCCCAACTTCACGCGCAGTGCGCCCATCGAATCGTTGACGATCTTGGCTTTACCCGCGCCAAAGAACAGGATGTCGCCATTCTGCGCGCCCGTGCGCTCGACGATGCCCTTGAGTGCTTCGTTCGACAGATTCTTCACGATCGGCGATTGCAGGCCGCTGCCCTCACCGTTGTGGATATTCGACACGTCGTTGACCTTGATCCAAGCCAGGCCCTTGGCGCCGTAAATGCCAACAAACTTGGTGTAGTCATCGATCTGCGAGCGCGACAGTAGCTCGCCACCTTTCGGCAAGCGCAAGGCCACCAGCCGGCCTTTCGGATCTTTGGCCGGCTCAGCAAAGACCTTGAACGCAACGTCTTGCATGAGATCGGCAATGTCGATCAGTTTCAGCGGGATGCGCAGATCGGGTTTGTCCGATGCGTAATCGCGCATTGCTTCGGCGTAGGTCATACGCGGCAATTCCGCGAAATCGACGTTCATGCAGCCCTTGAACAGCGAGCGCACCATGCCTTCGGCGATATCCATCACGTCCTTTTCTTCGACAAAGGACATCTCAAGGTCGATCTGGGTGAATTCCGGCTGACGATCGGCACGCAGGTCTTCGTCGCGGAAGCATTTGGCAACTTGGTAGTAGCGATCGAAGCCGGCCACCATCAGCAGTTGCTTGAACAACTGCGGTGACTGCGGCAACGCAAAGAACTGGCCAGGGTGGGTGCGCGACGGCACCAAATAATCACGCGCGCCTTCCGGGGTGGCACGCGTCAGTACCGGGGTTTCCACGTCGAGGAAGCCGCGCTCATCCAGATAACGACGAATCAGCGACGTCACCTGCGAACGGAAGCGGAACCGCTCCAGCATCTCCGGGCGACGCAAATCCACATAGCGGTGGCGCAGGCGTACGTCTTCGCCGACGTTGGCAAACTCGTCGATCTGGAACGGTGGCGTCTCGGCGGTATTGAGGATATCGATCTGCTTGCCCAGCACTTCGATGTTGCCGGTGGGGATTTTGGTGTTGCGCACGGCTTCGTCACGCATACGCACCCGGCCCGTGACTTTCACCACGTATTCGCTGCGCACTTTATCGGCCAGCGCAAAGGCGTCCTGCGTATCCGGATCGAATACCACTTGGACCAGGCCTGCGCGATCGCGCAGATCGAGGAAGATCACGCCGCCATGATCGCGGCGACGGTGAACCCAACCGCAAAGCGTGACGGTCTCGCCGACCTGTTTTTCGCCAAGTTGGCCACAGTAATGGGTGCGCATCGAAAGAATCCCGGAGCAGGAAAAGTACCGGCGGAAATGCCGACACAGACAGAGAAAAAGGGCCGGCAAGTATAGCGACGAGGACGCAAGCGGACTACCGAGAAAGCATCGCACCTCGCCGCCTGCATCGCGTTTTGCGACTGTGCCTTTGCGTCAGCGCGTCATTTCACGACATAGCAACATCGTCTTTCGGTTGCCCAGAAACGACGAAATCGTATTTTTCACGGGAAAAGCCGGTAAAAACCGCACGGCGAGTATTGCTTGCCCTTAGGTATTCCCCTATAAAGGGCCCACGTACGCGGCGGCGCACGGAAAAACATCGGAAAACTCCGTGTTTTACCGGCTCGGCCAGAACAGTACGCATCCCCCAAGTCAACGGAAGGAAGCACCGATGGCCGCCAAGAAAAAAGCCGCAAAAGCCAAGAAAGCCCCCGCCAAGAAAGTCGCCAAGAAAGCCCCGGCCAAAAAGGCCGTGAAAGCGAAGAAAGCCGCTCCTGTCAAAGCCACCCCGGTCAAGCTGGGTGCCATCAATGAACCGATGGCCAAGTCCGCCCTGCTGCAGCACATCGCCAACAACACTGCACTGGCCCGCAAGCAAGTTGCAGCCGTGCTGGAAGAACTCACCACGGTTGTTGCCGCGCACGTGAACAAGAAGTCCAAAGGCCAGTTCGTCCTGCCCGGTCTGTTCAAAATCACTGTCGTTCGCAAGCCAGCCCAGAAAGGCGGCAAGAAAGTGATGATGATGGGCAAGGAAGTCATCACCAAGTCCAAGCCGGCTCGCAATGTTGTGCGTATTCGTCCGCTGAAAAAGCTGAAGGATTACGCCGCCTGATTTCGGCATCGCGTCATGAAAAAGGCCGGCAATCGCCGGCCTTTTTCTTTGGATCACTCAGCAGCAACCGGCACCGGCCGCCTCATTTCAGTTCGTCAGCTCGTCAGCTCGCCACCAGATCTACCTTGAAGCCGCGTTTCTTCAAACCATTGCCGACAGCAAACAAATACGCCGCATCACCACTGCCAGCGAACAGCGGCACGATCTCGCGGCCTAGCCGCGTCAGTGGCCAAGCCGACAGCGCCAAACTCTCACCGACACCTTCCACCGCCAGCGACTTGTTGTAGCAGCGCAATTGCACCTTCAGCCCACTCTTTGCCGTGGTGCGCAGGGTGACGCTGGCGTCATCGCGATCTTCGATCAGCCCCATCTCACGCATCTGCTCGAACATCGGCCCGTGGATATCGTCCTTGAAATAACCCGTCGCTTCCCGGCAAATAAATCCGCCCATATCCAGCCGCGCGCAAATGCCGAGTGTTTCCACATCGGCCCGCGACAGCGTTTCCAGCCATGCGAGCGTACGCAAACTGTGGCTGCCCGGCTGACGCACTTCATCCACCAATACCCGCGCCCATAAATCCTGAAAATCCGTCGCCACCGCGCGGGCAGCCAACTCCCGCCAGCGCAGCAACCAGTCTTGCGCCACGGGCTGCTCGGAAAGCGTGGTGAAATCCAAGGATTCAGCGAGCAGTTCGGCGCGCAGACCAATGCGTCGCACATTGAGCGAATGACGTAAGGCCGTTATGTCGGCCTGCAGCCGGATGGTGCGCAGCGCCTGCGCGGTGTCGGGAATTTCGAGGTGCGCGGTGGGATCTTCTTCCTGCACTTCGATGATGGAGTTCAAACGAATTTTGCTGATCGCCGTGCGGTTGGCATCGGCATCGACAATTTTGCCTTCACGATCAAACACTTTGCGGCCGCTGTGCAGGCCATCCAACTCGGCCAGCATGGTGTTGACCGCCTTGATTTCGGCCTCACGCACCCGCGCCATATCCTGTCCACGTTGACGCAACCGCCAAGGCGCCAGCAGCGAAGATTCGTCACCGCCAAACAGGGTTTGCCAAATCTTGTCGACCAGCTTGGTGCGACGCGCTGCCAACTCCGTCATTTCCGTATTCCCCCGCTTCCCCGGCCAGCCTGATGGCAACGGCAAACGGCGATTATGGCCGAAGCGCAAGCCCGCCAGCGCGGCAAACGCCCGCTTTCGATGGGCTCACCACGGTGCCGGCCCTCATTGAGCACTTCGGCCAGTCGTTTAGATATCCGGTTGCCCTTTACAGGCCCGCACGCGCACCTAGACTTGTGCCCCTCTCTTTCTGCATTCAATCAGGCCCGCCCCATGGATATTTCCCTGAGCGCCGACGAACTCGCCTTCCGCGATGAAGTCCGTAGTTTCCTTGCCGACAACCTCACGGCAGACCTGCGAAAAGCCGGCCGCCTGATGACCAGCGTGTTTGCCGATTTCGAAGCGGCGATGGCGTGGCAAAACATCCTGCACACCAAAAAAGGCTGGGCGGCGCCGCATTGGCCGAAAAAGTTCGGCGGCACCGACTGGACGGTGATGCAGCACTACATTTACGGCGAAGAGTGCGCCAAAGCCGAAGCCCCCAATCTGTTGCCAATGGGGTTGGCCATGCTGGGCCCCTTGCTATGCGGCAAAGGTACGCCCGAACAACAGCAACAACTGCTGCCGCGCATTCTCACCGGCGAAGATTTCTGGTGTCAGGGTTATTCCGAACCCGGTAGCGGCTCCGACCTAGCCTCGCTGGCTTGCAAAGCCGAGAGCGATGGCGATCACTACGTCATCAATGGCTCCAAAATTTGGACCACTTACGCGCACTTCGCCAACAAGATGTTTGCCTTGGTGCGCACCGACAACTCCGGTAAGCCGCAACAAGGCATCACGTTCTTATTGCTGGACATGAAAACGCCAGGCATCACCGTCGATCCGATTCTCTCCTTCACCGGCGAACACGAACAAAATCAGGTGTTCTTCGAAAATGTGCGCGTGCCCAAGGCTGGCGCCGTCATCGGTAAAGAAAATGAAGGTTGGGCGGTGGCCAAGTACCTGCTCGAATTCGAGCGCGGCGGCAACGCTTACGGTCCGCGCATGCGCGTCGGTCTGGAAAAAATCAAACAGATGGCCACGCGCGAAAACGCGTCGCATGGCGGCAAATTAATCAAGGACCCGGCCTTCCGTCAGAAACTAGCCGCCTTGGAAGTGGAATTGTTGGCCGTGGAATTTACCGAGCACCGCATCATGGCGGCACTGACGCATGGTCAAAATCCTGGCGCGGCGGCCTCGATGCTAAAAATTCGCGGCACCGAATTGGGCCAGAAATTTACCGAGTTGGCCGTGGAAGCCATGGGCTGGCATGCACTGGCATTTCAAGAAGAAGCGCTGGACCCACGCGGCAAGCCAGAATTTATCGTCGGCGACGAAACGGGCGTGCCCGTGGTCAGTCATTACTTCAACACCCGCGCCTCGTCGATCTACGGCGGTTCCAACGAGATTCAGCGCAACATCATCGCCAAATTGGTATTGGGACTCTGATCATGGCTGCCGCTCGCAAAGACAAGAAGCAGGTCATTGGCGAAGACATGACCGATGCGCAGGTGCGTGTATTTCTGAACGCCGAACCGCCGGCTGGTGTCAGCCGAGACTTTCACCGGCTGGAGCGCGCTTATCGCGGTTTACGCGCGCACGATTTCATCCGCTATTTGGCTTTTTTTGTGGCCGAAGGGGGCAATCTCGACGCCACCGACCCGCAAGGCCGCACGCTGAAAATGGTGCTCAGCAAGCATGGCAATGGCGAGGAATACATCGCCGCGCTCACCGCCGCCGGCGCGCACTGAATACCGACCCTCAAGGCGTCATCGGCGGCGCTTGATCGCCGATGACGGCGGGTGCCACTTCCACGCGATTTCGACCGTTACCTTTGGCGCTGTATAGCGCCTGATCGGTGGCCGCCACCAATTCGCGCGCTGACACGATAGGTGTTGGCACGACCGTCGCCACACCGACGCTACACGTCACGACGTCTGCCACCGGCGAAGATTGATGCGGAATTCGATACGCCGCCATATCGCGAACGATGCGCCAGCCAATTTCTTCGGCAGCATTTCGATCTGTGTCTGGCAGAATCAACGCAAACTCTTCGCCACCGTAACGCGCAGCCAGATCACCCGGACGTTGCGCATGCGCGTGCAATACGGCACCCACCACAATCAAGCAGTCATCCCCCGCCTGATGGCCATAGGTGTCGTTGTATTTCTTGAAGTGATCGAGATCGATCAATAACACAGACAGCGGATAACCACTGCGCAAAGCGCGACCCCACTCTGACATCAGGTGCTCGTCGAAGCGGCGACGATTGGCAATTCCCGTCAACCCGTCTAGATCCGCCAAAGCCTGCAACTGCCGATTCGCAAGCTCCAGCTCGTCCTGCTTGATTTGCAATAGGCGCCGCTGCAAAAACTGTCGGCGCGCCGTGTGCTCAACGCCATAGCCCGTGAACAAGGCCATTGCCGATGCCAAAAAATAAAACGCCGCGTAGGTCGCCACAATTTCAGTCGCTTGCGGGCGCCACCAATATAAGAATGCGATGTAAATCAGGCCGATGAATAGCAATAACGGCACGGCCAGCCAAAATCGCAAATGCAGCAACAAGCCGGCGTAAATGGCCAGCAAGAGGACGCCCGGCAAATACGTCAGAACCAACAATTGATCGCCCACGAGCATGATGCCAAACAGCAAACCTGCCAGCGCCAACACCAATATCGCGAGTGTTGGTTGCTGCCACGCAGAAAAACGCGCCGTTCGACTAAACAGCACAACGGCAACCAGTAAGGGCGTAATCAAGCCATAGCGCAGGATCAGCGCGTAATCGATATGCCCGCGTGCGAAGGACGCGTCAATAAACCCTGCCAACACCACAGCGACCAAGGTCAGCAGTATCACCAGCCGACGATAACCCAAATAACGCGACGCAAAATCGGCAGCAAACTGGCTTTCGATGTCCGCCGGGAAACGCAGCAGAACAAAACCGGCCGCATCGACGCTCTCCAGCCGGTCGATCTCTCGATCCTTCACCTGTACGGATTCCGTGCGTGGAGAAACCATTACCAAGAAGCCCTGCTCAACGATGATGCGTCGAATTGAACGATACGAGGAATGCTGATCGTGAAGAATCGCCCTATAGTACGGGCACCTGTCTGCGCGGCCAACTCGTCATGTCCTTCTACGAAGATCACGTGTTTCCCCTCTTTCTCGACGTCGCCACCCGGCCTTTTCGTCGGGATCGGGAGCAACTGCTTTCGCAGGCACGCGGGCGCGTACTGGAAATCGGTGCCGGCAATGGGGCCAATCTGCCCTGCTACACGCCGGCGGCGACCGATATTGTGTTGCTCGAGCCTTCGCGCGCCATGCTGGCTGAGGCGGAAAAGCGCAGCCACACACTGCATGATCCCGGTCGCTTTTCCTTTGTCGTGGGTGGTGCTGAAGCACTGCCATTTGCGGACGCCAGTTTCGATACCGTGATCGCTTGTTTGGTGTTTTGCACGATTCCCGACATACACAATGCTGCCCGCGAAGCCCTCCGTGTGCTCAAGCCCGGCGGACAATTCCTATTCTTCGAGCACGTGGCGCATCCACGCGCCAACATTCGTCGCTGGCAGGATCGTCTGAATCCGGCCTGGAAGAGGCTCGCCTGCGGCTGTCACTTGAACCGCGACACCGCCACGCTGTTTCGCGAAGCCGGTTTCACCTTCGTTCAGTTCGAAGCCTTTGAGCACCCGAAAGTGCCGGCACTCGCTGGCGCCATCATTCGCGGCAGCGCGACACGTTGATACGTTTCATCTGACGGTGTTCTGCCGTGACCGCAGAGCCTCGTCACGAGATCGTGGCGGGCACGCACTGTCATGCGGTTGGGGTTACGGTTTTAGCGGCCGGAGAGCTGCGCCATCACCGCGCGCACTGCACTCGGCGGCATCACCCGTATCGCCCACCACAACGCACGCAGTTGCGCCGTTACCGGTCGATGCAGCCGGGGTGATTCGACCAATGCCCACACCTCTGCTGCAATTTGTTGCGGCGTGAGATTCACACCCAAGCGCTCGATCACCGGTGCCTGATACGTCTGCGACTGCACCATGCCGGTGTTGACGAACGGCGGCATGAGATCGGTGACGCGAATGCCATGCTGACGCCATTCAATGTCCAGCGCTTCAGTCAACGCGCGCACCGCATGCTTGCTGGCAGCGTAGGACGCGAAATCCGGTGTGCCGTACATGGCCGATGCCGAACTCATATTCACCACCTGCGCGCCCGATGTGCCTTGTAAATGCGAAAACGCTGCATGCAGCACGTTAATGGTGCCGGTGACGTTGATGTCGACAATGCGACGATGATCCTCCGGGCTGATGGCCTCGAAAGGACCGATCTTCAGAATGCCGGCATTGTTATGCAGCACCCGCAACCGCCCGCCCGTGCTGGCCGTGAAGGCCGCGAGCGCTGCGCGCACTTGAGCGATATCGGTCACATCCAGCGGATACGTGCTGGCCAATGCACCCAACTCGGCCTGCAGACGCGCCAGTCCGGCTTCATCGCGATCGGCAAGACCCACGCGCCAACCCCGCGCGGCAAACAGTCGTGCCGTTTCGCTGCCGATACCGGCCGCCGCACCGGTAATGAAGATGTTGTCCATCTGGGCTCTCCCGCTTACGCGTGTGGGTGATCGGAATGAATGGCTACCCGCTCGTTGCTCTGACTATATCTGTCTAGCGCCGCCCGCTCACCTCGGGAAGAGGTTGCTAGAATCGCGGTCCTTTTTCCTGACTTAAAAGCCGACCGTCACCATGCGCACCAGCCAGCTCCTGCTCGCCACCGTCCGCGAAACACCTGCCGACGCCGTCGTCATCAGCCACCAGTTGCTGATCCGCGCCGGCATGATTCGCAAAGTGTCTTCCGGACTCTACAACTGGCTACCGCTGGGCTTGCGCGTATTACGCAAAGTCGAGCGCATCGTGCGTGAAGAAATGGATCGCTCCGGCGCACTGGAAGTGTTGATGCCGGTGGTGCAGCCCTTGGAACTCTGGCAGGAATCCGGCCGCGAACAGGGCTACGGCCCGGAGCTGCTACGCTTCAAGGATCGCCACAGTAATCCGTTTGTCCTCGGCCCAACGCATGAGGAAGTGATCACGGATCTCGCACGTAATGAGCTGCAAAGTTACAAACAATTGCCCGTCAACTTCTATCAGATCCAAACGAAATTTCGCGATGAGATTCGCCCACGCTTCGGCATCATGCGTGCTCGTGAATTTTTAATGAAAGATGCTTACTCATTTCACGCATCACGCGACAGCTTGCTACAGACTTACGAGGTGATGCACGCCACCTACTGCCGCATTTTCGACCGTCTCGGACTCGACTATCGCCCCGTCTTAGCCGACACCGGCTCCATCGGCGGTACCGGTTCGCACGAATTTCACGTGCTCGCCTCCTCCGGCGAAGACGCAATCGCGTTTTCCGATAGCAGCGACTATGCCGCCAACGTCGAAATGGCCGAAGCACTCGCCGCCGATATGCCCCGACCCGCTGCGGGCGCCGTCATGACAGAAGTCGCCACGCCCACGCAAACACTGTGCGCCGATGTCGCCGCCCTGCTCGGCATCGCCGTGACTCGCACGGTCAAAGCGGTCGCCGTCGTCACCGAAAAAACCATCGATAAGAAAACCGTCGCGCAATTTCACCTCGTGCTGCTGCGCGGCGATCACGAGCTCAACGAAATCAAAGCCGCTAAAATCCTAGGCGCTTTCCGCCTGGCGAGCGAAGCAGAAATCGTCGCTGCACTGAACTGCAAGCCGGGCTTTATTGGCCCGGTCGGTGTGACGCAGGATGTCCATGTCGTGGCCGACCGTGCCGTCGCCAATCTGGCGGATTTCGCCTGCGGGGCGAACAAAGTCGGCTTCCACCTTAACCATGTCAATTTCGGTCGAGACCTCCCGGAGGCGGCATTAATCGCCGACTTCCGCAATGTTGTCGAAGGCGATCCGTCCCCGGACGGCAAAGGCAAACTCGTCATTAAGCGCGGCATTGAAGTCGGCCATATTTTTCAGCTCGGCGAGAAATACTCGTCAGCATTGAAAGCCACCGTCTTGGGTGAAGACGGCAAACCGCTGACGATGATCATGGGCTGTTATGGCATTGGCGTATCACGAGTCGTCGCTGCGGCCATCGAGCAAAACCATGACGACAACGGCATCATCTGGACCGACGCCATCGCGCCGTACGATGTCTGCATCGTGCCAACCAACATCAAAAAGAGCGAGCGTGAGCGCGCCGCAGCCGAAGAACTGTATGAACAACTGACCGCACAGGGCTACGACGTACTGTTCGATGACCGCGAGAAAGAACGCGTCGGTGTCAAATTCAGCGATATGGAATTGATCGGCATTCCGCATCGCATCGTCGTCAGCGACAAAGGTCTTGATGCAGGTACTTTCGAGTATAAAAACCGTCGCAACGGCGAAACCACGCATGTGCCATGCGCAGGAATTAGTGACTTCCTAGCAACGACAGTGCGTAAAACCTAAGCAAGCATTACGATCGTCTTCGGCATAAAAAAACCGCCCATTGGGCGGTTTTTTTATGGGTCGAATACATTCAACCTTTAGGGCTGCCGACGTACGGCGAGTAAGCCCACCATGTATTGATCGCCTTTCGGTGTGATTTGCCAAGTTGGCTGATTGCCAGGGCCCAGACTATTGCCTTTGCGGATATAACCCAGCGCCCGGAAATGCATTTTGATGGTGTTGAATGATCCGGAATTGAGCACGATATCGCGTACCGCATGTGCACCTTTGTGCTGATCCGCAATATCTTTGAGTGCCGTATCGGCCAACCGCGTCGCTAACGTCTGACGCATCTGGTCTTCCGTCGTTTCGTTCATCATGGACGGCGCCAAAGTGGCAAAAATGCTGTCCCAAGTCATCTGGGTGCGCGCCTGCGACACCACGCAATTGCCTTTGATGTACACATTGCAGTTGTAAAGTACCGCCGTCAGATCCGTACCACGCGCCAACACATCAGGATTGACCGTCCGCCCATTGGTGGCGGACTGCTCCAGCTCCTTGCGCAGCTCGTCGATCTGCCGACGTAAATCCTGATTCTCACGAGCCGTATTGAGATCACTGACCTGCCCGCCACGCACCCAACCCGGTGCCGGATGCGCTTTGGCCAGTTGTGCCAATAAACGCTGGGCGCCGCCTCGCAGGTCATCCATCTGCCCCCAAGGGCGGACCAGTGTGCTGCGGCCAATGAGCTCCTTGAAATCACGCAGACGGGCTTGCCCTTCGGTCGTACGCTCGCGCTTGTCGGCGGGCATGCCTTCAGGATGCTCATGCACCAGCGAGGCCATCGGCTTGCGACGGGTCTGGGCGTAGATGAATTCGCGGTGGGTATAGCTGATGCCGGTCGGTGCCAGCGAGCCGTACCGGCCACCGATCAAAATAAGGTAGTAATCACTTTCGTCGATCAGTGCTTTCGCCAAATTGAACTGATCGGCAGCGCTGTCGTGCGGGCAAAGATCCAGCCCGACCGGTATGCACCCGGCCGCCAGTAGGGCTTCAGCCAAACGCTGACGCTCCTCGCGAAGGTCTTCGCAAGTCGCACTGACAAAAACTTGGTACTTCTTGTTGTTGTTTTCGCTCACGGCGCGGCTAAACCTGCGGCTGACGGTGCTGCTACTTCTGTCGGCAGATGCCATCAACCCGGCAGTCTGCGACAAGCCGGCGATTATAAGCATAGCCTCCTAAACCTTCACAGCCGCGGTGAACACTTACACGATGGCGTGCAGGCCATCGCCTTCGCTTTCCCCGAATGGCTACTGCGCCAGCCTTCGCGCTACCCTCCGAGACCTCCCGTCCGTCTTGCACGCATTCCGTGGGCCTCGAATGATCGACACAGATCGCCTTGCACTGTCGAGACAGCCATTAGGCCTACGGCTACTGGGATACATTCTGCTGGTCAGTTCACTGGTGACGCTGCTGCTCACCGCTTGGCAGTTGTGGTCCGATTACCAACGCGATGTCGACACGATCAAAGACCGATTCGACATCGTCGAGCAGACCACCCTTGAGCCACTTGCCAATAGCATCTGGGCACTCAATGAGGAGCAACTGGGTCTGCTGCTGACCGGCATGATGAACCTTGAGGCCGTGGTCGGCGTTGAGCTGGTGACCGATCAGGGTCGTACTTACCGGTTGGGCGAAACCCGCAACAGCGCGCTCGAACGTCACTATCAGTTAACCCACCACAGCACACCCCATGGCACCGCACCTTTTGTGGTGGGGCAGCTCACGCTGTACGCCACGCTGGACGGCGTCTACGACCGACTGCGCAAAAGAACGATCAACATTTTGATTGCCCAGGGCATCAAGACCTTCATCGTGTCTTTTTTCATCATGCTCATCATTCACCGCTTGATCACTCGGCATCTGAAAACAATTGCCGACTACGCACGCGGGCTATCACTTTCCAACCTCAATGCCGCACTCACGTTATCTCGTCACCGCCGCACTGCGCCACCAGACGAACTCGATCACGTTGAAACTGCGATGAATTACATGCGGAAAACGTTGCTGGCAGATACGGCGAAACGCGAAGAAATCGAACACCGACTGATGCAATCAGAAACTCGCTACCGACAAATGTTCGATGCCAGCATCGACGGCTTGGTCGTTCTAGATCTCAAAAGCAACGTGTTTATGGCCAATCCTGCTTGGCTGGCCATGACAGGTTATACGTTGGACCAAGCACGCGGCTTACACATCAGCGAGTGGACGCCCGCACAATGGGCCGCCATGGAGAGCGCCATCGTCGACGAACAGGTTCTACAACGTGGCTACAGTGATATTTATGAGAAAGAATGTATTCGTCGAAATGGCCAGATATTTCCGGTCTCTGTACGCTGCTGGCTGATTCGCAACGAGCACGGGCATCCTCAGTTTCTGAGTCATTTGGTACGCGATATCAGTCAAGAAAAACGCTTAACCAAAGAACGCGAGCAACTGGAGTCTCAGTTACGCGATAGCCAGCGCATGGAAACCATTGGCCGGTTGGCTGGCGGCATCGCTCACGATTTCAATAACATCCTCACGCCGATTCGCGGTTATGCCGAACTGTTGGCAAAAGAGAATCCTGAAAATCTCACGATCCGTAATCGTAGCGAAGCCATATTTCATGCCGCCGAACGTGGCCGGAAACTGGTTGATCAAGTACTGCTGCTCAGCCGCAAGGGAAGCACGCAGCGTAGCCATGTCGATTTTGCACGCATCGTGCGCGAAACACTGGAGTTAGCAACACCAACCCGCCCCACCAATGTACGCGTCACATTTGAAAGTAAGGCCGCCGATAATCAATTACATGGCGACACGGCACAGCTTCATCAGTTGGTGCTCAACATCGTCATCAACGCGTTTCAGGCCATGGAAGCCTCCGGCGGCACCCTGCAACTGGAAATCCGAGAGGCGGCATCGCCGCATGACGACACCACCGCAGGACTACAGTTGCGCATCACCGACACAGGCCATGGCATTGCCCCAGAAAATCTCAACAAGATTTTCGAGCCGTTCTTCAGCACCAGCAACGCCCAAGGCAGTGGGCTCGGGCTCGCCGTGGCTCACGGCATCGTCAAAAGCCATGGCGGTGAGATTCACGTGGATAGCAGCGCCGCTGGCAGCTGCTTCACGATTTGGCTACCGCGTAATGGCGAAACCTGAAACGGCGCATCGAACACGAGGCAACGGCCGCAGGCGTTACCTGTGCACCAACAAAAACCCCCGCACAAGGCGGGGGTTTTTGTTTTCAGACGGATGCCATCACGAGTTCATTCGCGATCGACGTCGACGCAGCGCCGTCAATCCCAACACACCCAAGAACAAATTGCCGGCAGCACCGAGGAAATCGATGCCCAGCGCATCACTCAAATCATTGTCTGAAATCATGCCGCCACCATTACCCTGCGGACGATCCACCACGATGTGTACGGTTGCTGATCCTTTGCTTGACTCAGGGAAAGCGTAGTCACTGACCTGGTAGGTCACGTCTTCCGAGAACGGGTTGAACTTGTTGCGCGGAATCCAAGTGAGATCGCCCGTGGCGTAATCCACAAACACGTCACCGAACTGACAAGCCTGATAGGTTTCCGTCGTGTTTCCGTCCTGATCGATATCGGTAATGTCGTCTTCGTCTTTGCAACCACTGATTTCGATCGACGCAGGATTCAAACCGGTGGGAGACAACAGCGGCATCAGCGAATTGTCATGAAAAGGATTGATGCAGACAGGATTACCCGGCGTGCAGCTCAGCGGTGCCGGATCGATGCCAACGTCATAATCATTGTCATTGGCCAGAATATTGATACGCGCCGTCTGACCTGGGGAAACATGCACGGTATCCGCCAAAACCCAAGGCGGCACATTGAGCAATGAAATCGTGATGTTTCCCGGTAATGACACGCGACCAGACGCGTCGCCCGCCCGGTACTGAATAACGCGGGCATTGGTGTCTTTCATCAACCGATCAGCCCAGTCATCGCCGTAAAAGAAAGGAACCGGCGTGGCTGTTGCGCAGGGTGACGTCAGTGGAACGCGCGCTGAATTGCAATCACGATATGACAACACCATGTTGCTGGTGGTATCGATCTCGTCATCCCATGTATCACCATCCACAATGAACTTGCGATCCGGACGCTCGGTCGTGGGTTGTGGCGTCAACGCAAGGAAACGCGCCTCACCGTCCGTGACATCGAAGGTCACCATGGCACAAATCACCATCGGGTTGACGGTATCGTCATACGCCCACGCTGCCTGCATCGGGAATACCGGCGCTGCGGGGAAATTAGTCATCTCGTAGGCGGGCGCCACCGGATAAGCATCACCAGCCCCTTGCGAGCCAAAACGATTGGCCACGCACGCCATGCCATCTTCGGTGATGTCATTGTTCAGAATGTCGCTGATCGCCAGACGATCGTGCCGATTGCGGTTACTGGCCGTGTCGGCAACCGCCGTCACTTCGTTGTACTCGAAAGCACCGATATCACAACGCCCACCCGCCACACGCGACTTGCCACGTTGATCAACGTTGGCGCAGAGCGGCGAGACCACATCCAACGGTGCCACCAAGTTATCCGATGGAACTGCCTGCAAGTTGTAACCTGCGTCCAGAATGACTCCCGCGACCGGAAGCGCCAGATTGGGCGCATGGGTTTGCGCGTAGCGGAAACCGTTGTCTGCCAGCGGCAACAAATAACTGCCCGCAGGCGATCCGTCGTACACGGTGGCTGCCGGGAGTATCTGATCGCGTACGCTCACGGGACACGTCGGTGCCAATGGATTTTCGCCATAGAGCGTGAACAGACTGTAGATATACGAGCCGGACACATCGCTGCAATTGCGATCAGCACTGCCTGTGCCCGTATCAAAGTTGCTAGCAACGATGCTGTTGTACAACCGATGCTGTCCCGGGCCGGTGCCCGCCTGAATGGCATAGAACTGGCTGCCACCCACGTCCCCCGACAAATTGCCCACCACCGTCACGTTACGCAGGAGAGCACCATTGCGAGCATCGCTCAGATCAATCGCACCCGCTCCCGCCGTGCTGGTGTTACCGCTAAACGTCGAGTTGACGATGACGACAGTATTCGTTGTCTTGATGTTGAGCACAGCCGCCTGACGCACCGACTGATTGCCAACAAACGTTGAATTGCTGATTTCGACCCGATGATTGGTGCCATTCGCCATGGCAAGCACACCACCACCACCGATTTCAGCCGTGCTGCCAGTACTGCTGTTGTTTGCGAACGTGGAATCGATAAACGACAAGTTGCCTGCAGGACCGCGCAGGAAAACCGCACCGCCAACGCGCGCGCGGTTGTTGGCCAGATAGGATTGCTTAATCGTTACGGCGCCATAAGAGTTGATCGCACCGCCGTTATTGGTGCTGCCAGCGTCTCCGCCTTCAAGAGACATGCCCTCGACAGCAATACTTCCGGAGCTACTGATTAATGTAAAAGCAGGCGATGCGCCATCGCGTCGGATGCGACAAATCAAACCCGGATACTGCTCAACTGGGCAACGAATGGTGACGCTACCGTAAGCTTGTAGCGGTTGATTAAGCGTCACTTCCAGCAGTAAGGGTGTCACCACGGTTGCGGGGTCATAGGCAAACTCCACAACATCCGGCCCTTCATTGCCATCAATGCAGTCACCGCGAGTCGGGTTGGCCGTATCGTTACGCGCTGACTCCAGTGCTTCGCGTAATGTGCATTGCCCATCGCCGGCGGCATTCTGAACGACCAGCGGATCTGCCAATGACGTTACGTAAATCATGTGTTCCGCCGCCATCGCCGGCGACGACAAGCACAACGCTGAAAGCAGCGGAATCAACCAGCGTCGATTAACACGGCGCAGTGCAGCCAATGACAACAACAACAGCCATGCCGGTGAACCACCACCAAGGCTCGCGCTGGAAATATTGCCGCGACTCTCGGTACGCACATGCGCAATGCCGCTCACCGTGCCACCACTGGTCACTGTCGAACCTGCAATCCAATCGAGCTGATACGTGACATTGGTTTCACCCTGAAAACCGTTTGCCGGTGTGAACAGAATGGCTTCTTCGACAGAAGCCGGAATATCGGCGTAGTTCGAACAATTGGCTGCATCCAATGGCACAACCGGGATCGTTAGGCCTTGATAGGTCGCCACATTGTTGCGACTGGCGATGATGGCGCGAGCACCCGCCCGTTCAACCGCCAAGATACGCAGCGAAGCCGGCACGTAATCGGCGTCACCCACATCATTGCCCACGCCCATATCCGTCAGCCCGCGGCCGGATACCAGCAAGCACGATTCCTGATTCACCTGAATTTTCAGTTGGTCATCGGCACGACGACCTACCTGATATTCGACAGCACCGATATCACAGTCGGCATCGACAAACGACAACCGATCAAGACCACGCTGATCTTTTGTCGTGCAGCTATACGGCTCTTCCGTGGTCGCGCCACGCGCAACCAAGCGAATCTCACTCAGGTCGGTGTAGTCGTCCGGGAAGATCGGCAGGTAAAACGGCAGATCAGGATCGGTAATATCCGACACCAAATCGCCAATCGCTGCAGGAAACGCATTCATTTCGTAGTTGGTATACAACGGATCGTTTTCCTGCCGCAGCCCGGGACACGCCGAGTTATCGCGGAAGTAATTGCGATGAAACTTGGTGTCGTCCTGTGAGCCCGCATTCAGATCACAGTCAGGATCAGCCCCGCCGCCAGTGTTATCGGCCAACAAACTATTGTTCATCACGACACTGACAGAACTGGTCGTGCGAATGCCGCCCGTTCCCGTACCGCCATCGTTATCCACCATCGTGATGTTATTTAGATTCAGTTCGGCGCTTCCAGGCGGCAGGCTGGCGAGTGGGTTGAAATCGATGGTGGCTCCATTGATCGCAATGTTTTGACCAAACGTTGCGTTGGTTGCCGTGACATCGACATCGCTGGTCGTGGCGAAATGCCCACCCGGACCCACGGCAATCGCGCTACCGGCGTCCGCTTCATTGCCGAAAAACAGCACGCTGTCCAAACTGAGATTGCCTCGAGATGCCTGATAGTTGTACGGCGTCACTTCCGGATTCAGTGTGGTTTGCGGGTTGAAATAAATGGCGCCGCCTTTGCCGACTGCGGTATTCGGTGGATTGGTCACCGCGTTACAACCCGGCACGGCCGGTAGCGGCAAAAATTCACAGCCGAAGGTGCTGTTCGTAAATTTCAGTGTGCCGTTGATGGCAGCCATCGCACCGCCATCGCGGCTAGCACGATTGTTATAGAAACGCACTTTATCGGCTGTCACCGTACCAAAGGCATCAACAAACAAGGCGCCGCCATCGCGGGCTTGATTGTCCACAAACAACACATTCGTCGCCGTCAGCGAGCCGCGCACACAAATTGCGCCGCCATCGCCCACTTCCGCCGGGTCTTCGCCCGCACAGGTATCAGCGCCTGCCAATGCATCGCCGCCACGC
Organism: uncultured Pseudomonadales bacterium; assembly: GCA_964574995.1. Taxonomy (GTDB): domain Bacteria; phylum Pseudomonadota; class Gammaproteobacteria; order Pseudomonadales; family JADFDG01; genus JADFDG01. Next base: position 40,715 of record CAZNPF010000011.1, on the reverse strand, counting down.
AACTGCAGGTTTTTGATCGCAATGACCGTACCCCCGTCAATGCGGATGAGGCGGCTGGCGCCACTGCCTTCAATAATGGACGTGTCGCCATCGCCGGCCAGATCCAGCCGATCCGTCAACACCAGCTCACTATTGAGAACGTGTACACCTTCCGGAATTCGGATCGTGTCGAACCCCGAGCCATCATCGCAACCATCCGCCAACGTCAGCGCCTTGATGCGATCAACTTCGGCTTGCGTGGAATCGATAACGCGAAGCATCAGTTCATGAATCTGCGTAACACCGGGCACGACACCGCCAGGATAAGACGGTGACGGATAGAGGCTTGCTGCACAGACGGGGCTCGATGTCGCACTGCACAAATACACTTTGTCGTCCGGGAGATCTCCCAGTGCAGATTTCAGTGCTTGAACATCCAGCAGGAGATTGTTTCGCGACGTCGTTGCGGCGGGTGTCTGCGGCTCTTCCGCAATCAATTCACCTTCCATCTCCCCGACCATCATCTGCATTTGCACGAGATCGTTGTACTCACCGGGAAATTGCAGGCGAATGAGCATCGCGGCATCCAGCGTGCCGCGATAACTCTCCAGACGCGCTTTTGACGAGGTGCGCTCCAGCAAGAGCGAGGCCAGACGCGACGCCTCGACGGCCTCACGGATCGAGCACTGCTCGTCATTCGCCACGGTATCCGTCAGCGTTGTTACATCGATGGTGCCCGCCTGTGCGACGGTCGCGACCAGCAATACGGGTGCCAGGAAGGCAAAAAGGCCAGCCCGCAAGCGATTCATCAGGAGCTCCCTTGAAACGAGTTGGGGCGCTGGTGCAGCGTCCCCGTTTTCTTGTTCTTATCGGCTGCCAAAATAGCAACCGTATGTCTTGCTGCCATCTGCCAACAGCGCCGTTCAGAGAACGGGCAGCCGCAAGGGCAGAAACCGGCATTTCCGCAGGCAGTCTAGCGTTGCGCACGGAATGGCAAGTGTTGGACTTTTGTTAAGTCCCGGCAAGGAGTTATCGCTTTCCCGTCGGTATCGAGAAGCGCCCCGCTCGCAGGGGTTTTAACCCCCGATCACGGACCGCACGAATGGCAGGGTCAGCCGCCGCTTGCTGACGCTGGCGGCATGTTCCAGCTCACCCAATAAAGCCACTAGATCTGCCAATCGCCGGCTACTACGCGTCAGCAGAAAGCGCGCCACGTCCGGCGGAAGGTCCAGCCCCCGGCGACCCGCACGGAATACCAGCACCGCCAGCCGATCCTCATCACTCAGTGGCCGTAGCCCAATGACCAAGCCGGACGCCAGACGCGACGAGAGGTCTGGTAGCTGGAAGCCCGCTGCGTCAGGGGTGGCTGCCGCACTCACCAGCAGACGCCCCCCAGTTGCACGAACAGCATTGAAAAGATGGAAAAAAGCCTCTTCCCAGCTGCGATCACCGGCAAATTGGTCGACATCATCAATGGCGATCAGGCCGCCAGGAATGACCAGGCCATCCAGCACACCAGGCCCGACATCTCGCAAGCCACCGGCCGCCAAGAGAAATGCCGCGTCACCTCGCCCGCTCGCCGCAGCCACGGCGGCCTCCAACAGATGTGACCGACCAGAATCCGGCGCCCCCCGGAGATAAACCACAGGCTCCCGGCCCGCGACCAACGCCTGCACCGCCGCCAATGCTTCAGGGTTGGCCGATGGCAAAAATGCTTCCAAGGTATTGCCGTCGCGCAGGGCAACCGGCAAAGGCAACTGACGGCTCACGCAACCACGCGCCTCACGGCGTACGACCGCCCGCCAAAACGGCGTCCAAGCTTTGCCCAGCGCCCTCGATGACCGGGGTGCCAACACTTTCAAAACGGTTATCGGCTCGCATCGCCTGCGCCAGCCGCGTGGCATCCCCGGCCAGCACCAGCAGCAACGTGGCGTCACTGGAAGACAGGCTCTCGACATTCACTTCTTTCACCAGCGGCTGACCGCGCAGCCAGCGCTGCAGGGATGCCCAAGACTCCAACGTGCCGATGCCCTTCAAGTGCAGCCGCAATTCTTTGGTTTGATCATTGCTAGAAGCCACGGCGTAACGAACGGCCAAGCGATCCGTCGCCAATGCCACCAGCTCACGTAAGGCCGAGGCTTCGTCGATGGCCGTCACCTGCAGAGGCTCGCTATTGCCCTCCACCCGCAAAAAACCGTCGATACCCGGCAGGCCACCGGCGGCTTTCTCGGTTCCCAGCACGATCACCCGCGCCCCCGCAGGCGTCACGGTATCGCCCGGGCCCGGCAGGACTACCGGCAACCCGCGCAAACCGGCAGCGGCCAACAGCGTGTCCGCCTGCGGCGTCCCCAACACAAACAACGTACTGCGCCCTTCTGCCGCGCGCGCCACCCACAGATGGACCGGCGGGCGGTCCGCGCCCCAGACCGGGGCTGCCGCTCGCGTCATCAAGTTGCGCACGCCGGCCGGATCAAATTCCAGACGCAATTGCAATTCGCTAGGGCGCGCATCATCGCGGCCGGGCTCGGTCTCGTAACGAAAAATCGACAGCAGCGCATCCGCACGTGACAACTCGGCCTGTACGGCAGGCAATTCCAGCACACTGCGCTGCCCGGACACTTTGACCAGCACCTGGCGCAGGCCTTCCCCGATCGCACGCTTACGCTCGGCACCGGATTGATCCGTCACGGGCACTCGCGCGGTGTAGAGATCGCTGATCACGGCGGCCGTGGTCGAGCCTGCGAACGCCAGCAGACTCAGCGGCAACATGCAGATCAAAAGGTAGGCGCGGAACAGGCGCATCAGCAGAATCCGGCGAAAATCGCGAAATAAAAGAGGCGCGCTACAGTAGCGACGGCAGCGGGGGGCCTGCAACACGTCGAAGCCGATGCGGCCTGCTAGAATGCGCGCCCTCTTCCCGCCGACCGCCCGGACCCGCACGCCATGACCGACTCGCGCAAACCCTCCCTGAGCTACAAGGACGCGGGTGTCGATATCGATGCCGGTGACGCGCTGGTTGATCGCATCAAGCCGATTGCCAAGCGCACGATGCGTCCAGAAGTCATGGGCGGCCTCGGTGGTTTCGGTGCCCTGTGCTCACTCCCCACCAAGTACCGCGAACCGGTCTTAGTTTCCGGCACCGACGGCGTCGGCACTAAATTGAAATTGGCGATGGATCTGGCGCGTCACGACAGCATCGGCATCGATCTGGTCGCCATGTGCGTGAACGATCTCGTTGTCTGCGGTGCTGAGCCGCTGTTCTTTCTGGATTACTACGCCACCGGCAAATTGAACGTCGATACCGCCGCCAGCGTCATCGCCGGCATCGGCAAAGGCTGTGAACTGGCCGGCTGCGCGCTGGTCGGTGGTGAAACGGCAGAAATGCCCGGGATGTATCACGGCGAGGATTACGACCTCGCGGGCTTCGCCGTCGGCGTGGTCGAAAAATCAAAAATCATCGACGGCAAAAGCGTTGCTGCTGACGATGTGATTCTCGGTATCGCCGCGTCCGGTCCGCACTCCAACGGTTATTCGCTGGTACGCAAAATCGTCGAAGTTTCAAAGGCGGATCTCACGCAAAAAATCGGCGGTGTCGCCTTAGCCGACGCACTGATGGCGCCCACCCGCATTTACATCAAACCGTTGCTAGCACTCACGGCCGCGTTGCCGGTAAAAGCAATGGCGCACATCACCGGCGGCGGCATCACCGGCAACCTGCCACGCGTGTTGCCTGAGCACACCAAAGCGGTGATTGACACGAAATCATGGCAACGCCCCGCCGTCTTCAGTTGGCTGAAGGAACATGGCGGTGTAGCAGAAGACGAAATGTTCCGCACGTTCAACTGCGGCATCGGCATGTGCGTGGTCGTTAGCGCATCCGACGCCGCCCGCGCCCAACAATTACTGCGCGACGCCGGCGAAACTGTGACGGTCATTGGCCACATTGCCCCGGCACCAAACGCCGAAGAACCCTACGTCGAACTCATCGGCCTCTGAACATGACCGCAGCGGATACCGCCGCGCCATTTCGGTTGGTGGTGCTGGTTTCCGGCAGCGGCAGCAATTTGCAGGCGTTTATCGATCGTATTGCCGACGGCCGCCTACCGGCACAGATCGCTGCCGTGATCAGCAACAAATCGGACGTGTATGCATTGGATCGTGCGCGCGCCGCCGGCATCACCACCGAGGTGCTGGATCACCGGGCTTTTTCCAGCCGCGACACGTTTGATTCCGCTTTGGCCGCACGCATCGATGCGTATCGACCGGATCTTGTCGTGCTCGCGGGTTTTATGCGCATTTTGACGCCGGCTTTCGTGCAGCACTACGCCGGACGTCTCATCAATATTCATCCGTCGTTGCTGCCGAAATTCACCGGCACGGACACCCATGCCCGCGCTATCGCCGCCGGTGAAACGGAGCACGGCTGCAGCGTGCACTTTGTCACCGAGGAACTGGACGGCGGGCCAGTGGTCGCACAAGCGTGCGTACCTGTACTGACCAACGACACCATCGACACACTGCGCGAACGCGTACAACGTGCCGAGCACAAACTCTACCCACAAGTTGCTGCGTGGCTGGCCAGCGGTCGGCTTGTACTAACCCACGAAGGCATTCGCTTTGATGAACAATTACTGGCAGCGCCCGTGCGTGAAACCTGATGCCGACTTGCTCGTATTGAGCCGCATCCTTCACCATCGCCAATCAACGTTTTGGGAGAACCATGTCGTCATGCGTGTCATGCGTTTAACCCGACTCCTGCTCGGCTTGCTGTCCCTGCCGATGCTGGCCGATGCCGCTCCTGCCAGCACAACCACAGCGACCACCGCCGCGACGCCCGTCATTACGACGCTGTCATCTCCCGCTCCCGCCGTCGCACCAATAAAAAATGCGCCGGTATTGCAGCCATTTCGTGCCACCTATGCCGCCACACTGAACGGCATACCGTCCGGCGTGAAAGTCAGCGTCGATCTGCGCAACGAAGCCGACCAAAATTGGGTGTTAGCACTCAATGCCAGTTCTGGTCTGTTGAAATACCACGAAGAAAGCAACTTCCGCTGGCAGCAGTGCCAAGTGAAACCTACGCGCTACCGCTACGATTTTTCCGGTATCGGCATGAAGCGGAAACTCTGGTTGGATTTCAATCAAGTCACGCGCCGCGCCACCGGCATCAACCGCAAAGGCCCGCTCGAATACGATTTTCCGGCAGACATGACCGATGAACTGAGCCTGACGCTGGCAGCACGCTGTCAATTTGCGGACGGCGCACCGCAAACCACATTCAACGTGGCCACCACCAAAGGTATGCGCAAGCTCACGTACCGGCTGGAAGGCAAAGAAACGGTCGACACCCCGTGGGGGAAAGTCGACGCACTGCGCATTCAACGTGTGCGTGAAGCCGGCGATTCACGCCGTAGCACACTGTGGATTGCCCCATCACTGTCGTATTTGATGGTGAAAATGGAACACGTCGAAAAACTTGGCGTTCGCGGCACGGTGGCGCTAAAAACACTGGAAATCGCCGCTGATGCGGCCGCTGAATTAAAGCCCGTCACCGCACGTTGACTCCCTAGCACGGATCCATGATGGGATCCGTGCATCATCGCCCGCCTGTTCAGGCGCGAGGCAGCGTCACGCCCTTCTGGCCTTGATACTTGCCGCCACGATCGCGGTACGACACTTCACAGACTTCGTCGCTCTCGAAGAACAGCATTTGCGCGACGCCTTCGTTGGCGTAAATGCGCGCCGGCAGCGGTGTCGTGTTGGAAAACTCCAGCGTCACATGGCCTTCCCACTCCGGCTCCAGCGGCGTCACGTTGACGATGATGCCGCAGCGCGCGTACGTGCTCTTACCAAGACATACCGTCAGCACGCTACGCGGGATGCGGAAATATTCCACCGTGCGCGCCAGCGCAAACGAATTGGGCGGAATAATGCACACATCACTCTTCACATCGACAAAACTGCCCGAATCAAAATTCTTGGGATCGACGATGGTGGAATTGATGTTGGTGAAAATCTTGAACTCATTGGCACAGCGCACATCGTAGCCGTAGCTCGACACGCCATAGGAAATCAGTTTCTGTCCTTTTGATTCACGCACCTGTCCGGCTTCAAACGGCTCGATCATCCCGTGCTCGCGTGCCATACGCGTAATCCAGCGGTCGGACTTGATGGCCATGGGCGGCTTCCTCTTCTTTCTGTTCAAGAACTTACTTTTGGGCAGCTTGCGCCGCGTAATGGCGCTGAATCATACACGCCGAGCCTGCGTCTGGCCGGGGCGGCACCGTGGTATGTGCGCCCACAACAGTCCACTCGACGACCCACACTCGGCCGGTGCTATTCTCCCGCCTCGCCGCAACGGCCATGCCCGTTGCCGCTGTTCCCCGCGACCCGCAATTACGGATCCCGCATGAACCTGATGCACACCGGCAAGGACCTTCGTCGCCTCAACGAAATTGGCGGCATCCTTTGGAAATACGGCTTCAATGATCTGCTGGACCGCATGGATCTGGGATCCACGCCCGACAATCCGCGTCTGTTTCGTTTTCGCATTCCAGCCGAGATCGCACGCCTCAGCACCGCCGAACGTTTGCGGCGAGCGCTCGAAGAAATGGGCCCCACTTACGTAAAACTGGGCCAAATTCTCGCCACTCGCGTCGATCTGTTTCCTGCCGACGTCATCAGCGAACTGGAAAAACTACAGGACCGCGTACCGACGCTACCGTTTTCCGAATTGAAGCCGCAGGTAGAAGCGGCATTGGGGAAACCGCTGGATAAACTTTTTTCACGGGTCGATGAAACCCCGCTCGGCTCGGCATCCATTGCGCAGGTACATCGCGCACGCACCAATCGTGGCGAAGAAGTCATTCTGAAAATCCAACGGCCCGGTATCGCGCCAAAAATCGAAACTGATCTACGGCTGATGGAGTATTTCGCTCGGCTGCTACATAGCCAGATCGTGGAGGTTCGGCGCTACCGCCCCATAGAACTGGTCGAGGAATTCAAACGCTCACTGCTGCGCGAACTTGACTTCACCCTAGAAGCCAAAAACTCAGAGCGCATTGCTGAAAATCTGAAAGGATTCGAGTGGATAAAAATCCCAAAGGTTTATCAAAAATACAGCAGCGCCACGCTCAATGTTCAAGAATTCGTCCAAGGCATTCCGGCAAAAAACATTGCCGCGATCGACGCCGCCGGTCTCGACCGCCGCCTGATTGCTCGACGCGGCTGCAAAGTCGTCTGGAAATGCATTTTCGAAGACGGTTTCTTTCACGCCGATCCGCACCCAGGAAACATCATCCTGCTACCCGGAAACCAGATCTGTCTGATTGATTTCGGCATGGTGGGAAAACTCAGCGTTCACCGACGCGAGCAACTGATACAACTGATCAAATCCATCGTCACCCAAGATGTCGCGCTCGCCGTTGGCGTTCTGATCGACTGGGCAGAAGGCATTGAAATCAACGCCCCACAATTGCAATCGGATTGCGAGGAATTATTGTCCCAATACTTCGGCCTGAAATTGTCCGAAGTCGACATCAGCCGCGTGCTGCTGGACGTGATTGCCGTGGTGCAGCGCCACGATTTGCAATTCCCGTCCGATATCGCGCTGATGTCAAAAGCCATCTTGACGATGGAAGGCTTTGGACGTGGCCTAGATCCGGATATCGATCTGGTCAAGGAAGCCGAACCCCTGCTGCTCAAACTGTTCCGCGACCGTTACAGCCCGGTAAAACTTGCCCGCAAACTGGGCAACACGGCGCTACGCTTGGTTGATCGGTTATACGAAGACTCGGCAATGCCTGCTACGGCATCGCAAGCACGACAAGCACCGCGCATTACACCGCGCCATATGAGTGGCTACGTTACGCGGCTGGAAAAAGCGCAGCATCGCGGGGTGATTGCCACCATGGTCGCCGGTCTGTCGATCAGTTCGGCCATTCTGCTCACCGTGACCCACGGCCCGGAAATATTCGGCTTCAACCTACTGCACGTTCTCGGCGTGATCGGCTTGCTGGGTGTTTGGGGCGGCTTCTGGTGGCTGTTGATGTCGATGTGGCAATCAAGAAAAGATCGTTTCTGAACCGCACGATACCGCGTTTAATCTGCCCTGCATCTTCGTATCCCTTGGCGTTAAACATCGCCACGCCGCCATCGCCGTCAGCACAAGCAAATTGGATTTTTTTCAGCAAATAAAAAACCGGGCTCTGCCCGGTTTTTTATTTCCAGCGTCTAGGCTTATGCCGAAGGCCGATCGACGCCGATCAATTTTTCTGCTGTCGCTGTATCTTGATGATCTAGCCCGAACGGTTTGACCACCGCCGGTTTATTCGCCATGTGCTGATCCAAACGCGCCAGCCACGCCTTGCGATACCGATAAAACGGAATCGTCGGATACAAGTGATGCATCAGGTGATAGTTCTGGTACGTCAGCAACGGCGTCAATAACCACTCCCAACCTTTACGGATGGTAGTCGCCCGGTATTTGTCTTCTTTTTCCGTGACCTGATGCGGCCAGTGCGGCAGGTACATAAACGTCGCACAAATCATCCACGCCATGAACCGGCTGGGGATGAACCACAAGAACAACATTTCCCACGGAAAATAAAATACCAGCGCGACTAACGCGATGAGTGGCACCCACAGGTCATATTCGATGCGCGCGTAATTACTCTTCTGAATATCGGCTTTGTTGCGGCGGTAATATCTGCTGTAAGCAAAATCCCAGAAAAACCAGCCCCACAGTGCCTGCTTAATGTCATGACCATGCCCGTGATCGGGATCCATCTCGGGCTGATTCAGGTACTTGTGATGTTGCATGTGCATCACACGCAACGCATGGCCGGTGGACAGCGGAACGGCCGGTTGCACCGTGATGAACAGCAGCACTTCGTTGAGCCAACCCACACGCGATAGCGAACGATGCATGCCATCGTGCGAGGGGGTGAACAAGCCGTAGAACGCGAGGCAGCTGATGACACAACCGGCCCACATCGGCAACGTATCCGTGAGCACGCCGTACCACGAGTACGCAATGGCTGCATGGCAGGCGAGCATCAGCAATACCGTCGGCCAAGCAATGAACGGCTTGGCACGCAAGGTCTGAAAATAGGTTTCGTTGTTGACTCGAGAATTCATGGGCCAGCCGGCTCCGGTATACACGCCATACAGTGTGTTCGCATAAGACTCGACCGTACGCCCAGTGCCCACAGGCTACCCCCGCCAAGAAGGGGGCTTTTACTGACAGAGCATTACTGAACGACGCGCGGAAATGCTTGTTTTTGCGCGACGGGTCGCGCCGCCAGCCGTGCCGTCAGCCGCAACGCGATATCGCGATATGCGGATGCTACCGGGCCCTGCGGATCGGCCACTACCGTTGGCCGCCCACCGTCCGCCTGCTCACGAATCTTGGCATCCAGCGGCAAACTGCCCAGCAATTCACTGCCGCAATCCTTGGCGATACGTCCGCCGCCGCCGGCACCAAAAATATGTTCGACCTGCCCACAGTTCGAGCAGACATGCATAGCCATGTTTTCAATCACGCCCAGCACCGGGATATCGACTTTGCGAAACATTTCAATACCACGCCGCACATCCAATAACGCGATGTCTTGCGGCGTCGTCACCACCACCGCACCCGCCACCGGTACGCGCTGCGCAAGCGTGAGTTGAATGTCGCCAGTGCCCGGCGGCATGTCGACCACGAGATAATCCAAGTCACTCCACAGCGTATCCGTCACCAATTGCGTGAGCGCACCGGAGAGCTTCGGGCCACGCCAGACGATAGCCGTGATCTGATCCGCGAGATAACCCATCGACATCGATTGCAGACCGTGCGCTACGACCGGCACAAAATATTTTTGTTCGCGTACTTCGGGACGCTGACCATCGGGCACACCGAGCATCATCTGCTGGCTCGGGCCCGTGACGTCCGCATCCAAAATACCAACGCGTGCGCCTTCCGCCGCCAATGCCAATGCCAAATTAACCGCCGTCGTGGATTTACCAACGCCACCCTTACCCGATGCAACCACGACCACATTCTTCACCGCATCCAGGCTTGGTAACTCCTGTTGTGCGCGATGCGCCTGAATGCGTGGCTCAATCGCCACTTGCACGCCATCGGCACCGGCATCGACCGCCGCTTGCGCAGTCTGCGCAGCCAATTCATCACGCAGGCTCGCGCACGGGAAGCCCGGACGCAGCACGACGCGCACCGATTTGCCATCGACCGTGACATCGATGCCTATCGCTGCCGCCTCCAACGTGCAGCCCAGTCGCTCCAGCCGCACAGCGGCTACTGCCTTGCCGACACGCTTTTCCAGACTTGAAAACATGGCCACCTCCGCAGGAATGGCCGGCATTCTAGCCGCTACTTAACAGCCCGGAGACCCGGTTTTTCCACTACCATTTCCGCCCCCTTGGAAAAACGAAACATCGCCTGCTCATGAGCCGCCGTATTCTCGTCACCAGCGCCCTGCCCTACGCCAATGGACCGATTCACCTCGGTCACTTGCTGGAATACATCCAGACCGATATCTGGGTACGTTTCCAGAAAATGCGTGGGCATCAGTGCACCTACGTCTGTGCTGACGACGCACACGGCGCCGCGATCATGTTGCGCGCAGAAAAAGAAGGCATCACGCCGGAACAATTGATTGCGCGTGTCAAAACCGAGCACGAGCGGGATTTCGCCCGATTCTTGGTGAATTTCGACAATTACCACTCGACACATTCGGACGAAAACCGCGTGTTGTCGTCAAAGCTTTATCTGCAATTACGCAGCGCTGGCGCCATCATCAGCAAAAATATCACCCAGCTTTACGACCCGCAGAAGCAAATGTTTCTAGCGGATCGCTTTGTCAAGGGCGAATGCCCACGTTGCGGCGCCGCTGACCAGTATGGTGACAATTGCGAAAGCTGCGGCGCGACTTATGCCGCGCACGAACTAAAAAATCCGAAATCGACGGTGTCTGGCGCCACACCCGTGCTGAAAGAAGTTGAGCAGTTATTTTTTGATCTGCCGCAATACCGCGACATGCTGCGCGAATGGACCCGCTCAGGCACCTTGCAACCGGAAATCGCCAACAAACTGGCTGAATGGCTGGGCGATGATTTACGCCCTTGGGATATCTCGCGTGAAGCGCCGTATTTCGGCTTTGAAATTCCGGACAAGCTAGGCAAGTATTTTTACGTCTGGCTGGATGCACCGATCGGCTACATGGCCAGCTTTGAAAACCTGTGCGCACGCACGCCTGGCCTGACGTTTGACGATTACTGGGCAAAATCCGCAGAAGGAAAAACCGAGCTCTATCACTTCATCGGCAAAGACATCGTCAATTTCCACGGGCTGTTCTGGCCGGCCATGCTCAAGGGTGCCGGCTACCGCACACCAACGGCGATCTACGCACACGGCTTTGTCACGGTGAATGGCCAGAAAATGTCGAAATCGCGCGGCACGTTCATCATGGCCAGCACATATCTGGACCACCTTGATCCGCAGTACCTGCGCTATTACTTCGCCGCCAAACTGAACGGCAGTGTCGAAGATTTCGACATCAACCTCGACGATTTCACACAGCGCGTGAATGCTGATTTGGTTGGCAAGCTGGTGAACTTGGCCAGCCGCAGCGCCGGCTTCATCAACAAACTGGGTGGCAGCACCGCTGCACAGCCGGGCAACGCGGCATTGATTGCCGAAACACAAGCCGCCGCCGAAAGTATTGCCACGCTCTACGAAACCCGCGAATTCGGCAAAGCCACGCGCGAAGTCATGGCGTTGGCCGACAAGGCCAATCAATACATCGCAGATGCTGCGCCTTGGTCGTTAGCCAAGCAGCCCGGCAGCGAAGACAAAGTGCGCGCCGTCTGTTCCGACGCGCTCAACCTCTATCGCCTGCTGATGCTGTACCTGAAACCCGTACTGCCCGCGCTGGCGACGGACAGCGAGCAATTCCTGAATATCGCGCCGCTTAAGTGGACGGATGCAAAAACGCTGCTGCTCAACCACAAAATCAATGAATTCAAACCGCTGATGCAGCGGGCCGACGCCGTGCAGGTGCAGAAAATGGTCGATGCTTCAAAAGAAAATCTCAAAGAAAATCTCGACGCAAAACCTGCGGCCATGGCGGTTGCAACATCAACGACAACCGCCACGGTTAAACCCGATGCCGGCGATGTCATCGCACCCACGATTGCGATCGAAGATTTTGCGAAAATCGATCTGCGTATCGCGCGCATCGTTGCCGCTGCGCATGTTCCTGGTGCCGACAAACTGCTGCAACTCACGCTGGATATCGGCAACGAGCAACGCCAAGTGTTTGCCGGCATCAAAAGCGCCTACGGCGAGCCGGAAAAACTGGTGGGTCGCCTAACGGTGATGGTCGCCAATCTCGCGCCGCGCAAAATGAAATTCGGCATGAGTGAAGGCATGGTGCTAGCGGCTGGCCCTGGTGGCAGCGAGATTTTCCTGCTGTCGCCCGATAGCGGCGCACAGCCGGGTATGCGCGTGAAGTGACGCGCGGCGTTGAGCCGTCGACGCCACATCTGCACGACCTGCACACGCGCGCAACAACCATGAACAACACTGCCCTGATCACTGCCATCGACGCGCTGCTGCCGCAAACGCAGTGCGAAAAGTGTGGGTATCCGGGCTGCCGACCTTATGCCGAAGCCGTCGCCAACGGCGCTGCCCACAACCAATGTCCACCTGGCCGGCAAGACACGGCCGACGCATTGGCTCGGCTCCTAGGCAGACCGCATTTGCCGTTGAATGCCAAGCCTGAGGACACCGTTCGCCGTGTCGCGGTGATTCGTGAAGACGAGTGCATCGGTTGCACCAAATGCTTACCGGCCTGTCCGGTCGACGCCATCGTCGGTGCGCCGCTGCGGATGCATACCGTGATCGCGGACCGCTGCACCGGTTGCGATCTCTGCCTGCCACCGTGCCCGGTCGACTGCATCGATATGGTGGTGCTGGCCGACCAGCAACTCGACACCGCCGCACCGGCACTGGCCCGACAGCGCCATCTGGCGCACAGCGCACGCCGTCAGCGTGAACAACACGCGCGTACGACAAAACGCGATGTCGCTCCTCTTCCGATTGCCGCTCCACTTCCGATTGCCGCTACTCCGACTGCCGCTACGGAAAACCCCTATGCGGTGAAAGCGGATAACGTCGGCAAACTGCGCACTGCAGCGGCCATGGCACACAAGCAATTCAAAGAGGCCGCACAAGCACTGGCTCGCGCTGAACGCGCAGGCCACCCAGATATCGTGGCATTGCGCGCCCGGGTCGAAACGCTCAAGGAAAAAGCAGAGGCTGCGGCACGCGCACTGCCGCCAGTCTGAGATACAGGCACAAGGAGTTCCGATGACATTTCGCCGCTCGTGGTTGATCGGTCTGCCGATCGTTGTCGTGTTGGCCCTGCTCGCGTGGCTACGCCCCGGGGTCGCCTGTTCGCCTTGGACGCAACTCGGTCTGTTCGACGCAAACACTCGTGTCGAAAATTTTCGCCATATGGAGCGCATCTTTCCAACACGAAGCATCGCGGCCGCAACGCAGCCGCAACCGTTTCCTCGTGCAGAGCAGCCATTACCTGTTTATTACCAGTTCGACGGCGCGACGCGCTTGATCAGCGACTTTCTCACCCGCACGGAAACCACAGGTCTGCTGGTGTTGAAAAATGGTGCGATCCTGCGCGAGGAATATCACCTGGGTGCAGATCAGAACTCCCGCTTTACTTCGTGGTCGCTGGCCAAAAGTTACGTGGCCACGCTAATCGGTATCGCCGTCAAAGACGGGGCCATTCATTCGCTGGACGACAAAGTCACGGTCTATCTGCCGCAATACGCCGGCACGATGTGGGCCAACGTCAGCCTGCGTGATTTACTGCGCATGTCGAGTGGTGTCACCTTCGATGAGCGTTATGACGCACGCTATTCTGATATCCAGCGTGTTTTTCATTCCGCGTTTTTATTTCGGGAACCCATGCTCGACGTGGTGCGTCGCTACGGCGAACGGCCAGCGGAATTTACGCCCGGCACACGCATGCACTACGTGTCCATCAACACACAGGTATTGGCCGACGTTCTGCATGCCGCCACCGGCAAATCGGTATCGACCTATCTGCAGGAAAAACTCTGGCAGCCTCTAGGTGCCGAGCAGGACGCCATCTGGAATGTGGACGCACAAGAAGGCGCGGCTGCTGACGAAATTGCTTTCTGCTGCCTCAGCGCCACCCTTCACGATTACGCCCGGCTGGGCCAGCTCTACTTGCAACAAGGGCACTGGCAGGGCCAAGCCCTGCTGCCTGCGGATTGGGTCCGCGAAAGCACTCGCCGCAGCGAACCTTGGCTACAAGCGGGCGTGGCCGCCCCCGAACGCGGCTACGGCTACCACTGGTGGGTCCCGCCCGCGGCCGACGGCGAGTATTTCGCCAACGGCATCTGGGGCCAAGTCATCTGGGTCGACGAGCGGCATGGGGTCGTCATCGTGAAAACCAGCGTCGATCCTGACTTCCAAGCCCACCTGCCGGAGACCATTGCCGCCCTGCGAAGCATTGCTCGCGGACTAGGTGAACCGGTGGCCCACCTTTCCGGTTCGTCACGGTACTGACAGCTCGCACAGCGAAAATCCTAGATTTCAGTGGCCTTTCCAAACGTTTCCCTGTATTAAGGCGAACGGGTTGGCGGCCACTTGGCCGGACAAGCCCAGGGGAAGCCAGCCGGGCGGCTGGTCGATTCAAGTTTTGAGGAATGCAAGCTCATGGCAGGTCAGGTCAACGGCGTCGTCAAATGGTTCAACGACGAGAAGGGTTACGGTTTCATTTCGCGTGATGGCGGTCCGGACGTATTCGTCCACTTCCGCGCAATCAACGGCTCCGGCCGTCGTACGCTGAAAGAAGGTCAGAAGGTTACGTTTGACGTCACGCAGGGCCAAAAAGGCCCGCAGGCTGAGAACGTCAACCTGATCGGCTGATCGTTACTCGTTCTAAAGAAAACCCCGCCCGGGAAACCGCGCGGGGTTTTTCTTTGCCTGTCGCCGAACCAACGCCAGTTTGCGGCAACCCGCACGGCGGTGACCGCGCTAATGCAAAATCGCTGCTACGCACGATCGACTAGAATGCGCGCCCTGCCGGATAACTCCCGAGCCTCTCATGTTGCGCCTCACCGAACTGAAACTGCCGTTGGATCACGACCCGGCTGCGCTGCGCGCGGCGGTGCTGAACAAACTGAGCATTCGCGATGCTGAACTGCTGTCGCTGACAGTTTTCCGGCGCGGTTACGATGCGCGAAAACGCGGCAACATCCAGTTGGTTTATACGGTGGACATCCACACCACCCATGACGATGCGCTGCGCGAACAATTTTCGCGTGACCCGCACATCGCGCTCACACCCAACATGACTTATCGGCTGCCAGCTGCTGCGCCCATGCATTTTGGTGCACGCAGCGGTGAGCGGCCGCTGGTGATCGGCTTCGGGCCCTGCGGGCTGTTCATCGCTCTGATTTTGGCGGAAGCCGGCTACAAACCCATCGTGCTGGAACGCGGCAAAGCAGTGCGTGAACGCACGCAGGACACTTGGGGATTGTGGCGCGAGCGCGAACTGAATCCTGAATCGAATGTGCAATTTGGCGAAGGCGGTGCCGGCACTTTCTCCGACGGCAAGCTCTACAGCCAAGTCAAAGATCCGCGCTTTCTCGGCCGCAAAGTGCTTAACGAGTTTGTCGAAGCCGGCGCACCGGAAGAAATCCTCTACGTCAGCAAACCACACATTGGTACTTTCCGGCTGGTGTCGATGATCCAACAGATGCGCGCCAAAATCATCGCACTGGGTGGCGAAATCCGCTTTAGCCAACACGTCACCGATTTCCTGCTGGAAGACGGTGCGGTGCGTGGCGTGCAATTAGCGGACGGTTCACGCCTAATTTCCTCTTGCGTAGCATTGGCGATCGGTCACAGCGCGCGCGATACCTTTCGGAATTTGCAAAAGAACGGCGTTTTTATCGAGGCCAAGCCATTTTCCATCGGCTTCCGTGTTGAGCATCCGCAAAGTGATATCGATCGCGCGCGATTTGGCGCGCAAGCCGGGCATCCGATGCTCGGTGCCGCCGATTACAAGCTGGTGCATCACGCGAAAAATGGCCGCGATGTTTACAGTTTTTGTATGTGCCCTGGCGGCACGGTGGTGGCCGCCACCAGCGAAGCGGGCCGCGTCGTCACCAACGGCATGAGTCAGTATTCGCGCAACGAACGCAATGCCAACGCAGCCGTCGTCGTTGGCATCACGCCTGCCGATTTTCCGTCAACCGACCCGTTGGCCGGTATTGCCTTACAAGAAGCACTGGAAGAGCGCGCTTATTCGCTCGGCGGTAGCAATTACGACGCACCGGCGCAATTGGTTGGCGATTTCCTCGCCAATCGAGCTTCCACACAACTCGGTGACGTCGAGCCTTCTTATCAGCCCGGCGTACATCTCACTCAACTCGCTGGCTTGTTGCCGGATTGGGCGACCGAGGCCATCCGTGAAGCCATGCCGGCATTTGCGCGTCAACTGCGCGGCTACGATCGCCCGGACGCTATTTTTACGGCGGTGGAAACGCGCACATCTTCACCGATCCGCATCACCCGTGATCGCAACACCTATCAAAGCCTGAATACCCGTGGCTTATTTCCAGCAGGCGAAGGCGCCGGCTATGCCGGCGGTATTTTGTCCGCCGCCATCGACGGCATCGAAGTGGCCGAAGCCATGGTCCGCGCACTCAACGCGGACATTCGGCGGGCCGCCACATGAATGCAAACCACGTAGACGTCGCCGTGGTTGGCGGCGGTGCCGCCGGCTTGATGTGTGCGTTTGTTGCTGGGCAGCGCGGGCGACGCGTGCGCGTGCTGGATCATGGCAAGCGCGTGGGTCGAAAAATTCTGATGTCCGGCGGCGGGCGCTGCAATTTCACCAATCTTCACACCACGCCTGCTAATTTTTTATCTGCTAATCCACATTTCTGCAAATCCGCGCTGGCGCGTTACACGCCATGGCATTTCATCGAACTCGTGCAGAAGCACGGCGTGCGCTACCACGAAAAAGAACTCGGGCAATTATTTTGCGATGACTCGGCAGACGACATCGTCCAGCTCTTACTTGCCGAGTGTGCCGAAGGCGGTGTGCACATCAGCACCCAAACCACCGTCGATTCGGTGCAAAAAACTGACGACGGATTTCATCTGCAGACGTCGCAAGGCGAACTCATCGCGCAATCGTTGGTCGTCGCGAGCGGCGGCTTGTCGATTCCCACCATGGGCGCCACCGGTTTCGGTTATGCGCTCGCCAAACAATGGGGTCACGCGGTATTGCCCACGCGCGCCGCGCTGGTGCCCTTCACGCTGACCGGCCACACGCAAGAAGCATTGGCGGAACTAAGCGGCGTTTCACTGCCTGTCACGGCAACCTGCAACGGTGTGTCATTCAGCAATGCGCTGCTGTTCACCCACCGCGGGCTCAGTGGCCCTGCCATCTTGCAGATTTCTTCGTACTGGCAGCCCGGCGACACGCTGCATCTGGATCTCTTGCCGGGCACCGACGCACTTGCTTGGTTACTTGCGCGGCAACGCGAACGTCCCGACGCGTTTCTGCATCGCGTGCTGGCCGATGTCCTACCGAAACGCCTAGCGCAGTGCCTCAGTGAATTCGGGCTGCAAACACCCGACGGCAAGCCGCTGGGCGCTAGCCGCCCACTCAAGCAATACAACCTGCCGGAATTGAAAATCTTGGCGACCACACTCAATGATTGGACGCTGCGCCCGGCCGGCACCGAGGGCTGGCGCACCGCCGAAGTCACACTGGGCGGTGTCGATACTGCTCAGTTGTCGTCAACGACCATGGAGTCGAAAATCGTACCCGGTCTGTTTTTTATCGGCGAAGTGGTCGATGTAACCGGTCAACTCGGTGGTTTTAATTTTCAGTGGGCCTGGGCGTCGGGCCATGCGGCAGGTCAGGTGGTTTGAGATGAACGAACGCACACAACACGCGATACGCGAACCCATCGGCGACATCAATCATGTGCTGTGGCTACGTGTGGCCGCCGTGAACGACACCGGCGCTTTTCTCGATTGGGGTCGCCCGAAAGATTTGCTGTTGCCATTTAGTGAACAGGAAGGCCGCCCACAGCCGGGTGATTACTGTTTGGTGTTTGTCGATATCGACGATGACGAACGCCCGTTTGCGTCCATGAAACTCAACGACTTTCTTTACGATGTGCTGGTCGGTGGCGATGCCGATAATTATCCGCAAGGTCAAGCTGTGACCTTGGTGATTGCCGGCGAAACCGATCTCGGTATCAAGGCAATCGTGAATCATCGTTATTGGGGCATGCTCTATCGCGATGAAATTTACCGTCCGCCGCGGCGCGGGCTGACGCTCACCGGTTACGTAAAAAATCCACGTGCTGATGGCAAACTGGATCTCAGTATCAACCCGCCCGCACATTTGGCGGCAGGCGCACTGACGGACCGCATTCTCGCGATGTTGCAACAGCGTGGCGGCTACCTGCCCTATTCTGACAAAAGTCCGCCGGAAGACATCCAACGCGCCTTTGGCGTTAGCAAAGGCGTGTTCAAGCAGGCCATCGGCGCGTTGTACAAGCAGCGACAAATCATCATTGCCAAAGACGGCATCCGCTTGCCGGGCGAGGAATCCTGACCATGAAAAACCCCGACTTGCAGGTAAACGCCCATATCGTCATCCCAGAAAGCGAAATCGACTTGCAAGCGATTCGCGCGCAAGGCGCGGGTGGACAGAACGTCAATAAAGTGTCCACCGCCGTGCACTTACGATTCGACGTACGCGCTTCCTCGCTGCCGGACGAATGCAAGGAAAAACTGCTCAAGATTCGCGATGCTCGCCTCACCGATGACGGCGTGATCGTCATCAAAGCGCAAAGTTTCAATAGCCAGATTAAAAATCGTGACGATGCGCTGGCACGTCTAGCCGAAATTGTGCGCGCCGCACTGGTGGTGA
Source organism: uncultured Pseudomonadales bacterium (assembly GCA_964574995.1). Taxonomy (GTDB): domain Bacteria; phylum Pseudomonadota; class Gammaproteobacteria; order Pseudomonadales; family JADFDG01; genus JADFDG01. The sequence goes on along the minus strand of CAZNPF010000011.1, from coordinate 21,720 downwards.
AAAAGAAACGCAAACCGACCAAGCCCAGCAAAGCCTCACAAGTCAAACGCATGGACAGTAAAACCAAGCACGGAAAAGCAAAAACGCTACGTGGTCGCGTGCGGCGGGATGATTAAGTCGAATTTCTTAATAATTATTTAAATTTTCCCCGGTCGACATAAACCACTGATTAAATCGCACCACGTATTGCGCGGCACACCATGAACCCCAGCAAACGGCAGCAGATTCTTGAACGACTGCGCGCGGAAAACCCAAAACCCACCACCGAGCTGAACTGGTCGACACCGTTCGAGTTGTTGGTGGCGGTCATCCTCTCCGCACAGGCCACCGACAAAGGCGTCAACAAAGCCACGGATAAATTATTTCCGGTGGCCAATACCCCAGCAGCCATTCTCAAGCTCGGCCCGAAAAAACTGAAAGATTTCGTCAAAACCATCGGTCTGTTTAACACCAAAGCCGAGAATATCCTCAAGACCTGCCGCCTCTTGATCGAACAACATCAAGGCGAGGTACCACGCACACGCGAGGCGCTGGAAGCGCTGCCGGGCGTCGGCCGCAAAACCGCCAACGTGGTCCTCAACACCGCGTTTGGCGAACCAACCATCGCGGTTGATACGCATATTTTTCGCGTCGCGAATCGCACCAGTTTTGCGCCAGGAAAGAACGTACTAGAGGTCGAACGAAAACTCATCAAATTCACGCCCGATGAATTCAAGCAGGACGCTCACCATTGGTTTATTTTGCATGGTCGTTACGTATGCGTGGCGCGCAAACCACGCTGCGGAGCCTGCCTGATCGAAGACCTGTGCGAATACAAGAAAAAAACTCATGATGAATAATGAAGACTCAACAGAAAACACGGCACCCGCAACACCATCAACGCCCATCACAGCGCCTGCACCTGTCAGCTTCCGCGAAGCACTCGGCTGGTGGACCAAACTCGGCTTTATCAGTTTTGGCGGCCCGGCCGGGCAAATTGCCATCATGCATCGCGAGCTGGTGGAGAAACGGCGCTGGATCAGCGAGCGCCGCTATTTGCATGCGCTCAATTACTGCATGGTATTGCCAGGCCCGGAAGCGCAGCAGTTGGCCACTTACATCGGCTATTTGATGCATGGCATGAAAGGCGCCATCGCCGCGGGCGCGCTGTTTGTTTTGCCTTCCTTGCTTATCCTTTGTGCGCTGAGTTGGTTGTATCTCACGTTTGATCAGGTTGCCGCCGTACAAAACGTGTTGTGGGCGATCAAGCCAGCCGTTGTTGCCATTGTTTTGCATGCGGCGTGGCGCATCGGCACGCGCGCGCTGACACATCCTCTTCACATCGGTATCGCGCTGGCGGCGTTTCTCGCGCTGGTATTGGCGCATATGCCTTTTCCATGGGTCATCGCCCTCGCTGCGCTTATCGGTGTCATGGCGCATCGACTATTTCCACAAGCGTTTGCTGCACAGCAACACGGACCTACGAACCGAAAACCGCACGCACCCGCATTGATTGACGACCACACACCCGTGCCGCCGCACGCACAATTTCAATCACGCACGTTATGGAAAATTGTGGGCGTTTTCGGCGCGCTGTGGCTTACCGCCATGGCACTACTGGTACTGGCCGGCGGCTGGCAATCGACGCTGGCACAAATGGGTTGGTTTTTTTCGAAAGCCGCCCTGCTGACATTCGGCGGCGCCTATGCCGTGTTGCCTTACGTCACTGAAGCCGCCGTCAACGACTACGGCTGGGCCAGCATCGGGCAAATGCTGGATGGCTTGGCTTTAGGTGAAACCACGCCGGGCCCGCTGATCATGATCGTGGCCTTTGTCGGCTTCGTTGGCGGTTGGACGCAACAACTGCACGAAGTCACCGTGCTGGGCGCACTCGCCGGTGCCGGCGTCGCCACTTTCTTCACTTTTTTACCGTCGTTCTTATTCATTCTCGCCGGCGCACCGCTGGTCGAAGCAACGCGTCACGACTTGCGCATTGGTGCACCGCTGATTGCCATTACCGCCGCCGTCGTCGGCGTGATCTTGCAGCTCGCGTTATTTTTTGCCGAGCACGTGTTCTGGCCGACCGGCTTGACCAAAACACCAGATGCCGCTGCCATTGTCATTGCTATCGGTGCGTTTATCGCGCTGTGGAAATTTGAACAATCGGTGATGCGCGTCATCATCACGTGCGCTTTAGTCGGCCTGACAGCCACCTTGGGGAATATCTGACATTACCCACGACTGCCGCATTCGTGATGCCTCATTTTTACGGCGCAATTTTACGGCGCAATTTTACGGCCCCATGACCGGGTCGCGCGCGTTGCTTAACCGTGCTAATAATCGACACCTGCGAATCGGTTTTGCGAAGGAGAGCCGCCATGAAATTTGTTGCCGATTTACTGCGTCTCAAACCCAATCATGAGATTTTTTTCGTAGGCCCAAACCAGTCTGTACTGGAGGCCGTCACCCTGATGGCTGAGAAAGGTGTGGGCGCTGTCGTCGTCAAAGACAACGGCCTACTGGTCGGCATTCTGACCGAGCGCGACTACGCCCGAAAAATCGTGCTGATGGAGCGCTCCTCATACAACACGCCGGTGCGAGACATCATGACTTCGCGCGTCATCACGGTGTCGCCCGCCACCAGCACCGAAGAATGCATGCAGATTATGACCGAGCGCCGCCTGCGCCACCTCCCCGTCACGGAAGGCACCAAACTCGTCGGCCTCATCTCCATCGGCGACCTCGTCAAAGGCATCATCTCCAACCAGCAATCCATGATTCAGCAGTTGGAGTCCTACATCCGGGGCGAGTAGCCCCGGATGCAACAAAAAGAGTCGGGGCGAGTAGCCCCGGATGCAACAAAAAGAGTCGGGGCGAATAGCCTCGGAAAATTCCTAGCTCTTTTTTTCCTTCAGCGTCTGCGCGTTGTGCGTCATAAACGCTTTCATCTGCTCATCGCTAAAATCTTTCACGACTTTGTGCATCACCGCATGCGCAGCCGCACGTGTCGCCGCCACACTGACATCCAGCGTCTTGCGGGTAATGAAACCCATGTCGATATGCCGGGACTGCGCCAGAAAATAATTCTGAATGATATCGTCCACCAACCGGTCGAGCAGTTTCATCGCCAGCGTCATCTGCCCGCGCCCCTGTCCCGCCAGCGAGGCATCGATCACTTGACGGAAATCACGCGCAAAGATCGAATCCACGCGATAAAACAGTTGTGGCACACCGCCATTATCCGGCCCCGCTGGCCAGTACATGGCTTCTAAGTCGCGCGCCACAGCCGCCATTTCAGCATTCTTCCGCTTGCCATAGATTTGCCCGGCCAACAACGAAGAGGCCTTGCTGGCGGTATCGACCGCAAAATCCACCACCTTGCGCTGCGTCGCACTCACCTGAGCGATCTCGATGGGCTCCAACATCAGCAGACCGATCACCCGATCCGTCAAACGTGACATCAACTGCACGTAGGCCGGTGCAGCCCGCCCTTCATGTTGCATCGCCTTCAAAAACGACTGAATCGCCTCATCCAGTGCAGGATTTACGGCAACCGCTATGACGGATTGACTAGACATCAGGACCTGACCTCGGGCACGTTTAGACGGTTGGCATTTAGTTAGACTGTTGACGCTTAGCGTGTTGGCGCAAAAGCCCTAGGCAGAAGTTTCCACAGGGTCGCGATGCACGCTCTGCAATCACCACATCAAAATAAACACATTTACCAACGTCGTCCTCAACATCCACGGAATTATTTCCACCCATGTCGCTGCCTAATGCTTCGCTGAAAATAGCCATAGCTCTATTACTGATCGCGGCGGCAGCATTGACCGGCGCACTCGGCGCTCGTCATGTGGAAAGTGGCATCACCGGCCCACTGGCCATTGCCGTCGATGGCGACCGAGTGGCGGTGGCCGCACCCGGCATGTTGTATCGGCTGGATGCCGCCGGGCACCTGCAAGCCCGCATCGACAGCGTCATCGCCCCCGATGCGCGTGATGCCGGGCTTTACTGGCTAGGCGGCGATCTTTTGGCATCGCCGGCAGTCGACGGCGGCACCCTGCTGCGTTGCGACGACGAAACGTGCGCGCCGTTTTCAAAAGATCCTTACGCGCCCACAGGTCCCGTGCAGTCTGCAGCGGCCACACCCGGCAGACTTTGGCTGGCTGAAACAGACGCGGATCGTGTCCATCGTTTTTTTGAAGACGGCCGACGCATTGATATGCCGCTGAGCAATCTTGAGCGGCCCGGTTCACTCTGGCAGGACGACGTGGCGCTCTATGTCGCCAATACTGACGCCGGAAAATTACAGCGTTTTGATTTGCATAAACGTGGCGTGGGCGCGGCCACGGACATCGCGGCTTTTCAAGCGCAGGACGATACGTTTGATCCGCCTGTCCTGCCGTTGCGGCTGCTGCCGGATGGTAGCGGCGGCTTTCATGTGCTGCTGACCAATCAATCGCGGACGCGCGGCGCGCTCGCTTCGGTATCCGCCAACGGCGATATCCAACAAAAGAATATTCCCGCGCTGATCAACCCGATTTCCTTCGCGGTGAGTGGCGATGATTTTCTGATCGTCGACGAAGATCGGATGCAGGTGTTGCGCGTCAGCAACGTCAATCCTGACGCTGCCGCCACCGTCTTTGGTGACGATGATTTCAATACCGCGTTGAGCGCCCAGCACGAAAAACAGGCCTTATTGCGCACGCTGATCCCCATGTTATTGGTCGTGGCTACACTGCTGGCGGCAGCCGGCAGCTGGTCATTGCTGCGCCATTTCCTGCACGAAGAAACCGAGCCTGCACTCGCCGTAAAAACTTCTCCCGATGGCATCGCTTGGTTGCCACCTGATACGCAACTGATACCACGCCGCCTCGGACGCACCTTGTTGATGGCTGCGCCCTGGGCGCTGTTTCCAGCATTACTGGCCGGGTTCTATCACCACGCCGGGGCCGGGAAACTTTGGTTTTTTATCGTGCTGCTGCTCGCCACCGTACCCGTCTGGATAAATGCACTTCGCTCACGCATTCCCGATCAATTAAAAATTGGTTTGCGCGACAAGCAAATGGTGATCGAACACGCGACTTGGGGATTGCGCGAGTATTGGCTGACTCAAATCAACTGGAATGAAAAAGAGTTGCAGCCCGAAAAAGATATCGTGCTGCCACTACAGCGTAACGGTGTCGCGCTTTTCCATCTGCCCACGCTGCGCGAGTCGCTGTTCCCACGCCTGCAGGTCAGCCGCCGCAAGGACTGATGCGACGACACGCATTATTTGGCAGCCAGCTGCGTAGCCAACAACGTATCGACTGCCGCCCAACCGTCTAGCGACGGATTGCGCAACAAGCGCACGGCGCGATACCACGTCGTTTCTGCTTCAAGAAACCCCCAGTGCCACAGAATGGGGAAGTATTTCGGCAATACCACCGTAGTGGAAATACCCAGCGCACCGGCCAAATGCGCGGTGGTGCTACTCGTGGAGATCACTGCGTCCAGCGCAGAAATTTGCGCGGCCAGCGCATCGATATCGCCAAACGGATTCACCGCAGCGTCACACCACGGGGCACGTACGCCCAACGACGCCAACTCCTGCTGAACGTCACCGTATTGCAAATTGATGAATTGCACATTATCAACGGCCAACGTTTTTTCCAGTGCCGCCAGCGGCAAACTTTTTAGATCCATGCCGTTATAAAACTGTCGACTGCGCCAACTGATGCCAATCAGCTTTTTTTCTGGCCAACGCGCACGATATTCCGCACGTTTTTTCGCAACGGCTTCTTCTGGCGCACGCAGCCAGCCCGGTGTGCCCGGCAGCGTCCAGCGCCGCTGCAAGGCTTCGAGCAGATCCAGCGTCATCGCCTGACGGAATTCACCCCCATGCGCCAGACAATCGCCGAGCGCCGATGTTTTTCGATCGACAAAAGTGATCGACGGAAAGGCTCGGCGAAATAACGTCAAGCAACGTGCATCGGCTTCCACCACCGCCGGCTGCTGACGCGCAACGATATCCAGCAACAACTGCGACATCAGAATTTCGTCGCCGATCATGGCCTCTAGGCTGATCAACAGCGTGCCGCCAAACGGTTGGCCATCCCAGCGTGGCAATGCCGCGATTCGTGTATCCGGATGTACGCTGCCGATGGCATCCTGCTGCTGCCGCATGAACGCAAGCCCGCGCGAATAATCACCGCAACCCAATGCGGACACCGCCGCAGTCGCGAGCAAACCCGGCGTGCTTGGCCAACGCAACATCAGTGCCGGCAACTCAGTACGAATGCGGTCATGCTGGCCTTGCCGTAATAAAGCCGATGCCATATTCACCGCCTGCGCAGCGGACGGCGCATCGCGCAAAATGCGTTCTTGCAAGGCCAACGCTTGCGCATGACGGCCACACATTTCCAGCGCCGACGCTTGCATGCCCAACCAATCGGCATTGAACGGCGTGCGTGCCGTGGCTGATTCAAGCAGCGGCAAAGCGTCGGCATAGCAATGCCGGCGATACAACACGCGCGCGAGCAAAATCGTGTGCTCCACTGATGCAGAACGCGCATGCAGATGACGCGCAATCTGTTCGGCCGAGGCGAGATCGCCACCATCGGCAGCCAACTGCGCGAGTGCCGCCAAAATCAGCGGATGTTCGCCACCGAGTTTGAGCGCCTGCTGCAAGTGACGCAGCCCGCCGGCCAAATCACGGGCGCGATGCAGACGCAAACCTTCGTGGTAATGCGGCAACGCCGCCGCAGGAATCGATGTCGTGGAATCAGCTGTCATGGCAGATCGCTTGAAGGCAACGGGGCCAAGCGTACCCGATGCCACCCGCCATCTTCCCGGCTTCCCTTTAGGCCGGTTTCCCTCGGACGAGGCGTATTGACCGCGCCTGCACCCACCGCTGCCTTTACTGCCAATCACGCCGGGCGATGACCCGCCTACCCTGCCGGCTTCCGTTGTCACTGCTACCGGGAGGCCCCATGGCCCGCGATGCACAGGGATATGCCCTGCACCTGCTCAACCGTTTTGCCGGATCCGCCTGGGCCGACAAGCTCGGCTTGCGTAAACCCGTCGAAAAATCCGCGTACTCGCTGACCAAAAGCGGGTTCCGTCTCGCCAGCACCGTGGCGCGCCAATTCAGCGGCCCCAAAGTCGACAAACCGACGCGCCTCGCGCTGCCCGGCCATACCACCGATCTCTTCGACCTGAACATCACCGAAGAGCAGCAAATGATTCGCGAAAGCGTGCAAGCGTTTGCACGTGACGTCTTGCGCCCGGCCGCACACGACGCCGACGCCAAACTCGAATTACCTGCCACCTTGCTCGCACAAGCACATGAATTGGGCTTGGCGATGTTTGCCGTACCCGAAGCCTTCGGTGGTGCCGCCACGGAAAATTCTGCGGTCACTGGCGTACTGATCAATGAAGACCTCGCGCACGGCGATCTGTCGCTGGCGCTGGCCATGCAAGCGCCGATTTCGGTGGCCAATGCGCTCACTCGCTGGGGCACGGCCGATCAGCAATCAAAATATCTGGCTTCTTTTTGCAGTGAAAAGCCGCCCGTCGCGACCATCGCCGTCAATGAACCATCGCCCTTGTTCAATCCTTATGCACTGAAAACTACCGCGACGCGCAAAAACGGCGGCTGGGTTCTCAACGGCATCAAATCAGCCGTACCGCTGGCGCATCGCAGCGAACTGCTGCTGGTGGCCGCGCAAACAGCCGAAGGCCCGGCCGTATTCATCGTCGAGGGCGGCGCAACCGGCATGAATTGTGGTGATGGCCGCAGCATGGGTCTGCGCGCTACCGGTCTGTGCGATATCCAGTTTGAGAATGTTTCATTGCCGGTAGCCGCAAAACTCGGTGACGACACGTTCAACTACCGTCAATTCATCGACTACGGTTCGCTGGGCTGGTGTGCACTGGCCACCGGCACTGCGCAATCGGTGCTGGATTACGTCATTCCTTACGTCAACGAGCGCGAAGCGTTTGGTGAGCCGATCGCGCACCGTCAATCGGTCGCGTTCATGGTGGCCAACATCGGCATCGAACTCGAAGGCATGCGATTGGTGAACTGGCGCGCCGCATCACGCGCCAGCCACGGTGAAGATTTCCATCGCGAAGCTTTTTTGGCGCGCACGCTCTGCGCGCGACGCGCCATGGAAATTGCCACCAATGGTGTGCAATTACTGGGTGGGCACGGTTTCACCAAAGAACATCCGGTCGAACGCTGGTACCGCGATCTGCGCGCGGTCGGCATTCAATACAACGGCTTGCACGTGTGAGGTAATGCCATGAACCTCGAAAACCCTAAAAAATTTCGCGCACTGGTCAATCAGGCTTATCAGGTTGCCCACAACGTTTTCCGTCCGATTTCGCGCAAGTACGATCGCGCTGAACATGCGTATCCCAAAGAGCTGGATATGCTCGCCGCCGTGCTCGACGGCTTCAATGACGGCAGCCCAGACGGTGGTGCCGGCGCATCGGCCGCCAGCAAATCAGGCACCACAAATGAAAGCGGTGTGCGCAACGGCGCTAACCTATCGACGCTGCTAGGCACCATCGAGCTGTGCTACGGCGATTGCGGCCTGTTGCTCTCCATGCCGCGTCAAGGTTTGGGCAACGCCGCGATTGCGGCGGTGGCTTCACCCGAACAGAAAGAGCGTCTCAAAGGCTGCTGGGCCGCGATGGCGATCACCGAACCGGGCACCGGTTCTGATTCCGCCAACATTCGCACCACCGCTCGCAAAGATGGCGATTACTACGTGCTCAACGGTGAGAAAATTTTCGTCACCAGCGGTGATCGTGCCGATTGCGTCGTCGTGTGGGCAACGCTGGATCGCAACCTCGGCCGCTCGGCGATCAAATCGTTCGTCGTGGCCAAAGGCACACCCGGCATGGAAGTTGCGAGGCTCGAACACAAATTGGGTATCAAGGCGTCTGATACCGCCGCCATCAATTTCACCGATTGCCGCGTTCATAAATCCAATTTGTTGGGCAGCGAAGAAATCAACGTCGAAAAAGGATTTGCCGGCGTGATGGAAACCTTCGACAACACACGCCCACTGGTGGCCGGCATGGCCATCGGCGTGGCGCGTGCGTCGCTGGAGCGCACACGTGAACTGTTGAAAGACATCGCACCGATGGACTACGACGCACCGGCACTCACCGGCAGCGCCGCTGCGCTAGAGCTCTATCGCATGGAAGCCGATCTGGAAGCCGCCACGCTGTTGACGTTAAAAGCGGCGTGGATGGCCGACAACCGCATTCCCAACTCGAAAGAAGCCTCGATGGCCAAAGCCAAGGCTGGCCGCGTGTGTAACGAAATCACGCTGGGCTGCGTCGAGCTCTGCGCCTCGGTGGGTTACGGCGAACAGGAATTGCTGGAGAAATGGGCGAGGGATTCCAAGATTCTCGACATCTTCGAAGGCACCCAGCAGATCCAGCAGTTGATCGTTGCTCGCCGCCTGCTGAACAAATCGAGCAGCGAACTGAAATAAACCACACGAGACCGCGCTGGCGGCCCCGACACGGGCCGCCGGCAATACGGCTGCTTGGCGAAATGCAGACGTATACCCGCCTCAGCCGCCGGCGCTCGGCGATGACTTCTTCCGAGACTTCCTCCGAGACTTCTCGCTCACAGGGCACCTTGCGGGTTGGGGGGGGGGGGTTAGTCTTTCGATAACCCGGTATCCATCAACGGTGGGGAAATCTGCCTCTCTCGCTTTGCTTTGCCCATGCGCATCATCCCAGCCACACCCTGTGCGGCTTTGGCACTCCGGCCGGCACCTCGACGCCGAGATTGCCAGATACCCGACGTGTGCGGCCCTAGGGCTAACGCCGCCTGCGACTTTTATGACGCCAATCAATATTGATAATGATTCGCATTGGCATTATGATGCGGCATACCTAGCCGTCTACCGCCCTTGGCCTGACCGTGACCGCTCGCAACCCTTGGCTTTCCAGCTCCGCCTTCGTTTTCGCACTGCATCTGGCCGTGCTGGCAGCGCTGTTGGCTGATTGGAGCCACACCGTTCAGGCCAGTTTGCGCGATGAACAGGGGCAGGCCATGGGTCTCGGCGTACTCATGGGCAGCCTCGTGGCACCGCAAGAGCGACTGCAACCTGCGCCCCGCCCTACCCCTCGGCCCGCCGTGACCGAACAGGCACCGCCGCCACCGGCTCCACCAGCCCCCAACGCCGTAACTGATGAGCGTCTGCTCGCGCCGGAGCCGGTCGCAGCCGCCCATGTCGCCGCGCCCAATACCACCTCTGCCAGCGAAGCCCCTGCCGAAATGAGCACCGCGCCGTCAGCGCAGGCCGGTGGCTTGGATAAAGGGGCCACCAGTTCGTATTTCGGCAAGCTCAAAGCGTGGCTTTATCAGCACAAGAAATACCCGGTCAGCGCCAAGAAACAGCGCCAACAAGGCACGGTCACCGTCACCTTCAGCATCGATCGCGGCGGCCGCCTGCAAACCGCCCGCATCACCGAATCCTCCGGCCACCCATTGCTCGACAAAGCAGCGCTGGACCTGCTGCGTACGGCCAGCCCTATGCCGCGCATCCCGGACAGCATGGCCCAGGAAAATCTGGTCATCACGCTGCCCATCGAATACACGCTCATTACCCAATAAGCATCCAAACCACTCAATCATCCCGACACTCAAGGAGCCATCATGTCGTCGTCGCGCCGCACCGTTCTCAATCCACGCAGCTTGCGCAGCATGGGTTATCACCAAAACCAACTCGCTCGCAGTATTGCGTTCGGTGTATCCGCTACCTTGATGGCGCCACTGGCGTTGGCTGAAGATTCCGTCGCCGCAGCAAACGCGACACCAACCAGCGCAGAAATTGCGCCGGTAGCGGCAGACGTCAGCGCACCGGCGGCAACACCCGCCAGCGACGCAAGCACGACCGACACCACAAGCAGCACGACGAGCGCCACCGAAACGGTCGCCACACCGGCAGGCAGCAGCGCCGCGGTGACCATCGACACGCTGGAAGTGAAAGAACGCACCATCGACACCAACCCGTATGCACAAGCAGGTGCGCCCTACAAAGCGCGCGTTTCCGGTGACGAGCGTCACGTGCGTCCGCTGGCAGAAACGCCGCAAACCATCAGCGTGCTGACGCAAGAACAAATCAAAGATTCCGGCCGCAGCGACATCAAAGATATCGTAGCCGCGCAGCCGGGTATTACGCTGGGCACTGGCGAAAACGGCAACGCGTTTGGCGACCGTTACATCATCCGTGGTTACGAAGCGCGCAGCGACGTATTCGTCGACGGCTTGCGCGACCCTGGCATGAACTTGCGTGAAAGTTTCGCCAGCGAGCAAATCGAATTGTCGAAAGGCCCCAGCGCCACGTTTGCAGGCCGCGGCACCATCGGCGGTGCTGTAAACAGCATCAGCAAACAAGCCAGCACCGAATACGATTTCACCAACTTGGAAATGGGCATCGGCACTGACGGCTACCGTCGCGTCACGCTGGACGCCAACAGTCAGGTCAATGACATCTCGGCGTTGCGCGTGAATTTGTTGCAAGCCTATGAAGAAGTACCAGACCGCGCACCGGCTGATCGTGCGCGTGAAGGTTTTGCGTTAGCAGGTCTGTTGACGCCCACCGACGATCTGGAACTGCTGGCCGATGTCTACTACATCAACGCCAATGACAAACCGGACCTCGGCACCTATATCGTTCCCAACGGCGGTGCGCCGGTGAAAGACATTCCGGTGTATGCACAAAACGAGGATTTCCTTTCTTCTGAGACGGCGGTCGCCACGCTGCGGGTGAAATACCGCATTGACGATGATCTTCGTCTCACCAACTCGCTGCGCTACGGTACGGCGGACAACGGCTATGTCGCCACCGGCGCGCGTGGCACGACCCGTGGCACCAACGATCCGTTTGCCGGCGTGCCCACCGTTACGCTCAGTTCACACAACGGCTGGCAGGTGGTCGAAAACCTCGCCAACCAGCTCAACCTGTTCTGGGACAAAGAACTGTTCGGCCAGCAACACGAATTCGTGGTCGGCCTTGAATACAGCAACATCAGCGTGATGAACGGCGTCTACACCCAGCTGAATAACACGGCCAACTACAACTGCATGACCGGTTCGTCGGCCACCAATAACGCGTACTGCATCGTGGACGGCAGCGGAAATTACATGCCGTCCGGCATCGAATCCCTGATGGGCCGCAGCCCGAAAAAAGGTGCTTGGGATTCCGACTACAACAATGAAACGATTGCGCTGGCGTTCATGGACACCGTCGCTATCACCGATAAGTTAGATGTGTTTGCCGGCATTCGCGCGGACAGTTTCGATTACAGCAATACCGTCCCGACCCGTGTACAGGTCACGCCGTTGCCTGCGCCGTACAGCACCATTCCGGTCGAATACGCCTACAGCGATGTGCTGTTCAACTTCAGCGTCGGCGTGGTCTATGACATCACCGACGAAGGCAACGTCTACGCGTCGTTTGGCACCGCCGCAGAAATCAACGGTGGTGAGTCCGATCTCGGCGCCAGTTGCGGTTACGGCGGCGTCTGCTCGATCAATCTCGGCTTACCACCAAACACCTACCCGACGCCGGCACAAGTGCAGCAGTTGCAGGACGCCGTCAAAGACAGCAAACCGGAAGCCACCACCAGCATCGAACTGGGCACCAAATGGAATCTGTTCGATGAAAAATTGTTGGCGACAGCAGCCATCTTCCAAGTCAGCAAGCGAGACGTGATGGAAGGTGTCAGCGCAGCGAGTTATTCCACCACGGGTTCATTGAATACTGGCGCCAATCAAGTGCAAGGCATCGAACTGGGTCTTTCCGGCAATTTGACCTCGCAACTGAGCACGCAATTTGGTGTGGCTGTGATGGAAGCGGAAATGACCAAATCCGTCGTGGACCCGACCAGCGAAGGCCGCACGCTCAGCAACTTCGCCGACAACACGCTGTTCCTGCAATTGCGCTACGCACCCACCGATCGCTTCGCCTTTGGCGGCGTGATCAACTACGCCAGCGAACGTTACGTGGGCCAGCCCGACAGTGCAGCGAGCTGGAACACCACCATCAACGATTATTCGTACGAAGTGCCGGCGTACACCACGCTGGATCTGTTCGCCGAATATCGTTTGAATGAAAAATTCGAAGCACGCTTGAACGTCAACAACGCCACCGACAAGGATTACTACTTGGCGGCGTATCGCAGCGGCGCGTTCACCTATATCGGTGATGCGCGTAACGCCAATCTGACACTGGCTTGGAAGTTCTAACTATGCTGACCCTGATCCCGAATGTGCTGGACAAGGACACCGTACACCGGTTCCGCGAGCGGCTCGATGCCGCCGACTGGACCGATGGCCGTGAAACCGCTGGCACACTCGGGGTACAGGTCAAACAAAATCGGCAACTGCCGGCACGCTCAGAAACCGGTCTCGCGCTGGGAAATCACATTCTCGGTGTGCTGGGCCGGCATCCGTTATTCATGTCGGCAGCGTTGCCGCATCGCATTTATCCGCCACTGTTCAATCGTTACAGCGGTGGCGAGCACTACGGATTGCACGTAGACGGCGCCATCATGCCGATCCCCGGCAGCCCGGATTTTTTACGCAGCGATCTCTCCTGCACGTTATTTCTTTGCGAGCCGGAAGAATACGACGGTGGTGAACTCACCATCGAAACACCGTTTGGTGCGCAGCAAGTGAAATTGCCTGCCGGCGATATGGTGCTCTACCCGTCCAGCAGCCTGCATGAAGTCACGCCGGTTACGCGCGGCACACGCACCTGTTCGTTCTTCTGGCTTCAAAGCATGGTGCAGCAAGAAGAACAGCGCACCTTGCTGTTCGATCTTGATCAAGCCGTGCAAGGTTTCACCGCCGCCAACCGGCCCGAACAAAAACCGCTGGTGCTGCAGCTGGCGGGCGTTTATCACAATTTATTGCGGCAATGGGCGCAGGTTTGAACGTCGCACCCGTACCGAACACAACGGAGCTCTCAACATGCGCGCACTGATTCTGGGCATCGTTCTCCCCGCGGCCTTACTGGCTGCCGGCCAAGCCAATGCGGCGGCCGATTGCCCGAAAGCGCCGCAGGAAAAATGGATGCATGTCCTCGACATGCAGAAAAAAATCGTCAATGAGTACGGCTTTGCCATCAAGCGTTTTCTCACCGACGGCCACTGCTACGAAATCTACGGCTGGGGCCTGAACGACAAGAAAGACAAATTTGTCGAAATCGAGGTGTACTTCAACCCGGTCGACGGCAGCATCGTCAAGAAAAATGTCCGCAAGTGATCCTTGCGATTGTCGTGTAAAAAGATGCGTCGGCCAGATCCACGCATGACGCATTCGACGCATCACACAGACGCAGCGTCACCATGAGCACGTTGATTTGGGATCGCCTGATCCGCAGCACGCACTGGCTGAACGCCGGCCTGATTCTCGCGTGCTATTTTTTTCTGGAAGGTAACGAAGAACCGCATGCTTGGGCCGGTTACGTCGTTGCCGCGCTCGTGACTGTGCGTATCGCGTGGGGATTTGTCGGGCGCAGTTACGCACGCTTCGATCAATTTGTGCCTAGCCCGCGCCGCCTGCTCGATTACCTGCGGAATTTCCGCACCACTCACCGCCGTGATCAGCCCTTACCGCCCGGGCATAATCCGCTGGGCGCGTTGATGGTGTTACTGCTACTCGTATTGATGTTGCTCACCGCGTTCAGCGGTTGGCTGCAAACCACCGATTACGGCTGGGGTGAGGAGTGGGTGCAGAATCTGCACATTTACGCAGCCGATGCGTTGCTCGTCGCCGCCGGCGTACATGTGCTGGCGGTGCTCTTATTGCAGTGGTACACCCGGACGCCATTGATCCGCGCCATGCTCACTGGCCGGCGCGGATCATCAAAAAATACCGCATAAAAAAGCGGGCATGGCCCGCTTTTTTATTGCCTGATCAAAAGACACCGATCGCGAGCGCGCTTACTTCGAATCCAACGGATTGGCGTGGTTGAGCCGCGTGATTTCTCGTTCGCGGTAATTGGCAGGCCGTTTTTGCATGGAGGACATCACGGCCTCCACTTGGTTGTGCGTCATGATGATTTGCGCCTGCAGCTGTTCTTCTAACTGCAAACCACGCGCATCATCGCCATGCCAA
The DNA here is from genome assembly GCA_964574995.1 of uncultured Pseudomonadales bacterium. GTDB lineage: Bacteria > Pseudomonadota > Gammaproteobacteria > Pseudomonadales > JADFDG01 > JADFDG01. The sequence goes on along the minus strand of CAZNPF010000011.1, from coordinate 6,605 downwards.
CTGGCTTCAAAGACCAGTTTGTTCGCCACAATGGCTTGCGGATTCTTACTGGCAATTTCCCGTGCCAGCACCAGCGCTGCCTCACGCGGATTCTCGTCGAGGCGCGTCACCAATCCGATACGAGCGGCTTCATCACCGCGCACGATGCGGCCGGTAAACGCCAACTCTTTCGCAACATCCAACCTCACCAAATTGCGCAGCGTCTGGGTACCGCTCATGTCGGGGATCAAACCCCATTTAATTTCCATCAGCGACATCTGCACATCCGGGTGGGCGATACGGATGTCGGCACCCAGCGCGATCTGAAAACCGCCACCAAACACCGGCCCATGCAGTGCCGCAATGACCGGCACCGGCACTTCTTTCCAGAGATAACCGGGCTTTTGATAAAAGTTTGGCCAGAAACCACCACGGCCCGGGCCAAACGGCCCCTGCCCGCTATTGCCCAACGCATCGGGATTGGTGAAGTTGGAAAGATCGAGCCCGGAGCAAAAGGCTTTGCCTTCTCCGGACAGCACAACAGCACGAATTTTCTTATTCGCCATCACCGTTTCGGCCGCAGCACTGATCGCATCGAACATCGGCATCGACAGCGCATTCATTTTGTCCGGGCGGTTGAAGCGAACCTCTGCAACACCGTCGTCACTTACCGTGATTTTTACCAGCTCGCTCATGGCAATTTCCTCATAAACCGTAAAATTTATTAACTTTCAGGCTGTGATTTTCCGCAACGCCGTGACAACGCGATCGACGTCTGGCTCACGCATGCCCAACCAGAACGGCACATTGATTACGCGACGAGCAATATTCTCCGTGACCATCATTGCGTCACGCGGGCAGGCAGAAAACTGTGGATGCTGGTGACAGGCTGGGCTGAAGTAACGGCGTACTTCAATACCATCAGCCGCCATGCGCGTAACAACCGTCTCCGCGGTCAGACCCTGAGGCACCAGCAACGACAAGATCTGCACAGCAATATCGCCGCGCATCGTCTGTAACTGCCAACCACGTTGCAACAAGCCGGAACGCGTCAACGCATCACGGTATAACGCATGCAAGCCACGACGCGCTTGAACTTGCGCGGGAAAAGCATCCAGTGTGGCCAGTGCGATAGCTGCCGAGTATTCAGGCAACTTGGCATTCATGCCCTCGCCTTCTGCGACCCGATCAGCATTGAAACCAAAATTACCCAACTGACGAATCTGCTGTACCAATGATGTATTTGCCGAGTACACCAGACCGCCTTCGCCAATACCGAACGCTTTGGTGGCATGCAAACTGAACACGACCGCGCCAGGAAAATCTGCACCAAACTGCATACCGTCGTGCGTGGTGCCAAACGACGGTGCCGCATCCACCACCACGGGAATACCGGCACGCTGTAAATCCGAATATTTTTCCAGTGAACGGCAGGTGGCAAATGCGGGATAGGGCATCACGACGGCGACATCGTCACCCAGTTTTTTCAACGCCGCATTCAGCGCCAATTCATCCATGCACCACGTCTGCGGATCAATATCAACGAACCACGGCATCAGACCGCACCACTGCGCCGCCAGCGGCGTGGCCGCAAAGGTGAACGAAGGCATCAGCGCGTAGCGCGCACCCGGACGCGCCAGTGCCTTGACGGCCAGCATCAAACCCAGCGTGGCATTGCCGACGGTCGTGACCGCACCGCGACCGGCAAAATATTCCGCAAGCACCCGTTGCTCAAAACGGGTGTTGAGTGGGCCGTAGTTGGAATACAAACCCGTGGCGTCAATTTCGCGCAGCAGCGGCACATATTTGTCGGCCGACACCAACGCCGGCCGCAAAAATGGAATACGGTCCATCAATCCAAATACCTTGAGACAGGATGTCCGCATGGTGCCACAGCCGCGCTACTCATCTGCAGGCGGCGTGAGCACCATCCGTCTCAAAGACTGGCAGCCAACTCCGCGCCTTGGCGAATCGCGCGCTTGGCGTCCAATTCCGCCGCCACATCCGCACCACCGATCACGTGATACTTCGCGTCCACCGGCTTGCCTTTGTCGTCCAAGGTAACGATGTCGCGCAGCGATTCTTGGCCTGCACACAGAATCACATGATCCACCGCCAGCACTTTTTCTTGTCCGTTCACCCGGATGTGCAAACCGGCATCGTCGATCTTCAGATATTCGACACCGGCAATCATGTTGACGCCGTGATGTTGCAACGCGAGGCGATGCACCCAACCAGTGGTTTTACCTGGGCCACTGCCCATGCGGCCTTGTTTGCGTTGCAGCAAGTGCACTTCACGTTTCGGTTGAATATGCGCCGGCTCAACGATACCGCCGGCCGTTTTTGACGTGAGATCGATGCCCCATTCTTTGGTCCAAGACTGCACCGACTGCGGCGATTCTTCTGCCAGCAGGAACTCACACATGTCGATACCGATACCGCCGGCACCGATCACCGCCACTTTTTTACCGACCGATTTCCCCGCGCGCAGCACGTCCGGATAACTCAGCACTTTCGGGTGATCGATGCCCGGAATGCGCGGCGTGCGAGGTACCACGCCGGTCGCAATGACGATTTCATCGAACTTGCCGTCCAGCTCACCTTTCGTCACGCGACGATTCAGCTCGACTTTCACGCCAGTGAGTTGCAATTGCTTGCGGAAATAACGAATCGTTTCCTTGAACTCTTCTTTGCCTGGCACGTTAGCCGCCATATCAAATTGGCCGCCGATATCCGCTGCTGCTTCGAACAAAGTCACGTCGTGACCACGCTGCGCCGCCACGGTTGCTGCCGATACGCCAGCCATGCCGCCGCCGACCACGGCGATTTTTTTCTTGATGCTCGATTTCACATAAAGCAATTCGGTTTCGTAACAAGCTTGCGGATTTACCAAACACGTGGAGCGTTTGGCTTTGAAGGTGTGATCCAAACACGCTTGGTTGCAGCCGATGCAGGTATTGATCTCGTCGGCCTTACCAGCTTGTGCTTTATTCGCAAAATGCGGATCGGCCAGTAAGGGCCGCGCCATCGACACCATGTCGGCATCGCCTGCCGCCAAAATGTCTTCACAGGTATCCGGCATGTTGATGCGGTTCGACGCCACCACCGGAATGCTCACCGCACGCTTCACCATTGCCGTCGTTGCGCGGAATGCGGCGCGCGGCACGGATGTCACGATGGTCGGCACATTGGCTTCGTGCCAGCCAACGCCGGTATTGAGCATCGTCGCACCGGCCGTTTCCAGCGCGCGCGCCACGGTAATCACTTCTTCGCCGGTGTTGCCGCCTTCCACCAAGTCCAGCATCGACAAACGCACCATGACGATAAAATTCGGGCCACAGGCCGCACGAATCGCTTTCGTCACTTCCACCGTCATTTTCATACGGCCCGTAATGTCGCCGCCAAACTCGTCGGTGCGGTGGTTGACACGTTTGCAGAGAAATTGATTGAGCAAATAGCCTTCGCTGCTCATCACTTCGACGCCGTCGTAACCGGCCTCCTTGGCCAGCTTCGCCGCGCGGGCAAAATCGCCGATGACTTCCCAGCAACGCGCTGTGCTCATTTCACGCGGCTTGAACGGGTTGATGCGCGATTTCACCGCCGATGCGGATTCACTGAACGGGTGATAACCGTAGCGCCCCGCATGAATGACCTGCATCAAAATGTGGCCGCCGTGTGCGTGCACGGCATCGGTCACCTTACGATGATTCGTCACATCCGATTTGGAATTCATGGTGCCACCAGCCGGCAACAACCAACCGCGACGATTCACCGAAATACCGCCGGTGACGATCAAGCCGGTTCCGCCTTTCGCACGCTCACCGAAATACGCGGCGAGTTTTGGATAATTCCAGAACCGATCTTCGAGACCGGTGTGCATGGAGCCCATCATGATGCGGTTACGCAGCTGGGTGAAACCGAGATCAAGCGGCGCAAATAAATGCGGATACGGCTGGGACGCAGACATGGACAGCTCCTGGCAAACGCGCTTCCGCCCGAACGGGAAGCAGACGCAGGGGAGCATAGGCAGCCAAGCCCCTGTCAGCCATTACCCGAAATGACAGAGCGTTGCTGTTTCCGAGCAAATGCCGGTGGCACGATCGCTAAATTCCGGGTCACCCGGCAAAGCCAGACGACTTGCCTAACGTGCAGGAAGGTCCTGCCGGCAGATCAGAAACGGTTCCAGAACCGCAGCCAGAACTTTTCCCAGCGGCGAGCGACGGAGCCTAGCCGCCGACGCTTTTCCAATACCTCAGGCAGCCGGCCCACGCTGCGGATATCGGTGGGAGCGAACAACGCCGGACGTGCCGCAAACCAAGCAGCCACTACGGGGTCGGCAAAATCCGCCTGATCCATCTGCACACGGCCCCAGCGCTTGGCTCGCCAATAGATATCTTTGCCGGCATACAACCGGGCCAAGTTCCGCTGCTTGTCTTTGTAGCGCGGCGTGTTCAATTCCTGATGCGCGAAACGCTCCAACTTTCTCTCGACCTGCTCCATGCCACCGAGATAGCTGAAGTGCCATCCCGCATCAGGCACCGGCACCGTGATCAGCGATGCATGCAACGCCTTGCTGTTGCGCAAGTCTTCGGCCTCATGCTTCAAGGCGCTCGCACCGTCCACCGCCACGACTTTGCGCCAGAACGGTTCCGACACCAGCAGGTAATTGCAGTAAAAGTAGAGCATCAACTGTTCGAATACATGGATGGTGCCAGGAACCACCGGACCAATCTTGCTCGGCCGTAACACCTCGTCCACGTCAGCGATAATGACCACATCCTGCGGGGCCGCGTCAGTAAAGCCGCGACGCAACGCATTGCGCTGGAAACGTTCGCGATCCCACGGCGAAATGCAGGCACTGAATTCTTCCGCACGCAGAGACACGTAGCGAATCTTGGGCATGGCCCAAGCAAAGCGTTCGGCATCGAACGAGAGCTTCTTGCTCACGCCCGAAAACGTGATCTCAGCCTCGACGATCACGAACCAGTCCACTTTTTCCCAGTGCGCCTTTAGCCTGAGCTCTAAGCAGTCTTCCTCGCCGTCATAGGTGAAGCAATCGTAAACCTTGTAAGTCATCGTCATCGCCAGAAAGAAGGAACCGAAAGAAGAAGCAGCAAGAAGCACGAGGCGCATGCTCAATGTGAACCGACGCAGGGTATTCGACCCGCTCAGTGTCGGTCTAGCGTGGTTTTGTACTGTCGGAGTTACGCAGGGATGATCTAGCGGTGAGTCGCCAGAAAACGCACATGACGCCACTCGAAATGGCTACTTCATAGCTACTTCATGGATGCTCACTGACCTACGCACTTTGCAATTCGTTGCAAGGCTTTCTTCGATACTTTGCTCGTTCAGCCTCAAACCAAACCGGCGATAAGCCACGCTCAATCGTCCATGCCAAATAGTATTGCTTGCGCTCAGCCGTCTGCCGAAGCCGCCGCAACAGATGCGAAGGCGCCTTGCATCAGAAAATCACGGAATGCGGCTGCTACCGGCGTCAGTTGCTTGCCTTTGGCATGCGTGACGCACCAGGAATGGCGCAAGGGCATACCCACGACATCCAAGGTACACAGCAGTTGCCGGCGCATGTCGTCAGCCACGAGATCTTCCGGCAGCACCGCCACCCCCATGCGCGCCTGCACGGCTCGCCGTATGACTTCGTTGGTCCCGAACTGATGTGCTGACTGCAACACGCAATGTTCGCGCGCACAAAATTGTGCCAGCGCTTTGCGAGTGCCCGAGTCCGCTTCGCGCAGCAGCACGGTTTCCTGCAGAAATTCGCCTAAATGGATGGCCGTGCGTCGTTGCAGCGGATGACCTGCCCACGCCACGGCCAGCAAACGATGTTCGGCGACCGGCGTAAACACGAGCCCCATGTCATCGGGCACCTGCGTCATCAAGGTGAGATCGTCGAAGTTCTCATCCAGCCGCCGCAGCAGATGACCATGCCGCGCCACCGTCAGATTGATCGCCACCTCCGGATGCAAACGGCTGAACGCCGCCACCACCGCCGGTACCCGGTACTGCGCACCCGACTCGATGGCCAACTGCAACGCGCGGAAGAAGCGCTCGAAATTCGCCGTTTTTCTCCTGTGGCATCACGATAATCAACTTCCTGAGAGAGATTGGACAGCGGACAGTCTAACGTTACCCCGAATTTCGGCAAGGTCGTAACAGGAAAATAACTGTTCTTGTTTTTCAGTAGTTCATTGAAGGAGCGGGAAAGCGAACGCTGGAAGTCTTCTGTCTTGAAAGGACAAACGGCTACTGCGGTTTGCAACCCTGGCGTATAAATCAAAAGGCTTCTCGTCCATTCTTTTACGACTTTAAATGCGTCTTCCTTTTTTCTGAATAAAAGCAGCCCGTTACCCCCTCCAATGAAACCAATTTCGAAGAGACATTCCGAGTCTTTTTCGATAAGTAATTGATCGGGGTTTGTTTTCCAATGTTCCCAGGAAGAAAGGCTCTCTTTACCCAGGACAGAATTAACTGCGATTTTCAGCGGTCCCTCAAATATCTGTTCGACGAGGTAGGATGCCCCGAGGTTCTCTTTCAATCTGTTGCCGGAAAAAATATACTTCTGAATGGATACTGTGTCTATGAGTACGGCGGTCACTTCCAAAATGGTC
>CAZNPF010000010.1:27945-100795 GCA_964574995.1 uncultured Pseudomonadales bacterium | reverse complement strand
ATTCTCGGCGTGGACGAGCTCTCGGAAGACGACAAGCGTGTCGTTTACCGCGCGCGGAAAATCCAGCGCTTCTTGTCGCAGCCGTTCCACGTCGCGGAAGTATTCACCGGCTCACCGGGCAAATACGTGTCGCTCAAGGACACCATCCGCGGCTTCAAGGGCATTCTCTCCGGCGAATACGATGCACTGCCGGAGCAGGCGTTCTACATGGTCGGCTCGATCGACGAAGCCATCGAGAAATCCAAAAAGATGGCGGCCAAGTAATTCCGGTTAAGGAATTACTCACGCAGCCTCTGGAGATACCGCCATGGCAATGACCACCACCTGCGACATCGTGAGCGCCGAAGAAGCGATCTTCTCCGGCAGCGTCACGATGGTCGTGGCGACCGGCGTGATGGGTGAACTCGGCATTCTGCCGGGCCACACCGCCCTGCTGACCCAGCTACGTCCCGGCCCGATTCGCCTAATCAAAGAAGGCGGTGAGGAAGACATTTTTTACTGCTCCGGCGGCATTCTTGAAGTGCAGCCGACGGTGGTGACGATTCTTGCCGACACCGTCGAACGTGCGGGCTCGCTGGATCAAGCCGCTGCCGAAGAAGCGCGCAAGCAGGCCGAACAGGCGCTGGCGAACCAGAAAGACGAAGTCGATTACGCCAATGCGGCCGCGCAACTGGCCGAAGCGGCAGCCCGTCTGCGCACCTTGGACGCCATCCGCAAGAAGATGGGTCGCCCCAGCTGACCGTTTTTATGTGGTCGGCAAGCAACAAAAAGAGCGGCTTCGGCCGCTCTTTTTCGTTTCCAGTATCATGCACGCACCTTTTGCTCGCCTTTCCTGCCGGTGCCTACGCATGAGTCTGCTCGACGTTGTCATCCTCGCCGCTGGCAAAGGCACGCGCATGAAATCGGCTCTGCCCAAGGTGCTGCACCCGGTGGGTGGCAAGCCGCTGGTTGAGCATGTGATTCGTACGGCGCAAGCGCTCTCGCCGCGTCGCGTGGTGGTGGTGCTGGGGCATGGCATTGAACAATCTGCGCCGCTGGTGGAGTCGCTCGGCGCCGCAACGGTAGAACAGCAGGAACAACTGGGTACCGGTCACGCCGTACAACAAGCGCTTCCGCAAATTCCAGATGATGAAAGCCACACGCTGATTTTGTTTGGCGATGTGCCACTGGTGCGTGCAACCACGCTGCAGCAATTGATTGCGCAGGCGCCGCACGATGCGTTGGCGTTGCTGACCACGCGCTTGCCAGACCCCACGGGCTACGGGCGCATCGTTCGCAATGCGCAGGGGCACGTGACGCGCATTGCTGAGCAGAAAGATGCCAGTGAAGACGAGCGAAAAATTACCGAAGTGAACACCGGCATCATGCTGGTGCCCAATCGGTTTTTGCATCGCGCATTACCGAAACTAAAAAACAGCAATGCGCAGCGTGAGTATTACCTCACGGATCTCGTTGCCTTGGCGCAGGCAGAAAGTCGCGCGGTCGTTGCGGTTGATTGTGCGGCAGACGAAACGCATGGCATCAATGATCGCCTGCAACTGGCAGCGGCCGAGCGGCGCTACCAGCGCTTGCTAGCGGATGAACTCATGCGCCAAGGCGTCTCGCTAATCGATCCAGCGCGCATCGATATTCGCGGCGATTTTTCCTGTGGCAACGATACCTGCATCGACATCAATCTCGTGGTCGAGGGCAAAGTCGTCGTTGGGAGTGGCTGCCGTATTGGCGCGAATGTCGTGCTGAAGAATTGCGTCATTGCCGATCACGTCGAGATCCGCGAATTCACGCATGTCGATGGCGCGACCGTGGCTAGCAACGCAGTGCTTGGCCCTTATGCGCGGCTGCGACCGGGTGCCGAACTTGCGCCAGGGGTACACATCGGCAACTTTGTTGAGATCAAGCAAGCCAGTCTCGGTGAAGGCGCGAAAGTGAATCATTTGACGTATATCGGCGATGCCGAGATTGGCCGCAACGTGAACGTGGGCGCCGGAACGATCACCTGCAATTACGACGGTGCGAACAAACATTTAACGCGCATTGGTGACAATGCGTTTATCGGTAGCAACAGTGCACTGGTGGCCCCGGTAACGATTGGCGACGGTGCGACGGTGGGCGCTGGCTCTACCATCACGAATGATGTGGATGACGACCAGCTCGCTGTATCGCGCGGCAAGCAACGCAATATCGACGGTTGGCAACGGCCAACCAAAACACCCAAGCAATAAAACTGAAACGCACGGCGCACGAGAAGATCTCTTTGCGCGCCTAGCAGACTGAAGAGACAACAATCATGTGCGGCATCGTTGGCGCCATCGCCAAACGCAACGTCACGCCCATCCTCGTCGAAGGCCTGACGCGGCTGGAATACCGGGGTTACGACTCCGCTGGCATTGCCGTGATGGCGCATGGCGCTGGCCCGGCAGAAATTCGTCGTGTGCGGCGCGTGGGCCGCGTGGCAGAAACGGCGCAAGCGGCCGTGACCGAAGGCGTTGAAGGTGTTATCGGCATTGGCCACACGCGTTGGGCCACGCACGGCGGCGTGACGGAACCAAATGCGCACCCACATATCTCGGATGACCTGATCGCGCTGGTGCATAACGGCATCATCGAGAATCACGAAGCCAAGCGTGCGGAATTAAAAGCGCGAGGCTATGTATTCGATTCGCAAACGGATACGGAAGTCATCGCCCACCTTGTGCACTGCCATTACCAACAAAACGGCGGCGACTTATTTGCGGCGGTGCGTACCGCCACGACTGAATTAGTGGGCGCGTATGCCATCGCGGTGATTGCGCGTGATCAGCCGGACGTGCTGGTGTGTGCGCGACACGGCTGCCCGCTATTGATTGGTTTAGGTGAGCAGGAATACTTCGTTGCTTCGGATGTGTCCGCCATCATTAGCGAAACGCGCCGCGTTATTTTTTTGGAAGACGGCGACGTCGCAGCGCTGCGCAACAGCGGCATGACCTTGGTGGATAAAACCGGTCAGCCGGCAGAGCGAAAAATTCATGTCAGCGACGTATCGCTGGCATCGCTGGAGCTGGGTCCGTACGCCCACTTCATGCAGAAAGAAATTCATGAGCAACCACGCGCACTGGCAGACACCATCGAGCCGGTGTTGATCGATGGTTTTTCGCCGCAATTGTTTCAACCCATGGGCAGCCGTTCGCCAGACACCTTGCTGCGACAAGTGAAAGGCGTGCAAATCATTGCGTGTGGCACGTCGTATTACGCGGGCTCCGTGGCGCGTTACTGGCTTGAATCCATTGCCAAACTGCCTTGTCAGGTGGAGGTGGCCAGCGAATATCGTTATCGCGATGTGGTTGCGCATCCGGATTGGCTAATCGTCACCATTTCGCAATCTGGAGAAACGCTGGACACCATGGAAGCGCTGAAATATGCGCGCGCCTGTGGTCACGACAAAACGCTGGCTATTTGCAATGTGCGCGAGAGCGCCATTCCGCGTGGTTCGGATCTGGTGTTCTACACCCGCGCCGGCGCAGAAATCGGCGTCGCTTCCACCAAAGCATTCACCACGCAGTTAGTGGCGTTGTTTGCGCTTACCGTGACGCTGGCCAAACTGAATGGCCGTGTCAACGCGGCGCAAGAGCATGAGTTTCTGGAAATGCTGCGTCAATTGCCGCTTTCGGTGCAGCATGCGCTGAATCTGGAGCCGCAATTGACCAGCTGGGCCGCCGATTTTGCAGCACGCGATCACGCGTTATTTTTGGGTCGCGGGATGCACTATCCGATTGCGCTCGAGGGCGCACTCAAGCTCAAAGAGATCACTTACATTCATGCCGAAGCCTACCCCGCAGGTGAGCTCAAGCATGGCCCGCTGGCGTTGGTGGATGAGCAAATGCCGGTGGTGGTGATTGCGCCCCACGATGCATTGCTGGAAAAACTGAAAGCCAATATGCAGGAAGTACGTGCGCGTGGCGGCGAGCTGTATGTGTTCGCCGATCTTGACAGCCATTTTACGGAAAGCGAAGGCGTACACGTGGTGCGCACACCGCGTCATGCCGGGCTGCTTTCGCCCATTGTTCACGCGGTGCCGGTGCAATTACTGGCGTATCACGCGGCGCTGGCACGAGGCACAGATGTGGATAAACCACGGAATTTGGCAAAAAGTGTGACGGTGGAATAAAGCACCCAAATTTCACTTTATTATTTTTGATCACGTAACGAGAAGACCGGCGCCCCTACTCTGGGCGGCAGTGAAAATAAGGGAATGGTCGCCCTGTGGCGGATAAACGTCGCCGATGTAACGAATGATGTAACGAACGAAATCATCTGAGAAGGAGTGAGGCATGAAAATCAATTTTGCAATGTGGCGCAAGGCCTCATGGCAGCTGATCAAGATCGACAACAAAACAGACTGGGACGCGCTTGACGTGATCTCAAAGTGGTTAATCGCGACGCGTTCGGCGGTGACACTGGCCACGGTCTATTCATGCGTCATTGCCGGCATTCTTGCTGCGCGCGACGGGTATTTTTCGTGGATACCCTTTCTCGTGATGACATTGGGTTTGTTCATTGCGCATGGCACGAACAACCTGCTGAACGATTACACCGACTACACGCGCGGTGTGGACACGGACAATTATTTTCGTACGAAATACGGCGCGCATCCGCTCGTGCAGGGGTTTTTCACCAAGGCGCAACAGATCCGTTGGTTTTTGGTGAGCGGTTTTCTGGCAACGTTGTCAGGCGCGTACGTCTTCTTCAACATCGGTTTTGACACGGCGGTCATTGGGCTGTTTGTTTTTGGCGCGATTGCTCTTCTTGCCTACACCTACCCGTTCAAATATTGGGGATTGGGCGAATTCACGATCTTCCTTATCTGGGGGCCGATTCTCGTTGGCGGTGTGTATTACGTGCTCGCGCTATTCAGCGGAAACGAAATCGTCATGTCCAATGTGTGGGGCGCGGTGCTGGCCGGCGTGCCGTATGGGCTCGGCGTGGCGAGCATCAACGTTGCCAAACACACGGACAAATATGACGACGATAAAGCCAAAGGCGTGGGCACGTTCCCTGTACGCGTCGGCGAGGCGTTTGCGCGTCGCACGGTTCAAGTTGCCATCGTGCTCATTTACGTGGTCATTCTGTACTTGGTCTTTGTTTCGCGTTATTTCACACCGGCGATGCTGATTGTTTTTCTCGCCTCAAAAGATGCAATTATGGCGATCAAAGTGCTGAATCATCCGCGGCCCGCGCAACCACCTAAGCGTGCGCAAGCATTCTGGCCGGTGTGGTTCTCGGGTTTCGCGTTTCAACACAATCGCCAATTCGGCACCTACATTTTGCTGGGCCTGATTGCGGACGCGCTTCTTCGCGTTTATCTCCCCACCTTCTGGGCCTTCTAAACCACGAGCGTCTGGTGTTACGGGTTCGAGATTTGGCGACATATCGAACCCGGCGTTTTCATTACCTTATTGCTCTGATGCGCGGCTGCCACGACGTACTTGCTTGGATCACCCATGAAAAAACAGGCGCTCTGGATACTCATTACGTTGATCGGCACCGCTGCGTTCGGCGTATTGGCGTTGTCGCGTGGTGAAACGATCAACGCGATTTGGCTGCTGCTGGCCGCCGTATCGGTGTACTTGATTGCGTATCGCTACTACAGCCGGTTTTTGGCGACATCCATGCTGGGCTTGGACGATGCGCGCAGCACCCCCGCCGTTCGCCACAACGATGGAATGGATTACGTGCCGACATCGCGCGGTGTGTTGTTCGGCCATCACTTTGCCGCGATTGCCGGCGCGGGTCCGTTGGTGGGCCCGGTGCTGGCGGCGCAAATGGGCTATTTGCCGGGGACGTTGTGGTTGCTGGCCGGCGTGGTATTTGCCGGCGCAGTACAGGACATGGTGATTCTGTTTTGCTCGATGCGCCGCGATGCGCGCTCGCTGGGCGACATGATTCGCGCCGAAATGGGCACGCTGGCCGGCACCATCGCCTCGGCCGGCATCCTCGCCATCATGGTGATTCTGCTGGCGGTGTTGGCGCTGGTGGTGGTGAAAGCGCTCGCGCATTCGCCGTGGGGCACGTTCACCATCGCCTGCACTATTCCCATTGCCTTGTTGATGGGCGTTTGGATGCGCTGGTGGCGGCCGGGTCGCGTATTGGAAGCGTCCGCGATTGGCATCGTCTTGTTGTTGTTATCGATTCATTACGGCGGCGTCGTTGCTCACAGTGCATGGGCTTCGCACTTCACGTTCAGCGGCGAGCATCTGGCGCTGATGCTGATGGCGTACGGGTTTGTGGCAGCGGCACTGCCGGTGTGGTTGCTGTTGGCACCACGCGATTATCTCAGCACGTTCATGAAAATCGGCACGGTGGTGGCGTTGGCGCTGGGCATCGTGATCGTAATGCCGGAGCTGAAAATGCCGGCGATGACCCAGTTTATTGACGGCAGTGGACCGGTGTTCGCTGGCGAACTATTTCCGTTTTTGTTCATCGTGTTGGCCTGCGGCGCGGTCAGTGGATTTCACGCGCTGGTGTCGTCCGGCACGACGCCGAAAATGATCGCGCAGGAAAGCCATGTGCGGCCCATCGGCTACGGTGCGATGCTGATGGAATCTTTTGTGGCCGTGATGGCGATGATTGCAGCGGCAGTGATGGAGCCCGGCCTTTACTTTGCATTGAACTCACCGCCAGCGGTGATCGGTAAAACCGTGGAAAGTGCGGCACAAGTCATCAGCAGTTGGGGCTTTGTGTTGACGCCGGAGATGCTCACGCAACTCGCAAAAGACATCGGTGAAGAGACGATGCTGTCGCGTACGGGCGGCGCTCCAACATTAGCGGTCGGCATGGCACAGATTTTTTCTAATCTGATTGGCGGCAGCGCGATGATGGCGTTCTGGTATCACTTCGCCATTTTGTTTGAGGCGCTGTTCATTCTCACCACCATCGATGCCGGTACGCGGGTGGGCCGCTTCATGATTCAGGATTTCGCTGGCATGGCGTGGAAACCCTTAGGCCGCACAGATTCCATCACCGCCAATTTATTGGCGACGGCGATATGCGTCGGCGGCTGGGGCTGGTTTCTTTACCAAGGCGTTGTCGACCCGTTGGGTGGCATCAATACGCTATGGCCACTGTTTGGTATTGCCAATCAGATGCTGGCCGGTATTGCGTTGCTGTTGGCGACCACCATTTTGCTCAAGATGAAAAAAGAGCGTTATGTGTGGGTCACGCTGTTGCCGGCAGTATGGATTCTGGTTATTACCGTCACCGCCGCTTGGCTGAAGATTTTCAGCGACAACCCCAAGATCGGCTTCTTGGCGCATGCAGACAAATTCAGTGCGGCGCGCGATGCGGGTGAAGTGCTGGCGCCGGCCAAGGATTTAGCGCAGATGCAGCAGGTGATCGCGAACGACTGGATCAACGCGACGCTGGCGGGCGTCTTTTTGTTTGTGTTGTTGTCGATGACGCTGTTTGCGTTGCGTTGCGGTTGGCGGGCATGGCAATTGCCGCGCGTCAGTACGCAGGAAGTCGGCGCGGTGCAGGCATGAAAATCATGGCGCGCATTGCCGACGGGCTACAACAAGCGGCGCAAGCCGCGCGAGTTATGGTCGGCGTGCAGGATTACGCGCGTTACGTGCAGCACATGCGCGAACAGCACCCGGAATTACCGGTACTCGATGAGCGAGCTTGGTTTGCGCAGATGCAACAGCAGCGTTTTGGTGGCAGCAAGATCGGCAAGTGTCCTTGCTGATCGCTGAACCGTGTGTGATGCGTGCTTACAGTGCGCGCGCAATACGACGATCTGGCACCAGCCACATCAGCGCCACCAGCACATACAGTGATTGCGCCACCAGCGGCCAGAAAAATGTGGAAAGGATGCCCAAGGCATAAAGCACAGGTGACAGTTTGCCTTTCCAGTCACTGCCGAGCGCGGTACGCAATGGCGAATTGACGCCCTGCAAGGCAACAATGCGTTGTTGAAGGATGGCGTAGGCAATGGCAGCAGCGAGCAGCACACCGCCGTAGAGCGCGGAAGGTGTTGCCGCAAAGTGATTCTCACCCATCCAGCCGGTCACAAACGGCAGCAATGACAACCAGAAAAGCAGATGTAAGTTTGCCCAGAGCACATCGCCGGTCACATGCGGGCAGGCGTGCAGCAAATGGTGATGGTTATTCCAGTAAATCCCCACGTAGATAAAACTCAGCACATAACTTAAGAACACCGGAATGAGCGGCGTCAGTGTCACCAGGCTATCACCGTGCGGAACCTTCATCTCCAACACCATGATGGTGATGATGATGGCGAGTACGCCGTCGCTGAATGCCTCCAGCCGATTTTTACCGATCGTCATGCGTGCGGTCCTTGTGGCTGTAGGGTTGATCGGCGATAACGTCGCCGACCTTGCGCGTGAATTATTTTAAGGCGCAACGACACGCGAAGACTGCGCTTCACTGCGAATCACGAGCGGTAGTTTTCCGATGGTGTCGCCATCGGCCTGCACCGGATCATCCGACACATCACAGCTAACGTGAATTTCACGAGCGCGCACGATTCGCACAAAAGGCATTTTGGCGGCAATACCAAGAGGCAGCAGTAGCAACATGCCGAAAAAGCGCAGGCGTGATACCGGCGAGATCAACACGGCATCGAGCGCCGGCACGGACAGATCAGCGTCATGCGCGAGCAAATAACTGCCCGCATAGTGGCGACCATTACTGATGATGGCCGAGCAGGCTTCGTGAGGTACGCCGTCGCACAACACGCGGTAGCGACGCGAACCCACGGCGCGCAATTGCGCAAACATTGAGATCACATAGGCCAGCTTGCCCAGTTTTTTCTTGGTTTCTGGTTTTACGCCAGCGACCACCCAAGCGTCATAACCAATGCCCACCATCATGCCGAAGCGGCGATCATTGGCCGAAGCAAAGTGCACGCGACGCTCGTTACCGCGTGCAAGTACGCCAGCAACAGCTGCGGCAGATGACGGATAACCCAATTCGATCGCCAGCACATTGGTGGTGCCGGCCGGAATCAGGCCGAGGGTTACATCGCGGCCTGCGAGGCCGTTGAGCACTTCATTGACGGTGCCGTCGCCGCCAGCAGCAATCACCAACGGGGGCAATTGCGCGCGCGCCTGCAATTCGCGGATGGCATCGCCGGGGCCCGTTGTTTCATACAACTCAACGGCCATGCCCTGCTTGCGCAGCTCAACGACGACGGTGTGGGTGTAATGCTTGCGACGGCCAGCGGCCGGATTGGCGATGACGAGACAGGATTTCACGCGGCAGCTTCAAAATGAAAAGTTAATTTGAACGGCAAAAACTTATGCGACACCCGTCTGTGTGCGCAACATCTGGATCAATTCGGTCTCTGGCAATGGCCGACCGATGAGATAACCCTGCACCGCATCGCAGCCTGCTTTGCGTAGGATCTCCAAGTGAATCGGGCTTTCTACGCCCTCGGCAATCACCTTCACGCCCAAACTATGCGACATGGCGATGATGGCGCGCACGATGGCGGCATCGTCCTCACTTTTATGCAGGTCACGCACGAAACTTTGATCGATCTTGACGGCGTCGATCGGGAAGCGCTTGAGATAAGACAGGGATGAGTAGCCGGTACCGAAATCGTCCAACGAAATACCAACACCGCGCTTGCGCAGTGTTTTCAGCATGCGAATGGTTCCATCGAGATCTTCCATCAACTGGCTCTCGGTGATTTCCATTTCTAACTGTTCCGGCGGCAAGCCAGAACTGAAAATCACGCGTTCAACGACTTCGACCAGATTTCCTTTACGCACTTGATGTGCGGAGAGGTTGACGGACACTTTGATGTTGCCCAAGCCCAGATCGCGCCACGTATTTACTTGCCGCGCGGCACGCTCCAGCACCATTTCGCCAATCGCGGCAATCAAGCCGGTTTCTTCGGCCAAAGGGATGAAATCTTTCGGCGCCAAAATGCCGCGTGTCGGATGCTGCCAGCGCACCAAGGCTTCGACGCCGGTGATGCGATTGAGAGCGAGATCGAGTTTGGGCTGATAAAAAACGATGAACTCATTACGCAGAATTGCTTTGCGCAGACTATTTTCCAGGGTCAGTTGATCGACGCCTACTGCACGCCGGTCACCCGCAAAAATCTGGAACGAATTACCGCCCAACCGTTTGGCCTGATTGACGGCGATATCGGCGTCGTTGATCAGAATTTGCAGTTCTTTGGCGTGTTCCGGGAACAGCGAAATACCGATAGAAACACCGAGCAGCAATTCATGGTCGTCGATGTAGAACGGCGCCCGTATCACCTCAATGATGCGGCCCGCGATATCTTCGAGCTGCCCCTGACTTTCGTAGTCAGCAATGATGATGGTGAACTCGTCGCCGCCGATACGGGAAATGGTATCGGCCGGTATATCCAAGCTCATCAACCGTGTTGATGCCGCGTACAGCAATTTGTCGCCAATTTCATGGCCCAGCGTATCGTTGACTTGCTTAAAACGGTCGAGATCCAGATACAGCAAAGCGATCCTTCCGCGCCGCTGACGCGCATCGGCCATGGCCGTGTGCAGGCGATCACGGAACAGGGTGCGGTTGGCCAGCCCGGTTAGGCGGTCGTAATTGGAGAGATAACGTAATTTTTCTTCGGCTTCATGGCGTTGAGTGAGATCCGAGAAAATCGCGACGTAATGACTAACGTGGCCAGCGCTGTTACGCACGACAGAAATCTGCAGCCACTCCGGATAGCTTTCGCCGTTTTTGCGCGTTTCGATCAACTCGCCTTGCCAAGAGCCATCTTGTTCAAGGGCCTTCATGATGGCGCGATAGCTGGCCTTGGCCTGTTCGGTGCGCCTGAGCTCGCTTAGCTTTTTGCCAATGATTTCATCACGGCTATAACCGGTGATGCGCTCGAAAACCGAGTTCACTTTTAACGCGCGGAACTGATCGTCGTAAATCAAAATGGCTTCGGTGGCGGTGTCGAATACGCGCGCGGCCAATCGCAATTCTTCAGCCGCTTCCTGCTGTGCGGTGACATCGCGGCGGGTGCCGAGCATACGCAGAACTTTGCCGTGATCGTCGCGAGCAACCACGCTGCCGTCGTCTTCCACCCAGCGCCAGCTGCCGTTCTTATGCCGTGTGCGATACACCATGTGATAGCGCGCCGTACGACCTTTGAGGTGCTCGATCATGCGCTGACGAATGGATGAGAAATCGTCCGGATGCACCAGCGGCTGCAAGTGGCCGCGGAAGGTTTTCAGCTCGGCCGTGCTGTAACCGAGCATGCGATCAAAGTTGGAGTGGAATACTTCGTCGGTTTCGAGGTTCCAATCCCAAAACCCGATATCGGACGCTTCCATCGCCAGCGCCAACCGCTCACGGCTCTTCGCGAGCTGATCGTAGGCCTCTTGCAGGGCACGCGTACGGTCTTCGACTAACC
Organism: uncultured Pseudomonadales bacterium; assembly: GCA_964574995.1. Classification (GTDB taxonomy): domain Bacteria; phylum Pseudomonadota; class Gammaproteobacteria; order Pseudomonadales; family JADFDG01; genus JADFDG01. Next base: position 89,400 of record CAZNPF010000010.1, on the reverse strand, counting down.
CTTCGAGGCGATCGTGCGCATCTTTTTGTGCTTGTTGTGCTTTTTTCCGCTCGAAGATTTCGCGGCCCAGCTTGCTATTCAACGCCTCAGCATCGCTGCGCGCGCGATCCAAAAAGCTGATCAGCGACTGGTTGCGGAATTGCAAGACAAGGCCGTCGTGACTGATGCGGTTGATCCGCATCGCCGCATAAATCAGGAACGCGGTGTACAGCACGTCGACGAAGAACAGCGCTTCGCCAATCGGATTACCCGACAGGCCCATATAGACGCCGCCGGGAAGCAACAACGGCAATGCATAGGCAAAAAAGGCAGGCAAATAAGCGCTGTAACTGGCCACACCGACAATCGACAAGCCACCGACCAGCGTGAGCATCACCACTTGATCGTAGAAAATAGTTTCGTCACCGGCGAAGGGCACCGGATTGAACTGAATGGTGGCGTAGCCCATCAGCGAGCCCAACATCAGCGCACCAGCCACCGCGATAAAGCGGTAAAGCATCAACCGGTTTTCGGTGTTGGGCGGAAGGCGATGAAAGGCCTGCACCGTCACCATGCGTGCAGCGAACAGGAAAATGGACAACACCAGCCACAGCAAGATGGTGCGCTGGGCAACCAGCCCGTGATCCCAGTACAGCCAAGCAATCACGATGGCGGCCAGTGGCTGCACCAGCACCGACGGCGAGAGATAGTCAAAGAGCAATCGCAACTCTTCAACCTGCCCGCGTGGGTCGAGCTGTTCGCGCAGCGTCAGTGAATCCGGATTGTGCTTTTGTTCTTCTACTGCCAAGGTTCAAAGCCCCTGAAACAAACGTGGCATTCCTGCCGGTACAGGGCCTGTTCCGTGGCCAAGTCTGTCGAGGCTACCCCTCGACGTGAGCGGCCAATGGATCCGCCGTCTCAAAAAGCGTGTGAAGCCTATCACGCTTACATAAACTGACTGCCGCCCGCCCCGATGGCTGGCAACCGTATAAGCCGAAGCCTGCCTCCTCATGCCGACCCCGACTGCCCTCGCCCACCTCAACGCCAGCCAGCGCGAGGCCGTGACCAGTGATGCCCGCCATCTGCTGGTGCTGGCCGGTGCGGGCTCTGGCAAGACCCGGGTGTTGGTACAGCGCATTGCCTGGCTCATCAGCGAGCGCGGCCTCTCCCCGCATGCGGTGCTGGCCGTCACCTTTACCAACAAGGCCGCAGGCGAGATGCGTCACCGCTTGGAGCAGTTGCTGGGCTACTCCGTCGGCGGCATGTGGGTGGGCACCTTTCATGGGTTGGCGCATAAATTCCTGCGCCTGCACTGGCGCGAGGCCGGGTTGCCGGAGAACTTCCAGATTCTCGACAGCGATGACCAGCTGCGGCTGGTGAAGCGCGTGATGCGTGAGCTGGAAGTGGATGAAAACCGGTGGCCGGCAAAACAGGCGCAGTGGTTCATCAATGGCCGCAAGGACGAAGGCGAACGGCCAGAAAACATCGAGCCAGGCCGTGATTATTTCTTGCGCACCATGCGTCAGATTTACGCCGCTTACGAAGAAGCCTGTGCGCGAGCGGGTCTGGTCGACTTTGCCGAACTGTTATTGCGAGCGCTGGATGTGTTGCGCCGCGACACGCATTTGCGCACCCATTATCGGTCGCGGTTTCGGCATGTGCTGGTCGACGAATTCCAAGATACCAACGCCGTGCAATACGCGTGGTTGCGCGAGTTGGTGGGTGATGACGGCGAGATCACCGTCGTTGGCGATGACGACCAATCCATTTACGGCTGGCGTGGCGCGCGCATCGAAAACATTCAGCAATTTCATCGCGATTGGCGCGATGAACACACCGTGCGGCTGGAACAAAACTACCGGTCGACCTCCACTATTCTGAAAGCGGCCAATCAGGTCATCGCCAACAACAGTTCGCGGTTGGGCAAGAATTTGTGGACCGACGGCCACGATGGAGATCCCATTTCGCTGTACGTCGCGTTTAACGAGGGCGATGAAGCCCGTTATGTGGTCGACGAAGTCGAGAAAACCTTGAAGCACGGCATGGCGCGCGCGGAAATGGCGGTGTTGTATCGCAACAACGCGCAGTCGCGGGTGTTGGAAGAAGCATTTCTGCGGGCAGGTGTGCCTTATCGCATCTATGGCGGCCAGCGTTTCTTCGAGCGTCAGGAGATCCGTAATGCCATGGCGTGGTTGCGATTGATCGAGCATCGGGATTCCGACGCGGCCTTCGAGCGAGTCGTGAACGTGCCGCCACGCGGTATTGGCGAAAAAACGCTGGAGTTGTTGCGTGCGCATGCGCGTGGACGCCGCATCCCCTTGTGGCGCGCGGCGTTGGAATGCACCCGCCCCGACCCGGAACAAAAAGGCGCCACGATTTTGCCGTCGCGCGCCGTCAGTGCCGTCAAAGGATTCATTGATGCGGTCGACGGTCTGGCGGAAGAAACGCGTGGACTGGATTTACCGGAACTTACCGCCCGCGTGCTGCAAAATTCTGGTTTGCTGGAATACCACCGTACCGCCGACAAAGGTGAACGCGGTGAGCAACGTGCGGAAAACTTACAAGAATTGGTATCGGCCGCACGCCAGTTTTCACCGGAAGATGGCAGCGAGCCGACACTCGCAGCATTTATTAGTCATGCGGCGCTGGAGGCCGGCGATACGCAGGCAGAATCCGATGAAGATGCGGTGCAGATGATGACGCTGCATGCGGCGAAAGGGTTGGAATTTCCGCTGGTGTTTTTGGTGGGGCTGGAAGAAGGCGTATTTCCGTCGTCGCAATCCACCGACGAGGCCGGCCGGCTCGAAGAAGAGCGTCGGCTGTGTTATGTCGGCATCACGCGGGCGATGCAGCGCTTGGTGCTGACGCGCGCCGAGAGTCGTCGGCTGTATGGCGAAGAAAATTACAACGCGCCCTCGCGATTCCTGCGCGAGATTCCGTCCGACCTCGTGCATGAAGTGCGCTTGCGCAGTGCGCGGGTATCGCAACCGATGGGGACGTCCGGTGCGTATCCGTTTGCGCAAGCCGCTGCGTTTAAATTGGGGCAGCGTGTGCGCCACCCAACCTTCGGCGAAGGCGTGGTGCTGCAATGTGAGGGCGGTGGCGGCAATGCGCGCGTGCAAGTCAATTTCGACGATGCGGGCGCAAAATGGCTGATTGCCCAGTACGCGCGATTGGAAACGCTGTAAGCGCGCTGAATGTTGCGGTTGGCGAGCGCGGTTTTTGACGCGCTCGAATGTGAACCGGCACCACGGGCCCTTGACGTAGCGTGACGTTGCCGTGTTCAGTGCCGACGCTTTTCGGTCGCTTTCATAAACAAGATGTAGCCTGCCAGCAGCAAGGTGGCGGCGTTAGCGGCGGCAACCGGTGCGCTCGCGATGCGAACGCCGTACCACAGCCACAACGCGACGCCGGCGGTGAACAGCAGAAACATACCTAGCGACAAATCCTGGGTACGCTTCGTGCGATACACCTGCCAAGCCTGCGGCACGAACGCCACCGTCGTGCAACACGCGGCGATGTAGCCCAACCACAGCGTGCTAAACGTGTCGAACATCACGGGCCTTGGGACCTGTCGTGTGATTGAAACGCGGTGGCATCAGACGATGATTGCGATGCAATCATCGATAAAAGAATCGTGAGCGCGTCAATTAAAGTCAAACAAACGATCGGCACCCATCAAAATGGCGATGCCCAGCAGTGCAAAAATCACAGCAGCGATACCGTGCATTAATTTGGGCGACATTTTTTGCGCGATGCGATCGCCCAACAAGACGGCGGGGACGTTGGCAATCATCATGCCCAATGTCGTTCCCGCGACAACACCGATGAGCGCCTGATATTGCGCGGCCAGCGCAACCGTTGCGATTTGCGTCTTGTCGCCCATCTCGGCCAGAAAAAAGGCAATCAACGTGGTGAGAAAGATGCCATGTTGTGTGAGCTTGGCATCGTCCTCATCGAATTTATCGGGGATCAAAATCCACGCCGCCATGGCGATAAAGCTGGCGCCGAGAATCCATCGCAAAGTTTCCGGCGATGCCAGTGAAGACAGCCATGCGCCCACCGCGCCAGCCGCTGCGTGGTTAAACAGCGTGGCCACCAGAATGCCCAGCACGATGGGCATGGGCTTGCGAAAGCGCGCAGCAAGAATGAAAGCGAGCAATTGCGTTTTGTCGCCGATCTCGGCGAGCGCGACCACGCCGGTTGATACGAAGAAGGCTTCCATCACGATGCTCCGCTGCCAACTGGCCGACGTAAAAGTGGGTGGTGTTTTGAAAAAATGAGAAATCACAGTGGCGGGCGAGAGCGCAGAAAACGCAAACTTGCCCGAGCTGTGGATTTGAGGGTTCGACGAAAGCGGCACCTTAGGCGCGAGGTGGCTTAGACGTCAATGTGAATGGATATTGATGGCGAATAGATATTGGTGCGAGCGCTCATAGGGAGGAAAATTGGCACCGCTGGCACCGAGGGCGGCTAGACAGGCGTGCTGTTATCTTATAAAACCGGCGCTCTGGCGGGTCGGTGGAAGTCGCGCCAGCACGTGATCAGGATTTTTCTGCACTCTTCCACGGTGCCTCACAAGGAAATAACTCATGTCTATCAAGTATTTTGCCGGAGCCCTGCTGCTGGCCTTTGGTTTTGCGATCAGCATGTCTTATGCCTCAGTAGAAACGAAAGGCATTCCGACGTTTCAAGACAACAAGAAAGAAATCGAATATTTTAAAGTTAAGTATTTCAAAGGCGCAAAGCGCATCGTGGTGCCGACGGTCAATTTGAAACTGCTAGTTTCCGGCACAGCCAGCGCGGCGGCACAAAGCGGCGGAAATTCCGCCCGCGTGAAGTCCAAGTTTGTGGTGTCCGGCATTGATAAAGAATTTGCGCAAGGCTTAGCGAAGAAAATTCAGGACGACACCATCGCGCGTCTTCGCGATGTCGGCTGGGAAGTACTCAGCTACGAAGACATCAAGGCCGACGAACCCGTCGTGAAAGAGGAGCGGCTGAAAATCGACCCGGCTTGGCAAATGCCGGTCGAGAAGATCGGTGGCAGTCTTTACGTTGTTGCGAATCCGAGTGACGAGCAAAACTTCGACAGCTCGCGTCTCGGTTGGAACCTGCGCAAGGTGGCCAAAGAGCGCGAAGCGGTGGTGTACACCCCGACGTTCAATTTTTCTGCGCCGCAGTTTTGGGGCGAGGTTAGCCGTGGCTACAAGTCGAAAACGGCCAGCATCAACTCGGCACCGGGCGTGACCCTGCCGGCGCGCGGCGCATATGTCGCGTTCCTCAATCACAAAGCAGCCGGAGGCAGCATTGCCAACAATGAAATGTACGTGCACGTGGCCGACGACGCTGGCGTACTCAGTGAGGCCACGGACGCGTCACCGACCTTCGCCAATGCGCTGAGTAAGGCGCTGGCCACCATGGGCGGCGGCTGGATCAACAGCAAAGTCGGCTTCTATGGCTACACGCTGAACCGTGAGAAATTCGAAGCTGGGGTGTTGGGCACCGTCACCAACTTCAATACCGTCGTGGCGAAGGAAACGGCGAAATACCTCAAGAAATAGTGAACAGCGCCAGTTTATGGCGCGGCCACTTCTCTAAAAGCCCGGGCATGCCCGGGCTTTTTTATGCCTTCGTCGCCTGCGGAGACGAGACGCGTAGGATCGGCAGCTATGTATACAAATGAAGTAGACCAAAGGGGCTTTTCCTGCAAAACAGGGCGGCGGTAGACTTGCCAGTCACAAGATTGTATGCAATCCGCTCTCTTTCCTCGGTACATGCTTCGTCTTTCCCGCGATCCGCCCCGGTCGGGCGTGAGAATCGGCATCCCTTTTCTGTTATCGCTTTCCTTGGAGAACGTTATGAATCAGCCTGCCCCCACTGCGGATAAGCCGCAGATTGTTCTCAAGACCCCGCTCAACAACATCCACCACGTGGCGTACCGCTGTCGCGATGCCGAGCAGACACGTTGGTTCTGGGAAGAGGTGATGGGCTTTCCGCTGCGGATGGCGATGGTGTTCGACGAAGCACCGGGCATGCCTGGCAAGATCGATTACATGCATCTGTTCTTCGAAATGGGCGACAACAATTTCATTGCATTTTTTGATTCGCCGGACGATGACATCAATGAGTCGACCTTCCGCGCGAAACACGGCTTCGATCTGCACATCGCGTTTGAATGCGACACCATGGAAGAGCTGAAAGCGTGGCGTCGTCGTATCAACAAAATGGGCCGACCCTGTTTTGGCGCTATCGATCACGGCTTTATTCACTCGATCTACATGTATGACCCGAACGGTATTCAGGTCGAGATCACCGTGAAGGACAAGAATTACGCCGACATTTGCGCCCACGAAACCGCAGAAGCGCGTGACATCTTGGCAAAGTGGACCGCGATGACGCGCGAGCGCAAGGTCGCCAAGTTTGGCGCTGAACCTTTGGATATGCGTGGTATCGACATGACGAAAGTCGATTTGTCAGGCATGAAGGTTGAGCCAAAGCCGCATCACAAACCGCAATAACCGAGCCAGCCAAGCCCCTGCGTTTACAGAATATCGTTGGCAGCGCCGGGCTGTTGTGTGAGCGAGCGCCCCGACATTTTTAATGTCTGAGCCACGCGCGATAAATCATTGCACTAAATAGCTGAGTAGAGTCATGGAAAAATTTGAATACGAACGCATCCCCTATCTTGTCGGGTTTGTCGAGAAAAGTGAGTTCAAAGACACCTACGCCGGCCCGATGGATTTTGTGGCGCTGGAAGCGCATTTGCTGAAGCCGAAGAACAAGCCGTCGAATACGGTCATCGTGTTCATGCATCCGATTGGCGGTGGTGCCTACCTGCCGATGGTGTCGGCACTGGCCAAAGCTGGCCATCACGTCATTTACTGCAACTCGCGCTATCGCGGCACTGATTCCGCGCTGATCATGGAAAAAGTCGTTGCGGACCTCGGCGCCTGCATTAAAGACGCGAAAGAGCGTTTGGGTTATCAACAAGTGGTGCTGGCCGGTTGGTCCGGTGGTGGTTCGCTGTCGAATTTTTATCAGTCGCAGGCTGAAAATCCGACCATCACCCATACGCCTTCCGGCGACCCGTACGACTTGACGAAAAAAGGTTTGATCCCTGCGGACGGCGTGATGTTGCTGGCCGCGCACATTTCACGTGCGTTGACGCTCACCGAATGGATGGATCCGTCGGTGTTAGATGAAAACGATCCAGAAAAAACCAACCTTGAGTTGGATATCTACAATCTGCAATGCCCAAACCAGCCAACCTACACGGCGGCTTTCGTCGAAAAATTCCGTGCGGCACAGGTAGCACGTAACCGCAAGATCACCGCTTTTGTGCAACAGAAGCTGGAAGACTTTCGTAAACAGCAACGCTTCCAGGAAGAGTTTGCGTTCATCACGCACCGTACGATGTGCGATGTGCGTTGGCTGGATCCCACGCAAGATCCCAACGAACGCAAGCCCAACTGGTGCTATTTGGGCGATCCGCGCATCGTCAACAACGGGCCGGTTGCACTCGCGCGTTTCAATACGCTGCGCGGTTGGTTGTCGCAGTGGAGTTACGACCTCACCAACTGCAATGGGTTGACGGCTGCCGCTGGTGTCAGCAAGCCAGTGCTGGTGATTGGCAACACGGCCGATGACGCCTGTACGCCGTCACACACGCATCGCTTGTTCGATGCGGTGAAACACAGCGACAAAGAAATGAAGGAGATTCAGGGCGCCAATCACTACTACTTCGGTCAGCCGGAGCAGATGAAGCAGGCGACGGAAACTTGTCACGAATGGCTGGTGCGCAAAGGCTTTAACTGATCAGGGCAGTGCCGTGCGCGCTGCGGCGATGAGCAGTGGCGCGTACACGGCGACTGGCACGGCACACAGCGCGAGAATGACGACCGTGCCCCAACCGAAAGCCGGAGGCCGTTTGACGAAATTGGTATACGCGGCACCGACCATCACCGGACACATGATGAGCGAACCCAGCGCGCCGGCCAGCGGAAACCACCAGCAGGCGAGCATCAGGGGTGCCGCCACGGCTTCGATGCAGCCGGTGAGAATGCGTAGCCAGTGCGGATAATGAAACTTGTCGAACTCCTCGACCATATGCGGGGTGCCGATGATTTTCATCCAGCCGGCCACGAGGAAAAACAAGCCGAGCAACGTGCACAGAATGTTGGCAAAAATTTCCACGAGAACGTCCCTTCAAATAATTCGCACGGACCTTAACACATGCTCGAGATGATTCGCGAAGCGCTCATTCCTTGGTATCTCCAGATCAAGTTTGTTCACTTGTTTTTCGTGATGGTCTGGGCATTAAGCACGGCAGTGGCGTACAGCTGGTATGTCAAAGGCGCGTTTGTGGCGTGGGAAAAAAATCCGGAAGATCCGGTAGCGATTCAACGCCGTAATTACGCGATCGATCAATTCGACAAAGGCGCCGTGTTGGAACACATCGCGTTTCCGATCATTTTGATTACCGGCCCGCTGCTGTATTGGATTGGTCCTTGGGACCTGAATGCGAGCTGGCTAATCATTAAGTTGACGGTGGTTACGTTTATTTTCGTCCCGATGGAAATAATCGATTACTGGCTAGCGCACTTTGGCGGCAACAAAGCGCGCCTGCGTCGCAAAGGGCTCATGAAAGAACACGACCGGGCCATTCTTCTGCACTGGAAATTTCTGAAGCTCAGCACCCCATTGATTATTGTGTTCATACCGTTAGTCGTTTATCTGGCCGTCGTGAAGCCAGCCTGAACGGTGGCTGCGATATCCACGGCGTAGACGTATGCTGGTCGCTGCGGAATGTCTGTGGATCTTGGCCATGCGCAATAGACGAGCTTGGTTCGGGTTGCTAATGCTGGTGCTGCCGGGCATGGCCGCAGCCCTGTGTGAGCGGCCGTGGGTCGTCAATGTGGGCAACTGGACGCCGTACATGACGGTATCGAAAGATGGCGTGGTCGGCGGCAGCGATGTGGAGCTGGTCCGGCAATTGGCGTCACGATTGAAATGCGCGCTGACCTTTTCTTATCTACCGCCGGCGCGTGCGCACACCAGGATGGCCGAAGGCCAAGTAGACATTGTGTTGGCGGCCAGCGATTTACCGGAACGGCGACGTTATGCGTGGTTCAGTCGTCCGTACCGGCAAGAAATGATTGCGGTGCTGACGTTGGAGTCATCGTCATCCACGCCCCGCTCGCTGCACGCCATTTTGCAGGGCAAACATGTGTTGTTGGCATCACGTTACGGCTGGTCCGGCGATGCGTTTGCGCAGCAGCAAGCAGCCTTGCTGAAGGCTGGAAAACTCCTCTTTTTTGAGGACACCGCGCAGGGCATCGCGATGTTGCAGGCGGGGCGCGGCGACCTGATCCTCGACGACGCCGGCTCTGCGAAAGCTCTGGCTGCTGCACAGGGTCTGCGGTTGCAGCGTTTGTTTGTGACCAATGCGTCACCCGTTCGCTTGATGCTCAGCCATCGGGCATTTAGCGAAGCTGACGTCGCCAAAATCAATGCGGCATTGATCGCCATACAGTCTGCCGCCGCACCCATGGATGCGGCCAACCCGTAGAATTCGCGCGCCCGGCGTCCTTGGCTGACGCCAACCATCACGGAGTTTTGCCCATGAGTACCACCCACACTGAGCACGCCACGTTTTCTCAGGCGGAAATCGAGCTGTTTCGCGACAGCTATCGCAAGTTCCTCGAAAAAGAAGTGGCGCCGTATTACACGCAGTGGGAAAAGAATGAAATTTTTCCGCGCGAACTGTGGTTGAAATTAGGCGAGAACGGATTTCTTTGCGTCGACATGCCGGAGGAATACGGCGGTACCGCGGCACCGTTTCGATTGTCGGAGGTGATTCAGCGTGAAACATCACGCTGGGGATTTGGCGCGCTGGCATCCAATATGTCGGTGCATAGCGACATCGTCACGCCATACATCCTGCATCTGGGTAGCGACGCGCAGAAAAAGAAGTGGCTGCCAAAAATGATTACCGGCGAAGCCATTGGCGCCATCGGCATGACCGAACCGGGAGCCGGCTCTGATCTGCAAGGCATGAAAACGCGCGCGGTATTGGATGGTGATCATTACGTCATCAACGGCCAAAAGACGTTCATCACCAATGGTCAGCACTGCGGCGTGATCGTGCTCGCGGCGAAAACGGATCCCACGGCTGGTAGCAAAGGCATTACCTTGTTCACCGTCGACATGTCGCTGCCGGGCGTTACGCGTGGCCGTAATTTGGAAAAAATGGGCCATCACGCAGCAGATACCTCGGAATTGTTTTTTGAGAATGTCCGCGTCAGCAAGGACGATGTGCTCGGCGGCCTCGGCAAAGGGTTTGCCAATTTGATGAATGAATTGCCGCGCGAGCGCTTGAGCTTGGCCGTGGGGGCCATCGGTGCATGCGAAGGCATGATGGAGCGCACCGTGGCGTATGTGCAGGAGCGCAAAGCGTTTGGTCAGCCGATTGCGGCTTTCCAGAACACGCGCTTCAAATTGGGCGATCTGCATGCGCTGCTCAAAGTGCATACCGCGTATGTCGAGCAGTGCATCGATAAATACGAGCGCGGCGAACTGGACGCGGTCGGCGCATCGATTGCCAAGCTGACCACGACGGAATTACAGGGCCGTATGGCCGACGAATGCCTGCAGTTGTTCGGCGGCTACGGTTATATGCAGGAATATCCGATTTCGCGCGATTACGTCGATGCGCGGATCCAGCGCATTTACGGCGGCACCAGCGAGATCATGAAAGAAATCGTTGCCCGTTCTCTGTTGGGCCGCTGACCATTCGATGAGCGAAGTAGCTAAACCGCTGGCACTCATCGTCGCGGACGCGCTGCGTGCGCGTATTTTGCGCGGTGAGTTAGCGCCGGAGGAACGGCTGCAAGAAGTGGCCGTGGCCGAGCAGATGCAGGTTTCGCGCACCCCGGTGCGCGAAGCCTTGCGCATTCTCGCGGAGGACGGTCTGCTCACGCACAGCCCAAATCGCGGCTATAGCGTCCGCCGATTTACCGAAGAAGATATTCGGGTGGCGTTTCGGGTGCGTGCGGCCATGGAAGGCATCGGTGTGCGATTGCTGGCCGAACGCGGCATCGACGAAAAAACACAAAAGAAATTGCAAGCCGTGCTGGATGAAGGCGATGCGCTGCTTGCACGCGGCCAGCTACCCGGCGCAGACCTTGATGCTTGGCGAGAACTGAGCCGACGATTTCATGTGCTCACTATTTTTGCGACACATAGCGAGCTGCTGCTTCGTATTGCACGTGATGCGCAGAACATTCCCGTGGTGAATGCCGACGGCCCATCGTGGTATGGATCGGAGGATTTTCGGCGGCAACACATGCTGCAACGCATGATCGCCGATGCCATCGTCCATCGGCAGCCAGAACGTGCCGAGCGGCTGATGCAAGAGCTGGTCTATGATGCGGGCGAACTGGCGCGGCGCTCTGGCCGCTAGGCGCGCGGCAACGTTTTTAGCGGCGCCAGAACATCGGTGTTAGCAACACCAGCACGGTAAATACTTCGAGACGACCTACCAGCATGGCGAATGACATCAGCCAGGTGGCGGTGTCGTTGAGGCTCGACACGTTCGAAGCCAGCACACCCAGACCGGGACCGGTGTTGTTGATGCTGGCGGCAATGCCGGAAAACGCGAGATCGAAAGGTACGCCGGTCGCCATGACCAGCAAGGTCAGCACCAGCGTGACCAACATGTAGATGCTGACAAAACTCCAGACGGCTTCGGCAACGCGGTCGCTGACGACGGTGTCGCCGACTTTCACCAGAAACACCCCGTTGGGATGAATCAATCGTTGAAATTCGCGGACGCCTTGCTTGGTGAGCAATAAAAAGCGAATCGATTTGATGCCACCGGTGGTGGAGCCCGCGCAGCCGCCAAAGAAAAACGCAACCACCAGCAGCCAAGGCACATAGCTTGGCCATTGTGAAAAATCAGTCGTCAGAAAACCGGTGGAGGTAATCAAACTGACAGATTGAAAGGCGGAATAACGCAGCGCTTCTAGCCAAGTTTTATAGGAGCCGCCGAGCATCAGGCCGATGGCCACCAGAACAACGATCGTCAACACGAAACCCAAAAAGAAACGCACTTCCGGATCGCGCCAATACAAATCCAAGGCGGGCCGCCCTTTGTGAAGATGCCGCCAAGCCAAAAAGTGCAGGCCGAAACTCATCGAGCCCAGCAGCATGAATGTGATGGCGATCATTTCGATCGTCTGACTGTCCCAGTAAGCCAAGCTGGCGTCGTGAGTGGAAAAGCCTGCGGTAGCGACCGTTGACATGGCATGACCGACCGCATCGAAAAACGTCATCCCCGCCCACCAGTAAGCCAAACCGCAGAGCGCTACGAGGCCGACGTACACAAACCACAGTGCTTTGGCCGTTTCTTTGATGCGCGGCGTGAGTTTGGAATCGCGCACGCTGCCGCCGGAAGACTCGGCTTTGAACAACGACATGCCACCGATACCCAGCATGGGCAATACGGCGATGGCCAACACAATGACGCCGCCCCCGCCGATAAAGGTCAGTTGTTGGCGATACCACAAAATGGATTCCGGCAGATCATCGAGACCGGCAAATGCGGTGGCACCGGTGGTCGTCAGCCCAGACATCGCCTCAAAAAAAGCATCGGGATAACTGGCGTTCAGCTCATGCGTCAGCATGAACGGAATGGCGGCGAATGCGCTCATGCCTGCCCACATCAACGTCACGATAAAAAATCCATCGCGTGTGCGTAGCTCGCGTGTCGCTTTACGTGTGGGCAGCCAAATCAGAATGCCGGCAATCAACGTAAAAATCAGCGTATCGACAAACGCCGATAGGTTGTTGTCATGAAACCAAAGCGAAATGCCAATGGGAGGCAGCAAAGACAAGCTGAATAGCATCAGCAGAATGCCCAACACCCGGAACGCGGCGGCGAACTGCATGTCAGAAGAACCCTAGACCGACGGAGAACAGTTTTTCGATATCGCGGATGCGTTTTTTATCCACCACGAACACGATGACATGGTCTTCGGTTTCAATGACTACGTCGTCGTGGCCCATCAACACCTGATCTTTGCGGACGACGGCACCGATGGTGCAGCCCTCTGGCAAATCGATTTCATCGATACGGCGACCCACCACCCGCGATGCTTTGCGATCGCCCTTGGCGATGATCTCAATGGCTTCGGCAGCGCCACGTCGCAGCGAATGTACGGTAGAGACGGCGCCACGCCGTACTTTGGCCAGCAGCGTGCCCAGCGTTGCTTGTTGAGGTGAAAACGCAATATCGATGTCATCGCCCTGCAGCAAATCGACGTATGCGGGGTTGTTGACCAGCGCGATGGTTTTGCGCGCCCCGAGCCGCTTGGCTAGCATGGCCGACATGATGTTGGCTTCGTCATCACTGGTTAGCGCGCAGAAAACGTCGACGTCTTCGATGTTTTCTTCCAGCAGCAATTGTTTGTCAGCAGCGATGCCTTGAATGACCAACGCTTTTGACAGTGTTGATGCCAGCTTGCGAGCACGGCTTGCGCTGCGCTCGATGACTTTGACTTGGAATCGCGTTTCGATGGCTTCGGCGAGTCGTTCGCCGATATTGCCACCGCCGGCGATCATGATCCGGTTATAGCTGTCTTCGACGCGCCGCAATTCACTCATGACGGCGCGAATATCGCCCGTGGCGGCGATAAAGAACACTTCATCGCCCGCCTCGATCACGGTATTGCCTTCCGGCATGATGGCGCGATCGCGTCGAAAAATAGCCGCGACACGTGTGTCGACGGTGGGCATGTGACGGCGAATGGCGGATAACGGATGGCCAACCAATGGGCCGCCATGTACGGCGCGGGTGCCGACAAGTTGCGCCTTGCCATCGGCAAAACTCAACACTTGCAGCGCCCCCGGATTTTCAATCAATCGCTTGACGTAATTGGTCACCACCTGCTCGGGGCTGATGACGTCTTCGATCGGAATGCCTTCGTCGCCAAACAAACCTTTGCGCGAAAAATAATTGGTCGACCGCACGCGCGCAATTTTGGTGGGCGTGCGGAAATAGGTGTACGCGACCTGACAGGCAATCATGTTGACTTCGTCGCTGGAGGTGACGGCGATCAGCATGTCGGCATCAGCACCGCCGGCATCGCGCAGTACGTTGGGGTGCGAGCCGTGACCTTGCACGGTGCGAATGTCGAGGGAGTTGGCTAACTCACGTAAACGCTCGCCGTCTGCATCGACCACGGTGATGTCGTTGGCTTCACCGGCGAGGCTGGCGGCTAACGAACCACCGACCTGCCCGGCACCCAGAATGATGATCTTCATGGCGTACTGCCCTGCCCTTTTCTGCGTGGGGAATTCACCGACGGCTCATTAAGCATGGCTGCCACCGTTACGCCGTAAGCGACAAAGAAAAAATCCGTCTGGGCCGTTATCTGTGGGCAACAACTGCAGCCCGTATCCCGTCTCTATGCCCTGCTCTCGCCAAGTTTCTGGCAAAGCCTCAATGCAGGCATCCGCGTGCGCAGCAATAAAATCAGCAATCACGCGGTCATTTTCATCACGCAAGACCGAACAAGTTGCATAAACCAACGTGCCGCCGGGTTTAAGCCGGGGCCACAACGCATCCAGCAAATCACGCTGTTGGCGCGAGAGTCTAGCAATATCATTTTTCTTGCGCAGCCACTTGCTATCCGGATGACGGCGAATGACGCCCGTGGCAGAGCACGGCGCATCAAGCAAAATGGCATCAAAGGCTTCGCCATCCCACCACGCGTCGCTACCGGCATCGGCAACGCGAACCTCTGCTGTGAGGCCAAGCCGCTCGAGGTTGTCATTGATACGACGCACGCGCCGCTCGTCGATATCGAGCGCCAAAATGCGCGCGTCGGGCCAGCGTTCGGCAAGGTGCGCGGTTTTGCCACCGGGTGCGGCGCAGGCATCCAGTACGCGCGCATGTTTCGGTAGCGGCGCGAACAGTGTTGCGCACAGTTGCGCCGCCTCGTCTTGCACCGACACGCTGCCAGCCGCAAACCCTGGCAACAAATAAACATCACAGGCCTGTGCGAGACGAATGCCATCTGCCGACAGCGTGGTGGCGGTGGCAGAGAAACCTTCTTGTTGCAGTTGCTGCAAATAGTGCTCGCGCGTGTGCTGCCGTGAGTTGACGCGTAGGCAAAATGGTGGACGTGTATTGTTGGCAGCGAGCACCTGTTGCCAATGCTCCGGCCAGTCGCGCTGTAAAATCTCTACCAACCACAGCGGATGTGAAAAGCGTACTGCGTCGCTGGCACTGGCGATTTCGTCAGCAATGCCTTCGCGTTCGCGCTGAAGGCGGCGCAGAACGGCGTTGAGAAAACCGGTTGCCCAATCTTTGCCGAGCAACCGGGCAGCCGATACGGTTTCCCCAATGGCGGCGTGATCAGGAATACGCGTGTGTAGTAGTTGAAAAATGCCGACGAGCAGCAGCAATTCGATATCGCGATCTTTCGGCGTGAGCGGCTTTTGCAGCCGACGATTAGCGAGCCACGACAGCGTGTTGTGATAACGACAAACGCCGTAAACGAGTTCTTGCAGCAGTGGCGGATCGCAACTTTTTTCGCGAGCCGGCATTAATACTTCTGCGAGCGATTTGCCGCCCTGCCCGTCCGCCGGTAATACCGTCGCCAGCAAGCGCGCTGCTTCAGCGCGAACATTTCCACCGTGCGTGCTCATGATGCACCCTGCCCGCTACCCAGTACGTCGCCCACACGCATGGCGTCGGCATTGCCGTTGACCAGATCGGCAACGCTCATGGCGCGTTTGCCGGCCAATTGCACACGCGTGATGCGCACGCCCTGCTCGCCGTTGATGCCGCAAGCAACGCGTATGCCGTCGCGAGACACACCGGTAATGACGCCGGGCGCCGCGCCGCGCGCACTGTCATCGCGCACGGCGGCCCAGACGCGCAGCGTGTCGTTGCGCAAAACAGTGTGCGCCACAGGCCAAGGATCAAACGCGCGAATCAGATTGACGATAGACCTAGCATCACGCATCCAATCGATGCTGCCTTCGTCTTTGCTCAGTTTGTGCGCGTAGTTGGCGCAAGCATCGTCTTGCACGAGGCGCGCCGCATGAAAACGATCGAAATCGGAAAGCACGTCCAACAGCGCCTGTGCGCCCAGCGTGGCAAGGCGATCGTGCAGCGTGCCGCCGGTGTCATCGTCCGCAATGGGCGTGCGCACGATGTGCAGCATGTCGCCGGTATCGAGGCCGACATCCATCTGCATGATGGTGACGCCCGTTTCGCGATCGCCGGCGGCGATGGCTCGTTGGATCGGCGCGGCGCCGCGCCAACGTGGCAGCACCGAGGCATGCACGTTGAGGCAGCCCAAGCGCGGGATATCGAGCACAGCTTTTGGCAGCAACAGGCCGTAAGCCACCACGATCAGCAAATCCGGCGCGAGCGCCGCCAGTTCTTGTTGGGCTTCCGGCGTCTTCAGCGTTTGTGGCTGAAACACGGGAATGCCGGCCGCCAGCGCGGCCTCTTTCACGGGGCTCATGGCCAGTTTTTGGCCGCGACCCGCCGGCCGGTCCGGCTGGGTCCACACGCCGACAATCGAATGACCCGCACCCAGCAAGGCATCGAGCGTAGTACGGGCAAAGTCTGGGGTGCCGGCAAAAGCCAGTCGGCGCGGAGCGGGGGAAGGTGCGGGTAGCGAAGGCAAGGGGGTCAGGCGCGCCGCGCGCGCTCCTTTTGGAGTTTGACTTTGACCCGGTCCCGCTTCAGACGGGACAGGTGGTCCACGAACAAGGTGCCATCGAGATGGTCCATTTCGTGCTGAATACAGACGGAAAGCAGGCCTTCGGCTTCCAGCTCGAAAGGCTTGCCATCGCGGCCCAGCGCCTTGACCCGGATCCGGTCATGGCGGGTCACATTGTCGTAGAAGCCCGGCACGGATAAACAGCCTTCGTTATAGACCTGTTCACCGGAGATCGGCTCAAATTCTGGGTTGATAAAGACCATTGGCTGATCTTTCTCATCTGAAATATCGATGACGAGCAGCCGTTGGTGAACATTCACTTGCGTAGCTGCCAGCCCAATTCCCGGGGCGGCATACATGGTCTCGAACATGTCGTCGATCAGTCGACGCAGGGCGTCGTCGACAACCTCCACCGGCGCGGCTTTGGTCCGAAGGCGGGGGTCGGGAAACTCGAGAATCTCGAGGATGGCCATAAGAGATTTGACTGCCTGCTACCCGGGGAGGGAGAGATCCTGCGTTAAGAAGCCGCTGTAGATATGCTTGCTAACGCAATGATCGCATTGATAATATCGGGCGCGGACCCCGTGTCCCGACCGACTGGAAAACTCCAAGAATCATAAAGGGATTCTCCCCATGATCAAACGATTCGCCGGACAGGCTCTTCTGGTAGCCGGCTGCCTGATCAGTGCCGCACAGGCGGCAGATGGTGCGGCCAGCACCACACAGGCCGCAGGTGCCGTAGCGGTCAACCCGAGTCATCCGGACACCTACGTGGTCCAGTCGGGCGACACGCTCTGGGGCATTTCTGAAAAATTTCTGATCAATCCTTGGGACTGGCCCGAGGTTTGGCACATCAACGAACAAGTGGCCAACCCGCACTTGATTTATCCGGGCCAGACGCTGCGTTTGGTTTGGAAAGACGGTAAGCCGTCGATTGTGGCGGATGGTTCTGCTTCGCAATCTACGGCGTCCGGCGCGGCGTCATCGGTCGCGGAGTTTCAGTCGGATGGCACGGTCAAGTTGAAGCCGCGCATTCGCGAAATGCCGTACGAAGCGGCGATCCCCACGATTCCGCTGGCGGACATCAAAGCATTTCTGAACGACAGCCGCGCGGTGATGCCCGATCAACTCAAGTCGGCGCCTTATTTGCTGGCTGGTGCAGACAATCGCGTGATCATGGGACGTGGCGATACGGTATATGCACGCGAAAAAAATCCGAGCTGGGATCTGACGTATCCAGATTACGGCGTTTACCGTCAGGGCCAGCCGTATATCGATCCCGTCACGGGAAAAGTGCTGGGCTATGAGGCGGTTCGCATTGGTTCAGTCCGCGTTCTGTCTGCAGAAAATGATGTGGCGACACTTACTGTTGTCAATTCCAATCAGGATCTGCGCGTTCAGGATCGTTTGCTACTGGATGATCCGCGCGAAATTCAGTCTGTGTTCATGCCGCGTTCCGCGCCAGAAGATGCCGAAGGCCGTGTAATCAAAGTGCTGGGCTCCATTGGCAAAGGCGCACGCAATGACGGCATCGTGATCAACCTGGGTGCCAACGATGGCATTTCCACGGGGCACGTTTTCCGCATTCTCAAGCGCGGCGAAAAAGTGCGTGATCGCGATCGTGGCGATGTCGTCGAGCTGCCGCCGGCCAGCGTGGGTGTGGCGATTGTCTTCCGTACCTTCGAGGAAGTTTCCTACGCACTGGTGCTGCGCGCTTCCAAGCCGGTTGGTCCTGGCGACAAATTGCTATCGCCGATCGTCGCACCCTGATACGCCGCACGCGCTGCACACGCAGCAACATCAAGCCGCCCCGGGAAACCAGGGCGGCTTTTTTGTTGGCAAATGTGCAGGTGGCGTATGAGTGTGCAAGCGAGTGTCGTAACGGCAAAAACAGAAATTTTCACGCGGGAATCGGGTATGCGGCTTGCCTTGCTGCGCGGGCCGGGCGGCAGCGTGCGTTTACTGCGAGCTGCGTTAGCTGCCTGTGGCACGCTGGAAGCAGCAGCGCGACAGTTAACAACTTTGCCGCCCGCGTTACGCGATGCGCTGACGCCGTTGTGTGAGAACGACGATATTTGGCGTACGGCATTAAAAGCAGAGCGGGATTTTTTGAGCGCACACGATGCCAGTTTGCTCTGGCAGGACGATGGTGATTTTCCGGGGCTGCTCGATGAAATTGCGTCGCCGCCTTCGGTGTTGTTTTGTCGGGGCGACCGTGCAGCGCTGTCAGCGCCACAACTGGCCATCGTGGGAAGCCGACATGCCAGCCCAGCAGGATTAGCCACGGCGCGCGCGTTTGCCGCAGATCTCGCCGCTGCCGGCGTGGTGATCACCAGCGGACTCGCGTTGGGCATCGATGCCATGGCGCACGAAGGCGCGTTATCTGCCGGCGGCAGAACCGTTGCCGTGCTGGGCTGTGGTGCAGATCGCGTATATCCCAGCCGACACGCAGCATTGGCTGCGCGCATCCGCGCACAGGGCTGCGTCGTCACGGAATTGATGCCAGGCATCGAGCCGAGAGCCGGGCATTTTCCGCAGCGCAATCGCATCATTAGCGGACTTTCGCTGGGTGTGTTGGTGGTGGAGGCTGCCGTGGATTCCGGTTCGTTGATCACGGCGCGATTTGCGGCCGAGCAGGGCAGGGAAGTGTTCGCCATTCCCGGCAGCATTCATTCGCCGACATCAAAAGGGTGTCATCAACTGATTCGCGAAGGTGCGACGCTGGTAGAAACCAGCACACACATCATCGAAGCGCTCGGACATTTTTCAGCACCGACAGCTGCATCGCGCGCGGCCAAGCCACAGGGCGTAATTGAATCTGCTTCGCCAGCAGAAACGCAGTTATTGGCGGCGGTTTCGGTGTCTGGCAGCGGCGTTGATGAGTTGATGATGAACACGGGACTGCCGGCGGGCGAATTACTGGCAATGCTCAACGCGCTCTTGCTACGCGGCTTGGTACACGCCTTGCCCGGCGGCCGTTGGCAGTTGGCCGCAGCGGGGCACTGAAACAGGCAACATCCGCGCGCATCTTGCGGGTGTCACGGCGGCTCTGCACACTGCGCGCAGATACCGCCATCGTGGCGGTGACGGTGCCAGCACAACCATAATCACAACCACAGCCATGCCGTCCTCTTTCATGCCTGTCTTTCGTGCGCTTCTGTGTTGCGTACTGGCGGGATCATCCCACGCAGAGACCGTGCCGTCGGCGAGCGAGCCGGCACCCATAAATTCAGCGCAAATCGATCCTCCGTCATCACCCGATCTGCCGCAAACATCTGTCGAGTTGCCTGGGGCGAGTGATATCGCGCAAGCAGAAAAACCGAAAGTGGAATTCCTGTGGGAGCTCGACGCGTATTACAGCAGCGCTGCCGTCACGTTTCCGTTAAGTGATAAACCGGTTCCTGATGGCGGCGGCATGCGTGAGCGTGATGTGTATGCCACGTTGTTTCGTAATTCCTTGCGTCCCCGGCTGCTGATGCTGGAGGCCAGCGTGTACCCATTACCGGCACTGGGTGCCTGGCTGCGAGGAAATCGCCCGGACACCTACAAAGATTTTGTGGTGGGCGAATTTCACGGCGACGAGTTGAACGTCATCGAAGGTTTGACGGCGGGGTATCAAGAACCGTGGGCCGTCTCCGCGTTTCTTGGCAGCGAAATGACCTTCACCCGTGAAGGAGATCGCCAACGCATGCAGAATCGCGGTTACATGGGTTATCTCGTTTCATTTGGCACCAAGCATCTGCGCAGCAATTATCTGATCGATGACAACTGGTGGGAATTTGAGTGGAAACTCAAGGGTGAGCGTGAATTTCGGGAAGAAGAGCTTTCTTGGAGTTTTCGTATCGGTACGAAAGAACACGCCAACCCCGATATTCGTGATGTGGTGTATGTGGGCATCCACCGGGATAACCTTGATTTTTCCGGACCTATTTTCAGCGTTCTGCGCAATTCATCGATCGAGCTAAAAACAGAAGCGGCGCGAGACAACCTCGAGTTCCTTCGCCAAGAAATCATTTTTGGCAAAAAATTTCCAATTCGCCGTTGGCATATTGCCGGACAACTGGATTTTGGTGTGATCTTTGAAGATCGCAGTAAGTATTCGGGTGTCCTCGCGCAGCAAGACGTGGATGATTTCACCATCGTGCTGCAGCCCAATATCGACTGGTAATCTGGCGTCTATGACCGTGAGTGCTAACACCCTGCGTATTCACCTCGCCGCCAATCAACTGCATGGCGGTGCGGTATTGGCGTGTCCGACCGAGGCGATCTGGGGGCTCAGCTGCGACCCTTTCAACGCAGCCGCCGTTGCGCGGCTGCTCCAGATCAAGCGGCGCCCGGTGGAGAAAGGCTTGATCATCGTGGCGGCCAGCGAAGATCAACTGGCCGATTTGCTGGCGACATTACCTGCGGCGCAGCAGGCGACGTTGGCCGCCAGTTGGCCGGGCCCCCATACCTGGCTGCTGGATAATCACGGCGTTTTTCCCGCATGGATCACGGGAGCCAGCACGAAAGTGGCGGTGCGGGTGACGGCGCACCCCGTGTTGCAGGCGGTATGCCGCGCATTTGGTGGCCCCTTGGTGTCGACGTCGGCCAATCTTGCCGGGCACCCACCGGCACGCAGCGCCGTCATGGTCCGCGCGCGGCTGGGGGACCGTATCGACGGCGTGATCGCGGGCGAAACCGGCGGCGCACGCAAGCCCACAGTGATCCGCGATCTGGCCTCGGGCGAAGTCAGGCGTTCGTCCTGAGTTGCCGCTACGGCGGTGATCCCGTACAAGCAACCTTGCAATCTTGCCGATGCGTGCAGCGTCGGAAATTAACGGAGCGTTCATGAGCCATCCCGATGTCGCAGCGGTGAAGCAATATCTGCTGGGTTTGCAAGACCGCATTTGCGCCGCCCTCGAAGAAGAAGACGGCGGAGCACGTTTTCGTGAAGACGCGTGGACGCGTCCGCAAGGCGGTGGAGGGCGGACGCGCGTGCTGGCGGACGGCGCGGTCATCGAAAAAGGCGGCGTGAATTTTTCGCACGTTTTTGGCGAGGCGTTACCACCATCAGCCACTGCGCATCGGCCGGAAGTGGCGGGGCGGAGTTGGCAAGCGCTAGGCGTTTCGCTGGTCATTCATCCGCGCAACCCGAAGGTGCCGACGTCACACGCGAACGTGCGCATGTTTGTGGCAGAGAAACCCGGCGAGGCACCGGTGTGGTGGTTCGGTGGTGGTTTTGATCTCACGCCGTATTACGGCAATGACGAAGATTGCGTGCATTGGCATCGTACGGCGCATGATGCCTGCGCGCCTTTCGGTGCGGAACTTTACCCCCGGCTGAAGACATGGTGTGACGATTACTTTTTTCTGAAGCATCGCAATGAGCCACGCGGGATCGGCGGTTTGTTTTTCGATGATTTCAGCGAAGGTGGTTTCGATAAGGCGTTTGCTTTTTTACGCAGCGCGGGCGACGCCTATGTGCCGGCATATCGGCCGATCGTGGCGCGTCGGAAGCATGAGCCGTACAGCGAACGCGAACGGGAGTTTCAGTTATATCGTCGCGGCCGTTACGTGGAGTTCAATCTGGTGTATGACCGCGGCACGATTTTCGGGCTACAAAGTGGCGGCCGCACTGAATCGATTCTGATGTCGTTGCCGCCGCTGGTGCGCTGGGACTATGACTGGAAGCCGGAGCCTGGCACGGCGGAAGCCCGCTTGTACGAGCATTATTTGCAACCACGTGACTGGTTAAACCTGCGCGCCGCCGCATCGCAACAAATAAAACCATGACCGACCTCTACGCTGTTTTTGGCAACCCCGTTGCGCATTCGAAGTCGCCGCAGATTCACGGCATGTTTGCTGCGCAAGTGGGCGCATCGATCACGTATGAGCGGGTATTGGCGCCGGTGGCGGATTTTCCCGGCGCTGTGCGTGGATTTGTGCGGCGTGGCGGGCGCGGTTTCAATGTCACCTTGCCGTTCAAGGAAGAAGCGTGGCGCTTGGTAAGGCAGCGCAGTCATCGCGCGGAAAAAGCCGGCGCCGTGAATACCGTCAGCGTTGATGCCGATGGCCATCTCTTCGGCGATAACACCGATGGTGCCGGGCTCGTGCGTGATATCACGCACAATCTCGGTTGGCCGCTGCGCGGCCAACGAATTTTGATTTTGGGTGCCGGCGGTGCTGTGCGCGGCATACTGTCGCCGTTATTGGCAGCACAACCCGCGACGGTTGTGATTGCCAATCGCAGCGTCGATAAGGCAGAAAATCTGGCGCAGATTTTTCGTGGCGATGGCGTGATCGGCGGGGGTAGTTACGACGCATTGGCCGATGAATCCGCATTCGATCTGGTGATCAATGGCACGTCGGCGAGTATCGCCGGTGAAATGCCGCCGGTACCCGCTCATGCGGTAAACGCCAATACGCGTTGCTACGACATGATGTATGGCCGACAAGACACGGTATTTATGCGCTGGGCGCGCGCGCATGGTGTGCACGCGGTAACGGATGGCTTGGGTATGCTGGTTGAACAAGCCGCCGAAGCGTTTGCCCTCTGGCGCGGTCAGCGGCCAGACACGGCGCCCGTTTTGGCGGCGTTGCGCGCAGATTAAAGCGCGTTATTCCGTCCAGCCTTCCGCAAGGTGTTTGTCTTTCAACTTGGCGTAGTTGCCAGCGGTATAGGTGAAGAACGCACGTTCTTTGTCGCTGATCGGGCGCGTTTGTTTGACGGGCGAGCCCATGTACACGTAGCCGCTTTCACAACGCTTGCCGGGCGGCACAACGGCACCGGCAGCGATGATCACCTCGTCCTCGATCACGGCACCGTCCATGACGATAGCTTTCATGCCGATCAACACGCGGCTGCCGATGGTGCAACCGTGCAGCATGGCCTGATGCGCGATGGTGACGTCGTTGCCGATGATCAATGGCCAGCCGCCGGGGTTATAGGTGCTGGCGTGGGTGATGTGCAGCACGGCGCCGTCCTGCACGCTGGTGCGTTCGCCGATGCGGATGTGATGCATGTCGCCACGAATAACCACCAACGGCCACACCGAGGAATCGGTGCCGATCTCGACATCGCCGATGATGACGGCGGTGGGGTCGACGAAAACGCGTTCGCCGAGTTTCGGTGTGTGGCCCTGATAACGACGGACGGGCATGGTGATTCCTGCATGCAAATGCCGGCGAACCGGCGAGGGCACACAGTGTGCCGTAAGCGGGCCGCAGATGCTGCGGGCCGAGTTCCGTGTGCCGGCGGGCGCTTTGACCTTGTGCACGGCTGTTTGCGCTCCGGAGGCTGTAAAAAACAGGGCATGGCCCCATATTCTGTCGACCTGTCTGCCCGCTTGTCTGTGTGAGAGCCCCATGAGCAATCCGCTGTTGAGTTACAACGGCCTGCCGCCGTTTTCTGCCATCCGTCCACAGCACGTGGAAGCTGCCGTCGACGCCGCCATTGCGCAGAGTCGCCAGAAGATCGCTGAGATCACCGGGCGCGGTGGTCCGTACACCTGGGACAACCTCGTGGCCATCCTCGATGAGGCCGACGAAGTATTGGATCGCGCATTCGATCCGGTATCGCACCTGAATGCGGTGGTGAATAGTGAGCCGTTGCGCAAAGCCTATAACGCATGCCTGCCGAAACTTGCCGACTTTGCCACCGAGGTTGGCCAGAATCGCGCGTTGTTCGACGCCTACGCCCAAGTAAAAGCGAGCGAGTACGATCGGCTCGATACCGCGCAAAAAAAAGTGATCGATAACGCACTGCGCGACTTCCATTTATCAGGCATTGATTTGCCACCGGAAAAGCAAAAGCGATTTGGTGAAATACAGTCGCGGCTGTCCGAACTTACCAGCCAATACAGTGACAATGTGCTGGACGCCACCAACGCGTGGCATAAAGAAATTAGCGACGTTGCGCAATTGCGTGGCTTGCCAGAATCAGCGCTGGCACAGGCCAAGCAAGCGGCAGAGCAACGCAATCTTGGTGGCTGGCTACTGACGTTGGATTTTCCCAGCTATTACGCAGTGATTACTTATGCCGAAGATCGCGCACTGCGTGAAGAAATTTATACCGCGTACTGCACTCGCGCTTCTGATCAAGGGCCACAAGCGGGTAAGTTCGACAACAGCGCATTGATGGATGAGATTTTGGCGCTTCGACATGAAGAAGCTCAACTGCTGGGATACCAGAGCTTTGCTGAGCTGTCGCTGGCGACCAAAATGGCGGATAGCAGCGAGCAAGTGCTGGATTTCTTGCGTGATCTGGGCAAAAAAGCGCTGCCGGCTGCGAAAAAAGAAGTGAGTGAGCTGCGTGCGTTTGCCAAGCAAATCTGCGACATCGACGACCTGAAAAGCTGGGATGCGTCGTTTGTCAGCGAGAAACTGCAGCAAGCACGGTATGCCATTTCGCAAGAAGCGTTGCGGCCGTATTTTCCTGTGCCACAAGTGCTTTCAGGGTTGTTTGCAATCGCCGGGCGGCTGTTCGGCATTCAAGTACAAGAGCGCAGCGATGTGGATGTTTGGCACAAGGACGCGCGCTACTTTGATGTGCTGGATGCCGCTGGCGAAGTGATCGCTGGTTTTTACATCGATTTGTACGCGAGGCAAAACAAGCGCGGCGGTGCGTGGATGGACGATTGTCTTGCGCGTTGGCGTCGACGAGATGGTGCGTTGCAGAAACCGGTGGCGTACCTGGTGTGTAATTTCACGCCGCCCGTGGGCGATGACCCGGCGCTGCTCACGCATGACGAAGTCACCACGCTGTTTCACGAGTTTGGCCACGGCCTGCATCACATGCTGACGCGTGTCGACGCACGCAGTGTTTCGGGTATTTCTGGCGTCGCTTGGGATGCCGTCGAACTGCCCAGCCAGTTCATGGAAAACTGGTGCTGGGAGCCGGAAGCACTTGCTTTGATTTCTGGGCATTACCAGAGCGGCGAGCCGCTGCCTGCCGATATGCTGCACAAAATGTTGCTGGCGAAGAATTTTCAGTCCGCCATGATGATGATGCGGCAGATCGAGTTTTCGATTTTTGACATGCGCATTCACCGCGAGGGCGCGCTCGATAAGCGCGTCGATATTCAGCAGGTGCTGGACGAAGTACGCGCAGAGGTGGCGGTGATGCAGCCGCCGGCGTTCAATCGCTTTCAGCACGGCTTTTCGCACATTTTTGCCGGTGGTTATGCGGCCGGGTATTATAGCTACAAGTGGGCGGAAGTGTTGTCGGCCGATGCGTTCTCTCGCTTTGAAGAAGACGGCATTTTCAACGCTGTCGCCGGCGCGGATTTCCGTCGAGCCATTTTGGAGCGAGGTGGCGCCGAAGACGCCATGGCGTTGTTCATGCGCTTCCGTGGCCGCGCCCCCCGTGTGGATGCCTTGCTGCGGCACTCCGGTATCCCGACGAGCGAGCCGGCCTGATGTCTGTGCGCGGCGAGGCCATTAAAAAGCAATTTTTTGCCGGAACGGCCTGCCCGTACTGCAAAGTCGTCGACAAGATTCGTCGCTGTGAAGATGCCGTTGGTGTGATCTGGATGGAGTGTCTAGCTTGCGGTTATACGCAAGACATCACCGACGGGTATATCGATCCCGATGAAGAACCGGTGAGTGCGCCCGTGCGCTGGCAGCCAGCAAAAACGAAAGACGGTAACGCGCACTGACGATGCGCGGACGATGTGCGCGTGCACATAGAAAATATAGAAAATTCTGCGTAAACCGCATCAGCGTGATGCGCGTAGTCGCGATGCAATAAATATCAACACCGCCAGCGCGACCACGGAAGGCCCCGCTGGCAGATCCAGCCACCAGCTTGCGGCCAACCCGCCTGGCACACACAGGATGCCGATACCGGACGCGATCAGCGCCATCGGCAAGGGATTGCGTGCGAATGGCCGTGCGGCGGCCGCAGGAATGATCAAGAGCGCCGTGACCAGCAGCAAGCCGACCACTTGCATGGCCAGCGCGACAATCAACGCCAACGCCATCGCGAGCAGAAACTTCACGGTATTGACGCGCACGCCTTCAACGCGCGCGAGATCTTCGTCGACGGTCACGGCAAGTAATGGCCGCCAGCTGAGCACCAGTAACACCAACACCACGAGTGCGCCCAGCGCGATACGCGTGGCATCGTGTGCATCAACCGCCAGCAAATCGCCGAACAACATGGACAGCAAATCAGCACGCAAGCCGCCGATGGCAGCGACAGCAATGACGCCGAACGCGAGCGACCCATGTGCCAGCACGCCCAGCAATGTATCGCTGCCCAAATCGCGTCGACTCGACAGTAGATGCAGGCCCAGCGCCACCAGCAAACAAATCAGCAAAACACCCAGCATGGGTGACAACTGCAGCGCAGCACCGAGCGCGATACCCAATAGCGCGCCGTGTGCGAGCGTGTCGCCAAAATAAGCCATGCGTCGCCAGACAAGAAAACAACCGAGCGGGCCGGAAACGGCCGCGATAGCCATACCGGCAAGCAGTGGTGATAACAGCAGACTGATCATCATGGTGCGATCACGTTGCGCGTGGTGGCGGTTGCAACCGCGTCTCGTGCCGGCAACCGGGGCCGTGCACGTGGACGTCACCATCGAGTTCATGTTCATGATCGTGATGGTGCGTGTAGGTGCTGACGTGTGTGGGATGCGTTTTGGTCGCGCCCGCATGTGTGGCGGCGTACGCATCGCCGAATAGCGCGACAAATTCGGGATGCGCACCGACTGCGTCCGGCGTACCGGAACAACACACATGATGGTTGATGCACACCACGTGATCGCTTTCGGCCATCACCAAATGCAGATCGTGCGAAATCATCAAGACACTGCAACCCGTTTCATCGCGTAGCGCACTGATCAGCCCGTACATATCGTCCTGGCCTACGACGTCTACGCCTTGTGCCGGCTCATCGAGTACCAGTAATTGCGGCCGCCGCACGATCGCACGGGCCAGCAAGACGCGTTGGAATTCGCCCCCGGACAGCGATTGCACCGGGAGTTCGGCAAGGCGCGCGGCGCCCACGCGCGCGAGCGCCGCAGCCGTTGCTCGGGCATCGGCACCGGTCAGCGCAACAAAACGTTGCACCGACAACGGCAGCACCGGGTCGAGCATGAGTTTTTGCGGCATGTAGCCGGTCACGAGGCCGGGCGCACGACGAATCTGGCCGGCTGACGGCGCCGCCAGCCCCAGCACGAGGCGGGCAAGGCTGGTTTTCCCGGCCCCGTTCGGGCCGACCAGCGTGGTGATCTGACCCGCCTCGATCCGCAGATCCAGCGGCTGCAGGACCGTCCGGGCGCCATAGCGCAGCGCCACGCCAGCCAGTTCGACCAGCGGCGCGGCAGCAAGGGGTGGGACGGGGGAGGATTCGGCAGGCCGCATAGGTGACTGTGAAGGCCGTAACTGGCACGAGCGGGGCGTTATGGTATAACGCGAATCCGGGGCCCGCACGAGGCCTAATTCCTTTTGACGACAAGTAGATGCGCACTTTTCTTGAAGTTGTCCTTGCGACGGCACTGCTGACCGTTGCCGCCTTCTCGGCGGCCGCGGACGGGCAGGCGCGTCTGGCGGGTGACGTGTCGTCTGCGGGCGTGGCTGCACCCTTTGAAGTGTCGGTGCATAGCGGTGGGTTGGCGCGCCGCGCCGCCATGCAGTTGAAGTCGCGAGTGGCGTTGGTGGTGCGTGCGGATAACGGCGAAGTCCTCTTCCGCAAAAACACCAGCGAGCCGGTACCGATTGCATCCATCACTAAATTGATGACAGCGATCATCGTGCTCGATGCACAGCAATCGCTGAACGAAGAATTGCGCGTCACCAATGACGATATTGATCGCCTCAAGCGCACGCCATCGCGATTGGCGGTGGGTGTGAAATTGACGCGCGGCGAATTCATGCATCTGGCGTTGATGGCCTCGGAAAATCGTGCGGCATCCGTGCTGCTGCGTAATTACCCGGGTGGGCGTCGCGCCGCGGTTGCCGCGATGAATCGCAAAGCGCGTGAGTTGGGCATGACGCAAAGCCGTTTTGTCGATGGCACCGGGCTTTCACCGCAAAATCGTGCATCGCCGGTAGATTTGGTGCGGTTGGTAAAAGCGGCCGATAGCTATACCGACATTCGCCATTACTCGACCTCTTCGCGGTTGACGGTGCGTGTTGGGCGTCGGCTGCAGTCATTCGGCAACACCAATTCGTTGGTGCGCAGCCCGAGTTGGGATATCGCGCTCACCAAGACGGGTTACACCAACGAAGCGGGCCGCTGCTTGGTGATGCAGGCCCAGATTGCGGAAATGCCGGTGATCCTTGTGTTGATGGATTCCTACGGCAGCAAGACCCGCATCGGTGATGCCAACCGCGTGCGGCAATGGCTGGAAGCCTCGCAGCCTGCGCGTGCGGCGCAGATTCACGAGGAAACAGCGACGCTCGCCAGCGCAGACGAAGGCTGAGCCGGCACTTTTCCGGCGTCAGGCGGTCTGTCGTGCGACGCGTTACCATGCGCGCCCTGCGCTCCTCTGCTTGGAACTCCTCATGATTCGCTTGCCCATTCGCTTCGCCTGCCTGTTGCTTGCTCTGCTTGCCGCGCCTGCCGAGGCGGGCACCCGCGTTGTCGCGAGCATTTATCCGCTGGCAATGATCGCGTCGGCGGTGGCGGCGCCGGACACCGAAATTCGTCATCTGGTGCCGGGCAACGCATCCACGCATGACTTTCAGTTGTCGCCAGCCGATCTCGCGCTAGTCAGCAGCGCCGACATCGTGGTTTGGGCGGGCCCGGAGGCGGAGCCTTATCTGGCGGCCGCGTTGGCAAAACCGCGCGACACACAAAAAGTGATTACGTTGTCGACACTGCCCGGCGTCACGCTGCGTAGCCATCGGTTGGATCCGGGCGACACCAAAGATCGTGGCCGTGACCCGCATCTGTGGTTATCAACGCGCAATGCCACGTTGTTGGCACAGGCAATTGCTGCGCCGCTGGGCACCGGTCCATTGGCGCAGAATTTTTCCAACGAAATGCAGCGCTATCGCAATCGCCAACAAAAACGATTTGATCCGTTGAAAGCCATGCCGCTGTTGGTTTCGCACGACGCCTACGGCTATTTGTTCGATGAATTTGGGCTGACCAACGTGGCTGCGCTGTCCGTTGAGCCGGATGTGCCGCCATCGGCGCGGCGTATGACGGATCTTTCCACGCGCGTCGAAAAAGAAAAAATAAATTGTATGGTGGGTGAGCCGGGTTTCACCGACGGCGCCGCACCGCGTCTGTTCGAGGCCACGCAAGCGGCAGGGCAGCGTGCGAATCTGGTGGTGCTCGACCCCGAACTGAGCGGCATCTCGTTGTCACGCGACAGCTACGCGCTGGCACTGATTCATCTGGCCGACACGTTGCATGCGTGCTTGATCACGCGCTGAGGCGCTGATCGGGCCAGCCATACGGTTGGCCATCTTGGAAATTGACCGCCGCCAGCGTCCGTGGCACGGTCAGCGGCACACGCGACAGTGCCTGCCACCAAGATAAAAAGTAGAAGAGGATCGCATGAACGCTCCCGTCTCTCGCCCGGGATCCGCTCCCGCTGCGGCCATGCGTCGTCTACCCAAGGTCTGCATTATCGGCGCCGGATCCAGCGGCATGGTGTGCTGCAAAGTCTTCCGCGAGCGCGGTATTCCCTACGACTGCTTTGAGGCGTCTAGTCAGGTCGGCGGCATGTGGGTGTTCAAGAACGATAACGGCATGTCCAGCGCCTATCGCTCGTTGCACATCAACACGTCGCGCCGACGCATGGAGTATCAAGATTTTCCGATGCCGGACGCGTATCCGGATTTTCCGAGTCATTACGACATCGCAAAATATTTCAATGATTACGTGGATCACCACGGGCTGCGGCACACGATCACGTTCAGCACAAAAGTTTTACGCTGTGAAAAGTTGCCGGGTGGCGGCTGGGACGTGACGCTATCTACCGGCGAAACGCGAAGTTATGACGCGGTGGTGGTAGCGAATGGCCATCACTGGGATCCGAGTTGGCCCAATCCGGATTTCCCCGGCCACTACACAGGAATCAAATTACACAGCCATCACTACATTGATCCGCTGGACCCGCATGATTTGCGTGGCAAGTCGGTGGTGGTGATTGGTTTTGGCAATTCGGCCATGGATATTGCCTGCGAGTTGGGCCAGAAATCGAATGCCAAAGCGGTGTACCTCTCCACGCGCTCCGGCGGCTATATCTATCCAAAATACTTGGGCAGCATGCCGCTCGATGAGCTACTCCGGCATCCCAGCGAAAAACCGTCTTTGCTGGAACGTTTCCTTCGCACGTTTGTGTCGGAAAAAATCATCGAAGGCGTCTTGCGCCCCGTGTATCACTGGTTGATCCGCACGCGAGTGGGTGAGCCTTGGGATTATGGCCTGCCTAAACCGAAACATATTTTTGGGCACACACATCCGACGATTTCCAGCGAGATTCACATTCGCATGGGCAGCGGCGACGTGGTGCCCAAGCCCAACATCAAACGACTGGAGGGCACAACGGTCGAATTTGATGATGGCAGCCGCGTAGAAGCCGATGCGCTGATTTATTGCACGGGCTATAAAATCAGCTTTCCTTTTCTGGATGAAACCGTCGTTGCGGCCAAGGACAATGACATTGCGCTTTACCAGCGCATGTTCGATCCGAAGCATCCGGATTTGTTATTCCTCGCGCTCGTTCAGCCGCTGTGCGCGATGATGCCGATCGCCGAAGAGCAATCCAAAGTGATGGCAGCGTATCTGTTGGGCGAATACCACTTGCCGTCACCGGAACAGATGACGCGTGCGATGCTGGCCGAGCATGAACACATGAAAACCAAATTTACCGGCAGTAAGCGGCACACCATTGAAATCGATTGTCAGAAATATACGTACGAGCTTTGGCAGGAGTTGGCGAAGGGGCGCAAGCGCGCAGCGCAGGCTGGAAATGTGTTGCCAGTGACGGCGCGGCGGGCGTAGAAATCGCTAGAAAACACGTTATGCATTTGAGGAGAGAAAGGCGTGATTCCAAGCAATAGCCATGATGGCGTGCTGCCTCCTTTTGTGCCGGGAGGAACTCCGCAAGATCCTGCGGCGGTGGCGCCTTACCGGGCAGACCTCATTGAGGTTGCTAGGCGCTACTCCACATCGGATGCGCGAAGGGAGATTCTGCGGGGTCTAGTCGCCTACCGGGCCGCGCTAAAGGCTGCCGGGATTAACGTTGGTTTCCAATGGATAGATGGAAGCTTCGTTGAAGAGTGCGAATCAATTCGAGGGCGAGCTCCGAGTGACATCGACATCATTACCTTTTCTATAAGGCCTCCGCAGTTCACTGATCTTGGCCTTTGGGGAGAGTTTGTTAATTCCAGGCCAGACCTCTTTGATCCAGAAACAACAAAGAAGCTCTACAAATGCGATGCATACTTTGTTGATCTGTTTGTCCATCCGGTGCACATCGTTAATCAAACTAGGTATTGGTTTGGTCTTTTCTCCCACCAGCGTGATACATATCTCTGGAAAGGAATGATAGAAGTGCCGCTTGCCAGCGAAGATGAAGAGGTAGCAGCCTTCCTTGGCCAGGAGGTGTCACATGCCCCGTAAGCTGAAAATTGAAGGCCTTACTGCAGAGCTTGCTTCTATTAACGCGCTTATTAACAGCGCCACTGAATATGAAGACCCCGTCGGGCAATATCAGTTCAGAAAGAAAAAAAAGGCGATCGAATCTGAAATTCAGACGCTCGCCATCGCTCACGAGACTAGAGCCAGCGTTGCTCTATTGTTTGGCGGAAAACCTGTATTGGGTTCGCGGGGCATATCTGCAGAATTTGCAGGAAGCATGCTTGAGCACTTCCAAAGCTTGGTTACGAGAACCTTTGCCGCAACAGAGCTAGGTGTTCTTGGGGAAAGAGGCCCTGTGCCCTTGAGGCAGGCCACCGATCTTATGGTTACAAATTTGGCGCGAGGATCGTTTGGCTTCGTTCTTAATGAGCTATCGGCTCAAGATGAAATTCAAGATACCGCACTGAAGTCTATGGTTGATGAGGCGGTAAGTATTCTTGGGAAGGTCGCCTCCGAGAATGAGCGGGATTTCGAGGAGGCGTCAGAGACTCTTGATTCACGAATGCTCATATCGCTTAAAGATTTCTTTAAAACCTTAGATATTGCGCAAGCCACGGTCAGATTGGTTGAGGATGATGCTGATCTTTCGTTGGATCAGGCCGCTGTTCACCGGGGAAGAGTACGAGTCGAGGCAACCTCGATAGAGGAGGCGGAGGAAACTCTAGAAGGGGTTTTGGCGGGCCTATTGCCGGAACATAGGAAGTTTGAACTACAAGTTAATGAGTTAGAGATGGTATATGGAACTGTCTCAAGAGAGGCATACGAGCAGTTTGTCGCAATGGTCTCTCGTGGAGAGAACCCAACAAACCATTCATGGCGCGTGAAAGTTAGGCGTCGAACCGTAACGCCTCTAAATAGGCCGCCTCGCGAGGTATATCGGCTTCTGGAGTTTCTTGGGCGCGCAAATGCATAACCACTCGTTGAAGGCCGACGTCCCTATCGGGCCGCGGCCTTAACTCGAACGTTATGCTGTGTATCGGGCTTGCGCTATATCGATACGCGATATAGTATCCCTGTGTGGCTATACAGTCCTTCAAGTGCAAAGACACGGAATCTCTTTTTAAGGGAAATCGGATATCGCGTTTCGTGGCGTTCGAGGCCGTGGCGCGAAGGAAGCTGGTCCAACTGAATGCGGCTGCAACCTTGGACTTCTTGAGGGTTCCGCCAGGGAACCGCCTTGAAGCTCTTAAAGATGACCGGCTGGGGCAGCACAGCATTCGCATTAACGATCAGTACCGGGTTTGCTTTGTGTGGGAAGAAGCAGGTCCCAAAGATGTGGAAATCGTTGATTACCACTGAGGAGACGCACATGGCAAAGAAACTGAAGCCAATTCATCCGGGTGAAATTCTCCGTGAGGAGTTCATGCTCCCGCTTGGAATATCCAGCAATGCTCTCGCGCGGGCCGTTGGGGTAACGCCGGCGCGCATCAATGAAATTGTCCGTGAGCGTCGCGGCATCACCGCAGACACAGCCTTGCGGCTTGCCCGGTTCTTCGGCACAGATGTGCAAAGCTGGATGAACTTGCAGGCGCACTACGACATTGAATGTGCGCAGGCAGAGGTTGGCCGCTCGCTTACACGCATCAAACCGTTCCAGCGGCCACTTCAGCAAGTCACGGCATAACCACGCATTGAAGGCGCGATAACCCTGACGGGCCGCGCCCTGAGCTCAAACGTTGGGCGCGCCCGAAAGCCGGAGGCGGCACATGGAATCACTCAATAAAGACCCTGACTTCATTGTCTTCCTAGATTTTGATGGTGTGCTACATCCAGTAAAGGCGAATGAGCATGAGCGGTTTAGACCAGACGCAATAAAGCTGGTCAATCTCATTCTGGATGAGCTTGGTGCAAACGTTGTGCTATCCACTGCCTGGAGAATGGATTCAGGATCAGGGCGATTCAATTCCTGGTTCAAAAATCGCGTCATTGATGCTACGCCAATTCATGAGATAAATATGAAGGCAGAGCATCCTCGCTATCTTGAGGTAATTTCCTTTCTAAAAGGAAAGGAATGGACGCACGTCCCATGGATTGCAATTGACGATAAGCGCGGATACTTCCCGACGCATTCTCCGGCCTACATCACAAATGCAGAAGTTGGTCTTACTGAGCAAGACGCTAAGCAGGTAATTCAGATCGGAAAAAGTATGAAGTTCGCACAAAGTGCATTGCTCAATCGTCTCGGTAAGGGGACGAGCCTTGAATAGGTTGGCGCTAGGCTTGCCCAACCATTCGCCGCAGGCGCGACGCCCCTGACGTGCTGCGGCTTTAACTCAAACATTTTCCGATCACCCATACCCACATCATCGTCACACTCACTCCCGGCAGATATTTATGCGTGAAAAAATCGAGCGAGTTCTCTTAAAGCATGTTCTGTCCCGGCTGCCGGGAGGCGTACTGGATCGCATTGCCGGCGGGCCGGTGACGTTTGAAGATCGTCGTTTGCATCCGCTATTGGCTTTGGCGATGAAGGCCAATGCCGGGCCGGGATTTGAAGCATTAGGCGTGGCGCGCGCCCGTCGTGCATACGGGCAAGTGATCCGCAGCACGGAAGCTGAATTTGTCGACATGGCAGAAGTGCGCGACGAAAAGATCGCCGTACCGGGCGGGAGCATCCGGGTGCGCCGCTACCGTCCGCATAGCGTCGGCACCAAAGACGCGCCGGCCGTTTTATTTTTTCACGGTGGCGGCATGGTGATCGGTGATATTGATCAATACGACCGCACGGCGCGTTACATCGCGCAGCAAACACAGTGCGTGTTGTTCAACGTCGATTATCGCTGCGCACCCGAGCACCGTTTCCCGACGGGTGCGGAAGACGCTATCGCCGCGTGGCAGTGGTTGCACGAAAACGCGCACATGCAAGGCATTGATCCCGCACGCGTCGCGGTAATGGGCGACAGCGCCGGTGGTTATCTCTCTGCTGTGGTTGCCATGGCGGCACGTGATCGCGGGTTGGCGGTGCCGCGCGCGCAGTGCTTGGTGTATCCCGTTGTCGATATGCGGCTCACCAGTCCATCGATTCATGCGTTGGGAAAGGGCTTCGGGTTGACCGAGGCATTGATTCGTTGGTTTTGTGAACACTATGTGCGCGATGACGTGGATCGTCACAATCCGCTGGCCTCGCCACTGCTGGCCGACAGTCACACGAATTTGACGCCGGCCATTGTCACTGTGGCAGGTTTTGATCCGCTACATGATGAAGGCGTGGCTTACGCGGACAAACTGCGCGAATCAAAAGTGCCAGTGACGCTGCTGCGTCATAACGATCTCACGCACGCGTGGATCACCATGACCGGCACCGTGCCGCCGGCGCGAGCGGCGATGGATGAAACCTGTGCCGCGTTACGTCAATTGCTGCTTTGATTGGCGAATGCGTGAAGACTGCACGAATTTGCCATTGCGCGTCGTTACGGCAGGCTTGCTCGGGTAAACTGCCGACACTTCATCTGTGCGGGATATTTTTATGACAGCCCCGCTGGTGCTGGTTGACGGTTCGTCTTATCTCTATCGCGCGTTTCATGCGCTACCGCCGCTGTCCAATTCCAAAGGGCAGCCCACCGGTGCGGTGCGCGGTGTGCTCAACATGCTGCGTAGTTTGCTCAAAGATGTGCAGCCCACGCACATGGCGGTGGTGTTCGACGCACCGGGCAAAACGTTTCGCGATGAATTGTTTGCCGATTACAAATCGCATCGGCCGCCGATGCCGGATGAGTTGCGCGCGCAAGTCGAGCCACTGAAAGCGGCGATCCGAGCGCTGGGCATTCCGTTGATCGTGGAGAGCGGCGTCGAAGCCGACGATGTGATCGGCACGTTGGCGATGATGGCCAAGCGCGTGGGCCTAAAAACGCTGATTTCCACCGGCGACAAAGACATGGCGCAACTGGTGGATGCCGATGTCACGCTGATCAACACGATGAGCAATACGCGGCTGGATCGTGAGGGCGTGATTGCGAAGTACGGTATTCCGCCGGAACGCATTGTCGATTTTCTCGCGCTGATGGGCGACAGCTCGGACAACATTCCTGGCGTAGATGGCATTGGCGAAAAAACCGCGCTGGCGCTGGTGACCGGCTTGGGTGGCGTGGAAGACATCTACGCCAATCTCGGCGGCATTGCGGCGCTGCCCGTGCGTGGCGCGAAAACACTGGCAGAAAAAATTGCACCGCAGCAAGACATGGCGTTGCTGTCGAAGCAGTTGGCGACCATTCGTGTCGACTGTGTGCTGCAAGAAAAGCCGGAGCAACTCGTGTTGGGCGAGCCAGACCGTGACGCGCTGATCGCACTGTGGCGCGAGCTGGAATTCAAGCAGTGGTTGGAAGAATTATTGCGCGCCGACCCCGGGGCCAATGTGTTGACGTCGCGCCCCAGCAACACGGCGACCATGAACGCGAGCTTGGCGGACGCCGCAAAATCACCGGTCACCGGTAACAGCGGTGATCTGTTTGCTGGCACGGTGGATGCGGCTGAATCGGCAGCCGATGCGCAGGCAGGGCAGCTAGATCGTGGCAGCTATGAAACGGTGTGGGACGAGGCCGCGTTGGCGCGCTGGTTGCAAAAACTGGAGCAAGCGCCGCTGTTTGCTTTTGATACCGAAACGACCGCCTTGGAATACATGCAGGCGGAGATTGTCGGCCTATCTTTTGCTGTCGCGCCGGGTGAGGCCGCGTATGTGCCGTTGGCACATGATTATCCGGGTGCGCCCGATCAATTAAATCGTGCCGCTGTGCTCGCGCGTTTCAAGCCGCTGCTGGAAAGTGAAAAACACCAGAAAGTGGGCCAGCACATCAAATACGACATGAACGTGTTGGGTAATTACGACATTGCGCTGCGCGGTGTTGCCTTTGACACCATGCTCGAATCGTATGTGCTGGACGCCACGGCGACGCGTCACGACATGGATTCGCTGTCGCTGAAATATTTAGGCCACAAGACCATCGAATTCAGCGACATCGCCGGCAAAGGCGCCAAGCAAATCACGTTCAATCAGGTCGCCATCGAACAAGCCGCACCGTATTCAGCGGAAGACGCCGATGTGACGCTGCGTCTGCATCAAGTATTGTGGCCGCGTTTGCATGCAACGCCATCGTTGGCGAAAGTGCTCACCGAAATCGAGATGCCGCTGGTGCCGGTGCTGTCGCGGATGGAGCGTACCGGCACGTTTGTTGATGCGTCGATGCTGAAGCAACAGAGCGCAGAAATTGCCAAGCGTTTGTTGGCGTTGGAGCAAGAGGCATACGAGGTTGCCGGGCAGCCATTCAATTTGGCGTCACCGAAACAACTAGGCGAAATTCTTTACAACAAGCTTGGCATTCCGGTAACGAAGAAAACGCCGGGCGGTGCGCCGTCCACCGCCGAAGAAGTGTTGGAGGAATTGGCGCTCGATTATCCGCTGCCCAAGTTGCTGCTGGAGCATCGCGGCTTGGCAAAACTGAAATCGACGTACACCGACAAACTGCCAGAGATGATCGATCGCAACACCGGTCGCGTGCACACGTCTTACCATCAAGCGGTGGCGGCGACGGGACGTTTATCGTCCAGCGACCCCAATTTGCAGAACATTCCGGTGCGTACCGACGAAGGCCGGCGCATTCGTCGCGCATTCCGTGCGCCCACGGGAAAGCGCATCTTGGCCTGTGACTATTCGCAGATCG
Source organism: uncultured Pseudomonadales bacterium (assembly GCA_964574995.1). Taxonomy (GTDB): domain Bacteria; phylum Pseudomonadota; class Gammaproteobacteria; order Pseudomonadales; family JADFDG01; genus JADFDG01. Next base: position 51,442 of record CAZNPF010000010.1, on the reverse strand, counting down.
AGTTACGCATCATGGCGCATTTGTCACGCGATGCCGGGTTGCTGGATGCGTTCAAGAACGGCATGGATGTGCATCGTGCCACGGCGGCGGAAGTGTTCGGCGTGTCGCCGGAAAAAGTTAGTGATTTGCAACGCCGCAACGCCAAGGCGATCAACTTCGGTCTGATTTATGGCATGAGCGAATTTGGCTTGGCTCGTCAGCTCGGCATTTCGCGCAGTGAAGCGCGGCAATACATCGGCACGTATTTCGAGCGTTACCCCGGCGTGCAGCGGTACATGGAAGAGACGCGTACCCAGGCACATGCGCAAGGCTATGTCGAAACCTTATTTGGCCGCCGGTTGTATTTGCCGGAAATTCGCGTGGCCAATCAACAACGTCGACAAGCGGCGGAGCGCACGGCGATCAACGCGCCGATGCAAGGCACCGCGGCCGATATCATCAAGCGGGCGATGCTGGCAGTTGATCGTTGGCTGCTGGTTGAAAAAGTACCGGCGATGATGATCATGCAGGTGCATGACGAATTGGTATTTGAAGTCGAAGAAAGCGCCGTCGAATCGGTGCGCAGCCAAGTGCAGATGCTGATGTCCGCGGCAGCGGATCTCAGTGTGCCCTTGATTGTGGATGCAGGCGTGGGCGACAGTTGGGACGAAGCGCACTAGCGCACTGCGCGGGCGTTATGTGGTGCGTGTGAGTAATAAACACCGGAGATCGACATGATTGAACAAGTTGCGTGGATGATTGGCGGTCTTGCGGTGCTGACGTTTGGCGCGGACTGGCTGGTGAAGGGCGCGTCGCGCTTGGCGTTGTCGTTAGGCATTGCGCCGCTGGTCATCGGTTTGACCATTGTGGCATTTGGCACCAGTGCACCGGAGATGGCGGTGAGCATCACCTCGGCCTATGCCGGCTCGGCCGATATCGCCGTGGCCAACGCCGTCGGTTCCAACATTTTCAACGTGTTGTTCATTCTGGGCGTGTCGGCGCTGGTGGCGCCGCTGATCGTTCATCAGCAACTGATTCGCATGGATGTGCCGATCATGATTGGCGTATCTATTTTGCTGTATTCGCTGGCGCAAGACGGCGTGCTGGGCTTGTGGGACAGTGCGCTGTTGTCCACGCTGATCGTGTCCTACACTTGGTTTCTGATCATGGAGTCGCGCCGAGAAAAAAGCGCGGCAGTGGCAGCGGAATACGCAGAAGGTGTCGACGATGCTGCTGGCGGTGAAAAAGGATCGCTGATTTCCGACCTATTTTTCATCGTGGCAGGTTTGGTGATGCTGGTGGTGGGCGCCAAATTTTTTGTCAACGGTGCCATCGAATTTGCACGACTCATGGGCGTGAGCGAATTGATCATCGGGCTCACCATCGTCGCGGCGGGCACCTCGCTACCTGAATTGGCCACCAGCGTGGTGGCGGCCTACAAAGGCGAGCGGGATATCGCCATCGGCAACATCGTCGGCAGCAACATTTTTAATATTTGCTCGGTGCTGGGTTTTTCCGGCCTGGTGTCGATGGGCACGCTGTCCGTGTCGCCGGCCATGCTGGCGATCGACATTCCACTGATGATCGGTGTAGCGCTACTGTGTCTGCCGTTTTTCCGCGCCGGCTATGTGCTGACGCGCGCGAATGGTGCGGTGTTCCTCGCGGCGTACGTGGTTTATGTGCTGTTCCTGGTGTGGAAAGAGCAGCAAAGCGTTGCCTTGAATGATCTGGCGGCGATTGTTTTCAGCGTCATGTTGCCGGCGCTGATCATTGGCACGGTGATCGTGCAAGTGCGGGCGATGCGCGACGAGCAAAAAGTGGAGTAAGCGCAACGCGTCGCGCAGCAGCAATAGAGCATCTGGCGCGATAAAAAACGAAGCGATCGCGTGACCGCTTCAGGGGCTTGCGATGCCCAGCCATTCGCCGAGCAATTCCCACGCGGCTTCCAGCCCTGTTTTTGCGGTGGCAGAAAAGGGCTGCGCGCTAGCGCCCGGCCAGAAGCGCAATTCTTTTTCAGCGGCAGCTTTGGCTTTGATTAGTTCGTTGCGATTGAGCTTGTCGGCTTTGGTGAGCAGGCAGTGAATCTTCAAGCCGCGATGCTGACTGGCGTCCAGCATCATGCGATCGAAATCTGAAAACGGATGCCGGATATCCATCACCAGCACGATGCCGGCGAGGCTGCTGCGATGCTGGAAGTAATCATCCAGCCCTTCATGCCAGCGGGCTTGGATGTCGGCAGAGACTTTCGCGTAACCGTAACCGGGCAGATCGACCAGCCGGCGGTCGGCATCTACCTCGAAGAAGTTGATCAACTGGGTGCGTCCCGGCGTCTTGCTGGTACGGGCCAGCGAGCCTTGCTGGACCAATGCGTTCAGCGCGCTGGACTTGCCGGCGTTGGACCGGCCAGCAAAGGCAATCTCGATACCGCGGTCCGGCGGGCAGTCTCGGGCGGATGTTGCACTGACGAGGAACCGGGTCCGATGCAGCAGACGCGAGCAGACGGTGGCCTTGTCCGGGGTCAAGGACATGCGGCAGGTTCCTGATTTGCTTGGGATTTGAGCATTCTAGCCAGCCCTCGGCACGGAAGATATAATGCGCCGCCGCCACATACCCCTACACCGGTTGCGACTTTTGCTTCTTCCGTGACATCGGCATGAATCGAAAAGCGAGGGAACCTGGGTTGTGGTGCTCTTTCCAAGAGAACCGCTGCAGCAGTTCAAGAGGTCTCACCATGAACAAATTACTCGCCTCTCTCGCCATTGCGTTCGCCCTGTTTTCGATGCCGGCTCACGCGGTTGATCCAAAAATCAAAGGCAAGTACGACAAGGCGTGCACGTTCTGTCACGCCACGGGCGCTGCCGGCGCACCGAAGTTCGGTGATACGGCCGCATGGAAACCGCGCCTAGCGACGGGCGTCGACAAATTGCTCCTGTCGGTCAAGAACGGCAAAAACGCCATGCCAGCAAAAGGTATGTGCAATGACTGTACCGATGCCGATTACAAAGCACTGATTCACTACATCTCCACTGGCAAATAAATCCCGCTCATTTTCTGATTCGCGTTTGGATGATCCCGATGAATGCTCTGAAGATTTCGCAAAAGTTCTTGTTTGTGTTGACGTTAGTGCTGGCCCCTGCGCTTGCCGTCGCTAACGAGGCTCCGGCCGCAGCGGCCGCCGCCCCGGCGAAGCCGATGGGTAACGCCGAAGCCGGGAAAGCCAAAGCCGAAGCCGTGTGCGCGGCGTGCCATGGCGCAGCAGGTAACAAGCCACTGCCGGGGCATCCGCGTTTGGCGGGCCAAGGTGCTAGGTATATTGAAAAGCAACTTCATGATTTCAAGAGCGGTAAGCGCGCTAACGCGGTGATGATGGGCATGGCAAGCCCGTTGAGCGATCAAGAGATTCGCGACATCGCCGCGTATTTCGCCGCACAAAAATCCGGCACCGAAGCGGCGAATCCGGAGCAAGTCAAAATTGGTGAAAAAGTTTGGCGTGGCGGCAATCTAGAAAGCGGTGTGTTGGCCTGCACCGGCTGTCACGGTCCGTCGGGTCGCGGCAACTATTTGGCGGGCTTCCCGGCGTTGCGTGGCCAGCGTGCTGATTATGTCGAAAATCAACTTAAGGCATTCCGCGCCTCTGCGCGTGGCGACATCGGTGCTACCGCCGTCCGCGAAAACGATCCGGAAGGCATCATGCGCGGTGTGGCCAAGCACTTGAGCGATGCGGAGATTCAAGGCTTGGCGCAATTCGTGTCTGGCCTGTACCAGTAAGGCCATCATCGAAGGCCCACATCGGAGAGGCAGCTCTCCCGAAGCAACGAAAGGCGGCCAATGGCCGCCTTTCGTATTTTTGCGCCTACAATCCTCCATCGGGCCGAGACGGCGGCTTGAGTTAACCCCGCCACGACCCGCGATATTCACGAAAAGCGGGAACTGAGTGGCGGTATTACTACACCAACTAAAGCTAGGCTCTCGTGGCCCCAACATGATTCCGAGGACTGACATGAATCTGCGTCGCCAATTGCTTTCTCTGTTGTTCTTATTGCCGGTGGTTGCCTTGGCAGTGCCTTACGCGCCTGAGGCTGCGAGTAGCAAAGAAATTTTACCGGGGCGCGACTACATCACGTTGGGCACTCCGCTGCCGACCACGACCGGCAACAAGATCGAAGTGCGCGAGTTTTTCTTTTATGGCTGCTCGCATTGCTTTGCACTGGAGCCCTTCGTAGAAACTTGGCTGCGTAGCAAGCCTGCCGATGTCGAGTTGGTGCGTACGCCGACCATGCTGAATCCGTCATGGGCTCCCCTTGGTCGTGCGTACTATGTGGCCGAAGATCTGCAAGTGTTGGCAAAAACACACGCGGCGCTCTACAACGCCATACATGTTTCTGGCGAGAAAATGACGGCACAGGGCGATATCGCAAAACTCTTTCAGAAAGTGGCGGGCGTTCCCGTGGAGAAATTCAACACCACGTGGGATTCCTTCACCGTGACGACCAAAATGCGCAATGCGGACGCCTTGGCGCGCAAATATCAGGTCAGCGGCACGCCGACCATCACCGTTGGCGGTAAATATCTGGTGCCTGCTGCGGGCGGCCGTACGTTTGAAATTGTCGACTTCCTCGTCAACAAGGAACGCACCGCACTTGGCAGAAAAAAATAAGCCATTCATTGAGCGCCGCAGTGGCCATGTCTCCGCGACATGGCTACGCAGCGGAATGCGGGAGCGCCGCCACGCGGCGCCCGGCACGTTGCCTTCTGATCGGTTGCGCTTGCTGAGTTTCAATATTCAAGCAGCGATTGGCACCCAACGGTTCCACCAATACATCACGCACAGTTGGCGTCACTTGGTGCCGCATCGTGAGAGCATCCGCAATTTAGAGCGCATTGCGGCCGTGGTACGCGATTACGACGTGGTCGCGTTGCAGGAGGTGGACGCCGGTAGTTTGCGCAGCGCCTTCGTCAATCAGTTACGCCACATCGCGGAGCAGGCAGAGTTCCCGTGGTGGCATCAACAAGTGAATCGCAACTTTGGGCAGCTGGGCCAGTTCAGCAACGGCATGCTGTCACGGCTTGCGCCGCACACCATCGAAGATCATCGCTTGCCGGGGCCGCCGGGGCGTGGCGCGATCATTGCGCACTATGGCTGCAGCGAGCATTCGTTGGTGGTGGCCAGTTTGCATTTGGCACTCGGCGAGCGCGCACGTAATCAGCAGCTCGAATACTTGCGTAAGCAACTGGAACACTATGATCACGTTGTCGTGATGGGTGATCTCAATCTGCGCGCTGAGCAGCTGCGACACACGCCATTGGCGCAATTAAAACTGCAGGACGTCACCGAAAACCTGTCGACCTACCCGAGCTGGAAGCCGGATCGTCATATCGACCACATTTTGGTTAGCCCTGGGCTTGAGGTCGCCAAAGTGGAAGTGCTGGATCACGTGCTGTCAGATCATCGGCCGGTTGCGATGGAATTACGGTTGCCGCCCGAGTTGCTGCGCTGACAATCAACGCAGCAAGCGGCCACGTGAGCGTTAGTTAAAACGCGCCAACACCCAAGGCACCACTTTGGCCATCAATGCGTCAACGTCCGGCGCGGTCGGTGAGCCGAATGGTGGCTCGAAATAATGCTCGCCATCGAACTGCCAAAAAGTTTTGTCTTTGGCGGCGACGGCATTCCACATCGCCTCGGCATCCCCTTTGGGATAAATCTCGCGATCGCGGCTGGCATTGACCATCAGCACCGGAATATCGGTGAGAGCAGGCAGCGTTTTCAGCATGTTGGCATTCGACGAGATGCCGCTCCAGGTCGATAGCCACGCTTCCGGCGTCAGCACGCGCGCAAAACCCATGAACTGCATGTTCATCAAATCGGGCCGATCTGACAGCAGAGAGCCTTGGCTGCGACCCGAGGGATCCAGTGTGGGATCGGTGTAGTTTAGATTCGCCATGGTGCGATAAATCACCATTACCCGCTGCAATGCCGCACGCCGACCCACGCGATGCCGCGCCATAAATTCAGCGCTGCCTTTCATGGCTTCGTATTGCTTTTCATGCTGCCGCGCTTCGGTGATGTAGCTGCGCGCTAAATTATCCAGCCGCTTTACGCGTGACATCTGTGCCGTGCGATAGCGCTGCACAAACTCCGGTGTGTATTCGGAAGGTTGTGGCGGTGCACGGAATCCGTTGGCGACGTCGTACATGTCCAGTGAGCTGTCGATGGAGAGCGGATCGTTTTCATCCGTCAACGACGGATCGATGCACTCGGTGAGAATTAGCCCCTGGCCTTTGTGTGCACTGACGGCGATATAGGCGTCAGCAGGAAACATTTCAACATCGTTGAGTTTGGTGGGTGCGCCGCAAGGCGATGTCGCAAGACGCTGACCGCGCGGCAATTGCGCTTGTGACTGGAATAATGCAGAGAGTGAGCCGCCACCGGAGTTACCGAACAGCACGACTTTTTCGCAGCCTTGATCGCGCAAAAATTTCACACCGGCATTCACATCTAGAATTAATTGTTCGTGAATGGCGGTGGCATCGTTGTTGAAGCAGCGGCTGTTGAGGCCCAGCACCGCACAGCCGGCGGCGACAAAGGGCGGCACGCAATAATGACGTTGAAAATCCACGCGCGGGTGTGTCACCAGCACACCAATTTTCGGTGTGGCGGATTGCAGTTTGTAATAAAGCCCGTTGGAATCTCGCAGGTCGGCAGCTTTCAGTTGCACCGGTTGCACTTGCGTACCGGCGGGCAGCTCGCCGCGATAAGTCCACGGCATGCCCAGCCAATAGGTTTTTGAGATCAGCAACATGCGGATTTCCTTACACGGGTGGGATGAAAAAGCCTCGTCCGGGTGCAGCCGGGCGAGGCATCAGCGAGAAGTGAAGCGCGGCTAACAGGATTGGCGTGCCGTTTGCAGACCAACGTGGGCCGATGCTCAGACGGAGGTATTGACCTTCGTCTTACGCGTTTCTTCGGCGATTTCCGACGGATCTTGCATCAGCAAACGATACGCTTCTGCAGGATCCTGCGCGAAGCCGGCCGGATTGTAGTTGTGCGTGAATTCCAGCATCAGCCCGTTAGGATCGATGAAGTACACGCTCTTGCACCAGTCGTGATCGACTTCGGCCAGCAGCGCGACGGCATTGTCTTTGCAGCGCGTTTTGATTTCTTCAAAACGCTCGAGGGTGTCTACTTTGAACGCGACGTGGTTAATCCACATCGGTGTGCCGACCGCGAGGTTGATGTCGGTACGAAAATCCGGTTTTTCACCCACGTCTTTCATTTCGAAGAAGGCGATGTACTGATCGCCACCCATGTCGAAGAAAAAGTGCTTGAACCAGCCTTTGCCTTTGCGATGGTTTTCCACGCGCGCCAGCGTCATGCCGAGGCGCTGGTGATAGAACTCGTAGGTGGCCTGCGTGCACTTGGTGCCAAAGGCCAAGTGGTGGATGCCGTTGGATTGTGGGCGCAGGGCGGGGGCGGTCATGGCGAAGGCTCCAGAGCAGAATTCGGGCAATGGGCGCTGGGCGCACCCGTGGGGTGACGAATCTATAAGCCGTGTCTCCGGGAGACAAGAACCAATCGGTTCTGGCGGCTAATTTCCAGCCGTACGGTGGGCCATCAGCGCGGCGGGGCGGCTGCCAGCCGGTCGTGCAGTGCCTGCAAATTGGCCTCCAGCGGTGCTTCCAGCGCGATGCCAGCAGTATTCAGCAGCCCGGCGATCATCCGGTAGTGGCCGACCAGCATCAGGATCTCGACGCACAGCTTGGGGCTGTAATGCGCGCTGAGCGCCTGCCAGCTCGCATCGCTGACGGTGTTATGCGTGCAGATCTCGTCACAGACGGTGATCAGCGTGTGCTCGCGGCCGGCCGGCCACGCGGCGGCGCCGCGCGCGATGCCTTGGATGTCGCGGTCGGTCAGCCCAGCACGTTGACCGATTTCCACGTGCTGGCCCCATTCGTATCGGCTGCGACAGTTCCAGCCCGTACGCAGGATCAGTAATTCGCGCTCGCGCCCCGATAATTTGCCAAACGGCATCAGCCGCGACGCAAACCAGAGCCAAGCCCAAAACAAACCGCGATGCGTATTCAGCACCGGAAAAACATCCGGCAATTGCGGCCGACCAAACAACGAGGAGAGCCCAGAAATGGCGCGAAACGGCAGGCCGCGCTCATTCGGCGGCGGCGGCGGCAACCGCACAGCGGAGCCGGTGATCCAGCCCTCGTCGGGCGACAGGAAATCGGGCATGGTTCCTCTCCGATAGTGTTTGTTCAGTAGCGCTGGCCTCGGGCGTGTCGAGGCGACGGTCATTTTTAACGAGGAAATACCATGCCGATTCGTGATTTTGCCGACAAGCGTTTTTTTATTACAGGCGCAGCCAGTGGTATTGGTCGCGCGGTTGCCATTGCTGTCGCACGCGAAGGCGGCCAACTGTGTCTGACCGATATCAATGATGCAGGTCTGCAGGCGGTGGCCAGCGAGATCACGCAGGCCGGCGGCAAAGTGCTGTCGGCACAAAAACTGGATGTATCCAACTATGACGCCGTGCGCGCGCATGCCGAGGATCTGCAAATGCGTTTTGGCAGCATGGACGTGCTGATGAATATTGCCGGCATTGCGACGTGGGGCGAGATTCAAAATTTTGAGCATCAGCACTGGCAGCGAGTCATCGATATCAATTTGATGGGGCCCATTCACGTGATGGAGTGCTTTGTGCCGGCGATGATTAAAGCGGCGCGGGGCGGTCATATCGTTAATGTGTCATCGGCAGCCGGTTTGTTTGCGCTGCCTTGGCATGCCGCGTACAGCGCCAGTAAGTTTGGCCTGCGTGGCGTGTCGGAAGTATTGCGTCAGGATTTGCGACGCTACGGAATCGGCGTGAGCTTGGTATGTCCCGGCGCGGTAAACACCGGGCTGGTGCGGACGGTGAATGTGATTGGTCTCGACATGGAGCACCCTGAAGCCCAGAAATTCAGGAATCGTTTTGTGCGCCATGCGGTGTCGCCAGAAAAAGCGGCCGAGAAAATCATCAAAGGTATCAAGGGCAACCGCTATATGGTGTTCACATCATTGGACATCCGCGTGGGTTACTGGTTTCAGCGCAAATTTGCTTGGCCGTATGAGCTAGTCATGCGCTTCATGAACGACGAATTCGCGCGGCTGGCAAAGCGTGTTTGGGAATCAAAAACAGGAAAATCATGATGGCGACGGGCAAGCGCAATATTGTTTTAGCGTTATTTGGCCTGCCCTTTGCGGGTGCCGGATTGGCCGTGCTGTGGTTTTTCGTTATTTCGTCGCTGCTCGAATGGAAAGACATTCAACAATGGGAGCCGACACCGGCAAAAATTTTGTCGGCCCAGTTGGTTGAAAGCCGAAGCAGCAAAGGCAGCATCATGTATCGCGCAGAAGCGCGCTATCGCTATAGCTACGGAGGCAATGATTACATCAGCGATCGCGTTGCCATTCAGGGCGGCAGCGACAACATAGGCAGTTTTCAGCAAGATTTGGCGCAGGCATTGGAGAGTGCGGCAAACAATGAAGAGCCCTATATCGTTTATGTAAATCCACGCGCACCGGATGAAGCGGTCGCCAATCGTGAGCTGCGTAGCGGCCAAATGGCCTTGCTGGCGGTGTTTGGTGGAATTTTTTCTGCCGTGGGCTTGGGGTTGATCGTTTTCGGCCTGCTGCGACGTGGCGATGGCGATACGGGATTTTCTGATTCAAATGCGCCGTGGTTGTCGCGCAGCGAATGGTCGTCGCCAGAAATTCGCAGCAAGGCGGGTGCCGGTGCAATTTTTGCTTGGGTGTTCGCCGGATTCTGGTGCGTGATTTCCGGTGTAGCGACGGTGTTTGCGGTCGACGAGTTTCTTACTAAAGGCAATCAAGCCGCGCTTTTTGTGCTGTTGTTTGACGCTGTCGGCATTTTGTTATTGGCGTGGGCCATCCACGCGACAATTTCGGCGCGCCGCTTTGGCGAGTTGGTGCTGCAGTTAGATCCCCACCCGGGGAGCATTGGCGGTGATGTCGGCGGCATGATCGATGTGCCCATCGACCATGATCCGGCGCGTGCGATCACGGTATCGCTGACGTGTCTGCATGTGTATGTGCGTGGCAGTGGGAAGAATCGGGAAACAAGGCGAGATCCCGTCTGGTCAGACACGCGTTATTTTTTGGGGGAAATTTCACCGCAAAGCCAAACACGGGTGAATTTCCGCTTTGCGGTGCCAGACGGTCTGCCGGTGTCGTCAGCGCCGGGCAGCGATTATCACGAGTGGGTGCTGCGCGTGGAATGTGCACTGCCTGGCGTAGATTTGTCGCGAGAGTTTTCTATTCCGGTGTTCGCAACTGCGCAGAAGATGCGGTTGGCGAGCCGCGTGCGGGAATCGCAAGCAGAATCATTGGCGCATTTGGAGTCGCTGATGAATCTTGAGCAGACGCCGGGTGGCATCAGCCTGGATTTTCGTGCGGGTCGCAACATCGGTTCGGCGGTCGCCGTTTTCATTTTCGGCGTCATTTTCACAGCGGTTCCGGTCTTGATGTGGCTTTATGGCAACGACATACCGGCGCTGATCAAAGTGATCTTCCTGGGCATCTTTGGGTTGATCGGTGTTGGCTGCATGGCGGGCGGATTCTGGATGCTAGGGAATCGACTGCAAGTGTTTTTCGATAGTGCAGGGGTGCGTATCAAACGCACGCTCTTTGGCATCCCTGTTTCCGAGCGCGTAGTGGCACGGGAGAGCATTGCCGGGCTTGTCGCGGCGCGAGGGGGAAGCATGACCGTCGGCAGCAAGGTGACCGTTTTTTATGGGTTAGCGCTGAAGCTGACGGATGGAAGCACGAAAGATATCGGTGACGGCTTGCGTGGCTATGGTGAAGCCGAGCGCGCGGCAGGCGTCATTGCCAGTTATACGCGGTTCGCGTTTCTCGGCGAACATGATCGCCGCGCTGCTTTTAAAGCGCGCAAACAGGCCAGGCAGTCATCGAATGACTTGCGCGGGAAATGACAGGTTGAAAAACCGCTATCCCGTGTAGGCTGTACCCGCGTGTTTAAAACTTGGGAGGATCCCGTATGAAAATCGCTAATCAATTTTTCATCGCCATTGTGCTTTCTGTGGCTTCTTTTCCAGCGTTCGCTGATACGGTGGGTGTTTATCAGTTGAATGGTAAGAACGCGAAAGAAACGCGCACGATGAGTGTCAGCTACAAAAATGATCAAACCATTCGCATGGATATCAGCACCGGCCAATACATGTTGGTCAACGGTAGCAAGATCTACATGGTGTCCACGCACAATGGCAAAGTCACCGCGATGGACATGGACAACATGCCGAAATTCAATGTGCCAACGGATGCGAAGCCGCACGAGAAATCCGGCGGTAAAGTCACGAAGACGGGCCGCACGGAAACCATCGCTGGCGTGACGGGTGATGTTTGGGAAATCACCACGGAAAAAGGCGAGAAGCACGAGATGGTCGTGTCATCGGATCGTCGTGTGCAGGGCTTGTCTAAAGCCTTCGCGGCGCTCGCGGCAAAAATGGGGCAATCCATGGGCGATGACATCGCTCGCCAACTGGATGCAGCGCGCAAGCAGGCGAGCGGTGGATTGCTGCGCGCAGACAAACGCATGGTGTTGCAGTCGGTTGCCGAGAAGTCTCAGCCGGCCAGCTTCTACCAGCTCCCTGCGGGCGCGCAGACCATGCAGATGCCAAAGATGGACCCGGCGATGATGCAGAAGATGCAGGAAATGATGCAGCGCCGTCAGGCACAGCCGCACCCGTAAGCGGGGGCTGGACGCCGAACACTGTTCTTATGTACAGTGTTCGGCATGATCTATCCGCCGACCCCTGTCGCTTCTGATCGCACACGTGGCGCGCTCTCGAATGCCGAGGGGCGCTATGCCGCGCGCATCGTTGTCCGGCAGGACGATGGCTGGCAGCCGCCGAGTAGCGGTTGCCCAGCAGGCGGCGGCGGGGAGGAAGACGCGGCGCCGTCGCGTCCGACCGAGCTGCTGGTCGACCGCAGCCGCCGCATCTTGAGCCGCAATGACTCCCCGGATATTCCTTTCGATCGCAGTATCAATCCCTACAAGGGCTGCGAGCACGGCTGTATCTACTGCTACGCCCGGCCAACCCACAGTTATCTCGATCTCTCGCCGGGTCTGGATTTCGAAACGAAGATTGTTTGGAAGCCGGATGCGGTTGCGCTGTTGCGCGAGGAACTTGCCGCGCCCAGTTATGTGCGTGCCGATCGGCCACTGACGCCGATTGCCTTCGGCACCAATACCGATCCTTGGCAGCCGGTGGAAAAAGAGTTGCGCGTTACCCGTGAGTTGCTGGAATTGCTCTATGCCTGTCGCCACCCGATCACCATCGTCACCAAAGGCAGCTTGATCCTGCGCGACGTCGATCTGCTGGCGAAATTTGCGCAGGAAAATTTGGTGCGAGTGATGCTCAGCGTGACCACGCTGGACAACAGCCTCAAGGCAAAGATGGAGCCGCGTGCGGCCGCGCCGGTGACGCGATTGCGTGCGATTCGACAATTGGCAGACGCGGGCGTACCGGTGGGCGTGATGGCGGCGCCGATGATTCCCTTCATCAACGACCATGAACTGGAAGCCATTCTGGCCAGTGCGCGCGAAGCCGGCGCGACCAGCGCCGGTTATCAGGTGTTGCGTTTGCCGCATGAAGTGAAAGAACTCTTCAGCGAGTGGCTGCAGCAACATTTCCCTGATCGCGCACAGCGCGTGATGTCGGCCATTGGTGATATGCGCGACGGCAAGCAAAATGACCCGCGCTTTTTTCATCGTATGCGAGGCAACGGTCGTTTTGCGGAGTTGCTTGCACAGCGTTACGCGGTAGCGCGTCGCAAAGCGGGTTACGGCAATCGCAGCCCGCATCCACCGTTGGATGTCACGCAATTCCGGCCGCCGGTCTTGCAGGCGTTACCATCCTCGTTACGCGCCGTGGCCTCCCGGGCCACGTCTGCTCGTCATGCGCGGCCGATCAACGTGAAGCAGGGCGATTTATTCGCTTGATCGTGTGGCTTGTATTTGTCCTGCGCGCGGCAACACGGCCTTTGCGTACGGTGCGCCATGCTTGCCAGCACCGGATAAACCGGAGAGGCTAGCCGGGTCTGCACATCCGGGCTGTTGCATGTTCCTCCGCGCTATCGTGTTATGGGTCATCGGCCTGCTGACGCTGGCGCCCTACGGCATTTATTATTTGTTCTTCCAAGCGTCGAATGACCAGTACGCGCTGGTGATCGTGTCTGTTCTGTTTTGGATATTCGGCTATTGGGGCGTCGTGGGCCCCATCCTTGCCGCGATTCGTGTGCAGCAGGTCATGAAACTGGTCGACATGGCCAGATCGCGTGAGCAATGGCGCGATATCGTGCGTAACCCCGAAGTGCAAGAAACGGTCATTGATCTCATTGCGTCCGAGAACCGCATCCCGCGGTTTCTTGCGCGACAGGTGTTACAGCGGATAACTCATCGATACGCAACCGCGGAGAACCAGCGTGATTTTGGCAAGTAATCAAATGCGTCGGGCGCTGGCGATCATGCAAGTGCTGATGCTTTCTGTGGCGTCGACGGTGGCCGTTGCCGATATCTACAAGTGCACTCATGCCGACGGAGAGATCGAATACCGCAATATGCCTTGCGAGGCGGGCGACCATCAGGAGGTCGGTCCGGAAAAGCAGCCAACGATTATTCCGTCGTTGCACGGCGAAAGGCAGAGGCGTACGAGTGCGACCGCAGAGACAGAAAAGCACGAAAATCGCGAATCATCCGGCAGCGCAATCCCGGAAAAAATCTTTTCCGCAGTGCAGAGAATCAAAGCGTCAGTGCAAGATTTTACGAATGGATGGAGCCCTTCTGGCGTGCAAATTGTTCTGCTTGTCTACGTATTGATGAGCACGTTCTCATTCTTTACCTATCGATATGACAAGCAGGCGTCGCAAAAAAAATATACCCGCCGTGTTTCGGAAAACACCTTGCATTTGCAGGAGTGGCTGGGCGGCTGGCCGGGCGCGTTCATTGCCCAGAAAGTGTTTCGTCACAAGACGGTTAAGCCTGATTATCAGTTTATGTTCTGGTGCATTGTCATTGTGCATGGGCTGGTGTGGATCGATTGGGCGCTGGGGTTTCCCGTGTTGGGCGGCTTGTTCAGCAGCCTGTCTTGATTCGCTCGTCAGGCGGCCATACTCTGCCTGCCATCCTGTTTAGCGAGACTTTTCACCAATGCATCAGTCCCATGTTGCTTTTGTCGCTTCTGACGATCTCACCCACAGCACGCGGGAATACATTGATCTGATCGGTGGCCCACACAGCAAACCCAGCCCGGCATTGCTGGGTGATGTGATGAATCATTTCACGCGCGACAGCTTGAATGCCTTTATGTTGGCGCCTGTCGAGCAACTGAAAATCACGGGTACCCAGCGAAAGTTGGTCGAATTCATGGTGGGCACCGTGCAGAACTCGACGGCTGTGGTGCTCAAAGCCACGTTGCATAAGTTGGACCACGATCAGCACAAACGCGGTGCCGAATACATAGATAGCATGCGCTTGATGTTGCCGCATGCCGAAAAAGCCGATGGCGAATGGTATGTATCATTCAAGGCAGACGATGCCTTTGTCGCGCGTGCAAAAACGGCGATTGCAAAGGCGCGAAAAGATGGCCCACGCGCCGACATGCAAGAAACGATCTTTGTGATGAAGGCGCTGACGGATCAGGCAATCCGTTATTACTACGAAGAGCCGTTGAAGTTGCTTGGCTTCGGCATGATCTTGCGTAAAGTCAGCGAAGTGGCTATCAGTGGTGTGCGCAAGGGCTCTTATTCGACGCTCGAAAATTTATTGCCAAAACTCAGCGATGACCAGTTGATGGGCGGCGTCGATTATTTTGATTCGATGCTGATCGACGTGCCTACGCAACACATACGCACACCGATTCGTCTGCGCTGAGTGGTAGCTGCATCAGCGGCTACGCCTACAAAAATTTAACGCCGGTCAGTGCTTCGCTGCATTCCCACAAACGCCGAGCGATATCCGCGTTACGTGCATGAGGCATGCAAATGACTTTGCGCGGCGCTCCCCACAATTGAAAGAAGCGCGGCCCAATGTAATCGCCACTTTCGGCATGCTCTGCGGTGGCTGCGTACATCGTGGGCATTGCTCCTTTTTCCGGCGACTGCCCGAAGAGCGACAGGCCGATCATATTCATCAGCGATAGCGGTGAAATGCTGGACATGCCAGGCGCAGCCAGATTGGTTGATGCGGCGCCGGGGTGGCAGGACAACGATTTTGTTTTTGCGCCACGCAATTCCAGGCGACGCGACAACTCCAGAGCAAACATGAGATTGGCCAATTTGCTTTGGCCATAGGCCACTTGTTTTCCATAGCGACGTGCTTGAAACGATAAATCGTCAAAATGAATGCGGCCATTGGCATGCGCAACGCTGGAGACGGTCACGACGCGCGAGCCTGGCGTTGCCAGTAATCGATCGATCACTAAACCTGTCAACGCAAAGTGGCCTAGATGGTTGGTGCCAAACTGCATTTCATGGCCGTCTGCTGTAAATAAATGCGGCAGCCACATCACGCCGGCATTGTTGATGAGTAAGTCCAGTGTTGCGTGGCATGCATTAAAGCGCGCAGCCGCTTCGCGCACGCTGGCTAATGACGATAAATCTAACGGCAAAAATTCTAACGATGCCAAACGATTTTTAGGCATGGCGTTAGCGATGACCCGCATGGCATCTTCGGCTTTATTCGAATTTCGGCAAGCCAGAATGACGTGTGCGCCGCGCGCAGCGAGCATGCGTGCAGCTTCGAGCCCGATACCGCTGTTAGCGCCGGTGATCAGCGCAATGCGCCCGGTCTGATTGGGAATCTGGTTGCTGTTCCATGCGGCCATGCGGCGAGTTCCGTGATCGAGATGGTGCATCACATGAACACGCACTAACGATGCGATGCGAGGGATGCGCATCGTCACATGCGGCACGGCGAGCTACATTGACCAGCAATCGGCTCGCTTGGGGCAGCAGGTCATTTGTGCAGTCATTACAAAACCGCGAGGGTGATCAGTGTGCTGATGGAAAGGCAACGCTGGCGAGCTGCTCGCTGAGCACCCACAAGCGGTGCGCCACATCGGGATCGCGTGAATAACGATTCCGGCCGACATGTCGCGGCGCGCCGCGTGCTTGGCGGAATCCGGAGGGGCCGATGTAATCGCCGTCTTTTGCATGGGGCGACGTGGCCGCGTACAGCGTGGGTAGCGCGCCGGTAGCAGCCGGTTGACCGATCAACGCCGTACCGATGCGGCTGATGACAGACAGCAAGCGCGAATGTGCAAAGCCCGGCACGCTGAGATTGGTGTTGGAAACACCCGGATGGCAGGCGATGGATGCCGTGGTTGCGCCGCTTGCTTTGAGCCGCGTCGACAATTCCTGCATGAACAATAGATTGGCAACTTTGCTTTGACCGTAAGCAGCCAAACGTGAGTACGGCTTGTGCTGGAACGAGAGATCGTCAAAGTGAATACGACCCATCGTGTGCGCCAGACTGGAGACGGTCACCACTCGTGCGCCGGGTGTTGCGTTTAGCGTGTCGAGCAGTAACAGCGTCAGTGCGAAATGCCCAAGATGATTAGTGGCGAATTGCATCTCATGGCCGTCGGCGCTCAACGTATGCGGCAACCACATCACGCCGGCATTGTTGATGAGCATATCCAGGTGTTTGTGTTTGGAGCGAAATGTAGACGCCGCTTCGCGAACACTGTTCAGCGAGGACAGATCCAGTGCTAAAAATTCCAGCGAAGGTTTAACGCCGGCCGGCGCGGCCGCTTCAATTTCACGCATGGCGTCGCGCGCTTTCGCGGCGCTGCGGCAAGCCAGCACGACGTGAGCACCTTTAAACGCCAATTGCGCCGCCGCTTCCTGGCCGATGCCGCTGTTGGCGCCCGTCACCAAGGCGAGACGACCCGTTTGGTCCGGAATATCGTTTTTGCTCCAACCGCTCATGTGCCTGCCCTCGAAAGAAATCTATCGGTCGCTGGTCATGCGGCCAACAGTAACCTGTTTGAGCCGGTCAGGCACAAAGCGCGCGGCGAGCGATGCCGCAAAACCCATATTGCCCACGGTGTAACGCAAGGCGGGTCGACGCACCGTCGCGGCGGTAAAAATCACGTCGGCCACTTCTTCCGCCGACGAAGCCCGGCGTTCTTGCGATTCCGACAGCCGTGCGCGCATGGTGGTGTAAAGCCGCATGTAGGGGCCTTTGAGCCGCACGTTTGTGCCTTCATGCCGATTGGCATCCAGCCGCGTATTTACGGTGCCCGGCTCAATCAGCGATACGCCAATGCCAAACGGCGCGAGCTCATGCGCCAGCGCCTCGCTGAACCCTTCCAGCGCATATTTTGACGCACAGTACGCGCTGAACATGGGCAGCGCGATGCGTCCAAAACCAGAACTCACTTGCACAATACGCCCGCGATTTTTCTCGCGCATGGCGGGCAAAACCAGCTGCGAGAGTTGGATGGCTGCAAAGAGATTGATGTCCAGTTGTGCGCGGAATTCGGTCAGCGTGATTTCCTCGGCGGCGCCGATGATCGAACGCCCCGCATTGTTGATCAGCACGTCGACGCCACCGTGATTGACGAGTGCCTCACCGATCACGCGCCGCACCTGGGCCTCATCGGTCAGATCGGCTTCCAGAACCTGTACGCCAGGAAATGCGTTGCGTAACGAATCGGCATCTTGTGATGTGCGGACGGTCGCGAAGACGTGCCAGCCGGCCGCGTGAAAACGGGCCACGCAAGCGCGACCGATGCCAGAGGATGTGCCGCTGATCAGTACGGATGGCATTAGGATTTTGCGGCAGGTTTTTCGCTGACGTGTAGCGTGATGGTGCCATCGATCACCGTTTTGCCGGCAGTATCCACGGCCCACACTTTCACGATGACCTCGCCGGGCTTCCACGCTTCCGCAGCGACTTCTGCGAAGCCCGTGATATCGCTACCGGCTTTTGCTGTGTAGCGAACCGTCATGCCCTTGGGCAGCCAGCGCAAATGTTTAGGAATTGACGCCTCTGCACAAACCCCCATGGCGACTTCCAACAGATTGCACAGCGCGATGGCATGCACGGTGCCGATATGATTTTGCACAGCACGACGCTTGCGCAGTGAGACGCGCGCGTAACCGTTGCGGAGTTCTTCGATGCGTGGCGCGATGCTGGTGAAGTAAGGCGCTTTGTTGGCCAACACCTGCGAGAAAATCCATTTGCCGCCGGGCAGATTGGACAGGCGATTCCATTGGGCAAGTACGATGTTATCGGCGGACATGAAATACTCCTCGAGTTAGCGAATGACCATGGGTGCTGGGTAATAGGGCAATAGGGTAATAGAGTAATAGCCAAGTGAATGATCGTAAGGCCGGCCTGCATCATCGGCTATGGTGTGCGGAGGAGGGAATTGCCATGAAGACACGTTGGTCGGCCATCTGGGCCACATTGCTGGGTACGTTGGTGCTGGCGGGCGTTACGCAGGCGGCGGAGACACCCGTCACGCTGGCCGAACCCGCTCGCGCAATCGATCTCGCGCAGTATTCTGGCACGTGGTATGAAATTGCACGGCAGCCGCATTTTTTTCAACGCAACTGCGTAAGCGATGTCACCGCGACGTACACCGTCAAGAATGGCTATGTCGAAATCGTCAATGCTTGCCGCAAGGCGGACGGTGAAACAACGCAAGTCACCGGTAAAGCATTCGTTGTCGATGCAAAAAGTAATCGAAAATTTGAAATTGGCTTCTTCGAAATTTTTGGCTGGATGCCATTCACCGGCGATTACTGGGTGCTGGACTTTGATCCGAACTATCGCTGGAGCATCGTGGGCGGGCCAGACCGCGAGCTGGGCTGGATCCTTTCGCGCACTAAAACGCTAGATGCCGAAACGCGCGCCGCCATCAGTGCGCGGCTCGTCAAGCTGGGTTACAACCCCAACGCATTTATCGACACGCCTTCGCACTGAACGTACGCACAGGCTCATTTCGTTAGCGCGCGCCTCTCGAATTACAGCGGCGAAAAAAACCGGATGAGCCAATTGGTTGCACGATAACGCAACGGCGTCTCACGATTATCGCAGCGGGGGTCTGCGTGTTGCAGCGCAGTAATTGCAAAGCGAGAAACAGGAAGGTTTTCGCAGCCGTGATTCTGCTCGCAAATAAAATCCCATTCGGGTTTTGCCTGCACGTGGCAGGCAAAACAGTTGCCACCAAAACGATTCTTAACATCCACAAAACCGCGTGTGCGGATCGTTGAGCCTTGTGCGCTCACATCCAGTTCGAAAAACTCCCAATCATGCGTCGCTGGGTTGAATCCCGACTCACGCTTGACCATCACTTCATTGGGAAATAACTGCACCACCGAGCCCGGCGGATACACGCCACCGGAGGGAGCGTTGGCGATTTTCAGCGTACCGGCGAGATCGCCAGCAAGGTTGTCGACAAAAAAACCGCGCACAGCGGCCATCTCGCGGATGCACTTGAAGGACTTTTCTGTGATCACGATGGGCGCGGCAGGGCTGGGTGCAGCAGCGGGGGTCGTTGTGGCGGCGGCGGCCGCATGGGCGTCACCCGCAGCGGCGCTGCCGGCAGCCAGCGCAAACACCAGTGCCCATGACCAGCAGGTAAGTGCGCGGCAGCGGCGTGGAGCGCGGGGCATGGCGGCTTCCTAGGTGCGAGCCAGCCGGTATCGTGCGCGAAGCGCAGGGTCTCGGCCATGTCTTGTGGCGGTTATCCATCGGATTGTGATCGTAGCGCCCTATCGTTGAGCCCTACTGCACAGCCCTACCGCACAGCGTCGCGTAGCCGGCCGCTAGGTGTGACCTGACGACAGAGGCGGGTCGCCCGACCCTACTGACGGTTGGACTTATCTTCGATTAAGTTCGCTGTCGTTTGTCGACGCGTGGTGAAACGTCATCGAGCCCGTCTGTATCGACATCGACGCCGCGCCTTGAAAGGAGCCGTTATGACCGCCGCCCAACGCCGCCCTGCCGATCTTGAGATTCGGGCGCGCACACCGCAGTTTGATCTCGAAACGCTGATGAAGAGGCATCGCTACTGGCATGACAATGATCCGGTCATGACGCATTTTTTCAATGCCATGCAGGCGACTTTTCCGCAAGGCGAACGATTTTTCATCGATGCAGCACGCGATGCTTGCGAGAAAATCGGCGAGCACAATCTTGACGCACAGTTACGCGGCGACGTGAAATTATTCATTCGGCAGGAGGCTATTCACGGCAAAGCACATGACGAATGGAGTGCGGCGCTGATTGCACTGGGCTACGCCAAGATGAAAGATTTTGATGAAGAAATCCTTCAGCAACGTACCTGGGCAAGAAAGAAAATTCCTGCGCGCTGGCGCATTGCGATGACGGCCGCCGCCGAGCATATGACGGCAACGTTTGCGCGAACCATCTTGAACAAGCGCCCAGACCTCATCGACAACGCGGCATCGCCCGTGCGGGAGTTACTGTTATGGCATGCGCTAGAAGAAATCGAGCATAAAGCGGTTTGTTACGACCTCCTGCAACAACTGGATGACCGCTATCCACTACGTGCCGCGGCGATGATCATTGCTTTTATTGATTTCTTTCAGCACGTGCATGCGCGTCAGGTGTATCTGCTCAAAAAAGACGGCTTATGGACGGTACGCAATCGTTTCAGGTTGCTTACCCAGGTGTGGGGGCCGGGCGGCATTGTCGCGTCGATGGCGCCGTACTTGCTGGAATATTTCAAACCGAGTTTCCACCCGTGGGACACGGATGAGCGCCCGTTGTTTGCCGGCAAATATGGCGTGGAGATGGCGCAGGCAAATCAAGCGGCTTGATCGGCTTACTAAAACATCACGCGTCGCACTTTCTGCAAATAAAAAAGGGCCAGCATATGCTAGCCCTTTTGCATTACGTGCCACGCATCAAGCAAATAGCGTCACTTTCGCGTTGTTGATCACATCAATGCCGCGCTCTTTGACGCCGGCCTTGACGATGATCTCGGTCGCGGATTCTTTCCACATCGAAACGACGATGGTTTCGCCCGGATAAACCGGCGATGTGAAGCGCACTTTGATCGACTTGAATTTCGCCGGATCGTTGTCAGCAAAGCCTTCGATCACCGCGCGACCTACGTTCGCGAACGTGCACAGACCGTGCAGGATCGGCGTGTTGAAGCCACCCATCTTGGCGAACATTGGATCCGCGTGCAGCGGGTTCTTGTCGCCGGAGAGACGGTACAGCAAGGCTTGATGCGTGACCGTTTTGTATTCGATCACTTTGTCTGGCGCGCGATCCGGCGGATTGTTGCCGGCTTCTGGGGCTTTCGGGCCGTTTGGTGCAAAGCCGCCTTCGCCACGCACGAACGTCGAGAACACGTTCTTGAAGAGCAGTTCGCCGGTGGCTTTGTCTTTCGAGGAGACGGAGACGTCGATCACCGCGCCTTTGCCGCGGTTCTTTTCGGTATCAAAGCCTTTGTCGTAAATCGCGGTGACTTCGGCTTCGTTGATGATGGTGGCGTTGACGGGCAGCGGCGCCTTAGCGATTTCCAGATACTGCTCACCGTGCAGAATCATCATCGGGTTGATTTGCATACCTGGCACGGTCATCAGCTGCATCAGCGTGCCGAATACCGGAATCACACCGTAAGTGGGCAACACTTTCAGACCGTTTTCGTAGGTGTACTGCAGCACTTCTTTGCTGGTTTGGTCTTGGCCGATGCCGACGCCGGCACCCAATGCGTAAAGAATGATTTGATCTTGGGTCCAGCTCGCTTCGGCGGGCGGGAGCTTGGCGCCGAGGGCTTTGCTTGTGTCGATGGCCATCGTCTCTTTCTCCTTAAGGGGGGTGAGGTCGCGGTTGGCGAAGCTTCCGCGGGGCGGGCAGACCATCGCATGTCCGGGCAAGGATGGGGATGGCCGCAAAGATCGTGTCGGTGAGCGGGATGGTTAATACGGAACGGCCTAGCCGTAATGGCCACCCGGACCGTCACTTGGCGTCATTGACCCCGGGAAGGGGGAGGCAGCCCAATCGGCAGCGGACGGAAGCGGTAGCGGGTGCTGCCACTTCATGTGCGCAGTGGACAGTAAGTGGACACAGGAGATCGCAACCATGTTCGAGCCAAGCGATATGGCCAAAATGGCCGGCCAGATGACCAAGCAATGGGTGAATGCCAAATTGTTTCCCGCGCTGCCGGCATTGGAGCACGGAGAAATGCTGCCGTATGACTTGATGCGCGAGATGGCGAAAACATTTGGTATTCGCGACATGGCGCAGATGGCGCTGACCAAAAAAGTGAAAAAGATGCGTGAAGCCGGTGGCGGCGAAGGCGCAAAAGGCGGCGGTCTTGCGGCACTGATGGCCGATGGCAGTGGTGATGCGATGGACCCCATGATCGGGATGATGGTCGCCAAAGAAATGTGTCGCGCATCGCCGGGTTTTTCGATGAGTTATGGTGTGTCGGTGGCGCTGGCCGGTGGCGCAATCATCACCAAGGGCACCGCCGATCAAATCGAGAAATACGGCATCCCGTTGGCCATGGTCGACAAAATTGGCTCGTGGTGTTTGACCGAACCCGGTGCCGGTTCGGATGCGTTTGGTTCGATGCGCACCACGGCAAAGCCGGATGGCGACGATTACATTTTGAATGGCCAGAAAACGTTCATCACTAACGGACCGTATGCCGATATTTTTGTGGTTTACGCCAAAGTGGATCGTGGGCAACCCAAAGCCGATCAGCAAGTGAATGCTTTTATTCTCGAAAAAGGCATGAAGGGTTTTGCGCAAGGCAAGCCGATGAAAAAGATGGGTATGCGTGACTCACCCACCGGCGAGTTGTTTTTCGATGAGGTGCGAGTCCCGAAAGCGCAATTGTTAGGCGGCGTGGAAAAAACTGCCGAAGGCCGTGCAGACACCAAGGAATCGCTGGGCACTGAGCGCTCGGGGATTCCGGGTATGGCGTGGGGCATCATCGAAGAGTGTCTTGATCGCAGCACAAAATACGTGAACGAACGCAAGCAGTTCGGGCGTGCGATTGCTGATTTCCAGGCGGTTCAGTTAGACATCGCCGATATGTACGTGAAATTGAAGAACGTGGAAAACATCTGTTACCGGCTGGCTTGGATGCAGAAAAATGGCGTCAATGATCCGGCGTTCATCAATGCGTCAAAAGCGTATTGCTCACAAGCGTGCGTGGACGTTTCGCTGCGTGCAATCCAATTGCACGGCGGCTACGGCTACATGGAGGAGTACCACATCGAAAAATTAGCGCGTGATTCCAAATTGTTGGAACTGGGCGCAGGTACGACACACATCAACTATCTGGCGGCGGCAAAAGCCGTCTTGGCGAGCGCATGACGGAATATCTCTACACCCGCGATAACGATCACTTTTTGCCGACCGATGTCGGTGGCAGCCCGTGGCACCCGAGCGTTCTGCATGGCGGCACCGTCACGGGGTTGCTTGGGCGCGCCGTC
>CAZNPF010000010.1:0-27935 GCA_964574995.1 uncultured Pseudomonadales bacterium | reverse complement strand
GTTTCGTGATCACGCGTATCACGATGGATCTGATTCGACCCGCGCCGAAGGCGTTGTTGACGGTGAACGCGAGGGTCGTGCGCGACGGTTCGCGGCTGAAAGTCGTGGAAGTCGATGTTACGCATGAGGGCAAGACGGTTTGCCGTGCGGCAGCGGTATTAGCAAAAGCGCGTGTAATCACCATGCCGGATTACGCGCCGCGCCCGCAAGCAGCTCCGCCAGGTCCGGAAGGGCTGAAAGCATTTTTCATCCAAGACATCCTGGATGCCAAAGGCCTGAAAATTCCACGCGGCCTGCACACGCGCGTGGAAGTGCGCGGCGAAGCTTTGTGGGAAGACCACGGCCATAACACGAGCTGGTTGCGTTTGCCCGTAGAAATTGTGAAAGGTGAGCCACTGACGCCGTTCACGCGCACGTGTTTGCTGTGTGATCTCGGCAACGGCGTGGCGCAACTGAACGTTGGCAATAACGTCGGCATGATCAACGCCGATGTCACGTTGTCGTTATTCCGTTTGCCGCACGGCGAATGGATTTGTTTTGATTCGGTGGCGCAAGTGCAGTCAACGGGCACGGGCGTGGTGCACTCGACGTTGTTTGATCCGCAAGGATCGTTCGGGTACGTCACGCAATCGGTGATGACAAACGGCGAATTTACGGGCTGATACTGCGCGCGGTGTTTTTTGTCGAAACAAAACTCAGTGTTGTTCGGGTTTCGTTGGCGTTGACAGTCCGCCGCGCCGCGCCATTGGCAGATACACGCTGACCACTAAACCGCCGCTTTTGCGGTTAGCCAGCTTGATCCAGCCACCGTGCATTTGTGCGATGCGGCGAACGATGGCCAGCCCCAAACCGGACCCTTGCGTGGTCCGCGCTTTATCGCCACGCGCAAACGGCTCCTGCACTTCCTTGATTTCTCCTTCGGGAATGCCGGGGCCACGATCCGCCACGCTAATCACGAGCGCATCGCGCTCGATGCGAGTGCGAATGGAAACCGGGCCTTCTTTGGCATAACGAAACGCATTGGTGACGAGATTGTCGATCAACCGCTTCATGGCCAAGCGTTTGAATGCGAAGCGTGGCAGCTCTCCAAGCTCCAGCACCATGCGCGCTGGATCGTGATGTGCGGCCACTTGCCGAGCCAGCTCATTCAGGTCGCCGGATTCGGCCGGTTCGTCGCGGCCATCGCGGATATAAGAAATGAACTGATCGAGGATGGCATCCATATCGGCGATATCGCCGATGATGCCGTCACGTAATTCCTGATCGTGTAAAAACTCAGCCGACAGGCGAATACGGGTGAGCGGTGTGCGTAAATCGTGCGAGACGCCCGCCAGCAACAATTCGCGATCACGCCGGGTGCGATCGAGATCACCGGCCATGCGGTTGAATACGCGATTCACTTGGCGGAATTCAAAAGGCGCATTGGATTCATCAAGGCCAGGCATTGCTTCGCCACGGCCAACGCGTCGCGCGGCATGCGATAGACGTCGCAAGTGGCGATTAAGCTGACTGGAAATAAAGAATGCTGCCAGCAACGACAAGATTGGGTTGACGATGGCGTAGGCAATGACGACGTAACGGTCGTACTTGCGCAGAAACTTCCACGGCACGATCAGCCAAGTGTCGCCAAAACTTTGCGCGTGCACCCACACCACCGGCGAGGTGCGAAACTGTAGGCGGACTTCAACGGGCTCCTTGAGCCCGTTGGCAACTTCTTGGGCATAGGCCTGCACGACGTAATCGAAAAACGGATAACTTTCGTGCTGTGGAATTTCACCCGGCTCGGGTTGGCGGGTTTCGATACCGGTGGCACGGCGCAAGGCGTTGCGCGTACGTTGCGTGCCGCTGTCGAGATCGGCGTGCAAATAATTGTTGGCCTGCATGACCGTGAACTGCGCGTAAGCGCGCACGCTGGGCAGGTATTGGTTGTCCAGAAAGAACAGAAAAGACAGAAATTGGCTGGTGGAAATCACCAACAGAATGACGATGGTGGTGCGCCAAAATGCGGTGCGTGGAACCAGCCGGAAGCGGCGTAGCCGCTGCAGCAGGGAGCGCGCCATCAGGCGCCGTCCGGCACGAACACGTAGCCAACGCCCCACACCGTTTGGATGTAACGTGCATTGGACGGATCATCTTCGACAATGCGGCGCAGCCGTGAAACTTGTACGTCGATGGAACGTTCCATCGCGCTCCACTCACGCCCGCGTGCGAGATTCATCAGCTTGTCGCGCGTGAGTGGTTCGCGCGGATGCATTACCAGTGCTTTGAGTACGGCGAATTCACCCGTCGTCAGTGGCACGGAATCGTTATCGCGGAACAAGCTGCGCGTGGACAGATCAAGACGGAACGGACCAAAGGAAACGATTTCCTGTTTTTGGCTGGGTGCACCGGGCACTTCTCGGACTTGGCGACGCAGCACGGCTTTAATGCGAGCAATGAGTTCGCGCGGATTGAAGGGTTTGGGCAGGTAATCGTCGGCACCCGATTCCAAACCGGTGATGCGGTCGCCTTCATCACCCTTGGCGGTGAGCATGATGATGGGCATCGTGTTGCCTTTCTCGCGCAGGCGACGGCAAATGGTGAGGCCATCTTCACCGGGCAACATCAAGTCCAGCACCAGCAGGTGATAGATCTCGCGGGACAGCGCCCGATCCATTTGCTCACCGTCACCGACGGCCTTGACGGTATAGCCCTCTTCTTCGAAGAAACGCTGCAACAGATTGCGTAGCCGGGCGTCGTCGTCGACGACCAGAATCTTTTCGGCGGGGGTGTCACGGGTTTCAGGGGTACTGCTCATGCGATCGTTCGAATCCTGCGAGTTGCCGGCGGTCTGCGGTAGGTGCGGCCGCCCGTGTCGTGCGTTGTCGCCATTCTTCAATTCTGTTGCCGAGGCGGCAAGGGGCCTGAACGTGTAGTCAGCCAAGGATTGATGTGAACCATACGACATTCTCGTGCGCTGGAGTGGCCGAGGCGGGGGATGGGCGGCATGTCGTCCGATGTCAGCGTGATATGATCGCGCCGCTGGTCGCCGGGGCAAATGGACGCTTGGACGTTCAGAGGCCTAAAACCAACAACGACACCGGCACTCTGGAGGCAATGAATGGCGCGCATTCTGGTGGTTGACGATTCGCCGACCCAACTCGCGAATCTGGTCAAGATCCTAGAGTCCAATGGTCACCAGACGATCACTGCCGATAACGGTATGCGGGGCGTCGAGATCGCCGAGCAGCAGAAGCCGGACCTGGTCCTGATGGACGTGGTGATGCCCGAGCTCAATGGCTTCCAGGCGACCCGTAAGATCACCAAGAATCCCAAGACCGAGCACATCCCGGTGATCCTGGTGACTACCAAGGATCAAGAAACCGACAAGGTGTGGGGCGAGCGCCAAGGCGCCAGTGGCTACGTCACCAAGCCGCCCAATGAACAAGAATTGCTCGGCAAAATTAACGAACTACTAGCGCGTCGCTGAGCGGTTGCGTCTGTTTAAATAAAACGCCGCCTTCGGGCGGCGTTTTTGTTGCTGCCTTGTGCGGAACCCCTATGCGTGCGGTTCGGCTTGGAAACGGCTATCGCACAAATGCCTAGCGCGTGCATTGCTTGCCTGCAAGCCTGCCGCTATACAGCGAGGCTCCCTAGAATCACGCCTCCACCACTGCCGCGCGTGATTTCACTATGTCGACTGCTGTTGTTGCTCCTACGACCAACCCATTGATTGCTCGCAAGATTGCGGATGAATTGTCTGTCAAGCTGGCGCAAGTGGTGGCAACGATCGAGTTGATCGATGAAGGGGCGACGGTGCCGTTCATCGCGCGTTATCGCAAAGAAGTGACTGGCGGGCTCGATGACACGCAGCTGCGCACGCTCGATGAGCGGTTGCACTATTTGCGTGAAATGGAAGAGCGTCGCGAGGCGATCATCAAGAGCGTTGCCGAGCAAGGCAAATTGACGCCGGAATTGGAAAAAGAATTCCGTGACGCCGACACCAAGGCGCGGCTCGAAGATCTTTATCTGCCGTATAAGCAAAAACGTCGCACCAAGGCGCAGATTGCTCGTGAAGCCGGGCTGGAGCCGTTGGCGGATACTTTGTTGGGAAATCCCACACTGCTGCCAGCAGAAGAAGCACAGAAGTTTATCGATGCCGACAAGGGCGTTCCGGATATCAAAGCGGCACTTGATGGCGCCAAACAGATTTTGATGGAGCGATTTGCAGAAGACGCAACACTGCTGGCGCGCATGCGTGATTTTTTGCTGCGCGAAGCGACGCTCAGTGCCAAGGTTGTCCCGGGTAAGGAAAACGAAGGAGCCAAGTTCCGCGATTATTTTGCACACAGCGAAAAATTGATGACGGCACCGTCGCATCGGGTGCTGGCTATGTTGCGTGGCCGCAACGAGGGTTTTCTCTCAGTGGGCATCGCGGTGGGAGATGAAGAAGATCGCACGCGTATTCATCCTTGCGAGGACATGATTGCTTCGCATATTGGCTGGTCGCATCGAGCACGCGCAGCAGATGATTACTTGCAGGAAGTAGTGCGCTGGACCTGGCGCGTGAAATTGCTGATGCATTTCGAAAACGAACTGATCGGTGAATTGCGCGAGCAGGCTGACGAAGAGGCGATCCGGGTGTTTGCCCGCAACTTGAAAGCGTTGCTGATGGCGGCGCCGGCAGGTGTTCGGCCAACCATGGGTCTGGACCCAGGTTTACGTACCGGGGTGAAAGTGGTGGTGGTCGGCGTGACCGGCGACTTGCTGGCACATCTCGCTATTTTTCCGCATGAGCCACGTAACGACTGGGACAACTCCATCGCCGTGCTGGCGGCACTGTGTCAAAAGTTCAATGTAGAGTTGATCGCTATCGGTAATGGCACTGCGTCGCGTGAAACCGACAAGCTCGCGTCCGAGCTACTAAAGAAGCATCCGGCGATCAAAGCGCAAAAAATCGTAGTCAGCGAAGCGGGCGCTTCGGTGTATTCGGCGAGCGAATTGGCAGCAAAAGAGTTTCCGGATCTCGATGTGTCGTATCGAGGTGCAGTGTCAATCGCGCGTCGCTTGCAGGATCCGTTGGCGGAGTTAGTGAAAATCGAACCGAAATCCATCGGCGTTGGCCAATATCAACACGATGTGAATCAGTTGAAACTTGCTCGATCGCTGGATGGTGTCGTGGAAGATTGCGTGAATGCAGTTGGCGTTGACGTTAATACCGCCAGCGCGCCGTTGCTGGCACGCATCGCCGGCCTGAACAGCACCATCGCGGGCAATATCGTCGCGTTTCGTGCCAAGAATGGCCCATTTGTAAGCCGCGAAAAATTGAAAGATGTTCCGCGTTTGGGCGATCGCACGTTTGAGCAGGCTGCAGGCTTCTTGCGCGTGACGGGCAGCGACAATCCGCTGGATGCATCTGCTGTGCATCCCGAGGCGTACCCGTTGGTGGAGGCTATCGCGCAGAAGAGTGGCCGCACACTGAAATCATTGATGGGCGACGGGCAATTTCTGCGCAGCATCAAACCGCAAGAATTCGCCACGGAAAAATTTGGCGTGCCGACGATCACCGATATTTTGAAAGAGCTTGATAAGCCGGGCCGCGATCCGCGTGGTGAATTCAAAGCGGCTGAGTTACGCGAAGATGTCCAGGAAATGAAAGACCTAAAGCTCGGCATGGTGCTGGAGGGCACCGTGACCAACGTGGCGGCTTTCGGTGCTTTTGTGGATATCGGCGTGCATCAGGACGGTTTGGTGCACGTGTCGGCGCTGGCCAACAAGTTTGTGAAAGACCCTCACGAGGTGGTGAAGGCCGGCGATATTGTCAAAGTGAAAGTGATGGAAGTTGATCTTGCGCGCAAGCGCATCGCGCTTTCCATGCGCATGGATGACCAGCCGGGTGCAAAAGCGCCGGCTGCGGGCCCGGGTGGCGAGACGCGTGGCGGTCGCGGCGCCCGCCCGGACGCTGCGCAGCAGCAGCGCTCATTTGGTGGCCCGCAGCAAAGCAGCGGCAAAAACGCGTTTGCGGCAGCGTTCAACAAAGCGGGGTTGGATAAGAAGAAGTGATCGGAAGATCGGTGCTTCTTCGCTGACCTGCTGAAAACCCGCGTTATATTTCCCTCCTAGCCTCGGGGAAGCCCATGCCTGCTCTCGATACCCGCCATCTGATACACCGCATTACCGCACTGCGTGCGCAGCAGAAGGTGCATACCTTGCGCGGGATCCGGCGCGGTATCGAGAAAGAAAGTCTGCGGGTAACGCCGAACGGGCGCATTGTGCAAACGCCGCATCCTCAGGCGCTGGGGTCGGCGCTGACGAATCCGCATATCACCACCGATTATTCGGAATCGTTGCTGGAGCTGATTACACCTGCGTATGAGCATGTGACGGATGCGCTGATGTTTTTGGCGGATACACATCACTTTGTCTACGAAAAGCTGGGTGACGAATTGCTGTGGACCAATTCCATGCCATGCGTCGTGGGCGGTGAATTGTCGATTCCTATCGCGCAATACGGCACATCCAATCTCGGCAAGTTCAAAACGACGTATCGTCACGGCCTCTGGCATCGATATGGCCGACAAATGCAGGCCATCGCCGGGATTCACTACAACGTGTCGTTTCCCGATAACTTTTGGTGGGCTTACCGCAAGGTCGAGGATGCGTGCGGTGTCGATCTTCAGGAATTCACCTCACGTGAATATTTCTCACTCATTCGCAATTACCAGAAATACGTGTGGCTGATTGCCTATCTCACTGGCGCATCGCCGGCCATGTGTGGGAGTTTCATGCGTGATCGCCCGCATGATTTGGAAATTGCGGACGGTCACACGCTATACCGCACCTACGCCACGAGCCTACGCCTTTCTGATCTTGGCTATTCCAACAGCGCGCAGAAAAATCTGGCGGTGAGTTACAACTCGTTGGCGGCGTATGTGGATTCACTGGAAACGGCGATCAACACGCCCAGCGAAGATTTTGCGCGCATCGGGCTGACGCAGGGTGAGCAGTGGAATCAGCTCAATACACACGTGCTGCAAATGGAGGCGGAGTTCTATGGCTCGATCCGTCCGAAATGTGTTCCGTTGCCTGGCGAGCGCTTGATACATGCTTTGCGGGGTCGCGGCGTGGAATACATCGAAATGCGCAGTTTGGATTTGAACCCGTTTATGCCAGTGGGTATCGATCACGAAACATCGTATTTCATGGAATTGTTTGCCACGTTCTGCTTGCTGCATGACAGCCCGCCGCAGGACGCAGCTGCACTGGCGATCAATAAAGCCAATTTGCAGGTAGCCGTGAATCGCGGCCGCGATCCACAGGCGACCATCGTGCTCGATGGCGGCGAAGCCAACTTGCGCGAGCAAGGGCTGGCGTTGTGTGAGGCGATGAAGCCGGTGGCGAGCC
This sequence comes from uncultured Pseudomonadales bacterium, assembly GCA_964574995.1. Taxonomy (GTDB): domain Bacteria; phylum Pseudomonadota; class Gammaproteobacteria; order Pseudomonadales; family JADFDG01; genus JADFDG01. The sequence goes on along the minus strand of CAZNPF010000010.1, from coordinate 20,552 downwards.
TGCTTGATGAGGCGAGACAATCTGCGAACGGTTATACCCGTTCGCTGGCGGCGCAAATGCGCAAGCTGGAAAATCCGGAGCTGACACCCAGTGGCCGCGTGTTGGCGACCTTACGTGAGCATGAGTCATCCTTTTTCCGCTTTGCGATGGCGCAGTCGCTGGCTGCTCGTGACTACTTTCTGGCCGAACCGCTGCGGGCCGCGCGCCGGGAGTTCTTTGAGCAACTGGCCGCGGAGTCACAAGAAGAGCAACGCGAAATTGAGGCTGCCGATCAACTGCCATTTGCCGAGTACGTCGCACAGTTTTATCGCTGAAACGCGCTATCCTTCGGCTCGTACTGACGGCTGAACTGATATGGACCGCCACCCACTTTTAACGTGCCGATACGGCAATCAACGAGGAGTTTCCATGAAGACGCACGGATGGTTTTTGCTGGGCCTATTGGCCAGTGGCACGGTGTTGGCCGCTGAAACCCCGGCCACCTCGTCATCCGCTGATGACGCGGCGGTGCCCACCGCACAAACAACGCAGCCGGCACCGGGTACCCCGGAATGGCGTATCGGCTACACGCTCGGTTTTTCATTGGGCCAGCGCATGCTCGGCGACATTCCTGAGCTGAACACCGAGGCATTTCGGGACGGTTTTAGCGACGCCTACGCCAAGCAAGCGGGCAAACTGACACCAGATCAAATGCAAGCCGCTTTTGGGCAGTTCCAAGAGGAGCGCGTTGCGCGGCTGCAAGAAGCGCATCGCAAAATGCTGGCGGACAACCTCGCCAAGGCCGACGCGTTTTTGACCACCAACGCCAAGCGCAAAGGTGTGAAGAAAACGAAATCCGGTTTGCAGTATGAAGTGCTGAAAAAAGGTAAAGGCGGCAAGCCCAGTGCGAATGACATCGTCATCGCGCATTACCGTGGCACGTTGATTGATGGCACAGAGTTCGACAGTACTGCTGGCGGTGACCCCGCCGAGTTTCCGTTGGACCGTGTCATTGCCGGCTGGAAAGAAGGCGTTGGCATGATGAATCGCGGCGCAAAGTACAAATTCTATTTGCCGCCGCAACTGGGTTACGGTGAACAGGGTGTTGGTGAAGGCGACGTTATCGGACCGAACCAAGCGCTGGTGTTCGAGGTCGAACTGATCGACTTCCGTGCGGCGCCGCAACCGGAAGAGCAGCCTGACGCGCAATCGGAGCCGGCTGCGCCTGATCTGGGGCCGGCACCTGTTGCGGAACCTTTGTGATTGTCTGAACACAGAGTTCTCTAAAGAAATAACGCAGAGAAAATCTATGCTGCCGGGTTATCGCTTCACCAATCTGCTTGGTTTTTTGGCTTGCGTGTTTGCGATGACGTTTGCGCTATTTCTGCAATACGCAGCGGGTCAAGATCCTTGTCCGCTGTGCATCATGCAGCGGATTGCCGTGATCGGCGCCATGGCGGTGTTGTTGCTCGCATCGATACATAACCCGTATCGCATAGGTCAGCGCGTGTACGCCGGCTTGGGTTTACTGTGCGCGCTGTTTGGTCTGGGCGTCGCGGGCCGTCATGTGTGGTTGCAGCACATGCCGGCTGACCAAGTGCCGGCATGCGGCCCAGGGCTGGAATACATGCTCGATGTATTTCCCATGCATGAAGTGCTGAACATGGTGTTGCGTGGTTCCGGAGAATGCGCCGTTGCCGGCCCGCGCTTCTTGGGCGGCAGCCTCGCGGAATGGACGCTGTTGGTGTTCGTGGGTTTGACCGCGCTGTTTTTGTTTCAGTTGTGCCGTCACCGCGATTGACGTGCGCGGCTCATTGATTGACGCCGGCATCCAGCGACAGACGTTCTCGTGATCGACTTATTACTTGGGTTTGTTCTGCTGGTGGGCCTGCAGTTGGCAGGCGAGGCATTGGTGCGCGCGCTGGCCGTCCCCTTTCCGGGCGCCGTGGTTGGCATGTTGGCCTTGTTGGCCTTGCTGATCATTTTTGGTGATCGGCTACTCAACCGAATCGCGCGCGCCGCAGATATTTTGCTGCGTAACCTGAATTTGTTTTTCTTTGCGCCCGTCGCGGCACTGGCACTGGACCACGCCAAGTTTTTACCGATGGCTTGGCCCGTTCTGATGGCAATTTTTGTTGGCACCCCGTTGGCGATGATTGCACTCTCGCTGATTCTGAAAACGGCGTTGCCGCCGGAGACGACGAAAGATTCAACAGCGGAACCGCCGCGATGAACGTCGATGCATTCAGTGTGAGCGCGACATTTTGGCATTCGCTGGCGGTGTCTGTGACGTGCATTACTGCTTGCGCGTTGGCGTATGTGGCGGGTCTGCGGTTCTGGCGCGTGCTGCATCATCATCCCTTGGCGCATCCGCTAGTGACGGGATCCATTCCGTTGGTAGCGGTGCTGATTTGGATTGAGATGCCCGTCATCGAATGGCGGCAGAGTACGCAATTGCTGTACTGGCTGTTGGGCCCGAGCATCGTGGCGCTGGCCATTCCGGTGTATCGCCAGCGACGGACGGTGTTGAATGCGGTGAAACCGGTATTTCTTGCGGTGGTCTTGGGCGGTGTGATTGCGCCCTTGCTGGCAATTTTGGCGGCGCTGCCTTTTGCCCCAACGCGCGAAGTGCTGCTCTCGCTATTACCGAAATCGGTCACCTCTGCCATCGCATTTCCGATCGCACAAAGTATCGGCGGCGATCCTGAGTTGGCGGTGGGAATCGTGATTGTCACCGGCATTGTGGGCGGCATTACTGCGCCGATGATTTTTCGCTGGTTGCGCGTCAGCGACGCGCGGGTGCTGGGCTTGGTGCTCGGCGTCGTTGCGCATGCGGTCGGCACCGCGCGCGCGATTGAAATGGGTCAGCGTCCCGGTGCATTTGCTGGCATTGCTCTGGCATTGACGGGATTATTTACTGCGGTCGCCATTCCTTTGTTGCTGATCCTGCTGGGATCACACTAGGAAATTTCGGCGCAGCCTGTTGCTTGCGGGCATCGCTTTTTTAGGAGCGAACAAACGTCATCAGCACAAAATGTGCGTTGTCGTTTGCGTGAGCCAATGCAAGCAACGCTTCGCGTTTTTCACGCAGCGCCCGCCACGCATAGGGCGTCATCATCAGCAAATCAGCCAACGATTTTCTATCCAGCGAGAGAGGAAATGTGAGCTCTTGGCGCGTTTCCAGGGTGAATCGCGGAGCAAGCCCGGCAACAAATTTATCGGGCTGATGCGGGCGGACTTCATCAAATAACCGTTCGCGCAGCATGCGCAAATGCGTTTCACCGGGAGTCACCAGCAACAGCCGGCCACCGGGGCGCAAGATGCGAACGGCTTCGTTGATGCTCACCGGGCTGAATAAGCTGGTGATGACATCGACGGATTCATCGGCCAGCGGCAGCGCGGCGCTGCTGGCCACCAACCACGTTGCGCTGGGCGTTTGCTTGGCGGCCAACCGCGCCGCTTCTTTGGCGATATCAAGGCCGATGACTTCGCGCGCACTGCGGGTGAGCGCAGCGGTGTACCAACCCTCGCCGCAGCCCACATCAAGCAAGGTCTCTGTATGCCAAGAATGCAACAGGTCGGCAATCGTGTCGCGCAGCGGCGCGTAGTGGCCAGCGGCGAGAAAATCACGACGTGCGCGAATCATCGGGTGATTGTCGCCGGGTGCGCGGCTTTTCTTATGTTGGATCGGCAGTAGGTTGAAGTAGCCCTCACGCGCTCGATCGAACGTGTGCCCTTGCGAGCAGCGAACGCCGTGATCGTTTGGTGACAGTGGTTGCCGGCAGAGCGGACAGATGAGCGCAATCATGCATGGATTATGTCGGTGGTCGCGCATAAGAGAAATAAAAAAGCCGGTCTTTCGACCGGCTTTTTTAAAGCACACGCACAATTATTTTTTCTTCGCGGCCGGTGGATTGGTGAAATCAACCAACTCGATCTCGAACACCAGCGCTTCGTTAGGGCCGATCTTGCCGCCCGCGCCGCGCTCACCGTAACCCAGCGTGGAGGGAACCCAGAATTTGTACTTGGCTCCCTTGTTCATCAACTGAACGCCTTCCGTCCAACCCGGAATGACGCGGTTCAGCGGGAACTCGGCCGGCGTGTCGCCGCGATCACGCGTGGAGTCGAAGACGGTGCCGTCGAGCAGCGTGCCATGGTATTTCGCTTTGACCACGGACTCTGCTTTGGGCGACGGGCCGTTGCCCTTGGTCATGACTTCGTACTGCAAGCCGGAAGGTAGCGTGACCACGCCTGGCTTTTTCGCGTTTTGCTCAAAGAAGGCTTTGGCGTCGGCGAGATTCTTCTCGCTCTTTTGCTTCATTTCTTCGCGCATGGCGTTCATGCGTTTTTCTTGGTACGCCTTGACGGACGCTTCCATTTCTTCTTGAGTCATGTCGGCTTTGGTGGCATCGCCCTTGAAGCCGTCCTTGAAGCCATCGGTAAAACCGTTGACATCCAGATCACTCATTTCTTTGCCAATGCGCTCACCCAATTTGAAGCCAATGCTGTAGCTGACTTTCTGAGTGTCTTCCCCTTTGTTGTCGTCCTTGCAGCCGGCAACGAACACTGCGGCGGCGGCCAGCAGCAGTAAACTCGTGCGATTCATGAATCCTCCGGTCGGGCCGCGAACCGCGACTCCGGTCGTGTGACGTTGTGGTGACGTTATGGTTGTGATGCCCGACGCGCAGGGTATGTGCGTCGGGCCGCCGCATTCTACCGGAAACAAGCCGCGCTGCATTGGCGCCACATCTTGAACTGCCGCACGGTTTGCCTACACTGTGGCCGCGTGATTCGTTGTGCGTACCCTGTACCTAATTCCCGTGTTGCAACCCACCGCAGGATTCCGGCCATGGCCAAGAAAGCGAAGAAAGCAAATCTCTCTGTTCAGAAAATTCAGGCTGGCGCCAAGAGCCTCGGCCAAAAAGTGCTGAAAGCGATCGATAAGGAGATCGCCGACGTCAACAAACTGGTTGCCAAGCTCACCAAGGATTTCAAGTCCACGGTCAAGCATGAAAAAGCCAGCATGAAAAAGATCAAGGCAGCAGAAACCAAGGCCAATAAGGCCAATAACGCTGCTGCACGCAAGGAAGTCGAAAAAGCCCGTAAGGCCGCGACCGATGCCTTCACCGCGGCGCGTCACGCCGCAGAAAAGTTGGCGGCAGCTAACCAAGCGCTGGCCAAAATCAAGGTGGCTGGGCTTGCCGAAGCGGTAGCCACGCAGGCAGAGAAAGCCGTGGGCGCTGCTAAAAAGGCGAAGCCGGCTAAGGCCAAGCCGGCGAAAGCAACCAAAGCCGCCAAGGCGCCAAAGGCGGCCAAACCCGCCGCGCAAAAGCCGGCCGCCGCCAAGCCCAAGGCCCCGAAAAAACCGAAAGCGGCGACGGTAGCTGCGCCGTCGACGGCTGAGGTGCGCCCGGTGTTCAATCCGGCCACCGATGCCTGAAGCGGCGTCCAGGTGTGTGCCGAGTAGACCGGTGCGCAACGTCGCGGTTAATAAAAAGTAGCGACCAATAAAAAGGCGGCCCATTGGCCGCCTTTTTTGTTTTCGGACATCCGTCGCGCGTCAGTCCCGCACCAGCATCCGGCCGATGTTCTCGGCGGCCGCATAGGCCGACTCCGGTGCGTGCTCGCCGTGTGCATCGACGAGCAGAGCCAGATTTCTCGACAGGGCATCGTCGGCGTTCCATAAGGCGCGGCTGCGCAGGGTGCCGGCGGCCTCGTCGAGCAGGCCGCGTTCCACCGCGAGTTCCAGCAGCCGTGCCTGTTCGTACGCCGTGGTATCTGCGCTTTGCAGCCCGCGGCGCGCGGCGCGTAGCGGCAGCAATACACCGAAATGCCAGCGAGCGACGGTCGTGCGCAGCGCGGGCAGGGCACCTTCATGGATGGCGATGCCACGGCGGCCCACAGTGATGCCCAGCAGCAACAGAGTGATGCACAGGCCATGACTGTCCTGTACGCGAATGCAGCGCGGCGCCGCGTCGGGTTGCGCGTACAGCGCGCTGACTTCGTGCCAGAGCGTGTCGTTGTCGGGGAAAGGGGTGTGCCGCATGGGAGCGCACCCTAGCACAGGACACCTTTGGCGCCGGAGCGGCTAGACTGCGCGCCCCATGATTCGCTTCCGCAACCTCCGACTCGCACGCAACGGCCGCACTCTGATCGAGGGCGCGGAATTCGCGTTGCATCACGGCTGGCACGTCGGCCTCACCGGCCGCAACGGTGCTGGTAAATCCACGTTGTTTTCGATGCTCAAGGGCGAGATCGGTCCTGATCAGGGCGATCTTGAGCGTCCACGCGATTGGGTCATTTCGCACATGGCGCAAGAAGTGGCGGCGTTACCGCGCCACGCCATCGACTTTGTGGTGGATGGCGACGTTGAATTGCGCGTGTTGGAAGCCGATCTCGCCAAAGTCGAACTCACGGACGACTACGATCGCATGGCGCAACTGCATGAAAAAATTGCCGACGCCGATGGCTACACCGTGCGCGCCCGCGCGGCGCGTGTACTGGATGGCTTGGGCTTTTCTGCGAGTGACCACGAGCGCCCGGTCAGCGACTTCTCCGGCGGTTGGCGCGTGCGACTGAATTTGGCACACACGCTGATGCGTCGTGCTGATTTGCTGTTGCTGGACGAACCGACCAACCACCTCGACTTGGATGCCATTCTGTGGCTAGAAGAATGGCTGAAAAAATTTGAGGGCACGTTGTTTTTGGTTTCCCACGATCGCGACTTTTTGGACGCGGTGGTTGGCCATATCGTTCATCTTGAACACCAAAAAGCCACGCTGTACACCGGCAACTATTCGCAGTTCGAGCGACAGCGGGCTGAAAAGCTGATGCAGCAGCAGGCTGCTTTTGTGCAGCAGCAGGCAAAAATTGCGCACATGCAGCAGTTTGTGGCGCGGTTCGGTGCCAAGGCCTCCAAGGCACGTCAAGCACAGAGCCGCCTAAAAGCGCTAGAGCGGCTCACGATCATCGCGCCCGCGCACGCGGATTCGCCGTTCGATTTTCATTTTTCACCCGCACAAAACCTCACCAGCCCACTGTTGCGGCTGGACAATGCAGACCTCGGTTATGGCGATCGAACCGTGTTGGCCAACGTCAATGTGCAGCTGACGCCGGATTCGCGCATTGGCTTGCTGGGCCGCAACGGCGCGGGCAAATCGACGCTGATCAAGGCGCTAGTCGGCGAGCTGACGGCTTTGCGAGGCGAGCGTATCGCCGCCGAAAAATGTCGCATTGGTTATTTTGCGCAGCATCAGGTGGATTCGCTGGATCTCAAAGCCACGCCGTTGCTCACCATGCAACGTATCGCACCCAAAGTACGCGAACAGGAATTGCGTACATTCCTTGGCACCTTCGATTTTCGCGACGACATGGCGTTGACGCCGTGCGGGCAGTTCTCGGGCGGTGAAAAATCGCGGCTCGCGCTGGCGATGATCGTTTGGCAAAAACCCAACGTGTTGTTATTGGATGAGCCGACTAACCATCTTGATCTCGAAATGCGCGAAGCGCTCACCGAAGCGTTACAGGAATTCGACGGTGCGCTGGTCGTCGTGTCGCACGATCGTCACCTGTTGCGCGCGACAGTTGATGAGTTGGTACTGGTGGACGATGGCCAAGTGACGCCGTTTGATGATGATCTCGATGGTTATGCCAAGTGGCTCGACACGCGTCGCGCTGAAGCGGCGCGCTCTGCCAGCAAGGCAGCGAAAACACCGAACGCCGTCACCGCCGCAGCGGTTGCGCCCTCGGCAGCCGCACAGGCAACCGTAACGGCGGCTCCTGTGGCCGAATCGAAAGATGCGAAATTCGTCAGCCGCGAACAAAAAAAAGCACAAAAAGATGTGGCGGATCTGGAGGCGCGACTGGTTCAACTGCAAGCCGAACGCGACACGGTGGAGGCGGGGCTGACGGCGGGTGACATCTATCAGCCGGCCAACAAGAAGCGACTGGATGCGCTGTTGGCGGATCGTGCGCGTTTGGCGGCGCTGATCGCCGACACGGAAAGTCGCCTGCTCGCCGCTATCGACCGGCTGTGAGCGTGCGCACGGCTATTGCGATACGGCTGCTGCGATAGGGTGTGTTCCCTTGTTTGTAAGCGATTGCAGCGCGGGGTTCCGGCGCTGGCGCTTTGCCGCTAGCATGGCCCGTCATGGACAAGTCACCGACCGAAAAACTACTCGCTAATAACGCTGCATGGGCCGCACGGGTTCGTGAGCAGCATCCCGGCTTTTTCGAAAAACTGGCTAAACAACAAGCGCCGGAATATCTCTGGATTGGCTGTTCGGATAGCCGAGTGCCCGCTAACGAAATCATCGATCTCTTGCCGGGCGAAGTATTTGTTCATCGCAATGTGGCCAACATCGTGCTGCATACCGACTTCAACTGCTTGTCCGTGTTGCAGTTCGCGGTAGAGGTGCTGCGGGTCAAGCACATCATGGTGGTGGGGCATTACGGGTGCGGTGGTATTCGTGCTTCGCTGCAACCTCAAAACATGGGCTTGATTGATAACTGGCTGCGAAACATCCGTGACGTTGCTGTGAAATACCAAGCTGAACTTGAGCGCCACCATGGCGATGCCAAACTTGATCGCTTGTGTGAACTCAACGTGATCGAGTCGGTGAACAATATCTGCCATACCACGATCGTCCAAAATGCTTGGGCGCGTGGCCAAGCGCTGGCCATTCATGGCTGGGCGTATCGATTGGACACCGGGCTGGTCAATGATTTGAAAGTGAGTTGCTCGTCGTTGGATGACGTCCGCGACGAATACCGCATCAAAAACTAGAGGCTGGGAGAAACGCCATGATGCAGAACGTCGGCAATATTGAGCGTGTCGTGCGTGTGCTGGTGGGAGTCGCAATTTGCGCGGCAGGTTTCTATTACCAGAGTTGGTGGGGGCTCATCGGCCTGATGCCAATCGCCACCGGCAGCCTCGGCTACTGCCCGCCCTATCAAGTGTTCAACATCAACACCTGCAGCATGAAAAAAGCCGACGGCGGTTAAAACTGTCGTCAGCACGGCGGCCGCTGTGCGATCGCTGTCATAGCGAAGTGGGTTTCCGCCGCTCGCGGCGGAAACTCGTAGTCGTGCTGATTTATAGTCGTGCTGATTTAGCGCCGCTGTAACGTGTCGCTGGAGCCGACGCCGCAACCAATCACCATTTTCATCATGGCATCCACTTTCACGTCAGGCCGCAGCTCAACCAACTCGGGCGCGACGTGATAAATGAAACCCGTGGTGGGGTTGGGGCCGCACGGCACAAAGACGGTGTAACGGCCGTCGGCGTGACGCGACGTGACGATGCCGGTGACGGTGATGTCGATGTGTGCGCCCATCACTTTCACCAGACAGACATCGCCGCGTGTGCCCCCACCTTGGCCCACCAGTTGACCCACGATGTCTTTCACGGCTTTGTAGCCAGGCACTTTTGCATCGAGAAAATTATCGATCTGATCCCAGGTCCACTGGCCGATGCGTGTCGATACCACCGTGCCAGCGATGAAACACAACAACAGGATCAACGTAATCACGATTAAGTGGCCGGCCCACACCGGCATTGCGTAGGCCGTGATCAATTGCGTGGTCCAAGGTTGAATAAGGCCGGTGATAAAACCGAACATCCAGCGGAAGAAAGCAATGATCAGTGTCAGCGGCAGCAACACCACCACGCCACCGAGCAATGCTTGTTTGAAGAATTGCATGACGCCGGATTTTCCGTCGGTGGCCGGTGTGGGTTGGTTCATGAGTCGATAACTCCAAAAACGCGATCAGGGATTTTCATAGCGAATGCTGCATAAGGACAACAGCCGCGTGCCGGCTGGGGTATGCACTTCGACATCGTCACCCACCTGCTTTTTCAGCAAGGCGCGGGCCAGCGGCGCGTCGATGCTGATATAACCGGGTGCGTGATCGATTTCGTCCGGGCCGACCAGCCGATGCCGCAGGGGATTTCCTTGCGCGTCTTCCAGATCTACCCAGGCACCAAAAAAAACACGCGAACGGTCATGCGGTGCTTGGTCGACGATACGCAGATCTTCTAAACGCTTGCTGAGGAAGCGTACGCGGCGGTCGATTTCGCGTAGCTGTTTTTTACCGTAGATGTACTCGGCGTTTTCCGAGCGGTCACCTTGCGCGGCGGCTTCTTGCACGGCGCGAGTGACTTCCGGGCGCTTCACTTTCCACAGGTACTTGAGTTCGTCGTCCAGCCGACGCCAACCCTCGGGGGTGATGTAACGGGCCGTGGCCGGCGCGGGTGGGCGATAACGGGACATGGCGAGGCGAGGACTGGAGGCCGGAGTCGATGCAATCCGCGCTATTCTCGCATGACCACCGAACCATGCCCTTCCGATTTGTGATGACTGACGACCACGACCCGAAATCGTCCCGCTCCGATACATCCGGCAGCCCGCTGACGGATGCGCTGGATTCTGGCGTCATTGCGCTAGGCAGTGCCTTCGCAACCTTGCGTGCCGGCGCGCTGGATCAATGGCAACGCCATGGCCGGCCGCTGGCCATTGCGGCGCGCGAAAAAGTCTTTGGCGCTACCGTCGACCCGCGCACGGAGCTCAGCAAAGAACGCTTTGTTCGCATCAGCGAAGCGCACTTGCGTCGCTTGCTGATAGAGAAGCTGGAAGAATCACGCCGCGTCATTTCTGGCGAACTGCATCTCGAACAAAATGCTGTGCACTTGCAATTGGTTTTGCGCCGCTGGCGACCGGTGCATGCAGAGGTGCGTTTTACGGCGATCTTTGGCAATCAAGACGAAGAAAGTCTTGAGCTGGGCATTCGTCGACTAGGCCCCACGCAGCTGAGCAGCCCACACCGAATAATGCGTTTGTTGTTGTGGGTGCATGCGGCCTTGGCAAAGCGCCGCGGCGAAGATGACCCGTTGGATCATTTATTGCTACGTCGTTTGGGCAGTCGGCGCGAAGGCGATCTGATTTATGTGCGCATGCCTCGTGAGCCACTGACGGCTGCCGCCGGGCAGTCGCGCGTATTGCGTTGGTTGGCGGCGTACGCCACGTTCACGTCGCTGACATTTCGACCGGGCTCGTTGAAAGTGGGTTTTAATTTGGGCCGATTGACGGAGCGCATTGCCGATCTGGCTGTGCTGCGGCATCTTTTGGCAGCGGCCGATGAAGAAGATGAGGCGGGGCCGTTACCTTAAAATCTTGCGTCGTTCATTTTAACCACTGCGAGCCGCAGTATTTTTGTCGGCTGGACCGTTCTTGGAGTGTTGCATGAGTTTTTCTGTTCGTGGGCCTTATCCGCTATCCCGTCCACGCCGTAATCGGCGTGACGATTTTTCGCGCCGCCTAGTGCGCGAAACCGCGCTAACGGCCAACGATCTCATCTGGCCGGTGTTTGTCATCGACGGCGAAAATCGCCGCGAACCAGTGCCGAGCATGCCCGGCGTCGAGCGGCTCACGATTGATGTGTTGCTGAAAGAAGCCGCAGAAGCGGCTGCGCTCGGTATTCCTGCTATCGCACTGTTTCCGGTGACGCCGGCAGGAAAAAAATCACTGGCCGCTGATGAAGCGTGGAATGACGATGGGTTGGCGCAACGTGCAGTGCGTGCGCTCAAACAAAAAATCCCGCAGCTGGGCGTGATCACGGATGTGGCTTTGGATCCGTTCACTACGCATGGCCAAGACGGCATCATCGACGACGCAGGTTATGTGTTGAACGATGTCACGGTCGATGCCTTGGTGAAGCAGGCGCTGTCGCATGCGCGTGCCGGCGCCGATGTCGTGGCACCCAGCGACATGATGGATGGCCGTGTGGGCGCCATCCGTGCGGCGCTGGAAAGCGAAGGTTTCATCAACACGCGCATTTTGGCGTACAGCGCGAAGTACGCGTCCGCTTATTACGGGCCGTTCCGCGATGCGGTCGGCTCGGCCGGTAATCTCGGTAAGTCCGACAAAAAATCCTACCAAATGGACTCCGCCAACAGCGACGAAGCCTTGCACGAAGTCGCGCTGGATTTGGCCGAAGGCGCGGACTGGGTGATGGTGAAACCCGGCATGCCGTACTTGGATATCGTGCGTCGCGTGAAAGACGAATTCCGAGTGCCGACGCTGGTGTATCAAGTCAGCGGCGAATACGCGATGCATATGGCGGCCGCACAAAATGGCTGGCTGGATGGACAGGCCGTGATGATGGAATCGCTGACTTGCATAAAGCGGGCCGGCGCCGATGGAATCCTGACGTATTTTGCGGTTTCGGCAGCCCGGGTCTTGGCGGCAGGCAAAGCCTAACGGCAGAACGCATAAACAGACCGCGCTGGCTATTCCCTTGCCAAGAAAGGGCGAGTAATTTCGACAGTCCCGTGCAACTGCAATGCGCGGCCCCTTGTGACGACGGTAGCCGTACCACAGGGACCCCTAGCTAGGTAAATGGACACAAGGAGTAAGCACATGGTCACGATTTCCCGCACTCTCGCCATCGGCGTCTCGGTTGCCGGTCTTGTTCTCGTCGGTTGCGCATCCAAGCAGCAGCCGCAAGTTCTGACGCCGGTTGTTGAATGCGCATTCCCGAACACCACGGCTGCTGCGCCGTTGTGGGTTTGCGATGCGCCGGTTGAAGGCTACGACGTCACCGCCGTCGGCAGCTTCCAGAAGACGGCTGCCGGCCCGCAGTTCCAGAAAGATCAGGCCGCTGCATCGGCACGCACCGCGCTGGCACAGCGCATGCGCGTACAAGCGCAGAACATGATCAAGCAGTACGCCGAGACCACCGGAACCGGCCAAGCCGAAACGGTTGATCAGGTTTACACCTCGGTCACTAAGCAAATCACGAATGAATCGTTGGCCGGCACCACGATCATTCGCTCGGTCAGCGCACCGGACGGCAGCATGTATGTGCTGGTGGCGCTGAAACCCGAGCAAGTTCAAAAGCTGGTCGAAGCGTCGGTCAAGAGCAGCATGAACAACGAAAAAGCGCTGTGGCAGAAATTCCAGGCCGGCAAGGCCCAAGATGAACTGGCCGCAGAAATTGCCAAGCAGAACGTCGAGTTCAACGCCGGCAAATAAGCCGGATGAAAACGAGGGGCGGGTTATCCCGCCCCTTTTTCTTTAGTGCGGCGGTGCAATCTGCGCCGCCCGTTTGCATGGGAAGCATGAACATGAAAACGATTCGACTGCTGGCCGTTGCGATGTCGATGGCTGGATTGGTGGCCTGTCAGAGCAACGCGTTGCCCGATACGTCGGCGCATCAACAAGCGCGTGCCGATCAAGGTCAAGCTGAACTGGATCGCAATATCGATCGCCAAGAAAGTAAAAATAAATCTCGCGAGTGATCGTGCGCCGGACCGGAGTCGTCGGAATGTATCCACAGCGTAGGCGAGGGGTGCGGCCGGCTTTGCCGGTCATGGTGTTTTGTGCCGTGATCATGGCGCCGAGTGCGCAGGGTGGCGCCGCGGATGATTACGCGCAGTGGCGCAAGCAATACCAGCAGGAATTTTCGAATTATTTGTCCGAGCAGGACCGCGAATTTTCTGAAGGATTACGCCGTGATTGGGAGGCTTTTAAGCCAAAGCCTCCGGTTGTGCGCGACGCCACGCCGAAACCGTCAGCACCTCCGGTTGCGCCGCCTGTGGCCGTGCCAGCACCGCCCGCGGCTACGCCGGTACCGCCCGCGGCTACGCCACCACCGATCGCGCCGTCACCCGTCGTCGTTCCACCTGTTGTTGTTCCACCGGTGGTGAAACCACCCGTCGTGACGGCACCGCCTGCCGTGGTGTCTCCGCCGCCCGTTGTTGCGATACCGCCGCCCGCGACGCCTAAGCCGCCGGCGGTTGTTCCGGTGCCCACGCCGGTGCCAGTGCCAGCGATCAAGCCCGGGCAACGCGCGGTGGAATTTGATTGGCTGGGTTCTCCGCGCAAATTGGGTTTGGCGGAAGGCTTGTTCAAACCGTTCAATGCGCGTGTGGATAATCGCGCCATTGCCGATCATTTCACTGCATTAGCCTCCACGCCGTATGGCGACACCCTCGATGCGTTGCGCGCAGCGCGCGAGCGCGAAAAATTGAACGACTGGACTGCATTGCTGTACATCGCCACCGTTGCGCGTCGCGTACATCCGGCGGACATCAATTCACAGCGACTGCTGACGTGGTTCTTGGGCATCAAGTCCGGCCTTGATGTGCGCCTTGGTTATGCCGGCAATGAAGTGCTGGTGTTGGTGGCAACCAAACAAATGCTTTATGGCGAAAGTTATCTTTCGCTGGATGGCCGTCGATATTTTGTGGTTGATCCGGGCGGCAAATCAAAATCAGCGGGTGGGCAAATCTATTCATACCCGAGCGATGGCAGCGTTGAGAAATTGCATGTCGTCGATATGCGGCTCGAGCAGCCACTGCAGCCAACCGATGTGCGCGTAAAAGAGCGCGCACTGAAATTTAACTATCAAGGCCGTGACTACACCATCATGGCGCGTGTTCCCGTTGCACTGGCGCCAGCCTATGCAGCATTTCCGCAGATGGATTTCGATGTGTATTTCTCCGCTGCGGTAAATCCTGTGCTGGCGCAGTCGCTACTCGATGGGCTGAGGCCATTGGTGCAAGGGCGTGATCCACGCGACGCGGCCAATTTGTTGCTGCGTTTTGTGCAGAAATCTCTGCCGTATGAAACGGACGACGAGCAGTTTGGTTTTGAGAACTATCTATTCCCAGAAGAAACGATCTATTACCCCTACGCGGATTGTGAAGACCGTTCTTTCCTCTACGCATGGTTGGTGCGCGAATTATTGGGGCTGGATGTCGTCGGGCTGAACTATCCGGGCCATGTGGCAACTGCGGTGGCGCTGCCGTCAAAAGGCGGCGGCGATGTCGTGCAATGGCAGGGTCGCGGCTACACCGTGGCGGACCCGACTTACATCGGCGCGGATATCGGCATGTCGCAACCGGGCATGAAAGGTAAGCCGGTCACCGTGATCCCGTTCACGCCTTCGCGCGCGCTGTAAGCGGCCGCGCGCGCAAGACTGCTAGTATCAGGGCGTTAATCCACGTCGCGTTTACGGGCGCGCCAACAACATGACCTCATCGCATCACTCGCTGGAAACGGCCGCAAACCCTGTTGCGGCCGATCTCGATCAGCCTTCACTTTTCACCAATCGCTGGCTGTCACTATTGCAGTTCAATCTGCGTGTGCTGGCGCAAGCCACCCAAGAAGCGCATCCACTGCTCGAACGACTGAAGTTTCTGATGATCTTCAGTTCCAATATGGATGAGTTTTTTGAGGTGCGATTGGCGGCGCTACGACATTTGATTCGCACGGGCGAAGCCAAGCCCGGTGACGATGGGCTTTTGCCGCAGGATTTGCTCAATACGGTGCAGGAGCAGGTGCACGCGGCGGTCGCACAGGAATATCGCATTCTTAACGACGCATTGATTCCTCGGCTGGCAGAAGAAAACATTCACTTCGTGCGCCGCCGTCATTGGACGCCCGTGCAGCGCGACTGGATTCGTAATTATTTTCGCGATCAAGTACAGCCGGTTCTCACGCCCATCGGCATTGATCTTGCTCACCCCTTTCCGCGCGTCGTCAACAAGAGTCTGAATTTCATCATTTCACTCGATGGCCGTGATGCGTTTGGCCGCCAACTGAATTTGGCGATTGTGCCGGCGCCGCGCTCGTTGGCGCGCTTGGTGCGCTTGCCGGATCATTTGCAAGACAATGGCGGCGACAATTTCGTATTTCTGTCCTCCATTATTCATGACAACGCCGACTTGCTATTCCCGGGGATGAAAACCACGGGTTGTTATCAATTCCGAATCACCCGCAATGCGGATCTTCGCGTCGACGAAGAAAGTATCGAAGATCTTCGTGATGCGCTAAAGACGCGATTGTTTTCGCGTGGCTACGGCGATGCGGTGCGTTTAGAAGTGGCCGACAACTGCCCACAGCACCTGGTCGATTTTTTGTTGGAAGAAACGGGCCTTACTGAAAGTGATCTTTATCGCGTCAATGGCCCGGTGAATCTGTCGCGCTTGATGGCGATCACCGATGTCAACCGTCCGCGTCTGAAGTGGGCGCCATTTATTCCGGGACGCGGCCGCGGAGTGCCCACCGAAGAGTCGCTATTTGAGGCGCTGCGCGAGCGGGATATTTTGCTGCATCACCCTTACGAAGCATTTTCGCCGGTTGTCGATCTGTTGGCACAGGCGGCACATGATCCGCATGTCTTGGCGATCAAACAAACGCTGTATCGTACACGTAATAACTCACAGATTATTCAGCATTTGATTGAGGCGGCGCGTAACGGGAAAGAAGTTACCGTTATTGTGGAGCTGCGTGCTCGTTTCGACGAGGCCAACAACATCAATGATGCAACGCGGCTGGAAGAAGCGGGCGTTGTCGTGGTGTACGGTATCGTCGGTTATAAGACACATGCCAAGATGCTGATGATCGTTCGTCGCGAAGGCGAGAAATTACGCCGTTATTTCCACATGGGAACCGGCAACTACCATGAGGGCACCGCCCGGTTGTATACCGACATCGGCCTGCTCAGCGCCGACGAAGAATTGGGCGGCGATGTGCACAAGATATTTCTTGAGTTGACCGGTCTTGGGCGTGCGGCACAGTTGAAGCACATCCTACATGCGCCGTTTACGCTGCATAGCGGCATGAAAGAATTGATCGACCGGGAAGCGGATAATGCGCGCGCCGGCAAACCGGCATGGATACGCATGAAAATGAATTCGCTGACGGAGCGCGAATTGATACAGGCGTTGTATCGGGCATCGCAGGCGGGCGTAGCAATCGATATCGTTGTGCGTGGAATTTGTTGTTTGCGTCCGGGCATTGCGGGTGTTTCTGAGAATATTCGCGTGCGCTCTGTCATTGGGCGGTTTCTTGAGCATTCGCGTGTCTATGCCTTTGCCAATGACGGCGATACCAAGGTGTATTGCGCCAGCGCAGACCTCATGGAGCGCAATCTGCTGTACCGAGTGGAGGTGTGTTTTCCGATCCGCGACGCGAAACTGCGCCAGCGCGTCATGGAGGAATGCCTAGACATGCCTTTGGCGGACAACGACTCTGCTTGGCACATTAAAGCGGACGGCACGGCTGAACCTGTCGCGCGCGAGGCAGAAGAAACCCCGTTCAACGTTCAGGCAGATTTGTTGGCGCGTCTTACGCGGTAATCGCGATCTGTTCGCCAATCAATTCGCGGTTCAATTCGCGGTTCAATCGACGCGAAGGTCCAGTCGATAGCCAATTTTGGCGAGATAGCCCGCCTCTTGTTGCAGATCGGCCAGTACCAGTGGCCGCGAGGTGGCCCACTGTGCCGGCACGTTCAGTTGCAGGCAGGCGTTGCGAGTGCGCAGTGTCGGCACCGCCAGCTTTTTTCCATTACGGTCGTGATGCAGGATGACGGCCAGCCGCAAGAGCAGCGCAGTATGCAGCGTTCGTTGGCGTAGTTCCGGATCAAAATCCAACAAGCTGTCGAGGGATAATTTCCTTCGATGGTTGCGCACCAGCGCGGCAAGTATTTTTTGCTCTTGTCGCGGAAAGCCGGCGAGATCGGAATGCTGCAGCAGGTACGCGCCGTGCTTTTGGAAATTGGAATGTGAGATGTCGAGGCCGATTTCATGTGCGAGTGCGGCTCGCCGTAGCAGATCGGCATCGGGGTCTTGTAAATTCCAAGCCTTGCACACTTGCGCGAATAACTTGAGCGCAGTTTTGGCCACCTGCTCGGCATGTGCCACGTCGACATGATTTCGCTCCATCAAGGCGCGGATGGAGCGATCACGCACATCCTCGTGGCTATTGCGCCCGACCAAGTCGTACAGCGAGCCTTCACGCAGCGCGCCGACCGAGTACTGCATTTCGTCGATATCTAAAGACTCGAATACGGCGGTTAGAATGGCGAGACCTGGAACAAAAATTCCTTGCCGCTGGGTTTCCAGGCCCGGCAATTTCAAATCGACGACATGCTTGGCTTTGAGTGCGCGCCGCCGCAATTCATACAGCGCATCACGAGTAATGACATCGTCCACAAGATGGCAGGCGTTGGCGACGTTGAGGATGGCTTTGACCGTTCCGGAAGACCCAACTGCATGCTTCCAGTTGCTGTGGCGAAACCGGTTGCGCACCGGTTGTAGTTCTTGTTGGGCGGCGGTGACGGCGGCATCAAACTGTTTGTCGCGAAGCAAATCGTTGGCGAAAAAACGTTGCGCGTAGCCGATGCAGCCCATGTGCATGCTTTCCATCAGCCGCGGCTCAAAGCGCTCGCCGATAATCAGCTCGGTGCTGCCGCCGCCGATATCGACGACTAAGCGTTTTCCGTGATCATCGGCCAAGGTGTGCGAGACGCCGAGATAGATCAGCCGCGCTTCTTCACGACCCGCAATGATGTCGATGGGATGCCCTAAAATTTGACTGGCCCGCGCAACGAACTGAGCACTATTTTTTGCCTGTCGCAACGCATTGGTACCAACGACGCGCACCGATTCGGGTGGCAGATCGCGCAGGCGTCGCGCGTATTCACGCAGGCACTCCAACGCCCGCTTTTGCACCTCACGGTTCAGATGCTGTTGCTCGTCCAAACCGGCAGCCAGCTGAATCTTCTCGCTGCGGCGCTCCAGCACCCGTAATTCGTTGCCGACAAAGCAGGCAACGACCAAGTGAAAGCTGTTGGAGCCGAGATCGATGGCGGCAATGCGATCGGGCGATTTCTGGTTGCGTGGCACGGGATCTCCCAGAAAAGAACGGTGAGGATGCCGAAGCAAACATCGCGCACCACAAGTGGCCGGACGGCGGGCTGACAAGCACCCTAGGTTGGGCAGGCTGCGAGCATCGTACCGGCAGGCCGGAGGCAGATGCGACCTTGTATTGCTGCCGTTGCCCCCCATAATTGCTAGGTCCGGAGTGATCCGCCGATTCAGCAGCAGTCAGAGGTTTCCATGAGCGAGCACATCGTCAACGTATCCGAGGCTTCGTTTGAGGCTGACGTTCTCAAGGCCGGCACGCCCGTACTGGTCGATTTCTGGGCCGAGTGGTGTGGCCCCTGCAAGATGATCGCGCCGGTGCTCGACGAGGTGTCGAAGGAGTACCAAGGCCGCGTGAAGATCTGCAAGGTGAACGTCGACGACCATGGCGCGTTGGCGGCGAAATACGGCGTGCGCGGCATCCCGACGCTCTTGCTGCTAAAAAACGGCAGCGTGGAAGCGACCAAAGTCGGTGCGCTCTCCAAGAGCCAGCTGACGGCCTTCCTCGACAGCAATATCTGAATTGATTGGTGCGATACCTCTGTGACCCCCGCCATCGAGCGGGGGTCATTGTTTTGGCCGTCCAGACGCATTGCCAGCCCCGGAAAACCGGTGCTAGATTTGAGCCTCGCAGTTTGACCGTCCTCCACCCGGCCGCACCGGGTCCGGTAGCCACCGCAGCGAAGGTGGAATCGGAAGGCAGGAAAACGGTAACCCCGTCGGCTTGGTACTCAGGCACACCGCCCGGAACCCCGTTCCGTCACCGGCCGGCAACAATCCTTCATAAGAAAGTTTTTGCGCTCCGGCGCGCTTTCATTTCCCAGATTCTAGGTTTCCTCCCAATCCATCCCCGCGAGTAAAGCGACTCCCTATGGACGAGCATCAATACGATCAGCCGAGCGACAACGACCTTGGTCACGACCAAGGCAATTCACCACGCAGCGAAACGCGTAGTGAGCAAAGCAACGGCAATGACGACGGCAACCGTGCACCCGCGCAAAACCGCCAGGCCGAAGGCAACGGCAACCAGCCGAATCCGCACGGCGGCCATGAGAATCAGCAAGGACAGGGCGGCGGCCGACAAGATCGCGGTGAGCACCGTGGTGAGCGCCACGAACGCCACGAACGCTATGACCGCGGAGATCGTGGAGACCGCGGAGACCGAGAACATCAACAGCCACCGCGGCAGCCAGGTCCGCCGCTGAGTCTTACCGATCTCAAGCGCAAACCGATTGCTGAACTGGTCGAGATGGCTGACCAGATGGGCCTGGAAAACATGGCCCGGGCGCGTAAGCAGGACATCATTTTTGCGTTACTGAAAAAAGCCGCACGTAACGGTTCGGACATCGCCGGCGACGGCGTCTTGGAAATTTTGCAAGACGGTTTTGGTTTTCTGCGTTCGGCCGAAGGCTCGTATCTTGCGGGTCCCGACGACATTTATGTATCGCCCAGCCAGATTCGTCGTTTCAATTTGCGCACTGGCGACACCATCGCCGGTTTGATTCGTCCGCCGAAAGAAGGCGAACGTTATTTCGCATTGCTCAAGGTCGATCACATCAACTATGACCGTCCTGAGAACGCCAAGAGCAAAATTCTGTTCGAAAACTTGACGCCGCTGTTCCCGCAGCGCCGTATGAAAATGGAGGCCGGTACCGGCTCCACCGAAGACATCACCTGCCGTGCGATCGACCTGATGGCGCCGATCGGTATGGGTCAGCGCGGTTTGATCGTGGCACCGCCGAAAGCCGGTAAAACGATGCTGCTGCAGAACATCGCACATGCCATCACCCGCAATAACCCGGAAGTGCGCTTGATCGTGTTGCTGATCGACGAGCGCCCGGAAGAAGTGACGGACATGTCGCGC
>CAZNPF010000009.1:29651-114007 GCA_964574995.1 uncultured Pseudomonadales bacterium | reverse complement strand
TGGCGATGTTGTTGATGAGCTCCATCATGTTCACGGTCTTGCCGACGCCGGCGCCACCGAACAGACCCACCTTACCGCCCTTCGCAAACGGGCAGAGCAAATCGATAACTTTGATACCGGTTTCCAGCAACTCGGTGGCGGACGACTGCTCGGCGTACGTCGGTGCTTTGCGGTGAATAACCCACTGTTCTTTTTCGCCGATCGGGCCGGCTTCGTCGATCGGGCGACCCAACACATCCATGATGCGGCCCAGCGTTTTCACGCCAACCGGTACGGCAATCGCTTTGCCGGTATTGGTGACATCGAGACCGCGCTTCAGGCCCTCGGTCGAACCCATGGCGATGGTGCGTACGACGCCGTCGCCCAACTGCTGTTGAACTTCCAGCGTGGTTTCGGTGCCTTTGACGTTCAGCGCGTCATAGACGTTCGGAACGGATTCGCGGGGGAATTCGACGTCGATTACCGCGCCGATGATCTGGACAATACGACCGCTGCTCATACTCGTTTCCTCTTAAACCGCTTTTTTCCGACCGAGAGGCCCGACGGATTAAACCGCCGCGGCACCACCCACGATTTCTGCAATTTCCTGCGTGATCGCTGCCTGGCGCGCCTTGTTATAGACGAGCTGCAGTTCGCGGATCAGGCTGCCGGCGTTATCGGTAGCGGCTTTCATCGCCACCATCCGCGCCGCCTGTTCGCAGGCGTTGTTTTCGACGACCGACTGGTACACCTGAGATTCGATAAAACGAACCATCACCAGATCCAACAACTCTTTGGCTTCCGGCTCGTAGATGTAATCCCAGTGGTGCTTGTATTGCTGTGCTTCATCGCGCAGCAGCGGCAGCAATTGATGCACTTCCGGCTTCTGCGTCATGGTGTTGACGAACTCGTTGTGCACGAGGAACAAGCGATCGATTTCGCCTTTCTCGTACGACTGCAGCATCGCCTGCACCGTGCCGATCAAATCATTGATCGCGGGTTTTTCGCCCAGATGCGACGCCGTCGCCACGACCTTGCCGCCGACCGAGCGGAAAAAGCTCTGCGCTTTCAAGCCGAGCAGACAGAAATCAACGTCCACGCCTTGATCGCGCCAAGATTTTGAATCCTGCAGCGCGCGCTTGAACAAATTGATATTCAAGCCGCCGCACAAACCGCGATCGGTGGACACGATGATGTAACCGACGCGCTTGGCTTCACGCTCCCGAAAATATGGGTGCTTGTACTCGGCCGACGCGTTAGCTAGGTGGCCGATCATGGCGCGGATCTTGTGCGCGTACGGACGTGACGCAGCCATGTTCTGCTGCGCCTTCCGCATTTTGCTCGCGGCCACGAGTTCCATCGCTTTCGTGATCTTCTGAGTGCTCTTAACACTCGCGATCTTGACGCGGATCTCTTTCAAATTGGCCATGTGATTCTCCGTTCAGGTCCCGTTTAACCGGCGATTACCAGGTTTGGGTGGCCTTGAACTTCGTGATGGCTTCCTTGATGCCGGCCTCGATGTCCTTGTCGAAATCACCCGTGGCATTGATCTTCTCGAACAGCGCTTTGTACTGGCTCTTGAAGAACGAGTGCAGGGCGGCCTCGAAGGCACCAACTTTTTTCACGTCGACATCGCTCAAGAAACCTTCGTTGGCGGCGTAAACCGACAGCGCAAGTTCGGCGATCGTCATCGGCGAATACTGCTTCTGCTTCATCAGCTCAGTAACGCGCTGACCATGCTCCAGCTGCTTGCGGGTTGCTTCGTCGAGATCGGAAGCAAACTGTGCAAACGCGGCCAGTTCGCGGTACTGCGCCAGCGAGGTACGAATACCGCCAGACAGTTTCTTGATGATCTTGGTCTGCGCAGCACCACCTACTCGAGATACCGAGATACCGGCGTTCATGGCCGGACGTGTGCCGGCATTGAACAAACTGGTTTCCAAGAAGATCTGGCCGTCGGTGATCGAAATCACGTTGGTCGGTACGAACGCGGATACGTCACCGGCCTGCGTTTCGATGATCGGCAGCGCCGTCAGCGAGCCAGTCTTGCCTTTGACGGCACCGTTGGTGAACTTCTCAACGTATTCTTCCGAAACGCGGGCGGCACGCTCCAGCAAACGCGAGTGCAGATAGAACACGTCGCCCGGATACGCTTCGCGGCCCGGCGGACGCTTCAGCAGCAGCGAAATCTGACGATAGGCAACCGCCTGCTTCGACAGATCGTCATAAATGATCAGCGCGTCTTCGCCGCGATCACGGAAATATTCGCCCATGGTGCAACCGGCATACGGTGCCAAGAATTGCAGCGCCGGCGACTCAGCGGCGGCGGCCGCGACGACCGTGGTGTAAGCCATGGCACCGTGCTCTTCGAGCTTGCGCACGACGTTGGCAATGGTGGACTGCTTCTGGCCAACGGCCACGTACACGCATTTAATGCCAGAATTTTTCTGCGCGATGATCGCGTCGATCGCCATCGCCGTTTTACCGGTCTGACGGTCGCCGATGATCAGTTCGCGCTGGCCGCGACCGATCGGCACCATCGCGTCAACCGACTTGTAACCGGTTTGCACCGGCTGATCGACCGACTTACGCCAAATTACGCCCGGCGCTACTTTTTCGATCGCGTCCGTGGCTTTCGCGTTCAACGGACCTTTGCCGTCAATCGGATTGCCCAGCGCGTCAACGACACGACCCAGCAATTCCGGACCGACCGGCACTTCCAAAATGCGACCGGTGCAACGCGCTTTCGCGCCTTCAGCCAGACCCAAGTAATTGCCAAGAACAACCGCGCCGACGGAATCGCGCTCGAGGTTGAGCGCCATGCCGAACAGGCCGTTACCGAAATCGATCATCTCGCCGTACATCACGTCGGCAAGACCGTGGATGCGCACGATACCGTCGGAGACCGATACCACGGTACCTTCGTTGCGCGCTTCGGAAGACGTATCGAGGCTAGCGATACGCTGCTTGATGATCTCGCTGATTTCAGCAGGGTTCAGCTGTTGCATGGTGGAGTCCTCAGGAATTCAGGGTGCTAGCCAGCTTGTTCAAGCGGCCACGCACGGAGGCATCGATGACCAGATCACCAAAGCGGACGACAACGCCGCCCATCAGTGCCGGGTCAACCTCGACGGAAACGCGCACGTCTTGCGCAAAACGACGCTTCAAAGAAGCTGCCAATTTCGTGGTTTCGGCGTCGCTCATTGGAAACGCAGAAGTAACGGTGACTTCGCCCAACTTTTGCAGCTCAGCCACCATTTGATCGAACTGTTCGCGAATGGCTGGCAACGCAAAAATGCGCCGGTTGCCGCACAACTGGCGCACGTAATTTTTGCCGCCGTCATCCAGCTTGTCGCCACACGCGGCGATGACCGCATCGGCCTGCTTGCTGGCTGTCAGCTGCGGGCGCGACAGGTACGCGGCCATTTTCTGGTCGGCAACCACGGCTGCCGCAAAAGCCAGCATCTCGCTCCAGCGCGGGAGAATATTTTTCTCGCGTGCATGGGCGAACGCCGCTTTCGCGTACGGTCGGGCAATGGTGGTGATCTCTGCCATGGGACGCTTTCCGGATCAGAGTTCGGCGGCGAGTTTGTCGAGCAGTTCGCCGTGCGCTTTGGCGTCGATCGACTTCGACAGCACCTTCTCGGCGCCAACGATCGCCAACGTAGCCACTTGCTTGCGCAATTGCTCGCGCGCACGGTGTGCTTCTTGATCGACCTCGGCTTTGGCGGCAGCAAGGATGCGATCACCCTCGGCACGCGCCTGAACTTTGGCTTCTTCGACGATTTCCGTCGCGCGCTTGTTGGCCATGGCCACAATCTGCGCACCCTGCTCGCGGGCAGCACGGATTTCACCAGCAGCCTTTTCCTGCGCCAACTCGAGGTCTTTGGCTGCACGGTCGGCGGCGGAGAGACCGTCGGCAATACGCTTCTGACGCTCTTCCATCATTTTTGACAACGGGCCCCACAGCACCTTGTTGATGAACACGATCAACAAGATGAAGGCCGTCATCTGGGCGATGAGGGTGATGGTGATATTCATGCTCTTACTCTTCTCGTCGTCTGGTCGTCGACATCAGCCCAAAACGGGCAACCCGTAGATCAACCGCCGATGGCTTTGATCGCCGCT
The DNA here is from genome assembly GCA_964574995.1 of uncultured Pseudomonadales bacterium. Classification (GTDB taxonomy): domain Bacteria; phylum Pseudomonadota; class Gammaproteobacteria; order Pseudomonadales; family JADFDG01; genus JADFDG01. The sequence goes on along the minus strand of CAZNPF010000009.1, from coordinate 109,900 downwards.
TCCAGCGCGCCCACGAACGGGTTGGCGAACAGGAACCACATAGCGAACGCGAGAATGATGAACGGGAAGGATTCCATCAGACCGGCGAAGATGAACATGTTGGTCATCAGCATCGGGCGCATTTCTGGTTGACGGGTAATGCCTTCCAGGGTCTTGGCGCAGATCAGGCCCCAACCGATGGCCGAACCAAGGCCGGCGGCGGCGAGGATAACGCCCACGCCAATGGCGGTGGCGGCGTAGATCTGAGCAAGCAGTTCAGCGTTCATCGTGGGTCTCCTTTAAACAAAAACATGAGAAGTTGAAAAACACTTGCGGTGGCGCACTAGCAACCAGCAATCAATGAGGAATCAGTGATCGTCGGCCTCGGTGTGCGCCATGCCGAGATAGACAATGGTCAACACCATAAAAATGAAAGCTTGCAGCGTGATGATAAGAACGTGGAATACCAACCACGCCCAATCCAGCGCTACTTGCAGCGGGAACCAAACCAGCAAGCCGACGCCAATCGTGGCGGCACCCGCAAGCAGCGCAATCAACAAGAACACCAACTCGCCCGCAAACATGTTGCCGAACAGACGCAAGCCCAAGCTCAGTGGCTTGGCCAGCTCTTCGATCAGCGTCATGACAACGTTGACGGGTACGGCAAATTTGCCGAACGGGTGAAACAGAAACACCTTCAAGTAGCCGACCGGGCCCTTCACCTTGAAGTTGTAGAAAACGATCAGCGCAAACACCGTCAGCGAGATCGCCATCGTGGTGTTCAGATCGGTGGTGGGAACCAGTTTGAATTTAGCGTGCTCTAGACCCACGGCGTGCAAAATGGCACCGAGCAGATCTACTGGGATCAAGTCCATGAAGTTCATGAGCCAGACCCAAACGAAAATGGTCAGTGCCAGCGGCGCGATCAGCGGGTTGTGGCCCGGGAAGGTGTCCTTCACCTGCTGGCTGACAAACTCAAGAATGGTTTCGACGAAATTCTGAAAACCACCCGGGGTGCCAGTGGCCATATTACGCGTCAGGCGCCAGCCCACCAGCACAATGAGCACGGCCAAAAACGAACTGACCGCGATGGTGTCCACGTGCCATGACCAGAAACCGCCTGTTTCGCAATCGCTGCCAACGCAAAGATTGCTCAGGTGGTGCTGGATATAGGCAACGGTACCGCCACCGTCGTTGGCTGCCGCTTCGCTCATTTCAGCCCCTCGTTATCAATGGTGCGGGCTGCGCCGTGGGCGCTTGCCAATTGGGCAATGCGCGCCGCGACGAACCCTGCCGCAACCGCCAGCGCATTCAGCCGGAGCAAACCCAAGCCGATGGCAAACAGCACGATGAACAGGAAAAACCGTATTACCGCCCCCAGATACAGCACGTTCATGCCGGCTTTGGGGTCCGTGGCAGCGCGCTCATTCGCACGACGAATGCTGTGCCCCAGCAGCAGGGCCAACACCACATCGACCAACCCGCCGTATGCCACCGACAGGCCATGCGCCGGGCTGTAAACCAGCAGCGCGCCCAGAGCCAGCACCGCAGTGACGATCAGTTGAGCGGTCATGACGCGTCGCGTCCGTCCGCCGATCTCCGTCCCCGCCGTGTTCATTTCCGGTCCGAGTGAATGAGTAGCTTGTAAACCTTGAGGAAACCGCCAATCAGACCCAAAGCGCCCAACACCAACATAAAGATGGGTCGAGTGTCCGCCCACGTGTCCACTGCATAGCCCAGCAGGAACCCGGAGGCGACCATGGAGGTGAGCATCGTGCCCGCACCGATCAACAGCAAACCAGGTTTCGGAGGCTGATTCATGGGCAGGCCGGTCGCAAAAGGCGGCGCATTATAGGCAGGCCTCCCCGGGCCGGCAAGCAAACCTGTCGTGGAATCTACTGACCCGGAACAAAGCTTCCGTTCGAGCAAAATCCTTTGTTTTTCAGTAGCTAATCGCGTTAGCGGAAAAAGCGCAGGATGCCGTCCAGCTCATCCAGACTGTTATAACTGATCACCAATTTGCCTTTGCCGCGCGCCGTGTGTTGCACCTGCACCGGCGCACCGGTTTTTTCCGAAATTTCGTCCTGCAATCGACGAATGTCCGGATCAATACGCGCCGGCGCCGCCGGTTTGGCGGCGGCCTGTTGTTCTGACTGAATCGTACGAATCAGCGCTTCGGTCTGGCGCACTGACAACGCACGCTGCACGACCTGACGCGCCGCATCGCCCTGATCGCGTGCGTCCAGCGCCAAAATGGCGCGCGCGTGGCCCATTTCCAATTCACCGCGTTCGAGCAGCGTGCGCGCTTCCGGCGCCAGCGACAGCAAACGCAACAAGTTCGTTACCGTTGCGCGCGATTTACCTACCGCCTCAGCGACCTCTTGGTGCGTCAGGCGGAACTCTTCCTGCAAACGATTGAGCGCGACCGCTTCTTCCATTGGCGAGAGGTCTTCGCGCTGGATGTTTTCGATCAGGCTCATCGCCAGCGCCGCTTCGTCACCCACGTCTTTGATGACGCAGGGAACCTTGGCAAGGCCAGCGAGTTGCGACGCACGCCAGCGGCGCTCACCGGCAATGATTTCGTATTTTTTATCGCCGATCGGACGCACCACGATGGGCTGCATCAAGCCCTGCGCCTTGATCGACTCCGCCAGCTCGGCAATTTTATCTTCTGCAAAATCGCGGCGCGGCTGGTAACGACCGCGCTGCAAAAATTCCACCGGCAACTCTTTCAGCGATCCATCCTGTAGGCCGGTCGCAATATCGCTTGCGCTCGCAATTTCCGTGCTTGCTGTTGCCGTGCTTTGCTGAGTTTTTTTGGCCGACGCACCCAACAGTGCATCCAATCCTTTACCCAGTCCTTTTTTCTTTGGTGTTGCCATGGAAAAGGTCTCGTCGATTCGGTGTTACGTGAATTACTTCGTGGCCCGGCTGCCAGCACTATCCACACGCCGCAGAATTTCTCCCGCCAGCGTCAGGTAGGCCAGTGCTCCACGGGATTTTTCGTCGTAAGTAATGACCGGCTGCCCGTGGCTGGGCGCTTCGGCCAGGCGCACATTGCGCGGAATCATGGTGCGGAAAACTTTTTCACCAAAGTGCGCTTCCAGTTGCGCAGAGACATCGGTGGCCAAGCTATTGCGTGGGTCATACATCGTACGCAGCACGCCGCCGATTTCGAGCTTCGGGTTGAGCGCCTCGCGAATTTTTTCGACCGTGTTCATCAGTGCGGTAAGCCCTTCCAGCGCGTAGTACTCGCACTGCATGGGCACGATGACTTCGTCCGCTGCCGCCAGCGAATTGACCGTCAGCATGTTCAGCGACGGCGGACAATCGATGACGATGAAGTCGTATTGGCTGCGTACTGGCTCAAGAATGTCGCGTAGCCGGAATTCACGCCGATCTTCATCCAGCAAACCAATTTCGGCCGCCGTAAGATCATCATTCGCTGGCAATACGTCGTAACCAGCCGGTGAGCGCGTAATCACCTCGTTGAATTGCGCATCCTGCATCAGCAGATCCAACACCGTCTGCGCGCATTCGTGCTTATCTACGCCGGAGCCCATGGTGGCGTTGCCCTGCGGGTCGATATCGACCAACAACACACGGCGCTTGGCCGCTGCCAGCGAGGCGGCGAGATTGACGCTGGTGGTGGTCTTGCCGACTCCGCCTTTTTGATTGGCGACTGCGATGACTCGTGCCACGTTCTACTCCGTTTCTTTCGCATCAGGGCCAGCATCGCGATTTTCGATGCACACCAGATGCCGTTCCTTGCCAAGCTGCGGTACACGCAACTCGATTATTTCTTTCACCATCACACTTGCTGGCAGCGCCGCGATTTCATCGTCCGGCCGCACGCCTTTCATTGCCAACACCTGCGCACCACTTTTCAACAAAGCATGACAACCGTTAACCATGTCGAGCAAAGACGCAAATGCACGGCTGGTGACCACATCGACCGGTGTCGCCGGTTGCCAATCTTCGATGCGCCCGTTGAACACGGTGACATTGCGAAGACTCAGTTCATGGGCCACCTGAGTCAAAAAGCGCGTCTTCTTGCCATTGCTGTCGACTAACGCATACCGATTTTCCGGCAGTGCAATCGCCAGCACGATGCCCGGCAATCCTGCACCGCTACCCACATCCACCACCTGCGCATCGTGCGGCGGAAAATGCGGCACGACAGCAAGACTATCTAAAACGTGTTCCACTTCCATCGCGTGTCGCCCGCGTACGGCCGTGAGGTTGTACGCAGCATTCCATTTTTCCAGCAGATCCAGATAGCGATGTAACATCGTGATCTGTTCACTGCTTAACGCAAGACCCAGCGCTTGCGCGCCGTCGGCCACGCGATCAGGCCGACTTGCGGTCAAGGCCGTTTTTCTTCAAGTAGATCAACAGCAGCGACACCGCCGCGGGCGTCACACCGGAAATGCGCGAAGCTTCGCCCAAGGTCTGCGGTTTGGCCGTCGATAATTTCAAGCGTACTTCGTTCGACAGTCCTTTAATGCTGGCGTAATCCAGCGTCATCGGAATCCGTATCGCTTCGGCGCGCTTCAGGCGCGCAACATCATCTTGCTGACGATCGATATAACCGGCGTATTTCGTTTGTACTTCTACTTGCGCGGCCACATCGTCGTTGACCGGCTCTAGGTCGGCCAGCGCGGCAACGGCGGCGTAATCGTATTCCGGGCGCTTGAGCAAATCTTTGAGCGTGGCCTCGCGCGACAGCGGGGTGCCGCGCGCCAGCGCACGCTCACCCAATACGTTGTTCGGCAGTGCCCACGTGCTGGCCAGACGCTGATCGAGTTTGGCGATCTGCTCACGTTTTTCACAAAACGCCGCCCAACGCTCGTCATCGACTAAGCCCAATTCGCGGCCTTTTTCGGTCAGCCGCAAATCGGCATTGTCTTCACGCAACTGCAAACGGTATTCGGCACGCGAGGTGAACATGCGGTACGGCTCTTTGGTGCCGTGCGTGATCAAGTCGTCCACCAACACGCCCAAGTACGCTTCGTCACGCGTCGGGTGCCAACTTTCACGACCTTGCGCTTTCAAGGCGGCGTTGATGCCTGCCAGCAAGCCCTGTGCCGCGGCTTCTTCGTAACCGGTGGTGCCGTTGATTTGCCCCGCGAAATACAAATTCGGGATGTGTTTGGTTTCCAGCGAACGCTGTAAATCTTGCGGATTGAAGAAATCGTATTCGATGGCGTAGCCGGGACGCACGATATGTGCGTTTTCCATGCCGCGGATCGAATGAATGATTTCAAGTTGCACATCGAAGGGCAGCGAAGTGGACACGCCGTTCGGGTATAACTCGTGCGTGGTCAGGCCTTCCGGCTCGATGAATACCTGATGTGTTTGCTTGTCCGCGAAACGCACCATTTTGTCTTCGATCGACGGGCAGTAACGCGGGCCCACACCCTCGATGACGCCGGCATACATGGGCGAGCGATCGAGATTCTTCAAAATAATTTCTTTCGTGCGCTCGCTGGTGTGCGTAATCCAGCACGGCACTTGTCGCGGATGCTCACTGACCTTGCCAAGAAAACTCATCACCGGCAGCGGGTCGTCGCCCGGCTGCAAATCCATCACACTGAAATCCACAGTTTTACCGTCGATACGCGGCGGCGTGCCGGTTTTCAAGCGGCCCACGCGCAGCGGTAATTCGCGCAAGCGTTTCGCCAGCGCAATCGACGGTGGATCGCCGGCGCGGCCACCGGAATGATTCTGCAGGCCGATGTGGATCACGCCGCCGAGGAATGTGCCGGCGGTGAGCACGACCGTTTTGGCGCGAAAACGAATCCCGGTTTGCGTAACGACACCGCAGGCGGCACCGTTTTCAACGATCAGATCATCGACCGCTTGCTGAAAAATGGTGAGATTCGGCTGATTTTCCAACTGCGCGCGCACCGCCTGCTTGTACAACACGCGGTCGGCTTGGGCGCGGGTCGCCCGCACGGCCGGACCCTTGGAGCGGTTGAGTACGCGGAACTGAATGCCGGCACGGTCGGTGGCGCGGGCCATGACGCCGCCCAGCGCGTCGATCTCTTTCACCAGATGACTTTTGCCGATACCGCCGATGGCCGGGTTACAGGACATCTGGCCCAAGGTTTCGACGTTGTGGCTGAGCAGCAGGGTTTTGACGCCCATGCGGGCAGCCGCCGTCGCGGCTTCGGTGCCCGCATGGCCGCCACCGATCACGATCACGTCGAAGCTGTCCGGATGATTCACGGCCGCTGGACCTGCCAAACCACTAGATATAGTAGGAATCGCTCAACACCGGCACAAAAAGTGACCGTGCGTGGAACAAAAGGCCGGCAAGTATAGGCGTCGGCCTTTGAAAATAAAGAGGCGCGTAGTTGGTGAATACTTACAACCATCTTTTGCCGAGCGTCGGGGTTCGTGCCGTCGGTTGGCTCGGGGGCCGTGTTTCTTCGCTCGCGCAACGCCCGCTGCGGATAACACGCCATCCGGCTGCGCCGGGTCTTGTCGCGTTACTTACCGATGCAAAAACTGCTGAAGATCCGGCCCAACAAATCGTCCGCCGAAAACAGACCGGTGATTTCGCCCAGCGCCTGCTGGGCGAGGCGTAAGTCTTCGGCCAGCAATTCGCCGGCGCGGTTTTTTTCCAGCTGCGTGCGGCCGTTGGCCAGCGCCACGCGCGCGCGCTGCAGCGCATCGAGGTGACGGCGGCGTGCCACGAACGGGCTTTCGCCCAGATCGCCGGCACCGACCGCGTGTTTGATCGCCGCACGTAGCGCGTCGATGCCCGCACCGGATTTGGCGGAAAGCGTGATGGTGATGGGCGCTGGCTGCGCGGTGGACCCCCGCGCATGGCTGTTCGCGTTGGCATTCCCGTTGGTGTCGGTGTCGGTGTTCGCGTTGATGTGGGCATCGACCGATACCGGTGTGCTGGTCACTTCGCCACTGAGATCCGCTTTGTTGCGCACCACGATGCGCGCCTGATTTTCCGGCAACTCGTGCACGAAATCCGGCAGGCCTTGTTCCGGGTATGTGCTGTCGATCAACAGCAGCACCAGATCGGCATTCGCAATTTCGGCGCGCGCGCGTCGAATACCTTCCTGCTCGACCGGATCGTTGCTCTCGCGCAGGCCGGCGGTATCAATCAAGTGCAGCGGAATGCCGTCGATGGCCAGGGCTTCGCGCAATACATCGCGGGTGGTGCCGGCGATTGGTGTGACGATCGCCGCTTCGCGACCGGAAAGCGCATTCAACAAGGACGATTTACCGGCGTTTGGCCGGCCCGCAATCACCACCGAAATACCTTCGCGCAACAACGTCGCGGCGCGCGTTTGCACCAGCAACTGATCGAGGTCGTTTTCCAGCACATCGAGCATCATCGACACCTGGCCGTCGGCGAGGAAATCCACTTCTTCCTCGGGAAAATCGATGCTCGCCTCCACATACATGCGTAAGTGGATCAACGCTTCCAGCAGCGAGGAAATGCAATCAGAAAATTGGCCCTGCAATGAGCGTACCGCGCCGCGCGCCGCGGCCGCAGATTGCGCGTCGATCAGATCGGCCACTGCTTCCGCTTGTGCCAAATCCATTTTGTTGTTGAGAAAAGCGCGTTCGCTGAATTCGCCGGGCCGCGCCAGCCGCGCACCTTGCGCGAGGCACGCCGATAGCAACAGATCCATCACCACCGGGCCGCCATGGCCTTGTAGCTCGACCACGTCTTCGCCCGTAAACGAAGCGGGCGCACGAAATGGCAGCACCAGTCCCTCATCAATCGCTTCGCCATCGCTGCTGCGGAAGGTCGCGTATTGCACGAAGCGCGGTTGCAGTTTTTCAGCAGGAATGCCGCTCAGGTTGGTGGCAATGGCAAACGCTTTCGCGCCGGACAAGCGCACAATGCCGATGCCGCCGCGCCCAGGGGCGGTGGCAACGGCGGCAATGGTGTCAGCATCATATTTCACGAGAAGGATCCGTGCGGATGCGCGCTTAACTCTCGCACCGACGCGGCCGGGTGGTGTGTGGAGGGCCCCTGAGCGATCAGCGAAGGACCGGAATACACCGCCCGAGACCGTCGGCAATAAGTTTTACGTTTTCGCGTGTTCTTGTTCGACTTTGCGCGTGATGTACCACTGCTGCGCGATGGACAACAAGTTGTTCACCAGCCAGTACAACACCAGACCCGACGCGAAGAACAGGAAGAATACGGTGAACACCCAAGGTAGATATTGCATGACCTTGGCCTGCATCGGGTCCGGCGGCGCGGGGTTGAGTTTCATCTGTGCCCACATCGAGATGCCCATCAAAATCGGCAACACGAAATACGGATCCATGACGGACAAGTCGTGTATCCAGAAGAAAAATGGCGCTTGGCGCAACTCCACCGATTCCAGCAACACCCAGTACAGCGCAATGAACACCGGCATCTGGATCAAGATCGGCAAGCAGCCACCCAACGGATTTACCTTTTCCTTGCGGTAAAGGTTCATCATTTCCTGCGCCTGCTTCTGGCGATCATTTTTATAATCTTCGCGGATGCGCATTAGCTCCGGTGTAATTCGCCGCATATTCGCCATGGAGCGATAGCTCACATGCGCGGGGTAGAAGAAAACGATTTTTACCGCCACCGTCAGCATGATGATGGCGATACCCCAGTTGCTAAACAGTTCGTGAAACTTCACCAGCAACCAGAACAGCGGTTGAGAAATGAACCAGAACCAACCGTAATCCACCGTGAGATCCAAGCCCGGGGACAGTTGCTTGAAACGCTCCTGCAGTTTTGGGCCGGCATAAAAACCGGCGCTAACTTCCCGCGTTTCGCCGGCAGCAACCATGACCCCCGATGAAAACCCATAGAGATACGTGTTGTCGTCGGCGCGGTAGCGGGTGAAGAAGGTATTGCGCTGATCCTGTGTCGGAATCCATGCGCCGACAAAATAGTGCTGCAGAAAGGCAATCCAGCCACCTTGCGCCTCTTGCTTGAGCGGCTTTTCTTTGACGTCATCAAAATTGACTTTGTTGTAGACCTTTTCGTCGCTGTAGTACGCGCCACCAAGATAGGTTGGCGTGGAGCTGAAAAAGCCCGCATTCGGGTGCGACGGATCACCGTATTGATCACGCTTCAGTTGACCAAACAGAAAGCCGTTCCACGGTTGGGCGCTTTCGTTGCGCAGGCGATAACTCACATCAACCAGATAATCGCCGCGATGGAAACGAAATACTTTTTCAACATGAATGCCATCGCGTGGCGCCAGCTTCAGAACGACTTCCAATACCTCTTGCCCATCCGCCAAGGTGTATTGCGCGGCGTCCGTGCTGTACGCGGCGCGTTGGCCATCGGGAAGATCCGGGCCTTGCGCGCTGACTAGGCCGCTTTGCGCCACGTAGGTGTGATTGCCACCGACGGTCATCAGACGGACAGGCGTGTCTTTGTTTTCGAGTGAAATCGGATATTTCGGCAAATTCAGCTCGACGACATCACCACCGACGAGGTCAATGGTCATATCCAGAACATCGGTGTGCACTTGGATGCGTGAGCCGGCGCTGGTGGTTGCCGCTACCGGCACATCGGCGTGGGCATTAGCAATCGGCGCGATATCCCCAAACGCATTCTTCGCGGTTTGGTTCGTTTTTTCGGTGGCAAATTCTGTGGGCGCAGCCGGTGCGGTATTCACCGTTGCTTTAGCCGATGGATCGATCTGACCGGCATTTTCTTCGATGGTTTTTTCTGCGGCCGCTTTTGATTGCGCGCCGTAGTCCTGTTGCCAAGACAAGAACAGAAAATACGAAACCACCAACAAAGCGACGATCAAGATGTTGCGCTGGAAATCCATGACGAGTCCGAGGGGTCGGGTGTTCAAGAAAATGCAGCGACGGATGGATTACGTCGTTGCGGTGGGTGCGGATTTCCGTTTGCCGGCGAGGTAACAGAACTGCTGGTCTGCTGCGGTTCGCAACGCGGCATTATCCAGTGTGCCGAGGCCATCGCGTGCCATGACGACGATGTCCAACCCGGCCAGTTCGGCCTGATGGCAGCGAAAAGACTCGCGAATGATACGTTTGACCCGGTTTCTTGCAACCGCTAGCCGGAGCCGACGTTTTGGTAGAACAAAACCGAGGCGAGCTTGCGCCAACGGGTTACGGATGGCCAACAGCACGAAACCGGAATGGGACGCTCGCCACGTGGGGGCATCCATCACGTGGCGAAATTCCGCAGGAACCCGCAAACGCTGGGTGGGGCGGAAAGGTTGTGGCGCAGAGGTGGAATTCATCGGTCCAGAAACGACAAAGCCACCGCAAGGGGTGGCTTTGTGCGAAACCTGCGAGCGCTCAGCCGGAAACGGTCAGACGCTTGCGACCTTTGGCACGGCGACGGTTCAGCACCAAACGGCCATTCTTGGTGGCCATGCGGGCGCGAAAGCCGTGGGTACGCACACGGTGCAGGTTGCTCGGTTGGTAAGTACGTTTGGTCGACATGACACGTAACCCTGAAATTCGGTTCCCGGAAGCGGGGCGCGAATCTTATCCACGGTTGCTGAGGGTGTAAAGGGCGTTTTCTAGGCGGTGACTAGGCCCTGAAGGGGCTGCTTGTTCAGGGCTTGCTCTTGTTTTTTGTTTTTTAAAAGAAAAAGAAATAACTAATAGCGACAGCAATAATTAGGGGCGGCTTGGGCTGTGAATAGTGGACTCAACTGTTTGATTAAACGGAAGAAAACCAGAGTAATAACCTTCGGGGTAAGCACCTGAGTAGGGTGTGGAAGCCATTAGGACGAGATGCGGATGAATTGGGGACAGTTTGAGTACCCCGCGTTATGCCCATTTCATCCATCGGTCTGCTCGCAAGTTATCCACAACTTAACCACTAGGTTGTCCTGTGGATAACTTAAGGTTAGGTCTCTAGAATCGCCGGCCTTGTGAGTCATGGCCTGGTTGAAAAGGGCCTGCCCTCTGACCCAAAAACACCAGAAGAACAAGAGTTCAGGGAGCCACCGTGATCTGGGAAAGCTGTCTCGATCGTTTACAGGATGAGTTGCCGTCGCGGGATTTCAACATGTGGTTGCGGCCGTTGCAGCCCAACTGGGATGAGCCTGCCCGCCGTCTGCGTTTGTTTGCTCCGAATCGGTTTGTGCTCGATTGGGTTTCCGATAAGTACTTGGGCCGGATCCGTGAGTTGGTCCTCGAGGTCGATGGCAATTCCGTGCAGGTGAGTTTGGAGGTGGGTAGCCGTCCAGCGCAAAGCCCGCAAAAACCGGCACTTACCACTGTTGCTGCTGCAGTCAAAGCGCCCTCCCGTGTGGCCGGAGACGCATCGCCTTCGGAGGTGAAATCGGAGTCCTCCGCCGGTGCTTATCGTCATGGGCTGGATCCGGTGCAGACGTTCGAGAATTTCGTTGCGGGTAAGTCCAACGAGATGGCACGCGCTGCGGCGCAACAAGTCGCGGATAACCCTGGCAAAGGCTACAACCCGTTGTTTATCTACGGGGGCGTAGGTCTGGGTAAGACGCACCTGATGCATGCGGTGGGCAACGCGATGTTGGCCCGCAATCCGAGCGCGAAAATTGTGTACCTGTCAGCCGAAGGTTTCGTGAATGAATTGGTACGCGCCTTGAAGGGTAATGCGATCAATGAATTCAAGCGGTATTACCGCTCCGTGAATGCGCTTTTGATCGATGATATTCAGTTTTTCGTGGGCAAGGAGCATTCGCAAGAAGAGTTCTTTCATACCTTCAATGCGCTGGTGGAAGGTGGTCAGCAAATCATTTTGACCAGCGACCGTTTCCCGAAAGAAATCGAAGGCCTTGAAGAGCGGCTGAAGTCACGGTTCGGTTGGGGTTTGACCGTACACGTCGAACCGCCGGAGTTGGAAACGCGGGTCGCGATCTTGGTGCGCAAGGCGGAAAGCATCAACGTGCATCTGCCGCAGGACATTGCGTTTTTCATCGCCCAAAAAATTCGCGGCAACGTGCGTGAACTGGAAGGCGCTCTGAAACGGGTGATCGCCCATGCCAGCTTCAAAGGGCAACCGATCTCGGCAGATTTAGCACGTGATGCGCTGCGTGATTTGTTGGCGATGCAAGCGCGCCTGATCAGCGTCGATAACATCCAGCGCACGGTGGCGGAGTACTACAAGATCAAGATGGCGGATCTGTTGTCCCCCAAGCGCAATCGGTCAGTGGCACGGCCTCGGCAAATGGCGATGGCGTTGGCGAAAGACCTGACCAGCCACAGCTTGCCGGAGATTGGCGAAGCGTTTGGTGGCCGCGATCACACAACGGTCTTGCATGGTTGCCGAAAAATCGTTGAACTGCGCAACGCGAATTCAGATGTCGAGGAAGACTGGCGCAATCTTTCGCGCTTGCTCACCAGTTGATAAATAGCGATTTCGCTCGGAAAAACCGGGGGTTTTCGCACTTTTACCTCACGCGTGATGATTGAAAACTCTTCTCAAGGAAAGGCGTTTACCCATGAAATTTTCGGTTGGCCGTGATGCCCTGCTCAAACCGCTGCAACTGGTGGCCGGCGTTGTCGAACGCCGCCAGACCTTGCCGGTGCTTTCCAATGTGTTGTTTGAAGTGCGCGGCAATACGCTGCGCTTGACCGGTACCGATCTCGAGGTCGAGATGGTGGCGGCGTTGAATTTGAGCGCGGACGCGCAGGACGGTGAAGTCACCATTCCGGGCCGCAAGTTGCTGGATATCGTGAAGTCCTTGCCCGCCGGCAGTGACATCAAAGTCGAGAAAGATGGCGCCAAGGCCGTCATCAAATGCGGCCGCAGCCGCTACAGCCTAGCGACGCTGCCGGCTAGTGAATTCCCGAACATCGAGCAGGGCGTGGGGAATCAGACGCTGGCGATTGATGTCGACCTGCTGAAAAAGCTGATCGACAGCACGTCGTTTTCCATGGCCCAGCAGGACGTGCGCTATTACCTGAATGGCATGCTGATGGAAGTCAGCGCCGATCGCTTGCGTACGGTGGCGACCGATGGCCATCGCTTGGCGATGGCGGATGCGACGATTGCTACCGGTGCTGCCGGTAAAACGCAGGTCATCGTGCCGCGCAAGGGTATTCAGGAGTTGGCGCGCTTGCTCACGGAAGACGGTGATGCACAGGCCAAGCTCACGCTGGGTGGCAATCACATCCGCGCCGAATACGGCAATCTGACGTTCACCTCGAAGCTCATCGACGGCAAATTCCCGGATTACGAGCGGGTGCTGCCAAAGAATTCGGACAAGGTCGTGATCGCGCAACGCGAAGAATTGCGTTTGGCCCTGTCGCGTGCCGCCATTCTCTCCAACGAGAAATACCGGGGAATTCGGCTAACGCTCGCCAGCGGCACGCTGGGCATCGTCGCCAATAACCCGGAGCAGGAAGAAGCGCAGGAAGAAATCGGCGTCGATTACCAAGGCAGCGAACTGGAGATCGGCTTCAACGTCAGTTACTTGCTGGACGTGCTGAACACCCTGAAGGGCGCGCAGGTAAAGCTGGCCATGGGCGATGCCAACTCCTCGGCGCTGGTGTCGGACGCGGATGCCGCGTCGGCTTGGTATGTGGTCATGCCGATGCGTCTCTAAGGCATCGGCCTAGCGACGCTATTCGCCCGATCCTTTAGATGTATATCGCCAGGCTGGACGGCTCCGGGCTCCGGAACCTCCAGCCTTTTTCATTGCAGCCGGCGTTGCTCAATGTCTTGGCCGGAGACAACGGCTCCGGCAAGTCCAGCACGCTGGAAGCCCTGCACCTCTTGGCCACGGGGCGCTCGTTTCGGGGCAGCCGGGTCGATGGTGCTATTGCCCACGGGCAGGAACAGGTGACGCTGTTTGTGCTGGGACGGGACCCGGAAGGCCGGGAATCCCGCTACGGCTATGGCAAAAGCCGAGGCGGGGAGCCGGAAATTCGTATCGACGGCCAGTCTGCCGGGCTGGGTGAGATTGCTGCCGCCCTGCCGGTGCGCTTTATCGGGCCGGGGTCTGAGGAGCTGCTGGAAGGGGAGCCCGCCGTGCGCCGAGGCTTTCTGGACTGGATTTTGTTCCACGTGGAACCAAGTTATCTCGGCCTGTGGCGGCGCGCGAATCGGGCGCTGTCCCAGCGCAATGCCCTGCTCAAGCAGCGGGCAGCCCCGGCGACGCTGAAGCCTTGGACCCGGGAACTGGCGGAAGCCTCGGACCGCATTGCCGGCTTGCGCCAGGCCGCGCTGGCGGATCTGCAGGCCGAGCTTGCCCCCTTGCTGCCGCGCTTTGCCTTTATCGAAGCGATCAACCTGCAATACGCCCGCACGGCCCAGCCGGAGTCCGAGTCGGGCTGGCTGGAGCTGGAAACGCGGGAGCGCGAGCTGGGCTATTCTTTGTTTGGCTTTCAGCGCGACGACCTGCGTATTCGGGTGGCCGAGGGCATGGCCCGGGACATCCTGTCACGCGGACAAAGAAAGGTGTTGGTCTACGCATTACTGCTGGCCGAGGCCGCCCTAGTGAGGCGGAAAACGGGTAAAATCTCGGTCCTTTTGCTGGACGACTTGTGCTCGGAACTGGACCGCCAGAATGCTGCCCTCGTGCTGCGGCTGGTGCTGGAAACCGGGATGCAGGCGTTCATTACGGCGCTGGACCCCCACGAACTCGACGGGCTCCTCCCGGCAGATGCCGGCGCGAGGATGTTCCACGTGGAACATGGGGCCATCCAGCCCCGGCCATAACTCTTACGCAGATGGGATTCGCATGAGCGACAACTACGATTCGTCCAGTATCAAGGTGCTCAAGGGCTTGGATGCCGTTCGCAAGCGCCCCGGCATGTACATCGGCGACACCGACGACGGCACCGGCCTACACCACATGGTGTTTGAAGTGGTCGATAACTCCATCGATGAGGCGCTCGCCGGCCATTGTTCGGAAATCCGCGTCACGATTCACCAAGACGAATCGATCACCGTGACCGACAACGGCCGGGGCATCCCGACCGATCTGCACCCGGAAGAGGGCGTCTCGGCGGCCGAAGTCATCATGACCGTGCTGCACGCGGGCGGTAAGTTCGACGACAACACCTACAAAGTGTCCGGCGGTTTGCACGGCGTGGGCGTGTCGGTGGTGAATGCGCTGTCAGAAGAGTTGCGGCTGACCATTCGCCGCAATGGCCATGTGCATGAACAGATCTACAAACACGGTGAGCCGCAATTCCCGCTGAAGGTCGTTGGTGAAACCGACCAGCGCGGCACCGAGGTGCATTTCAAACCATCATCGGCCACCTTCAACAACATCAAGTTCCATTACGAAATTCTCGCCAAGCGTTTGCGCGAACTGTCGTTCCTGAATTCCGGCGTACGCATCGTGCTCAAAGACGAGCGCGAAGCGGGCCAAGAAGAAGTGTTCGAGTACGAGGGTGGCGTGTCCGCGTTCATTCAGTACTTGAACCAGAAAAAAACCACGCTCAACAAAACGTTCCATTTTTTGATTCCGCAAGACCGCGGCGGCATCGGCGTCGAAGTGTCGATGCAGTGGAACGACAGCTATCACGAGCAGGTGCTGTGTTTTACCAACAATATTCCGCAGCGTGACGGCGGCACCCACCTGCAGGGTTTCCGTACCGCGCTCACCCGCACGCTGAACACCTATATCGAAAAAGAAGGCCTGCTCAAAAAAGAAAAAGACAAGGTTTCCTTGTCCGGTGACGATTCGCGTGAAGGCCTCACCGCCATCATTTCGGTGAAAGTGCCAGACCCGAAATTTTCTTCGCAGACCAAAGACAAACTCGTTTCCTCGGAAGTTACCAACGCAGTGGCCTCGGCGATGAGCGAAAAACTCGCCGAATACCTGCTGGAAAATCCGCAAGACGCCAAGAGCATCGTGGGCAAAATTATCGACGCCGCGCGTGCGCGTGAGGCGGCGCGTAAAGCACGCGAAATGACGCGGCGCAAAGGCGCACTCGATATCGCCGGTCTGCCCGGCAAACTCGCCGACTGCCAAGAAAAAGATCCGGGGTTGTCGGAGCTTTACATTGTCGAGGGTGACTCCGCCGGCGGCTCTGCCAAGCAGGGCCGTAACCGTCGGAACCAAGCGATCTTGCCGCTCAAGGGAAAAATTCTGAACGTCGAGCGCGCGCGTTTCGACCGCATGATTTCCTCGGCCGAAGTCGGCACGCTGATCACCGCACTGGGCTGCGGGATTGGTCGCGAGGAATACAACATCGAAAAACTGCGTTACCACTCAATCATCATCATGACCGACGCCGACGTCGACGGTGCCCACATCCGCACCTTGCTGCTGACCTTTTTCTTTCGCCAGCTGCCGGAGTTGATCGAAAAAGGTTACGTCTACATCGCGCAACCGCCGCTGTACAAAGTGAAGCGCGGCAAGCAAGAGCAATACCTGAAAGACGAAGCCGCGCTCGAGCAGTACCTCACCATGAGCGCACTGGACGAAGCCGTGCTCATCCCGGGCGCGGGGCAGCCGCCGATTTCCGGCGAGCCACTGGCCAACCTCATCGCCCAGTTCCGCCAGACCCTGGCGGTGATCGATCGCTTGTCGCGGCTCTATCCGCGCACAGCCTTGGGCCAGCTGCTGCATGTGCCGACGCTGACCGCCGAACAACTCACCGATGAAGCGGCCGTTGACACCTGGGTGCAAGCACTCGCTAACCGCACAAGCGCGGCTGCGCCTGCGAGTGAGCGTTTCAGTTTCCACGTGCATGATGATCGGGAGCATCAGGTTTTCCTGCCGCGTATCTCGCTGGTGGCCCATGGCGTGCCCTACACCTACCTGCTCAGCCGCGACTTTTTCGCCGGGGCCGATTACCGCGCCATCACGGCCATGGCCAAAACGCTGGCGGGCTTGATCGGCGACGGCGCGGAGATCGTGCGCGGCGAGCGCCGCAGTGCGGTGTCGTCGCTGGCCGAGGCCATCGACTGGCTACTCGCGGAGTCGCGTCGCGGTGTCTACATCCAGCGCTACAAAGGTCTGGGTGAAATGAATCCGGAGCAACTCTGGGAAACGACGATGAACCCCGACGTGCGTCGCATGTTGAAGGTCACCGTCGAGGACGCCATCGCGGCTGACCAGATCTTCACCACGCTGATGGGCGAAGAGGTGGAGCCGCGTCGCGACTTCATCGAGACCAACGCGCTGCGGGTAGCGAATTTGGATATTTGAGGAACGCGCCCGGGGGGTAGGGAGCATCGGTTGTTGCCCCAATTTCAGGCGTAGTTGTCCCTAATTGGCGGGCAAGATAGCCGCTGCCACTGTCCTTATTGCACAGACGATTGTCCTCAAAAGGTCGGAAGTGGCTGGGTGGGTGGATTAGTTTCTCTTCGCGCCTGATGGATTGTTCTCGGGCGAACCCAGCGAACTAATCCGCACACAAGGAGAGATGCACATGGTGCAGGTCGATGTGTTTTGGGCGTACGGCTTCGGTGCCAGTTTGGCGATGGCCGCGGGGCGGCAACTGGCCAGCAAAGACAAGCCGTTCGAGAGCCGTTATTTCGTGGGTACGGTGCTGTTTCTGGCGTTGTGTTGGGCGCCGACCGGCATGCTGTTGTTGTTGCGACATCCGTCGTGGGAAACCATGCAGGTGGCGGAAAGTTTGCGCAGCATGAATGAATTTTTGGTGCTGGGCTTTGGCATCACCAATGTCACGCAGGGCATTCTCGGTTTCTGGGTGAGTTTGCTGCTGCTGCGCCAGCAAAAATATTACGCCGCCAACTTGAATTGGATGCTGGGTTACTTCGGCATGTTTTTCATTTTGGTGTATGGCTGGGACGGCTTGGGTTTCGATCGCTTTTTCTACGACCGTGACATGGTGGCGGGTTCGCCGGCGTGGACAGCGGGTGCGAGCGGTGCCACGACGCTGGCGGGTTTCTTCCCGTCAGCGGCGCAATTCCTAACGACTTCCGGCGTGGCTTTTACGCTGTATCTGGACGGCGTTTACCTGCTGCCGCCGTTTGGTGTGTTGATGTATCTCTGGTACACCGAAGGTTTGCGCGGTGCTGGTCACACGATTCCGGCATTCAGTGCTTCGCATGCGATGCGCATGTTGGTGAGCTACTTGATCGGCGTGTTTGTGATTGCGTTGGGCAGCGCGATTTTTTGCGCGGTGGTGGTGAATTACGTGGGCGCCGCGCTGGGCGTCGGCAACCACGTGGCGCGCAGCCTCGGCCAGATCCCCGCCGAAACGACGGCGCATGTGCTGAGCTACTGCATCGGTCTGCCGCTGGCCTTGACGGTGCTTTGGTTCACGGTGCTCAAACCCGGCGGCCTTGTGCATCGGGTGCTGGGCATTTGGGTGATCGGTGACGAGCCAGGGAACGCTGCGCGCAGGTAAACTGCGCGCGACACCGTCATTGATTGAGAGAGACAGCCTCGTGGCAATAAAAAATCTGAAGGGGGCTGTCGTGGCCATCACCGGTGCTGGTCGTGGCATCGGTTTGGCGATCGCGACGGCGCTGGTCGCGCGTGGCGCCCGCGTGGGCCTTGGCGATATCGATGCGGAGCTGGCTGTTAATGCCGCCAAAAATCTGGGCACGGCACATTACGGTGGGGCGCTGGATGTGCGAGACCGTGCGTCGTTTGCGGCGTTTCTTGCCGCCACGCGCGAGGCATTGGGGCCGATCGATGTGGTGATCAATAACGCCGGCATCATGCCGATGGGTGCGTTTCTGAACGAAGCCGATGCGTTGAGCGACACCCAAATCGACATCAATCTGCGTGGCGTCATACACGGCTGCAAGCTGGCGTTGCCGGACATGTTGGCGCGTGGTCAGGGCCACATCGTCAATGTGGCGTCGCTGGCTGGCCGGGTGGCGATGCCCGGCCTCAGCGTGTACTGCGCTACCAAATTTGCGGTGGTGGGTCTTACCGAATCGTTGCGCGAGGAATATCGCGACAGCGGTGTCGACTTCTCCATGGTGCTGCCGTCCAAGGTCACCACGGAGTTGTCATCGGGGACAGATTTTGCGCAGGGGATGTTGCCCACGGTCGCGCCCGAAGCCGTCGCGGCGGCGGTGATTCAGGTGCTGGAAAAGCAGATCCCGGAAATTGCGGTGCCGCGTTACTCCTGGGGCGTCCATCCGCTACAAGCCCTCGTGCCGCAAATGCTGAAGCGTGCCGCCCGGCGCGCGCTGAACGATCACCGCATTCTTGAGGCCGGTGAAGAAGAGGCCCGTGAAGGATACAAACAGCGCCTGAATGCGCTGGCGGCGGCCCCGGCCTCATCTCCAACCAAGGCCGACAGGCCAGGGAAGAAGAAGGCCTGATGGTCGGCAGTTCGGACACCGACAGATTTCGAGTGCAGTTGCAGTAATAAAGAGGCCCGCAAGGGCCTTTTTATTGTGCGTGAAGCGGGGGTTTGGATGCAGCGAATGCAGCAGCTTTCCGAAAAAGCGAGGTCGTCATGCAAACCAGTACCGCGAGACGGGCGATTAGGTAGATTCCGCGCTGTGCGCCGAATGAATGATCGTTCATTCTTGTGCTCCTTGGCCTAGCATCTTGCTGCGCTGTTGCTAACTTTCTCCCGAGGCACCCATGACGCGCCCAGTCTCGTCCGTTCTCGGCCATAAGGCCGTTGTCCCCGCCGCTGTCCTTGCGCTGTTGTTGGTCGGCTGCGGCCCGCAGCAAGAGCCGCATGCCGCCGGCCCGATACCGGTGACGGTCGTCACCCTGAAGCCGCAGAAAGTGACGTTGCAGCGCGAATTGCCCGGTCGTACCCGTCCGAAGCTGGTCGCCGAAGTGCGGCCGCGCGTTGACGGCATCGTTCAAAAGCGGCTGTTTGAAGAGGGCTCATTGGTGAAAGCCGGTCAGCCGCTGTACCAGCTTGATGACGGCATGCTGCGTGCCAATCTCGCCAGCGCACAGGCGGCGCAAGCGCGCGCCGAGGCAACCTTAAACACCGCGCGTCTGCAGTCGCAACGCATTAACGAGTTGGCGCCGCAGGGGCTGGTCAGCCGTTCTGATCAAGACAACAGCACGGCCGCACTCCAACAGGCGCAGGCCGATGTGCAAGCCGCGAAAGCGGGCGTGCAGGCGGCGCGCATTCAGGTTGATTACGCCCGCATCACGGCACCGATTAGTGGCCGCATTGGTAAGTCGGCGGTGACGCAGGGCGCGCTGGTCACGGCCAATCAATCAACACCGCTGGCCACGGTCCAGCAACTGAATCCGATTTATGTAGATCTCACGCAGTCGAGCAGTGAGTTGCTCGCGCTGCGTAAGGCGCTGGATGCCGGCACGCTCAAGCGCGCCGATCGCGTGCCGGTGACGATTCTGCTGGAAGACGGTAGCGAATACCGACACAAAGGCCAGCTCGAATTTGCCGATGTCACCGTTGATCCTGGCACCGGCAGTTTCTTGTTGCGCGTGCAGGTGCCCAATCCGGAGAACACGCTATTGCCGGGTGTTTATCTGCGCGCGCTGGTGAGCAGCGGCGAGCGCAGCGATGGTTTGTTGGTGCCACAGCAAGGCATCACGCGCGATCCAAAAGGTAATGCGCAAGCCATGGTCGTTAACGCGGGCAATGTCGTCGAAGTGCGCACGGTGCAAGTCAGCCGCACTTTGGGCAATCAATGGCTGGTTGAAGGTGGTCTTGTCGCGGGCGATCGCGTGATTATCGAAGGCCTGCAGAAAATTCGGCCGGGTGCGCCGGTGGCGCCGGCGGAGAAAGTGGCGGCTGATCCTGCTGCAAAAGCGGACACTGCCACGGCATTGGCACCTTGATTTTGTGATGGCCTAGAGGCGCTCGTCATGTCGCAATTTTTTATTGATCGCCCGATTTTTGCGTGGGTTATTGCGATCATCATCATGCTGGCCGGTGCGCTGTCGGTGACACAGCTGCCGATCTCCATGTATCCGACCATCGCACCGCCCGCAGTGACGGTCAGCGCAACGTATCCGGGTGCGTCGGCGAAGGTGGTTGAAGATTCGGTGACGCAAATCATCGAACAAAACATGAAGGGCCTCGACGGCCTGCTGTATATGTCGGCCACCAGCGAGGCCAGTGGTCGCGCAGCGATCACGCTAACATTCGACAACAAGACCAACCCCGATACCGCGCAAGTGCAAGTGCAAAATAAATTGCAACTCGCAATGCCGTTGTTACCGCAGAGTGTGCAACAGCAGGGCGTCAACGTATCGAAATCGCGCAGTGGCTTTCTGATGGTGGTTGGCTTTGTGTCGGAAGACGGCAGCATGGATCGTGCCGATATTTCTGACTATGTTGCGGCCAATGTGGTGGATCCGCTCAGCCGTGTGCCGGGCGTTGGCAACATCCAAGTATTCGGTGCCAAGTATGCAATGCGTATTTGGCTAGACCCCAACAAACTGGAAACCTACAAGCTCACGCCGTCTGACGTAACAGCCGCCATTCGCGCGCAGAACCAACAGGTGGCGGTGGGTCAGCTCGGCGGCACGCCCGCCATTCCCGGCCAGCAACTCAACGCGACCATCACGGCGCAAGACCGTCTACAAACGCCAGAGCAATTCCGCAACATCGTGGTGCGCGCCGGCAGCGACGGTAGCGCCTTGCGATTGGGCGACATTGCCCGCGTAGAAATCGGCGCTGAAAATTACGATTTCATCAGCCGCTACAACGGCAAGCCGGCGGCGGGCCTCGCCGTATCGTTGGCGACAGGCGCTAACGCATTGGAAACGGCTGCTGGCGTCAACGCGGCGCTGACGCAGATGGAGCCGTATTTTCCTGCCGGCTTAAAAGCCGTTATTCCGTTCGACACCACGCCATTCGTTAAAACATCAATCAAAGGCGTCATCGCGACATTGGTCGAAGCAATCGTATTGGTGTTTTTGGTCATGCTGCTTTTTTTGCAGAATTTCCGCGCCACACTGATTCCCACCATTGCCGTACCGATTGTGTTGCTGGGCACGTTTGGCATTCTTGCGGCGCTGGGGTTTTCGATCAACATGCTGACCATGTTCGCCATGGTGTTAGCGATTGGCCTGCTGGTGGACGATGCCATCGTGGTGGTGGAAAACGTTGAGCGGGTGATGCGCGAGGAGGGGCTGTTACCGAAGGAAGCGACACGCAAGTCGATGCGACAGATTTCCGGCGCGCTGGTAGCGATTGGCTTGGTGCTCTCAGCGGTGTTCGTGCCGATGGCATTTATGAGCGGCTCTACCGGCGTCATTTATCGGCAGTTTTCAGCAACGATTGTGTCGGCGATGGCGCTGTCGGTGCTGGTGGCGCTGGTGCTGACGCCGGCGCTATGCGCCACCATGCTCAAACCGTTGCCGCCGGAAGGCCACGGCGCACACGGGTTTTTCGGTTGGTTTAATCGCCAGTTCGAGCGACGGAGCGCACAGTACCGCAGCGGCGTCAGCCACATGTTGAATCGCAGCCGGCGCTGGATGGCGGTGTTCGGCGTTTTAGTGGTGGTGATGGCGGTGCTGTTTTTGCGGCTGCCGGGTTCATTCCTGCCGCCGGAAGATCAAGGCGTGTTGTTTGCCATGGTGAAAGCGCCGGTGGGCGCGACGCAGGAGCGCACCATGCAATCGATTGGAAAAGTCGAACAATATTTCATGAATGCCGAGCCGGATGCAGTGCGCTCGATCTTCACCGTGCAGGGTTTCAGCTTTGCCGGCAGCGGCCAGAACAACGGCATGGCATTTATCAACATGAAAGACTGGGAAGAACGCGAGGCTCCTTCGCTCTCCGCCACGGCCGTAGCCGGCCGCGCGATGGGTGCGCTCTCGCAGATCCAAGATGCGTTTGCGCTGGTGTTCGCACCGCCGCCGATGCCGGAACTCGGCACCGCGACCGGTTTTGTTTTTTATCTGAAAGATAACGCCGGCCTCGGCCATGATGCGTTGGTGGAAGCGCGCAATCAATTTCTCGGCAGTGCGTCGCAGAGCAAATTGCTCAGCAACGTGCGTCCGAACGGGCAGGACGACACGCCACAGCTGCGCGTCGATATCGACCATGCCAAAGCGCGTGCGTTGGGGCTGTCGATTGATGCGATCAATGCCACGCTGTCTGCTGCGTGGGGCAGTCAGTACATCGACGATTTCATCGACCGCGGCCGCGTCAAGCGCGTTTATTTGCAGTCGGAAGCGGCGTATCGCATGGTGCCCGAAGATTTCAATCGTTGGGCGGTGCGTAACACGCAGGGGCAAATGGTACCGTTTGCTGCATTCGCGTCGACGCGTTGGGACTACGGTTCGCCACGTCTTGAGCGTTACAACGGCATGCCGGCGATGGAAGTTCAGGGCGAAGCCGCGCCCGGCGCCAGCTCCGGTCAAGCGATGGCCGAAGTTGAGAAATTGGTTGCGCAACTGCCGACTGGCATCGGCATGGAGTGGAGCGGTTTGTCATACCAAGAACGCCGCGCCGGCGCGCAAACACCGCTGCTGTATACGTTGTCGCTATTGGTGGTGTTTCTCTGTTTGGCTGCACTGTACGAGAGTTGGTCGATTCCAACCTCGGTGCTGTTGGCGGCACCGCTGGGCATTCTTGGTGTGTCGTTAGGCGCTTTTGTCACCGGCCAATCACGCGATGTTTACTTTCAGGTGGCGATGCTCACCACCGTAGGGCTCACCAGTAAAAACGCAATCATGATCATCGCGTTCGCGAAGGATTACATGGCAACGGGTATGGCGTTGGTGGAAGCCACGATGGCTGCGGTGCGCGATCGGCTGCGGCCGATCATCATGACGTCTTTGGCCTTTGGTATGGGTGTGCTGCCGTTGGCCGTGGCATCTGGCGCGGGTTCTGGTGCGCAACGGGCGATTGGTTCGGGCGTATTGGGTGGCATGATGGTTGGCGCACTGCTGGGCTTGTTATTCATTCCGCTGTTCTTCGTGGTGGTACAGCGACTGGTCCAGCGATGGCGTGACGGTAATACGCAAAGCGTTTCAGCGCAGGCCGGAGACAGCCGTGAGCACACCTGAACGCTTATCAGCCAGTGAGCGGGCCGGTTTGCATGCCGAGGCGCAGCGTGCGCGCATTCTCGATGCGGCGCAGGCCGCATTCATTGCAGACGGCTTTCACGCGGCCACCATGGCGGACATCGCCGCGCGCGCCGAAGTCAGTGCCGGCTTGATCTACCGTTATTTCGCCGGCAAACGCGAGATTGTGCTGGCCATCATCGATCGGCAGCTGGAGCGCGAGCGGGCGGGTATCGCCACGCTGGATGCCGGGCACGATATCGCAGCGAAATTGATGCAGTTTTTCACCGAACCAGGCACGGATCGCGAGCGGCGCTTGAACTCACCGCTGTTTCTTGAAATGTCTGCCGAAGCGACGCGTGATCCAAAAGTGGCTGAAGCCATCAAAATGTCAGACAGCACGCTACGCAACGATTTCATCGCTTGGCTGGCACGCGATAAAACAGAAGGGGGTTATGGCTTGGCGCCCGCACGAGCGCCAGAAGTGGCGTTGCTGCTGCAGTGCGTGGTCGATGGCTTGGAAGTGCGCCGCGCACGTGAACCGGAACTGGATCGCACGATGCTGGAAAAAATGCTGGCTAACCTACTGGCCAACTTGCCGCGGTAAAACCGGTTTTCCGGGAAAGGCTTCCGTCGCGATCAGCGCTGCTTCGACAGCCATGCTTTTGAGCATGGACGCATACGCGCCTGCTACATTGACTCTTCTTCCTGCGACACGCCGTGTCGGACGCGCTGCCGCTTCTCTGGACGGTTGTTTTTGATCTTGGCAGTATGTCCGAAAAATTCCCAGCGAGTGCGCCATGGAAGAACACCCGTTTTACGCGATTCTCGACGCTACCCTCGACATCATCCCTGCCGCCAAGCTCGCTCGACATATCCACACGGACGAAAGAAATGTTCGTCGCTGGGCGAGTCGGGACTGTCTCCCGCGAGATCATGAGCGTCGCATACAGCAACTCCAGCAGTTGTACTTGCCCTTCTCACCCAAACCCAACGCTGGGGATTTCACATTCATAGATCTGTTTGCTGGCATCGGAGGTCTGCGCCAAGCCTTTGACGCCGTCGGAGGGCAGTGCGTTTTTACCAGTGAGTGGGATGCCTACGCACAGCGCACATATCACGCCAACTTTCCGGATGGGCACGCCATCAATGGCGACATCACAAAAGTGAAAGTCAGCGACATTCCGGCGCACGATGTGTTGGTTGCGGGGTTTCCTTGCCAGCCGTTTTCTATTGCAGGGGTTTCAAAAAAGAATGCATTAGGCCGGGCCCACGGCTTTCTTGATGAAACCCAAGGCACGTTGTTTTTTGATGTCGCCCGCATCATTGCGGCCAAGCAACCTAGGGCGTTCTTGTTGGAAAACGTGAAAAACCTTCAGTCCCACGATAAAGGGAAAACTTTTCAAGTAATTCGCGATGTTTTAACAAAAGAGCTGGGCTATCACATTCACGTTCGGGTTATCGACGGCCAACATTTCGTGCCTCAGCATCGTGAGCGAATCGCTATCGTTGGTTTTCGGGAAGACGTTCCGTTCTCTTGGGAAGCGCTTCAGTTGCCACCGAAGGGCGCAAAACGAATGCGGGATATCCTGCACACGGAAGACGGATCGGAAATCGTCCCAGAGCATGACGGTGATCGATTCGTCGATCCGATCACCGGCAAAGTCAACGACAAATACACGCTAACCAACAAGCTCTGGACATATCTCAAGGCTTATGCCGCAAAACATAAAGCGGCAGGTAATGGTTTTGGATTTGGCTTGGTTGGTCCGGATGATGTGGCTCGGACGTTATCGGCTCGATACTACAAAGATGGCTCTGAAATTCTTGTCAGTCGTGGCCCGCGTAAAAATCCGCGTCGCCTAACGCCGCGCGAGTGCGCGCGCCTGATGGGTCTGCCGGATTCTTTTCGTATCCCGGTTTCTGATACGCGCGCTTACAAGCAGTTTGGCAATTCGGTTGTCATGCCAGCTTTCAAGGAGGTGGCACACCTCATGAGGCCTTTTATCGTTGATGGGTCGACAAATAAACCAAAAGCCAAGGCGACGAGGCCGAAGAGCGAAAAGGCTAGGACCGCCGCACTTGTTTGATCTTTGTTTGATCATGGAAGTGTTGGGTAAGGGGGATGGATGTCTACGGTTGAGCAATTCGAGCAGTGGTTAGACGCGCACTCTTCCTCGGCCTGGCGTTGGTACGTAAAACGACTGTCAGCCAACGATACGCTGGCTACTGGCGCGCATCAGGCCGGCCCGTATTTCCCCAAACCGGTTATTTTTTCGCTATTTCCTTCGATACATCGATCATCAGCAAAAAATCCGGAAGCAACTATTCCGGCGCGTATTGATTCACATGGTGTAGACGAACATCCAATTCGTGCAATTTGGTACAACCAGGGAACACGAAATGAATGTCGAATTACTCGATGGGGTGGAAAACATTCGCCCATTCTTGACGCAGAGTCGACCGGTTCCGTTTGTCTTTTTGCCTTCCGTCAGGACGCAGGCCGTGATGTCGAAGGTTGCCACGTTTGGCTTTGTCGCGTGGAGGAAGAGGCGCTACTGGAAAACCGCATCGGGCTCGTGGAGCCAGGAGAGCCCCTGTTTCTTCTCGGCGGCCGTGTCTCAACATCATCGCTAGTTGCAGAGACCACGCCGAAGCCATGTTGGCTTACCGAAGAAACGATGCCCGCCGCTTGGCGCGCGGAATTTCCATCAGCGACAGATATCGTTACCCGAACCTTAGCGATGCGCCCAGCGCAAGAAAAAATCGCGGATGATCGTTTGCTGATTCGTCGTGCGTGTGAATTTGAAATGTTTCGTTCCATCGAGCAGGCCATTGTTCTGCCGCAAGTGCGCCAAGGATTTCCTACGGTCGACGCTTTCATCGACTACAGCAATACGGTAATCAACCGACGAAAATCTCGCTCGGGTCGTTCCTTGGAGCTGCATTTGGCAGAAATCTTCCGTGAAGAAGGGGCTTCTTTTTCCCATGGCGATGTGTCCGAAGGAAACAAGAGACCAGACTTCTTATTTCCCTCAGCAGAAGCGTATCGAGCAGGAAAACAACCGTTGTTCATGTTGGCAGCAAAGACAACGTGTAAAGATCGCTGGCGACAAATTCTCAATGAGGCCGATCGCGTTCCCATTAAACATTTGCTGACGTTGCAAGAGGGGGTTTCGACGGCGCAATTTGCAGAAATGTCTGCTGCCGGCGTCCGCCTTGTCGTTCCTGCGGCGCTTCAAAAATTCTTCCCGCAGGCGATTCGTCCGAGTCTCATTTCTCTCGCAGATTTTATTGGCGCCGCTAAAGAAAAAATATAATTCAGTGCGGGTGCCAAGCCCTCTACGCGCCGACGATGATTCTCACGCGGCGCGCTGCACCCGATACAGCGCCGCATACATCGCCGGCAAACTGAGCAACGTGAGCGCGGTGGCGACCATCAGGCCACCCATGATGGCCACGGCCATCGGCCCCCAGAACACGCTGCTGATGAGTGGAATCATGGCGAGCACGGCGGCGGCAGCGGTGAGCATGATCGGCCGGAATCGGCGCACGGCGGCATCGACGATCGCTGTCCACGTGTCAGCGCCTTGCGCGATGTCTTGCTCGATCTGATCGATCAAGATCACGGAGTTGCGCATGATCATGCCGTTGAGTGCGATGACGCCCAGCGTCGCCACAAAACCCATCGGTTGGCCGAGAATCAGCAGCGTCATGGTGGCGCCGATCATGCCCAGCGGGCCGGTGAGGAACACCAACAATGCGCGCGCGAAACTGCGCAGTTGCAACATCAGCAGTGTGAAAATAATGAACAGCATCAACGGCACTTTGGCGGTGATCGAGCCGGTGCCTTTGCGCGACTCCGCCAGCGTGCCGGACACCTCGATGCGATAACCCGGCGCAAGTTTTGCGCGAATGGCATCGAGCTGTTTGTCGATGCGCTCACCCACCGTGGCCGGCTGCACGCCTTGCACGGTATCGCCTTGGACCGTGATCGCAAAATCACGGTTCTGTCGCCACACCACGCCGGGCTCCCACGTGAGATGGCTGCGTGCCACCTGCGCGATTTGGATCGAAGTACCGTTGTCGGTGGGCAAATACGCCGTGGCCAACGCCGTCATATTTTCGCGCTCACGCTCCGGCTGGCGCAGCACGATGTTGATCAGCTTGTCGTCTTCGCGATACTGACCAATGGTTAACCCCGAAAGAATAGCTTCGCCGGCTTCCGCGATGTCGGCGCTGCTGACGCCGAGCGCACGGGCGCGTGCCTGATCAATATCCAGACGAAAAACTTTGATCTGTTCATTCCAGTTGTCGTTGACGCTGTACATCTGCGGATCGGCTTGCAGCACGGCCTTGGCTTCGTCGGCGATGGCGCGCACGGCGGTCGGGTCCGGGCCCAACACGCGAAATGCGACCGGATAAGGAATCGGCGGGCCATTCGGTAGCGGTCGAACGCGCGTGCGCGATTCCGGGAAATGCGCATCGAGCACAGGTTGCAGCGTGGCCAACAAATGTCGGCGGGTGGGAATGTCTTTCGCGACCAGAATCATCTGCGCGACGTTGTTCTGCGGGAAAAATTGTTCGTGCGAAAGATAGAAGCGCGGCGCGCCTTCGCCCACAAACGTGGTCAGCCCGGTAACACCCGGCTGCGCCAACAGTAATTGTTCGACGCGTTTGGCGACGCCTTCGGCATTGGCAAAAGACGAACCTTCTGGGAACCAAAGGTCGACGATCAGCTCGGTGCGGTTGGAATCCGGGAAGAACTGCTTCTCCACGAGCTGCATACCAACCACACCCAGCACCAGTGCGGCGAGCGTGGCCGCAATGGTCTTGCGACGATGCTCGACGCACCAATCCACCGTGCGGCGTACCCGCAGATAAAACGGCGTGTTGAATACGTCGTGGTGATTTGTTTCGTGCGCGCCACCGTTTTCCGTGGTGCGTTCTTTCAGCAGGTGATAACCCAGATACGGCACGAAATACACCGACACCAACCAACTCACCAAGAGCGCAGTGGTGGTGACGGCAAAAATGGCGAAGGTGTATTCGCCGACAGCGGAATTGGCGAGACCGATCGGCAGAAAGCCCGTGGCGGTAATCAACGTACCGGTGAGCATCGGCATCGCGGTGGCAGAATAGGCAAACGTGCTGGCGCGCAGGCGGTCGTAGCCTTCTTCCAGTTTGCGCACCGTCATTTCGACGATGATGATGGCGTCATCTACCAGCAAGCCCAACGCAATGATCAGCGAGCCCAAGGAAATCTTGTGCAGATCGATGCCCCAGCGCTCCATCACTAAAAATGTGATGGCGAGCACCGCCGGAATCGACAGCGCCACCACTAAACCGGGACGGAAATCCAGCGTCAGCGTGCGTGGTTGTCGCCAGTTGCCGTTCAAACCCAAGGCGAGAAAACTCACCGCCAGCACAATCACCAAGGCTTCGATCAAAACTTGAAGGAACTCGCCCACCGATTGCTTGACGGCCGCCGGTTGATCTTGCACTTGCTTAAGTTCGATGCCGGCCGGCAAATCCTGCCGTAGCCGCGTGGTAGCCGTTTTTAGATGCTCGCCCAGCGCAATGATGTCGCCGCCCTTGGCCATGGAGATGGCGACGCCAATCACTTCATGACCGTCGTGACGCATTTTGGGCGACGGTGGATCTACATAGCCACGGGTGATGGTTGCGATGTCGCCGAGGCGAAATGTGCGGCCAGCCGCGCGCAGCGGTAATGCGTTGAGATCGGCAACGGCATCCAGCTGGCCTTCGATACGAATCTGAATATCATCACCCGGCGTGTGCAGCACGCCGGCGTAGGCCACTTTGTTTTGAGCGTCCAGCGCAGCAATCACCGTGGACATGTGCATGCCCATGCGCGCCAGTTTCTTTTGCGAAATCTCGACGTTGATCTGCTCGTTCTGCACGCCTAGCAACTGCACTTTGGCCACGCCCGGCACATGCAGCAGATCCTGACGCACCGCGTCGGCGTAATCTTTTAATTCGGCGTAGGAAAAACCGTCGGCGGACAACGCGTAAATCACCCCAAACACATCGCCGAATTCATCGTTGAAAAAAGGCCCGCGTGTGCCCGGCGGTAGCGTGCCTTTCATGTCGCCGAGTTTTTTGCGCACCGAATACCAAACGTCGGGGATTTCCTGCGGCGGCGCGCTGTCCTTGATCTCAAGGAAGATCACCGTTTCGCCGGGCTTGGCGTAACTACGAATGCGATCGACGTACTGCACTTCTTGCAGAGTGCGTTCGAGTTTGTCGGTGACTTGCTCGCTCATTTGCATGGCGGTAGCACCCGGCCATTTCGCCGTCACCACCATGATGCGAAACGTAAACGGCGGGTCTTCGTCTTGACCCAGCTGGAAGTAGGCGATGATGCCGGCGAGGATCAACACCACCAGCAAATAGCGAGTGATCGCGGGATTCTCGATAGCGATACGCGAGAGATTGAAGCGTTCGCGGCGGTCGGTGTTCTGGCTCATGGCGTTCTCCGCGATGCGGATGCGGAGTTACAACGCATCGGCGGCCAAAGGACGTGCTTTTTGCCCGTCGGTGAGGACATGCACACCGGCCACGACGACCTGTGCGCCATCAGCAAGGCCGGCCACCAGCACGTCATTACCCTCGATACCCACGACTTGCACCGGCACGCGCTTCACGGCGCCATCGGCCAGCACCCACACCAGTGTGGACGCACCGGGTGCAAATTTTTGCGTGGCACTGTTGGCGCTGACCAATGCCGTGGTGGGTAGGCGCGTCCCTTTGCCCACCGTGGGTAATTTCAACGTCACGCTGGCGGATTGTCCCAATGCCAACGCGCCGGGCGGCGCTTGCACGCTGTAGCGTGCGCGAAAGGTGCGCGTAATCGGATCGGCAGCGGCGGCGAGTTCGCGCAATTTTGCCGGATAGGTCACGCCGGGCTGCGCCCACAACGAAACGTCAGCGCGCGCTGCTTTGGCCAGCGGAATCCGGTCTTCTGGAAATTCGACGGCAATGTCGCGCGCACCATCTTGCGCTAACACCACCACCGGTTGGCCCGCAGACACCACTTCGCCAGCATCGGCCTCCACGCTGACGATCACGCCGGCGGCATCTGCGCGCAGCACGGTATCACCCAAGCGATTTTGTTCCAGCGATGAACCACTGCCGGCGCGCGCTACGTTGGCTTCCGCGAGTGACAGCGCAACGCGTTTGCGTTCCAGTTCCGTTTCGGAAACGAAACCTTGCTTGCGCAGCTCTTCGAAACGCTTGAGCTCATTGCGAGCGTTGGCCAAGTCTGCCTCGGCCGCTGATTTTGCTGCGCTGGCAGAAGACACCGCGAGTTGATAATCGCGCGCATCGATACGCGCTAATTCCTGCCCACGCTTCACGCGTTGGCCAGCCTCGACAGAACGCGACAGGATTTTTCCATTCACGCGAAAGCCCAAACGCGACTCCACACGGGCACGCACTTCACCGGCCAGCTCGGTGCTCGGTGCGATGCCGCTGCTGCCGACGGTGATCACCTTCACCGGTCGCGGCGGCGCTTCCGGCGTAGCGGCGGGCTTGCAGGCATAGAGCCCGCCAGCCGTCACCAGAATCACCGCGATGAATCCGCTCAGCAGCATTGGGCGACGCAGCAATGTGTTCATGAACGATTTCCTGTCGATGGCGTGGCCACCGATGATTTTTCGTGTGGATGTAGCAACAGGCCGCCGTAGATCACGGCAGTGGCATCGTCGATGAACGCGGCCATCGCTTCCGGTGTGGCGAGATGCGCGGTGAGTTCGTTGCGCATCAATCCGGGTAGCGCGAGCGAGCGCATCAGGCCCAACACCAGCACATGCCGACTTTCCGGCGAAACGGGGCGGTAATTGCCGAGGGTTTGGGCTTGCGCGAACAAGGCGTCGACACGCGCGAGGTAGGGGCGTAGATATTTTTCGCGCAGATATTCGCCACGCACATCGTCGCCTTCCCCTTCGCGAAACATGAATTGCACGAGCACCGGTTCGGCAGCGAGCAACTTCAAGGCTTGTGGCAGGTTGGTGCGCAGCACGGTGATCGGGTCGTTACCGGCAGCCGCCAGCGAATCGATCAGCGCGAGTAATCGCGCGTAAATGGGTTGAAACACGCTATCGGCGGCTTCTTCCCACAACGCGGGTTTGCTGCCGAAGTGATGGCTGATCAGGCTGTCGCTGATACCGCACTCGCGTGCCAGTGAGCGCAACGACACACCGTCGTAGCCGTCGCGAGCAAAAGCCGCGAAGGCGCGCAGCAAGATTTCTTCGCGTGGCATGGCGACGTCGTCGCGGCTGGGGCGGCCACGACGACGCGGCGCGGCTGCGGCCGCACCTTTGAGGGTTTGGCCTTCACGGTTGTGGCGAGCGATCAGCAGGGGCGTCTTATTGGGCATGCGCCCAATAGTTATGAAAGACGGTTCCGTGCGGCTATTGCGGGTTCTACCTATTCGCACCGTGATCGGCGAGGGCGAGGGAGCGGGTTTTGGGGTGTGCGCGGCCGCGCTTGTTTTAGATGATCGATGTTTTTTCAGCGCCCGATGCCAGCATTTCTTTGCTAGATCGCGACATTTTCCGGATTTGGTGCTCGCGCCGGGATGCTTGGGCGCGGTCGCTGGCGGGTTCACTCCACACCAGCGTGACCGGCCGCCGAGCACGGGTGTACTTCGCGCCGGCGGCGCCGGCGTTGTGTTCGGCGAGACGACGAGCAAGATCGGTGGTGATGCCGGTGTAGAAGGTGTCGTCGTTGCAGCGCAGCAGGTAGACGAACCAAGCAGGGGCGGGATGATTCATAGCGACCTAGAATGCCGGACTTTCGTCGAGGTGTGCGCTGATCGCGCCGCAGCAGATGAAACGGCTATCCCATCGCCCATCCCCTCTCCCATCCCACCTACTTTGTGACGAGAACTTCACGTGCCAAGCAATCTTTGCCCTTGCTCACCCGAGCGCGAATTTTCTGCGTGCTGCGGCCGTTACATCACGGGCGGCCAGCTGCCGCCGACGGCGGAAACGTTGATGCGTTCACGTTACAGCGCATTTGCCAAACAAAATGCGAATTACCTGGTGGCCACCGTGCTGCCAGAAAAACGCGAACGCAATGAACTTAAGAACACGCAGAAATCGTTTCGCGGCATTCGCTGGATCAAATTGGAAGTATTAGCGACAGAAAAAGGCAGCGAAACCGACACCGACGGCGTAGTGGAGTTTCGTGCAGACTGGCAGGCAGCCGCCAGCCGCGAAAAAGGCTCGCTGCACGAGAAGTCGACATTCGTGAAGCAAGGTGATCGCTGGTATTACGTCGATGGCGACCAGACGGGCAGCTGACGCGTTACCGATTTCCTGTTTTCGGCGCGTTGGATGCTCGGCTTCCAACCCACTGATGGATCATGCGTTCGAGATCGCGCAGGCGCACCGGCTTGGATAGGTAATCGTCCATGCCAGAAGCGAGGCAGCGTTCGCGATCGCCGCTGAGCGCACTCGCGGTCATCGCAACGATGGGTAAATGCCGCTGCCCTTGTTCGCGTGCGCGAATGGTGCGGCACGCAGAAAAGCCATCGACTTCTGGCATTTCACAATCCATGAGCACCAGATCGTAATCGTGCATGAGCGCCGCCTCGATGGCAGCGCGGCCATTGGCCACGACGTCAACCGAAAAACCTAATTTCTGCAGCATTTCCGTTGCCACGGTTTGATTGACCGGATTGTCCTCGGCCACAAGAATTCGGCCTTGACGTGACATCGAAACCGTTGACGATTCACGCGTGTTTGTTGCGGAAGCGGGTGGCGCAGGCGACAAATTTTCGGCGCTGATGTATTCAAACGGCAGCACCACGGTAAACGTACTGCCTTGCCCGAGGGCGCTATGCGCGGTGATATGACCACCCATCAATTCCGCCAGTGCACGGCAAATGGACAGGCCCAGCCCGGTGCCTCCGTGCCGGCGCGAAGCGGTCGAATCGGCTTGCACAAAGGGCTGAAAAAGCCGAGCACGGGTTTCGTCGTCGATGCCGATGCCGGTATCGCGCACCGTGATATCCAACCAGCATTGTTCGCCTTCGCGACGCGCCTGCACCTGAAGTTCGACGGTGCCGCGCACGGTAAATTTGACGGCATTGTCGAGCAGATTGACTAGGATTTGTCGCAGGCGGCCAGGATCGCCGCGCAGCGTCGGCAGTGAGGCAATGGTGGCGTGCAAAGATAGCGATTTGTCTTCGGCATTTTTTTGTATCGACGCCCACGCATCGTCGATGACACGCTGCGGAGAAAAGAGAACGCGTGAAAGCCCCAGCCGCCCGGCTTCAATTTTAGAAAAATCAAGAAAATCGTTGACCAACTCCAAGAGCGCTTCACCCGACTGGCGGCCCAGCTCCGCGTATTGCCGAGCTTTATCGTCGAGTGGCATCGACAGCAATAAACTGTTCAGGCCGACCACGCCGTTGAGCGGCGTGCGAATTTCATGGCTCATCATGGCCAGAAATTCTGATTTGGCGCGATTGGCGTTGTCGGCCAGATAGCGGGCGGCTTCGGCATCCGCCAAGCTGCTGGCGAGCAAAGCGGCCTGCTCATCGAGTAATTTTTTCTGGGCGAGTAATTGCGCGTTAGCGGCTTGCAGCTCACGCAAATAATCTTCATTGGAAAAAACGACCGCAGCAGCATAGAGCGAAGAAACCACTACAAAGATCACTTGCGCGGTGGTGAAAATCAGCGGCGTCACGGGAATGATGGCCTCCGGCGGAGCGAGCCCGAGATCGCCAATAAATGGCGTGATCAACACCATGGCGGCGGCCACGAGCATCCAGAACAACATCACGCGCAGATTGCCCAGCAGAATCACCGCGATGGGCAGCAAGCCGAGAAACCACAGCGCGAAAGACGTGGCGGCGCCGTTGAACCAGATATACCAATAAATGACGACTAACCCGACGCACGACATCAGGTGCACGGCGGGTGTTAGCCGGCGATTATCCGGTGCGGCCAGCGCCCAGACCCGGACCGCAAAAAATGCGGCACTACCGACAAATGTACCCAGCGACACTTGCCAGGGAAGGCCGGCCAGAATGACCACCAGTGAAAACGTGAGACAGCCGGCGGTTGCAACCAGCAACACATGGCTCAACCGCTGCCGAATACGATGGGTATCGGGCAGTAGCAGCGTTGGCGTGTCGGGCAGGTTGGCCATGAACGTGCTCGGCTCAAGTTCGAGCGAAAGAGTACGCGGATTTTTCTTCAGCCAATAAAAAAGGCGCCGCAAGGTATGCGGCGCCTCGATGTTGCGCGTCTAACGCGTAGGTGCGTCGGCGCGTAGGTGCGTCGATCAGTTCTGAACTTTCTCGACGACCTGGTTGACCACGCCTTCCACACGACGGTTCTTAGCACGGCCGTCAGCGGTTTTGTTGTCCGCGACTGGCTTGTCGGAGCCGTAGCCTTTGGCGGTAACGCGGCTGCCGTCGATGCCATATTTCTTGATCAGTTCGTTACGTACGGCGTCGGCGCGCAGTTGCGACAGGCGGGTGTTGGTCGCGGCGTTGCCGAGGTTATCGGTGTGGCCACCCACTTCGATGGAGGTCTGCGGGTACTGCGTCAGGAAGTCAGCCAGCTTCTTCGTCTCGGCGCTGCCGGCGGCGTCGAGTTTGGTCGAGCCGGTGGCGAACTTGACGTGCAAGGAAATGGTGACGGTTTCCTTCAGCACTTCGTAGCAGCCCGTGGCCGTGACTTTGGCACCGGCTTTGGTGTCCGGGCACTGGTCGTCTTTGTTGGCGACGCCATCGCGGTCATCGTCGGCAACGCCCTTGGCAGCCGTGACGGCGGCGGCAGCAGCCGCGCCGGCTTTGGCCTTGGCAGCCGCCGCTGCAGCCTCAGCATCTGCCTTGGCTTTGGCCGCTGCCGCATCAGCGGCCGAGGTGTCGGCCGGAGCCGGAGCGGCTACCGGAGCAGGCGCAGCGGCGGCTTTACCGTCGGCAGCACATTCGGCGCGCGCTTCGGCGGCATTGAAGTTACCGGTCTGCCAGCACTCGCCAAAACTGTTGCGCCAGATTTGGCCATCGTTGGCATTGCCCCAGTAGGAGCGGTCGTTGTCATGGGCCAGTGTGCCGGCGCTGGCAACCAGAGAAAGTGCGGCAATCGTCGCGGTGAGAATCGGTGTGCGCATGAGTGTCTCCTGACAGAAAAACCATCGAGGGCCGATGGCAATAAAAAGGCCTTGCAACCTAGCACAGCGGCCGCGCGAGGTCATGCACGCAACGCTGCGGAAGACCAGTAGAGGCGTCGGACGACGTAAGCGCTATGCTTCGCCGCCGTCGCTCACGAAACCCTGAGAATTCCTGCGCGCATGAATGAACAGCCCATGGCGTCCTCCGCATCGATCACCGCGAGCGAGTTGACGCGGCAGACGCAGACGCAAGCGCAGGCGAGCAGCGATCGCGCCGGTTATTTATTTGCCGTGTTGACGATGTTGGTTTGGGCGGGGTTCGTGTTGGTCACACGCATCGCCGGCACCGGCCCATTAGCGGCGTGGGACGTCGCCGCATTGCGTCTCGGCACGGCGGCGCTGATTTTTTTGCCGGCGTGGTTGTTCTGGAAACGCGTGTCGTTGCGCAACGGGCGCTTGCTGGTGTTGTCGCTGATTGGCGGCATTGCTTATGCCTTGCTGGTGTATTCCGCATTTCGTTATGCACCCGCAGCGCACGGTGCTTTGCTGGTGTCCGGATTTTTACCGTTCACCATGGCGCTGTGCGTGTGGTTGGTATTGGGTGAATTACCGAGCCGCATCATGCGCATTGGCTTGACGCTGATTGCGGTGGGCGTGTTGTTGCTGGCGACGGATACCGTGCTGCGTCATGGCTCCGGCACTGGAGAATCGCAAGTCTGGTTGGGCGATTTATTACTGGTGGCGTCGTCGCTGTGCTGGGCGCTTTATTCCGTGCTGATTCGTCGCTGGAATTTTGCCGCGTGGGATGTGGCGATTGGCAGCACGCTGCTGGCAGCGATTATTTATCTGCCGATTTACGCACTTTTTCTACCGCACGGTTTGGCCAGCGCCCCGCAACACGACGTGCTTCTGCAGGCGTTCTACCAAGGCGTGTTGGTCGCGGTGGTGGCGATGGTGTTGTATTTGCAAGCGATGCAGCGTTTGGGTCCGGCCCGTTTGGGCGCGTTAATGGCGATGGTGCCGGCAATTGCCGGCATTGGTTCATCGTTGTGGCTTGGCGAACCGCTGGGCGTTTGGTTATTGATGGGCTTGCTGCTGACCAGTGTCGGCGCTGGGATCAGTGCGCGACGGTGAATGCAAAGCACGGAGCGGCCGCCGTTGCACGGGCGGCCCACGAATGAGCCGCTCGCGCAAACGAATGACGGCCAATATTATTTTTTGACGTCACTCAAAGTGATGCCCAACGCTTTTGCAATGCCTTCACCGTAAGCGGGGTCGGCTTTCAGGCAATTGCCAATGTGTCGAAGCTGCACTTCGCGTGATGCGCCACCAATAGACGCCGCCGTGTTGGCAAACAACGCTTGTTGTTGCGCGGGTAACATCAGGCGGAAGAGTGCGCCCGGCTGCGAGTAGTAATCGGCATCTTCGCGATGATTCCAGTGGTCGGCAGCGCCTTCTACCGACAAAGGTGGTTCGCGAAAGTCAGGCTGCTCCCGCCACTCGCCAAGGCTATTCGGCTCATAGCCTTTCGTGCCGCCGAAATTGCCATCGACGCGCATGGCGCCATCGCGGTGATAGCTGTGAGCAGGACAGCGCGGCGCATTCACAGGAATCTGATAATGATTCACGCCCAAGCGATAGCGCTGTGCGTCGCCGTAAGAAAATAAGCGTGCTTGCAACATCTTGTCCGGCGAGAAGCCAATGCCGGGCACAACGTTGGCGGGATTGAACGCCGACTGTTCGACTTCAGCAAAAAAGTTTTCCGGGTTCCGATTCAACTCCATCACGCCGACGTCGATAAGCGGGTAGTCCTTGTGAGGCCAAACTTTCGTTAAATCGAAAGGATTGTAGGGGACTTTCGAGGCGTCCTTCTCGGGCATGATCTGTACCTTGAGCATCCACTTCGGGAAGTTTTTTTGCTCAATGGCATCAAACAGGTCTTTCTGATGACTTTCTCGGTCTTTGCCGATGATGGTCTCGGCTTCTGCATCCGTTAGGTTCTTGATGCCCTGCTGGCTTCTAAAGTGAAACTTGACCCAGAAGCGTTCATTTTTGGCATTAATGAAGCTGAAGGTATGCGAGCCGAAGCCATGCATGGTGCGGTAACTGGCGGGGATGCCGCGATCAGACATGACGATCGTGACCTGGTGTAACGCTTCGGGAAGCAACGTCCAAAAATCCCAGTTATTCTGCGCACTGCGCATGTTGGTGCGTGGGTCGCGCTTGACCGCATGGTTGAGGTCAGGAAATTTGAGCGGGTCGCGCAGGAAAAAGACCGGGGTGTTGTTGCCGACCATGTCCCAGTTGCCTTCTTCGGTATAGAACTTAACCGCAAAGCCGCGAATATCGCGCTCAGCGTCGGCTGCGCCGCGCTCGCCAGCAACGGTCGTGAATCGTGCAAATAAATCGGTTTTCTTACCAACCTTTGAGAAGATCTTGGCGCGCGTGTATTGGCTGATGTCGTGCGTCACGGTAAAAGTGCCGTAAGCACCACTTCCTTTGGCGTGCATGCGTCGCTCAGGAATCACTTCGCGATCGAAATGAGCGAGCTTCTCCAGCAACCAAACGTCCTGAAGCAAGCCAGGGCCGCGTGGCCCGGCCGTCATCATGTTTTGGTTATCAGCAACGGGGCAGCCAAACGCGGTGGTGAGCTTGTTTTTATCAGTCATGGTGTACTCCTGTCGCGAGGGTTAATGCGTGATGAAACTTGCGTGTGAGGCCGCTGCGTTTGCGGAAAGCGGCTGATTGCTTTAGGTGGAGAGGGCAACTTGTGTTTTAAGCAAAAACAATTGCAAGCAAGGTATCAGGCCAACTGATGGGAATACGCTGGAGCATGGCAGAGTGCGCCCGCCTCAGTGAGAGTCAAATGCGGACCAGATATCGTCACCACGAATCGACGCGTCAGTCCCACCATCGATGTAGATTGTTTGTCCCGTCACGTGCGTATTTTCTTCTGATGCCAGCCAGGCCAAGAGTCGGGCGATGACGATGGCTTCCGCGTGGTAGTTCAGCGGCATCGGCGCCGCAGCATCTACTTGCTCGCGACCTTCTTTTGTGGCGAGTAATTCGCGGGTCATATTGGTGATGACGGCCGCCGGGCCCACCGCGTTGATCGCAATACCATTTCCGGCATATCGATCGGTAATACACACCTGACGAATCCAGCGGGAGATCGCGCGCTTCGACGAGGAGTAATTGAAGTAGCCCATTTCGGGGCCTTGATCTTCCAGCGACTTGCCAATCTTCAACGCTTTCGCTTCATCACCCGCGAGCATGGCATCAACCAACTCCGATGAATTCGCCTGCAGGGAGGCAATTGAAGAAACCACGACGACGCGCGGCGCACTCGATTTTGCCAAGGCGGGCACCAGGGCATCCACAAAATCCTTAACGCCGAAATAATTTACGGCGACGGTAAATGCTTTGGGGGCAGCAACGCCGGCGCAGGCAATGATCGCGTCGACATGGTTGTTGGCCGCACGCAGAGCGTCTTCGACGGCACGTAGCCGCCCATCGCGACTGGATAGATCGGCGAGCACATCGCTGCCCTTGATGTCGACGCCAATCACGTTGAACCCGCGCTCACGCAACAATTGCACGGTGGCGAGACCAATTCCAGATCCTGCACCAGTCACGATGTATGTACGGTTCATACAAATTACCTCGTGCGTTCGTGGTCGATCGAGGGATGTCTACGGCGTTACGATGATAAGCGTTCGAACGTAGATTGCGGCCCGTGGGGGCGTCGGTTTACGGTGAGGCAAGTAAAAAACAGCATACGAGGGAAACGTTTCTAGAGCCGCTTGTATTCCACAAATTGCTCTCGGAACTCTTCAGAAAGCGCATAGGCTACTCCTTGCCAAGACGCCTAACGTTTTAATTTCATTGCCGCCAGCGCGCTCACACATCCGGCGGTAGAGCGTTGTTGGTCGGCGCATCATTGCTCTGCTGCGCCACGCGTTCTTCCAGCCACTCGCGCCAAACGGCGAGCAATACGGCGAGTACGACGGGGCCGATGAATAGTCCCACCATGCCGAAAGCCGCAAGGCCGCCAAGCACGCCGAACATCACCAGCACAAACGGAATACGCGTGGCGCTGCTGATCACCAGCGGCCGAATGATGTTGTCGACCCAGCTCACCAAGAGCGTGCCCCACAGCGCAAGTCCAATGCCGCCCCACGCATCGCCGTTGATGAACATCCACAGCGCGACGCCGCCCCACACAAACGGCGTACCGAACGGAATGAGTGCGGCGAGAGCCGTGATCGCGGCTAAAAAGACCGGGCTGGGCGCGCCAAAAATCCAGTAGCCGATGCCGGCGAGTAAACCTTGCCCGACGGCGGTCAGCACGATGCCGTACACCACGGCGCGCGTGGTGGCGCCGGCAGCTTGCATGTAATCGCGTTCGCGCTCGCCCACCAAGCGGCGAATGGCGAGCGTGACTTGTGCGAGTAATTGTTCGCCGTCGCGATAAACAAAAAATGCGGTCAGCAGCGCAAAGCCCAGTTTGGCGAG
The DNA here is from genome assembly GCA_964574995.1 of uncultured Pseudomonadales bacterium. GTDB lineage: Bacteria > Pseudomonadota > Gammaproteobacteria > Pseudomonadales > JADFDG01 > JADFDG01. The sequence continues at coordinate 69,410 of CAZNPF010000009.1, read as the reverse complement.
ATTTTTGCCGGCGCCGCCGATCAATGCTGTCATCACATCACGCCAACTGCCGGCCACGCTGGCGAACTCGGCGTGTAGCGCTTCCGGGCTGGCCAAACGCTCAACGAGTTGCTGTAACTCTGCGCCGAGCAACGGCACCGCCAACAACGCATCCGGCACTACCAGCGGCCCAGATTTCAGTTGCTCTTTCAGCGATACGTACAAATTGACGGCTTCGCCTTCCAGCAACAGCAGCAGCCAAACCATGGGAACAACCAGCGCCAGTGCCAGCGCAATCGTCATCAGTGCGGCTGCTAAATTGTGACGATGGCCGACGGAGGTGCGCAGCCGAGCGTAAATCGGCCAAGTGACATAACAAAGAATCAGCGCCCAAGCGACGGACGCCAGAAATGGCCGCACGATGCTGAATGCCAGCGCTAACAACAGCGCCAGTAATAAACCGCTGATGATGCGGCGGGGTAATGCCGGAGAGTCGATCAACGACATAACAGGCACAGCTCCATGGTAGTTGTTCTTTTGGGCGCTCAGCGGTGAAACGCGCGGTCAAACTGGTGAAAAATATCAGCGAATTCCAGCGGCGATTTCGAGCTCATCGACGGCCTTCTCGACGTAATCGAGCAGGCGCTGCATGGACGGCAGTGTACGACGGCACGCAATGAAACCGAACTCCAGCGAATCGACATAGCTGGTCAGCGTGATGTTGAGCGCCATGCGATCTACCACGATCGACACCGGATACATGCCCTGCATGCGCGCACCGTTCCAATACAACGGCTGCTGCGGCCCCGGCACGTTGGAAATCACCACGTTGAAGCTCTGCCACTTGGGATTGACGCCGGTGAGTAGGTTGATGCCCGCCGGCGCCAACATCAGTGCGGTGTAATTCATGATCTCAGCCGTGGACATGCGTGCGCAGCGCGCCTTGGCTTCACGCACCGAGCCCATCACGATTTCCATGCGCCGCGACGGATCGGCCACGTGCGTGCCGAGGTTAGCGAGAATCATGGCGATCTGATTGCCGTCATCGCAATCTTCGGAGCGCACCGACATCGGCACCATGGCAATCAACGGCGCATCGGGTAGCGCGCGTTGGCCAATCAGATATTCACGCAACGCAGCGCCGCAAACCGCGAGTACGACATCATTGAGCGTGCCGTCAAAGGCGCGGGCGATGGCCTTGAAGCGCGACAAGGAATACGACTGCGCCGCAAATCGTCGCGAGCCGGTGATGCGTTCGTTCAGGATGGAGTGCGGCGCTTGGAAGGCCGACAAATGATCTTCGTGTCGCCGCGATTTCTGAACATTTTTGTACATTTCACGCAGCACGCCGGGCAACGTCGACAGTTGCTCGCCGGCCGCACCGCCCACGCGTGCCAGCAGGCTCACCGCCTCAACGGGCGACATCGGTTCGCGCGAGCGTTTTTTCACCGGCTGCGCCCACGGCGGTGGCAGATCGCGTGCAGTCGGATCGGGCGACAGGGCATTGGCGGCCAAACGCATGGCCGCAATGCCGTCGACCAAGGAGTGATGAATCTTGGAATACACCGCGAAGCGGCGATCAGAAAAACCTTCAATCAAATGCACTTCCCACAAGGGCCGTTCGCGATCCAGCAGCGCGGAGTGCTCGGCGGAAATCAATGCCAGCAACTCGCGGATGCGCCCCGGGTGCGGCAAGGCTTCGTGACGGAAATGATGGTCCAGATCGAATTGACGATCTTCAATCCAATGTGGGCGACCAAATTTATTGGCCAGCCGACGATTGAACGGCGGCGACGGCTCACGAAATGCGCGCATCTGCTCGGCCAGTTCCAGCACGTAATCGTCACCGGCATCGTCGGGAAATTCGAACAGCTGTAAGCCGCCGATATGCATTTGCTGCTGACGGCGTTCCAGCACCAGAAAAAGTTGGTCGGTGGGCGAAAGGGCTTTCATGAGATGACATCCATGCAAGACGTGCGACGTCGCTATTCTAGCGACAGCCAGCTAATCGTTTCATGACCTGCCGCAAGGCATGTTTTATGACCGGTACGCTCACCGGCTAGGATAGGCCCTGCTGCTGACCTTATCAGGCACATGATCAGGCACATGTCGGCATAACGGGTCTCGAGGGATCGAACATGGCGCAGCCATACATTTTCGTTTGTCGTGTACTGGTGGCGAGCGCGCCGTCATGGCGCGCATTGCTGTTGAATCTCGGGCTGTTGATACCGTGGCTGTTGAGTGGCGCGGCGATAGCGGCCGCGTACGACACCGGCGCAGCCACCAAGAAAATGGCCGGCGCGCAGGCGGTAGAAATTTTGCGGCTGACGCCCACGGGCGAAGACGTGCCACCGGGCCAACAACTGGTGTTGCAGTTCAATCAAGACATGGTGCCGGTCGGCGAGATGCGTCGCGATGCGGCGACACTGCCGGTCGACATTACGCCCGCATTGAATTGCGAATGGCGGTGGCTGAATAGCAGCGCGCTGGCCTGCCAGCTCGATCAAAAATCCGCGATGACGCCGGCCACGCATTACAGGGTGCACGTGCGGCCGGGATTGACGTCGACCGCCGGCGCAAAAATGTCTGCGTCGTGGCAAGGCGAATTCATCACACAGCGTCCGGTGGTGGAGTCCACCAGCCTCGTGTTTTGGCTGACGCCGCAAAAGCCCATTCTTCGGCTGCGATTTTCATCGCCCGTCACGCGCACATCGGTGGCAAAAGCGCTGTCGTTGCGCAGCGGCACGGTTTCGTCGACGACACCGTTTGCTATTCATGCTGACGACACCCGTCGGCAATTTCCGGAATGGGCCGAATATCTTCAGCTCGATGAAAATCAGCCGGAAAAAGTAAACGACGAAAAAATGGGTAGTGGCGCGGATGAGGCGCGTCGAATTTGGCTGCTGGTGCCGGAGCAAGAATTGCCCGCCGATGCGGCGATTCAGCTTAGCGTGTCACCGGGCTTGGTCACGCCGCGCGGCGCGGAGGCGGGCGTTGAAGAAGGCGTGTTGCTCGCGTTCGACAGTTTTCCCGCATTTACTTTTCTGGGTATTCGTTGCATGCCCAGCGGCGGTGGCAATAACTACGAGGCGTATGACGTGGCGGATTTGCGTGCCGCCGTATCGCCGAAGTGCAACCCGCTGTCATCCGTGCAGCTGCGTTTTTCCAGCCCGGTGCTGTCGTCGCAAATAAAAGCAAATGCGGCGTTCACGCCAAGGCTCGACGGCGGGCGCACCGATTACGATCCGTGGGCCAATACGGAGGATTACACGCAGCGCATCGGCGCGTACGAGCGCGGCCGCGAATATGCGGTGTGGCTGCCGGAATTACTCAAGGCCGCACAAAATTATTCGGTGACACTCGATGCCGGTTTGCAGGATGAGTTTGGCCGACATTTATCTGCGCCGCTGTCCGTGCATTTTGCGACCGCCCATCGCGAGCCGCGCTTGGTGGTGGATTACCGCGATGTCGTGCTGGAAAAGGGCGTCGACAGTCAAGCGGTCGCGTATGCCACCAATCTCGACAAGGTGTCGTACCGTGGCATGCGCATCGATGCGCGTGGGAAGGCATCGCCCGTGGGGCATGAACAACCCATGGCAAACCTTCAAGATATTTCCTACAAGTTTGTGTTGATGGTGCGCGAAATTTTGCAGGGCGCGTCAGGCGTGAGCTGGTTCTGCGTGAACGGCACACCGGCGGTGACCGAGGCTTATTACCAGCCGCCTTGTGTGTTGGCGCAGGTGACGCCGTTTGCGGTACACGCCAAGCTGGGTCATTTCTCCTCGCTGGCGTGGGTGACGGATTTGGCAACGGGTGAGCCCGTCGTCGGTGCAAAAGTGGCGGTCGTGCTCGCACGTCGCAATGCGTTAGGCGCGTTGCCACCGCTAGGCCCGCAAGCGCGCAGCGCCACCATGACCAGCGACGCGCAAGGATTGGTGGAATTACCGGGTGTCAGCACGATCGATCCGCAATTGCAATTTTTGCGCTGGGGCTCCGACGACGATGAGCCGCGCTTATTCGTGCGCGTGGTGCGCGGTGACGACATCGCCTTGTTGCCGTTGGATTACGCCTACGATGCGCAACCGGGTGGCGGCATCTGGAGTGATTTGCAGCGCGTGGGCAGCCATGCGCAAGCGTGGGGGTTTTCTGCACAAGGAATTTATCGCGCCGGTGAAACCGTCGATGCCAAGTTGTGGTTGCGCGATCAAAGTAATCGTCGCTGGAAAAAACCGGCGGTGCGTGCCGGATATTCGCTGCGTGTAACCGACCCGGTCGGCACCGAGGTGTACAGCGCCAACGGCATCACGCTCGATGCGTTTGGCGCGCATGCGTTTAGTTTTCCGCTGGCGGCGCAAGCGGTTGCCGGATGGTACGACGTGCAATTGAAGCCAGCAAAAGGCGAGGGCTGGACTGCGCTGAAATTTCTGGTCAGTGATTTCACGCCAGCACCGTTTCGCACAGAAACTCTTGTCGCTGGCGATGTGTTTGGTCCGGGCGACACCATTTCGGTCACAACGCGCACGAGCTGGTACAGCGGTGGCGCGTTTGCCAATGCCAACGTGCGCGTGACGGCGCAATTGGAAGGGCTGCGTTATTCGCCGGGCACGGCAGCGACGCGCGGCTACACGTTTGGCAGTTGGGAAACGACCCGCACCGGGCAGCAGCAGATCGGCGAACAGAATGGCCAGGTGAATGCGGCGGGCGAATACCAAAGTCAATTTCAAGCCAAAGATGACGGCATTTACTACGGACGTTTGATGATCGAATCGGCCGTCATGGACGACCGTGGCAAAAATGTTTCGGCGCGCAGCAGCGCGGTGTATGTCTCGCGAGATCGTTTTGTTGGTATCAAGCCGCGCCGCTGGCTCTACAACGCAGGCGAAGACGGCATCTTCGATTTCATCGTGGCAGATCCGCGCGGTAAGTTGGTTGGTGAGACGTCGATTGACGTCACGTTGGAAAAACGCGTGATTCATTCCGCGCGCGTGCAAGGGCCCGGCAATGCTTTTTTGCTGCGCAACACGGGTGATTGGGAAGCAGCCGCAACGTGCCAAGCCGTCAGCAGCCAGACCGGTAGTGTGCCGTGCACGTTGAAGCCGCCGACGCCGGGCAGCTATCGCCTCGTGGCCAAAATCAAAGACAGCAAGGGCCGCGATTACAGCACGGTCGATGAGCTGTGGGTGGTGGGGCCGGGCTGGGTGAATTGGGCCAGCGACAACGACACGGGGCTAGAGATCGTTGCTGAAAACGACAGCGTACAAGCCGGCGAAATCGCGCGCTATTTGGTGAAAAATCCGTATCCCGGCGCGCGCGCGTTGATCACGGTGGAGCGTTACGGCGTGTTAGAGCGCCGCGTACAGATTTTCCCGAATTCCACGGCGGTGATTGAAATTCCAGTTACGGCCGACATGGCGCCCGGTTTTTATCTGTCAGTGGTGGTCGAATCGCCGCGTGTGCAAAAACCGATTGAAGGTGAGGTGGATCTGGGCAAGCCCGCTTTCCGCATGGGTTACGTGGCAACGAAAGTAAAAAGCACACAGAAACGCATTGCGCTCACGTTGACGCCCACGCGGATGGAATATCGGCCGCGTGACGACGTGTCGGCAAAACTGCATGCAACATTACCGGCGACAGCAAAAGGAAAACCGGTGTCGATAGCGGTGTTGGCGATCGACGAATCCGTGCTGGCACTCAATGCGGCGGGAGCGAGTTATTACGATCCCGAAGAAGGCTTCAACCGGTTGGACGCCCTTGATGTGGGCAACTGGAACCTGATTACGCGGCTGGTGGGGCGGCAGAAAATTGAAAAGAAAGGCGCGAACCCCGGCGGTGATGGCGGCAGTGCCTCGTTCTCCAGCTTGCGCGATCAATTCCGTTATATCGCGCTGTGGCAGGGCGATGTCACGCTGGATGCCAACGGCGATGCATTGATCCGTTTCAAAGCGCCAGACAATCTCACCGGTTGGCGCATCGTGGCGATTGCGCTGACGGCTGACGATGCATTCGGTCTTGGTCAGAGCACGGTGCGTGTCAACCGGCCAACAGAAATTCGCCCGGCGATGCCCAATCAAGTCACCGAGGGCGACCGCTTCACGGCCCGCTTCACGGTAATGAACCGCAGCAAAACAACACGCACGCTGCACGTGCATATCGAAGGCAGCGGTGCCACGCTCAAGCCGCTGGATACGACGTTGGCGCTGGCACCTTACGAGCAGAAAGTCGTTGAGTTGCCGGTGATCACCACCACTGCCGGTGACGTGCGTTTCAAAGCCAGTGCGGGCGATGCGGCGGATCGTGATGCGTTGGCACACACGGTGCCGGTGAAGCCGCGCCGCGTCAAAGAAGTCGCGGCAAATTACGGCACAACGGTTGAGCCGCTAGCCGGCGATGAAATCGCCATCCCGAAGGACATCTATCCAGATGCCAGTGTGTTATCGGTAACGCTGGCACCGACGGTTCTCGGCAATCTTGATGGCGCATTCCGTTATGTCACGCAGTATCCCTATTTGTGTTGGGAGCAACGCTTGGACAAAGCGTTGATGGTGGCGTCATCGAAAACCCTGAAACCGTGGCTGAAGCCTAGCGATGTGCCGGCAAATCCGGACGCGCAGGTACGCGATCTGCTGAACTCGGCCAAGGGCTTTCAGGCGCCCAACGGTGGCATGAGTTATTGGCAAGCCAACGACGCGTATGTGAGCCCCTATCTCTCGGCGTACACCGCGTTGGCATTCCGCTGGTTAGCCAACAGCGGCTATGCCGTGCCGAAAGAAGTGGAATCACGCTTGCAGGATTATTTGCGCACGATGATTCGCAGCAATGTCATGCCGTCGCTCTACGATGCAGGCATGAGCTCGACGGTGCGCGCCGTGGCGTTGGCGGCGCTGGCCGATGCCCACAGCATCAACAAAGACGAGGTGCTGCGTTATGCCTCGCATTTGCCGCGCATGGCGCTGCTGGGGAAATCGCATTACTTGCAAGCGCTGATCGCCAGCGGCGCGCCGCCGGCTGAAATTCAGCGCACGGTTGAGGCCATGCTGGCCATGGGCAATCAGAGTGGCGGCAAGTTCCAACTAACGGAAACGCTCCACGACAATTACAGCGAATTGCTGGCGACACCGTTGCGCGACAATTGTGCGGCGCTGTCGGGGTTGCTGCGTGCGGCCTCGACGCCTGGCGTGAGCGAGAAAGTGGCCGATGTGCCATTCAAGTTGGTGCGCATGATCACGCAAGCGCGCGGTAATCGCGATCATTTTGAAAACACGCAGGAAAACGTGTTCTGCACCAACGCGCTCGTGGCTTATGCGCGTGCGTACGAGCGCGAACCTCCGGCGATGACGGTAAACGTCAGCGTGGGCAACGTAGCACTGGGAACCGCCACGTTTGCCAGCGTGCAGGACCCGGCCAAACTCTTGCGGCGGCCGTTGACGGCGAAAGACCCCGGCACGCGCAGTAACGTGCAATTCAAACGTAACGGCACCGGCCGGCTGTACTACAGCACGCGTTTGGAATTTGCGCCGAAAGAAAGCGCTGCCCGCAGTGCGAACAATGGCATCGAGATCACGCGCGAGTATTCGCGGAAACGCGGCGATCAGTGGGAGCTGCTCAAAGGCGGTGAGACGTTGGCGCGCGGCGATGTGATTCGCGTTGATCTGTTCGTGAAAACCCCGGCGGCGCGGCACTACGTGGTGGTCGATGATCCGGTGCCGGGCTTATGGGAGCCGGTGAACACCGATCTGGCGACAGAATCCACTGTAGACGATGCGAATGCGCGCTGGACGGGCGATGCGCATTCTTATTGGTACAGCAACCGTGACAATTGGCAAACATTTGGCCGCTGGGGCTACAGTTTTTATCACCGCGAGATCAAACATGATGCGGTGCGCTTCTATGCGGATCTGTTACCCGCGGGCAATTACCATTTGGCGTATTCGGCGCAAGTGATTGCCACGGGTCAATTTACCGCGCAACCGACGTTCGCGGGCGAGATGTACGACATCGATGTATTTGGTCGTGGCTTACCTGCACAACTGAATGCCGACGCCGCGAAATAGCCGTATGCGCTTGCCGTGGATTGCCGGTGCGGCGCTGGCCGTGCTGGTGGTGTTGGTGTTGGCGACGTTGTTGTCGCTGCACGCGCCGCCGGCCCGCTTTCCCGATGACCCCTCAGCTCGCAGCGATGGCGTGGTGCGTGCGCGTTATCTGGACCGTGCCAATAATCCGTTGAATGAAACGCGCCTCAACGCGTGGAATATGCATGCCCGTTTGCCGCTGCATGAGATACCTGCGCTGCTGCAACGCGCAGTCATCACCGCTGAAGACCAGCGTTTCTACACACACCACGGTATCGATTGGCAGGCGCGCTTGCATGCGGCTTGGCAAGATTTGCGTGCCGGTGCGTTTATTCGAGGCGCCAGCACGATCAGCGAGCAAGTGATTCGTTTGCTACATCCGCGCCCACGCACGTTATGGACACGATGGCTCGAAGGCTGGGACGCGATGTGGCTGGAAGCGCGCTTCAGCAAGCCGGACATTCTGGAGTTCTATCTCAATCAGGTGCCGTATGCGGCTCAGCGTCGCGGCATTGTGGCCGCATCGCGGCATTATTTTGGGCGCGACCCCGATACGCTCAACGAGCGCGAGCTGCTGTCGCTGGCGGTGTTGATTCGTTCGCCGGTAGGGATGGCAGCTGACGATGCGCGATTGTTACGCGGTGTCGAGCAACTGGCGACGCGGTTACGCGCACAACACGTCGTGACGGCATCTGCTGACGCGTTGGCGTTGCAGCCGCTATCGCGCCCACTGAATCAGGAAAATGAAAGCCCGGACGTATCGGCGTTCTTGAGTGCAGTACGTGCGTGGCCGCAAGCGCCGGCCGGTGCAGAAATCCGCACCACCTTGGACCTCACACTGCAGCGTCGCGTCCAGCAACTGCTGAACGGCCAGTTGAAACAAGATGCGGATCTTGAAGTGCATCATGCGGCGGCGCTGGTGGTGGATTGGCGGCGTAATGAAATTCTTGCTTGGTCGGTGGTGACGCGCGCCGATCTTGAGCCAACGCACATGGATGCCGTGCGCGTGCGTCGTCAGCCGGGATCCACGTTGAAACCGTTGGTGTATGCCGCCGCTTTTGAAAAAGGGTGGACGCCGTCAACCCTGATTCTGGATGCGCCCCTGGAACAAAAAGTGGGCACCGGCATGCACGAATACCACAACTATTCGCGCTTGTATTACGGCTGGATCAGCGCGCGTGAGGCGCTGGGCAACTCTTTGAACGTGCCGGCCGTGAAGGCGGTGCAGTTTGTGGGCACCGCAGAATTTTTGCGGCTGCTGCGTAGTGCCGGCATCGACAGCCTGCGCGAGCATCCGAATCGTTATGGCGATGGCATTGCGCTGGGGAACGGCGAAGTCACGCTGTATGAATTGGTGTCTGCTTATGCGACGTTGGCGCGCGGTGGTGTGTATCGGCCGTTTACGCCGTTTGCCAACGATCGCGAAGCGCGTATGCCGCCGCGAACAGTCTTTCGCGCGGAAACCGCGAGCCTGATTGCCAATATTTTGTCAGACGATGGTGCGCGCAGCCGAGAATTTGGCGAACACGGCGTGCTGGATTTCCCAACGCAAACGGCCGTGAAAACCGGAACGTCCAGCGACTATCGGGATGCGTGGACGCTGGCATTCAATGATTGCTGCGTGGTGGGCGTGTGGTTTGGCAATTTGGATTATCGTGCCATGCACGAGATCACCGGTGCGCGTGGCCCGGCGCCGGTGGTGCGCGGCATCGTGGATGCACTCAATACGCAACGCGACACCTCGGCGCTGAAGCGGCATCCCGCGCTGCGTCAGCAGCGGGTATGCATCGACACCGGGCTTACGGCGGACGCCGGTTGCGAGGCGAGAGACGAATGGTTTGCGCCGTGGATGACGCCGGGCGCGTTTCCGGACGGCGACCGCCGAATACGTATTCGCAAACCGAGTGCGGGGTTGCAGTTGGCGATGGACCCACGTATTCCCGATGCCAATGAAGCGCTGGAGTTTTTGCTGCAAGCGCCCGGCGTCGTTTCGCGTGTGCGCTGGCAGGTGGATGGCATAGAGATCGGCGAAAGTCACAGCGAGCGTTTTCTGTGGACGTTGCAACGTGGCGAGCACCGGGTGACCGCGCAGGTTTGGCTGCGTGATGCCGCGCAACCCGTCGTTACCGAACCCGTCACATTTTTGGTGCGCTGAAGAGCGATTGGTAGGCGTATTCTTGCGGTTTGTGTGCCGGTAAAATGCATCGACTTTATGCGCCGCATTGCTCATCTCGACATGGACGCGTTTTTCGCGTCGGTGGAACTGTTGCGCTATCCGCAGCTCAAGGGGCTGCCGGTGGTGATCGGCGGTGGCCGTCGGCGCGTGGATGAGGCGATCCGTGTGCGCAGCGATCAGTCACAGGCGCACTTGCCGCTCGACGTGTTTCCTCGGCTGAAGGATTACGCCGGCCGTGGCGTGATCACCACCGCCACGTATGCGGCGCGGCAGTTTGGTGTCGGCTCGGCCATGGGCATCATGAAGGCCGCCAAGCTGTGCCCGGACGCCATTTTGTTGCCGGTGGATTTCGAGGAATATCGAAAATATTCGCGCGCTTTCAAAGCAGAAATTCTCAAGATTACGCCGCTGATGGAAAATCGCGGCGTTGATGAGGTGTATATCGATTTCACCGATGCGCCCGGTGGGCAGGAAGATGGTGGTCGATCGTTAGCGCTGCGCTTGCAAAAAGCGATTGTTGACGTCACCGGGCTCACCTGTTCGGTCGGCGTGGCACCTAACAAATTACTGGCGAAAATGGCCAGCGAATTCAACAAGCCCAACGGCGTGACCATCCTGCACGAACACGATTTGGAAACGCAGATCTGGCCGTTGCCCTGCCGCAAGATCAACGGCATCGGCCCGCGCAGCGATGAAAAACTGCAACGCTTCGGCATCCGCAGCATTGGCGATCTTGCGGCGTGCGGCGAAGAATGGCTGATGGCGCAGTTTGGCCGCAGCTACGGCGCTTGGCTTTATGCGGCGGCGCACGGCGTGGATGATTCGCCGGTGAGCACGTACAGCGAGCCGGTGTCGATGAGCCGCGAAACGACGTTTGAGCGAGACTTACATGCCGTGCGCGACAAAGCGCAGTTGGGTGCCATTTTTACGGCACTGTGCGAGCAAGTGGCGGCCGATCTCGCGCGCAAAGGGTATGTCGGCCGCACGGTGGGCATTCGGATCAAGTTCGATGATTTCACGGCGATAACACGCGATCAGAGCAGTGCGCATTACACGGCGGATGCGCAAGAAATACGGCGGCTGGCTGGCTTGTGCTTGAAGCGCGCGCCGCTGGAAAAGCGTCTTCGCTTACTGGGTGTGCGTGTTGGCTCGCTGGTGAAAGCTCACTCGCCGGAAGCACAGGGCAAGTCGCCCGCCGGTATCAGTGAGCCGGAAACGTTGCCGTTGTTTTGATGGCGCGGGTTGATGGCGCGGGTGGTTTTCCTTCGATACACACAAAAACGTTAGCGCAGGTGCCTACGTTAGCGCGTGCGCCTGGCGCTTACGAAACGCCAAACGCCTCTCGATACGGTTGCATGCCCGCACGCAGTGCCGGCACATCGATGCCAAATTCTTCTGGCAGATAACGATGCCCGCCGTGTTTGTCGGCGCGATTGTTTTCCAGCCACTGCCGCAACGCGGTCCGTGAGTCGTCGGTGGTTTCCAGCCCGGCCGTAGCAAGAATGCGTTCGGCCATGGCCAGCGGATCGGCGGTGAGCTCACGGTAATGTACGTCGAAAAACTGCACGCGGTTCTCGCCGCGTATACGCGCGGCCTCGATGCGTTGCCGTGCGGCAACGGTGCCGTTGAACCAGTCGCTGAGCAGGTCGACCTGCTGCTGGCCGACTTCCAGCGGATCAACCTGATCGCTGAAGGTTGATCGAAAGACGCTGTAGAGGCTGCAGGTGGAGGTCACGGTTTCGGTGACATCGCGATGCGTGTGCACGATCAGCGCATCCGGATACGTGGCCGCCAGCGCTTCGATGCACGGTAGGTGATACGGCGCTTTCAACAACCAGCGCGGCAGCGGCAAGCCTGCCGTGCGTCGCTCCGCGCACACGCGCTGATCGAGCAGTTGCAGTTGCAGGCGGTGGCGCGCATACGACTCACGAAAATCTTCGCGCGCAAGCAATGCGCTGTACGACGGCGTATTCATGCATGACATCAACGCCAAATTGCGCAGATCGGTGCCCATCATCAGCACGCATTCTTCCGGGCCGTCGGCTTCAGACCAATGCACGGCCTTCATCGTCGGATTGATCATGTGCAACATCTTTTGGCCAGTGTCGACACGATTGCGCAACAGCTCGCGTTCTTCGTCGGTACCCAGCGCAAAGGTGCGGGGCGACGACATGTGCCACAGTAGCGGCGTGGCCAACCGCGGATCGCTCGACAACATCCGCTGCAGCAGCGTGGTGCCGGTGCGTGAGCCGCCGACGATGAAGATCGGTCGCTCGATCGGCCGCTGAAAAATGTGCGGTGAGTCTTTCTGTGCGGCGACCAATTCCAGCCGTCCGCGCAGCATGTCGACCGGCATACCAAAACCGGTGGAGGCCAGCCCGAGCGGATTGAGTTTTGCTTCACGATTGATGCTGTCGATCAGCACATCGAGACGCGGCCGAAAATCGTCGCCGCCGAAGTCTGATAGGCCAGTTTTTTTCACGGCGCTGTCGATCACCTGTTGCGATGTGATCGCCGTGTAGCGCTGCTTCGCCGCTGCTTGCGCGTAAAGCATCTGTGCAATTTCGTTGCGTGGCGCAGGTTGCCAACGGGTCATAGGCGTAGCTTCCTCAGGCGCTGCGATTGGGCGCGTGCCGGTCTGCACGACGCACGTCGGTGGTCGGTAACGCCGATGGCGTTTCCGGCGCGGTGATGCGAATCACGAACAAGCCTTCGGGCCGGCCTTCGGTATCCAGCCAGTTTGCTGCGGCTGCCGGCGCACGGTGTGCGATATGAATTTCGTAGTTGCCATGCGCATCGCATTGCAGCCGTGAACCGGTCAGCGACGTGCGTCGATAACGGTGTTCCAGCGAATTGAGCACGGGACTGTAGAGCACGATGTTCCAGTGCCGGCATGGTGGCATCACGCCACGAATCACCAGTTGCTCGTCGTCAGCGAGTTGCCAACTGCCGATGTAGTAATCGCAGTCGCCGCTGGTAAATACCGCGCCGCCTTGCATCTCGCTCCACACGCGCACACTGTTCACCGGATGCGAGCCGGTTTGTATGCGGTACGCGCCGAACATCAATTGCGTGAGCATCGGCAGGCCGCGCGCAATGCGTTTCATGCCGCCGACCACCGCGTCCACACGCACCGCCGTAGGCGGCGCGGACGGCGCAAGATTTTCGATCATGAACCAGCCCGGTGTTTGGTGATCGATATCCTCGAACAATTGCCGTATCCACAGTTGACCGGTGCCGGGTGCGAGCGTCAGATGAGACGGGTCATCCCCGGCTTCTGCGTTGGCGTCTGTGGAGATGGTGAGCGCAAAAGAACCGTCGGCGTGATGCGGGATTTCGCGATCGGTGCGCACAAGCAGCGCTTTGGTTGCGAGGCCGTCACCTTTGCCTTCGTACAGCGTGAATGAGGTGTGTGCCGCCGCGCCCAAATTTCCCCACAAGCGATAGCGTTGCGTGTCATCGATCGGGCAGTGCAGCGTCACGCCATCGGGGTTGTCGAGAAACCATTTTTGATTGGGCGGATTCACGTGCACTGGCAAGGGAAAAATACCGTCTGCTTCGCACTTGCCGAGATTGGCGGTGAGTGCGCGCATCACGGCGCGGTAGGCATCGGCACGTTCGGCCTCCGACTTTCCCGCGCATTGTGCTTCGATGATGTCGCCGGCTTGCTTCAGTCCGTCGAGCATCCGCTGCCAGTTTTTTTTCAGCGCATCGTCACTCATGAGCGTTTCATCAACATCCAAGCGCTGGTCACACCGCTCCAGCCGACCCACGAGGCGGCTACAGCGTGAATGCCGATCCAACCATTACCGACGTTGAACGGACCGTCGAGCGTGAACGCACCGAAGATCGGCACCACGGAACCCACCGCGCACAACGCGGTGAACCACGCCAGCCAGCGCGGTAAAAAGCCGGTGCGAAACGCGACGATTGCCATCGGGATGAAAAACGCCGGGCCGGTGGTGGCGGAAGTCACGCCGGTGAGCAGCGATGCGGTGTGCATCAGGTAGATCGCGTCGGTGGAAATGTTGTTGTGCATCAGCATCGCCGGTGCCAGCACGAAGGCGAGTGCGCAGGCGAAAATCGTGGTGAAAGCGACGCCACCGAAAAACGCGATCCACGTCAGTTGGCCACCGGAACGCGCATCGGTTTTTTCTGCAGCACGCAACCAGGTCGTCGCGACGCCGAGCCACCAATAGGTGAAAAAGAACGCGATCGTTACCAGCGCACAGGCGATCTCGCCGTCGAGCGTACCGCGTGCGTGATACCACGCCATCACGGCGTCGCCGTTGGTGAGATCTGGCATCCCTTCCATACCAAATACATAGCCGACGGCCATGAACAGCATCAACAGCAGACCGCTGGCGGCGTCGAAACGGGAAGTGGCGGGCGGGGTGAACGTTTGCGTTGTCATGCGGATTTCTCCTGCAGGTAATCGATTAGCGTGGTGTTGCCCAGCGGCAGCATGTCCATCAGGCAGCGCGTGGTCATGTTCACGTTGCGCACTGGAATGACGATGCCGGAATCGAGGCGAATTTCGTCGTTGTCGAAACGGATCTGCACTTGTGCCATCGACGTCATCTGCGTGGAGCCGTCGAGCTGATTGAGCTTCAGTACGTCGGCGCATTCGCCTTCCACGGCGCTCGGGATGTACTTGAGCACGAAGGACGAGCCGGACAGCGGCGGCATCGGCACGGGCGCCAGCGGCGCGTCGGTGATGCGCAGATTGAGTACATCGTGGCCCTGACGGCCGACGCGAATGTGCTTGTTATTGCCTTGCACGAATTCCTGCCACGTGCACACGCGCTTGGGATAGCCGGGCACCATCAACCCGAGGATGGTCGGATCGGCGACGCTCTGCGGCTCGCGGTCGGCCAGCCACAGCGAGACCATGTACAGACCTTTCACTTCGCTACCGTCGGGCTTTTTATATTTTGCATTCACGCCGAGCACGATTTCGTTGTAGCCAGGGAAGGTTTCCTGTGGTGTTTCAACGCCGCCAAAATATTGCGCGACGATCAAGCCCATATTGCCGTTCTTGTTGGGAATGAGCGGCTCGGGCACTAGCGACGCGGCGAGATCCGGATCGGTCTGGAACATCACTTGGTAGGAATGCACGTTGTTGAATTTGTACGGGCCGTGATTCAGCGCATTGAGCGTGTCGGCGGGAACCTTGATCGGAAAATCCTTCATGGCGGTCATACCTTGATGAGAATTTTGAGCACCGTGTCTTGCCCGGTGTTGAACAGTTCGAACGCCTTGGCGCCGTCACGCAGCGCGAATTCGTGCGAAAACATGCCTTCGCCTTTGACTTTCCCGGCCTGCACCAGCGGCACCAGTGTTGGCCACGAATCCGCCACACCCGCGACGCCGGCAAAAATCGTTAGCGATTTCAGTTGCGCGGCCATCAGCGAGGTCTGCATGCCGCGCTCGACCACGCCGAGAATGGCGACGTTGCCGCCAGCGGCGGCGATGCGGATCGCTTGCTTCACCGTTTCTTCTTTGCCGACCGCTTCGATCACGCAATCCACGCCGAGGCCGTTGGTGTCTTGCAGGATACGGTCGACAGCTTCTTCGGGCGCCAGCGGAATCGCACACAGACCGCGTGTCGAAGAAAGTTCAGCGGCTTTCGCACGACGAAATGCCGAAGGATCGATCGCGTAGACACGCTCAGCGCCGAGCGCGAAGGCGGACTCCATCGCCGTTTTGCCGATTGGCCCTTGCCCGATCACCGCGACCGATTTGCCCGGCTGCACATTGGCTTTCACCGCGCCGAGAAATCCGGTGGCGAGCGAATCGGTCAACAGCAAGGCTTGCTCATCGCTGACGCCGTCGGGAATTTTCAACGCGGAGAGATCCGCTTCTTTCACCAGCGCGTACTCGGCCTGCAAACCCTGCAACATCGGGCTGAAGCCGTAGGGCAGCACTGTTTTTGCTTCGCACAAACTGAACTCGCCACGCAAACAGCGGCGGCATTTGCCGCAGCCAACACCGCCCGCGAGCAACACGCGGTCGCCAACTTTGTGTTTTTTTACCGCCGCGCCGACTTCCACGACTTCGCCGATGCCTTCGTGGCCAACGCAGAACTGCATCTTCACCAGCGAGTAGTCCAACGGCCCGAGTTTCTTACCGTTGTACATGTGCAGATCGGAACCGCAGATCGAGCATTTCTCGACGCGGATGATCATGTCGCGCTCACTGGTGAGCGTCGGCTCGGCGAAATCGCCGTAGCGAAAATCGTGAGCGCCGTGGAACACCATCGCTTTCATGTCGGGGTTCTCAAGAAAGAGTTATTAAGCGTTGAAAACTTACAGGCCGCGCGCGGCTAACGCGCGGTCGATGGCCTGCGCGGTGTACGGCGCTTGCAGATAGGACAGAACGCTGCGCAGCAGTTCGCGGGCGAATTGAGCGTCGTCGGTGACATGGCTGCTGACCTCCAACCGCCCAGCCTCCAGTCGCGAGGACAGTGCGGCCACTGCCAACTGCAGCGCGAAATCCACCGCCAACTCCGGCTGCGGGTGGCCGATCTCGTCGGCCCGCTGCAGGAACACGGCACGCAAGTGGGCAAATACCCGGGCGCGCAACTCGACGATGCGGGCCGCGTAGAAATCGTCGCCGAGGGCTTTGGCGTAACTGGACTGCAGCAAGGGTTGGTTGGCACGGATGAACCGCCAGACGAGCGCCAGCACGTCCGCCGCCAGCGGCACGAAACCACGCCCCGGGCCGACGGCGGGCGCCGCATCGAGCATCGCCTGCGCTTGGGCGGTAAAGCGTGCAAAGGCTTCCTTGAGCAGGCCTTCTTTGTCCCCGAAACGGCGGTAGATGGTGGCGGGGGCCACACCGGCGACGGCGGCGATATCGCCCACCGTCACCGCTTCCACGCCGCGCGCGGTGAACAGCGCAAGGGCCGCATCCAGCAACGCCTGCTCGGTGCGGCGGCTGCGGTCTTGGCGGGCGCCGGGGCGGCCGGGCGAGGCTGTGGCCGGCGCTGCGGCATTGACGGTCGGTGGGGCGATCTGGTGAGACAAGGCGGCAGCATCCGGTGAGCAGGGACGCCGCATTCAACCCCGGTCGGGATCAAATGTAAATATCAATTCACATTTATGAGCCTGCGGATAGGCGCCGCCATGGCCTTGCCGGCTAGCGTAGCGCTTGGCGACCGGTAGGCGAACAAGGCCTTCGGGTCCACCCAAAGGCCGAATGTACGAATGCAGCCCGCTATCAGGGCACGAAAAAAGCGTCGTCGCTACTTGTGGGAGAAATCCATATACGAAGGGTTAGGCGAGGCTCTCCCACGCTGAGTGATGCGCATGCCACTTGTTACAGGCCACCAGAGCCCTAACCGTTGCTGCATATTCCTTTGGGGGAAGCCCATTGAACTGGCGATGCCTCATTGCGTTGCAGAACTTGCATGCGGCGACAATGTTCGATCTTGAGTCTTTCCCACAGTTTGAGCGAGCCACGAGATGCTCTGCAGTACACCTCAACTGCGGTGGCGTGGCGCTCATAAGGACATTGCAATAGTAGCAATGCTTCGCTTGCTTTCTGGATGCTATCCGGCGCAGGTGAACTATCTTTTTATGTGATTGCATAACAGGCTCCTAGTTGAGCCTGCGATGCGTAATGTAGACGGCAGGCTCGTTAATGAGCCGACCGTCCCTTCTGGGTACGTTCGGTGCGCTGGTGATGTCCATCACACAACGCCATGCTCTTCGCATGTACCAAAGCCCGGCTCTGCTTGAGCACGAACCTGAATCTGGGTGCTTGAAAATTAATGCGGGCTCACGAGCCTCGTCAAGCATTGCCCTAACGTTTTAGCTAAAGCAGCGGCTCGTCGGAGACGTCGCGCCTGCAGCGAAGGGTTAGCCCGCAGCGACGCGAAGCTTCTCCAGCAGATTTTTCTCTGGCCTAACTTCAATGGTTTGGCCTACCGATGTAGAAACTATCGCTCGCAAGGACTTTAGGTTCTTTTCACTGACGTCCTGAATGAACCCAGTGCTGAAATCTTTGGGCCAGCCTGGCATTACCTTGAACGAAACGAGAAATGATGCCTGTTCGCCATGGGATAGTTGCTTTGGGCATTGGTGTGAAAGGGGGCCATAAACAGGCTGCATGGCATAACGCGCACCTTTTCCTTTACCGACGCGCCAACCGATAGAGTTAATCATGACGGGGCGATCACCAAGATTGACTACGGTGATGCCCACATGCTCTTCGGCAGGAGACCCATCCCCCGCAAAGGTGAGCCGTATTCCAGCCGTCGCCTGCACTCGAACACGATCAGACCTCTTTGCAAGATATAGAGAAAGAACTACAGCCATAAATGTGGCTATGCCGGCGAACCATGTGCCAATTGCGTTCCACATCTGTATCTGCTGATCAAATGTCACTTAATTCTCCATGCGGGCTAACGTTTTAGCTAAAGCAGCGGCTCGTCGGAGACGTCGCGCCTGCAGCGATTGATTAGCCGCGCGCGTCGAATGCTTGGTGATACGTTACCGTGCCGCGCGGCAGGATGGATGAAAATGAAATCACTTGGAAATATTCCGGCGGCACACCCGACAGCACCAAATCGCCTTCTGGTTTGAAACCAAAGCGACCGTAGTAGTCCGGATCACCGAGCACGACACAGCCTGCAGCGCCGAGCTCACGAAGCAGCTCTAAGGCGCGCTTCATGAGAATGGAACCGATGCCTTGCCCCTGTCTTTCCGGGCTTACGGAGATTGGCCCCAAACCGAACCAGTGGAGAGCGCCATCGGAAATGGAAACCGGCGAAACAGCCACATGCCCCACGATTTTCCCGTCGTCTTCCACGACAAGTGAAATTTCAAGTGCTCCCGCAGCACGCAATGCGTCAACAACAAATTGCTCTGTGTGATCGGTATGCGGAGCGTCAAGGAATGCCGCCGCAGTTAGCGCATGAATTTCAGCCGCATCTTCAGAGCACTCTTCTCGAAGGATTTGGCTCATCACAAATATTTCTCACGGAGCTAGCGTTGGAGCTAAAGCAGCAGCTCGTCAGAGCCGTCGGGTTGCGGCGAATGATTTCCAACTAACGAAAAAACCGCATATGCGTCGCTCAAGCGTGCGCCAGAATGAAACCGTTGATGGTGCGGATGGCGCGCCCGCCTTCGGGAATGTAATCAGCAAACAGTTGAAAGACGTGCGGCAAGCCGTGCCATTCCTCCAGCGTGACGCTGACGCCGGCACTGCGCGCTTTGGCGGCGACGCGGCGACTGTCATCGCGCAGCACTTCGGTGCTGCCGCACTGGATCAACAGCGGCGGGAAACCGGTGTAATCGGCATAAGCCGGAGACAGCAACGGATGTTTCGGATCGTGGTTGCGCGACTGAAATCGGCTGATCGCGCGGACGCCGTGCGCGGTAAACATCGGATCGCGGTCGCGATTGATTTCTAGCGACGCACTTTCTTCGGCCATGCAGCTCCAAGGCGAAAGGCAAAATGCAGCGCCGGGCATGGGCAAGCCTTCGGTGCGTAACTGTTGCAGCGTGATCAGCGTGAGATTGCCGCCGGCGGAGTCGCCGCCAATCGAAATATTTTTCGCGGGGAAACCTTGATCCAGCAAAAAGCGATAAGCGCTCACCGCGTCTTCTAGCCACGCCGGAAATTTATGCTCGGGCGCTTGCCGATAATTGATCGCCAGCACTTTGCGGCGCGCGCCATGCGCTAGGCGATAGGTGATCGGGCGGTGCGTGGCCGCCGAACACATGAAATACCCACCGCCATGCAGATACAGCGTGACGTGATCGCGATGGTGTTCGCCGATGCGTTTGCTGCTGTAAACCCATTCGGCATCCATCGCGCCGGCCGGCGTGGGAATCGTGAGCGGCTCCACCGTGATGTACGACGGCACGCGCTCGTTACGCTTCATGGCCTTGGCAGTGCGTTTGGCGCCGCGCACCAGCAGCGCCTCGCTGAGCTCCAAGCCGCGCGCTTCCGCACGTTGAGAAGACGCTTTCACGTAACGGCGTAGCGCGGTGTTGAGTAGTGCGGCGCGCAGGCTCGGGCGTTTGATCGGGTGGCTGGCAGCGGTCATGTAAAACTCCAACAAATGAGGGGCGCGGGCGGGTGGGTCAGGCCGTTGCCGATGGCGGCGTCGGTCAAGGTTTCGGCGCGGGTACTTATTGCCACGGAAGCGCAGAGCCGGCAATGACTTCTGTGCGCCGCCTTCGGTCAGTCAACCGTTCACGCCGATCTCTGCGTGGCATGATGGCTCGCTCGCGCACGGTTGCGTCGGCCGGGCAACCCCGGAAAACCCCCGGAAAAACTTCGGAGAAAACAATGAATATCCTGCGCCCAGTGTTTTTGCCGGCCTTGGTTTTGCTGAGCCTGTTCGCGGTGGCAGCGCAAGCCGACACCGCCCCGGACAAGTTGTATGCGAAGCATTGCGCCAAGTGCCACGGTGATACCGGTCATGCCGATACGTGGCGCGGTTATTTGTCTTTTGCGCAGGATTTCAGCAAGGCATCGTTTCAAGAAAATCGCACCGACGAAGAGATACTCGACAAGATCAATCGCGGCCCGCGCATCATGCCGTCTTTCGATAACGTGCTATCGCGCAGCGAGCGCCTATCGTTGGTGAAATTGATCCGCGATTTTGGCAAGCCAGCTGCCGCCAAGCCGTCACCTTGATTGATTGAGAGGAGTTTTGTCATGGATCCCGTTGCTACCGTTCACGTAACGTCTTCCACACCGAACTATCGCCAAGAAATTACGGCGGGCACACACCGAATCATTGCGGATGAGCCGGCGCATTTGGGCGGCCAAGATTCGGGTTTTGCACCCTACGATCTCGTGCTGGCCGGTTTGGGCGCTTGCACGACGATTACGCTGCAAATGTATGCACAAAAAAAGGGTTGGGATATCGGCCAGATCAAAGTGGATCTGACCCTAACAAAAGACAAAGACGGCGTGGCCAGCATCGAGCGTGTTATCAGCACAAATGCAACGCTCAGTGACGAGCAGTGGACGCGCTTATTAGACATTGCTGGGAAAACGCCGGTGACAAAAACACTGTTGGCCGGATCACAGATCGCCAGTCGTCGCGGTTGATGGCTGCGAGCGAAGCAGCGCATGACGACGAAGCACAACGACATCCTGACGTTTTGGTTCCAAGAAACGGAACCCAAACTTTGGTTTGCTTCGGATGGCGCGTTCGACGATCGGATTCGCCAGCGCTTTTCGCACGTCATGCAGCAAGCGGAAGCGGGCGAGTTATACGCATGGCGAGCAACCGCAGAGGGCCGGCTGGCGGAAATTTTGGTGCTCGACCAGTTCTCACGAAATGTGTACCGCAACACGCCGCGCGCATTCGCGCAAGACGCAGTTGCATTGGTATTAGCGCAGGAGGCGGTTGCGACGGGCGCGTTAAGCGTGCTGGATGCCACACAGCGTAGTTTTCTTTTGATGCCCTATATGCACAGTGAGTCGAAACAGATTCACGAAGTGGCGGCGCGTTTGTTTGGTGAATTCGCGCCCGCGGGAAATTACGATTTTGAATTAAAACATAAAGCGATCGTCGACCGTTTTGGCCGTTACCCGCATCGGAATGAGGTGCTGGGCCGTACCTCAACACCAGAAGAAATTGAATTTCTGAAGCAGCCCGACTCTCGGTTTTAAGAAGCCAAGATCAAGCGTTTCATGGCGGATTTGTAGGTCTTTGGTGCAGGATCGGGTATGCATCACGCCGCGGAGGAAAGAGTGTCTGTGAGGCGGCTACTTTTTGTGTGTGTCGAGAACTCGAACCGGAGTCAGATGGCCGAGGCTTTCGCGCGCATGCTGGGAGGCGATGCCGTTGAGGCATATAGCGCAGGTTCAAATCCGTCCGGCGTAATAAACCCTAAAGCCGTGACGGCCATGCGTGAACTTGACTACGACCTGTCCACGCATGGCTCAAAATCTCTGGATGAATTGCCCAAGATCGAGTTTGATTTTGTGGCAACCATGGGGTGCGGTGATAAATGCCCCTTCATTTCGGCGCGAAGGCGTACCGATTGGGCGCTGCCAGATCCCAAAAATATGAACGCGGAAGAATATCGGGCCGTGCGAGATGAGATTCGAGAACGAGTAAGGTCGGCTCTTGAGGAATTGGGCGTCTCTGTGCAAAAACGTGCCGACGCATAATCATGTGCAGTCGTCGTACCGCTCCCGGCGAACGGTGGCCTGAAGTCAAACGCTAGCCCCCTTGTAAACACAACTGCGCATGGAAAAAGCAGATGGATGTTGACGCAGTCAAAGCGTATTGCAGCCGCTATCCGGGCGCGTCATCGAAGTTATATGACTCACCCAGCAACGTGCTCGTTTACTACTCGGGCGGAAGAAAATTTGCGTACTTCAAAACAAGCGAGCCAGAAAAGTGGCGCTTTAGCATTCGTACATCGCCGGAGCGATTTTTGGAGTTGACGGATGTGCCAGGCATCAAGCCAGCCCGATACATGGCCAGATATCACTGGATCACGATCGTGAACGTCAGCTCTGTTCCTGAAGACTATCTTCAGGAATTGATCGAGTGGTCATATGCCAGGGCAATCGCACGCCCCACAAAGAAGAGTCGCAACCGTCAGTGAGTAGCCCGCAACGCGTTTAAAACCAATACCCTTAGCGCAGTTTTAGCGCAACGTTATCAGCCATAGAGAACTTTGGAGACGATATGAAAATTACGGTGGAGAAATTGGTGTGCGCTCCGAGTAAGAGCGTGTGGACGGCCTATACAACGCCAGAAGACATCGTTCACTGGAATGCGGCGTCGGATGATTGGCATACCACCAAGTCCAGCGTCGACCTGCGTGTCGGCGGGCAGTTCTCTTCGAGAATGGAAGCAAAGGATGGCAGCTTTGGTTTTGATTTTGCCGGTACCTACACCAAAATCATTCCGAATCAGCTGCTTGAGTATTCCTTTGGCGAAAGGGCAGCAAAGGTGGAGTTCACTGAGACGTCAAAAGGCGTAAATGTCAAAGTTATCTTCGACGCCGAGACCACGCATTCCATCGAGCAGCAGCAAGAGGGTTGGCAGGCGATCTTGAACAATTTCGCGCGTTACGTTGAGGCCAAGGTGAAATAGCGGCAACCGGAACGGCAACGTATTTCGGCATTAAAGATTACAAGGAGCGCGTGAATTGAATCTGGCAATAAAAATCACGTTGGCCGCATCGGGATTATTTCTGGTTGTTGGTCTGATCGGCGGGATATTGAAATATCACGGCATCATGACCAGCCCGAATCATCGCGCGCATCCTTATATCGATATCGCGCATCGGGCGGCGCTGCTGTATAGCTTTGCTGCGCTGGTAATGGCGGAGCTTCTGAAATACAGCCCGTATTCGGAATCTGTTCAGCTTGTTATCACGAGCGTTCCATTATTCTTTTTTGCGGTGGCCATTGCACAGTATTTCAAGCTCGGCCTCACGCGAGAAACCACCAACCAGTTCAAAAAGCGCAATTTGACCACCACCTGGGGCATGTACGCGCTCATTGCGGGTGAGCTCGGCGGTGTCGGCGCGATTGTGTGGGGATTTATCGTCACGCAATTTGGGGCTTGAAATGGGAACGCAATACAAAAGCCTTTCTGAGAAGCACATCCATTTCATCGGGGAACAGAAGATGTTCTTCGTTGGCACGGCGGCAGCCGAAGGCCGAGTCAGTGTGTCGCCCAAAGGAATGGACTCCTTCAGGGTTCTCAGCCCTGAGCGAGTCATTTGGTTGAATGTCACCGGGAGCGGAAATGAAAGTTCCGCGCATGTTCAGCTCAACCCCCGGATGACCATCATGTTTTGTTCGTTCGAGGGCGATCCGCTCATCTTGCGGCTATACGGCACCGCAACGGTCGTTCACAAAACTGATGCGGCTTGGCACGAGTTATTTTCGCACTTCGAGCCATTGCCGGGCGCGCGGCAAATCTTTGACGTTGCATTGAGCATGGTGCAAACGTCCTGCGGCATGGCTGTTCCTAACTTCGATTTTGTCTCCCAGCGAGAGTTGCTATCCGATTGGGCGATGAAAAAAGGCGAAGAGGGCTTGCGGGAATACCGTGCGGCAAAGAATCAATTCAGTATCGACGGCTTTCCTTCCAACATCGCGCTTAAAGACGGTGGTTAATCGTTCACGATAGTCGGCGGCAATTCTGCTGGGTGGTTATAAAAACCTTCGCCGCTGCTACCGCCATCACCGCCATCACCGCCATCACCGCCATTACCGTCATCACCACCATCACCACGGTGTAGCAGGATGCTGCAGGCATTCGCGTGGCGTTGGTGGGTTTATTTAGACTATTTCCCAAGTACGCGCGCGGAATCTCAACCTTCTGCCACCGGCAAATTGCCAAACTGCCCGCTGTTGTAATCATCGACGGCCTGCACAATTTCTTTGCGCGTATTCATGACGAACGGGCCATAACCGTTGATGGGTTCGTTGAGCGGCTGACCGCTGAGCACCAGTACGACAGCGTCTTCCGACGCATCGGCTTGCACTGAGAACGTGCTGCCCTCGTGCGAGTACACCGCAAATTGTGCGGGGCCGGCCGGCTGGTTTTCATCCAGCACGACGTTGCCATGCAGCACAACTACCGCCAGCGAGTGGCCTTCCGGCACCGCCAACTCCAGCGCTTTGCCGGCGCGCAAACGCAGATCCCACACGTTGATCGGCGAGAACGTGTGTGCTGGCCCTTGTGCGCCGCCGAATTCGCCGGCAATCACGCGCACGCGGCCAGCGTCGTTGGGTAAATTCACGACAGGAATGCGGGCATCGGTGATGCTCTGATATTTCGGCGACGTCATCTTGTCTTTCGCCGGCAGATTCACCCACAGCTGCACCATGTCAAGCAGGCCGCCGCGCTGAGCAAATTCCGGCGTATGAAATTCTTCGTGCACAAGGCCGCTGCCGGCGGTCATCCATTGCACATCGCCGGGGCCGATGGTGCCGCCGCCACCCGCAGAGTCGCGGTGCGACACACTACCGGCGTAAATGATGGTGACGGTTTCAAATCCGCGGTGCGGATGTTCGCCAACACCACGCAGTTCTTGTGTGGGCGTGAAGACGTGCGGCCCAGCGCGATCCAGTAACAGAAACGGGCTGAGCGGCTGACCAAACTCGTTGTAACTGAATAAAGAGCGCACGGGGAAACCATCACCCACCCAGTGTTGGCGTTCATTGGTGCGTAGGGTAACGAGGCGCTTGCGGCTCATGATGATTTCTCCGAGTAAGGCTCGCGATATGAGGCCGCCATCCGGCAAATGCAAGTCAGGCGGGCTGCGATTTTTCCTTGAGCAACTGCATTTCACGTTCCGCGTAATGGCCGATCATATTGGCCAAGCCGTCGACCAATTGCTCAAAACTGATCGCCGGATTTTTTTCATTGAGGTGATGCATGAACGCTTGCATGCCGCCGTGGATGAAAATGTAGAGACCCACCGAAGCATTTTGTGTGCGTAAATACTCCGGGTTGTGCATCAAGTACTGCATGGCGAGGTTGATCAGCGCGCGTTGCACCGGTTCGCGATCAACAACGTGCTCGGGCGCGCGCAACGCTTGTTGCGCACACGGCAGGTAGACGCCGTCGTCGCGGCGCAGCAGCTCGCTGACTTTCGACAGCATGTAGCGTATCGCCGCGCGGATATCCATACGCACTAAATCCGGCGTGAGGACTTGGATCAGCTGCACGATGTCCATGCCCATGCGGCGGAACATTTCGGCGAACAACGCCTCTTTGTTGGCGAAGTATTCGTAGAACGAGCCGATGCCGACGCCCGCGCGATCGGCCACGTGCTGCGCGGTGGTGCCGGCGAGGCCGCGTTCGGCCACCACCTTGAAGCCGGCATCGATAAGCGCCTCGACGGTGGCTTTCGAGCGCTCTTGACGGGGTTTGCGTGGCATGGCGGATTTCTCGAACAAACGCTCGGATCCGAGTTGAATCCGAGGCAAGACTCGGATTAGGGTGCGCGGCATATCAGGGCCGGTCAAGCCGGCTGGCTCTGCCGTGCCCGCCCTCAGGAGATTCGCCATGGCCCGTTCCCGTCCCTCCCGTCAGGCCTCTGCGGTCGTTACCGGTGCCGGCAGTGGCATTGGCCGTGCGTTTGCGTTGGAAATTGCCGCTCGCGGCGGCCGCGTCGTGGTTTCCGACATCAATCTGCAAACGGCGCAGGAAACGGCCGCGCTGATCGGCGGCGGTCGGGCGCATGCGGTGGCAGCGGACGTCGCCGATCTCGCCCAGATCGAACGGCTGGCGGCGGACGCCGAAGCGTGGCTGGGTGGCCCGGTCGATTTGGTGGTGAACAACGCCGGCGTCGGCGTCGGCGGTGCGCCGGTGGGCGACATCCCGTTTGCCGACTGGCAGTGGGCGCTGGGCATCAATCTTTGGGGTGTGATCAACGGCTGCCATGTGTTCGCGCCGAAACTGCGCGCGCTGGGCCGTGGCGGCATCGTCAACGTGTGCTCCACCGCGAGCTTCGCCGCTGCACCGAACATGGGCCCCTACAACGTCAGCAAAGCGGGCGCGCTGGCGCTGTCGGAAACGCTGTCGGCGGAATGCGCCGGCACCGGCGTTCATGTCACGGCGCTGTGCCCGACGTGGGTGAAAACCAACATCGTGGCCGATGGCCGCATCAGCGGTTCGTCGCGCGGACTCGCGGGGAAATTGATCAACGGCGGCATGTCGCCGGAACGCGTGGCACGTGAAGCGCTCGACGCGCTGGACGCCAACCGTTTGTACGTATTGCCGCAGCTGGACGCGAAACTGATTTGGCGCATGAAGCGCTTGTTGCCGGACACCTATCGCCAGACCGCTGGGTTGATCGCGCGCTACGGCGAGCGATTCATCGCCGGCAACTGAACAGCCAGCATCAACAAACTATTTTCACGTTGCACGCTGAATATCGGAGCGCCGCATGGCCACCATTGATCTCGACAAAATGTTGGAAAAAGTTCGTGCCACGCAATGGTCGCTGGACGAATTTGATTGGAATAAGCCGGGTGCAGAGCGCATCTCGCCGGAGCAATGGCCCAAGTTAAAAGCGTTCATGGCCGATCTGATGTGGATCGAGCACGTGGGTGCGCGCGGATTTGCGGCGATGGCCAAGAAAGCGCCCAATGACACGCTGCGCGAAATCTACAACTGGTTTCATGCCGAGGAACAACGTCACGCCAATGCGGAAATGGCATTGATGCGCCGCTGGGGCATGCTTGATGGCGACGAATTGCCAGAACCCAACATCAACATTCGGTTGACCATCGAATGGTTGGATCGTTACGCCGACGATATGCCGCTCAATGCGCTGGGTTCGGTGATTCCGATGTTGGAAGTGGCGCTGGATGGCGCACTGTGCAAATTCTTACTGGATACCGTCGACGATCCGCTGTGCCACGAGGTATTCGCGCGCATCAATGATGACGAAGCGCGGCATTTGGGCGTGGGTTTCACCGTGTTGGAAATGCAAGGCCGCTCGCCACTGTACAGCCAATGGTTGCGTTACATGGGCACCACGCTCGACCCGCGTTTGCTGCTGGGTATCGCTGCCTATTTTCCGCTGCTCAATAAAATGCGCGACAACCTCGTTGGCCTAGGTCTGCCGGAAGAAAAACTGTACGAAGCGATTGGGCGTTTTCGAAAGATTGGTGGCCGCACGCCAGAAGGCCGTCGCAATCCTTGGTATCAAGTGATTTATCGTCACGGTGCGATCATGGTGAATCGCCGCAACCGTTGGTATCACGCACCGGTAGATGCCGCCGTCAAGCTGACCGATTTGATTCCGGCACGCGCGTTGCCGCCAGTGCCGGTTTGGGTCAAAGAACTCACTGCGGACCCGGTGGCCTGACATGAAAGAACGTATTCACGATGTGATCGTCATTGGTGCCGGTTTTTCTGGATTGGGCGCGGCGCACCGTTTGCTGAAAGCGGGTGTCGACGACATCGTCATTCTGGAGCGCGCGCAAGACGTGGGCGGCACCTGGCGCGACAACACCTATCCGGGCGCGGCCTGTGATATTCCGTCGAATCTGTACTCGTATTCTTTCGCACAAAATCCGGATTGGTCGCGCAGCTACCCGGGCGGCCCGGAAATTCTCGCGTATATCCGCCGCTTCGCGGATGAAAACGATTTGCGTCGTCGCATTCGTTTTGATCACAACGTGCAGTCGTTGGCATTTCATGAAGATCACTGGCAAATAAAAACTGCGCAGCACGGCACGTTCCGTGCGCGCACGCTGGTGATGGCGTCGGGGCCGTTGACCAAGGGCAGTTATCCGAATATCGCCGGTATTGATACGTTTTCTGGCCGCAAAATCCACAGCGCGCACTGGGAAGCCGATTACGATTTTCACGGCAAGCGCGTGGCGGTCATCGGCAGCGGTGCCAGTGCAATACAAATCGTGCCGGAGTTGGTGAAGCAGGCAGCCAGCTTGAAAGTGTTTCAGCGTACACCGGGCTGGATTTTGCCGCGCGCCGACTACGCATCGCCGGAATGGAATCGTCGTTTGTTCCGTCGCTTTCCGCAGGCGCAGCGCGCGTTGCGTGAAGCGTTGTTTTGGGGGCACGAAACAATGGCGACCGGCTTGATCTGGAATTCGCCGGTATCGCGTGTGTTGGAGCGCATCGCGACCGCGCATATTCATCGTCAGGTAGAAGACCGTTGGTTGCGCCGCCAGTTGACGCCGGATTACCGCATCGGTTGCAAGCGCGTGTTGATGTCCAACGATTGGTATCCGGCTTTGCAAAAACCGAACGCTAAATTGGTGACGTGGCCGATCGTGCAAATTCGCCCGGAAGGAATCCAGACGGCCGAAGGCGTGGTGCATGCGGTGGATTGCATCGTGTTTGCGACGGGTTTTGAAGTGGGCAAGGCGGGCACGCCGTTTCCAATTCGCGGCGTCGATGGCGACGATTTAGGCACACAGTGGAAACGCGGCGCATATGCTTTCAAAAGCATCAACGTGGCGGGCTATCCCAACCTGTTCATGATGCCCGGCCCTAACTCCGGGCCCGGTCACAACAGTTATTTGGTCTACATGGAAGCGCAGTTCGACTACGTGGTGGCAGGTGTTAAAGCCATTCTGCAACGCAATCTGGCGCAACTCGATGTGCGGCCCGGTATTCAAGCGGCGTACAACCGCGGTATCCAGGAGCGCTTGCAGAAAACCAACTGGAATTCCGGCTGCAAGAGTTGGTATCTCACCGCTGACGGTTTCAATGCCACCATGTTCCCGGGTTTCGCCACGCAATACCGGAATCAGATGCACAGTTTTTCGTTGAACGATTACCGGCAAGTGTCACGGGTGACGAGCTTGCGCGCACCGTCGGAGCGAGCAACACCCGCTGCGTAAGCAGCGGGTGGCCAACATTATTTGGGCGCGGCGCGAGAAGTTTCTGCGTTATCTGTTGCTGCATTGTTCGTCGAAGCCGCTGCTCTGGCTTGCGTGATGGCTTGTATCCGCTGCGACAGCGGAATGTGCGCAACCCGAGTTGCCAAGTGCACTTCACGCAAAAAATAGGTCAGGCCAATCACGAGCGCTAAAGAAGTGCCGGTGAACAGCAGGCCGACCAGCCAAAGCAGCGGCACCGCGATGTACACCTCGAGAAACAGCGCGGTCATGATCAAGCAAATCAGCAAGGCGGCCAGCGTGATCGTGGTGATGGCGCGGCTGGCGAGCCGGCGACGTCGATCCAATTGTCCCAACTCGATCATGAGAAGTGCCACGGGCGTATCCGCAAGATCGGGGTTTTCTGTGAGCTCTCGGCTGCGATCCATGATGCGCGACAGGCGTCCTGCGGTCACGTTGAGCAGGGCCGTCGTACTCGTCAACAGGAAGGCAGGGCCTAGCGCCAATTGAATGGCATCTGGCACGTCGTTGATGTTGAGGAACGGAAGGGGCATGTCGCAGCCTCGATATAAACAAAAAGACATGTTACTGCACGTGGGTGGTTGCAGCGAAAGAACAGGAATGATTCGCGCTGCCATGCGTTGCGTTCATGACGTGTGCGTGACATTCGTCGTGACATTCGTCGTGACAAGGGCAGCCGGTCAGTGGCAGTCTTCTCTCGGTTATTGAGCCGGGTTCCCGGCGCGTCATCATCCTCATTCGCCCATCACTCGCAGAAGGAGTTGCCGATGTCTGTCTTTAATCGTATTGGGTTAGTTGCTGTCGGCCTGAGTTTGTTCGCCGTGACCGCATGGGCGGCACCGGCTGAAGAGAAATGGCAAATCACCAGCAAGATGGAAATACCCGGGATGCCGTTCCAGATGCCGGCGACGACCGCCACCGTCTGTGTGCCGCAGGGCCAGCCGAGCGAAAAAATGGTGCCGGCCAAAGAAAACTGCAAAGTCAGCAATTTCAAAACAGTAGGCAACACCAGCAGCTTTCACATCGAATGCCCGCCGCCTGAAAAAATGAGCGGTGACGGCAAGTTCACGGTCAATGCCGACAAATCTTCCAGCGGCCAGATGAACATCAAGGGCGTGATGGAAGGCGAGCCGATGGAAATGAAGATGAGCTGGTCGAGCAAAAAGCTCGGCATGTGTGATGCCGTGAAAGATAAGGCGATCAGCCCGACGGCGATGATGGCGGAAAGCCAGGCGATGACGGCGCAGAGTTGCAAGGAAATTGCCAACGGCATGGGCTGGCAGGTGGCAGAGCACATGGGTACAACCTGCCCAACGCTCAAAACAGATATCTGCAAAAAAGCAAAAATCTATTTTGATGCGCCGAAAAAATCTGACGCAGCACTGGATTTGCAAGAAAAGCGTGGCGACTGGAAAGAGCTGGCCGGTTACTGCGGCATTAAGCCGGCAGCCATCACCCAAAAATATTGTGGCCTAGCCAAAGCCGAACAGCATTGGAACAACGCAGCCGTGCTGTGCGGCAAAGACAAAGATCTGGAAGTAATCGCGGTGCGTGAGTGCACCGGCAAGATGTACACCGGTGGTTTGATCGACGACAAATACCAGTCGTTGTGCGCGCTCTATGCCGATCAAGTGGACCCAGGCAAAGACCCGAAAGCCAAGCCCGCCACCAAAGCAGATAAAGCGGTAGACACCACCAAAAAAGTTTTTGAAGGCTTCAAAAAATTCAAAGGCTTGATGGAGCAGTGATGGCGTCACGCGTCAAGGCAGCGTGCCTTGGTGCGTTGTTTGCTGTGATCGCACGGTGATGATCGAGATGCGCCGGCGGTGGGTGCCACTGCCGGCGTCATCGTGTGTGTGGGTCGCGTTATGTGCGGTGCTGGCGACGCTGTGCTTTGCGTTGGCGTGGTGGCCCGCGTTGTGGGGCCCGTTTCAGTTTGATGACGATCTTGCCGTCGTGCGGTACACGCCGGTGCACAGTCTCGCCGGCTGGTGGGCCGCGCAACCTGGGCTGCGCCCGTTGCTCAAACTCAGTTACGCACTGAATTGGACGCTGAGCCCTGCGCCCTTGGGTTTTCATCTCGTCAATCTCGCGCTGCACGTGTGCAATGGCGTGCTGGCGATTGCGTGGCTGCGGCGGTTGTTGCCCGATCTATCTCGCGCTGCGCCGCACCACGCTGCGCCGCACCACGCTGCGCCGCACCACGCTGCGCCGCACCATGCCGCGCACGCCTCGTTCTGGTGGATTCCGCTGACGGTGCTGCTGTGGTGTTTGCATCCGGTGACAACCGAAGCGGTGACGTATATTTCTGGACGTTCGGTGTCGCTAGCGACATTGTTTGCTTTGCTGGCGCTCTGGGCAGCGCTGGGCGAACAGCGCTTTGCGCGTGCTTGGGCGGCATTGTTCACGGCATTGGCACTGGCCACGCGCGAGACGATGTTTGTGTTGCCGTTGGCGATCTACGTGCAAGCCTTTGCATTTGGGCGCGTCTCTTCGCGTAAAGAGAATGCGCGTCATGCCTGGCAAGTCACGTGGCCTTCCGCCGCGGTGGTGATGTTGGCCGGAGCAGTATTTTTGCTGGAGCCTCATCATCAGCGGCTGTTGGCGAGCGCACTGCCGGCGCACGACGGAGCAATGCCGTTGTTGTTGCAATTAGAAGGCTGGCGCTGGTTTGTTGGCCAAATCCTGTTGTGGTCGCCACCCAATATCGATCCGGATTTCCGGGTGCCTGACACAGGGCAGGCTACTTGGTTGGCAGGATTGACCGGCGTGCTGGTGTTGGGTTTGGTGGTGATTGCGTTGCGCACGCTATGGCATTCGCAAACGCCAGCGGAGCGCTCACCGATGGCGAGCCGTGGTGATAGTTTCGTCATTGACGATGCGAATGTTGCGCAAGCCACTATTTCCGTAATCCCCGCAAACTCCGCAAGCAACGGGCGAGCGATCGCTGGCCTGTTTGTGTTGGCAGTGATTTTTCTGCTGCCCGGTAATAGTGTGTTGTTGCGTTTGGATATCGCCAACGACCGGCATTTGTATTTGCCGTTGTTGTGCCTGCTGATGGCGGCAATGCTGCTGGCGTTTCGATGGCGCGGGCAGCGCCTAGCGCTGGGCGTTGGCATCGCCTTGCTAGTGTTGGTATTCACCACCACAACGGCCTTACGCAATCTCGATTACTTGGACGAGCGCGCGCTCTGGGAAAGCACGGTCACGCAATCGCCGAACAAAAGCCGGCCCTGGAATAATTTGGGCATGGCGTGCCAGCGTGCAGGCGATGTTGAATGTGCCATCGACGCGTATGCGCAAGCCATTCGCCTAGATCCTAGCAACTTACGTGCGCGCACCAACTTGTATTTTTTGCGCAATCCGCCGCGCTGATGCGGCCTGAGTGGTGGTGTGCGGATATTCGTAACATGCACACCGCTTGGCCATGCGGTGGTGCATCGTGCTGCCGCGTTCAGCGCCGGCGATAACGCGGGTCTTGCCATTCGCCGAGTGTTTGCGCGGCATCGCCGGCGGTGTCGCGCAGTGCTGCTTCGCGTGCATCCAGCGCCGCGTTGAGTGCAGCGCGAACGTCGTTGCTGGCTTGGGTTTGGATGCGGGTCGATACGGTGAGCAGTTGTTGTGCGTGTTGCGCCAGCCGTGCGCGCGCGGCTGGCAGGCCCTCGATCATGCTGCGTAATGCGCTCACCTCTGCCGTGGCGCGATTCGCGGCGTTACGCAGGCGGTTGACTGCCTGACCTTGCGCCACATTTACCGGCTGATTGACCTCGTGATGCGCCTCACGAAAGGCTTGCTCGGCTTGCAGGAACGCAGCGTGCAGTGTTGCTGCCTGCGGCTCGCGTGTGGCGAGCAGGGCGCGGGATTCGGTTTCAATGCGATCAATGTCGAGACGCAAAGCTTCCAGTTGTGCCGCGCGTGCGCGTGCGCACAAGGCCGGTTGTGCGCTGGCCAGCGCTGTCTGTCGAGCCACGAGGAAGGTCGCGCTCGCTAATGTGCGGTAGAACACGGGCAGCATGTCAGGCGTTAACGGCGGCGTGTGCGCATCGTGCAGCCAACGATCAAACCAGTCGTCGCGCTGCAAGCGAGTGTGTAAGGCGATGAGGCGATCGCGGGCGGCGATGGCGTCGTCACGAGTTTGCGCCACCGCGGCCCGTGCGGCGCGCGACAGATCCTGCGTCGGCGTTGTCTGCGATGACGCCGTTGACGAGATATCGGCAGCAAGCACGCGACGCTCCTGTGTTGCTGGCGTATCGAGATCGGCCAGCACGTGCACGCTGCGTTGCAACGTTGCCGCGAGCACCGTCGGCTCATCGGGCCAGCGCTGCTGCGCGCGTAAATTCCATTGCAACGCGGCCGATGAATCGGTGGCGGCATACGACTCGGCCATCAACAAGCTGGCGTCGATGGCGGCCTCACTGTCCAGCGAAATGAGGCGCAGCTGTGTGCGCGCTAAATCCACGTGGCCCGCTTGTAGCTGCAATGCCGCCAACACCAATCGCGCGCGCGCCACCAGCGGATCCTGTTGCTGTGTCGCAGGCACGGCCGCCAGTGCTTTCTCGATGTGTTGCGATTGCAGCGGCACACGGGTGATGGCATCGAGCAAGGCGGTGAGTCGCGGCGTATCAAGGTATGCCGGTTGTGCAGCATCCGTCGGTGTGGTGGCGCGTTGCGTGTCGCGGGTGGTGGACGTTTCCGCCGATGCGGCGGGCGCAGTGGTATCTGCACGTTGGCAGACTTCGGCGGCGGGTAGCGCAGCAGGCAGCGCACCGTGCGTATCCGTGATCTGGCGGGTGGCGTGGCTTATATCTGTCGCGTGGCTTATGCCTGTGGCGTAGCCCGCGCCTGACGAAACAGTCAGCGCAAGCAACAACGACGCGAATCGAAACCAACCTTTCATGGGTGCACTCCTGGCGGGATCGGCATCGTACTTTTTTCCGAGACATTTCCCGTGTGAGACATCATCGCCGCGCAGCGTAGGACATCGCGGCTGGGTCTGCGGGCCCGCTTTGTCTAGCATGCGGCACTTTGTTGTTGGGCATTGTTGTTGGGCTTGGCCGTGGCCACATCGCCTGTGCGCGATGACAGGCGTGCGTCGCCGCCCATAACACCCGCAGACACCGCGCGACGGCAAACGAGCGCGATGGCAAAAAAGCCACGCTGCCACGCACGGACAAGGACGTTCTATTCGCCATGAATTTTCTGAAGTTAGGCATGCGATCAGCGATTGCGTTGAGCGTGATGTCATTGTTGGCATCGCCCACGTTTGCGTTGACCGGTGCAGAAAACTTGCAGCGCCGCCAGCAAGAAATCGACAGCCAGCGTCGCGACCGTACCATCGATGATATTTACCAACCCGGCGAACCTGCAGAGCTCGCGCAACCTGCAATCACCGCCACCGACGGCCCTTGTTTTCCGATCGAAAAATTAACGCTGGAAAATGCCAATGCCTTGTTCGCGGCCGCGCAGCAGCAAGCGTGGCGCGAGGGCATCGAACAGCATTGCGTGCAGATGACAGCGATTCGCGCGTTGCAGGCGGCGATGACGCAGTCGTTAGTTGAGCGCGGTTTTGTCACCAGCCGGGTGTTGTTGCCGGAGCAAGATTTATCGAGCGGTGAGTTGCGCTTGATTGTGGTGGCAGGTCACGTCGAAGGCTATGACGGTGCGTTGCCGTCGCGCACTTGGGCGGCGGCGTTTCCGGCGAACCACACGGCATTGCATTTGCCGTCGCTGGAGCAGGGCATCGAAAACCTCAATCGGTTGCCGGGCATGAATGCGACGTTGGATATCGTGCCGGGCGCAGCGCACGGTGGCTCGCGCATCCAGGTGGGTGGCACCGAGGCGCGGCACTGGCAATTGCAAACCGCGCTGGATGGCAGCGCGCTGGAAGATGAGGCCGATACCCGCGGCCGCGTGGCGCTGGTGTTGGGCAATGCGCTGGGCATTGCCGACCGCATCACCGTGGGTGCCGGCCTGGCGCTGGATGCGCATCGCTTGGATGCCAGCCGGGATTTCAATGCTGAGATCGACGTGCCGGATGGTTTTTGGCGCTACACACTCGGCTACAGCCAGCAGAGTTACCGTGATGGCATCGTCGGCATGCTCACCACGTTTCGCACGCAGGGCGAGAGCAGTAACTGGCGGTTAGAAATGAATCGCGTGCTGTTGCGGCAGGGCAACACGCGCTGGGCGTTGGCAATGCTTGCCGGCGAAGACGCGACAGATAATCGTATCGACGGCACACGCATCGCGGTGAGCAGTCAAACCGTGCGCACTTTGGGCGTGCGTTTGGAGCACAGCCGCGTACAAGCGGGCACGGCGTGGACAGCGTGGTTGACGGTCGATCAAGGCGATGCCTCCGGCCCAGCGACGCATCCGTTGGGCATGCCGCCAGTGGCCGATACACGCGCGGAACGCGCGCAGCTTTATGTGCGTGCAGTGCATCCGTGGAGCAATCGCCGCACGACGTGGACAACCACCTTGAATGCACAGTTCAGTCCGGACGATCCGTATTCCGCGCAGCGGATGTCGCTGACTGCGAGCAATATCGTGCGCGGTTTTCCCGACACCAGCGCCAGCGCGAGCAATTTGTTGGCGCTACGCAGCGAGTGGAGTCACGCCGGAGAAGCGCCGCGTCTTCCCGGCGTCTGGCAACCGTATCTGGGATTCGATGCGGGCTGGTCGAGAAATGATTCGTCGGTGATGCAAGCAGCACGCGCTTTTTCGGTGACAGCGGGCGTGTTGTGGTCGCACACCGCTTGGCAAGGCCGCTTGGAGGTGAGCGATCCATTTGGCGGCGCATCCAGCATCGGCCCGGTGACGCCGACGTTATCAGCCAGTGTGACGTGGACGTATTGATGCCGTTTAATTATTGATAAGTCAGTGCGCCAATATCTCACGCGATAACACGACTTTTTCCTGATGGGTTTTTGTGCGGCAGACACTAACATCGCACGCCGATTTCACGACCCGCCTCATTTCATGGAGATATCATGCGCACGGATCGAGCCTTAAACAGAACCGTTATTGCCGCGCTTTCACTGTCATTATTGGTTCCGGCCGTCACACAGGCGGCACTTTCGGAATCGCTGATTCAAAGCACGTTTGCATCCATTGCCACGAGCGACCCGAATAACTGGTACTCCAATTCGCTGGCCACGGTTGCCAAAGTTCCCGGCGGTTATCTGGCAGTCGGCACGGTTGAAGTGCAGGAGCCGACGCAGGCCAACTGGACGGTTGACACCGCGCTCTATGCCTATCGCATGAATGACGGCCTTAATTTATCGGCGGATGCCACATTCGGCACCATCGGTAAACTGAAACTGTCGTTGCCCGCCGGCAATCTCTACCGTGCGCCTAGCGTCGTCGTACACGCTGATGGCAGTTTCATCGTTGCCGCCGAGCTCGCGGTGAATGCCGATCATGAGCAACAGAAAATTATCGTCGCCAAATTCGCGGCAGATGGTGCGCCGGATACGGCCTTCGGTGATGGCGCCGACGGCTCGCTCGAGTTGACCATGCCGTGTTCGCGGCATGCAGGTCCGCCGGCGGTTTATACGGCCCAAGCACCCCAATTACTGGAAACGAGTGACGGTCGCCTCGTCGTCACCGGATCCACCAATTGCGACGGCCAGCGTCAAGGGTTTGTGACGCGTTTGTCTGCAAGCGGTGTACAAGAAACGTCTTGGGGTAGCAGCGGCTATTTGCTGTTGCAACCCTCCCTTTCAACGGGCGCGGTTTGGTTGACGGCGGCCGCTCTCACCAGCGATGGAAAATTACTGGTATCTGGCATTACCAACGGTTACCAGAGCCCGTGGGTGGCACGCATCACGTTGGGCGCAACGCCGGCACTGGATGCGTCTTTCGGTAACGACGCGGGTTATCAATTGCTGGATCCGGTGACGAGCAGGGGCGATCTGATGGCGATGGCGATTACTGCGAATGGCCGCATCGTGCTGGGCGTTTCGCAGTATGAGCCGATACCTCCATTCGACAGACTGACGTCGCAGTTGGTGCGCTTGCTGCCTTCCGGCGCACTCGACACCTCGTTCAGCGCTGACGGTATCGCCGAACTGAATCCGGGCGATGCGTTCACCGGGTCTTCGGTAGGCAAAATTCTGCCGCTGTCAGACGGCAAATTGTTGGTGGCCGGTGCGCTGGATGATCGTCGTGCGTTGGTGTTGCTCGATGAGGCCGGTGCGCCTTACACCGCCAACACGGATATCGGCAGCAGCGGGTATTGGCAAACGGTATTCACGCAAGACAGTCGCTATTTGGATGTGATGTTTGATGCAGAAACCGATCAAATCGTGACTGTAGGTTTGGCCAATACCGACAGCGCTACCGGCTCGGTGGCACCCAACGAACTGTCGGACGACAGCTTTGTCGTTGCGTGGTTCAACGTCACCGATTTCGTTCCGGCAGCGACGACAGGTGGCGGTGGTGGCAGCGGTGGCGGCGGCGGTGGTTCCTTCCAGCCGCTCGCCGTGTTGTTGCTGTCGATACTTGCGTTGCGCCGGCGCGTTCGCGTACGGAGCCGTCACTCAAACGCAAAGTGATCTTTGTCCAATTGCAGCGTCGCTTTAGTTGGCGCCAGCATCGACTCCGCGTGTGCTTGCGCACGCGGCAGGATGTGCGCAAAGTAAAACTCAGCGGTGGCGATCTTGGCTTGGTAGAACTCTTTTGTTTCCACGCCGTCGCCACTCGCAATTTTTTCCTGCGCCTTGGCGGCCATCAATGCCCAAAAGTACGCCATGGTCACGTAACCGGAATACATCAAAAAGTGATGTGAGGCGCTGGATACCATTTCACGATCTTTTGCTGCCGTCAGCATGATGCGGGTCGTGAGCCAGTTCCATTGGGTGGCCAGCTTCAACAATTTCCACGCCATCGGCCGCACGGTGCTGCTGCCTAGGTTGGCGCTGCCAAAGGCATACAGCAGCCCTGAAAAGTTGCGCACGGCTTTGCCCTTGGTCATCAGCAGGGTTTTGCGGCCGAGCAGATCCAGCGCCTGAATGCCGGTGGTGCCTTCGTACAGCGTGGAGATGCGCGCATCACGAGCAATCTGCTCCATGCCATGCTCTTTGATGTAGCCGTGGCCGCCAAATACCTGCATGCCGATGTTGGCGCTTTCCAACCCCATTTCGGTGAGAAAACCTTTGAGGATCGGCGTCAGGAAACCGAGTTCGTCATCCCACTTTTCGTATTTGGCCTGATCTTTTTCGAGAATGCCGTTCACCATGTGGTCGGCATATTGTGCGGCGAAATACAGCATGGCGCGGCCACCTTCAGCCACGGCTTTTTGCGTGAGCAACATGCGGCGCACGTCAGCGTGATGAATGATCGCGTCGGCCACTTGCTCCGGTTCTTGCTTGCCGCGCAGCGCACGCATGGAGCGGCGATCTTTGGCATAGGCCAGCGCACCTTGGAATGAGGCTTCGGCATGCGCCACGCCCTGCACAGCGGTGCCGATGCGGGCGCTGTTCATAAACGTGAACATCGCTTCCAGGCCTTTATTCGGTGCAGAAATCAGGTAGCCGGTGGCATTGTCCATGTTCATCACGCAGGTCGCGGACGCTTTGATGCCCATCTTGTGTTCGATGGAGCCGCAAGCGATACCGTTACGTGCGCCGAGCGAGCCGTCCGCGTTGACCAAAAATTTCGGCACGATAAATAGCGAAATGCCGCGCGTACCCGCCGGCGCGTCTGGCAAACGCGCCAGCACGATGTGAATGATATTTTCAGCGAGATCGTGTTCGCCGGCAGAAATAAAAATCTTGGTGCCAGTGATTTTATAACTGCCGTCCGCCTGCGGTTCGGCTTTGGATTTCATCTGGCCGAGATCGGTGCCGCAATGCGCTTCGGTCAAGCACATGGTGCCGGCCCAGCGGCCTTCCACCAGCGGCGGCATGAACGTATTTTTTTGCGCGTCGGTGCCGTGCTGCATGATGGTGTTCATCGCGCCCAGCGACAGGCCGGGATACATGGTGAACGACCAGTTGGCGGTGCCCATCATTTCGCTTTTGATCAGGCCCATCGACATCGGCAAGCCTTGGCCGCCGTATTCGGTGGGATGCGAAAGACCTTGCCAACCGCCAGCCACATATTGCTGGTACGCGTCTTTGAAACCTTTTGGCGTAGTGACTTCGCCGTCTTTCCAGTGGCAGCCTTCTTCGTCGCCCGGCAAGTTGA
>CAZNPF010000009.1:0-29641 GCA_964574995.1 uncultured Pseudomonadales bacterium | reverse complement strand
AAGCCTGGTGTGGCGGTGACCACGCCATCCTTCCAGGAAGAAGGGTTCTTGTCAACCTCGAAGTTGAGCGGTGCCAGCACGTTTTCACACAGTTTTGCGCACTCGGCGAGAATGGCCTCGACGGTGTCCGGGTCCGCATCTTTGCCGTTCGACAAACCCGCGTAGTGCGTCTTGTAGTCGAACATGTCGTTCATCAGAAAGCGCATGTCGCGCAACGGGGCTTTGTAGGCGGGCATGGAAATTCACCTCGGCAGTGCAATCGGTCGGTAGGAAAAGAAGAGGCGACAGCGGTGTCGCTTGGGCGCGGCGGCGATTCTGGCACAGGCCGCGTGTTTCGAATTGGCCGCAGTGCCCGCGTTTATCTGAAACCGGTAAATCATTGTGCGACTACTGAGTCAGCGCAGGTTTTCCTGCCGCCGCAACGCCATGAACGAGGGCGGTTCCCAGCGTCGCATGGCGACCAGCACGCACGCGCCGTCACGTTCTGTGATCGGCAGCGTGCTGTCGTCGGTGTGCAGCTCGGCAAATTCTTGGCAGAGTTTTTCAATACGCTCCAGCAGGCGCACTTGTGAGGCGGCGGACAACATGCCGTGGCTGA
Organism: uncultured Pseudomonadales bacterium; assembly: GCA_964574995.1. Classification (GTDB taxonomy): domain Bacteria; phylum Pseudomonadota; class Gammaproteobacteria; order Pseudomonadales; family JADFDG01; genus JADFDG01. The sequence goes on along the minus strand of CAZNPF010000009.1, from coordinate 29,043 downwards.
AGCGACGCACTTCGCGTTCACCGTGAAAATTGGCGGCAAGAAAATCCTGTTGGGCGTGACGTTCAAACCAGCGCTGAATGGGGCCGTTGGGCAACCACGAAAAATCACGCGCGATTTTCAAACGCACGCGGTTTCCTACCAGTAAATCGATCAGGCCAAGACGGTCCAGCGCCGCGAGATGCCGCACCAGCGTGGTGGGCTCCAGCGCGTAAGCCGCGAGGATTTCGTCGTAGCGCCAGTGATTGATGGTGAGCACCGCGACCAGCAGCAACGATTCGTCGCGCACCAGTTGCTCTTCTTGCTCACGGGTGAGCCGTGATAACTGTGCCCGATTTTCCTGCGCGTCGCGTGCGAGCTCGACCAGATCGATGCCGACGACTTCGCACAGCGCTTCCAGCCGATCCAACGTCAGCCGGCCTGTGGAGAACAGCCGTTTCACGGTCGGCTCGGAGAGGTTCATCCGGCGAGCGACCTCGGCGTAGGTCAGGCCGTCGCGTCGCAGGCGGCGACGCAGCGCGGTGAGCAAGGGTTGAGTGGCGGCCATAAGTATCAAGTTCCGATACCAAGAGAAGCGTAATCGTCGACTTTTGTTGACGTCGTTTCAAGAAAAGATCCTTGAGTAGATGCTCTGCCCGACTTAACCACCGGGAGAACGCCCATGAAACCGTCGATACCCCGCACGATGAAGCCCACGACCCATCCCATCCGCCTGTTTGCCGGTGCCGCGCTGGCACTGGCCTTGAGCGGAGCCACCGCCACCGCCGAGGCGGCCGGCACACTCACGCCGCTGGGCAGCAGCGCGCAGCCGATTCGCATCGTCGATCACGACGTGCAGGTGAGCATCAACAACGGCTTTGCGAAGGTGTCCGTCACTCAGCGCTTCAACAATCCCAACGACGCCACGATGGAGGCGTTGTACGCCACACCGGTGCCGGAAAGCGCAGCGCTATCAGAAATGCACATCAGCGCTGGCGAATTGACACTGGACGGCGAAGTGCTGCCGAAAGCGCAAGCGCAGCAAGTCTATGAAGAAGAAAAATCGCAAGGCCGCGATGCCGGCTTGGCGACAAAAGAAAATTATCAGCGCTACGAATTCCGCGTGTCGCCGTTGCCACCGAATCAAGACGTAACGGTGAATTTTGTGTATTACCAACCGCTGACGATCGACACCGGTGTCGGTCGTTTCGTTTATCCGCTGGCCGAAGGCGGCACTGATGACATGGCCAACAGTTTTTGGTCTCGTAACGAAAAAGTCGAAAGCAGTTTTTCCGTTGACGTGACGATGCAGTCGGCGTGGCCGGTGACTGAAGTGCGCGCGCCGGGTCTGGAATCACTGGGCACACCACAAAAAGTGAATGACGGCACATGGAAATTGCGTGTCGATCAGCCCGGCGGCACGTTGGCAAAAGATTTCGTGTTTTATTATCGGCTGGCCGACAATTTACCGGGCCGTGTAGAAATCGTCCCGTATAAATCCGCGAAAGATAAGCCGGGCACGTTCATGGCGGTGGTGACGCCCGGCGTCGATCTCAAGCCGCTCACGAACGGCAGCGATTACGTTTTTGTGTTGGATACCTCGGGATCGATGCAAGGCAAGATTCGCACCTTGGCGCGTGGTGTGACGCAGGCGATCGGCAAGATGCAGCCGCAAGATCGTTTCCGCGTGGTGGAGTTCAATTCGGATGCGCACGAAGTGATTGGCTGGACGGCCGCCACGCCGGAAAACGTGCAGCAGGCGATAAGCCGTATCGAGAGCCTGCAGTCTAACGGCTCAACCAATCTTTATGCGGCGATGCATGAGGCGTTGAGCGGCCTGGACAATGATCGAGTAACATCGATCGTGTTGGTCACGGACGGGGTCACCAATACAGGACTGATCGATCCGAAAGATTTTGTGTCGCTGCTCAAGCAATACGATTTGCGCGTGTTTGGTTTTCTCATGGGCAACAGCGCTAACTGGCCGTTGATGCGCGTGATCAGTGAAACGTCGGGCGGCTTCTATGCCGGCGTTTCCAATGAGGACGACATCGTTGGGCAGATCATGCTGGCCAAGAGCAAGGTGCTGAGCGAAGCCATGCACAACGTCGACTTGAAAATTACCGGCGGCGGCACACACGATGTGATCGGCCGTGTCGGTCGCAAGATTTATCGTGGCCAGCAGATCGTGATGTTTGGGCGTTACGATCAGCCCGGTCAGGCCGAAATCGTGCTCAAAGCGGCGCTTTCTGGCGAAGACAAAGTGTATCGCACCACATTTAATTTGCCGGAAATCGACACCGACAATCCTGAGTTAGAGCGTTTGTGGGCGATGGCCAAAGTCGAAGACTTGGAAAAACGCATGATGATGGGTCTGGCCGATCCGCAAGAAACCAAACGTGCGATTCAGGATATCGGCGTGAATTATCAGGTGGTCAATGACGAAACGGCGATGGTGGTGATGCGCAACGAATCGTTTACGCAGCGCGGCATCGAGCGTCGCAACCAACAACGCGTGGCCGCAGAGCAGGCTGCGCAGCAAATGCGAGCGAGCGCGCCGATCAAGAATTATCGGGTGGATGGTGGCAACGCGGCCAGTGGCAATGCATCGGGCAGCAATTCGCCCATGTTCAGCGGCAATTCGCACTCGCTGGGCAGTGGTGGTGCGCTCGATGAAACCACGCTGGGCCTATTGCTTCTGCTAGCCATTGCGGCTGCGCGTCGCCGCGCTGGGAGGTTCGCATGAATACGCCAGAAAAAATTCGCCGGAAGGCGGCCCCCGATTGGGTGTGGCTTGCGTTCTTTACGAGCATCGCCGCGGTGGGTTATGAGTTTTGGACGAAGTCGTACAGTGAGCTCGACCTGCCAGATGCCTATCTTCACCTTGGCATGGCGGTGCCGGTACTTGCTGTGCTGGCGGCGCGCGCCAAGGATGTTATTAGCAGCTGGCGCGCACTGAATATGTTTGCGCTGGCTGCGCCGATCGCCAACATCATCCGCATCCAGTACGACGTGAGCATCGACCCGACACGCCACAATCTGTTGCCGTTCGAGTTGATCATCTCGGCGATGACCGGGTATTTCTTTGCCGCAATCGGCGTGCTGGCGGGAAATTTTCTGTTGTGGCTGCGGCGCCGTCATCAGGAGAGCTGACGCATGTTCACCGCGCTGGGTATCGCACTTGGAATCTACACACTGTACGCAGCCCTGCGCGGTGAGGTTTACGTGAAGCACCGTGCGTGGGGTCGCACGGTGTTGCGCGAAGAGGAACTCGGTTATTTTTGGGCGTGTATTGGCATTTATGCGGTGTTGGCGATCGCGCTGTGTGCGATTTTTTGAAACCGACACGCTCACGCGACGGCGCGGAATTTTCCATTCTCGTTAATGATTCGCGCGACAGCCATTTTGGGGTCGTGCGCGAAAAACAGACGGATTCCACGCTGCGCGCATTTAGAAAGCAGAATGGCTTTTTCGTCGATGAGTAACTCTGGATTGCGGTCGTAGCCCATGGTCACTGGCAAATGCACCCAAGCGGCACCGGGGACAAGATCACTCACATACAGCACCGAGCCGCCTTGTTCCGCAGGCAGGATGACCTCGGTCATCAGCAATCCCGGTGTGTGTCCGTCGCTGTAATGAAAGCGGAAATCATCTCCCAGCACGTCGCATCGTGGCCCTTCCGCCAAAATGAGCCGCTCACTTTTTTCCAGCAGAAAAGGTAGCTCGGGAATAAATGACGCACGATCGCGTGGGTGTGGATTGCAGGCGCGCTCCCACGCGCGGGCGCTGACAATGTATTTGGCGCGATTGAACACCAATTCCAAGGGGTGGCCGTCCGCCCAAGGCGCGAGCAGACCACCGGCGTGATCGAAATGCAGATGCGAAAGGACGACGACATCGATCTCATCGGGATTGATGCCATGAGCGGCCAGTGAATCCAGCAGCACATGACGCTGCTCTGTGACGCCGTAGCGATCGCGCATGGCGGGTGCAAAAAAAGCACCGATGCCGGCTTCCAGCAAAATATTGCGAATACGTCCGTCATCATGTTGCTCGCGTACCAATAAGCAACGGCAGGCAAGTTCAATACGATTTTGTGAATTGACGTCTACCCATTTGGACCACAACGCTTTAGGCACATTGCCGAACATGGCGCCGCCATCGAGCCACTGCGTATTGCCCATCAATGAAATGAGTTTTCGCTTCATGCATGACCTCGGCGCGTCGTGGCCTTACGGTTTTTTCTTCTTGTTATTGCCCTGCTGTGCCGCTTTGCCGGCATTCTGCGCGGGCGGGCGACGATGCCAGTATACGGTCAGCCACCGCGTGCCTTCCTTCATTATTCGACGAGGCATATCGGGATCGATACCGACGTAAATGACAAAGCCGCGGGTGTCGCTTTGCATGACGATGCTGGCTTGCCCGCTGCGAGCAAGGTACTCGGCGATCTTGCCAGAATGGGTGAGTACCCAGTCGCTGCCGAGTTCTGTGCGCGCGTCCATGCTGGGTTTACGAGGGTCAAAGAAATCACCGTTGATCCGCTGCAACGCAAAGAACCGCTTTTCATCGCCGGCAGCCAAGTAGTAAGGGTCAAGGCCAGACAGATAACGCAGGGTGGGCGCATGCCAAACCAGGCTGGGGAAGTTGTCCCATTGCAAATTGGCGATCAGCGAGCCGGGTTTGGCGAAATGAGTGAGAAATTCGCCAACGTCTTGATTGAAATGGAATCGGTTTGTCGGCTTGTCTCGTATGTCATGAAGCGTGTGCAGAGAAAGCACAGAGATCAACAAACAAACTGGAATGATGAGAAGTTGCAATGAGAGCCGCGCGCGCGATGCAATGTCTGGAATAAAATCGCGTACCAATAACGCGGCTAGTAGGACCACAATCTGTGAGCAGTACTCGACAAAGCGGGCGTGCTCCCACGTGAAATAAATGAACACGATTAACGTTGCAAAACAGGTGAGCAGCAATGGCGATGCTTGATGCTTGCGCCACAGCGGCACAGCACAAACAAACATCGCCACTAGCGCGGCTAACTGTGTCTTGAGCCCCCAAGCAATGCCTAGCAGGCTGGCGCCATACCACTCCATGCCAACATTGAGGTCGAGCGAATTGCCGACTTTGTCGATGGTATGGAACAAAAAGTAAGGAATGTTTTGCGGATACCACGGGCTGGTGATCAGCGCCAGCGTACCGCCCAGCGCAGGTAGCGCGAGCAGCCACCAATCCGCTTTGCGATTGCGTAATGCGTCGAAAGTAAAGAAGAACGCCCCCGGCGCCGCTAATAACGCCGCGCCGTGATAGGTGTGCATGAACACAAACGGAATCAGCAGGAGCGATGGCTTATGCCTGCGAGCCAGCGCCACGATGAATAAGATCATCAAAACGCAGGCGGGATTTTGCGCGCGTGCCATGGACCAACGGAACAGTGTCCAGTCCGAACCGGCCATTAAAATGAAAATCCACAGCGGCGCGCCGGGAATGCCGAGTAAACGAAATGCCAGATTGGTAAATGCCGGTATCAGCGCAAAACTGAAAGCAGCGACGACGTCGACGCGCGTCGCTAAATCGTCAATGGCGGAGAACGGCGACAGCAATAAATGCCAGAGCCAGTGATGATCGGGACCTGCCGGGCCCAAAATGGTATGCGGTAGCCAAACGACATCGCGCCACCAGCCGTGCTCATGGATCTCTGCTTGCAGTAGGTGATGATAAGGCGCGTCGGCGTCGGTCCAGGCCGGCACGCCGCCGAAACACAACCAGTGCAGAAAAAAGAAGAAGGCAAAGATTGCCAGCGATTCCAGCGCCATCGCGCGGCGATCTTGTTGCGCACGTGCATCCCAAGTTTTCAGTGCGTCGATCACGGTGTCATACCTTTGCCGGCAGTCGTTTCGAAATGAGTCAGGGGTAGCCACTCCAGCGTGTCATGTGCGCTGCGTAATTTTTCTGGCATGGTTGCGTCATTGCCCACATAAACAACGAACTGATGCGAGTCCGCCAATACAGCCTGTGCTTGCCCGCTTCGCACCAAACGCTCGACGACATAGCGTTGCTGTCGCGGGATCACCGCCCAATCTGCGCCGAATATTTCGCGCACCTGCGGCAGCGGCCCGGGTTCGCGGCCCAGTAAACGCATCAGCGCGAGGAAACGCTCTTGATCCCGGTAGACCAAGTAATACGGATCCAGCCCCGTCAAAAAGCGCAGCGTGGGTGCGTGATAAACAAGAAACGGAAATTCGCCCCAATGCACGTTGGCGATCAATGATCCCGGTGCCGCGTAGGTGGTTAGCAAACGGCCTACGGCGGCGTCGCGGTCGAACGTGTAATGGAACATGGATCGATGTAAACGATCCAAATACAAGAGATTAAGGGTGAAGAGGGCTGCGGCCGACAGGGCGACGACCACGACGAGCAGGGATCGGATCTTGGCGCGGAGTGTTTCGTGGCAATCACGCGCAATCAGTGCGGCCGATGCGATGAGCAGTTGCGGGCAGTACTCGATGAATCGGCGATGCTTGAGTGCGAACAGCACCATGAAGAGCGTCATGCCCAAGACAACAACGGTCTCCGACGCCAGTCGCTGACGCCACAGACGATCGCCGGCGGCGACAAGTACAACGGCAAAGGCGGCTAGCTGCGGAAGCAAAATCATCGTGGCTTGACGCCAAGGCACCGGGCTCCATTCGTTGCCCACGTCCAGCCCGAGCGGATTGCCGACCATGTCGATGGTTTGGAATAAAAAGAATTCGATGTTCTGCGGATACCAAGGGCTGGTCACCAGCGCGAGTGCGCCGCCGAGCAGAGGCAAGGCAAGTAACGGCAGATCAAAACGTCGCTCTCGCCACGCGATGACCATCACCATCATCAGCGCTGGCGCTGCAATCATCGCCGCGCCGTGATACGAATGCATGAACAAAAACGGCACCAGAAAAATCGCCCAACGCTTGCGCATGGCGAGCGCAACGATAAAGAAAATGACATAAAGCCAGGCGAGGTTCTGCGCGCGCGCCATCGACCAGCGATACAGCGGAATCGTGGTTGCCGCCAGCATCAGCAGTGCCCAGAGCGGTGCGTAACGCACGCGCAGGCAACGCAATGCGAGGCAAGTTCCGGCCGGGATCAAGGCGAACGCAAACGCGTTGACGAGATCGACGCGCAAGGCGATGTCGTCGATGGCGGCAAACGGAGACAACAAGAGATGCCACAGCCAGTGATGGTCCGTGCCGTGCGTGCCGAGTACGGTCCACGGCAGCCAGGACACGTCGTACCAAGGTCCGTCGTGCCAAAGAGCGGCGATCAGCAGGTGGTGATAGGGCGAATCGGGATCTGTCCACTGCCCGCTGCCGCTGTAGATGGCGTAATGCGTGGCGGTGATGGCCAGCAAGATCCCGAGTGCTTCCAGCACGCGCGCGCGCCAGTCGTCAGCGACTCTTGCTTCCCATGCGGCGATCCATGCGCCCAGATACACGATGTCGTCAGCCTTGCAGCAAGCCGATGTCGGCGGTTTTTAGAAACAAGCCGCGCAATTGCGTGAGCAGTGCTAGGCGGTTGGCGCGCACTTGCGGATCTTCAGCATTCACCATGACCTTGTCGAAAAACACATCGACTTCTGCACGCAAGCCGGCCAAGCGTTGCAGTGCCGCTTCGTAATCGCCTTTTGCAAACAGTGGCGCCACGATGGTTTCCATAAAAATAATACTTTTGGCGAGCGCTTGTTCGGCAGGATCTTGCAGTAATGCTGAGGTAACGCTGCTGGCCGCCGCCGCACCATCTTTTGCCAAAATATTGCCGACGCGTTTATTCGCAGCCGCCAGTGCCGCCGCTTCCGGCAATGCGCGGAAGGCCTGTACCGCTTTTACGCGCTGCGCGACATCGCGCGGACGTTGGGTGCCGACGGCCAATGCAGCTTGTACGGTGTCTGGCGCAATGCCTTGCTCGGCGAAATATGCCGGATAACGGCCCACGATAAATTCCAGCACATCGGTGCGCACGTTTTTGTTGACAAGACGCGCACCCAATTGTGCGATGGCCGCATCAACGAGCACGGCCAAGTCGAGATCGAGATTGGCTTCGATGATCGTGCGCAGCACACCTAGCGTGGCGCGTCGCAGCGCAAACGGATCTTTGTCGCCCGTGGGCGGCTGACCAATCCCGAAGATGCCGACGAGCGTGTCGAGCTTGTCAGCAATGGCGACGGCCTGCGCGGTTTTGGTCGAAGCGATGGCATCGCCGGCAAAACGCGGGCGGTATTGCTCATCCAGTGCGGCAGCAACATCGGCGGGGAGTTTTTCGGCGGTGGCGTAATAGCGGCCAGCAATGCCCTGCAGTTCTGGAAACTCGCCAACCAGTTCAGTGGCGAGATCGGCTTTGCACAGCAAGCCGGCTTGGCGCGCATGCGCGGCGTTGCTGCCGATTTGCGCCGCGATGATTTCTGCCAGCGCGGCTGCGCGTTCGGCTTTCTCGTAAACACTGCCGAGTTTGGCTTGAAACACCACGTTCTTTAGGCGCTCGTTGCGTTGTGCCAGCGGCACTTTTAAATCTTGCCGATAGAAAAATTCGGCGTCCGTCAGCCGTGGCCGCACGACTTTCTCATTGCCAGCGACGATGTGCTCCGGCTGCGTGCTGTCGATATTGGCGACGGTGATGAACACCGGCAGCAATTTGCCTTGTGCGTCCGTGAGGCAGAAATATTTCTGGTTGTCTTGCATGGTGCTGATCAGTGCTTCCTGCGGCACATCAAGGAAGCGCTGCTCAAACGAACAAGCCAGTGGCACCGGCCACTCCACCAGCGCGGTTACTTCGTCGAGCAGCGCATTAGGAATGATCGGTTTGCCATTTTTAGCAGCGGCGAGTTTTTCGACTTTGCTCAGGATATCGGCGCGGCGCGCGTCGAAGTCGGCAATGACCTGTGCTTTCTTCAATGCATCGAGATATTGCTTGGGCTCGGCAATCGCGACGTTACCCGGCGCGTGGAATCGATGCCCGCGTGATTGATTGCCGGCTCGCTGGCCGAGAATTTCACAGTCGATCACGTCTTTACCAAACAACATCACCAGCCACTGCGTCGGCCGCACGAATTCGATACGACGTGCGCCCCAACGCATACGCTTGGCGATCGGTAGTTTGTCCAGCGATTCAGACACAATGCCCGGCAGCACGCTGGCCGCCGCTTCGCCTTTGATCTGCTTTATCACGCGCAGCTTGTCGCCGCTGCGATCCACGGCAGACATTTCGACGCCATTTTTTTTGGCGAAACCGAGCGCGGCTTGCGTGGGATTGCCTTGCGCGTCGAAAGCCGCTTTCACCGGCGGGCCGTCGATATTCAAGGTACGGTCGGGCTGCTGCTCGATCAGCGCTTCCACGACAACCGCCAACCGGCGCGGCGCGGCGTACGCATGCACGGCGCCATGCGTAAGACCGGCTTTGGCTAAACCCGTGACAATGCCATCGCGAAACGCATCACGCAGAGCTTTCAACGATTTTGGCGGCAACTCTTCGGTGCCGAGCTCGACGAGAAAGTCGCGGCTTTTCTGTTCAGCGGCAGTCATCACGCGGACTCCTTCTTGCCGTCGTTCGCTTTGTTTGCGGCGTCAGCTTTGGCGATTACTTCGTCGCGCAGCGCCGGTGGTGCCAGCGGAAAACCCAGCTTCAATCGCGAATCGAAATAGGCCTGCGCCACGGCACGCGCCAGCGTGCGTACGCGCAAAATGTAACGTTGGCGCTCCGTGACGGAAATCGCACGACGCGCATCCAGCAGGTTGAACGTGTGTGACGCCTTGACCACCATTTCGTAACTGGGCAGAGCCAGATTCAACGCCATCAGCCGATTGGCTTCGCTCTCATAAAAGTCGAACAAGCCAAATAATTTGTCGACGTTTGCGTGCTCGAAATTGAACGCGCTCATTTCCACTTCATTTTGGTGGAACACATCGCCGTAGGTAACTTTCCCGAACGGGCCGTCGGTCCAAGTTAAGTCATACACGCTATTCACACCTTGCAAATACATGGCGAGGCGTTCGAGGCCGTAGGTAATTTCACCCGTCACCGGATAGCACTCCACGCCGCCAACTTGTTGGAAGTACGTGAACTGCGTGACTTCCATGCCGTTCAACCACACTTCCCAACCCAAGCCCCACGCACCCAGCGTCGGCGATTCCCAGTTGTCTTCTACAAAACGGATGTCGTGCACGGTGGGGTCAACGCCGATCGCGCGCAACGAATCCAGATACAACGCTTGGATGTTGTCCGGATTCGGTTTCATCACCACTTGAAATTGATAGTAGTGCTGCAAACGATTTGGATTTTCACCGTAGCGGCCATCGGCGGGGCGACGCGACGGCTGTACATACGCGGCGTTCCAGGTTTCCGGGCCCAGTGCGCGCAGGAATGTCGCGGTGTGAAACGTCCCGGCGCCCATTTCCATGTCGTAAGGCTGCAACACGACGCAGCCTTTCTCGGCCCAGAAGGATTGCAGCTTCAGAATCAGATCCTGAAAGGTTCGGGGGGTCTGGCTGACCGTCATGTCGAGGTTCCGGAGTGAACGGCGCGTGGGCCGGAGCGGGCGAAAAGGCCGCCAAGTATCCGGGAAAAGCCGGGCGGCGTGAATTGTGCCGAGCGTTGTCCGTGACGCGGTTCCTTGTCGGGCACACTAAGCCGGTGTTTTAGTGCGTACAGCCGTTGCCCAATGCCGTCGGCGGTTTCTTCTAGTAGTAGGAGCGCTTGCTTGAAAAAAACCACCGCCGTTTTGGCCCCGTCATGGGTCCGCTGCCCGTGGTGCGGCAGCGATCCGTTGTACATGGCCTACCACGACGAGGAATGGGGCGTGCCGGTGCATGACGATCGCACGTGGTTTGAATTTCTCATTTTGGAAGGCGCACAAGCCGGCTTGAGCTGGATCACCATCCTGAAGAAACGCGAAAACTACCGCAAAGCGTTCGATGGTTTCGACGTGCAAAAAGTCGCGCGCTACACGCCGGCTAAAATCGAAAAACTGCTGGCCGACCCCGGCATCGTACGTAACCGTCTAAAAATTGAATCGGCAGTCAGCAACGCCAAGGCGTTTATTGCCGTGCAAAAAGAATTCGGTTCTTTCGATGCTTACATGTGGCAATGGGTCAATGGGGCGCCGATCGTCAATCGCCCGCGTACGCTCAAAGAGGTGCCGCCGCGCACAGAATTATCCGATCGCATCAGCAAAGACATGAAAAAACGTGGATTCAAGTTTGTCGGCAGCACCATCATTTATGCGCATATGCAGGCCACGGGCATGGTCAACGATCACCTGATCGATTGTCACCGACACCCCGAGCGCGCCAAACAATCGGCTAAATCCAAAAAGCTATCGCCAGCCAAAATCGTTAAGCAACCCGTGCGCTCACGTTCAGCATGAGTCATTTTCTCATTATCAAGTGCGGGCAAACCTACGAGAATATTTGCGCGCAGCACGGATGCTTTGAGAGCTGGATTGCAGCGGGCCTGGGTGTGCCGTGCTCGGCCATGACGGTCGTTAGCGTGTTTGAAGGCGAGTTGCTCCCAGCGACGCTTGCGAATATTGACGGCATCGTGATCACCGGTTCGCCCGCGATGGTGACGGATCGCCAGCCGTGGAGCGAAGCCACGGCGCGCTGGCTGCACGACGAAATTATCGATAAGTGCACGCAAGTGCCGGTGCTGGGCATTTGCTATGGCCACCAACTCATCGCGCATGCGCTGGGTGGCCATGTCGATTACAACCCGCGCGGGCGCGAGATCGGCACGGTGATGATTCAGGCAACATCGTCTACCGCCGAAGACCCATTATTTTCCCACCTGCCCACCGCGTTTCATGCACAGCTGACGCACCGCCAGAGTGTGATTCGCTTGCCACCGAACGCCGTGTTGCTGGCAACGAGTGAGCTAGAAGCGCATCAAGCGTATCGCGTGGGTGATCGTGTTTGGGGCGTACAGTTTCATCCAGAATTTACGCCGGACATTATGCGTGCGTATATCGATTTGCTGGCAGAGCGCATGGCAAGCGAAGGACTGAATGCCGCACAAATTGCCGCAGCGGTGACCGATGCGCCCGTGGCCGTGGCGGTGCTGCGCCGGTTTGCGGATTTTTGTCGACGCTAGCGCGGTAGCGATACCTCAACGGTGTTTTCTGCACGGCAAGCCGCATGGGAAATGCCTTTCGGTGTTTGATCGGCGGGCGCGGCAAGAGATTGCACATTTCGTGACGCAGATCACAACTCATCAGGGCGCGTCGTACGGAAATACGAATTTAGCCGGGTGGTAACAACGCGCTGGATTTGACAGATTTCGACGGCTAAATACGTCCTTCATTTGGCTAGGGATCGCTGCGGGGATGACCCGCATCATCAAAGGAGTGGTGACATGTCGCGCATCGTGCCGTTCAGTGCGGTTCTCTTTTCTTCCTTGTTGCTCGTGGCCTGCGAAGGTGGCGATGGCGCTGACGGAGCCGATGGCACCAACGGCAGTGCCGGTTTGAATAGCCTGACCACGTTGAGCGTCGAGCCGGTCGGCGTGATCTGCACGCATGGCGGACAGCGCATCGACACCGGCTTGGACGATGACCGTGATGGTGTACTCGACAGCACGGAAATCGACAACACCTCCTACGTGTGCAGCACCAGCATCACAACCGTCTACAGCACCGAATACCGTGGCGATCTCTGTCTGCATGGCGCCACGCTGCTGAAAAGCGGCCCCGATCTCGACAATGACGGGGTGCTGGATGCTGGCGAGGTGCTGAGCACCGCCACGATTTGCCAAAACAATGCCGGCCCTTCGTTCTGGTTGCGGGCGGTCAGCGATGACGTTTGGCATGCGCCCACCTATGACGCATCGGCACGCCGATTTAACGTGGACATGTATGACAGCGCACTGAGTAACGAATTCTTTTTCGTGAGCGATGACCCCAACAACGATTCGGTCACGATCACGCCCGCTGCCGCGCCAGCCGGCAGCAGCATTTCGTTCGAGAATTTTTTACCGTCTGATCTTTACCCCGAAGCCGATGACCCAGCGCGTACTGCGGAAGCTGGCATGCATGTGCTGCTCGGATCTTCCAGACTGAGCGTGGGTGTTCACGATTTGCCAATCCATGTGACTGACGGCGAAGCCGGCACCGACTACACCGTGCGCTTGAACGTGCTTGCGAGCGGCGCACAGTTCACGCCGTATCTGGCGCAGGAAGGTGTGGATACGTTTGCCGGCGGACGGGTGACGCTGAATACGCCGGCATCGGGCACTTTTCGTCTGTATTCTGAAACGCCGAATCTAGAAGTTTGCTTAGATGGCGCACCTTGTGCGCCAGCAAATGTGACATACGAAAGCTGCCCGCCGGGTTTTCCGCCGGGTAATCCCGCCTGTACTACGTATGTTTTCCCGGACACCTTTCTGTTGCCGACAGGTACTACCGGTTTTGATCTGCGGATGCCGATCACCGACGACACGACTTGGGGCAACCATCAGCAGCAGCCAATCTCACTGCTCATGGACGACGGGCATGATGGCCACTTCGTGGTGTCGAATTTTACCGGCCGCTTTAGCGTGCTCGAAAACGATGCGGCACCGACGGTCAGTTTTCTGGACGCGGTATACAGCGGCGTGAGTGGCGGCGGCCTAATCGATGTCTTGATTCAATCGTCGCTGGTCCATGTCTTCATTCCCGTGATCATAGACAGCGCGGCCGTGGAAGGCGTCGATTACCAACACAGCGGCAATTTTGTCTGGATTGGCGATACTGGCACTGGAACATTGCAGATCAACACGTATCTCGATGAGTCGATGACGGTTGATTACGTCATCAATTTGGCATTCGACGAAAGCGCAGGAATGGTGCTTGGCGCGCAGCCGACAGCCACCGTGACCGTCACGCCACCACCGCCGTTAGCGTTGGCATTTCAAGCAGCCAGTTCGTCGGTCAGCCGGTACGGCACCCTGGGCGGCGCCGAAGCGTGCGTAACCGTTGCGCTCAATCGCGTCAGTTATATCGCCAGCGTGGATTTCACCGTGAGCCTCAGCGGCGGCACGGCGGTGGAAGGCGATGATTATTGGAGCATGTCCGGTGTGGGTCCGCTAATAACCATCGAGCCCGGTGCAACGGAGCATTCGGTGTGCTTCCAAGGCGTTGCGTCGGAGCAAGTGGCTGACCGTACGCTCGAATTCACGATCAGCAATATTTCGGGCGCAGCGGCGGGCGCGCTGCTCACGCACACAGTCACGCTGGACGGTGGCGCGTTTCCGACAGTGGGTTTCGCGGAGATCACCCGCGATGCGATGACGGATATCGGCGTAAACAGCGATTGCTTGACTGTGCAGTACACGGGCGATGTGCCAAACAATGGCTTGGTGGAATACGTACTGCACGTCGTGCCGTCGGATCCGCAACTGGCGTCCATGCTGATGGACGCCGGGTTTGTCGACACCGGCAGCGATTGGCAATACTACGATTACTTCTCGGCGGGCGCCGTCGCGCGCGATTTCTGTTTCAACCGCCCCGTTATACCCACGGCCGCCGTGGGTGCGCACACCTTCAATGTGCAGTTGACGCTTTCGGGTCCCGCACATCTGGATGACGCGATGGATCAGGCGCAGTTGTTGTACACGCAGAATTACGGTGTGCGCTCGCTGCGCGTGCAGCCGGACATGCTTTACGGAATCTACTCCACTGATTCGCTGGCGCTACCGGTCGTCGCCGATAACGGTGCCGTGGGTGTGTTCGGTATCGTCGATGGCTGCGCCGTGGAGCCCGCTAGCAACTGCACGAATCCGTACGACATGCTGTTGCAGTATATCGGCGCAGATGGCGCGCGGCGTTGGCAATACGTGTACAGCGAGGATTACCACGATCGCGTCACGGCATCGCTCGGCGATGACGTGGGCAATCTCTATTTCATCATCGAAGATCGCAACGATTTCAATGTGCCGCAGGGATATACCGTAACGTCTCTGGATGAGAACGGCAGTCTGCGCTGGGCATTTCCGGGGACCGCCAGCGTGCGAATGCTCGCCGCACACAATGGCGTTCTGCTGCTGGATAACGGTGCTGGCGGCTTGAGCGTAATCGGCAGCGATGGCGGCACCGCTTGGAGTAAAACCGCGGCTGATTTCGGTATCTCCGGTTGCCCAGAGCCGGTGCGTTACGAAGCAACGCCTGCCACTAGCGGCTGGTATGTGGCGGCCATTCCAGATCTTGTCAGTGCATGCAGCATTCAAGATCACGATCTGGATTCGGTGACGCATGATGTGGTGATCGCCCACATCGCCAATGACGGCAGCATGACGTGGTTGCGTGACGACACCGACGGCACGGCGTTGGAGCGCGGTTACCTGACCTTGCGCACCGATGGCGCCAATAATTTGTATCTCGCCGACCGTTTTGAAGTGGTGAAGCTGTCCAGCGCTGGCGCAGCGGCCTGGACCACCGCAACACCAGCACCCGCCACACTGCCGTGGTCGGAGCGCGTTGAATTCGATGTGACGCCGGCGGGTGCGTCGGCGGGCATCTGGAGCCTGAATAATTACGGCGATTTTGCTGGTATTCCGCCGTTGGCATTTGCCGATGTCGGCGTTTGGGCATTGGATGCCAGTGGCGCGCTGGTGACGACGGCATTGGTGGGTTCGGGTACCGACGATTATGCTTACGACGTGCTGGCGCGCGATGACGGCGAACCGCTGGCGCTGATATTTTTCGGTTCTCCGTATATGGCTGGTTTGTTCCGCGTCAGTGCTCCGGATCAGGCTGAGCAAGTGCAGGTCGACATGTCCTCGCAGGCACGCACGCACCGTGTGCTCGACGGCGACATCCTCGTGACCGATTTGACGACGGGCTATCTCGCACGGCGCGCGCCCACACTCGAATTGCGCTGACGAATTGCGCTGATGTTTTTGACGCCACGTCACGGCGGATTCGTTGTGACGTGGTGAACAGATGGATGCGCAGGGTGGCCAGTAAATCGGCCCCAAAAAAAGGGCACCTTTCGGTGCCCTTTTTTATTGTTCGTCGCTGAAAGCGACGAGCGCTTACGGCACAGACACGTAGATATTGCCGTCGAGATCGGCAAAACCTTCATCGTTGCGAAGCCCTGCGGGCCAACGCTCAGGGCACCGGTGGTCGGGTCGCGCAGATGATGCTCAACATGAGCCAGTTGGTATCCGTCTCATTAAGTGGCCTATGGCGCCCGATCAACGGGGTACGGCGGGCGCTATCTAGCGGGTTACGCAGCCGCACTTGAGTGGTGTGCTTCTGCGGCCTACCCTGCCGGCTCAATTCCGTTGCTGCCCCGGCCCGATATGTCGTCTCGTTTGAATACGTTGTCTGCGTTATGCCGCCGCCACGTCCCGATGGTCGCTCGTTGGGCTTTAGTGCCGCTGGCCGTAGCGTTACTGGCCGCTTGTGATGGCGAGCCGGTCGAGTGGAATGACTCCACCCGTTATGAGCCTTACTGGACCTGGACCGGCGGCCACGCCGTGACCGGTACGGCAGGCGTTTACGGTTCGCTCGGCGTTCCGGCTGCGACCAACCTACCTGGCGCGCGCGAAGGTGCCGTGACTTGGGTGGACGACAGCGGGGCGTATTGGCTGTTTGGCGGCATCGGTTACGACGCGGCTGGCAATCTGGGCCGCCTCAACGACTTGTGGAAAGCCGTCGGCAACGATTGGGTCTGGGTCGCCGGCGACAGCCTGATCAACCCGTCGGCGGACTACGGCACCGAAGACGTCGCCGCCGCGACGAATCACCCGGGCGGCCGCAGCCAAGCCTTTGGCTGGTCCGCAGCCGACGGCACGATCTGGCTGTTTGGCGGCAATGGCTACGACGCCGGCACGACCGCAGGCCGGCTATCCGACCTCTGGAAATTCGATCCCGTCAGCAACCAATGGACGTGGGTGAGCGGCAGCAACGTCATCAACCAGAGCGGCAGTTACGGCACGCTCGGCACGGCGAGCCCGACCAATGCCCCCGGCGCGCGTTACGGCGCGGCGGGTTGGGTCGACGACGCAGGTCATTTCTGGCTATTCGGCGGCACCGGCTACGACAGCGCTGGCAGTCTCGGCTGGCTCAACGATCTCTGGACGTTCGACGGCAGCCAGTGGAAATGGGTGCGCGGTGCCAACACCATCAATGCGCCGGCGGTATATGCCGTCGCCGATGCCGTCGTGGATAACCCGAGTACGCCTGCCGACGAGACAGCGCCTGCCATCACGGCCGACCAAGTGACGCCGGCAGGGCGGCAGGGTGCCGCCAGTTGGCATTTGCCTGACCCGGATCCGCTGAATGTGGACAACACCGAAACCGGC
This sequence comes from uncultured Pseudomonadales bacterium, assembly GCA_964574995.1. Classification (GTDB taxonomy): domain Bacteria; phylum Pseudomonadota; class Gammaproteobacteria; order Pseudomonadales; family JADFDG01; genus JADFDG01. The sequence continues at coordinate 11,763 of CAZNPF010000009.1, read as the reverse complement.
TGGATCTTCGGTGGTGCGGGTAACGACAGCGTGGGCAACCGCACGGTGTCAGCCGAACTGTGGCGTTTCGACGGCAGTAATTGGACGTTTGCGCACGGCCTCGCGGGCTTGGGTTTCACCGCCGGTAACTACGGCGGTCGCGGTGTTTTTTCTGTGACATCGCAGCCACCGTCGCGCAGCCGCGCGGTGACGTGGACATCGGGCACCACGCTGTGGCTGTTCGGTGGGCGCGTGGAGCCCGCCAATGGCACGGTGGTGTACCCGAATGATTTGTGGCGCTTCGATGCCGTGGGTTGGACGTGGGTGGGCGGCAGCAACGCGTTGCTGAATTCGCCGGGCGAATATCCAGCCACCTTGGGTGAAAAAGGATTGCCGGCCGGCCGCGAAGGCGGCGTAGGCTGGAATGATCCCACCGGCGGCTTGTGGTTGTTCAGCGGCTCGACTGGCGTGTCCAGCGACAGCCTCGACGACTTCTGGTTTTTTCCACCGCCCTGATGCAAACCCGCCGCGCTGACGCGAAACAGCGCGGCGGAAAATGTCATCAATCGATCGGCCGAAACTGTTTGCGTAATCGCGTTGCTGGGTTTAGCCGCGTTGCTGAGTTTAGCCGCGTTGCTTGGCGCTTAGCGCTTAGTCGCGTTACTTGGCGGCACCGAACACTTTCTTGAGCAAATCGGTGGTGCGCTTGGCAGGGTCTTTACGGATCGCCTGTTCTTCTTCCGCCAAGCGCACGAACAAACCGTCGATGGCGCGATCGATCACCCAAGTCTCCAGATCGAGATTGGGTTTATTGCTAAGCGGCAGCGCGTTGTACTTCGACAGCAACGAGCGATAGCTGTCGTAATAACCGGTGCGACGCAGCCCGTCTTCGATCACGGGTTTAAACGCCGTCTGCAATTCGCCTTGCGTTTGCTTCCGAAAATATTCGGTGGCAGCGGTGTCGCTGCCGTGCACCAGCGACAGCGCATCTTCGATGGTCATGTTGGCGGCGGCGCGGCGGAAAATCGGCGCGGCGTTGGCGGCAGCAATTTCTGCTGACACGTTCATGTCGTTTTCAAGTTCGTCGACATATTTGCCCAACCCAACGGTACGCAGGGCTTTGGCGGCTGGCTGCAAAGGTTCCGGCAAACCGATGCGTACGGATGAGCGCAGATAGCCACCGGGCTTGGCCAACATCGTCGCGGCGCGCTCAGCACCGATGCCGATGGCTTCACGCAACGCAGCACCTGCAGTTTGTTGCGGATTTTCCCTGAGGCCGGCTTCGCGTGCGACTTGTTCGCCCATCGCGATGAAGCCGTCGAGATCGGTCGTTTTGCAGCCGGCAGGCAGCAGCAGGGCGCCGCAAAAGGCAAAGGCGGTTATCGATTTTACGATCAGGCGCGGCATGGCGATCTCCAAAACATGTCTTGCGTTCAAAAACTAAAAATATGTGGCGACGTATAACAGAGCCGTGGCCGAAGTATCAGAACGGCCAAGCAAACAACGTGCGCAGCAATTGATTGTCAGGGGTGTTTTCAGTTGGGCGCTCGTCTTGAAAGCGGCGCAAGCGTGATTCCTGCTCGCCAATGCGTAAACAGATGGCATCGACGGCGCGCTGCTGCAATTCCGGCTCGACATCAAACGGTTCCATGTCATCCAGCATCGGAATGGCGTTGTACTCGTTCACCAATCTATTGAGCGTGGCGTAGTAGCCCACGTCTGTCATTGTTTGCTTCAACACGGGTGCGAACTGCGTGCGCAGGTCTTCTGACGATGCGCAAAGCAGGGCGGTCGCCGCGTTGTCGCCTCCAGTCATCACCGAGCGTACATCTGGAATCAGCAGTTCCCGCACACGCTGCTGCAGCACCGCTTCAAAACGGCCCGTTGCGGCTTCCATGCTGCGATTGATGTCCATCATCAAGGCATCGATGAGTTGGCTGCGGCCCCAGGCGCGTAAAAAGCGCGCAGTGGAGTCCATGGCTTGCGGCACGGATAAGCGCGTGGCATCAAAACGGTTGTAACCGTTCGGGCGCGCGAGGTCGGAAATACCGCGCGACACGCTGACGTTCAGCAGCACACGGACACCGTCCGCGAGATCGCCCTCGGTGCCGCGATTGACCAGTTCGTTGTTTCCCACGGTCAGCGCGGGTGTGGCTGGTTGTGATGCGCAGCCCGTTAACAACAAAACCAACAGCACCCCAAGCATCTTTGCGATGCGGGGCGGGTTAATCAGAAGTGTTGCAGATGGCATATGATTTTTCTCATTTCTGTGGCAGCAAATGACTTTGCTAGCGGTTATTTGCCGCATTATTTTTCTGCGCGCGCAATTCTTGCGATTTCATCCAGCCCAGAATTCTTCCGCCTAATTCCGGCTTGCCGGTGGCTTGTGCGGCAATCGCCACGACTTCACGCAAACCGTCTACGTTGATGCCGGTATCCAGCCCACAGGCTTCCAGCATGTAGACAAGATCTTCGGTGGCCACATTGCCGGTTGCGCCCGGCGCGAAGGGGCAGCCACCCAAACCGCCAATCGAGGCGTCGAATTTGCGAATGCCTAAATCGCAGGCTGTCCATGCCAGCGCTTGCGCCATGCCGCGCGTGTCGTGCAGGTGAACAAAAAATTTCTGCGCACCAAATTCACGAATGAGCGGCGCAACGATGTCTTTCATCTGCTGCGGATTGCCAGCGCCAATCGTGTCGGCAATAGCGACTTCATCGCTACCGGTGGCGATCATCTGTTGCGCGAGCGACTGTGTCACGGCGATCGGTGTGGTGCCTTCGTACGGACACGCAAAAGCGCCGGCGATGTAAGCGCGTGTCTGCACACCGTCTTTTTTTGCCTGCGCGATGATATCGACGCAGCTCTGCGTGGCCTGCGCCAACGACATATTCAAATTGCGCTGATTGAAGGTGTCGGTGGTGGAAAGCACCAGCGCAACCGTTTTATAGCCGGCGTCGCGTGCGCGTTCGTAACCCTTTACGTTGGGCACCAGCGCCGTGAGATGCAGCGACGCATCACGCATCGGCAACTGCGCGGTGAGCTCGGCGGCATCGGCCATCGCCGGCACCGCTTTCGGGCTGACAAACGACACCGGCTCGAGATAACGCAGGCCTGCGCGCACAAGGCCCTCGAACATCGCCCGCTTGGTGGCGGTGTCGACGATCACCGGTTGGTTCTGCAGGCCGTCACGCAGACCCACTTCGTTGACGATCACGCGTTCACGCATGTGACGGTATCTCCTGTGGATAGCTGGATTTTAGCCATCATGCCGGCAGCCTTTCATGGCCGCCGGACGGATCAGTGACGGCAGCCGGCCAACAAATCCATCGACGAATCCAGCACGGTAGTTTCGACACCGAAAATCCCGAGCGTGGTGTGGAACAGGTTGTCGTGGCTAGCGGGTTTGATCGCACGCTCGGCCAAACACGCATCATTGATGCCGAGTGCGTGTTTCATCCCGGGCGACAGCCACAACGTCATCGGCACATGCGTTTGAAAGGCCGGCGCAATCATGCGCGGCAAACTGTGTAAGTACAGATTGTTTTCACCGAGCGATTCGCCGTGATCCGACACATAAAGCAGCGCGGTGTCGTGCGCGGTGTCGGCAGCCAGCACGTCGATGGCCGACGCCAGCACATGATCGGTGTAGAGAATGGCGTTGTCGTAAGTGTTCACCAGCGCATCACGCGGACAACTGCCGATGTCGGTGGTGTCGCAGGTCGGCGTCCAGCGGCGGAATTCTTGCGGATAACGTTGGTAATACGCCGGCCCGTGATTGCCGAGCATATGCAGCACCAATAACAAATCGCCCGGCGTGCTGGCGAGCCGCTCACGCAAGCCGTCGATCAAAATGGCATCCATGCAGCGCCCGTCGGCACAGAAGCGCGGGTCTTCACTGCGAAATACGCTCTCGGATGCCACACCCTTGCACACACCTTTGCAACCGGATTGATTGTCGCGCCAAAGCACGTCGATGCCGGCACGGCTGACAACATTCAGCAGTGATTCGCTGTTACGGATGATGTCTTCGTTGTAATGGCGACGCCCTTGCACGGAAAACATGCAAGGCACTGACGTTTCGGTGTTAGTGCCGCAACTGGTGACATCCAGAAAACTGATCGGATGCCGCGCCGCCAGCTCTGGTGTAGTTTGCCGCGCATAACCGTTGAGGCCCCAGTTGGCGGCTCGCACCGTTTCGCCGACCACCAGCACCAGCACGATCGGTTTGCGATTCGGCGCGCGCGCGGCGAGTTTTGCATCCTCGCCGACAACGGCGCGCGGCTTCGTCGCGGCACGTGCATCGCTACCCAGAATGCTCGACAGCGACACCAGATAATTGCCCGGCGTGATCAAAAAACGCATGGCTTTGTCTTCGCGCATGACCGGCACGAGGATATCCATCACCGTCCATACGGATGCGCCGATCGTGGCCAGCACCAGCAGCAGTGCGATCGCACGCCGCCGCAGCGCCGGCCACCAAGCATCGCGCGGAATTTGAACGCGCCAAATAAACAAAATTGGCAACACGGCATAACCCAGCAGCCACAGCACCATCCACGGCGACAGCAGTTCACTGGTTTCGTGCGGATCGGTGCCCAGCACGTTACGCACCATGGCTGGATCCATGTAGACCGAGTACGTCGACATGAAATAAACCGCCGGCGCCAAAGTCAGCGCGAGCAGAATGAGCAGCGGCTTGGCTGTCCAGCGATTCAGCACCAGTAGCAGCAAAAATGTGTGCAGCGCTGCGACCAGCACAAACGTGCCGCCGAGCAGCCGCCAAGTATCCAGCGCTGCGGCATCTCGGCCAGTCAGTAGTGCCGACCAGAACGGAAAATTGCAGAGCGCGGCAAAAAACACACCGGCAATCAGCGCCAGCGAATCACTGCGTAACGCTGGGCGAGGCAGGGTAGGGAAGGACATGTGTTTGCTTTCGTTGGTTTTCTTTCAGCGTCTTACGGGGGCGCGACGCGACGACATGCGTCGCGTGCTGACGTAATCAAAAGCTAGTTTTGTTCTTCTGGCATGATGAACCACAACACCAGATAGACGGCGATGCCGGGAAACACGCCGCTAAACAACGTGACCAGCGCGAAAACGATGCGGATTTTCACCGGATCGAGTGCGTAGTGTGCGCCGAGGCCGCCACAAACACCGGCGATCATGGAATCATCACGCGAGCGGCGCAGTTTTTTTTGCGAAGAATCGTTATTCACGGCGAGAAACCTCTGTTGTTCAAGTTCAGCGCGGCACGGCGCGCGTGTGACCATGCTCGTCGATGGCGACGAACGTAAATTTTCCTTCGGTGACTTTTTGCTGGCTGGTGGCGTTATCGCCGATCCAAACCTCGATCATGATCAGCATCGAGCTGCGGCCAATGTGTTCCAACTGCGCATAGCAACTGACCACCGCGCCGACCGGCACCGGCCGCAGGAAAACCATCGAATCCACGGCGACCGTGGCGGCCCGCCCTTGCGACGTGCGGCGCGCTAAGACGGCGCCTGCCAAGTCCATCTGTGATAACAGCCAGCCGCCAAAAATATCGCCGTTGTAATTGGCGTCTTTTGGCATCGCGATGGATTGCAGCGCCAGCTCGCCACGCGGGCCGGCAACGACGTCGTCTTCAGCGTCCGAAATTTGCTGCGTACTCACGGGAGGACATCCTGACGGGTGGAAAGGGGCTGATTATGCCAGCCGGTTGACGTGTTCGGGTGCGAATGGCCTTCCGAGACGCAAGGCTTCGCGGGAGAATGCGGGTCACGACGACAGCGGTGATGGCATGCGGCTCAACAAATACATCAGTGAAACGGGGCTGTGCTCGCGGCGGGAAGCAGACAAGTTGATTGCCGATGGCGCCGTCACGCTCAATGGCACCCCCGCGGGCCTGGGCACACAGGTCAATGACGGCGATGACGTGCGCGTCCACGGCAAACCCGTCGGCGCCAAGAAAAAACATGTCTACATCGCGCTGAACAAACCCGTCGGTATCACCTGCACCACGGATCAGCGCGACCCCACGAATATCGTCGATTATCTCGATCACCCGGAGCGCATCTTTCCTGTCGGCCGTCTCGACAAAGATTCCGACGGCCTCATTTTGCTCACCAACAACGGCGACATCGTCAACGACATCCTGCGCGCCGCGCACAATCACGAAAAGGAATACATCGTCACCGTTGACCGTGAACTGACGCCCGAGTTCGTGCGCGACATGGCGGCCGGCGTGCCCATTCTCGACACTGTCACCAAGCCCTGCACGGTGACGGCTCTTGATGCGCGCACGTTTCGCATCGTGCTCACTCAGGGACTCAATCGACAGATTCGTCGCATGTGCGAGCACTTTGGTTACCGCGTACGCGCGCTGACCCGCGTGCGCATCATGAATATCCGCCTCGGTGGGCTGAAGCCCGGCCACTGGCGCAATCTGCGCGATGACGAACTGACGGCATTACTGCCCGCGCGACAGTTGCCGGAGCTGCGGCGTCACCAAGACGGCAGCCGGCATTGACTCGCGCCCTGCCTGCATCGTATCGGCACCACCGTCCAGCCATTCCTGCGCCGCCGGGCCTTCCCGAAAAGCCCGTCCCGTCATAAGGTTGCATCCCCCTCACCGGAACCGTCCGGCCCCGCCCGCGGAACTGCCCGAGCCCCTTGATCAAGCGTTGAAGTACCCATGGATGTCGCCCAGCTCTGGCAGGAAATAAGTTCGCGCCCTGATTTTTGGGGTTTCGTCACGATCCCCATTACTGCCGCCGTCGTTACCTGGATCCACGTCTGGATGGCGATGCAAATGGTGTTTTACCCGCTGAACTTTTGGGGCAAGCCGCCGTTTTTGGGCTGGCAGGGCATCATCCCCCGCAAAGCCAAAAAAATGGCTGGCATCGTCGTTGACAAGTCGTTGAACAAACTTGGCTCGATGGACGAGTTCTTCAACGAAATGCAGCCAGAAAAAATTGCCGCGCATCTTGCGAAAGCGGTGTCTGGCCGCGTTGAAGAGTTCACCGACGAAATCATGGCAGAGCGTAATCCCGTGCTGTGGGAAAACCTGCCGATGATCGTCAAGCAGCGCGTCTATTCGCGCGTACGTCGACAGATCCCCGAGATCATGGACGACCTGCTCAAGCAAATGCGCGGCAACATCAACGATCTCGTCGACATCCGCGCCTTGGTCGTCAAATTACTTGATGGCGACAAAGCACTCATCGTGCGCATGTTCAAAGAAGTCGGTCAAAACGAAATCGATTTCGTCATCAATATCAGCTTTTGGATCGGCCTCACCTTTGGTGTGGTGCAGATGGTGATGTTCTACTTCATTCCGTGGCATGCCGGCTTGCCGTTGTACGCCGCTGTGCTGGGCCTCGCGACTAACTGGATTGCACTCAACATGGTCTTCCGGCCGCTCAATCCGGTGAAGATCGGCCCGTTCCGGTTGCAGGGCGTGTTTCTCAAACGGCAGGCGGCAGTGGCTGACACGTTTGCGCGACTCACCACCACCGAAATGCTCACCGTCGGAAACATCATGCGCGAAATCCTCACCGGTGATCGCGCACACCGCACGCATGCACTGATCAAGCGTTCGATGAGTCCGCTGGTGGATTCCGTGCCGGTGCGCACAGCAGCACAGATGGCCATGGGCCCAACGGGTTACGCGCAATTGCGCAATACCATCGCTGAAAAAGCCGCGATGATGTCGCTCGATCCGCTATCTGAGCCTGCGTTCAACAAAGAACGTTCGCTGGTGCTGGATAAAATTCTTTCGGATCGCATGAAGGCGCTGACCTCCGGCGAATTCCAAGATTTGCTGCGGCCTGCCTTCCAAGAAGACGAATGGATTTTCCTCGTACTGGGCGCAGTCACCGGTTTGTTTGCCGGCACGATCCAGTATTTGCTTGGGTTTGCTTGATCACGCCACGCGGTTGAGCAACGCAGTGAGCGCGTGTATCAATCACGCGGTGGCGCGCCGGGGCGCAACTGATCGCGCGGATTGACATGCAAACGATCAAGCGGGCTGTGTACGCCGCGCCCGCCGATGCGTCCAACGACGTGCGTATAAATCATCGTCGTTGAAATATCTGCGTGACCCAGTAATTCCTGAATGGAACGGATATCGGTCCCGCGCTCCAGCAAATGCGTCGCGAAGGAATGCCGCAAGGTATGCGGCGTGACATGCTTTTTGATGCCGGCTTGCGCTGCGGCTCGCTTCACCACACGCTGCACGCGCTTCTCGTCCATGTGATGACGACGCGCTTGACCATCGCGCGGATCGCGGCCCACTTTGGGCGCGGGGAACAGGTATTGCCAACCCAACTCCAGCCGTGCGCGTGGAAATTTCCGAGATAAGCCGTGCGGCAGCCAAACATTGGCATTGCCTTCTAATTGATCTTTCTCGAACACCGCGCGCACGCGCTCAATCTGACGCTCCAGTGGCTTGATCAACGAGTCCGGCAACACGGTGACGCGATCCTTATCGCCCTTGCCGGAGCGGATAACCAGCGCGCGCCGCGCCAGATCAATATCCTTCACACGCAAGCGCACACCTTCCATCAAACGCAACCCGCCGCCATACAACAAACTGGCAACCAGCCAAACGTCGCCGTCCATATGCAAAAACAATTGACGGACTTCATCCTCGGACAACACGGTCGGCAATCGCTTGGGGCGTCGCGCACGGACAATCTCATCCATCCAGGGCAAATTAAGCCCCAGCACATGCCGATACATGAATAACAAAGCGGCTAGCGCCAAACCCTGCGTAGCGGCAGCGACATCGCGCTCCATGGCCAAACTACTCAGGAATGATTCAACATCGTTGGCACCCAAATCCATCGGATGCCGATAGCCGTGGAAACGGATATAGCGCTTAATCCAACCAATGTACGTTTCTTCCGTCCGCAAGCTGTAATGCCGCAACCGGATTTGCTCACGTACGCGATCTAAAAATTTGCTGTCGTCGGCCATGACGTTTTTGTCCCTGCATGAATCAACCCGTTTCCGAGCACCCACCGCAGGTTATTCAAGGACTTGCCATCGCGTCGTGGAGTTTTGCCCCATTTTTGACGTAAGACATCCCCCCAATTTCGATGTATCTTCCCCGAGTCGGCCCCTTTTCTGGGAGCTAGTTAACGTTCGGCGCCCAATGGAGAGTCGAGCAATTTCTGGAAAGAATATTCAGGGATCAGTTGTTGAGGAAGTTATGGAGAATCATGACGAGCAACGTGAGTTTGACCTTGGCGAGGATGGTAAGGGCGGATGTTCTGTTCAAAGCAAGGAAAGGAACCTGAATGATTTTCACAGGCTTTGGACTGGCGCTCTTCCCGCGAGAAACTACAACAAGAAGGCTTGGCTTGATATTGAACGCCAACTGTTAGAGGCTGGCATGATCTAGAACTAGTGTCTCTAAAAAGAAAGCCAAGTCCCAATATGGCGAATTAGAAATGATCGTAATACATGGTACGAAAGACAACGGAAGCGAGTACGCAGCGGCAGAGGCACTGGTAAAAGTTGCTTGCGAAGCGATGCCTGAAATTTCCGAGTCTAAGCAAATTGTTTTTGAGCTATTTCCGAGGGCCCAGTGTTTCGGTCAGAAGAACCGTGACATAGATCTACTGGTCTTCTTTGCAGATTACAGGGGTAAGGAAAAGCTATACAAATCCGCCCAAGGAAAGCATGTCCATTCTTTTTGCCTCTCTATTGAGGTCAAAACGCATACTCCTGAGGCGATAAGATTTGAGGGGTCAACTTGTTACGTAAAGTACAACAAGCAGGAGCACGACGTAACAGGGCAAAGTGAAGGACAAAAATACTCTCTCAAAGAGTACATAACGCGAAATTCCAGAACGAAGTCTTCGCCATGGATATCGAATCTAATTTGGCTAGTTCAAGTTCCAAAAGCGCTCATTCCAACTGTTGAATCAAATATTATCGGCGCTGAAATTTCGTGGGAAGAGTTCCTGAACAAGGTGGCCTTGCTTGATCCTCGAGGAAACGGAAATGTTGAGACATTCTCCGCTCAAGGATGGATGAAAGAAATAATGTCGATATTTTCGAAGCGCCTGGAGGCGTCCAAGATCGACAGAAAACGTGTAGAGGCAATCACCAAGAGCATTTTGGATAGAACGCAGCAACAGTACGCAGAGAAACTTGGCCATCAGCTACTTATCATTCGAGGCAGAGGCGGCACTGGGAAAACTGTAAGGCTTCTTCAAATCGGGCATCAGGCGTGCGACGAATATGGTCTTAGAGTCGTCCTGCTAACCTATAACAAGGCTCTCGTTGCAGACATTCAAAGACAACTTGCTTTGCGCGGTATTCGTGACACGGTTGGCGGCAGTGGCATGTCGGTAAAGACAATTCACGGGTTCATGCATGAATGGTTAAGAGCTACCGGAGTTATTGATAAGGATTGCCCAGACTTTCTTGAAAAATACGAGGCATATAAATCAGAGGCGCTTGATCTTCTTAAGCAGGGCGTAATATCCAGCGCCGATATAGTCACAGCAAAAACCAAGCATAGCCGAGATCTTGCGTGGGATTTGCTACTGATCGATGAGTCTCAAGACTGGCCGCAATCTGAGCGTGATCTTATATACAGTCTATATGACTACAGAAAAGTAGTGATAGCGGATGGCGTAGATCAATTCGTAAGGGGTGTTACTCGGATTGATTGGCGCGAAGGGATATCAACTACCGATTCTCAAGTCATCGCGCTCAGAAAAAGCCTCAGACTTAAGTCCGCACTCTGCCAAACGGTAGGCCATTTTGCGCAAGAGATTGAGTTGTCTAATTGGAATCTTGAGCCGGTTCCGGAATCACACGGAGGCAAGGTTGTAGTCATTGTAGGAAATGCCCTCTCTGAGTCATTTCATCGCCGTCTAATTGCAACGTCAAATAGCGACGGCAACAAGCCAATCGATGTTTTGCTTTGTGTTCCACCCACGTGGGTGACCAAGACAGACGAAGGTCGAGAGTCTCTTGTTGCTAAGGCGTATCGTAATTGGGGGCATGAGGTATGGGACGCAGTAGACCCAAAGCTCCGCGGGGAGTATCCCACGAGTCTTGAGCAGTTTCGTATTGTGCAGTACGAGTCTTGTCGTGGATTGGAGGGGTGGGTAGTTGTTTGCTTCGCGCTTGATAAGTTCTTTGACTATAAGAGGAGTAACGCGGAAGTAGTATCCAACGAAGAGAAAGACGACATGTTCTATGAGGAATCGGATGCTGCACTGGAGTATGCGAAGAAGTGGCTGATGATTCCGCTCACTAGGGCAATTGATACCTTGGTATTGCACGTAACAGATAAGAACTCGTATGTCGGAACAGTCCTTCAGGCTCTCCGCGCGAAATATCCTGAAGAAATCGCCTGGCATGAATATGAGTAATGAACGTGTGCGCCGAACAATTCGCTGCAGGCACGACGGCCCTGACGGGCCGCGGCCTGAGCTCAAACGTTAGAGCTGCAAAAATGACTGAAGCATCTGAAAGCCTGATAAGAGCCGTAACGTCGAACCCGGTCGTGGCTTCATTGCTATTAGTTGCGATCGTGGTCATTGCAGTTGCAAGCCTCACAGACGCATTAACTAAGATCCACGCGTTTTATCACAAGGCCGTTGGCGAAAAGCCCGCCAGAGAGCCAGAGCCGGAATGGCGCGCGCAATTTGAGTCGCTTCGTAGGAATATTCTCTTCTGCGGACTCAGCAACAACCTACCTGTACATCTGAGCGAGCTGTATCACTTCTTTTTAGAGTCCGGCCTTATTGAGCGGCAAGAGGTAAAAGCCTTCCATGATC
>CAZNPF010000008.1:0-115458 GCA_964574995.1 uncultured Pseudomonadales bacterium | reverse complement strand
CGTGGGGGCTTTATCGCTGCGCAACGTGGGCGGAATGGTTGGCGGTGTGCAGTGCCGCCATCTATGTGCCGTTTGAGATCGCCGCGCTGATGCATGGCGTCGATGCATTAAGCATCGGTTTTTTATTGGTCAATTTGGTGGTGATTGCGATCATGGTTGCCGCTTTACGTCAGCGGCGACGCACACCGGAACGGCCAGATCGGATTGAATAGACGATTTATTCCGTCTTCCAAGTAATTGTTTTTTCTCCGTCGGCCGTGATTTTGAGGAAAGAATCCGGGTCTTCCTCTTCGTGCCAACCGCCTGCTGTGCAACGCACTTCCTTGCCGAGCATGGCGTAACAATCGCGCGCGCAGGCCAGATCATCCGCCCACGGCGTATCCGGCGAGTCTAGCCAAACACTGGTCCAAATTTTTCCGACGACACCAGGCGTGATGCGCACAGGAATGGCAATGCCGCTGACATCGACGGTGAATTTCGCCATCGTTTTCCCGGAAGGTTGTGCCGTGAGCGGACCCAGGCGTTTTTCCAACCAGCCGCGCAAATCGTCGACGGTGGCATCGCGCACGTAGATTTCGATATCCGGTTGCTTATTCATGTCAGCAGTTTCTCCAGCAGACGCTGGTAGACGTCGGTGAGTTTTTCCAGATCGTCGATGGCCACGCGCTCATCAATTTTGTGGATGGTCGCATTGCAGGGGCCGATTTCCACCACTTGCGCGCCAGTGGGCGCAATGAATCGACCATCGCTGGTGCCGCCGGTAGTGGACAGTTCAGTCTCGATGTCGCAGGTTTCGCGGATGGCGGCTTGTGCCGCGCTCACCAGTGTGCCGCGCCCGGTAATGAACGGGTTGCCAGAGAGTGCCCAGTCCAGCGTGTAGTCCAAGCCGTGTTTTTTCAGCAGCGCTTCTGTTTTTTGTTTCAGACCATCTGCCGTTTGTTCGGTGCTGAAGCGGAAATTGAACATCACTTCGCATTCGCCGGGGATGACATTGCTGGCGCCGGTGCCGGATTTGATGTTGGAAATCTGAAAAGACGTCGCAGGGAAAAATTCGTTGCCGTTGTCCCACGTGACGGCTGCGAGCTCAGCCAAGGCTGGCGCGACGAGATGAATCGGATTTTTGGCGAGATGCGGGTAAGCAACGTGACCTTGCACGCCTTTGACGGTCAACAAACCGCCCAGCGAACCCCGGCGGCCATTCTTGATCATGTCGCCGGTGTTTTTGACGGCGGTGGGTTCGCCCACGACGCACCAGTCGATTTTTTCGCGCCGCGCTTCCAACGTTTCCACGACTTTCACCGTGCCGTTAATCGACGGGCCTTCTTCGTCGCTGGTGAGCAACAACGCGATGCTGCCTTTTGGTTGCGGATGCGCGGTGAGAAAACGCTCGACAGCAACCACGAAGGCCGCGATGGAACCTTTCATGTCCGCGGCACCGCGTCCGTGCAGTAGGCCGTCACGAATTTTCGGGGCGAACGGATCGAGCGTCCATTTTTCGCGCGGGCCGGTGGGCACCACGTCGGTGTGACCGGCAAACACGAACAGCGGGCTGCCGGTGGGGCCGTTCCGCTTGAGCCAGAGATTATCGACATCGGCAAAGCGCAACGCTTCGGCAACGAATCCGCGCGGTGCCAATCGGGTGGCGATCAATTGCTGGCAATCGGCATCATCCGGGGTCACGGACGGGCGTCGAATGAGGTCACAAGCGAGAGTCAGAGTGGGTGTCATGGCGGCTACATCAGTCATAAGCCGCTGATTCTAGCAGAGGTTTTTTTCGTGGCTGGACGTTAGCGCTTCATGGCCGCTGTGCCGTGAGGCGGCACTCGGTAATGCGGGCGGGGCGGATGGGCAGTCCTTGCCATTCGCTGTCACGACAGCGGTCTGGAGCTGAAGCGTCGCACATAACGTGGCTGGCGCACGTGCCGCGTATTCAGCGCAACAAACCGATCAGCGTGAGCAACTGGCTGATCATCAGCAGCAAGGCGAGGCCTTGCCAGAAACGTACCGGGTTGCGCGTCAGCATCGCTGTGTTTTGTTCGGTGCTAGCGGTGGTTGGTTTCAGCAACGCCTCGGCGAATTCTGCGATATCGCCATAACGCATTGCCGGTACCGGATCCATGGCGCGCCGCAGCACGTTGTCGATCCACGGTGGCACCATCGGGTTGTAGTGAGTGGCGGGTAGCCAGCGCAGGTGTTCAAAGCGGCGTTGGATATGTGCATCGGCCAGTTTGTTGCCGTAGGGCAGGCGTCCGGTGAGCATTTCGTAGAGCAACGCCGCCAGCGAGAATTGATCGGCGCGCTCACCGACAGTTTTTATTTGTACGGTATTTTCCGGCGCGGCGTATTCCAGTGCGCCAATACAACCGTCGAGCCGGTGGTCGGCAAGGCTGGCCACCCGGCATTGCCCGAGATCAATCAGCGTCGCTTGGCCATTACCATCGATCAAAACATTTTCAGGACGCACATCGCGATGCACGATGTCACGGCGATGCATGGCGCGCAGCGCGTTAGCCACTTGATTCGCAATTTGAATGGAATCGCCGATAGGCGCTTTCGGAAATTGTTTCATCCACTGGCGCAGTGACTGGCCGTCAATCGGCTCGGTGAGTAGATATAACGCCGTGCGCGGATGTGGCGGCTCGGCCATGCGTGGTAGACGCGGATGACGCACGCGACGTAGCACCCAGGTTTCGGTGGCGTATTCGCGGCGTACCACATCAAGATCTTCACAGCGCGGTGACGGTGTTTTCAGCACATAGAGCGTATGCGACTGCTCGTCGCGCACACGATAAGCTTGGCTACGCGGGCTTTCGGCCAGCACTTTTTCCACGCGCAGACCATCGAGCGTCTGACCCGGCGACAGCAGCGGCGGGATGCGCAAGTTGTCCCAGGTTTCAACCAACTCCGCGACGTCGGCTTCTGGCAGGGCGTTGATGCGCACCACGACGCAGGTCATGTTGTCATCGCTGATCGCCTGCTCGGCCATCGTGATCAACGCGTGGCACGCGGTGTCGGGTTCCGTGTGTGTGGTGAGCAACTGGCGGATCGTGTCGTCGTCGACAAAATCATGAACACCGTCGGTCATCAGCGCGTACACATCGCCGACTTCCAGCGGCAGTACGCTGTAGTCGATGTCTACGCTGTGATCGAGGCCGAGCGCACGTGAGAGCACGGGCTTGCCATCATCGAGCAGCACGCGATGGTCGCGGCTCAGACGCTCCAGATCGCCATGGCGCAAGCGATACAGTCGCGTATCGCCAATGTGAAAGACATGCAGTTGCCGGCCCAGAAAAATACCGCCGGTAAATGTGGTGACGTGGCCGCGACGCGTATCGCGCACTTGTAAGCCTTGGCCCAACAGCCAGCGATTGAGCGCATTGATCACTTGGCCACCGGATCGCCGCGCACTCCATTCGTCCGGCGTGGCGTAATAGTCGCCGAGAAAATTTTGTACGCTGGTTTCAGCGGCGATACGTCCGGATTCGGCGGCGCTTACGCCGTCGGCGACCGCAACGGCCACGCCTTTGCGGGCGAGTGTGATGCCGCTGGGCACGCGAGCACCGCTGGCGTCTTGATTCTCGGCGCGCGTACCGCGCAGCGATTGCTGCGCCAGCGTGATGGCCGGTAACTGGCTGCTGTGGCTCATCTCGGCACGGTGCCGGCGGCGCGGCATGAAATTATTCTGAGTGCGGCGGCGAGCGTCATTAACGCATCTCGATTAATTGCACGCTGCCATCGGGCAGTTGTTCGGCCATGTGGCCTTCCGGCTCGGCCAGAAAGCAAACCGCGAGCAATGACAAGGCGGCGATGGCAGCCAACGTGATGAAAAACGCTTGCACGCTCACCAGTGACAGTATCGTGAGAAACAGTACACCGCCGACATTGCCGTAAGCGCCGGTCATGCCAGCGATTTGCCCGGTCATGCGGCGTTGAATCAACGGAATCACCGCGTAGACGCCGCCGCAGGCGGCTTGCACGAAGAACGACGTGATGAAAGTGATCAGCAGTGCCAGCATCAGCGGCATGTTCATCATCTGACTCATCAGCAAGTAGCCGATGGCGATACCGCTTAATTGGAAAGACAGCGCCTTGCGACGACCGATGCGATCGCTCAGCCAGCCGCCACCCGGACGGGCAACGATGTTGGCTACCACGAAACCGGCCGCACTGAAGCCCGCGATGACGGGGCTTAGCGCGAAGGTATCCATGAAAAATAATGGCAGCATGGAGATCACCGCGATTTCCGAACCGAACGACGCGAGGTAGGCCAGCGATAAAATGCTCACTTGGCGGAATTCGTACTTTTGCCAAGCGGGCACGCCTTCGCGCAGACGGGGTGCGTTGATTTTCCACATACCCATCGCCTGTGACGCGGCCAGCGCGATTACGGTAATCGCAGCGACACTGGTCCAGAACGGTGAGAGCAACTGCAGTTGCAGCGGCGACAATTTCCAAACCAATAGCGCCAGCGCGATCCACAGCGGCAGCACCGTGACGTAATAAATGATGAGATCGCGCCAGCTGCTCACTTCGAGGCCGCCGGATTTTTTCGGTTTGAAGTACGTGGCGCCTTTCGGCGTGTTGCTGACCGCGCGCCAGAAAATGAAGGCATAGACGATGCAAAGAAGGCCGGCGACCACCAGCGCCGCGCGCCAGCCACCGACACTGGCCAGGCTCACTGCCGCAAGTGGCAGCAGCAACGCGGCGGCGGCGGAGCCGAAATTTCCCCAGCCCCCGTAGATGCCCTCGGCGAGCCCTAATTGCCGCGCTGGAAACCACTCGGCGATTAGACGAATACCGACGACGAAGCCGGCACCGACAAAACCGAGCAGAAAACGCATCACGGCTAATTGCTCGTAGGTTTGTGCCAGCGCGAAGCCGATGCAGAACACGCCGCCCAGCGTCAGGATGGCGCTGTAGGTCAAGCGTGGCCCAACGCGATCGACCAGCATGCCGACCAAAATTCGTGCGGGAATCGTCAGCGCGACGTTGAGAATCAGCAGCGCTTTTATTTGCGTATCGGTGAGCAGGAATTCGGCCTTGATATACGCCATCAGTGGCGCATGGCCAAACCAGATCACGAAAGTCAGAAAGAAAGCGATCCAAGCGTAGTGCAGGGTGCGCACTTTGGGATCGTTGACGTGGTGTAACGGAATAAAAGCAGACATGTGTCAATCCGGATAGGAGCGCGCCGGCAGGTAGCGGCGTCGCTCGACGTCATAGGTCTGCCGCCGGCAGTGACTGCTGCATGGCAGCCGCAGGCGACAGATCGGTCTATTCAAGAAATAGGCCAAGTGCCAAAACGGGGATTACGTTCACCGACGCGGGCTGTCGGGCCTGTCTCCGTGCGAGAAAACACGTCGTGTTCGCGCGAATTTTGCACAGTGTTGGCCTCGCGACCGTCGCGTTGCCCCACCGCAGTGCCGATGTCGCTCGGCTTATCCCGTTCTGGTGCGGCCGCAATAACACCGCCAAAAAACGCTGTGCTCGCGAACGGGGCGCGTTTGCGTCCGCTTTGGTGCGCACGTGCTGCCGCTGTGGATTTTTGCCGTGTTCGGGCTTGCCGCATCGCCCGAACACGGTGCGTGAGCGCGTTGGTAGAACGGTGGCCTGATTTGGCATGGCGGTTGCTTTAACAGAGGGGAGGCAAACGCGTCAGCCGATTTTTCGGTGATGTCTTTGGCATTTAGAAACGGTGTCAGCGCCGATATATCCGGCGGGAGAGCGAGCAATGAGCAAGCAGAAGGTCGTGGTCATCGGCAACGGCATGGTGGGCCACAAGTTTCTTGAGAACCTGATGGCCGGCAGCGGCGCCTTCGATGTCACCGTGTTCTGCGAAGAACCGCGTGCGGCTTACGATCGAGTGCATCTCTCGGAATATTTCACGGGCCGTTCCGCCAAAGATTTGTCGTTGGTGAGTGACGGATTTTTTGAGCGGACGGGTATCACGTTGCTGACGGGTGTAAAGGCCGTCGGTATCGACCGTGCGGTCAAGACCGTGACCGCGAGCGATGGCACCACGGTGTCTTACGATCAACTGGTGTTGGCCACCGGTTCATTCCCCTTCGTGCCGCCGGTGCCGGGCAATGACCGCGCGTGCATTCATGTGTACCGCACGATCGAAGACCTCGATGCCATTCGTGCATCAGCCAGCCAGAGCAAAATTGGCACGGTGATTGGCGGGGGTTTGTTGGGTTTGGAAGCCGCCAAGGCGTTGCGCGATCTGGGTCTGGAAACGCATGTGGTGGAATTTGCCCCACGGTTGATGGCGGTGCAGGTTGATGACGGTGGCGGCAATATGCTGCGTCGCAAAATTGAATCGTTGGGTGTGCAGGTGCACACCAATCGCAACACCAAAGACATCGTGGATGGTGAAGCGCATCGTCACCGCATGAATTTTTCGGATGGCACCGTGTTGGAAACCGACATGCTGGTTTTCTCGGCCGGTATTCGTCCGCAGGATGCGTTGGCCAAAGCGTCGGGCCTCGACGTCGGCCCGCGTGGCGGCATTGTCGTCAACGACAACTGCCAAACCTCGGACCCGAACGTATACGCCATCGGTGAATGCGCGCTGTGGAGTGGTCGTATTTACGGGTTGGTAGCGCCCGGCTACGACATGGCGAAAGTGGCCGCGCAGCAGATTGCGCATCTGGCTGATCCGGCGACCTTCGGTGCGGAGAATCCAGACGGTGCGGCCCAGTTTAAGGGCGCCGACATGTCGACCAAGTTGAAATTGATGGGCGTGGATGTGGCGAGTCTGGGCGATGCGCACGGCGCCACCGTCGGTGCGCGCTCGTACGTGTACATCAACGAGCCTTCCGGCGTTTACAAGAAAATTGTTGTCTCCGAAGACAACAAGAAATTGCTGGGCGGCGTGTTGGTGGGCGAAGCCAACGATTACGGTACCTTGCTGCAGGTGATGCTCAACGGTGTCACGTTGCCGGGTAATCCTGAAGCAATGATTCTGCCCGCAGTGGATGGCAAATCTTCCGCCGGCATCGGCGTCGACGCGCTGCCGGAAACCGCGCAGATTTGTTCTTGCAACGCGGTGAGCAAGCGCGAGCTGTGCAAGGCGGTGCAGGGTGGCGCGCACACCGTGGCCGATCTCAAGGCCTGCACCAAAGCCGGCACCACCTGCGGCGGTTGCGTCCCGCTGGTGACACAGGTCATGAACAGTGAGTTAAAGAAAATCGGCGTGGAAGTCCGCAAAGATCTGTGTGAGCACTTCGCGCACAGCCGTCAGGATCTGTATAACTTGGTTCGCGTCGGCAAGCTGAAGTCGTTTGACGAAGTACGTAACAAGCATGGCCGTGGTTTGGGTTGCGACATCTGCAAACCGGCGATTGCCTCCATCCTGGCATCCTGCTGGAACGAATTCATCCTCAAGGATGAGCATGCACATCTGCAGGATTCCAACGATCACGTGATGGCCAATATCCAGAAAGACGGCACCTATTCGATCGTGCCGCGTATTCCGGGTGGCGAGATCACGCCGGACAAGCTGATCGTGATCGGGCAGATTGCAAAAAAATACGATCTTTACACCAAGATTACCGGTGGCCAGCGCATCGACTTGTTTGGCGCGCGCTATGAACAATTGCCGGAAATCTGGGAAGCACTGGTCAATGCCGGCATGGAATCCGGCCATGCGTATGGCAAATCACTGCGCACGGTAAAGAGCTGCGTCGGCAGCACGTGGTGTCGCTACGGCGTGCAAGATTCCGTCGGCATGGCGGTTCTGGTGGAGAATCGCTACAAGGGTTTGCGCTCGCCGCACAAGCTGAAAATGGCGGTGTCCGGTTGCACTCGCGAATGCGCCGAAGCGCAATCAAAAGATGTGGGAGTGATTGCCACCGAAAAAGGCTGGAACCTGTACGTGTGCGGTAACGGTGGCATGAAGCCGCGACACGCGGAATTGTTGGCCGGTGATCTCGATGACGTCACGCTGCTCAAATACATCGATCGTTTCCTGATGTTTTACATCCGCACGGCGGATCGTCTGCAGCGCACTAGCACCTGGCGAGACAACATGGAAGGCGGATTGGCCTACCTGCAAGACGTGATCATCAAAGATACGTTGGGTCTCGCCGACGAACTGGAAGCCGAGATGGCGCTGGTGATCGGTACGTATCAGGACGAATGGCGCAGCACGGTGGAAGATCCAGTCAAGCGGGCGCGATTCAAGTCGTTTATCAATGCGCCTAGCGATCAAGACGACAATGTCGTGTTCGTGCGTGAACGTAATCAGATCCGCCCGGCGACCGCAGAAGAAAAAGCAGCACGGCAAACGGAAAACGTGTAACGAACAGGTGACGAGAGGAGATTACGTATGAAATTTATTCCCGTATGTGCCACTGCCGATTTGGTGCCTTGCCGCGGGGCGGCGGCGATGATTGAAGGGAAACAGATTGCCTTGTTTCGCCTGCCGCAAGGTTCGATATATGCCATCGGCAATCATGATCCGTTCAGCAACGCCAATGTGATGTCGCGAGGCATCGTCGGCGATTTGAAAGGTGAGTTGGTGGTGGCTTCGCCCATCTACAAACAGCATTTTTCGTTGGTGAATGGCCGCTGCTTGGAAGACGACACCGTGCGTTTGCCGGTCTACCCGGTACGCACGCTCAAGGGCATGGTTGAAATCGGCAGCACGCCGCTGGCGTCTTGATGGGTGTGGTGGGTTGAACCGTCGAGAGTGAGACGATGAGCGGGAAACCGATTCTCTTTACGCCGGAAACGGCGGTTGCCCCCGTCGTGTCGGCGGGTATTGCCGCGGCACCGGTTAAGCAAACAACCTGCGCCTACTGCGGTGTCGGTTGTGGTATTCGCGCCACGATCAAAGATCGTGATGGGCGCAGTGTGCAGGTGGTGGGCGATTCGGCACACCCCGCCAACGGTGGCCGGCTGTGCGCCAAGGGCATGTCGTTGGCGGAAACGTTGGTGGAAGACGCGCGTTTGTTGCGCCCAAAACTGCGCGATGCACGCGGTGTTCTACAAGATGTTTTTTGGGGCGAAGCGCTGGACAAGATTGCGGCAACATTGGCGAAAGTGCGGGCTGAGCGCGGGCCGGATGCCATCGGTTTTTACGTCTCTGGGCAATTGCTCACCGAGGACTATTACGCGGTAAATAAATTCGTCAAAGGTTTCGTAGGCACCGCCAACATCGATACCAATTCACGGTTGTGTATGGCCTCGACGGTGGTGGCGCAGCAGCGGGCTTTCGGTGAAGACGCGGTACCCGGTAATTACGAAGATCTGGAATTGGCAGATTTGGTGGTGCTGGTGGGTTCCAACACCGCGTGGTGTCATCCGGTGTTGTACCAGCGCATCAAAGCGGCCAAAGCGGCGCGTGGCACCAAAGTCGTGGTGCTGGACCCGCGTCGCACCGCGACCTGTGAAATCGCGGATCTGCACTTGCCGCTGCGTGCCGGTACGGATGCCGCAATCTTCAACGGTTTGTTGGCGTTTCTGGCGGATTGCGGTGCGCTGGATGCCAGTTATGTGGCATTGCATACCGCTGGATTTGATGCGGCGCTGGCTGCCGCACGTGCAGACGCAGGTGATTTGCCCGCGTTGGCGATACGCTGCGGCGTATCAGAAGCCGATCTAAAAATGTTTTATCGGTGGTTTGCGAACACGCCGCGCACGGTGACAAGTTGGTCGCAAGGTGTGAATCAATCCAGCGGTGGCACCGACAAAGTCAACGCGATCATCAATTGCCATTTGGCGACGGGCCGCATCGGCAAACCCGGTGCAGCGCCGCTGTCGCTGACCGGTCAACCCAACGCGATGGGTGGTCGCGAAGTCGGTGGCTTAGCGACGCAACTTGCTGCGCATCTCGATTTTGATGATCCATCGGCACTGAATACGCTGTCGCGGTTTTGGAAAGCGCCACACCTAGCCACGCAGCGTGGTTTGAAAGCGGTGGATTTATTTGACGCCGTAGCCGCGGGGCAAGTGAAATTTTTGTGGGTGATCGGGACTAATCCGGCGGCCAGCATGCCGGATGCTGCGCGCGTGCGGGCGGCAATTGCCGGTTGTGACTTCGTGGTGGTCTCTGATTGCGTCAACGACACCGATACCTTGCGTCATGCGCACGTGGCATTACCGGCACATGCCTGGGGTGAAAAAGACGGCACCGTCACGAATTCCGAGCGCCGAATCTCACGCCAGCGAGCGTTGCTGGTGCCGCTGGGCGAGAGCCGACCCGATTGGTGGGCGGTGACGCAGGTGGCGCGCCGTCTCGGATACGTCAACGCATTCCCATGGAACAGTCCGGCGGCGATTTTTCGTGAGCATGCGGCGCTTTCTGCGTTGGCCAATCCGCTGGCCAGTGGCCGTCAGTTTGACATCGGTGCGTTGTCGTCCTTAGGCGATGCGGATTACGAAAACTTGCAATCGTTTCACTGGCCTTGGCGTGCCGGTGAACAACCGGCAGAGCGGCTGTTCACCGATGGCCGTTACGCGCATCGTGATCGCCGAGCGCGTTTCATTGCGGTGCAACCGCATGCACCGTGCTATGCGGTGGATACCGCCTATCCTTTTGTGCTCAATACGGGACGCGTGCGCGATCAATGGCACACGATGACGCGTACCGGTGTCGTGCCGCGTTTGAATCGTCACCGCGATGAACCGTTTGTGGAAATTCATCCGGAAGATGCGCGCCGTTGTGGTGTCACCGACGGTGCGTTGGCGCGCGTGAGCACGGCGCAAGCGAGCGCCGTTTTGCGAGTGGCGGTGAGTGCGGATCAGCAATTGGGCGCGTTGTTCGTGCCCATGCATTGGACACGTGCGTTGGTGAGTGGTGGTATTGCGTGTGCGCTGCCGAATCCCGCGGTGGACCCGCATTCTGGTCAGCCGGAGCTCAAGCACACGCCAGCAACGATTGCTCCCGTGGCAGTGGCTGCACAAGCCTTGCTGTTATCACGCGACCTGCTCACGGTACCGGTGGAAGCGCTCCATGCCGTGCGCCAACGCACGCGTGACGGTTGGCGGTTGCGTGTGGCGGTGACGGCGAAACCGACGTCGTTGATGGACTGGCTGCATCATGTGTTACCACTGCCGGCGGCGACGCAAAACGGCGAGTGGCAACAATTTGGTGACGCCAATCGTGTGGTGCTAGTGAATCTGCGTGACGGGGTGGTGCAAACGGTGGCTGTGGCTGTACTGGAGGGCACGCCGGATGAAGTGGCTGCGCAACAATTATTCATGGCTGCACCAGATCAATTTGAAGCGGCACGTACGCAATTGTTTGGCAAGGAGCGTTTACCACCACCGGCACGGATGATTTGCGCCTGCTTCGAAGTCACGGAAGATGTATTGCGCGATGCGGGTCGTCGATGCTGTAGTGTCGCCGCATTAAGTGAAGAAACACGTGCGGGCACGCGCTGTGGAACGTGTATTCCAGAATTGGCGATTTACCTTGCGCCGTCGGCTGGGGTGAACCAAGTTTCCAGCGTTAATTCCACGTTGCTCGTTGACGAGCTGAGCAGTACTGCACCGTCTTGAATCGTCACCTGCCAGTCCATGCTGCGCTCAACCATGGATGCGAGTGTGGCGGATGCCTCGGCAGGGATTCGTAATACGGTGAGATTGTCGTGGCGTGCGAGCGCCGAGGAATTCTTCTCTCGCCATATTTCGGGTGCGCGTGCGCCATAGCAAATCACGACTACTTGGGCGGAACGGTTGCAAGCTTTGCGTATGCGGTCTTCATCCGGCATGCCGGCTTCGATCCACACTCGGATGTCGCTGGTGAGATCTTTTTCCCACAGGTCTGGCTCGTCGTCGTTGCTGATACCGCGACAAAATTCTAATCGTTCGCTTGCATACACCGCGAAAGCCAGCAACCGCACAACGAGACGCTCTTCAGTTTCGGAAGGGTGCAGTGCCAGTGTCAGTGCGTGATCGGCGTAATACCCGCGGTCGACGTCGGCAACGTTGAGCTTCGCTTTGTAGACTGTTGCCTTGAGTGCCATGACGATGTGGATGCGAGGTGTGCGGGCAAAGTGGCGGGGACGCCATCTTCAAGCATCGAGACAATGATCGGCAACTGGGATCGACAGCAACTGGGATCGACAGCCGAGATTAGCGCGAGCCTCAGTCAACGGTGTTGATAACGCGTATGGCTGACTCGATCACGCCGGACTGTCGTCGTTGCCGTCGTCGTCTTGCGCGGTGTCGTCGGTATCGGGTTCTACCACCAACTCGACGGCAATCTCCGCCACGCTGTCGATGAAATCGACGCGTTCTTCCGGATCGTCCGAATGTTCTTCGGCAGCCAATGCCAGCACGGTGGAGCAGGTGGCGATCATTTCTTCGAGCAATTTTTCAGGATCATTGCCGACGACGTCGCGCAGCGCATCCATGTAGTCATAGAACAACTCGCCCATTTCTTCCATGAATTCGGCGCGTACCGGTGCGACCAAGTCCTCACGCTCGGCTTCAAGGCGACGGCGCACAGCGGCAAGGTCAACGACCTCACTTTTGGGGCGATCTTTGAATTTGTCCTGAGACATGAAGGTGCTCCTGCCGATATGCGCGAATGGCCGGGCCGGGGTTATCCGGCGGCGGGGGGTCAATATGGGTGCCGTCCTCTCCTTGGACAAGGCGGGGAAACCCTGGGTGCCCACGGATTTCCACCCGATGGCGGTGTCGCTTCCGACGGGGCGAAGAAATTTCTTTATAGATCAATAGGTTGTCACGCCATGTGGCGGAGCCGGAATAGGCTTATGATCCGCGCCCCCCGGCGCGCCGCCCCTTTCCCTTCTTCTTGGTGACCGATGACTGGCCCGGCTTTTTCCTCCTTGTCACTTGAACCGGCGGTGATCGCCACGCTCGACGCGCTGGGATACCGGCAGATGACGCCAATACAAGCGGCGGCGCTGCCACACACGCTAGCCGGCCGTGATGTGATCGCGCAGGCGAAAACCGGTAGCGGCAAGACGGCGGCATTTGGCATCAGCCTGCTGCGCGGACTGAACCCGCGTTTCTTCGGTGTGCAAGCGTTGGTGCTGTGCCCGACCCGCGAGCTGGCCGATCAAGTGGCGAAAGAACTGCGTCGCCTCGCGCGCTACCGCGACAACATCAAGATTCTCACTCTGTGCGGCGGCATGCCGATGGGGCCGCAACTCGGTTCGCTGGAGCACGGTGCGCACGTGGTGGTCGGCACGCCTGGGCGTGTGCTCAAGCACCTGCAGAAACAGTCGCTGCAATTGCAGGGCGTGCAGACGCTGGTGTTGGACGAAGCTGATCGTATGCTCGACATGGGTTTTCACGACGACATCGTCGAAGTCGTTTCATTCCTGCCGAAAAAACGGCAGACGCTGTTGTTCTCCGCCACGTGGCCGGACCCGATTCGAACGCTGAGCCGGAATTTCCAAGTGGATCCGGTATCCGTAACGGTGGAATCTGTGCATGTCGACGCGCAGATCGAACAGGAATTTTTTGAAGTCGAGCGCAGCCAGCGGCTGCCAGCGCTGAAAGTATTGCTGCGAACTTACCAGCCAGCATCGGCATTGCTGTTCTGCAATACGAAGCAGCAGTGCGACGATGTCGCGGCAGCACTGCGTGCAGATGGTTTCCATGCGCAGGTCTTGCACGGCGATCTTGAACAACGTGAACGCGACCTGACGTTGGTGATGTTCGCCAACGGCAGTTGCCCGCTGCTGGTGGCGACCGACGTTGCCGCGCGTGGTTTGGACATCAAAGACGTGGCGGGGGTGATCAATGTCGAGCCGGCGTTTGAGCCGGAGGTGCACATTCACCGAATCGGCCGTACTGGCCGTGCCGGGCAGAACGGCATCGCGCTGACGCTGTGTGCGTCTTCGGAAGTGCCGCGGGCGTTGGCGATTGAAAAGTTGCAGGGCAAGCCGCTGACTTGGCGCGAGTTGCCGTTGGCAGCCGGGCAATCGGTATCGCCCGCTGCATTGCCAACATCGGTGTTACCCAAAATGGTGACGCTGAATATCGCTGGAGGCCGCAAAGATAAACTGCGTCCCGGCGACATCTTGGGCGCGCTAACTGGCGAGGGTGGAATCGCCGGTGCGTTAATCGGCAAGATCGACATCTTCGACATGCAGGCGTATGTCGCGGTTGATCGCACCGTGGCGGAAAAAGCGTTGTGGGCGCTGGTGAATGGGCGAATCAAGGGCCGGCAATTCAAAGCGCGCCGGATTGATTGACTTCCTCAGACCGGTTCAGCGCCAGCCGGGCGGGATGTGTGGTGTTGTCGTCGGTTTTTCCCGCATCGCGATGTAATACAACACGGGAATGACCACTAGCGTCAGTAGGCTGGAGATGAGGATGCCGAAGATCAGCGCGATCGCCAGTCCGTTGAAGATCGGATCATCTAGGATGAACAGTGCACCGATGATCGCGGCGAAGGCGGTGAGCAGAATTGGCTTGGCGCGCACCGCGGCCGATTTGACGATCGCGTCTTCCAGTTTCATGCCGGAGAGCAACTGCTCGTTGGTGAAATCGACGAGCAAAATTGAATTGCGCACGATGATTCCGGCCAGCGCGATCATGCCGATCATGCTGGTGGCGGTGAATTGCGCGCCAAACAACGCGTGGCCCGGCATCACGCCGATCACGGTGAGCGGGATGGGTGCCATGATGATGAGTGGCACGGTGTAGGAACCGAACTGCGCGACCACCAGCAGGTAAATCAAAATCATGCCAACGCCGTAGGCAAGGCCCATATCGCGGAAAGTTTCCCAAGTCACCTGCCATTCACCATCCCATTTCACGGCGGCGGCGGTGGGCAACGACGGCTGCGAGAAATATGTTTGTGCGATGTCAGCGTGATTTTCTTCCAGCGTGTCGGCTGCTGTGAACATGCCGTAGAGCGGGCTGTCGGTGTTACCGGCTACATCGGCGGTGACGTAGATCACCGGCAACAGGTCCTTGTGATAGATCGGTTGCTCGACGCTACCGTGAATTGCACGCGCAACTTCACCCAATGCGATCATGCGTCCGCTGCTGCTGGCCAATTTTAGAGCGAGTAACGCATCGGGGTCGGCTTTATCGGCGTTGGAAAGCGTGAGGCGAATAGGTACTGCGAATTTCATGCTGTCTTCGTGCAGATAACTCACGTCGCCGCCACCGGTGAGGCTGGCTATGGCCTGCACCACCTGTGCGTATTCAAGACCTAGGCGCGCGGCTTTTTGGCGATCGATCACATACTGAACACGTGGTGCAGCGGCTGAGATCGTGTCATCGAGATCAACCACATCTGGCGTGGTTGCGAGTGACGCACGGACAGTTTGCGCTGCACGCATGCGCTGCGTTTCGTCGTAACCGTAGATCTCGGCAACGATGGGCGAGAGTACTGGCGGGCCGGGTGGAACCTCGACGACTTTAACGTTAGCGCCGAGTTTTTTCCCGATCTCTTGCAGTGGCGTTCGCACAGCCAGTGCGATGGCGTGGCTTGAGCGATCGCGATGCTGTTTCTCGATCAGGTTGACTTGAATGTCGCCCATGTCCGGGTTGCTGCGCAGATAGTATTGACGCACGAGCCCGTTGAAATTGATGGGCGCGGCGGTGCCGGCGTAGAGCTGCAGGCTTTCTACTTCTGACACGCGTCGAAGCTCATTGGCGAGCGCGACCAGCACACGGCGAGTGTCTTCCACGGGCGTGCCTTCCGGCATATCGACCACCACTTGGAACTCGCTCTTGTTATCAAAGGGCAGCATTTTCAATACCACGATGCCCAGTACGGGCAGCGCGACAGCGAAAACGATTGCTGCCAGCACGCCGGCGTAGAGACGGTGGCGTTTGGTGCGGCTGTCGTTTCCGGCTGCTACCAGCGGTGCTAGTAGTTTTTGTGCAAGCGAAGAGAAGAGGCGATCTAGTTTGGATGCATGATCGTGCGAGTGGTTGGTAGTCGATGTGTGTGGCTTAAGATATTTAGCGGCCATCCACGGCGTAATGACGAAAGCGATTGCCAACGAGATCAGCATGCCGGTGGAGGCGTTGATCGGGATCGGGCTCATGTACGGGCCCATCAGCCCGGAGACGAATGCCATCGGCATCAATGCAGCGATGACGGCGAAAGTGGCAAGAATGGTCGGCGCGCCGACTTCGTCGACCGCGCCAGGCACCAGCTCGATCAGCGTCTTGCCTGTGTTTTCTGGCAATGTCATTTGACGATGAATATTTTCTACCACGACGATGGCATCGTCGACGAGGATGCCGATCGAAAAAATAAGCGCAAAAAGAGATACGCGATTGAGCGTAAATCCCCAAGCCCAACTGGCGAACAGCGTGAGTGCTAGCGTGATGATAACGGCACTGCCAACGATGAACGCCTCGCGTCGGCCAAGCATGAAGAACACCAGCGCCACTACCGCAAAGGTGGCAAAGAGTAGTTTCTGAATTAGTTTTGACGATTTATCAGCAGCGGTTTGGCCATAGTTTCGGCTGACGTTTATTTCTATGCCGGAAGGAATGGCGACGTTCTGCAGCTGCGTGAGCCGATCTTTAATTTGCTCTGTGATGTCAATCGCGTTTTGACCGGGTTTTTTTGTAATGGCTATCGTTACCGCAGGGCGATAAGTGGGTGGGAGTTCGGTCGTGATTGTTTTGGTTGCTTCCAGTTTTTTATGCCAATACAGCACGCTATGCGCTGGCGTTTCCGGCGTACGTGCAATGTCGGCAACATCCGCGAGATAAACGGGCTGGCTACCGCGAATCCCGACAATAAGCGCGGCTACGTCTTCTGTATTGCGGAAAAAATTTCCAGCCAAAATTTCGACGCTGCGGCCATCCTGTACGGTGTGTACCGGGCTCATGGCGTGATTGGCGGCGACGAGACTCTCGCGCAGAGCGCCTATGTCGATGTCGTAGGCGGCCATCCGTGCGGGATCGAGCGTGACGCGCACGATGTCGTCGGGGGAGCCGAGCGTGTAGATGTCGCGAGTACCCGGTACGCGTTTGAGCTCAGTTTCCAGCGTGTGGGCGACCTTGCTGAGATCATTGGCGGTGATCGACGGATCGGCGGATGACAGCGTCAACGCCATGATTGGCACATCGTCGATGCCTTTCGGTTTTACGATCGGCGTGAGAGTGCCAAGAGTGGGCGGCAACCAATCCGCGTTGGACCAAACTTGATTGTAAAGTTTGACCAGCGCTTCCTGCCGTGGCACACCGACTTTGAATTGCACGGTGATCAGTGCAAGGCCGGGCGTGGAAGTGGAAAATGTGTGGTCGACGCCATCGATTGCGCTCAGGACTTGTTCGGCCGGTGTGGCGACGAGGCTCTCGACTTCCCGTGCGCTGGCGCCCGGAAATGGCACCAACACGTTTGCCATGGTGACATCGATCTGCGGTTCTTCTTCTTTCGGCGTCACCGCGATTGCGAACAGCCCCAGCAGCAGACCCGTAACTGCTAGCAGTGGCGTCAACTGTGAGGTGAGAAACCGGCGCGCGATTCGCCCAGAAATGCCCATCGGTATTTCACTCATGGACTTTTACCGCCACCTTCGCGTCTTTCCACACGGTTTCACCGGTAGTCAGCCCCGATAGCACCTCCACCATGCCGTCTGCACGACGTCCGATCCGCACCTGTCGCAGCTCTGGTGCATTGTTCTCGTGTTGCACGTAAACGCCTGTGAGTTCACCGCGCTCCACCAGTGCCGATTGCGGCACACGCAATGCCTCGCGTTCTCCTGTAGCCAGCCACACTTTCACAAACATGCCAGGATAGATGCCGCCGGACACTGTCGGCGCGAGGTCGGCGCGGACTTTGAAAGCATGACTTTGCTCGTCGGCGTAAGGGAAAACTACGACGTTGCTGGCTGCGATGGTGTTGCCGTCGGGCATCAGTAGATCGAGTTTTTTCTGAGTGCGGACGGCGTCGATAAAATGCTGCGGGACCATGACGGTCACCCGTACCTTGCCCAGCGACAGCCCTGACACCAGTGGCTTGCCCGGCGTGGCTAGCTCGCCGACTTCAATGTGTCTTGCGGTGAGGATGCCGTTGTAAGGCGCGCGAATTTTGGTATAGCCGAACTGCGTTTGCGCTTCCTGCTGCGCGGCATCGGCGGCAGCCACACGCGCCAGCGCCGCCTCGTAATTGGCGCGTACGCGGTCGAAATCCGCCTGCGAGACCAAGTGCTGGCTAACCAGTTGCTTCGCGCGTGCAAAATTGGTTTCTGCTTCACGCAGGGCCGCTTTGGACTCGGCCAGCCCTGCGCCAGCGCGTGCCGCTCGCGCACCTTGTTCGCTGGCAGCGATTTCCATCACGACGGCGCCGGCGGGCACGTAGTCATCGACGTCATAGTTGATTTTCACCACGCGGCCCGAGGTTTGGGCGGTGAGCGTGGCCTTGTCCTTGGCCTCGAGTACACCGTCGAGAGTGACGCCATCGACAATCTTTTGTGGACTTACGATCAGCAGCAGGGCCGTGTCGACGGCAGGCGCAATGGTGGCTGGACCCTGTGGCTCGCCGCCGCAGGCGGTGAGCAGGCCGAAAAGGGAGAGCGTAGCGGGCAGTTTCCAAGTCATCTCTGGCTCCAGCTATATACCCCTAGGGGTATCAACAGTCGATGCAGGATAGGTGAGCCGGGCGTGCTCGGCAACCTCCGTAGATACCGATGGCTCCGTGGCAGGGAAACCATCGTGAATGTCAGTTTCTGCCAGCGCGGAATTGTCCGGTTCGGGCTATCGTCGGCGTCCGGGTCAGGCCCGGTGTAGCAATCCAGCCAAGGCAAGGTCATGCCACGGCATAACAAGAACATTGATTAAAAACAGGATTAGGAGCAGTACAGCCATGAAAAGTATTTCGATGCGTGCGGCCGCACAGGCCATTGGTTTGAGCGTTTTGTTGAGCTTCACCTCATTGGCCGTGGCCGAGGATGCGGCGACGTCGGCTGATGAAGCCGCGCCAGCGACGGAAGTAGCGCCGGCCGCTGATGCTGCCGGCGAGGCTGACGACAAAGGCGTGGTGTCTTTGCAGGCGACGGGCGATCACGTGGTGGACGTCAATACTGGCAACGAAACCGTTGATGCCGCAGCGAATTACGCATCGAAGTGTGCTGAGCGTGCAGCAGCCATGAAGGCGTGCGATTCCATGGGCAGTTTCAAAGCCATGGCCTGCCGCAAAGTCGCTGGAATACGTTACAAAGAAGCGACCAACTGCCCGGAATTTTGATCGATTCTTAGTTGGCAGATGTTGCTTTCGAGATGACCGTGAGCAATAAAGTGGTAACTCAAGCGGCGCATCATGGATGCGCCGTTTTTGTATGTGATTTTTAAGTAAAAAAGGAGTGTGTCATGCAGGGATTTTTTGCGCGATGGATTGTCTTGATGCTGTTGAGCGGCGCGCTATACGCCGGGCCCGCGTTGAATGGCACGTGGTCGGCGACGGTGGATGGGCAGCCATTAATCGTTGTGTTCAATGCGGGCGGCGCGGGCACCGTCAACGGTGAGCCCATGACGTGGCAGACCATGGGCAGTTTGTTATTGGTGGAGCAGGGCGGCGAAGTCGCCAGTTACCAGTTCCGTCAGCAAGAAGGCAAACTGCTGGTGAGTGGCGGTGATTTTGCGGCCCCGGTCACGCTCACGCGCGGCACGGCGGCTGCCCAAGCGGGGAAAAAAGCCGGCGCAACCGCAAGTGGCGGGGGTGGTGCATCAGCCGGCGGCGGCGGTGGCCGTGAATTGGTCGGCAAGTGGTGCAAGGGCGGCAGTTTCAGTGCGAACAGCGGTGGTGGCTCATCCAGCACAACGTGCTTTGAGCTGAAAGCGGATGGCAGTTACACCTATGCGTACGAAGGCAGCGTCAGTGCATATGGCGGTGGCATGTATGGCGGCAGCAGTTCGCAATCGTCGGATGCGGGTCGCTGGAGCGTCAGTGGTAATCGCTTGACAGCGCGTTCCAACAGCGGGCAGACCAACAGCTACACGTTGGAAAAACGCAACAATCCGAAAAATTCGCGTGATCCGATGATCTGTCTCGATGGCGATTGTTACACCACGTACTGGCAGAAGCCTGCGTGGTGAGTGATTGACGATGATGGGCTGCTATGGCCCGCTAGGTATTCAGTAAATAGTGAGGCCGAGTCAAAAAATATCGCCATTCCGAGAAATAAAAAGCCGGGCATTGCCCGGCTTTTTTGTTTGTCACAACGAAAATCGATTAGTTGTGTTTGTGCAGTTCTGCGTTGAGTTCGATGGCGCTTTTATTGGTTAAGCATTCGACCGCGCCATTTTGTGAATTACGACGGAACAACAAGCCGGATTTACCGGCCATGTCACGCGCTTTCACGATTTGCACGACCTTGCCTTGTGCATCCAGCAGGGCGCACTTGGTGCCGGCGGTGATGTACAGGCCGGATTCCACCGTGCATTTGTCGCCCAGCGGAATGCCCACGCCGGCGTTGGCACCTAGCAAGCAACCTTCGCCCAGCGAAATCACGATATTGCCGCCACCGGAGAGTGTGCCCATGGTCGACGCGCCGCCACCGATGTCAGAACCTTTACCGACGAATACGCCCGCCGAAATGCGGCCTTCGATCATGCCGGGGCCAGCGGTACCCGCGTTGAAATTGATGAAGCCCTCGTGCATGACGGTGGTGCCTTCGCCGACATAAGCACCGAGACGAATACGCGACGCATCGGCGATACGAGTACCGGTGGGCACCACGTAATCGGTCATGCGTGGAAATTTGTCGACACTGTGCACGGTGAGTTGCTCACCTTTGAGGCGCGCTTCCAGTTGTCGTTGCGGTAACTCTTCGATGTCGATTGCGCCGACGCTGGTCCATGCCACGTTGGGCAACAGCGGGAAAATACCTTTCAGATTGACACCGTGCGGCTTCACGAGACGATGCGACAGCAGGTGCAATTTCAGATAGGCCTCGGGCGTGGATTTTGGCTCGTCATCGCTGGCCAATACGGTCAGCACCATCGGCCGCTGGCTGCTGGTAAAACTGCGCGCAAGATCGGCCAATGCGGTGGCACCGGCGGCTTCTGCTGCCGTGACGATATGCATCAGATGATCAACCGAAAGATCAAGACTGGTGTTGCCCGCCGGTTGCTCCAACGCAGTTAGCAGCTTCTGTAACAGAGCGGCCGATGGCTGCAGCATGGGCTGTGGGTAGTAAACCTCCAGCCAGTTGCCTTTGCTGTTTTTGGTGCCGACGCCGAGGCCGAGGGCGAAGAACGTGGTGCTCATAACATCTCCTGCTGTTCGTTCAATCCATGTGCCACGAAAGCCGTGGCCCATCCGATGCGAAATAAAGGGTTTTGGTGACGATGGTTAACGGTAATTTTTTTCGAACACGTCGACATCAAAGCCAACGGTGACCGTGGTTTTTTTTATCACGACGGGTCGTTTGATGATGCTGGGGTTTTCCAGCATCAGCGCACGGGCCGATTTTTCATTGACGCCTTCGCGTACTTTTTCGGGCAGGCCGCGCCAAGTGGTGCCTTTGCGATTGAGTAAGGTTTCCCAGCCAACGGTTTTTATCCAGCCATCCAAAAGTGCCGGTGCTAGCGTTTCTTTTTTGAAATCATGAAACGTGTATTTCGTCCCGTGACTGTCTAGCCAGGCGAGTGATTTCTTCACGGTCTCGCAGTTTTTGATGCCGTAGACATGCAGCATGAAAGACTCCGGGTCAGGATTTTTTTAGGGATTCGATGTGGCGGCGAATGCGCTGTATGCCTTCCCGGCATTCATCGACGTTGGCGACCAAAGCCAGCCGTATGTAACCGGCACCGGGGTCGACTCCGTTGACCGGCCGCGACAGGTAACTGCCCGGCAGCACGCCGACATTCTCGCTTTCGATCAAGGTGCGAGCAAAAATATCATCGGCGATGGGCGTCCGCAGCCAAAGATAAAAACTGGCATCCGGCATGACCACGTCCATCACCGGCGACAGGATGTCGATGGCGGTGCGAAATTTTTCGCGGTATAGCGTGCGATTGATGCGCACATGCGCCTCGTCATTCCAGGCGGCAATCGATGCCTGTTGTATCGGCAAGCTCATCGCGCAGCCGTGATAAGTCCGGTACTTCAAAAATTTAGCCAGAATTTTGGCGTCACCGGCAACGAACCCAGAGCGTAAGCCGGGTAAGTTGGAGCGTTTGGACAGGGAGTGGAACGCTACGCAGCGTGCGTAATCGTGACGACCCATTTTCGCGCAAGCACCGAGAATGCCGGCCGGCGGATGGCTCTCGTCAAAATAAATTTCGGAATAGCACTCATCGCTGGCGATCACAAAATCGAACTTGTCGGCCAGCGCGATGAGTTTTTGGAAATCCTCATCGCTGAGTACGGCACCGGTGGGATTGCCCGGTGTGCACAGATACAACAACTGGCAGCGTTTCCATACGGCATCTGGCACGGAAGCGAAATCTGGTTTCAACGCGGTAGTCGTGATGCAGGGTACGTAATACGGTTCGGCACCTGCCAACAGCGCCGCACCTTCGTAGATTTGATAAAACGGATTGGGTGATACAACGAGTGGCGGTACTGATGCTACGGCGTTGTTGTCGATCACGGCTTGTGCAAATGAAAACAGGGCTTCGCGGGTGCCATTCACGGGAAGGACTTCCGTGCCGGCATCGATACGCGCGAGTGAAAAGCGTCGTGTCAGCCAGCCAGAGATGGCTTCACGCAAGGCGTCGATACCGCGCGTGGTGGGGTAAACGCTGAGCTGCCCCAGATTTTTTGCCAACGTTTCCAGCACAAATGCCGGCGAGTCGTGCTTGGGCTCACCAATGGAGAGCGACACGTGAGGTTTCGCTGCTGGTACAGCGCCTTTGAGCAGTAGGCTCAGTCGCTCAAACGGATAGGGCTGTAGATGGTCGAGTGCGGGATTCATGGTCGGCTGTGTGTGAATGATCGGAATTCAGAG
Source organism: uncultured Pseudomonadales bacterium (assembly GCA_964574995.1). GTDB lineage: Bacteria > Pseudomonadota > Gammaproteobacteria > Pseudomonadales > JADFDG01 > JADFDG01. The sequence goes on along the minus strand of CAZNPF010000008.1, from coordinate 92,605 downwards.
CGCAGTGATTGACAAGGAAAAATGTTATTCGTCGCTGTCGAGACGACGGCGCAAAGTGTCATGTAATTGCGTGCACAAATCAGGGTCGACTAGCGGTTTTCCCGTGTGATCCGTCACGAAAAACACGTCCTCCACACGCTCGCCCAGCGTGACAATGCGCGCGTTCTGCAATAACAGTTTGAAATCCATGAAGATGCGGCCAATACGCGCCAGTAGGCCTGGGCGGTCCAGCGTTGCTACTTCAATCAACGTGCGGCCGTAACGATCTTGGTGGATCACGACCTCGGTGGGCACTTTGAAGTGACGATATTGGCGCGGCAGTTTGCGTTGTACCAATGATGGGAATCGCGTCGGGTCACGCAGCGCATCGGTGAGCGTGCGACGAATATGATCCATGCGCGGTATGTCATTGCCCATGGCCGCCCCGTTTTCGTCTAGCACCACATAGGTATCCAAGGAGAATCCTTGGGGTGACGTAATGATCATGGCGTCGACGATATTCAGTTGCAGCGTCGATAGGCAGGTCACGGATGCTGCAAACAGATTGGGCATGTCGCGGGTGTAAACGAAAATCTGGGTCGCGCCCTCGTGATCTTGCTCCGTGGTGTTTCGCACCAAGACCAGCGGGCCGCCATCCATGGGATGGGCAAGAATGGCTTCGGTGTGCCACGCAATTTCGTCGGCTGTTTCACGCAGGAAGTAATCATCGCCCAAACCGGCCCATAGTTGGCGTACGGATTCTTCACTTTCGCCGGCGCGCATCAGCAGTGCGAGTGCCTGTTCGCGGCGCTCGTCGATCAGTACCTGACGATCGATGTGTGTTTCTAGGCCACGTCGCAATGCGCGTGATGTCTCGGTGTAAAGCTGACGCAGCAGCGTGGCGCGCCAACCGTTCCAGAGATTGGGATTGGTGGCGTTGATATCGGCGACCGTGAGGCAATACAGGTAGTCGAGATGCGTTTGATCACCCACTTGCTGCGCGAATTCCATGATCACGTCGGGGTCAGACACGTCTTTTTTCTGCGCCGTCATCGACATGGTGAGGTGATTTTTCACCAGCCAAGCGACGAGGTTGGCATCCCATTTTCCGAGCCGATGATGCAGGCAGAAATCGCGTGCTTCGTTTTCACCGATTTCTGAGTGATCGCCGCCGCGACCTTTGGCGATGTCGTGGAACAGTCCGCCCAGATATAACAATTCTGGTTTCGGCAGCCGGTGATACACCTCGCTGACCACCGGAAACTTGTCGCGTGTTTCCGGATAACGCAGCCGACGCATGTTCTTGATCACCTGCAGGGTGTGGAAATCCACCGTGTAGATGTGGAACAGGTCGTACTGCATCATGCCGACCACTTGCCCGAAGGAGGGTAAGTAGGCGCTCAGTACGCCGTAGCGCGTCATGGCGCGCAAGGGCGTGAATAACTGATGCTCGCTGTGCATCATTTCCATGAACAACGTGATGGCGCGCAGATCGTTGCGGAAATTGTCGTCGATGCGGAACAGGTTTTGCTGAATTAAGCGGATGGTAGACGCGCGCATGCCTTTGATGGCGGGGCTGGAGCCCATCAACACGAATGCTTCGATCAGCGCGGGTGGCGTCCGCTCGAACACTTTATCGTTTGTGACTTCCAGATAGTCGTTGCGCAACTGAAAGCGTGCGTTGATCGGCGTCACGGTGTCCTGTTCGCCGGCATGCAAGATGGCTTCATCCAGATGCTGCAACAACATTTCGTTGAGTTGCGAAACGGTGAGCGCCGTGCGGTAGTAGCGCTTCATCAGCTGTTCTACCGCTAGGTTGGCTTTTGAATCACGGTAGTCAAGAACAGTGGCTGCCTGACGTTGATAATCAAACAGCAAACGGTTTTCGCCGCGACCCGAGATCATGTGCAGCGCGTAGCGGATCTGCCAGAGCGTGTCGCGCGCGGCGATCAACCGCTGGTATTCGTCTTCCGTAATGAATCCGTGGGTGAGTAATTCACGGATGGATTTGACTCGGTAGTGCCGCTTAGCAACCCACGCTACCGTCTGAATATCACGCAAGCCACCGGGTGCATTTTTCAGGTCCGGCTCGAGGTTGTATTCGGTATTGTTGTGTTTGCGATGGCGAGCAATTTGCTCGTCGTATTTGGCGCGGAAAAATTCGCGGCTGGGCCAGACGAAATCCGGGCCGGTACGCCGCTGCATTTCTGCCACCAGATCTGCATTGCCGGCGAGTGCGCGGGCTTCCATGAGATTGGTGGCGATGGTGATGTCGGCTTTCGCCTGTTCCACACATTCTTCCAACGTGCGTACGCTGGAGCCGATTTCTAGCCCGATGTCCCACAAACAAGTAATGAATGCCGCGATGTCGTTTTTCAGCGGATGACTGGCTGCTGCGTGGCGCGTCGCAGGCGGATCATTGAGCAGCACCAGAATGTCGACATCAGAGCCGGGCAGCAGCTCGCGACGTCCGTAGCCACCGGTCGCTACCAGTGCCAGATCGTCGTGGCCGGCGAGACCAAAACGCATCCAAGCCGCAGTCAGTACGGCGTCGATGAGATCCGAGCGACTGCGCACCAGATCGCGAATCGGTGCGCCGGTGCGGAAGCTTTCATTCAGCCAGAGTTGCGCGTCCTTGAGGTAATGACGCATCGCTGGGCCGGGAGCGGCGGTTCGGCAATGTTCGAGCAGCCGTTCAACCGATAACGGCTGAAAGGGTGCAGGCTGCGGCGGTGCCGAAGCGTCGGTCATGACGCCGTCCGGAACGGTTCGTTGGAGCGGGCGGTGAGCACTTCGCAGCCGCTGGCGGTGACAGCCAGCGTGTGTTCCCACTGCGCCGACATCTTGTGATCGCGCGTGACGACGGTCCAATGATCCGGCAACAACCGGGTGTGCAGCGTGCCCGCGTTGATCATCGGTTCGATGGTGAAGGTCATGCCTTCTTTGAGTTCGATGCCGGTGCCGGGCCGGCCGTAATGCAGTACTTGCGGCTCTTCGTGAAACACCTTGCCGATGCCATGCCCACAGTAATCGCGAACGACTGAAAAGCGGTTGGCTTCGGCATGCACTTGGATCGCATGGCCGATATCACCCAGCCGTACGCCGGGTCTCACCAGGGCGATGGCTTTATAGAGGCATTCCTGCGTCACCCGGATCAGTTTTTCGTTGAACGGATTGGTCTCGCCCACCACGAACATGGCACTGGTGTCGCCATGCCAGCCGTCCTTGATAACGGTGATGTCGATATTGATGAGGTCGCCTTTCTTCAGGAGTTTGGTCTCGCTGGGGATGCCATGGCAGACCACGTGGTTGACCGACGTGCAGATGGATTTCGGGAAAGGCGGGCGGTCGCCGTCGCCGCCATAGCCGAGAGGTGCCGGAATAGCCTGCTGGACCTGGACGATGTACTCGTGGCACAGCCGGTCCAATTCGCCGGTGCTGATCCCCGCCTTGACGTGGGGGGCAATCATTTCCAGGACGTCAGCGGCCAAGCGGCCGGCAATGCGCATGGCCGCGATGTCGGCGGGGGACTTTAGGGTGATCGGCATGAGTTTCTTCTGAGGGTCATCAGGCGGTCAGAGGGCGGTAGGCAGCCGTTATGGCTGGCCCAGCGTCCCGTTGCCCGGGGGTCGCCCCATAGGGGGTGGTTGTGCTATAAAGCGCGCCGCTTTCGGCAGGGCCGAGGCTGCACGGAAGGGCCGCATTCTAGCGGCTCCCCTGCGCGCCGGAAACGCTGCAAGCGACTACCGCCACCCCACGCAATCCGCGTAGGGGGCACAACGACAATCCCATGCATTCCGTCACGTCGTCCTGGGTGCCCGCTGAGGGTAGGACGCCGGGGGATGCAGAGGCCCAACCCGGACACATGAGGAATACCGCAATGGCACAAGTCACCATGCGCGAACTGCTGCAAGCAGGTGCGCACTTCGGTCACCAGACCCGCTTCTGGAACCCGAAAATGTCGTCGTACATCTACGGCGCCCGCAACAAAATTCACATCATCAATCTCGAGCACACCACGAAAGCGCTGAACGAAGCGCTGACGTACATGAATTCGGAAGCCTCGAAGAAGAAGAAAATTCTTTTCGTTGGCACCAAGCGTGCCGCACAAGCGATTGTGAAAGAAGAAGCCGTCCGCGCCGGCATGCCTTTTGTGAATCACCGCTGGTTGGGCGGCATGCTCACCAACTGGAAAACGATTCGTCAGTCGATCAAGCGCCTGAAGGATCTGGAACAGCAAGCGCAGGACGGTACGTTTGCGAAGCTGACCAAGAAAGAAGCGCTGATGCGTACCCGTGAAATGGAAAAACTTGAGCGCGCACTCGGCGGCATCAAGGACATGGGCGGTCTGCCGGACGTGATGTTCGTGGTGGGTGTAGATCACGAAAAAATCGCGGTCAGCGAAGCGAACAAGCTGGGCATTCCGGTGGTCGGTATCGTCGATACCAACTCCAGCCCAGACGGTATCGACTACGTGATTCCGGGTAACGATGACGCCATCCGCGCCATCCAGCTTTACGTCAAGGCCGTTGCTGAAGCTGTACTGGAAGGCCGTCAACACGCCGACCTGACTGGCGCTGGCGCCAAGGACAGCGAGGGTTACGTGGAAGTGGAAGGCGCTAACAAGGCCTGATCCGCATGCGGCCGCCTCGGCGGCCGCAACACGTGAGTCTGCTGGACGTTTTGACAGAGGCAATGCAATGGAAAAGGGGGCTATGCCCCCTTTTTTCCGATACACACCGCACACGATTCGAGGAATACACGATGGAAATCACAGCCGGCTTGGTCAAAGAACTGCGCGAGCGCACCGGTCTTGGCATGATGGAATGCAAAAAAGCGTTGACGGAAGCCGGTGGCAACATCGAAACCGCCATCGATAATCTGCGCAAATCCGGTCAGGCAAAAGCCGCCAAAAAAGCAGGCCGCACCGCCGCCGAAGGCGCTGTGGTTGCAGCAACCGACGGCAAAACGGCCGTGTTGGTAGAAGTGAATAGCGAAACCGATTTCGTGGGCCGCGATGCGTCTTTCCTCGCGTTCGCCAACGACGTCGCAAAAACGGCATTGGCGACGGGTGAAATCGACGCCGCTCAATTGACGGCTGCGAACGGCGGTGCCATCGAAACCGCGCGTCTGGCCTTGGTGCAAAAAATTGGTGAAAACATTCAGGTTCGTCGCGGTGCAAAACTGACGGGCGATGTCGTTTCCACCTACATTCACAGCGGCAAGATCGGCGTGCTGGTGGCGCTGAAAGGCGGCAATGCCGATTTGGCGAAAGATATTGCCATGCACGTGGCGGCTGCCAACCCGCAGGTCGTCAATCCGGCCGATGTTGCTGCGGATGTGCTTGCTCGCGAAAAAGAAATCTACGCCGCCAAAGCTGCTGAATCTGGCAAGCCGGCTAACATCATTGAGAAGATGGTGGAAGGTTCGCTGCGTAAGTTCTTGGCCGAAGTGAGCTTGGTCGAGCAAGGTTTTGTGAAGGATCCGGACACGAAAGTCGGCGATCTGCTGAAGAAAAACGGCGCCAGCGTTACCGCGTTCATCCGCTTTGAAGTGGGTGAGGGTATCGAGAAAGAAGTAGTCGACTTCGCCGCAGAAGTCGCTGCCATGAGCAAAGGCGGCTGATCGATCTGTCGAGCGCCGGCATCACCTCGTCTAATCACTTTTTGCGGAGTTCAGGTACATGGCCAATCCCACACCGAAATTCCGCCGCATCCTGCTGAAACTCTCGGGCGAAGCGCTCGCCGGCAACGAGGGTTTCGGCATCGATCCGAAAGTATTGGATGCGATGGCGTTGGAGATCGGTACGCTGCGCGGCATCGGCGTCCAAGTGGCGCTGGTGCTGGGCGGCGGCAATTTGTTCCGTGGTAAAGCGCTCAGCGAAGCCGGTCTTGATCGCGTGGCCGGTGATTACATGGGCATGTTGGCCACTGTGATGAATGGCTTGGCGATGCGTGATGCGCTGGAACGCGCCAATATTCGCTGCCGTTTGATGAGCGCGATTCCCATGAGTGGAATCGTCGAACACTACGACCATCGTCGCGCGTCGCGTTATCTCGACGAAGGCGAAGTGGTGATTTTCTCTGCCGGTACCGGTAATCCGTTTTTCACCACCGATACCGCAGCCTGCTTGCGCGGCATCGAAGTGGACTGCGATTTGGTGTTGAAGGCCACTAAGGTCGATGGCGTTTACGACGCCGACCCCAAGCGCAACCCGAACGCGAAGAAATTTGATCGCCTCACCTACGATGAAGTGCTGGATCGTAAGCTGGAAGTGATGGATCTCACCGCCATCTGCTTGTGCCGCGATCACGACATGCCATTGCGGGTGTTCGACATGAACAAAGCCGGTGCGCTGACCGGTATCGTCGTTGGCGGTAACGAAGGCACACTGGTCGAGCGCGGCTGAACACGCCTTGCTGACGCCGACACTCACTGAATACGTACAGTCACGACTGGAGAGGAACCTACCGTGATCAATGACATCAAGAAAGACGCTGAATCCCGGATGAAGAAAGCCATCGAATCACTCGATGTCGCCTTCAAGAAAATTCGTACCGGCCGAGCCAATCCTTCGATTTTGGATTCTGTGCGCGTCAGTTACTACGGTAATGAAACGCCGATCAGCCAAGTAGCGCAGATCACCGTGGAAGATTCGCGCACTTTGTCGATCTCTCCGTGGGAAAAAACCATGGTGACTGAGATCGAGAAGGCTATTCTCAAAAGCGATCTCGGCCTCAACCCGAATACGGCAGGGACGGTGATCCGCTTGATCATGCCGGCGCTGACGGAAGAGACACGCAAGGACATGATCAAAGTGGCGCGTGGTGAAGCCGAGCACGCGCGTGTAGCGGTGCGTAATGCGCGCCGCGATGCCAACAATGCGCTCAAAGAATTGCTCAAAGATAAGAAAGTGAGCGAAGACGAAGAGCGCAAGGCACAGGACGATGTGCAGAAGCTCACTGATAAATATGTGGGTGACGTAGACGCCAACCTGAAGAAGAAAGAGCAGGATTTGCTGGCGCTCTGACGCCGGGTTTTCTGCTTTCACCTGCGCCGGACCTTCGCGTGGAACACGTTCCTGTCTCGTCAGCGGCGCCCGATGTCGATAGTTGGCGTCGTGATGGGGTGCCGCGTCACGTCGCCATCATCATGGATGGCAACAATCGTTGGGCGCGCAAGCGCGGTCTGCCGGGTCGTGAAGGTCACAAAGCCGGTGAAGCGGCTTTACACGCTGCCGTCGAACATGCCGGCCGTCGCGGTATCGAATGCGTTACGGTGTTCGCTTTTTCCAGCGAGAACTGGCGCCGGCCAGAAGAAGAAGTCACGGCGCTGATGCAACTGTTTCTGGCGGCACTCAACAAACGCGTGCCAGAACTGAATGAGCACGGCATCCGACTACGGTTCATCGGCGATCTCGCGGCGTTTGCGCCAGAGATTCGTGCTGGTGTGCGGGAGGCCGAGCAGCGCACGGCGAACAATCGCACGCTGCACCTTTCCGTCGCGGTCAATTACGGTGGCCAATGGGATATCGCCCAGGCGGCACGTCGCGTCGCGCAAGACGTCGCAGCGGGTCATCTGGCGGCGGAAGCCGTCACCGATGCAACGTTGGCACCCTACCTGTGTTTGGCAGATCTGCCGCCGCCGGATTTGCTGATCCGTACCGGTGGCGAGTTACGAATCTCTAATTTCCTGCTTTGGCAGCTCGCCTATAGTGAGCTGTATTTCAGCGATGTGCTGTGGCCAGATTTTGACGCAGCGGCATTTGATGCTGCACTGACTGATTACGCCGCGCGGCAACGCCGCTTTGGGCGATCGGGCGAAGAAGTGGCCATGAGTACGTCGGTGGCTGCGGCCAATGCAACAACCCGGACAACAATAAAAGGTACTGACTGATGCTTTGGCAACGCGTGATCACGGCGCTGCTGTTGTTGCCGGTGGTACTGGGCGCGATTCTTTTTCTTCCCAACGATTTTTTTGCTGCCTTCATGGCGGTGCCTGTTTTGTTGGGCGGTCTTGAGTGGGTGCGCATGGCGCCGGTCAACCGGAATGTGTTCATGGCGTTGCTGGCCGGACTGATCGCGGCGGTCTTTGTGCTAGACCGATTGGTGCCGGGTGTTGCGCGGCCGCTCTGGCTGGTTGCGGTGTTGTTTTGGTTATGGGCGTTGCTGGCCGTTATCCGTTATCCGGGTGCGCGTGATTGGTACAAGAACCGCGTTCTGATGCACGTCATCGGCCTCATGCTGTTGGTGCCGACTTGGTATGCCGTGGTGGAGTTGCAGGCCATCGAATTCTCGATCGGTAATTCTTCGCTGTATGGCTTGGTGTTGTTGGCCGGTTTTGTGGTGGTTTGGAGTGCTGATATCGGCGCCTATTTTGCGGGGCGTGCATTCGGTCGTCGCAAATTGGCCGTGCACGTCAGTCCTGGCAAATCGGTGGAAGGCGCGGTGGGCGGTTTGTTGTTGGCGCTGCTGTTGGGTGGCTGGGTGGCATCGGCGTTGTCTTTTGATGCACACAACACACGAAATTGGCTGGCTTTGGTTTTCGTCACCACGCTGGCATCCATTCTGGGCGATCTTTTTGAAAGCATGGTCAAACGCGAAGCTGGCGTGAAAGACAGTGGCACCTTGCTGCCTGGGCACGGTGGTGTGCTGGATCGCATCGACAGCGTGACCTGTGCGTTGCCGATATTTGCGCTGGGTTATTTCGCGTTGCAGATACTGCCCGGCTAAACATTATGCAGACGTTGGTTGTCCTCGGCTCTACGGGTTCCATCGGCGGTAGCACGCTGGATGTCGTCGCGCGCCACCCGGATCGTTTCCGGGTGCTGGCGCTGGCGGCCGGTCGCAATGTGGAGCGTTTGTTGGCGCAGGTTCTGCGTCATCGTCCGCGTTACGCACTCATGGCCGATGAAAATTCTGCGGCAGACCTGCGGAACCGCCTGCGGGCGACCGGGTCGGACTGCGAGGTCCTCGTTGGCTTGCCGGCGATGGCCGAGATCGTGGCGTTGCCGGAAGTCGACGCTGTGATGGCAGCCATCGTCGGTGCGGCCGGTCTAGCGCCGACGCTGGCCGCGGTGCGCGCCGGTAAGCGTGTGCTGCTGGCCAACAAAGAAGCGTTGGTGATGTCGGGCGCTTTGTTCATGGCGGAGGCAAAACGCGCCGGTGCGGTGCTGTTGCCGATCGACAGCGAGCACAACGCCGTTTTCCAGTGTTTACCGTTTGGCAAAACACTGGATGAGGCGGGTGTGCGCCGCATCGTGCTGACGGCGTCTGGCGGCCCATTTCGTACCGCAACGCGTGAACAGATGCAGCGGGTGACGCCGGAGCAAGCCGTGGCACATCCAAACTGGACGATGGGGCGTAAGATTTCGGTGGATTCGGCGACGATGATGAACAAAGGCCTCGAATTGATCGAGGCGCATTGGTTGTTTGCTGCGCCGCACGAAAAACTCGATGTACTGGTGCATCCACAAAGCGTGATTCATTCGCTGGTTGAATACGTGGATGGTTCGGTGCTGGCGCAATTGGGTTCGCCCGATATGCGCACACCTATCGCGCATGCACTGGCGTGGCCAGCGCGAGTGGATGCTGGCGTGAGCCTGCTGGATCTGGTGGCGCGCGGTCGTCTGGATTTCGAAGCGCCGGATGAGATTCGTTTTCCTTGCTTGCGGCTTGCGCGTGACGCGATGGTTGCCGGCGGTAGTGCGGCGACCGTACTGAATGCCGCCAACGAAGTCGCCGTACAAGAATTCTTAGAACGCAAATTATCGTTCACGGATATTGCCGCCGTGATTGCTGACACGCTGGCTGCCGTGTCAGCTCCTCGTGTTGATCAGCTCGATGCATTGCAAGCCGTCGACACTGAAGCGCGCACCGTGGCCAAGCAAGCCGCGAAGCGTCGGGAGTGCGCGGCGTGAGCGATCTGTTATCCAACCCCGGCGAAAAACTGCAGGCATTGTTTGCCTTCATCGTGTTGTTGGGCGTGGTTGTGACGGTGCATGAGTGGGGGCACTTTCAGGTTGCTCGCTGGTGCGGCGTGCGTGTTCTGCGTTTCTCGGTGGGTTTTGGTAAGCCGCTGTGGTCGCGGGTGGGCCGTGACGGTACCGAATATGTGGTGGCGATGATTCCGCTCGGCGGCTACGTGAAAATGCTCGACGAGCGTGAAGCGCCGGTTAAGGAAGAAGATTTGTCGCAAGCGTTTAATCGCAAGCCGGTATCGCAGCGTTTTGCGATCGTGGCAGCGGGTCCTTTGATCAATTTGGTGTTGGCGGTACTGGTTTACTGGTTGCTGGCGGTGGTGGGTGAGACGCGCATGGCGCCAGTGATCGGTACCGTGGAGTCGGGTTCTCCGGCGGCAGCGGCGGGGCTGATGGCAGGCGATGAAATCATCGCGCTGGACGATTATGTCGTGCGCAGTTGGGATGATCTTCCGTTGCGCGTTGCTGCGCACGTGGGCGACACCGCCGTGCTGAAGTTTCGCGTACGCCGTGGCGTTGCCGGCGAAGAGCGTGCCGTGAATATACCGGTGCAGACATTCATGCACGGGCACGAGAGCGACAACCCCGTAGCGGCATTGGGCTTGCGGCCTTGGATGCCGCCCTACACGGTCGTGATCGGTGTGGTGTTGCCGGAAGTTGAAATCGACGGCAAGAAAATTCCTGGCCCCGGTTATGTCGCCGGGCTGCAAAAAGGTGATCGGCTGTTGCGTGTGGATGGCCAGGCGATCGATGGCGTACCGGCGTGGGTTGATGCGGTGCGCGCGGCGCCCAGTCGCCCGCTGCAATTGGAGATCGAGCGTGCGGGCCAATTGATGCAACTGCAGTTGACGCCGGCCATGCGACACGCGAATGCACAGGATGCTACTCAAACGAGCGGTTTTGCCGGTGTAGGCGCGGGTGCGGATGCCAATCTGCAGTTTCCTGCGGATTGGCCGGTGGAATATCGACGCGACGTACGTTTTGGTCCGTTGGCGGCGGTGTCCGAAGCGTTGGCTGCCACGGGCGAACGCATCAGCCTGACGGTCGTCATGCTTGGCAAGATGCTCACGGGCGTGCTCTCCACCGAAAGTATCGGTGGGCCGCTGACCATCGCGCACGGTGCTGGCGTCACGATGTCCATTGGCGCGCTCGCTTTCCTCGATTTTCTGGCGTTGGTCAGTATTACCATCGGCATCTTGAATTTGTTGCCGGTGCCGGTGCTGGATGGCGGCCATCTGGTGTTCTACGGTATCGAAGCGATTCGTGGGAAGCCGGTCAGCGATCGCGTGCAGGACTTCGCGACCCGTATTGGACTTTCGCTGCTGCTGGCGCTGATGCTGTTGGCATTCTTCAACGACTACATGCGCTATTTGGCGAACCCCTGAGGAACTGAAACGCGTGAAATGGCTGTCGCGATTATTGTTCCTTGCACTCTTGCTGAACGTACCGGCGGTGTCGTTGGCCGACAGTTTTACGGTCAGTGATATTCGCATCCGTGGTTTGCAACGCATTCCGGTAGAACGTGTCTACGCGGTACTGCCGGTCAAGGCTGGCGATGTTGTCGATGATCGCGCCGTGGTCAATATCGTGCGGGCGCTGTATGCCAGCGGTGATTACCAAGACGTGCAAGTGGGACGTGATGGCGATCAGCTGATCATTCAACTTGCTGAGCGCCCGGCCGTTAGCAAGATTGAATTCGAAGGCAATAAGTCGATCAATACCGACGACTTGCGTAAAGGTCTGAAAGACAACGGATTGGCGGAAGGCGATGTTTTTCGTCGGGCGACACTGGACGCCATGCAGGTGGAATTGCAGCGTCAGTACATCGCACAAGGGCGTTATGGCGCCAAGGTCGAAACACAAATCACACCGCAGCCACGCAACCGCGTGTCGATCAAAGTCATCATTCACGAAGGTACCGCCGCTTGGCTGGGCGGCATCCGCTTCATCGGTAATCAAGTCTGGACCGATGCCGAGTTGATGAAAGTAATCAAGTTACGTGAACACACGGCTTGGTCTGTTTTCAACAGCGACGATAAATATGCGCGTGAAAAATTATCCGGTGATCTGGAGTCGCTGCGCTCGTGGTATATGGATCGTGGCTATATCAATTTTCAGGTGAAATCCGTACAGGTCACGGTTTCGCCGGATCGTCGCCAAGTGTTTGTCGCCATCAGTGTGGAAGAAGGTGAACGTTACACCGTCAGTGAAGTGGCGCTGGCGGGCAAACTGCCGGTTCCGGAATCTGAGCTACGGCCCCTGATTCTGGTTCGCCCGCAGCAGACATTCTCTCAGCAGTTGGTGACCACGTCGTCAGATGTGCTGACCCGTCGCCTGGGTGTTGAAGGTTTTGTGTTTGCCGAAGTGCGTGGTATCCCTGAAGTTGATGAGGAAAAACGTACAGTAAAAATGACGTTTTTTGTCGAGCCGGGCGACCGTATGTACGTCAATCGAATTGTTTTCAGCGGCAATACCAAAACGCGAGACGACGTGCTCCGCCGTGAAATGCGTCAGTTTGAAGGCGCGCCTGCCTCGCAAACCATGGTGGACTTATCCAAGCGTCGGCTTGAGCAACTGGGATTCTTCGGCAAGGTGAAATCTTCGATTGATCGGGTGCCTGGTAGCGACGATCAGGTCGACGTTAATTACACCGTGGAAGAGCAGCCCTCGGGCAGCATCGGTGCCAATATCGGCTACTCACAGAGTTATGGCTTAGTGTTTGGTGCGAACGTATCGCAAAACAATTTCTTCGGCAGCGGCAACAAAGTGTCGTTTGCAGTTAACCGCAGTCAGATTCGCGACAGTTTGAGTTTTTCCTATAACAACCCCTATTTCACCGATGACGGTGTTAGCCGCGGTTGGAATGCTTATTACAGCAAAACCGATTACAGCGACACGAGCTTATCCAGTTATGCCATCGACCGCGCCGGCTTTGGCGTGACGTTTGGATATCCAATCAGCGAAATTTCTCGGCTGTCATTCGGCGTCGGTTTGGACAACTCGCAAGTCATCATCGGTAATTTCGTTGCTGAAGATATTTGGTTGTACGTGCAGGACATGGGTGATACCTACAACTCCTACACGGCCAATCTGGCGTGGTCGCGCAGTACGCTCAATCGCGGCCTGCTCGCAGATCGTGGTACGTACAACAAAGTGCAATTGGATATGGCGCTGCCGGGCAGCGATACGCCGTACTACAAAATTGATTACACCGGGCAGGCTTATTTCCCGCTGACACGCCGCTGGACCATCAAAGCACGCACGGAGTTGGGCTTTGGTGACGGTTACGGTGCGGATTGGCGTCTGCCGTTCTACCAGCGGTATACCGCGGGTGGCTTCGGTTCGGTGCGTGGGTATGAGGATCGCAGTCTGGGGGCCCGTGCGCCGTCGCATAATTTCGTGGTGGCCAGTGCCGTGGACCCGGACCCGAATGCTATCGGCGGCGATTTGCTGATCGAGGGTGGCTTGGATCTGATCTTCCCGTTGCCGTTCATGGAGGAGTCGCGGTCGCTGCGGACGTCGCTGTTCTATGATGCCGGCAACGTGTTTCTGACCGACAGTTCGATCTTTGAGCCGGATCTGGCTGAACTCCGGACATCGGTAGGAATCTCACTGAGCTGGTATACCGCGATCGGCCCCTTGAGTTTCAGTTTGGCCAAGCCGCTCAACGATCAACAGGGCGATGATGTTCAGGTGTTTCAGTTCTCGCTGGGTCAGCCGTTCTGATGAGCTTTGTCGTACTGCAACAGTTTTAATACGTCACGCACCTTGCTTCACGATCATGCTAGTCACCGTCATGCTAGTCGCGTCACGTCATCGGCAGTGTGATGACGAGTTTTTATAATTGATAACAACGAGGATTTCATCGTGCGCAATTATTTTTCTTCTTTGCTGTGCATCGCCACGCTTGCCTTCTCCGGCACCGCGTTTGCTGCCGATTTGAAAATTGCTGTGGTTGATCCGCTGGGCGCCATCAATGCAACGGAGCAGTACACCAAGGCAGTTGCTGATCTTGAAAAAGACACAGCATCCGATAAAGCCAAGTTCACCAAATTGCAGGCTGAGCTGAACACGTGCCGCCAAAAAATGAGCAATGATGTGGCAACGATGTCGGCTACCGATGCGTCCAAGCTCAAGAGTGATTGCGAAGCGAAATATCGTGATTACCAACAAATCGGCCAGATGCTTCAGAAAGTTGTGAGCGAACGCCAGCAGGCGATCCTTCAGGATATTGGTCCGAAGTTTCAGCGCGCCTTGGATGCGATGTCGAAAGAAGCGGGCTACGACTTGGTCTTGACCAAAGAGGCTGCGCCGTTCGTTAAGCCGATGCTGGATATCACCGACAAGGTGACGGCCAAGCTCAACGCGATGAAGTGAAGCGCAACGCATGAGGGTGATGAAACCGCGCACGCTGGGTGAATTAGCCGCGTATCTGGATGCGCGGCTGGTGGGTGATGCTGCGGTTGAAATCACCGCGCTGGCGACGATTCAAGAGGCATCACCCGGCACGCTCGCATTTTTGGCGAGCCCGAAGTACCAATCTTTTTTGGAAGGTACGAAAGCGACGGCTGTCATACTTGCTGAGCCGATGCTCAGCAAGTGCCCTTGTGCGGCGCTCGTGGTGAAAAATCCTTATCTGGCGTATGCGAAAGTTTCGCATCTGTTTTCGCCATGGGATAAGCCTTCGCCAGGCGTTCATGCGACGGCGGTTATCGCGCCGGGCGTGGTGGTACCGGATTCCGCGTACATCGGCCCTTGGGTGGTGATCGAAGAAGGCGTCGAACTTGCTGAAAATGTCATTGTCGATGCGCACTGTTTTATCGGTACAGATGTCCGGATTGGCGCGCAAAGCCGCCTTTGGCCGAATGTTACAATTTACCCCGGTGTGCAAATCGGGCAGCGCACTATCATCCACGCCGGCTCGGTGATCGGTGTCGATGGTTTTGGTTACGCGCCGAATGCCGGTCGTTGGCAAAAGATTGCGCAGAACGGCACGGTTATTATTGGCGATGATGTGGAGATCAATGCGTTGTGTGCGATCGCACGTGGCGCCATTGGCGACACGGTCATCGGCAACGGTGTGATTCTCGACTATCACGTCAGTATCGCGCACAACGTCACCGTCGGCGATTACACGGCGATGGCGGGTAAATCCGGTATTGCGGGTAGTTCAACGGTGGGCAAGCACTGCCTGATTTCAGGCATGGCGGGCATCGTGGGTCATATCGATATCTGCGACAACGTGCAGATATCCGGTATGACCGTTGTATCGAAATCAGTCACCGAACCGGGAACTTATTCATCTGGCACCGGCATGGAAGCGCATGCCAGCTGGATGAAAAATGCCGCACGCTTCCGGCAACTGGATGACATGGCGCGTCGGCTTGCAGCATTAGAAAAACGCCTTGGTCCGGCAGCGGATGAGGTAGACGATAACAAGTAACGCAGGTCGCGGCGGCGGCATGCATGAACGGAGAAGCAGCGATGGGCGCGGTAGTCATGGACAGCAATCAGATCAAACAGTATCTGCCGCATCGTTATCCGTTTCTGTTCATTGACCGCGTGACCGAGCTGGTGCCGGATCAGCACATCGTTTGCTACAAGAACGTGTCGTATAACGAGCCGTTTTTTCAGGGCCACTTCCCGATCAAACCCATCATGCCTGGCGTGCTCATCGTCGAGGCCATGGCGCAGGCAGCGGGCATTCTCGGTTTGCGTTCGCGGGAGCTGCGTGAAGGCGGTGAACACAATCCGCGCGTCACGTATTTGTTGGCGGGTGTCGATAACGCCCGCTTCAAGCGTCAAGTCGGTCCGGGTGACCGTCTGGAGTTCCGGGCGACCTTGGGCAGCAACAAGCGCGGTATCTACAAGTTCACCTGCGAAGCCAGTGTGGATGGTGAATTGGCCGCTAGCGTCGATTTGCTCGTGGCCGAGCGCGAAGTGGTCTGAACGCGACACGCGCCACAATCTAGGCCGCCATTACTGGCGGCCAAAATCGCCTACCTGCTAACCTTCACTCCGGCATTGATTGCTCCGGAGTATTCCTCGTGATTCATCCCACCGCCATCATCGATCCGAAGGCTGAATTGGCCTCGGGCGTGGAAGTTGGCCCTTATTCCATCATTGGCCCCGGCGTGCGCATCGACAGCGGCACCCGCATCGGTCCGCATGTGGTCGTCAACGGTCCGACCACGATCGGTAAGAACAACCGCATTTTTCAGTTCGCGTCGGTGGGCGAAGAATGCCAAGACAAAAAATACAAAGGTGAGCCGACCGAACTGATCATGGGCGATGACAACGTCGTGCGTGAGCATTGCTCGATACATCGCGGCACTGTGCAGGATCAAGGTGTGACGCGCATCGGCAGCGGCAACCTGTTCATGGCGTGCGTACACATCGCGCACGATTGCGTGGTGGGCAACAACACGATCATGGCCAATTACACCGGTCTGGCCGGGCATGTGCATGTGGGTGATGGCGTGATTCTGGGCGGCAATACGTCGGTGTTGCAGTTCTGTCGCATCGGCCCCTATGCCATGACGGCATTCAGCTCGGGTGTGAATCACGATATTCCGGCGTTTGTGATGGTGCGCGGTCACATGGCCGAGGCGCAGGGCATGAATTTCGAAGGCATGCGCCGTCGTGGTTATTCGCCGGAACTCATCAGCACGCTGCGCAACGCCTACAAAGTTGTGTACATGCGCGGGCTGAAGCTTGAAGACGCACTAACGCAGTTGGCGGAAGACGCGGAAAAAGTGCCGGAAGTGAAATTGTTCGTCGATTCCATTCGCGCTTCGACTCGCGGCATCGTGCGCTGAGCGCGTATCTGCAACCCGTCACGCGATGAGCCAGCGCCCGTTAACGATCGCAATAGTCGCCGGCGAACTGTCCGGCGATTTACTCGGGCGTGGCTTGATGGATGCGATTCGTGCGCAGCACCCGAATGTGCGCTTTGTGGGGATCGGTGGCCCGCAGATGATTGCTGCCGGCTTTGAGAGCTGGTACCCGATGGAGCGCTTGGCGGTGATGGGCATCGTCGAAGTGCTGGGCCGAATTTTTGAATTACTGCGTATCCGCGCAGATCTGACGCGACGCCTATTAGCCGATAAACCCAGCGTGTTTGTCGGTATCGATGCGCCGGATTTCAATCTTGGGTTGGAATTGAAACTGCGTACGGGTGGCGTGAAAACCGTGCACTACGTCAGCCCGTCGGTGTGGGCGTGGCGGCAGGGGCGGGTGAAGAAAATTCGTCGCGCCGTCGATCACATGCTCACGTTGCTGCCCTTCGAAGCAAAATTTTATGAAGATCACGCCGTGCCGGTCACGTTCGTGGGGCATCCGCTGGCGGATATCGTGCCGTTGGCCGATCAGCGCGAGAGTGCACGTAAAAAGTTGAATATTGATGCTGATGCGTGTGTGTTGGCCATGCTGCCGGGTAGCCGTGGCGGTGAAGTGTCGCGTTTGCTGCCGCCGTTCTTGGGAGCGCTGATGTTGCTGCGAGAAAAACGGCCACAGTTGCAGTGCCTTGTGCCGGCAGCTACGCCGGAACGTCGTACGCAAATTGAATCGATCTTGGTGGCCACACCGAATGCGCCGATGATCACGTTGATCGATGGCGAAGCCCGTACGGCGATGGCAGCTGGCGATGTCGTTTTGTTGGCATCCGGTACGGCTACGCTGGAGGCGATGCTAGTCAAGCGGCCGATGGTGGCGGCGTACCGTTTCAATGCGTTGACGGCGCTGATCGGGCGATTGATGGTGAAATTGAAATGGTTTTCGCTGCCCAATCTGCTGGCCAACGAATCGCTGGTCCCAGAAATTCTGCAAGACGACGTGACCGCAGAACGGCTGGCCGTGGAGCTGTCCCGTTTTCTCGATGACACGGTACTCGCGGCATCACGCCGTGAACGTTTTACGCAGATTCACGCGCAAATTCGTCGTGATGCCAGTGCGCGTGCTGCCGCCACGGTACTGCAAGTGGCGGGCCGTGCATGAGCCGGCCTTTTGCGGAATATGTGTTGAATGATCCTTGGCTGCCGCGTGTGATTCACTGGCAACCCGGCCTGTTGTTGGCGGGTGTCGATGAAGCCGGACGGGGGCCGCTGGCCGGCCCGGTGACGGCAGCGGCGGTGATTCTTGACCCGGCACGGCCGATCGCCGGGCTCGATGACTCCAAAAAACTCAGCGAAAAAAAGCGTGATGCGTTGGAGCCGCTGATCCGTGAGCATGCGCTGGCATTTTGTGTGGCCAGTGCCAGCGTGCGTGAAATCGACGAGTTGAACATTTTGCAGGCAACCTTGCTGGCCATGCGTCGTGCGGTGGCTGGCCTCACACCGATCGCGCAAGCGGTGGTGGTGGATGGCAATAAAGTGACGGCGTTTGGTGTGCCGGCGGAGGCGGTGGTGGGCGGCGACGCCCGGGTGCCGGCGATCAGTGCGGCGTCCATTTTGGCCAAGGTCGCCCGTGACCGGGAAATGACGGCGCTGGATGTGCAGTACCCGGGCTACGGCTTCGCGCAGCACAAGGGCTATGGCACGGCGGCGCATCTGGACGCGCTGGCGCGCTTGGGTGCCAGCCCGCATCATCGGCGCTCTTTCGCGCCGGTTGCTAAGCAGATCGCTCTGCTTTGAGTATTTTCTGAGCGTCAGCGTGCGTCACTGTTTATCTCGAGCGAACGCCTCCCCGGTCAGGCTTTACTAGAGCCTCCTTCATCGCAATGGATTTGCACGGGCCGATCACGATGTCCGGTCGGCCCGCCAGCAAGCGCAACCGCTAGAATCGTTCCCCATGAATGCCACCTTCGTTCACCTCCGTTTGCACAGCGAATACTCCCTCGCCGATGGGTTGATTCGCGTCGAGGATTTGCCCAAGCGTTGTGCCGGCTTGGGTATGCCGGCGGTGGCGGTCACGGACCTGTCCAACTTTTTCTCATTGGTGAAGTTTTATCGTGCCGCAACGGCCGCCGGTATCAAGCCGATTGCCGGTGCGGATATCTGGTTGGCGGCGCGTGATCCCTCGCAACCTCCGACGCTATTGCCGTTGTTGGTGATGGATGCCACCGGTTACCAAAATCTCACCACACTGATTTCGCGCGCGTACCTAGAGAATCAATCGCTGGGGCGGGCGGTGGTAAAGCGGGAATGGGTGCATGAGCTGCATGCCGGTCTGATTGCGCTGTCTGCTGGAGTCGATGGTGAAATCGGGCATGCGCTGGTCGCCGGCAATACGGCGTTGGCGGTGGACTTGCTCACCGAATGGAAAGCAAATTTCGGCGATCGTTTTTATCTCGAAATAGCCCGTACTGGGCGCGAAAACGAAGAAGACTGTTTGCACGCGACGGTCGATCTGGCGCTGAAGACAAACACCGCCGCGGTTGCCACCAACGATGTGCGGTTCGATGTGCGTGACGCTTTCGAGGCGCACGAAGTTCGGGTTTGTATTGCCGAAGGCCGCACGCTGGATGACCCACGACGTCCGCGACGTTACACGGCACAGCAGTATTTGCGCACACCAGATGAAATGGCAGAGCTGTTTAGTGACATCCCGGAAGCGTTGGCTAACACCATTGAGATTGCCAAGCGGTGCAGTATTGGATTGGTGCTCGGGAAAAACTTCCTGCCGGATTTTCCGGTGCCAACGGGAACCACACTAAACGAGCATTTCATTGCTGAATCGAAAAAAGGTTTGGCAGTGCGGCTGGAATCGCTGTTGCCAAAAACGTTGCAGGACTATGCGGCGCGTAAAAAAATCTACGAGGATCGCCTCGACTTTGAATTGAACACCATTGTCGAAATGAAGTTCCCGGGCTATTTCATGATCGTCTCGGATTTCATTCGTTGGGCTAAGCGCAATGGCATCCCCGTCGGCCCGGGCCGCGGATCGGGTGCTGGCTCGTTAGTAGCTTATGCGCTGGAGATCACCGACATCGATCCGCTGGCGTATGAACTACTGTTTGAACGCTTTTTGAATCCAGAACGGGTATCGATGCCGGACTTCGATATCGACTTCTGCATGGAAGGTCGAGATCGCGTCATCGAATACGTGCGCGACACCTACGGCTCACGGGCGGTGTCGCAGATTGTGACATTCGGCACCATGGCAGCACGTGCAGTTATTCGCGATGTGGCACGTGCGCAAGGGCGTTCGCTGGGCATGGCTGACCGTGTCGCCAAAATGATTCCGTTTCATCCCGAACAGACGCTCAGCTTTGCGTTGGGTCAGTTCAAGGACGAGAAAGAGCAGAGCGAACGCGGTGCGCTGGCCTCTCCGGAGTTGATGGAGCGTTACAAGAACGATGAGGAAATTCGCGACCTCATCGACATGGGATTGGCGCTGGAAGGTGTGGTGCGCGGTGTTGGCAAACATGCGGGTGGCGTCGTCATCGCGCCCGGCCAGCTCACGGATTTTTCACCACTGTATTGCGACGAGGAAGGTCACAACCTCGTCACCCAGTTCGATAAAGATGACGTTGAAAAAGTCGGCTTGGTCAAATTCGATTTTCTGGGCTTGCGCACGCTGACCATCATCGATTGGGCCGTGAAGACCATCAATCGACGTCGGGGAAAATCGGGCCTTGAGCCAGTGGATATCGCGCAAATTCCACTCAACGACAAGCCCACGTTTGATTTGCTGAAGCGCGCCGATACCACCGCCGTGTTCCAGTTGGAATCATCCGGTATGCGTGAGCTCATCAAAAAGCTCAAGCCGGACGTGTTCGAAGATATCGTGGCGCTGGTGGCGTTGTTTCGTCCGGGTCCGCTGCAATCCGGCATGGCCGATGACTTTGTCAACCGGAAGCACGGCATTCAGAAAGTCACCTATTTGCATCCATCACTAGAGCCTATTCTGCAAAACACCTACGGCACCATCTTGTATCAAGAGCAGGTGATGCAGATTGCGCAGGTATTGGCGGGTTACACGCTCGGTGGTGCAGACATGCTGCGTCGCGCCATGGGTAAAAAAGACAAGGCGGCGATGGAAAAGGAACGCGCCAAGTTCATGGTCGGCGCCGACAAAAATGGCGTCAACCCGAATTTGGCCGGCCAGATTTTCGACATCATGGAAAAATTTGCCGAGTATGGTTTCAACAAATCACACTCAGCCGCTTACGCATTGGTGTCTTATCAGACGGCATGGTTAAAAGCGCATTTCCCACCGGAGTTCATGGCGGCGGAAATGAGCGCGGTGTTGCAGAACACAGATCGTATCGTGGCGCGCATCGATGAATGCAAAACCATGGGCCTCAAAGTGCTGCCACCGGATGTGAACAATTCGGATTATCAGTTCACCGTGGACGACAGCGGCGCGGTGGTTTATGGCTTGGGTGCCGTAAAAGGCGTGGGCGAAGGGCCGATTGCCGAGATCGTAGGTGCGCGGCGTGCTGACGGTGTATTCCGTGACTTGTTCGATTTTTGTCGTCGAGTTCGTGGTATCAACCGCCGCATGTTGGAAGCCTTGATTCGTGCGGGTGCGTTAGACGGCCTTGGCCCTAACAAATCTTTCGATGACCGCGCGACGTTGGTCGCCAGCCTCGATGATGCGATCAAAGCCTCCGATCAACGGGCGCGTAATGAAGATGCCGGCATGACGGACATGTTTGGTGAAGTGGCAGCCCCGGTACGTGATGATGCGGGTGCATTCGTGCGTGCTGCGCCGTGGAAAGACGATGCGCGGCTGGATGGTGAGCGGGAAACGCTAGGGCTTTACCTCACCGGCCATCCGATCGATCAGTACGAAAAAGAACTCGCTAATTTCATCAGTAAGCGCATCGGTGAGCTGGATGCATCGTCGCTGCCGATGCCTGTACGCGATCCTGAACATCGAGGCCGTCCGCGTCGGCCGACTGCCACCGTGGCGGGCCTGGTCACCGAGTTGCGCGTTAAACGCAGTAAAGACGGCAAACGCATGGGTTTTGTGACGCTGGATGATCGCACTGGCCGTTTGGAAGTCAGCATATTCCCTCGGGTATTCGAGCAGTTCAGTACGCTGGTCGTTAAAGATGCGTTGCTGGTGGTGGAAGGTCAGATCGAATACGACGACTACAGTGATCGCACACAATTGGTCGCCAGTACGGTGATGAGTATTCAGCAAGCGCGTGATGCTTACGCGAAACAAATTCTGCTGGAGATCGACGAATCATTGGTCGAACGTGGCTTTGCCAAACGGCTGGCCAAAACACTGGAGCCATTCCGTAACGGTCACTGCGATGTGCAGGTTACTTACAAGCGTGCTGATGCCGTGGCGCAGCTACAGTTCGGGCCGGCTTGGCAGGTGAGTCCATCGGAAGAGTTATTACAGGCTTTGCGTCAGCAATTTGGTAAACGCAGCGTGCAAGTCGTTTACGGATCGTCCTCGCGCGCATCGTCGTAGGCGATTGCCCAGCCGCACAGGAGGTTGCCATGTCAGCTCGTACGGAAACGTCTGCGTCGATGGGAATGGCGACACGTACAGAAACCGATAGCTTCGGTGACATTGAGGTTCCCGCCGATCGACTCTGGGGGGCGCAAACGCAACGTTCGCTGCAATTTTTCTCGATTTCTACGGAACGTATGCCGGCAGAAATCATCGATGCGTTGGTGGAAGTGAAACGCGCAGCGGCGATCGCCAATCGAACGCTTGCTGGCTTGCCGCCTGAAAAGTCAGAAGCCATTGTGCGTGCGGCGGATGAAGTCTTGGCTGGAAAGCATGCGCAAGAATTTCCGCTGATGGTTTGGCAAACCGGGTCCGGCACGCAGAGCAACATGAACGTCAATGAGGTGCTGGCCAATCGTGCTTCGCAGTTGTTGGGCGGCGACGTCGGAAACTCGCGATTGGTGCATCCCAATGACGATGTGAATCGTGGTCAATCCTCCAACGATGTGTTTCCTACAGCAATGCATGTGGCGGCTGCCTGCGCGCTGGACCGCGAGTTACTACCGGCCTTACTCGATTTGCGTGCCACGCTGGCGGCCAAATCGGCTGATTTTTCGCATATCGTCAAAATCGGCCGAACGCATTTGCAGGACGCCACCCCGTTGACGTTAGGGCAGGAAATTTCTGGCTGGGTTGCGCAACTGGATATCGCGAGTGCCGCGATACGCAGCGCATTACCGGCGTTGTGCGAACTGGCCATCGGCGGTACAGCCGTAGGCACTGGGCTCAACGCGCATCCACACTTGGGTTCGCAGGTGGCATCGGAATTGGCCGCGCGCAGTGATCTGCCTTTTGTGGTGGCGGCTAATCGATTTGCCGCGCTGGCAGGTCATGAACCGCTGGTGCATGCGCATGGGGCATTGAAAACATTGGCGGTGGCGCTCACGAAAATTGCCAATGACGTGCGCTGGTTGGCGAGCGGCCCGCGTGCTGGCCTTGGTGAAGTGCGGATTCCTGAGAACGAGCCGGGTAGTTCGATCATGCCGGGCAAGGTCAATCCGACGCAGTGCGAAGCCATGACGATGTTGTGTGCGCAGGTGATCGGTAATGATGCAGCGATTGCCGTAGGAGCGGCGGCAGGTAATTTCGAACTCAACGTTTACAAGCCGTTGATTGCACACAATGTCATGCAAAGTATTCGTTTGTTGGCCGATGGCATGCAAAGTTTCGAAGCGCACTGTATTCGCGGCATGGAGCCGAACGTCGATCGCATCGACGAGCTGCTGAATCGTTCTTTGATGTTGGTGACAGCACTCAACCCGCACATCGGTTATGACAAGTCAGCCAAGATTGCAAAGAAAGCACACCAAGATGGCAGCACACTGCGCGAAGCCGCGTTGGCTCTGGGCTATGTGACCGCAGAAGAGTTTGATCGGTGGGTGCGAGCGGAGGCGATGATCGGAAATTATAAGGGGTAATCCGGGAACTTATTTCTTTTTTATTTTTTCTCGTGGAGAAAAGCTAGATGTTTAAGTATGGGAAGATTTTTTTGTTGATCGCTTTTGCCGGACTCATCCAGTCCTGTACCACGACAAAGCTCTATGACGGACCCGCCTTGAGTGAAGCGGAGTCAGCCATCTTTTATACCAATGGTTCTATTGCCGGCCCATTCATAAATTGGGTCGTGGACGGCAAGAAGACGCTGCAGGGCAGCCTTACATCCCCGAAAGCCGTATTTTTAACTCCGGGTAAGCACGAGATCGAAGTGAATGTTTTCATTGATTCTTCGATGATGCGGATAGTTCGCTTCGCGAACGGAGAAGAGCCTGCGCGGGGGTTTTATTTCTTAAGAACTTATCGCTTTAAGGTTGATTTGTTGCCGGGCTACTCGTACCAAGTCGAGCATCCTAGATTTTCGCTGGCCGGTCAGAAATTCATGCTTTGCATGTATGGCGAAAAACATGATGCGCCCGGTAGCAAAGTCGGTTGGGGGCACGAAACGCGGGATATGAGCGAAAATGCCGAGAGAATAGATTGCGTATCTCCTGCCATGATCCAGACTTCGGATCTGGGCCGCATTGAGAACCCGGAGAAGTTTCCGGATTACCTGCTGTTCCCGCGCCCGTTATCGCCCAACCGCTGAACAGTGGACTGCAGCCCTGCTGGGTGGCACCGGGCAGGGCGAGGGGGAGAGTGACCTAGCTTACTTCGTGGCGGGCGCTGTTGGTGCGGCGGTCGGTGTCGCAACCGGTGCTGATTTCGGGGCCGCCACGCTGATCTTCACCAGCCGCTTTTCCAGCGTGAGCCCGGGTTTCAACGAATCGTAAAGCGTGCCCATGGATTCATCGAGCGCCGCCATGCGCGCTGCCGGCAGCGGATGGGTTTCAAACAGCAGCGTGAGCTGATCGGTATTCACGTCAGTCTGTAGGCGATCGAGCACACCGACCAGCCCGTAGCTGTCGTAACCCGCGGCGGTGGCGTATTGCACACCGAGCCGGTCGGCTTCGAATTCGGAATCTTTATCTAATTTCCGAGCGAGCACTTCAGCGCCTTTGCCCACCAATGTTTTCACACTGGCGCTGCCGGCTTTTTGCGAGAGCAAGTCTGTCCCGCGTGCGATCAGCTGTTGTTTCTGCAGCACTTTGACGTGGTGACGGGCATTCACATGGCCGATTTCATGGCCAAGCACGCCAGCCAGTTCGGCTTCACTGCCGAGCAGTTCATACAGCCCACGGGTGAGAAACACATAACCACCGGGTGCCGCAAACGCATTCACGGAAGGCGATTCGATCACACCGAATGTCCAGTGCAAGTCTGGTCGCTTGCTTTGTGCGGCGACGTAACGACCCACCTTGTTGACGTACTGTTGAACCTTGTCGTCTTTGACCAGTGGCGCGGCTCCGAGCAGCCGTCCGGCGATTTCGCGGCCGATGGCTTCTTCGTCCGTGTCGGATGGATTGCCAACCAGCGGAATGCCGCCAGCCGGTGCATCTTGATCAGTTTTTACGCCCAATTTTTCCTTGGCTTTCTGATCCAGTAATTTCTGATCGACGAGATCATTGAGACCGATCGCCGCCGCAGGCATGACAGCGAATGCACTGGTGAGTGCAAGCGCGATGCCGGCAGCAAACAAAGCAGGGGAGTGCGTACGAGAGATATTTTTCATGGTTGGCCCCTTACTTCTTCTTTTTCTTTTTGGAGGGTTCGGGCAGTTTGGGTGCATCGACATGCGCAAGCCCACCTTGTTTGGCAAAAGCCGCCGCATCGGTGGCAGACACACGCAGTTTTTCAGCTTGTGCAATTTGCGCTTCGTTGAATTGCGCATTGTCCAATTCGCCATTGTCCAGCCCGCGTACGCCCGTGGTCGTGACGACGGCACCGCTGCCGGTACGGCCGGATGCCACGCCTGCCACACCTGCAACGGATGTCGGCTTGCCGGAGGTGGGACGACGCACGCTGAGCATGCGCAACCAACCGGTTTGTGTGCCGGCTTTCACTTGGTACCAACCACCGCTGCGGCCAATGATCTCGACTTTGCTGCCAGCTTTCAGGGTAGAAATCGTTTTGGCATTAGAAAACGGTTTGTCGAGTAAGTTATCGACGCGGCTCAGCGTGCCGGGATCGGCCGCCAATGCGATTCCGGATAGCAACAAACCGGCAAGCATCGCTGGCAAGAGGCGAACATTCAGACGAATGCTCCGATAAAAAATTCCATTAACACTCATGTGCGATCTCCTTCGGGGCTTGTTGCGGTATTCGTTGTGGTATTTGTGGACTCCGCCTGCAGCGGATCAGTCAGCAGCGCCGCAGCGAGCAATACGCGCCAGTCGTCAGGTTCGTTGCCACGGATGCGGCCTTCACTGCGACGTATGACTGCGCGCGTGGCCGGAAGTGCCGCCGCGACACCGGCAGCGCGGACCAGATCTGCAAGCCTCAGCCGCAAACCGTCGGCTTCCACCTGCACGGCAGCCTGCGCGGCTTCGTCGCCGTCGGCATAAACCCAGCACACCACGAGCGTGTTTTCGAACAACCGCCACAGGCCACTTTGCCGGCCCTGCAAAATTTCTGAACTCATTTCATGGCGTGCGGTGCGACGGATTTGTGTAGCGAGTTTTTCCAGTGCGGCTTCTTCGCGTGTTTCTACCGGAAAGTGCAACGCTAATAACGTGCCGCGCAAGTTGCTGTCGCGTGCCTCGAAGCGTGCGACGACGGAGGTGTCCATCGCGCGCGCAGTCGCAAAGGCATAAAGGCGTGCCAGTGAAAAATACAGAGCGCCGGCATATACCGCGCCACTGAGATTGATATAGAGGTTGCCGAGGTTCACGGTGGCGTAAGAGAAGCCGAGCATGATCAACGCGGACAGACCGTAAACTTTGTCGAGCTTGGTGCTGGCGCCGCTGCGATAAAACGCCAGCGCCGTCGCCCAGATGGCGGTCAACGCGAGCAAGTAATAGAACCAGCGGCCTTCCGGCGCACGGATCCAGTCGCCGCCGCGCACGTTGTCGATGGCTGTGGCGAGAATTTCTACACCCGGGAATGTGGCGCCGATCGGGGTTCCTTTGACGTCACCCAACGCTGCGGCGGTGGAGCCGATGATCACAATTTTTCCGGCAAATTCGTCCGCCGGGCGCGTGGGTTTTTCTAGTTGCATGTCCAGAAAAACGTCGCTGAAACTCACGCTCGGATAGGCGCGCGGTTTTTTCCGCGTGCCGCGCCAGTTGATAAGAATGCTATCTGGTGCTGCGGCACCTTTGCCGCTGGCTTGCGCCACCACTAACGGCAGCGCAGGCAGTACCCAACCGTCGTCGATCAAGCGCACCGGATAACGCCGCGATACGCCGTCGCTGTCCGGATAAATATTGTTGATGCCCAGATGCCCTGGCTGCTGCGCACCGGTGAATGGCGGCAGAATCAGTGCGACGGTGGACGCCTCTGATGCCGTTGCGTCCAGCACGGATGCACCGGGCACTTGCGCGAATTTCAACTGGCTTTGATCGTCGATAGCCGGATCTAAACGCACCATCGGCATGTATACATTGTTGCTGGCGGTGAGCACGTCGTTGAAATAAGCGTCAGCATCGGGATTCAAAATATCCGCATCGCTCATCACCACATCCAGCACCACCGCTTCTGGATGTTGTCTCTGCACCTGCTCGACAAATTCTGCGAGCACGTTGCGCGGCCAAGGCCAACGTCCATAGTCGGCGGCGAGTGTCGCCAGCGAGCGCTCGTCGATGTCGATAATGACGATGTCGTCGGCAGGCTTGGGCACATTGAAACGCAGGCCCATCATCAGATCGTAATTAGCCTGCCGCATACCGCCGATACGATTGAGCGTGGCGGCGTCCAGCAGCACCAGCAGGGTGAACAAGGCAGCCAAATACAGAAAGAAATTGCCCTGCAACTTGCGGCCAAGGCCGAAGGCAGTGCGGGTGAACCAGGTCTTGAGTCGCTGCAGAAGGGCGGACACGGGGGTCTTCCTTGGCCGGGGCGGGTTGGGGAGTCTAGCAAGGCCAGCCGGTAGGCCGGAGACCGCGGCCTGCTGCCCCGGATTTACAAATTGCTACCAAGGTCCGCCGCTGGGGGGACCCGTTCGGTCGACCGCCCGGTCGCCCCTCGCTAGACTGCGGCCGTCACTGGCAAGAGCGCGGCCCACCGCGGACTTCATGAACCCGAATTACCTCGATTTCGAACAGCCCCTAGCCGATCTAGCCGCCAAGATCGAAGAACTGCGCCTCGTCGGCAACGATGCCGACATCAACATCGGCGATGAGATCAACCGCCTGCAACAGAAGAGCGTGGCGCTGACCGAGAAGATCTTCTCGAATCTGTCGGCTTGGCAGGTGGCGCAACTGGCCCGCCATCCGCGCCGGCCATACAGCCTTGATTACATCGAACACATTTTCACGGATTTTGATGAGCTGCACGGTGATCGCAATTTTGGCGATGACGCGGCCATCGTCGGCGGCACGGCACGTCTCAACGGCGAAGCCGTCATGGTGATTGGTCATCAGAAAGGTCGCGACGTAAAAGAAAAAGTGCGTCGCAATTTCGGTATGCCCAACCCCGAGGGTTATCGCAAAGCGTTGCGGCTGATGGAAATGGCCGAGCGTTTCAAAATGCCGATTCTGACGTTCATCGACACACCTGGCGCGTTTCCGGGTATCGATGCCGAAGAGCGCGGCCAGAGTGAAGCGATCGCGCGCAATTTAGCGGTGATGTCGCGTTTGAAAACGCCGATCATCGCGACGGTGATTGGTGAGGGCGGTTCCGGCGGCGCGTTGGCGATTGGTGTTTGCGATCACTTGCAAATGCTGCAATACAGCACGTATTCCGTGATTTCACCGGAAGGTTGCGCTTCGATTCTCTGGAAGAGTGCTACGCAAGCGCCGTTGGCTGCCGAAGCCATGGGCATGACGGCGCAACGTCTGCATCAGCTGGGTATTGTCGATGAAATTATTCCGGAGCCGCTGGGTGGTGCGCATCGCGACGCCGAGATGACGGCGCAAGCCATCCGCAAAGCACTTGCACGTAATCTCAATACCTTGCGGGCGTACGGTCACGGCGACGCGCTACTCAACCGTCGTTACTCGCGTTTGATGAAATACGGCAACCTGAAGACGGCTTGAGGCTTTGGATATTTCAGCAACTGGTGACCGGTAAATCGAGCGCGGCCGTGATGAGACGTGCTCGCCAGTCCTAGCCACGTCGTTAAGCCTAGCCACGTCGTTAAGCCTAGCCACGTCGTTAAGCCTAGACACGTCGTTCAGCGGCGTGTGGTGCCTCGAATGCTTCGGGGCTGAGGTGTCGTTTCAAACCCCGCCGTGCGCGGGGTTTTGTTTTTCTGTTTATACCCACGTATACCCACGACACCCTTACCCACGACACTCTCGTCCCCGCGGGCCGGCCGCATCGCGACGAAAGCGGAAACGCTGCGGGCAGAACGAACCCCTACAGGCCATGTTTGGCCTGCTTCCTTGTGAATTCGGGTCGTGCTCCCCTTTAAGATGACGGTCACGTGGGTGGCGTTGTCTCCCCACGATGCCTATCAATCTCGACCGTGCAGGAACCCAACACATGACGCTGGGCACACGCGCCGCCGCACTGGAACGCATCGCTACGGGAACGCGCTGGGATCTCATCGTGGTCGGTGGAGGAATTACCGGCGCTGGGGTACTGCGCGAGGCAGCGCGGCTGGGTTTGCGAGTGTTGCTGCTCGAGCAACGTGACTTTGCGTGGGGCACTTCCAGCCGCTCATCCAAAATGGTGCATGGCGGTTTGCGTTATATCGCGCAGGGTGATTTCAAATTGACGCGCGATGCCTTGCATGAGCGTGAGCGTTTGCTGCGCGAAGCGCCGGGGTTAGTGGATCGCATGGGCTATCACTTCCCGGTGCGATGCGGGCAATTTCCCGGCCGCATCAGTTTTAGTGCGGTGTTGATGTTGTATGACGGATTTGCCGGCATTCGTGATCATCGCTGGGAAAGCGTGCCGGCTGCTGAGTCGATGTTGCCCGGTTTGAAAACGCACGCACTCAAAGGTGCCTGCCGATACACCGACGCACTCACCGACGATGCACGCTTGGTGTTGCGTGTGTTGCAGGAGGGTGTCGCCGCAGGCGGTACGGTGTTGAATCATGCGCGAGTGAAGCGTTTGCTGCGTGATGAGGCTGGCCGTGTAACGGGTGTCGATATGGAAGATCGCATCGAGGGTCGTTGTCACGCCGTGCAGGCCGATGTGGTCATCAATGCGACGGGCGCTTGGGCAGATCGACTACGCAATGAGATCGTGCAAGAAAAACGCGTTCGTCCGTTGCGTGGTAGCCATGTGGTGTTACCGCATGCGCGGTTGCCGGTATACGAGGCGATGACGTTGTTGCATCCGCGTGATCGTCGGCCGTTGTTTGTGTTTCCGTGGGAAGGCGTGACCGTGGCGGGCACGACGGATTTGGATCATCCGCAGGCAATCGATGTGGAAGCGTCGATCACGCGCGAAGAACTGGAATATATTTTTGATGCAGTAGAAAGCCAGTTTGAAGGACCACGACTCACGGATGACGACGTGATTTCCACGTGGTCGGGTGTGCGGCCGGTAATTGCATCGGATAACGCACGGGCGTCGTCGTCACGCCGTCCGTCGAAAGAACGTCGCGATCATGCGGTGTGGGCCGAGCACGGTTTGGTGACTGTCAGTGGCGGCAAGCTCACTACGTTCCGCCTGATTGCACACGATACGTTGCGTGCTGCTGCGCCTTTTCTGGGTACGGGCCTGCCCAAGTTGGATCCGCAATTACCGGTGCTGCGCCCGGCCCCGGCTGTCAGCGCCGACTTGCCGTTGGCGCGCATCCGCGTACTCTCCGGTCGATACGGAGCAGCGTTACCGGCGTACGTGCAACTGGCGGCCGAACTCGCCGCTGCACAAGGTGAGCAGGCCGGTGACCTGTTGGCGGGTACGTCGTATACCGTGGCCGATTTGGTGTGGGCGGTGCGTCACGAGCAAGTCGAACATTTGGATGACTTGCTGTTGCGGCGCACACGCCTGGGTAATTTGGTGCGCCATGGCGGGCGCGATCTGCTACCGCAACTGCGCGCGGTATTGCAGCGTGAATTGGTTTGGAGTGATGCGCAGTGGGACGGCGAGGTCGAGTCTTACCTCGCACTTTGGCGACAGCATTACAGCCTACCGTCTGAGCAGTGATTGGGCGTCTTACAAAAAATAAAACAGTGCGCGTATGACCGAACTCGATCCCAATGCCATTTATTACGCTGGCCTGATTCTGCTGCTGGCTTTGCTGGCGCTGGAATATGGGCGTCATCGTGAGCGTTATGCGTTGCACGACACGTTGACCAACGGATTGTTTTACGCGGGTTACTTTGTGGTGGGTGCGTTATGGCTGGGCACCCTTTACGCAATTTATCGGGCGTTGTGGGAGCATCGGCTATTTGATTTTGGCCCGTGGTGGCTGGACCCGTCATCGTGGCAGTTCTGGGCGTGCTGGCTGACGCTGGTCGTGCTGGAAGATTTTTGTTTTTACTGGTTCCACCGCAGCAGCCATCGGTTTTCATTTTTCTGGGCATCCCACGTTACCCATCATTCGTCGCCATATTTCAATTTTTCCACGGCATTGCGCCAGAGTTGGATTCCGTTTCATACCTTCGTGTTCTGGTTGCCGCTGCCGTTTTTGGGTTTCGATCCGTTGATGGTATTGACTGCGCAGCTCATCAATCTGTTCTTTCAGGCACTGCAGCACACCACGTTTGATCGTTTGCCGCGCTGGTACACCTTTGTTTTTAACGCGCCGGCGCATCACCGGGTGCATCACGCCTGCAACCCAGAACTGGTCGACCGAAATTTCGCGGGTATTTTTATTCTGTGGGATCGCTTATTCGGTACGTTTGCCGCCGCCGAGCAAGCTCGGGAACCGGTGCGCTTTGGTGTCGAGCCGGTGCCTTTGTCTTGGAACCCCCTGTGGCTGCAAGTGCACGGCTGGGTAGACTGGTTTCGTAACGTGTTCAATCGCAAGTCATCGGGAGCGCGCAATCCATGAAACGTTTTAGTGCGGCATTGTTCGCGATGTGTATCGGTCCGGTCGCGCTGGCGGAGGATTACTACGATCTGCAAATCGAACGCGCCGCGCGCAATATCGCCAATGTGCAGTCGTATCACGGCGTGTTGAGCCAGCAAGGCCTGTATGGAAAGTCGGCGCTGGTGTCAGAAATCGTTTTTCGCCGGCCGCACGAAATTCGCGCCACAGTCACTGCGCCAGCCGAACTGGCCGGCAGTGTTGTCAGTTATCACAACGATGAATTGCTCACCTATTGGCCCAAGCAAGAGATGGCCTTGGTGATCCGGCATTTTGTGCCACCGTCGTCTGCGACGGAAAAGCAGCGTATTTCTGATAGTTATCGCGCCAATATCGACGCCTACCTGTACGGATTGGGCCCGGTCAAAGAAGTATCCGGCAAGCCGACCATTCAAGTGGATCAGCGTGCGCGCAATGCGTCGCAATTGGTTCAGTCATCGCTGACGCGAGTTTACGACGAGTTTAGTTTTCCGCTGTCGGGCCAACTGACGGTGCGCGGTGGTGCGCGGCTGGATTATCTCTGGCAGGCGATTACGTTCAACGACGACACCGCGCTACCGGCACCGCCGGTATTGCCCGCGTCGACGCTGCTGATCCAGTGGGATCTCGCTTGGCCGGCACGCACACCGGCAGAAATATCGGCGCGAGTGCCCAAAGCGGTGGTGTTTCCGGAGACTTTCGCCGGCATTGCTCGCGAGCGCTTGTTGTTGCATCCGGAAGCCGTGCCAGCCGTGGGTGCTTTGTACCACGATGAAAATTATTACTGCTTCATCACCGCCAGCCGGGATGTTGACTGGACACCGTTCCAGAATGATTACGGCTTACCGGTGCCATTAGATGACCTCAAGGCGCGGATGACGATTTCGGCGGTGAACACCAGTTGGTCGTTCCGTCGTGATGGCGTGCGTTATGAAGTGCTGAGCAATGCGCATCCGGAACGGATTTATCGCGAGCTGACGGCTTGGATGGCAAGCGCTCCAACAAAAAGCACGAGTGATCAAGGGAAAAAACCATGAGTTTGCGTGTGCATCACTTCAATTGCGGCACGATGTGTCCGCATGGCGGAAAATTGATTGGAACGCCCGGCGCGGGTTGGTTATCACCGGGTTGCATGGTGTGTCATTGCTTGCTGGTCGAAACCAATGACGGGCTGGTGCTGGTGGATACCGGTGTCGGCATGGCAGATGTGAACAATCCCGTGCAGCAGTTGGGGCGTGGGTTTGTGGCGCTGACGCGGCCGCGTCTGGATCCAGCAGAAACGGCGATCGCACAAGTGCGCGCGCTCGGTTTTCGCCCAGAAGACGTGCGGCATATTGTGGCGACGCATCTCGATTTGGATCATGCCGGTGGGTTGCCGGATTTTCCGCATGCCAAGGTGCATGTGCATGTACGTGAACACGTCGCGGCGATGAATCCGTCGTTACGTGAACGTGCGCGTTACCGTCGACCACAGTTTGCGCATGGCCCGGATTGGGTCTTGCACGAGGAAAGTGGCGAACGCTGGCAAGGTTTTGATGCGGTGCGTGCGCTACCGGGCAGCGCCGATGACATTTTGTTGATTCCGGTACATGGTCACACGCGAGGCCATTGCGCGGTGGCAGTACGCAAAGGGAGTGAGCAGGGCGACCGTTGGTTGCTGCATTGCGGCGATGCATATTTTCATCACGGCGAAATGCAAGACCCCGCGTATTGCCCGCCGGGCTTGGCGCTGTTCCAAAATCTGGTGCAGATAGACGGTGAAATGCGCCGTGCTAACCAAAAACGCTTGCGTGAGTTGGCGCAGCGTGAAGCAGGTCATGTGCAGTTGTTCAGCGCGCATGATCCAGTCGAGCTAGAACGGTTGGCGCAATAATGTTTAACGCGATTATTTTTAGAAGAGCAGGAATCTTGTCATGAAGGATGAACACAACCCCTATGCCGCGCCGACTCGTTCGGTGGTATCCGCGTCTTTGCACAAAGTGGATTTCAACGCAGAAGGTGTGGTGTTAGCAGAGCCTCCGCATGCGCGATCCGCCGGAGAAGGTGCGGCTTGGGTCAGTGAAGGCTGGGAGTTATTCAAACGGCAACCAGCAGCGCTAGTGGGTTTTATCTTGGTGACGGGCATTCTTTACGCCATTGGTGCAGGCATCCTGCAATTTTTGCCCATCATCGGCAGTGTGCTCGCTAGCATGTACGGTTTTATTTTGCTGGCCGGGGTGTCGTTGACGATAGATCGGTTATATCGCGGCGAAGAAGTTTCTTTTAACGAACTGTTTGCTGGCTTCACGCACCCGGCACGAAATGCGCTCGCGCTGTTCGGCGCGGCGTATGCCGTCGCATCGATGGGGATTAGTTTTCTGGCCGCGCTGTTGGTCGGTGTGCTGCCCTTCTGGAAAGCGAGCGTGGGGTTAGGTGATGCGGCACCCGAAACCCTGTTGGAAAACGGCGGTATGGAGTTTCTGTTATCGATGGGAATGTACGTGATGGTGATGTTGTTGCTTCTGCTGCCGTTGATGATGGGCAGTTGGTTTGCCAGCGTACTGATGTTGTTTCATGGTTTGTCACCGATGCAGGCATTCAACTACGGCATACGTGCGGTGTTGCGTAATGTATTGCCACTCACGATACAGTCTTTGTTGTTTTGGCTGCTCATGATCGCGTCGATATTTACGCTGTTTCTCGGTCTTCTGGTGCTGATTCCGATGATGGCAACATCGTGGTACATCAGCTATCGTCGGGTTTGCACGAATCTGGCGGCCACCGCTACGTTGTGACAAAAATTCGCGAATGCTTGTGCGTGGCGGCGGTTTTTAGAGCCGGCCGCTGCGCTTGATTTCTAAATAGGCATTCACCAGTCGCACCGGTAATTGCTCCGGTGTCGTATCCAGCACCAGCAAGCCTTCCGCACGCAGCCGTTGCAGCGTGCGTTCACGCTGCGCAAGAAACAGTCTGGCAGCGGCAGATGCCACGGCAGCTTCGTCGGCTTCGTGCACATTCATGCCGGGTTTGGCGGCGCTATCCATCTGATCCAGCACGCCTTCTCGCAAGGTGGCCACCAGCACCAGATGCCGCTGGCCGAGCAGCCGCGCCGCAGCAAGAAGATCGGCGATGTCTTCATCGCGCAAATTGGTCATCAAGACCAGTAACGAACGTTTATGCAGATGCGCGCCGGCGTCGGCCGCCAGTGCGCGGAAGTCTGGCGTGCGATGTGTGGGTTCGAGATCGAACAAATTGTTCATCAGTGCTGTCATGCGTTCGCGGCCTTTGGCCGGTGCTAACCAGCGTGTGCTGTCTCCGGCAAAAGACAAACAACCGGCGGCATCACCCTGACGCAGCACGACATAGGCGAGCAACAGCAACGCATTCAACGTGCTATCGAAATGCGAGAGCTCGCCATCCTGTGCGCGCATCCGGAAACCACAATCGAGCAGGAAAACCACTTGTTGATTGCGTTCGTCCTGATATTCACGCGAGATCAATTTGCGTAGGCGTGAGGTGGCTTTCCAATCGACTTGGCGTAAGGCATCGCCGGCACGATATTCACGCAGTTGCCGGAATTCTAGGCCTTCGCCGCGCCGTTGACGGCGACGGATACCGAGTTGCGAGAGACGGTTGTCGGTGGCGAGCAATGCATAACGAGCGACTGCGGCAAAATCGGGATACACGCGGATGCGGCTTTCGCAAAGCGCAGTGCGGCGGCAATACACCAAGTGCAGTGGGCCCGCCCAGCGTACATGCGCGCCGGGTAATAGGTGGTCGCCGCGACGGTGGAATCGCAAACGAATGTCGAGGTGAGCTTGCTGGCCGGGCAAAAGATGAACGTGTGCCGGCAAACCGTCGGCTTCAGCGTCGGCGGGATACAGATCATGTACTTCACAACGTACTGATCGCCGTGCGTCGCTGGGGTATTGCAGTTGCAAGCGGTAATGACGCCAGCGCCCGAGCGGAAAAGCGTGTGGCGTATCGCGCGACAACTGCGGCGTCGGTGTGCGCCACGCAAAAAAAGCATCCAGCAAAACAGCAACTGTCAGCAGTACAACTGCGCCGTAGGCTGCGGGTAGCAGTGCGGGCACAAAAGCCACGGCGAGGCCGAGCGCCACCAATGCCCAGGCCAAACGTAAAAGACGTGGTGTCGGCGAGATCATCGACGCGGTGCGTTGACGCCGGCGAGCACGCGCTTGAGTACGGCATCCGCACTCAGGCCTTCGATATCTA
Organism: uncultured Pseudomonadales bacterium; assembly: GCA_964574995.1. Taxonomy (GTDB): domain Bacteria; phylum Pseudomonadota; class Gammaproteobacteria; order Pseudomonadales; family JADFDG01; genus JADFDG01. The sequence goes on along the minus strand of CAZNPF010000008.1, from coordinate 56,519 downwards.
ATTCCGGCGCCAGGGCAATGCGATGGCGCAACGCAGGTAATGCGATGGCTTTGATGTCATCGGGCGTCACAAAATCACGCCCATGGAGCAACGCGTGCGCGCGTGCTGCACGCACCAGCGCGATGCCTCCACGCGGACCCGCGCCCATGCTGATGCCGCCGTAACTGCGTGTCGTGCGCACGATGTCCACGGCATAGTCCAATACGGCAGGATCAACCGCAATGTGTGCTGCTACGTGTTGCAACTGCGACACCTGTGCGGGCGACACGATCTGCTGCAGCGTCGTGACGTCCAAGCTGTCTCCACTGCGATTTTCCGTGACTTGCCTGACTAATGAACGCTCATCATCGAGCGCAGGATAATCGATGAGAATTTTCAATAAAAAACGATCGAGTTGCGCTTCTGGCAACGGATACGTGCCTTCCTGCTCGATTGGGTTTTGCGTGGCTAGCACCATGAAGGGGCGCTCCAGCGGAAACGATTGCCCTTCGATGCTCACTTGCTGCTCTTGCATCGCCTCCAACAAGGCCGCTTGTGTTTTGGCGGGCGCCCGGTTGATTTCATCAGCGAGTAATAAATGCGTGAACACGGGGCCTTTGCGAATTTTGAATTCTTGCGTGCGTAAATCGTAGAGCGCATGGCCGGTGACGTCGGATGGCATCAGGTCTGGCGTGAATTGGATGCGTGCGTGGCGCCCGCCAAAGGTATGTGCCAGCGCGCGCACCAGCAGCGTTTTGCCCATGCCCGGCACGCCCTCGATCAAGACGTGTCCGGCGGCAATCAATGCGACAAGTACGTGATCGATGACCGCCGGCTGGCCGATCAGCGCGCGACGGATTTCCTCGCGCAGCCGTGCGGCAATATCGGCAGCACCCGAAAAATCCAGCGCATCAGTGGCAGTGGTATTCATAACAACCTCCTCAGGGAATCTAGCCGACGGATCTGGCGAGCCAATGTCGCATCGTCCATATCGGCAACAGGTACAGCGAGTGCTGCGCGGACTTGTTGCGCATCGATACCCGCGTGATTAGCAATCAGCACCGTTAAGGTTTCGTCGTCGAGCGCTTGTGCGTGTGGGTGACGACGATGCAGTGTGCGTCGGAAATCGTCATGCACGGCCTGCCACAACACGCGTTGACGCCCCTGTCGCACATACCAACGGCTCGTGGCGTGAATGTGCTCGCTGAGCCGTCGCCGCGCCGGCATCTGCCCGTCACGCAAGGGGCCAAAACGTGTGCTAGCCGCGAGCATCCACAACAGCATAGCGGCCAACAAAGCCAGCAGGGCAAAGGGCGCGTGCGTCTTCAGCAATTCGAATAACGAAGGGACCGCTTCGCCATAAACGAGGGTCACTCGCGAGCCAGGTTTGCTGTTGAGCAGACGCGTGGCAATCCATGCGTTGTCAAAATTTTCGATACGGTCGTTATCAAATGCGATCGCTTCGGTCAGCACGAAGATTTCGCCTTGGCCGATTTTGCGATGCCAAGCATGACAACTGGCCGGGTCGCACAACAGCAATTCGCCTTTGCTACCCTCGGGCGAATCCAGTTGGATACTCCATGTCGGGTCGAAATCAGCCTGCACGGCAGATTCGCCATCCCAATCGTAGAAAAAACCGTCGTGCGAAATTAACGGATGGTCTTCAGCCGGGCCAAAATAACTGTCCAGTTCTTCATCGCTGAGTTTGCCCAGCGATACACCGAATGGTGTCAGCAGTGGATCGTTTTCCCACAGTTCCGGTGCCAGTGGTGCGAGCACCAGCCGCCCACCGTGCTCGACCCACTGCTGTAGATCGGCGAGTGTGCTGACGGGCAGCATGCGGCCAGGAACACTGAGCCAGAGCGTGTCGCGCCCAGGTTCGGATGGTGAGGATGGAATCTGATCCAGCCGCGCTGAAGAGGTGACTTCGCTGCCGAGCTCGCCGCTCAATTTTTCCAGCAGCGTAAAAGGATGCTTGTTGTATTCGGAATTCTGTAATGGCCAGCCGGGTTTCAAATGCCACTGCAGGTGGCCGCTGAAAGCGAGCAGCGCCAGTACCAGAAACACCAGTAGCAGCGGGCGAAACCAAGGCGCGCGATGGACATCGATCATCGTGCCGCCCCTTTGGTTGTCGCGGGTTGCGGTGCATTTTGCAGTGCCGCATCCGCACCGGCTGCGGTACGACGATAGGCGTCAATCAACGGCGCAAATTGATCGGGCGCACGATGTTGCCAAGCCATGCGTGACCAACCATCGACCAGCACACGGAATGCACGGCTGGTATCGCGGTCAGCATGACGATTCACCAACGCCAAGCATTCGCTTTCAGTACCGGAATCCGGAAGGGCAAATTGCAAATGCCAGCCCAGCCGGAGCAACGCTGCGCGGTAGAGCAAACTGAGCGCATCGCGTGCATGGCCCGTGTCCCAGAGCGTTTGGGCGCCATGAATGACGTCGTCCGGAAGTGCTTCAGGTTGCAACAATGCACTGACATTGATGCCGGCAATGAATGCATCGTCTGTGCGGCGATGCGGCAGCAGCGCGACCAGCGCGCGGCGATATCGCCAGAGCGCCAGCAATAACAGCAGCAGCAGCGACCAAAGCACCAAATGGCCAAGAAAACCCAGCGCTTTCGAAATGGACGTTAGGACTTCAAGAAATTCTTTTAGCCAAGCAGGCGTTTTCGGGTCCGCTTTTTTTTCCACATGATCACGCTCCCAGCGCCACTTCCAACCAGGCATGGCCCTGTATTCCGGGAGGCCCTGCATGTCGTCGGCCAGCCGAGTGATGAGGGTGCGGGCCAGGTGGCTGTCTGCGGGTGCCGGACGCTGAGCGAGGATTTCTTGCGAATTGGCGATGTCGGGCGGCCATTGTCTGGTATCTGCGTCGTCATTCTGCTCGTGATCCGGATGCGGCAAGGATGGCGCGTCGGTGGGCGTTTCTGATTGCGCGAATGCGGGCAGTAATGCCAGACAAGCCGTCAGCACGAGCATGCCGCATCGCGATAGCACATAAGATCGCGAAAAAAAATTCATGCGATTTCCTCGTGCTCACGCACGGGCAATCGCGCATTCATGCGTTTGAGTGCGACTTCGATATCCCAAGCTTCCAGCATCGTGCGGCGGTTGAGATAAAGCGCGAAGCCGGCAGCCACATAAAACGGTTCGACGATGCTGAGGACGCTGATGTAGAGCACTTGTACGGCAATTTGTAGACCGATGCTGTGGGAATCATTGAGTGACTCCAATAATTCTGGCCGTAACAGTGCCGGCGCCAGCCAATAGAAAAGCACGATCAAACCGCCGAGCACGGATAATTCCAGCCAACTGCTGCACATCGTCAAGGTGCGTGCAGCAGCGGTGCTTTCCTGACGCAGTAAGCGAATGCGCGCATTGCGTGTTTGACCGCGCAAACCTTCCAGCAAGTGTGCGGGCAACAAAAAACTGCGACTCAAGCTGAGCCGACGCAGTGTCAGTGATGCGAACAGAACGCCAGACAACCGACGCAATTCGCGCAAGGCTTGTGAGGGCGACAGCGACTCACCGAAAACGGCGCGGCTGAGCACCAGCAACACGACAGCGTCGTAGAGTGGCTTGCCCCACCAGATCAACATGCCGGCTTGCATCCAGTCGAAAAAAACAAATTCGATGGCTGCCAGTATCGCCATCATGGGCACGGCCAGTAGCAGCCAGTGACGCCAGACTTCATACGCGTGACGACGCAGCAAGGCATAGCCAAGATCGATGGCTTCGAATTGACTGCGCGGGCGTAACGAAACGGTCAGGCGATCAGGACGCATGTGAGTCTCCCGACGGCATTTTGTTTGCTGTCGATTGCGTCCGTCCTGCGAACAGGAAATACATCACCACCGATAACCACCAACTGACGGCCATGGCATATTTCAAGCCGAGCGGAATAGCCGTGCGGGATGACCAGAAGGCTTCGATGATTGCCGCCACAAACAGCATGAACGCGGCACCGTAAAGAATCGGCACCGCATCGCGAGCGGCCAGTGTCAGTGCGTGACCGCGTCGATATACGCCCGGCGCAATCAAGGCACGACCTAGCATCAAGCCGGCCATGCCGCATAACGCAATGGCATTCAGTTCGAAAGCCGAGTGCCCACACACAAATTGCCAGAACATGTCGCCGTGACCGCGCGCGGTGAGAAAGCCGGAAACCGCGCCAATCGTCACACCGTTGTAGAGCAACACCAGCAAACTGCCGATACCGGCAAAGACGCCGCCGGCAAAGGTTTGAAAACCGATGCCGATGTTGTTGCCGATGTAGAAGCCAAACATTTGCAGGTTGGAATCTTCGCCACGGTCGTAGCCAATTACTTTGTGGTTGTGGTCGTACATCTGCTCGTAATTGGCTGCGTCTTCCGGTGAGATCACGCTGTATGCCAGATACGGCGCTTGCCAAGTCGCGATGGTGCTGCCGAGAAAGGGAATGTAGAACACGGCCATAGCCAGCCAGAAAATTCGCGCGTGCCGACGTACGTGTGCAGCAAAACCACCCGAAAGAAACGTGGCAATGGTGTGCCAGAGCCGTGTTTCGGGGGGATACAACACGTGCTGGCCGGACAAGGCCAGCGTATTCAAACGATCGATGATGTCTTGCGGATAACGACGCTCGGTGGCCAGCGCCAAATGACGACAAATCCGGCGATACAGTTCTGGAAATTCGAGGTGTGCCGCGGATTCAGGCGCAGAGGCGGGTGGGCGGCCACGATTGGTCAGCCATTTTTCTAGATGGATCCACTCGGCTTCATGTTGCGCAACAAATTCGGCAGGGCTCATGGCAACACCTGTGGTGGCACCTGCGGGTACTGCGGGCCCTGCGGGCGTTGCGCGGTGGAATGTTGCGCGGTGGAATTCGGTTGGGTATCAACGGCGGTGTTTTTTACAGCCGAAGCGGCTGCGTCGACTGAGGCATGGTCGTGGCCACCCGCGAGATAACGTGCAATACCCAACAGGCGCAAACGTTGTTGTGCCGGTGTGTGGCCGGTGAGTGCCGGCGCCAGCGCTGCGAGTTCGTCGAGGCGCTCGGTGGAGAGCCGCGCATGACGCGACGCCAGTGCGACCAGTGCGTGTTGTTCGCTGGCATCGATGGCGACGGTGGGTGCCAGTGATGGCACTGCGGGCAGCGTAACGCGAACATTTTTTTTCGGGCGCTGGCGATGAATTACCAGCGTACCGGCTGCCAAATCCCCCAACCGTTGAAAGCGTTGAGTGAACAACATGCTCAACACGCCGGCAAAAAATGCAAATGGCATGAAGTCGGCGTAACGCAAAAAATTGCGCACAGTGGACGACGACCAGCCCACTGGCCGGCCGTCTTCTTCCACCACCGCGAGTCCGAGTGCGGCTTTGCCGGGCGTCACGCCGCGGTTGAGCACTTCGAAGAGCACCGGATAAAACCATTCCAGCAGAAATGCCAACAGCGCCAGCAGGGCAAGACCTGCGCGGCCCAGCGCGGCTAGCGCAATGCCGGCGACCATGTACACGACACCGCGCAAGAGCAGATCGAGCACCCAAGCCAGTGCGCGCGGAATCGGCCCGGCCGGCGCCAACGAGATCGACACGCCTTCCGGTGAATCGACACCAAAACGCGTATCGAGCCAGCGATGACTGCCGATCTGTGCTCCGCTCATACGCGTCCCTGCGTGGCGCTCATGCGTACAAAATTACCCGACGAAGTAGCACAGGTAAGTTGTGTCGCTGGCCAAGCGAATGCGGAAGCTGGAATTGCCCGGCACCTCGAAACTGCCGCCAGCACCGTAACGCGTCCACGTGGTTTCACCTTTCTGTTGCACGTCGGCAGCACCGCTGGTGATCACCATGATTTCCGGTTTGCCGGTGTTGAATTCGTATTCGCCAGCTGCCATCACGCCGGTCGTGGTGGCGCCACGCGCGCTGGTGAAGCTGATGGATTTTACTTTGCCGTCGAAATATTCATTGACCTTGAACATCGTGGACTTTCCTTCCTCGTGGGTGGTTGACGCAGAAACGGTAGCGGTGATTTCTTCGATATGGCTTTGTGTGGCGGCCTGCGCGTTTGCATTTTTTCCAGTGCCCAATAACACGGCGATTCCGTGCGTGGATGGGCTGGCTTCCAGCACAATTTTCAAAATCATGGTCAGTGGCACGGAGAGCAACATGCCCACCGGGCCTAGCACCCAACCCCAGAGCACCAATGACAAGATGACGATAAATGTCGATAACCCTAAACCTTCACCGAGATATTTCGGCTCCAGCCAGTTGCCGACCAGTGTGCCGATGATCACGCAACCGATACCGGCGATGAGCATCAACTCGACGCCACCTTGCAGCCAGCCCATCAGCATGGGCGGAATGATCGACAGCGGCAGGCCGACGCCCGGTACAAAATTCAGCAAGAATGCGAGCACGCCCCACAACAGCGCGTAGTCAACGCCGGCGATCCACAGCAGCAAGGTGACGGCAGCGCCGTTGATGAAACTGAACAGCGATTTCAACACCAAATAGCGATTGATGCTGGCGGCAATGTGATCCAGCCGTGACATGGTTTCTGGATCGTCGCCAGTCGCCAGCGTAAATTTGGCACGCAGCCCGGTGGATTCCAGCAGCAGAAAAATGACGACGATCAAAATCAGCATGCCGTTGCCGAGCAAATTGCCGACGCTACCCAGCAGTGCGCCGGCGTAGTCCATCGCCATCGCCGGATCAAAACTGGCCAACATTTGGCTGACATCCAGCGACGGGTGCAGGCTTTGCACCCAATCGCGTGAGGCCAGTAAGCCGCCGCGCAAACGAATTTCGTACTGCGGCAGTTGTTGCATGAAATCATTGGCGCTCTGCACGAATAGCGCGCCGACACCCAAGCCCAGCACCAGCAAAACCAGCAATAACAACAGCAGCGCGATCGGCAACGGTACGCGTCGACGCACCAACCAACTGATGGCGGGTGCCATACCGATGGCCAGCAGCATGGCCAGCAACAGCGGCTCGATCATGGCGCGTGCGGACGACACGCCCTGCACCAGAATCACAAATGCTGCCAGCCCCACCAGCAGACGCAGCGGACTTGGCGCCGCTGGAGCGGACGTTGTCGGCGCAGAGGGCGGAGCCGACAAATGCTGCGTGTTATCGTTCATCGCGTTTGTGATCCGGGAAATATCGGGCGCGCCATTGTGCCAGAACTGCCGCAACCACCTGCCAATCCTCTGAACGCTGTGGGCCTGTCGCCGCTGGCGGCGCAGTTGGCTGCCCGGCTGGGCGTGTTTGCGGTTGCCGACGGCGCTCGTCGGCGATTCGTGGTGGCGGTGAGTGGCGGTGTCGATTCATTGATGCTGCTGGAACTGCTGAATGAATTGTCGACGCCACCGTTGCTGGTGCTGCATGTCCATCACGGCTTGAGCCCGCACGCGGATGCGTGGGCGGAACGTGTTGCGTCGTATTGTCGGCAGCGGCAATTGGCTTATCGCATCTTGCGTGTCGAGGTCGATCGCACGATGCCCAGCCGAGAAGCGGCCGCCCGTGCCGCGCGTCATGCCGCGTTTGAATCCGTGCTGGAACCGGGCGATGCACTGTTGCTGGCGCATCACGCTGACGATCAGGCTGAAACCGTATTGCTGCGTTTGCTGCGCGGTAGCGGGCTCGCGGGACTGGTGGCGATGCGTGAGCGGCGACCGACGCACGCGGTGCGCGATGCGGTGCTCTGGCGGCCGCTGTTGTCTGTGCGGCGGGCGGAGTTGGAAGCCGAGGCGCGGCAGCGCGGGTTGTCGTGGGTGGATGACGAAAGCAACGCGGATCAGCGTTACGACCGCAACTTCCTGCGGCACGAAATTCTGCCGCGGTTGGCGACACGCTGGCCGGCCGTCGTCACGGTGCTCTCGCGCACGGCGCAGCGGTTGGCCGGCGCGGAAAGTTTGCTGGCGGAGTACCTCGACGCGGATTTGGCCCCTCGACTACGGCCGGGGTCCGCGGATACCGGCGGGCGTCATCAACTGGATGCGGCATCGCTGGCGGGGCTCTCATCGGCACGCCAGAAAGCCCTGCTGCGGCATTGGCTGGCCGGTATTGGCGCTCCGCTCTTTACCGACGCCTGGCTGGAGCAACTGGCACGGTTGGCGGCTTCCCGGGCGGATGCCGAGGGCGAACTGCGGGTCGGTGGCTGGGAGTTGCATCGCTATCGGGGGTGGCTGGTGGCCTTTCCGGCGTTGCCTGCGGTGGATTCGGCGCGGGTGCTGAGTTGGAGTGGGCGAGGGGAGTTACCGCTGCCCTTGGGTTGCTTGCGGGCGGGTCCGGCAGGGAGCGGCCTCGCGTTGAACCTGCCGCCGGATGCGCGGCTGGAGGTGCGGTTCCGGCAGGGTGGCGAGCAGTTGGCCTGTGCCGGTGGCCATCGGCCACTCAAAAAAGCCCTGCAAGAGGCAGGAATCCCGCCTTGGCTGCGGGAGCGAGTGCCATTGCTCTATGTGGACGGCACACTCGCGGCGGTGGGCGACCGCCTCGTCGCAACAGGCTTTGCCGGTAGTTCCGCGAGTGCTGGTCGTGCCAATGCCCCTGCGGCGTCAGCGACGGCAGTGGCGACATTGCATCTGCAATGGGAGCCCGGCATTTCCTGACGACGTGTTTGCTGACCTGTCAACGTCCCCGTAACGGGGGGCATCTGGTATCCTGCGCACCCGTCTCGTTCCACAAATTCCAAATTCTTTTTCTCCCATTTGCTGCAGTCGGTGGTGACTCGATGGCGCGTTTTATTTTTGTGACGGGCGGGGTGGTTTCCTCGTTGGGCAAGGGCCTTTCTGCGGCCGCCCTCGCGAGCCTGCTGGAGGCGCGCGGCCTCAAACTCACGATGATCAAGATGGATCCCTACATCAACGTGGATCCGGGGACCATGAGCCCCTACCAGCATGGCGAGGTGTACGTCACCGAAGACGGCACCGAAACCGACCTCGATCTGGGCCATTACGAGCGCTTCATCCGCACGCGCTTGGGCCGCAAGAACAGCTTCACCTCGGGCCGCGTGTATCTGGATGTGATCGAGCGCGAACGTCGCGGCGATTATCTGGGCGGTACGGTGCAGGTGATCCCGCACATCACCGATCGCATCAAACAGAAAATCATCGAAGGTGCTGGTGATGCCGACATCGCCATCGTGGAAATTGGCGGCACAGTCGGCGACATCGAATCGCTGCCGTTTCTGGAAGCAGTGCGTCAGTTGAAAGTCGAGTTGGGCAACAACAAGGCGATGCTGATACACCTGACGCTGGTGCCATACATCGCCACTGCCGGCGAAACCAAAACCAAACCAACTCAGCACTCGGTGAAAGAATTACGTTCGTTGGGTTTGCAGCCGGATTGTTTGATCTGCCGTTCAGATCACGAAATCCCAGCGGATTCGCTGCGTAAGATCGCGTTGTTCACCAACGTCGAAGCGCGCGCGGTGATCTCGGCAACGGACAGCAAAACCATTTATATGATCCCGCGTGTGCTGCACGAGCAGGGTCTTGACGCCATCGTGGTCGAAAAATTCGGGCTGCAATTGCCGTTGCCGGACCTGCGTGAATGGGACGCCGTCGTTGATGCGCACCTCAACCCGAAAGGCGGCATCACCATCGGCATGGTCGGCAAATACGTTGATCTGGCCGATGCGTATAAATCGCTGAACGAAGCGTTGACGCACGCTGGCATTCGCGACAAGTTGAAAGTCAGTATTCGTTATATCGATGCGGAAGATCTGGAAGGCGATGATCTGTCGCCACTCACAGGTTTAGATGCCATTTTAGTGCCGGGTGGATTTGGTGACCGCGGCACCGAAGGAAAAATTCGCGCGATTCGCCACGCACGTGAAAACAATATTCCGTACCTAGGTATCTGCTTGGGCATGCAGTTGGCGGTGATCGAGTTTGCGCGCAATGTCGCCGGCTTGGCCGGCGCGCACAGCACGGAGCTCGCACGCAATCCGACGTATCCGGTGGTGGGTTTGATCACCGAATGGAAAGCAGCCGATGGTCAGGTCGAGAAGCGCAATGAAAAATCTGATCTCGGCGGCACCATGCGTTTGGGCGGACAAGCCTGCCGGCTGACGGCGGGTTCGAAATCACGCGAGCTGTATGGCCAAGACGAAATCGTCGAACGCCATCGTCATCGTTATGAAGTAAACAACCATTTCTTGCCGCAACTGGAAGCGGCGGGCCTGCGTATTGCGGGCCGCTCGCTGGACGGTACGTTGGTTGAGATGGTCGAGGTGCCGACGCATCCGTGGTTCGTGGCTTGCCAATTCCACCCGGAATTCACCTCCACGCCACGCGACGGCCATCCGTTGTTCAGTGGGTTCATTCGCGCGGCGCGTGATTACCACAGCGCACAGCAGAAAAAAGCGGGAGCCACGGCATGAGCGCTACGCAAAAAGTCGTCACGGTTGGCAACATCCGCATGGGCAATGAATTGCCCTTTGTGCTGTTTGGCGGCATGAATGTGCTGGAGTCACGCGATCTGGCGATGCAGGTCGCCGAGCGTTACGTCAAGGTGACACAGAAACTGGGTATCCCTTACGTTTTCAAGGCGTCGTTCGACAAAGCCAATCGTTCGTCGGTCACGTCGTTTCGTGGTCCCGGCTTGGAAGAAGGTCTGAAAATCTTCCAGGAAGTGAAAAAAACGTTTGGTGTGCCGGTGATCACCGATGTGCACGAGCCGCATCAAGCGGCACCGGTGGCGGAAGTCTGCGACATCATCCAATTGCCCGCGTTTCTCTCGCGGCAAACTGATTTGGTCGTGGCGATGGCAAAAACCAACGCCGTCATCAACATCAAGAAAGCCCAGTTCCTTGCGCCGCAGGAAATGAAACACATCCTGAAAAAGTGCGAGGAAGCCGGTAACGATCGCCTGGTTCTCTGCGAGCGCGGCTCGTCATTCGGCTACAACAATCTCGTCGTCGATATGCTCGGCTTCGGCATCATGAAACAGTTTGGTTATCCGGTATTTTTTGATGTGACGCATGCGTTGCAGATGCCGGGCGGCCGCGCAGATTCGGCCGGTGGCCGGCGTGCGCAAGTAACGGAGTTGGCGCTGGCCGGGATGTCGCAATCGCTGGCGGGCTTGTTTCTGGAGGCGCACCCAGACCCGGACAACGCGAAATGCGATGGCCCTTGTGCGTTGCGTTTGGACAAATTAGAGCCATTTTTGGCGCGATTGAAAGCGCTGGATGAATTGGTGAAATCGTTCCCGCCGATTGCTACCGCGTGACGTTTATCTGCAAGGCCGGTGTTGATGCCGGCCTTGTTGTTTTTGTAGATCTGCGCGCGACATCAGTTGTGCGCCTTGGTTAGACCGTTAGGAGTGTTGTGATGAGCAAGATCGTCGATATCCGCGCCCGCGAAGTTCTGGATTCGCGCGGCAACCCCACCGTCGAAGCTGATGTATTGCTGGATAACGGCATGGAAGGCACGGCCTGCGCACCGTCGGGTGCGTCTACCGGTTCGCGTGAAGCGCTGGAATTGCGTGACGGCGACAAGAAGCGTTATCTCGGCAAGGGCGTGACGAAAGCAGTTGCCAATGCCAACACGGAAATTCGTGAATTGTTGCTGGGCCGCGATCCGATGGATCAAGCCGGTATCGATCACGCGATGATCAAACTCGACGGTACCGAGAACAAAGGCCGTTTGGGCGCCAACGCCATGTTGGCGGTGTCGCTGGCCACGGCAAAAGCGGCGGCGATTGCATCTGGCAAGCCGTTGTACGAACACATCTCGCTGCTCAACGGCGAAGACGGCCCGTATTCGATGCCGGTGCCGATGATGAACATCATCAACGGTGGCGCGCACGCAGATAACAACGTCGACATCCAAGAATTCATGGTGCAGCCGGTGGGTGCGTCGAGCATCGCCGAAGCCATTCGTTGCGGCGCAGAAATTTTCCACGCACTGAAGTCGGTGTTGAAAGCGCAGGGCTTGAACACGGCGGTGGGTGACGAAGGCGGCTTTGCGCCGAATTTGGCCTCCAACGAAGCCGCGCTGGAAGCGATCATGGTCGCTATCGACAAAGCGGGTTACAAAGCCGGTAAAGACGTGACGTTGGCGCTCGACTGCGCCGCCACCGAGTTCTACAAAGACGGCAAATATCATTTGAGCGGTGAAGGCGTTTCTTTGGATGCCGCGGGTTTCGTCGATTACCTCGCCAAGCTCTGCGACAAATACCCGATCATTTCGATTGAAGATGGTCTGGATGAATCCGATTGGGCTGGCTGGAAACTGCTCACCGACAAGCTTGGTAAGCGTTGCCAGTTAGTGGGTGACGATCTGTTCGTCACTAACCCCACGATTCTCAAAAAAGGCATCGATCAAGGTGTCGCCAACGCGATCCTCATCAAGTTCAACCAGATCGGTACGCTCACCGAAACGCTGGACGCCATCTACATGGCGAAGAAAGCAGGCTATCGCACGGTGATTTCGCACCGTTCGGGTGAAACCGCTGATAGCACCATTGCGGATCTGGCGGTGGCCACTGCGGCCGGCCAGATCAAAACCGGCTCTTTGTGCCGATCCGATCGCGTCGAAAAATACAATCGCCTGATTCGTATCGAAGAAAAATTCGGTCGCGCCCGTTATCACGGACGTGACGAATTCAAAAATCTGATCAAGTGACATGAGAACGGGGGCGCAAGCCCCCGTCGTTTTGAGCGTATGGACAACGGACGCTTGCTTCGCATTCTCACGATTGTGGCACTGGCCATTACGCTGGTGTTGCAGGCGATGCTGTGGTTCGGTGAGGGCTCCTTCATGCACATTCATCAGTTACGCAAAGAAATTGCGGCGCAGCAGGATCAGTTGTCGCAATTGAAAGCACGCAACGAAATTCTGGAGGCGCAGGTCCGTAGCCTCAAAGGTAATCTCGATGCGGTCGAAGGGCTCGCGCGTGGTGATCTCGGCATGATTCGCCAAGGGGAAACGTATTACCTGGTACGTGATCCGGATCACGACGACCGCCAGAGCGACGGAAAACAAAACGACAGCAAACCGGGTGACGGCAAAGAAAACGACGCGCAGGAGAAAAATCCGTGAGTTTTTCTTCGCGGCTCTGGTGCGTGGTACCGGCGGCAGGTCACGGTGCCCGCATGGGCACGGCGTTGCCCAAGCAATATCTGTCGATTGATGGCCGTACGGTGGCCGAACATACGCTGTCACGCTTGCTGGCCTATGCACGTCTGCGTCGTGTTGTGGTGGCGTTGGCGGCAGACGATCACTGGTTTTCCGGCTTGCCGCTGGCCACGGATGTGCGGATACAGACTTGTGTGGGTGGCAAAACGCGCAGTGATTCTGTCCATCAAGCGCTAGAGATGCTCGCGGGCGAAGCGAATGACGATGATTTTGTGTTGGTACACGATATCGCGCGACCCTGTTTGCGGTTGTCGGATCTGGCGAAATTGATTGACAGCGCCAGCGCAGATCCGGTGGGCGCAATTCTGGCGATGCGTGCAGTCGATACCGTGAAGCGTGCCTTGCCCGATGGACGTATTGCCGAGACGGTCGATCGTGAACAGGTATGGCTCGCGGCCACGCCACAAATGATTCGTTATGGCCTGCTGCGCGATGCGCTCGCCAGCGCACGACGCGATGGCATTGCCGTGACGGATGAAGCGCAAGCGGTAGAGCGCCTTGGGCACCGGCCTCAGTTAGTCGAGTGTGCGCGTGACAACATCAAGGTCACGCGGCCAGAAGATCTGGCACTGGCGGCGTTCTGGTTGGCGCGTCAGCAGGAAGCCGCCTTGGATGCGCATGAGGTATGGCGCGACGTCGGCAACAGCCGCGAAGGAACCGTGAAATGAGCAACACATCGATGATTCGCATTGGTCAGGGCTATGACGTCCATCGTTTTACCGCGCCGGCTGCCAATGCCGCGGTCACGCTCTGCGGAGTACGCATTCCGCATGACCGAGGCATCGTCGCGCATTCCGATGGTGATATTCCGTTGCACGCTTTGTGCGATGCGCTGCTCGGCGCCTTGGCGCTGGGCGATATCGGCAAACATTTCCCGGACACCGATCCGCAATGGAAAAACGCGGACAGCCGGGCGTTGCTGCGCGCGGTGGTTGCGATGTTGGCTGAACGAGGCTGGCGTGCGGGCAACGTGGATCTCACCGTGATTGCCGAAACGCCACGAATTGCGACGCATGTGCCGGCGATGTGCACGAATTTGGCGGTTGATCTCGGGCTGCCGATTGACGCGGTCAGTGTGAAAGCTACGACGAACGAAAAAATGGGTTTCATCGGGCGTGGCGAAGGCATTGCTGCGTTGGCGGTGGCGCTGGTAGTACGCGCCTGATGTCATTGTCTCGCGCCCATGGCATGCCATTGTGCAATGCGTTGATTCGTAGCACGCCAACTGATTTTTTTGTCGACGAAGAACTTCCATTCACGCCCGATGGCGCGGGTGAGCATTTGTTGGTGCAAGTCGAAAAGTGTGGGCAGAACACCGCATGGGTGGGTCAGCGGCTTTCGCAGTTCGCAGGCATTCATCCGCGGTTGGTGAGTTTCTCTGGCCGCAAGGATCGTCATGCGGTGACGCGACAATGGTTTTCTTTGCAGCTGACAGCGCGTGCGGATCCGGATTTTTCGTTGCTCCATGAAGAAGGTATCCGCGTATTGGCCAGCCATCGCCATGGCCGGAAGCTCCGCACCGGAACGCATCGACAAAACCACTTTGTGTTGGTGCTGCGTGATGTCAGCGCGGATCCCGCAGCCATCGCGGCACGTTTAGCGTTGATCGCACGTGCTGGCGTACCCGATTATTTCGGCGAACAACGCTTCGGGCGCGATGACGGCAATCTGTCGTTGGCACAGCAAGCGGTGGCAACGGGGCGTCTGCCGTCACGTCCGGAAAAGCGCGGCATGATTATCTCGACGCTGCGAGCAGCACTATTCAATGAAATTCTGGACGCGCGCGTGCGCGACGGCAGTTGGAACCGTGTGCTGCCCGGCGAGCCAGCCCTGTTGGACGGTACCGGCGGTCGATGGTGCCGGGCGGATGAAGACCCGTCATTAGTGGCGCGTTGCGATGCCTTGGATTTGCATCCGGGTGGGTTGCTTGCCGGTGCTGGTGTAACGCCGGTCAGCGGTGAAGTGGCCGCGCTGGAGGCGGCTATCGTCGCTCGCTATGATGGCGTGCTCGACGCGCTGGCTCGCTGGCGAGTTGAACCCGGGCGACGTCCGTTGCGCAGTCGGGTGATTGACCTGCAGCACGACTGGTTGCAACCCGGTGTGCTGCGTCTGCGCTTTTCGTTGTGGCGCGGTAGTTATGCCACCGCCGTATTGCGGGAGTTGTGCGATGCGCAGGATGCGGCTGCCGCTACGGTCATTGCCGATCCCGATGCCGATTGAGTGCGAATCAAGAATAGTCAGACACAGTACCCAGCATGAGTAATCGACCCGTTTATCTGGTGAGCAATGACGACGGCGTGTATGCGCCGGGCTTGCAGGTGCTCGTCGATTGCGCGCGTGATTTGGGTGATGTGGTGGTGGTGGCTCCGGATAGCAATCGCTCTGGTTTCAGCAATGCCATCACGCTGGATAAACCGTTACGCGTTTCTCGTACGGATCTCGGTTACCACGCCGTTAATGGCACGCCCACTGATTGTGTGCATCTGGCACTCAACGGCTTGCTCGACGAAGATCCGTACCGTGTGATCACAGGCGTCAATGCTGGCGCTAATCTGGGTGATGATGCGTTGTACTCTGGCACGATTGCTGCTGCGATCGAAGGCCGTTTTATTGGCCGTACTTGCATTGCGTTTTCAATTACCGCGCATCAGCCCAAGCATTTTGAAACAGCGCGCGCGATGGTGGCCGATGTGCTGCGCCGCGTGGATACACTCGAGTTACCGCCGCGTACGGTGCTCAATGTCAATATTCCCGATATTCCATTGGATGACGTGCGCGGTTTGCGTGTGACTCGTCTGGGTCATCGTCGCCGTGCCGGCGATGTGATGCCGGCGCATGATCCGCGCGGCTATCCGGTGTATTGGATCGGCATTGCCGGCGAAGGCGAAGATGCCGGTCTCGGCACAGACTTCCATGCGATTGATAACGGTTTTGTGTCGATCACACCGTTGCATGCCGATATGACACGACACGATGTTATGAACACACTTGGTAACTGGCTAGGAACGGATGCATGAGTAATCTCAGTGGCATCGGAATGACTTCGCAGCGTACGCGCGACCGGCTAGTGAAGCGGCTGGAAGAGCAGGGCATTGCGGATCGTCGTGTGCTGGAAATCATGCGTTCTACGCCGCGTCATATTTTTATCGATGAGGCGCTGGCGCATCGTGCTTACGAAGATACGGCGCTGCCGATTGGCCATAACCAGACTATTTCGCAGCCCTATGTGGTCGCATTAATGACGCAGGCTGTGCTGGCGGGTGGCAAGCCGAAAAAAGTTTTGGAGATTGGTACGGGCTCGGGTTACCAGACATCGGTGTTGGCGCCTTTGTGTGAAGAGGTTTACACCGTTGAGCGCATTCGTCCGCTCCAAGATCAGGCGAAACAACGGCTGCGTTTGCTCAAAATCAGCAACGTACATTTCAAACATAGCGACGGTGGTTTCGGGTGGCCGGAAAAATCACCGTTCGATGCCATTCTCTGTGCGGCGGCGCCGGCCATCATTCCGCAGGAATTGAAAGATCAGTTGGCAGTAGGCGGACGTTTGGTGATCCCGGTTGCTGTCCGTGATGATGTGCAGGACTTGGTTCTGGTCTTGCGCACGGAAAGTGGTTTTCGTGAACAAATACTGGAGAAGGTGCGCTTCGTGCCATTTCTGCGAGGCTCGATTTCATGAGTGTGTCGCTGCGCGCACTCATGCGGCTGGCAGCGATGGCGCTGCTGTCGTTGCTGATGGTGGCTTGCGTTTCTACACCACCGCCGGTTAGTGAGTCGTCCGTGGTAAAAGAAAAACCAGCGCCGAGCCCTTCGCATTACGTGGTGCAGCGTGGCGACACGTTGTATGCCATCGCGTTTCGTTTCGGTCTGGATTATCGCGGTCTAGCTGCGGCCAACGGTATTCGTTCGCCCTACACCATTCATCCCGGCAACAAACTTCGCTTAACGGATATCGTGCCAAAGAGCAGTGTCGCGATGCGTGTGCCGACACCGGCCGCGCCGCAGCCTAAGGTCGACGACAAACCGGCTACACCTGTTGCGAGTGGTGGTCGCGGTTGGCAATGGCCGGTGAGCGGCAAAGTGATCAGCCAATTTGATAAAGCCAGCGTGGGTCCGAAAGGCATCGCGTTGGCAGGAAATACCGGCGATCCGGTGCGTGCCGCACGTGGTGGTCGCGTGGTGTACACCGGAAACAGTCTCGTGGGTTACGGGCAGTTGGTGATCATCAAGCACGACGACATTTATCTCAGCGCCTATGCGCACAACAGCAAATTACTGGTGAAAGAAGGCCAGCAAGTGAACGCCGGTCAGGAGATCGCCGAAATGGGTTCTTCGGGCACGGATCGCACGCAGTTGCATTTTGAGGTCCGCCGCAATGGCGACCCGATCGATCCCTTGCAGGTATTACCCGCACGCTGATGGCGGCATGCGCTGGTGCTGTAAGTTTTTAGCCTGGGCGCTTGTGCGATATCTCGCACAAAGTCGTGCGAACTTACCGCTTTAATGGCCCTGATTTTTACCGATCCGTGCGGCTACGTGCGCTTAACCTATTGTTTTTAATAAAAAATTCCATAAGCCATCTGGCGGCATCCGAAAGGACGTCAGGCTGGGTAAGTAGAGTCCGCAGCGCACTTTGTTAGGGTTCGCCCCGTGCCCACGGATGAGCCGGCACAAGGAAATGCCGGACGGGAAGTCCGGTGCAGGGATGAAGGATCGCAAGAGGGTAGGGAGTACTCAATTGCGCGCGGGGGAGGGCAACCTCCCCTGCATTTTTCAGGCTGACGCGCAGGGTGGCGTAGTAGTCGAAACCCGGGTCACCAGGGAGACCCGGCGAGGATCAGGGATAAGGAAGCGGATGGCAGCAGGACGCTGCATTGCCAGGACAGCAAACAAAAAAGCCGGCATTAATGCCGGCTTTTTTGTGTCTACCGCGTGGATCGGCTGTGCAGGATCAATCCCAATCAGTCTTGAGCAATGCACGTTTGCCCGGCTTGCCGTCCCATTCTTTGGCGTCGGCGGGCGCATCTTTCATCTGGGTGATGTTGTGACCTTGAGCAGACCATTTTTCGGCCAGCTCTCGGTTGAGCTTGAGAAATTCATGCTCAGCGGCTGGCAGTTCGTCTTCCGAGAAGATCGCATTGACCGGGCACTCGGGTTCGCACAGTGCGCAATCGATGCACTCGTCAGGGTGAATGACGAGGAAGTTGGGGCCTTCGTAAAAGCAATCGACCGGGCACACCTCGACGCAATCGGTGTGCTTGCAGTTGATGCAGTTCTCGCCAACGACGAACGTCATGAAAAACCTCGCAGGACTGACTGGATATGGCCGGACTGGCCAGAAGCGGCGCTAGTCTAGCGGCCGTCCTTCGGTGCGCCAATCGCTGATAACCGAAAGGGCTTATCGTTTGAGGCGATAAGCCGGCGGGAATGATCCGTCATAGCAGGCGGTGACGCGTGATCTGGATCAATTATTCACGTCGTGCCTGCTCGACCAGCCGATAGAGCAATTCTTGGGCTTGGCGTGGACTCAGACTGTCCGGGTCTAGGGTACGGAGTTCTTCCAGCGTGCCGCTGGGCGTGGCAAAGAGATCTGCTTGTGGCGTGCGCACGGGTAAATTTTTTGCGGAGCTGGCCGATACCACGAGGGGTGCGGCAGTCTCTTTGGTGATCGCGACAGTGGCTGGCGTCGTGCTTTCCAATTCGTCGAGTTTGTGTTGCGCGTCACGAATGACATCGCGCGGTACGCCCGCCAGCCGTGCGACGGCAATGCCGTAACTCTTGCTCGCCGGGCCTTCACTCACGCGATGCAAGAACACGATGCCATCACCATGCTCGCTGGCGGCCAGATGCACATTCACGACGCCGGGAATTTCTTCTGCCAACGCCGTGATTTCAAAGTAATGCGTAGCAAACAAACTAAACGCGCGTGATTTCTGCGCGAGATAACGAGCACAGGCCCAAGCCAGCGATAGACCGTCGAACGTGCTGGTGCCGCGACCAATTTCATCCATCAACACCAGCGAACCTGACGTCGCATTGTGCAGAATGTTGGCAGTTTCCGTCATTTCCACCATGAAGGTGGAGCGTCCGCCTGCTAAATCATCGCTGGAACCAA
The DNA here is from genome assembly GCA_964574995.1 of uncultured Pseudomonadales bacterium. Classification (GTDB taxonomy): domain Bacteria; phylum Pseudomonadota; class Gammaproteobacteria; order Pseudomonadales; family JADFDG01; genus JADFDG01. The sequence continues at coordinate 37,287 of CAZNPF010000008.1, read as the reverse complement.
TGCGCGTGAAGATGCGATCAAGCGGGCCAATCACGGCTTTTTCAGCGGGCACAAAACAACCGACGTGCGCCAGCAGTGCGATCAACGCAGTTTGCCGCATGTAGGTGGATTTACCACCCATGTTGGGGCCCGTGATGACGGCGAGACGGCGTTGCGTGGTGAACAACACATCGTTGGGAACAAAAGCTTCTTTCAACACTTGCTCAACGACGGGATGACGCCCGCTGATGATTTCGATGCCGGGTGTTTCCGTGAGCACCGGGCGGCAGTAATCCAGTTGATAGCTCCGTGCAGCAAAGCAAGCGAGCACATCCAACTCTGCCAGCGCACCGGCAGCTTGTTGCAATATGGCGAGTTCTGCGCTGGTGGCGTCCAGCAGCGCGTCATAAAGTTCTTTTTCGCGGGCGAGGGAGCGGCTCTTGGCGCTGAGCGCTTTGTCTTCGAATGTTTTCAACTCGGGAGTGATGAATCGCTCGTAACCTTTCAAGGTTTGTCGGCGTTGATAATCAATCGGCGCGTTATCGGCTTCGTTACGCGAGAGTTCAATGTAATAACCGTGCACACGGTTATAGCCGACTTTCAAGGTCTTGAAACCGGTGCGCTCTTTTTCGCGTGCTTCCAGCTCCACCAAGTATTGCCCGGCGTTCTCGCTGAGTTGGCGCAGTTCATCCAGTTCTGCATCGTAGCCGGCAGCAATCACGCCACCGTCGCGGATCAGCATGGGCGGGTTGTCGATCAGCGCGCGCATCAGCAAGTCATGCAGCACCGGTTGGGGTGTGAGCTGAGCACGCAACGTGGTCAGTCGTTCGCTGCAGTAGTCGCTGGCCAGTTGCTGTAATTCGGGCAGCAAACCCAGTGCATCACGCAAACGCGTGAGATCGCGCGGCCGCGCTGAACGCAAGGCGATGCGTGTGAGAATACGTTCGATATCACCGATGCGCGTGAGCAGCTCATTTAAAACTTCAAAGCGAAAGTCTCCGCTCAGTTCTTGCACGGCATCCAGCCGGGCATTTACGGCGTCGTGCTTGCGGACCGGACGATGCAGCCAGCGACGTAACAGGCGCGAGCCCATGGCGGTGCCACAACGATCGAGCACCCAAGCCAGCGTGTGTTCGCTGCTGCCACCAAGATTTTCCGTCAGTTCGAGATTTCGCCGCGTGGCTGCGTCCAGCAGAAGCGTGTCTTCTTCACGCTCCACCGTGATGCCGGTGAGGTGGGGTAGTGCTGAACGTTGAGTGTCTTTGAGATATTGCAGCAAGCAACCCGCAGCACCGATAGCCATCGGTAAGTCGGCGCAACCAAATCCGCTGAGGTCTTTCACGCCGAACTGCGCGATCAAATTGCGCTGTGCAGAATCAAGATCAAATTCCCAAGGCGGACGCTTGCGCACACCGTTGCGCTGTTCCAGTAAACCGGTGGCCGGGAAATCTTCGCCAATCAAAATTTCTGCAGGATCGAGGCGGCCCAGCACCGCGCGTAGCGCGTCGACACCAATGATTTCCAACACAGAAAATCGTCCACCGGCGAGATCGACACAGGCAATCCCAAAATGGGAGTCGCCGTTGAGCACGCGATGCAGCAGCGCCATCAATAAATTATCGCGACGATCATCCAGCAGTGCTTCGTCTGTAACCGTGCCGGGTGTGACGATGCGAGCGACTTTGCGCTCCATCGGGCCTTTCTGCGCACCGGGATCACCAACCTGCTCACAAATCACGACGCTCTCGCCGCACTTCACCAGCCGTGCGAGGTAATTTTCTGCGGCGTGATAAGGAATGCCGGCCATTGGAATCGGTGCGCCGGCCGATGCGCCGCGTGCGGTCAGTGTGATGTCGAGCAGGCGTGCTGCTTTTTCGGCGTCGGCGTAAAACAGCTCGTAAAAATCGCCCATCCGATAGAACACCAGCTCCTGCGGGTGTTGCGCCTTGATGCGCAGGTACTGCTGCATCATGGGCGTGTGGCCGGAGGCCGCGTTGTTGCTGGTTTCTTCGTCCACTTGCCCAACGCCTATCCAATACTTTCAGCGAGTCGGCGCGGATTCTAACCCTTCCGGCTGGGCAGTTTCGGGCTGATGGTGACCGAGATCTTCCGATGTCGGATGTAGCGCTTTGTCTGCGCTTTCGTCGCGTGTCTGGTCGGACGCTGGGTGTCCCCGCCTTCCTCGTCGACCGTGGTGATGCTCATGGTCCGCAGGTCATGGCTCGTCACATCCAACACGCCTGCAGCAGTCTTGGCCCGGTTGGGCCGTCCTTGATGGTGCTGTGGAGTAGTGGCGCTCGCCGCCGATTCCTCTGAGCGACTTGGCAACGAGTGTCCCGGCTGGAAGGTTTTGGAATCGGCCCTTCGGGCGATACCAAAACACCTGGAAGGAGTTACTTTCAATACCGCCGGGGTGATCGAGCGGGCGGAGTGCCCGCTTCATCAGGACCGGCATTGGGGTGAGTTATGGAATCGACACCGACTACTCGCGGGCAGACAACCGAGCAAACGAGTCAAAACGCGACCGGGAAGCAGCGGGTCATCGTAGCCCCAAGGGATCAAACCCTAGAGGAATGGTTGAGATCATTTCTTCCGGGCTTCAAGCCGACCTCGATAAAGTTGGGATTTCGAAATCAGACACCCTCAAACGAAGGCTGAGGTCTCGCGTCGCAGAGGTGTACGCTGAAGCAAATCGAAAACTGAAGCAGGCAGAGGGTGGCGCCGATGAACAGTCTGGGCGTGGACACCAGCAATTTCAACGAGGAGCAGCTCAGGGCCCTGAAGCTGGCCGAGGAGTGGCTGGAGCAGCACCTGTACGGCGAGCCGAAAACGCCGGAGCAGAGGGAGGCCATGAAAGGCTTCGAGATGCTGCAGGCGCAGGCCAAGGCCAACCGGATCGCGTAAGCGGCGAGCCGACCGAAGCCCAGAAGGCCGCCGGCAATTACAAGAAGGAACACGTCCTGTTGAGTTCCATTCAAAACTGGAGTGAACCCCTCGGGCTGGGCTGATCCTACCCGCTCTCTCCGGACACCCTGTTAAGCGAATAGGATTGGCGGGTAAGATCAACCCGACGCTTGACCGGTTCGAGGACGCCCGCGATGGAAGCGAATTCACAGTTGCCGACTTCGACGACCTTGTCGACCGTAAGCGCGGCCAGGGCCTTGGTGAACGAGTTCCGCAGCAACCCAGAAGCGGTGGCGGCATCGAAAGCGCGGCGACAGCGGGCCGCACGACGCTTGAAAGAGCATCTTTCACAAGTACCCTTCTACGCGGAACGCGCCAAGAACAATCCCGACTACTGGCTCGATTTGGCGGCGTCGGCAGTAAACTACTGAATGGCATCCTCTACTCGCGCAAGGCGAGTGGAGTTGTTGACCATTCGCTCGGCGCCGACGTTCGCTTCAAGCGGGTTGCTGACAACAGCGCGGAAGCAGGCGATCAATTTGTCATTCCCAAAGAAAGCCTGACCGATACCTTTATCAGGAAGATTCAGGACAAGTTCTTCCCCGTGAAGCGCGCCATCGAGGCGATCCTCGCCGAGTTCCGCAAGTCCGGCGACTACGACAGGCGGATGTCCTTGGCAAAGCGCGTGTACCAGCCGTTGCCGGCGGCGTGCCGGGAGGCAACAATCCCGCATACCTCGTGCCGGAATCCTGACGTGACCACCACATCCTTGCTATCGCTCAATCGCGAGATCGATCGTCTAGCCGGCGAAGTCGGCCTGCGGCTGAAACAAACCGGCATCAAGTTGGCGACAGCGGAGTCTTGCACCGGCGGCTGGGTCGCGCAGGCCATTACCGCCGTGGCAGGCAGCTCGGCCTGGTTTGAGCGCGGCTACGTGACGTATTCCAATGAATCAAAAATCGAGTTGCTGAACGTTGAGGCGGAAACGCTGGCGCAGCACGGCGCCGTCAGTGAGGCGGTGGTGAAGGAAATGGCGTTGGGCGCGGTAAAAAATTCGCGGGCGCATCTCTCGGTTGCGATCAGTGGTATCGCCGGTCCTGAGGGTGGAACGCCGGATAAACCGGTCGGCACGGTCTGGTTGGCGTGGGGCCAGAAACGCGGCTATGCCGAAGCAGAAGTGCATCGTCTGTCGGGCGATCGGGCCATGATCCGTGCCCGCGCCGTGGTGATTGCTTTGGACGGCTTGCGACAGCGCCTGTCGTGAACTGGGGGCAAAGTCCTCTGCACGGCCAACGGCGCTGGTGAACAGAATGTTGCGGCACGGCCACTGTCCCTATTGACAGTGTCTGCGGCAACGGTAAGGATACTGTCCATAAGTTCAGTACCTGCTTCACCGGCTCCGCCCGTGCCCCACCCCAGATGATGTAGCAGACGAGGACAGATCAATGGATGCGAATAAGCAGAAAGCCCTGAGTGCCGCCCTAAGCCAGATCGAGCGCCAGTTCGGCAAGGGCTCCATCATGCGCATGGGCGATCAGGAAAAACAGACGATTCCGGTCATTTCCACCGGCTCACTGGGCCTAGATCTCGCGCTGGGCGTGGGTGGCTTGCCGCGCGGCCGGATCGTTGAAATCTACGGTCCGGAATCCTCGGGTAAGACGACCCTGACGTTGCAGGTAATCGCCGAGGCTCAGAAAAAAGGCTGCGTTTGCGCCTTCGTGGACGCCGAACATGCCCTGGACCCGGAATATGCCCGCAAGCTGGGCGTGAACATCGACGACCTGCTCGTCTCCCAGCCAGATACCGGCGAACAAGCGCTGGAAATCGTCGACATGTTGGTGCGCTCCAATGCGGTGGATGTGGTGATCGTCGATTCGGTTGCCGCGTTGGTGCCCAAAGCGGAAATCGAAGGCGAGATGGGCGATTCGCACGTCGGCCTGCAGGCACGTTTGATGTCGCAAGCGCTGCGTAAAGTGACCGGCAATATCAAGAACGCGAACTGCTTGGTGGTGTTCATCAACCAGTTGCGCATGAAGATCGGGGTGATGTTCGGCAATCCGGAAACCACCACCGGTGGCAATGCGCTCAAGTTCTATTCCTCGGTGCGCTTGGATATTCGCCGCATCGGTGCGGTGAAAAACGGCGAGGAAGTCATTGGTTCAGAGACGCGTGTGAAAGTAGTCAAGAACAAAGTCGCGCCGCCGTTCCGCCAAGCGGAATTCCAGATTCTTTATGGTGAGGGCTCCAACAAACGCGGCGAGATCATCGATCTCGGTGCCAAACTGGGTCTCGTCGAGAAATCTGGCGCGTGGTACGCCTACAAAGGCGACAAGATCGGCCAAGGCAAGACGAATGCTTGTGAATACTTGAAGGAACACCCGGAAGTGGCTTTCGAGATCGAGCAACAGATCCGTACCAAGCTGATGGAATCTCCGTTGGCCCCGGTCGGTAATGCGGAAGAAGACGAGGAATTGGACGCCTGATTCACATCAGGTGCCTCGTTGGCTTTCGAGGTCGCAAGGAAATGAACGACCAACGCAAGAACTCCCAGATGCCGTCTGCTACCGGCATCCGTCGGGCTGCCATGGACTGGTTGGCCCGCCGGGAGTACTGCCGAGCTGAACTCGAACAGAAGTTGGCTCGGCGGTTTCCTGACGCTACCGCGGCGATAGGCCCTGTGCTCGACACGCTCGAGCATGAGGGCCTGCTGAGCGATGCGCGTTATCTCGAATCCCTCATCAACAGTCATGTGCGTCGTGGCTATGGGCCGTTGCGAATTCGCGCTGCCTTGCGCCGCAAAACGCTGGACCCGCAGTTGAACGCCTGTCCACCGGCCAATGACGAAATCGATTGGTTGTTGCAGGCGCGAGATGTGCGCAGTCGCAAGTTTGGTGATGCATTACCGCTAGGCCCGGGTGAGCGCAATCGACAAATGGCTTTTTTACTGCGGCGAGGCTTCGCTTCCGATATCTGTCGTCAGGCTTGTCTGCCACCGCGCGATTGATCGTGAGAGTTTGCGGGTGAATTTTCAGAACGTGAAAATTCAAAACTCAAAGATATAGAAAAGATCCACCGCACTCTCAATGCCGGAAAGTGCTTCCACCATCAGCCGGCGGCTGAGTTGCAACCGCATAAGCACGCTGGATTCGCCCGTAAACACGCGCTGGCTGTAGCCCACGAAAACGCGGTCGCTCACATGCGTTCCCACTTGCATTTCCGATTCTGTGCCGGCACCGGTTGACGACAATTGCACGTCGCGTAAGCCGATCTCTTGGCCGACGGCGCTAAGTAATGCACTGCCTTGAGCGAGGCCCATGGACAGTGCCGCTTGAGCGGCTTCATCGCTTAATTTATTGGAGCCCGTCGTGGGTGCTTGACCGGTTGTCAGCCACGCCAGCGTTTCTTCCGGCGGCAGATCCGTGGGCGACCATAGCGTTGTTTGGGGTGATAGCAGCGAGCCACTGAGTTGTACGCCCACTTCGCGTACCGAAGGATCGTTGATTTCTCGCACCGCGAGCGCCTCGATCAATGGCCGGTCGGTCGGTCCGTTGAACAATACAATGCCGCGCCGCACGATCAGGTCTTGACCAAACGCACGGTACTTGCCGTCTTTGACGTAAAGCTCACCGTCTAAGCGCATCGGCAACAGCGGCGTGCTACGCAGCCGTAAATTACCGGTGAGACGCCCTTCAGCACCCAAGGCAACAAAGTAAATATCGTCACCCAGCAGAACGTTGAGATCAACGCGTTGATGTATGCCGAATGCGCGGCCTTCGTCTGCTTTTGTTTCGTGTATGTCCACGACGTCCGATGACACTTTCACGGACTGCACAGGTAATTTTTTCATGACCACTCTGCCTTCCGGCACCTGCACATTGCCGGTGATAGCCAACTCGTCGCGGCTTAAATCGAGCAGAAGTTCAGGTGAAAGGCTGAATCGGTATGCTGATTGTTGACCTACTTGCAGCTTGTGTCCTGACAGCTTGGCTTGCCCCAACCAGTGACCATCCGTCAGTTGGAAATGACCGTCAAGTGTGGCGGGAGTGAGTGAGTCCGGTGTGAGAAAACTTCCATCCAGTTGTAACTGATTCCCGGATATTTTTCCGGCCAGTTGTAATTGTTCAACGGTCAGCGGGATGCGAGAGAAAGCAAAATGACCATCACGTAAACCGATATTGCCTTGGAGTTTTGGTGATCGACGTGTTCCTCCGAGTGTCAATTCGGCATCGATTTCCCCACCCACATCGTGCGCTTGGTAAATAAACGCATTGATGAAGTCGGGTCGTAACGCATGGATATCAAGTTGACCAGACAGTTGTTCGTCGGGGGTCATGTCGATGCTTGCAGCGAGCGTCCCCGTGTTGCTTCCGTCAGCCTTGGCACGAGCCTGCCAATGGCCATTAGCAAGTTTCGCATCGAATAGGAATGAGTCTATTTTTGCTAAATCGTGTGCCTGATTGTTTTCATCTTCCTGAACAATCTGTAACGGGTAACCATTACGAATTTCGCCGTCGAGATTTTTTAGCGCGCCGTTTTCCCAAGACGCCGTCAGCAGGCCTCCGAGCGTGCCGTCTATACGCGTATCCAGCGGTAGCGAAATGGCCAACAGTTTTTGCAATGACAGGTGAAATGCTTCGGCAGCCAGGTAGCCGCTACGGCCGAAGGACGATGGCGCTGTGAGGCAAAGACGCGCGCTGCCATCGGTCCAACAATGGGGGTCGATATCTACCTGCATGTCGGCGAAGCGCAACATCAAAGGCGGTTCACCACGAGACTCCCAATGCCAGTCTTCAATGTCGACGCTGCCATTTTCGAGATGTCCGCGCCAACCGGTATTGTCGATCGCACCGGCCGTGGTGAAAGCGGCGGCCAACGGCCCGCTGCTGCCTGCAAAAGAAAGTGAATGTGCATCGCGTGTGCCGTTTGCGGATATTTGCAAGCCATCAATAGCGGGCCATGCGTTGTTGTCTTTCTGTAGGCGTATCGTGTTGGCGCGCAATTCCAGCCGCGAGTTCTCTTCGCCACCTTTAGCCAGTTGGAGATCGCCATCGATGCGATCCAACAACCAATCGCCATACTGCAGCGCATCGGCGGTGAGCGTCACTCGTGCATCAGGGGTTTTCTTTGGCCCATTCACGAAAAATGTCGTCTGAATTTTTCCAGAAACATCGTGCAGACTTTTGCTCAAATCCGGTGCTTGAATCGAGCCGGTCAGGTTGATGCTTTCCTCATCAAGATGGCCGTCAGCCTGCAGCTGATTTTTTCCGTGGGAGACCTGCAGTTTCTCAACGGCAAGGCGGGCGGGTAACCAATGGAGACGTCCGGAGACGTTTAGGTTTTCCCCACTGAGTTGCCCATGGGTTTGGGTGTCGACGGTCAGTGATTCCAGCGATTTCCCCAGCTGGCCTTGCGTGGAGAGTGTGCCGCTGATTAAGCCGTCATTTTTTCCCCGGGGGAAAAATAGACCGTCGACGAGGCTGTCCAGTGGCAAGTCGGCGTATTGCAAATGCTGATTCCAATCGAGCGTATGACGCCAACTGACCGTGCCGCGAGACAAAACAGAAAAGGGTTCGTTGACGGTATGCGCATCCAGAATGTCGATGTCGTGCAGCGTGGCATTCGCGACCATCGTCCAGTTGGCTGACGGCAGATGCGCCGGGCGCGACAACGGTGTGGGCAAAGGAATGTCTGGCAAGGAGAGTTGTTGTAAGTCCAGCCGTAGCGCGAACTGCGGGTCTGCCGGTGCGCCACTCATATGCGCACTGCCGGCAGCGTGACCGCGAAACCCCGGCAAGATGCCATCCAGCGCAGGCAGCGTCAGTGTGGCGTTGGCCTGCCATTGATGGCCTAGCGTGCCGCGAATAACGGCGACATTGTTATTTTGCTGTAGCGTGAAATCGTTCAGATGCCAAAGATTATCTTGCCAATACAGGGGCCCTTGAATTTTCACGTGCTGACGACCCAATGCATCGCCATTTAATGCATCAACCGTAACATCGAAGCGTGTTGTTTTTTGCTTTTCTGTTATCGGTGGAATTTCACCTCGAACACGCAGGCTGCCGCTCAGTGAGGAATTCAACGCAGGATTGAGCAGCGCCAGATCAAAATGATGCATGTCGACGCGACCCGAAAAATGTTGGCCATCGAGCCAGTGGTAATCGGTCGTCAGCGTGGCGTGGAGTCGAGGATCGTTAATGTTGACTTGCAAGGTCTCCAGCCCGCGCCAAGTGCCTTGCGCCTGCAGATGTGCCAATACCGGCTCACTCCACGGGGTATCCAACGTGGCACTACCGCCCAATGAAAAATTCCCGGCGATTTCGCCGCCGCCTTGTAACGTCAGTTGCTTCAACGTAGCGGCATGATCGTCCGCCGCGGAAGGCGGTATGCGTGCTTGCGCGGCGCGTAACTGCGCCGTGAATGGCATGCCCGGCTGCAAGGGATGCAGGCGTCCTTGCAGTTCGCTAGACAAAAGGCCGCTGCTGGTCAGTTGTACGGCCATGGCATCCATCAGTGGACCTTCAACATGTCCTTCAACGGTGAAGCTGGGCGCATCTGCCGTTGGAAAAGTAAATCGCAAGTCGGTGGATGCCGGCCAGTGGTCGCGAGTGAGGAGATGTCCGTTGGCATTGACTTGCCAGCGCGCGCCAGCAATTTGTACATGGTTGATATTCAGCTGCGCATCGCGCCAGTCACCGGCGAATTCGATGTCTTGATAAACGCCATGACGTTCACCACGTTGATGCTCAACGCGTGCGATATGCAAACGATCAACGCGGAGGTCCAGTGGTAAGTCCAGCGTGGGGAGTTCAGCGGTAGGGCTGCCGGGTTTATGCGGTGCAGGCGCGGGTTGCTGCAGGTGTAGCGTGTCGATTTCTACATCCAGAAAATGCAATTCCCCGATGAGCAGTGCCGAGGGTGCCCAATCGACGCGCAGATGGTCGATCGCCGTGGTGGATTTTCCCTTGATACGGATAGCCCGTAATTGCAGCGGGCCAATCAACGGGCCTGATTCGTGTCGCACGCGAAAATTCGGTGTGATCGCGCTGGTCCAACCGATGGCCAACGTGGCGCCATTCTCGGTCGTTACCAGCCACGCCGTGAAAGAAATTCCCACGGTCAGAACGAGCAGGAACATACGCAGCAAGGACTGCCAGCCAAACAGCCGGCGCGACCAAAGCCGCAACCAGGCCGGCAAACGAAACCTGGCGAGCCGTCGCATTACAGCTCCGGGCCCATGTAGAAGTGGATGTTGAATGGCATGACGTCGGCGTCGCTGGTGATGCCCCACGCAAAATCCAATCGTAAGGGACCGACAGGGCTCAGCCAGCGAATACCAGCACCCACGCCCGTCATAAAGTCGGCGTCATGACCGTTGTTAAATGCAGATCCGTGATCCGCAAACGTTGCGACCAACCAACGATTGGCAAAGCGATAATCTAATTCGATACTTCCTTGTGCGAGATATTTTCCGCCGATGAGATTGCCCAAGGTGTCGCGTGGCGCGATGGATTCATAATCGTAGCCGCGTACGCTTTGATCGCCACCGGCGAAGAAGCGCATAGACACAGGAACATCGAGCAAGTTATCCACTTGCAACACGCCGCCGCCTAATCGCCCGAGCACGCGGGCGCGATCAGACAGGCTGTAAATTCCTTTCGCGTCCACCGTGAATCGCGCCAGCGAATTGGTGGACAACAAATCTTCTGACGCTATTTGTAGTTTTGCGAGCGTGTTCCAACCGTTGATAACTAATGGCGACCCCTCGACTTCGCGGCGGCTAAAGGCGATGCCCGGCAATAAAAAGGTGTAGCCGGTCTCATAGCTGCCGAAATCGTCGGTTTCACGCTCGACATTTAGGCTCCAAGTGCGTCGCCAATGACTGGATAGCTGTTTGCGATGCTCAATACCGGCGGTGGTCAGCCAGTAATCGTGATCGTTAAGATTTTCGAACTGCAAGCCGTAAATAAAAGCAAATTGCGACGTAACGGGATCGCGGAGGGGGATGAGGTACGTCGCCTCGATCTGCGAGCGAATCTCTGACACTTCCAGCCATGACTGCAAGGAATGTCCGCGCTCGTTGAGCCAGGGTTTTTCCCATTGCAATTGCCCGCGTGGACCGACGTCGGTGCTGTAGCCGGCGCCGATACCGACGCGATTTTTCAGGCGTGGTGTGTATTCCACATCGACGGGAATTTCGAGATCTTGGGCGGCGATGGGATCGGCATGAATACGTACCGTGTCGAACCAGCCGGTACGCACCAGATCGCGGTGAAGCTCTGCGACCTGATCGCCGTTGTACCAATCACCGGCTTTGAATCGAGGAAAACGGGCGACAAGATCGGGCGCTAATCCTTGGCCTTGCGCGCTGATCTCACCAAAGCGATGACGTTGGCCTAGCGATAATGTCAGCGCGATATCCGCTTGGTTTTTTTCATCATCAAGGCGAATTTCTTGCACTTTCCAGGTGGCTTGGAAATAGCCCAGCGTAATGGCCTGCTGCAACAGTTGTGTTTTGAATGTTTCATAGTGGCCATGGTGCAAGATATCGCCCGCTTTCGGTGCGGCGGTGGCGGCCAGCAGTTGCATGTCTTCTGGCGCGTTTCCATCGACAAACTGCACATGGATGCGCCGAATCTTGACAGGGATACCCGCATCAATGACGACCCGACATTCGGGATTCTCGTCGGCACCTCGGCGCGTCATGACGATGTCTGGATGGTAATAGCCCAGCGCACGCAGTGCGTCGCGTGCTTGTTCATCCACATGTTGGGCCAGCGCGCGATAACTCATGCGATCAGTTTCGTCTGCCGGCCCGATGAACGCCTGCACGTTTTGCAACAAAGGACCTTCGATGCCTTTGATGCGCAACGTGGTCGCCTGAGCGATGTTCGCCATCAAGCTGAAAACGCACGCGAGAAGTATTGCGGAATTTTTCACTGCACCAGCCGGTAGCAAGGCGTGTAATGGCCCAGCTTCATGCGGCCTTGCTGCACGAAACTTTCCAGCAGCGCGTCTAAGCCACGCATCAGCGATGCTTCACCCTGAATTTCATAAGGGCCTTTTTCGCGGATTGCCTGCACGCCGTTGCTTTTGACATTGCCGGTCACGATGCCAGAAAACGCTCGACGTAACTGCGCGGCCAACTGATTAGGCGGCAGATCACGGCTAAGTTGCAGCGAGCGCATATTTTCATGTGTGGGCACGAACGGTTTCTGGAATTCGTGTTCGATGGTCAACAGCCAGTTGAATCCATAGGACTCTTGCGTACGGCGTCGAAACCGCTGTACCTCAGCGAGACCTTCACGCACTTTGCGGCCGACTTCGACCGCGTCGCCAGTAATGATCTGATAGCGTTGGCGGACGGATTCGCCCAGCGTATCGACGAGGAATGCATCGATCCGCTGAAAATAATCTGCACTACCTACGGGTGCGGCAAAAATGAGTGGAAATGGCATGTCGGCATTGTTGGGATGTAACAGAATTCCCAACAGATAAAGAATTTCTTCGGCCGTCCCCGCGCCACCCGGAAAGACCACGATGGCGTGCGCTAACCGCACAAAAGCTTCAAGGCGTTTTTCGATGTCCGGCAGGATCACTAACTCACCGACGATAGGATTCGGTGGTTCACTGGCGATGATGCTGGGTTCGGTGATGCCGATATAACGACCATCACGAATTTTCTGTTTGGCATGCGCGATCGTCGCGCCTTTCATGGGGCCTTTCATGGCACCGATACCGCAGCCCGTGCCGATATTAAAGCCGCGTAATCCGAGCTGATGACCTACTTCCTTGGTGAATTCGTATTCCTCACGCGAAATGGAATGGCCGCCCCAGCAAACCACCAAATCGGGCAACACATTGGGCCGCACGACATTGGCGTTGCGCAGAATGCGAAAGACGGCATCCGTAATGCCTGCGGAACTTGCGAGATCGAAACTGTTGCTTTCTTGCATTTTTTGATGGGTGTAAACCACATCGCGTAATGCGGCGAACAAATGCTCTTGAATACCGCGAACCATCACTCCATCGACAAATGCGGAAGCCGGTGCATTGTCGAGATCTATTTTCAAGCCGCGTGGCTGTTGCACGACGTGAATGTGAAAGTCATGAAACTCCGCCAGCATGGCTTGCGGGTCGTCGATGTTGCCGCCGGTGTTGAGCACGGCCAGCGCGCAGCGACGGAACAAGTCATAGACATCGCGATTGGCCGAGTCCATCAGGCTGCGAATCTCGCGTGCCGAGAGCAGGCTCAAACTTTGTTGGGGGCGAATGCTGGCGTGGCTGATGCGGGCGGGCATGGATGCTGATTTCCTGAGGGGCCCGGCAAGGATAAGTCCTTGATGTGACTGTGAGAATCGTGGCCAGCAGGGAAGTTCCCCCGGCGGCGTGTAAAGCCCCCTAGAATGCGCGTCCCGTCTGCATTGGAGTTTCCTGTGTTCGAGTGGATTTATTCGCCTGAGGCTTGGGTGGCGCTGTTTACCCTAACGGCGCTGGAAATCGTTCTGGGTATCGACAACATCATCTTTATCGCCATCTTGGTGGACCGTTTGCCACCCGAACAGCGTGCCCGCGCGCGGTTTCTTGGATTGGCCATGGCGATGGGTACTCGGATCTTGTTGCTGCTGTCGCTGGCGTGGTTGGCGTCGCTGACGGCACCGTGGTTCACCGTGCTGGGCGAGGAAATTTCCGGGCGAGATGTCGTGCTCATTGCCGGCGGTTTATTCCTGCTGGTGAAAGCGACGATGGAAATTCAAGCCAATGTGGAAGGCGATGACGAAGAAATGACGGTGGCGCAAAGAGCTGGCCGTAGCTTCTTGCTGACGATCATCCAGATTGCTTTGATCGATATCGTGTTTTCGCTGGATTCAGTGATCACCGCGGTGGGTATGGCCAACGACATCCCAGTGATGGTGATCGCCATCGTGCTGGCGGTGCTGGTGATGATGGCCGCTGCCGGCACGATCAGTGATTACATCAGCAAGAATCCCACGCTGAAAGTGTTGGCGCTGTCTTTCCTGATTCTGATCGGCGTAGCGCTGATTGGCGAAGGCTTTGATATGCATATTCCCAAGGCATATATCTATTTCGCGATGGGCTTCTCGGTCGCGGTGGAAATGCTCAACACCAAGCGCCGGCGCAATCTTGAGAAGATTCGAATGGAACGTGCGGCTGCACGCACTGACGACAAAACCGGTTAATAGTTGGCATGGAATACGAATTCACCGCGTTGACGTTGTCGCTGGTGGTGTTGGCGGGTTTTGCGGCGGGCTTCATCAACATTCTTGCGGGCGGCGGCGGCTTGCTGACGTTGCCGGCTTTGATGCTGCTGGGCATGCCGGCCGATGTCGCCAACGGCACCATGCGGGTGTCAGTACTGGCGCAATCCGTAGAAGCAGTACGCAGTTTTGATCGGCACGGACGATTTGAACGTGCGGCGGTATTGCCGATGTTGGTGCCGACGATAGCGGGTGCGCTGCTCGGATCACTGCTGGCGGTGTGGATTCCGGTGGCGGTGCTCAAGTATGTGTTGCTGACAGCGATGCTGGGCATGGCGCTGCTGACGTTGCTGGCACCGGGCATGGTGACGGCACCGATCGGCAGCCAAGCGTTGCGTTTGCGCGAATCACCGGCTGGCGTCGTGGCGTTGTTCGTGTGCGGTGTGTATGGCGGTTTGGTGCAAGGCGGTGTCGGTTTTCTGCTGATTGCGACCTTGGCGGGCGTGCTGCGTTACGACATCGTGCGCACCAATGCCTTGAAAATGGCCGCCACGGGCATATTCGGCGCGGTGTCGTTGGCCGTGTTCTGGTGGGCGGGATTGGTCGTCTGGGTTCCCGCCATTATCTTGGCGGTGGCGACTATCGTTGGCGCGCATGTGGGCGTTCGTTACAGCATGAAAATCGACCCCAAACTCATGCGTTGGATGCTTTTTGTTGCGGTCGTCGTTGTCTGTCTGGCGGTGATGTTCAAGTAACGGCATGCTGTGATGCTCACTGCGTCAGTGAGCGTGAAAATCGACACCGGGAGAATGGCATGCGGCGCAGCATGACATGGATTGCGATAGCCCTGCTTTTGCCATCGATCGTGCCATCGATCGTGGCAGCGTCCGTGGGCAATGCCGCTGTCACTGACACTGCCGCTGTCACTGGCGCAGTCACTGGCGCGGTTGCGCCAAATCAATCGTCAAATAAGCCGCACAGCCAATCGTGCGCGACCCGCAAAGTCACCACGAACGATGCACGGCCCGTGATCGGGTTGGTGCTCTCTGGCGGCGGTGCGCGCGGTGCGGCACACGTCGGTGTGTTGCGGGTGCTCGAGGAGTACGGCATTCCGGTCGATATCGTGGTGGGCACCAGCATGGGCAGCATCATTGGCGCGCTGTATGCCAGTGGCTGGCCGGTGGATGACATCGAAAAAATCGTCAATGACACCGATTGGAATGCCGTGCTCGATGACGGCCCACCGTTTGTGGATTACTCCACGGTACGCAAGCGCGAAATGCGCGCTTATTCACTGGGTGGGCGGCTGGGTATTGGCAGCAAA
The DNA here is from genome assembly GCA_964574995.1 of uncultured Pseudomonadales bacterium. Classification (GTDB taxonomy): domain Bacteria; phylum Pseudomonadota; class Gammaproteobacteria; order Pseudomonadales; family JADFDG01; genus JADFDG01. The sequence continues at coordinate 21,864 of CAZNPF010000008.1, read as the reverse complement.
GGCATAAAACTGGCCAGTGGTTTCCGTGAAGGGCAAAACATTGGCCTGATGCTGCGCGATCTCACGCGTCACGTGTCAGACATCACCTGTTTTCGTGATTTAGCGGTGCCTTTTGCTGCGGTGGCCACCGATGCTGAAACCGGCGAAGAGGTGGTGCTGGATCACGGTGATATCGTCAAAGCGTTACGCGCCAGCATGGCCCTGCCAGGATATTTTTCGCCGGTCGACATCGATGGTCGTTTGTTGGTTGATGGTGGCGTAGCCAACAACATGCCGGTTTCACTGGCACGCGAGATGGGTGCCGATATCGTTATTGCCGTCGATATCGGCACGCCGATGGCGAGTCGTGATCAGTTGCGCAGTATGTTTAGCGTGAGCCAACAGATGTCGGTGATGTTGGCGCGGCGTGGTGCAGACCGTGAACGCCGATCGCTGCATGACCGTGATGTGCTGATCATTCCTGAACTCAGCGATATCAAGACGCTGGATTTTCCCGAAATGCCAGCAGCCGTCAAAGCCGGTGAGCAGGCGGCACGCTTGGACCTGCTAAATTTTCCTGAACGAAATCAAGAGCAGGCCGGGCAGTTACCTGCGGCACGTTTTGCAGAAAAGTTGGCGGATTCTCATCAAGCGACACGGTTGCATCATGTGCACGTGACCGGCGATGTCATCGTGCCCGAAGAACAGATATTGAATCGTTTGGGCCTTGCGGAAGGTGACCGACTCTACCGGTCGAAAATCGACAGGGCGATCACGCGGATTTATGGCCTCGATTACTACTCGACCATCGATTACCGGCGTGAACCGCGTGCGGATGGAACGGAAGATTTGGTGGTGATGCCGGTGGGACGTACCACGGGTCCGAATTACATACAGTTCGGGTTGGGTATGTATGACAACTTCGAAGGCACGAATGAATTTGTCCTCGGCGCAAGTTTGGCCACCACGGAACTGAATCGCCTGACCGGGCAATTGCTGTTGCAATTTCAGTTGGGTGCGACGCAGATGTTGCATGCCGAGCTTTATCAACCGATTACCGGCAGCGGTCATGTCTTTGTTGCCCCTGGATTGTTGTCTGAGAGCCACAACTTGGACGTGTATGCAGGAGCCAATCCGTATGCGCGCTACCAAGTGAGCACCCATACCATGAGCTTGGACATCGGTTGGGCGCATCGTACGGGTGAATGGCGGATCGGTTATGGGCGAGGCGAGCAGAGGCTGAATAGATTGATCGGTGTGCCAGCCTTTTTAAATTTTGATAGCGATCTCGGATATCTCCACGTTCGAGCAGAATTCGACAATCAAGATCGTCGCGATTTTCCTCGCACCGGAATTCGCGCAGAGTTTGATGCCGCGTTCGGTGACCAATCGTTGGGCGCGACCGATAAATACGACGCGGGACATCTGACGGCGGAATTCGCAGGCAGTGCCGGTGCTCAGACGTGGGTGTTCGGTTTGCACGGTGCGTCGCAGCACACCCACGGCAGCATGGCACTGGAGCCGGTCACGCTGGGTGGCCCTTTGCTCATGAGTGCGTTCAGTCGCGATGAACTGGTCGGCGAACAGGCGGCCATGGTGCGATTGGGAACCTATCGACAATTCAACCGGCTGAACTGGCTGCAAGCGTATGCGGGCGCTTCGCTGGAGTACGGCGGCGCGTGGTCGGGTGATATCAGCGACATGCGCAGTGACGACTTGTGGCCCGTCGCCGCCGCTTATTTGGGGATGACCACGCCGCTCGGCCCGGTCATGTTGGTCGGCGGCATTTCCGAGCAGGGGCACCGCGCGCTGCAATTCCAGTTGGGTTATCGCTTCTAAATCACGTAGGCCGGGGCATGTGCTCTGGCGGACGTGTTCTCGGCCTGTTGTACCCAGTTGTACCCAGGCATCGGGCTGGCCGTTGGGAAGACTGCGCCCCCTTGCTAGACTTGCCGGCCTTCCCGCCCAGTCAGCCCCTCACGAGCCCGCATGTCTGCCGCCCGCATGAAAAGCAGTGCCATCCGCCAGGCCTTCCTCGACTACTTCAAGGCTCAAGGCCATGAAATTGTCGCCTCCAGTTCGCTGATTCCGGGTGATGACCCGACGCTGCTATTTACGAACGCTGGCATGAATCAGTTTAAAGACTGTTTTCTTGGCCGTGAAAAACGCAGTTATGTGCGTGCCGCAACGTCACAAAAATGTGTGCGTGCCGGTGGCAAACATAACGATCTTGAGAACGTGGGTTACACCGCACGTCACCATACGTTTTTTGAAATGCTGGGCAATTTTTCGTTTGGCGATTACTTCAAGAAAGACGCTATTCCGTTTGCCTGGGAATTTCTGACTAGCCCGCAGTGGCTAGGCCTGCCAAAAGAAAAACTCACCGTCACCATCTACCACGATGATGATGAGGCCTATGACATCTGGGCCAACACGGTGGGCGTGCCGAAAGATCGCATCATTCGGATCGGCGACAACAAAGGTGCGAAGTACGCCTCCGACAATTTCTGGACCATGGGTGACACCGGTCCTTGCGGCCCGTGCACCGAAATTTTCTACGATCACGGTGCGCATATCTGGGGCGGCCCGCCGGGCTCGCCAGAAGAAGATGGCGATCGTTTCATTGAAATTTGGAACGTCGTGTTCATGCAGTTTGATCGGCAGCCAGACGGCACGCTGGTGCCGTTGCCCAAGCCGGCGGTGGATACCGGCATGGGGTTGGAGCGCATCAGCGCTGTCATGCAACACGTGCATGCGAACTATGAAATCGATCTGTTTCAGGCGCTGATCGATGCCGCACAGCAACTCACGAGCGCGAAAGACCGCGAAGATAAATCACTGCGAGTGATTGCGGATCACATTCGTTCAGCAGGTTTTTTGATTGCCGATGGTGTCACGCCGTCTAACGAAGGCCGTGGCTATGTGTTGCGCCGCATCATTCGGCGCGCCTTGCGTCACGGGCACAAGCTGGGCGTGACGAAACCGTTCTTCCACAAGCTCTACGCCACGCTGGTGGCACAGATGGGTGTGGCGTATCCCGAGTTGAAAACTGAACAGGCGCGCGTCGAAAAAACGTTGTTGGCAGAGGAAGAACAGTTTGCGCGCACGTTGGACACGGGTATGAAGATTCTGGAAGCAGACATTGCTGCGCTCGCTGGCGGGAAAGTCATTTCCGGTGCCACCGTGTTCAAGCTGTATGACACCTACGGATTTCCAGCGGATCTCACGGCAGATATCGCCCGCGAACGGGGCCTGTCGATCGACCAGGCCGGCTTTGATGCGGCGATGGATCAGCAGAAGCAGCAAGCGCGAGCGGCTGGAAAATTCACGGCGGATTATCACGACAAGTTGGATATCGATACCGCGACCGACTTCTGCGGATACGACAAGGTGATCGACAGCGCCAAAATCATTGCGCTGTTCAAAGCCGGCGTGAAAGTCGCTGCGCTACAGGCCGGAGAAGAAGGCGTCGTGGTGCTGGATCACACGCCGTTTTATGCCGAGTCAGGTGGGCAGGTGGGCGATACCGGTGCGTTGACCGGTAGCCATGGTGCGTTTGAAGTTGCCGACACCACGAAAAAACAAGGTGCCTTCCTGCATCAGGGCAAAGTGAAACTGGGTGCGTTGAAAACGGGTGATACGGTATCGGCAAAAGTGGATGTGGATCGTCGTGATCGTATCCGTGCCAATCACTCAGCGACGCACCTGATGCATGCAGCGCTGCGACAAGTGTTGGGCACTCATGTCGTGCAAAAAGGTTCGCAGGTGGGTCCCGAAGCACTGCGTTTTGACTTTGCACATGGCGCAGCCATGACTGAGACTGAAAAGCAGCAGGTCGAAGACATCGTTAATGCGCAGGTGCGCGCCAATGCAGACGTCATGACGGAAATCATGGACATCGATGCTGCGCGTGCTAAAGGTGCGATGGCGTTATTTGGTGAAAAATATGACAGCACCGTGCGAGTGCTCAGCATGGGCACCGGAAATTTTTCCGTGGAGCTGTGTGGCGGGACTCATGCGCGTCGTACCGGCGACATCGGCTTTTTCCGCATCACCGCTGAAGGTGGCGTGGCCGCTGGTGTGCGGCGCGTGGAAGCGGTGACGGGCAGCGGTGCGCTGGCGTATGACCGCTCACTGGAAAGTGATCTCAACACCATTGCGGCTCTGCTCAAGGCTGGCCGCGGTGGCTTGACCGACAAAGTGAAGCAAGTGGTGGATCGCCAGAAAGAACTGGAGAAAGAAGTCGAGAAGCTCAAGCAGCGGTTGGCGACGGGCGGCGGTGCTGATCTCACCACCAAAGCGATCGATGTGGGCGCGGTGAAGGTGCTGACGGAGCAGGTGGAAGACGTGGACGCCAAAGCGTTGCGAGCGTCCATCGATCAGCTGCGCGACAAGTTGAAATCGGCGGTGGTGGTGCTGGGGACGGTCAGCGAGGGCAAGGTGACACTGGCCTGCGGTGTAACACCGGATCTCGTGGGCAAGGTCAAAGCCGGCGAGCTGGTGGGTGCCATTGCGGTTCATGTGGGGGGGCGCGGTGGCGGCAAACCGGACTTTGCGCAGGCTGGTGGTCAGGATGCCGCCGGTCTACCGACTGCTCTCGCGGCGGCCGTGGATTTTGTGCGTAGCAAACTCGGCTGAGTCCAGCCGGTAGGGCGGGTGGAAATTCCACCCGTTTGGGTGGGATTCTGACGGGCCGGCCCATACCTTCGTGCCGGCTTTTGTTGTCTAATAGCGCGCCCCTTGCGGGCGCCTGACCACGTGGTCAGACAACCTGATCAATCGATAAGCATTCGGATTCAGACGCTGCTATGGCGCTCATTGTCCAGAAGTACGGTGGCACGTCGGTGGGCTCGATTGAGCGCATCGAAAAAGTGGCCGAGAAAGTGAAGTCATTCCGCGATCAAGGCCATGACATGGTGGTGGTCGTGTCCGCGATGACCGGTGAAACCAATCGCCTGCTTGAACTGGCGAAACAGATCACGCCGGATGCTGACAAGCGCGAGCTTGATCAGATGGTGTCCACGGGCGAGCAGGTGACGATTGCCTTGCTGGCAATTGCTTTGCAGAAGCGCGGTTGCCCGGCGATTTCATTCACGGGTTTTCAAGTGCCGGTGAAAACCGATAGCGCGCATTCCAAAGCACGCATTCTGGAGATCGATGACACGCGTATGCGTGCCGAGCTCAAAGCGGGCCGCGTGGTCATCGTGGCGGGTTTCCAGGGTGTCGACGCACAGAACAACATCACCACGCTGGGTCGCGGTGGCTCGGATACCACGGGTGTGGCCTTGGCGGCGGCGTTGAAAGCCGACGAGTGCCAGATTTATACCGACGTCGATGGCGTGTACACCACCGATCCGCGCGTGGAACCGCGCGCGCGACGTCTGGACCGCATCACGTTTGAAGAAATGCTGGAAATGGCGAGCCTCGGCTCAAAAGTTCTGCAAATCCGTTCCGTAGAATTTGCCGGCAAGTACAAGGTTCCGCTGCGCGTGTTGCACAGCTTCCAAGACGGCCCCGGCACCCTGATCACGATCGACGAGGATTCCATGGAAGCGCCACTGATTTCCGGTATCGCCTTCACCCGTGACGAAGCTAAGTTCACGTTGCGCGGTGTGCCGGACAAGCCCGGCATTGCGTCACTGATTCTTGGCCCGGTTGGTGAGGCCAATGTCGAAGTCGACATGATCGTGCAGAACGTCGGCACGGATGACACCACGGATTTCACGTTTACTGTAACGCGAGGCGAATTCCAGAAAGCGCAGCGCGTACTGGAAAAAGTGAAGAAGGATCTCGGCGCACGCGAGTTGGTGGCGAACGATCGCATCGCCAAGGTGTCATTGGTGGGTGTCGGCATGCGCTCACATGCCGGTGTTGCCGCATCGATGTTCAAGACCTTGGCGGCTGAGAACATCAATATCCAGATGATCTCCACCAGCGAAATCAAAATCTCAGTCATCATCGATGAGAAGTATCTCGAATTGGCCGTCCGCGCATTGCATGCGGCTTTTGATCTCGACAAGAAGCCCTGATCGGATCAGGCTTCAAAGGGACGAGTGATCGGATAGGAACGCCAGGGCAAGGAGACGTCGCGCAGACAAAGCAGTATGGATCAGGTGTTCGTCGCACTGTGATCCGGGATACAGAACAGCAGGAGAGACGGCCATGCTCATCTTGACCCGCAGGGTCGGCGAGACATTGATGATCGGTGATCAAGTCACTGTGACGGTGCTCGGCGTAAAAGGTAATCAAGTTCGTCTCGGTGTGAATGCGCCGAAGGAAGTGGCGGTTCACCGCGAAGAGATCTATCGCCGGATTCAGACCGAGAAATCGGGTGACGGCAACGATTACGACGATGCGTGAATGCGGTGACGGTACTGTCGTTACCCACGAAATAAAAAACCCGGGCAATCCCGGGTTTTTTTATGGCCTTGAATTACTGTCGTGTGGTGGCGGCCGCCCATTCTTGCGGTGTGTTGGTGTTGGTGAGCGCGCTCGTAAAATCCTGCGGTAATGGAACCTCGCGAGAACCGATCGCCTGATGCAGTGCAATCACCGAACGATCGCGCGCGCGTTCGGCGCGTAGCATCGTACCGAGTTGCTGGCGGAAAGTGATCGTGTTGCGCAGCAGTGCAGGTAGTGCGTGATTGGCATAGTGCGCACCGTTGGCGTCAAAGCCCTGTACGCACAGCCATCTCAGTGCTTCCGATGAGAGCAGTGGCAGGTCCACGGGCACGACTAAGAGCCAGTCACGGCTCAAAGCATCCCCTTGCGCGCCGATGACCGAAGCGATGCCGGCCAACGGCCCAAGTCCGGGTCGCACATCGGGTGTGGCCTCTTCGCCTTCGCGCAGATCTGGCAATGAACCGCTGATCAGCACTTGCCGGCAGCCGCTCTGCCGGAGCACTTCGCGCATATGGCGCCAGAGCGGTTTGCCATGGAAATCGAGCAGGGCTTTGTCGCGGCCCATGCGGGAGGATTCACCACCCGCCAGCAAAATAGCGGTAGTTCGTTGCATGAGTTCGTCGAGATTGGCGCTCATGGAAATGATTTCAGCCTCTGATTAGCAGTAATGATGGCGTGGATATCCACATGCACGTGTGTCATCGATTCGCCGGATTCGGCATCCACAAAATTTATCCCGACTTCTTTTGTTGTACCACCCAAATGGCCGCTTCAACCCGTGAGCGCATATTCAGTTTTTTCAATAAATGCTTCACGTGTACTTTGACCGTCGCTTCGGCGATATCCAGTTTTCTCCCAATAACTTTGTTGCTTTGACCTTCGGCAACCAGTCGTAAAATCTGTTTTTCACGATCAGTGAGCGCGTCTATATTGGCTGGCGGTGCATCGTTTCCGCGCAGCGCACGCGCCATGGCTGATGTAAGTTGAGTGCTGACAGCAACTTGGCCCTCCATGATTTCTCGAACGGCATCAATCAGTGATTCGGGTTCCATATCTTTTAATAGATAGCCGTCGGCACCGGCACGCAGTGCGCGGGAAACATCTTCGTGATTATCCGAAACCGTATGCATGACGATGCGAGCCATGCAATCTGCATCACGCAGTGCTTTCAGGGTTTCGATTCCGTTCATGCCAGCCATATTGAGATCCAACACAACGAGATCTGGATTTTGTGCTGCACATATGGAGATCGCTTCTTGCCCACTTGATGCTTCACCGGCTATTTGCATATCGGGCTCTAATGAAAATAACTGCACGAGGCCTTTGCGCATCAGTGGATGATCGTCAACGATCACGATGCGGATGGGGGTTAAGGTTTCCATGAAAGTGTCCCGTTCATGTATTCAGGTAGGCTGGGCGGAAATTCAGCGTGACGTGCGTGCCGTGCGGCTGAGCGGCAGTCCATTCCGCTGTGCCGCCAAGCGTAACCGCTCGCTCACGGATGATGGCTAATCCATGATGTTGTTGTTTGTCGGGATTGACCGGCATGCCAATCCCGTCATCGGCGATCACGATTTCCACGTGTCCGTCCGCTAACTGCTTCAATGTTACGGATGCATGGGCAGCATTGGCGTGCCGTGAGACGTTAGACAACGCCTCACGTACGGCGTGGAGTATGTGGATCTCTTCGCTGGCCACTAGCGGGCAGTGCTGCAAACGATAATCAAGGTTGACGTCAAGACCGCGCTCACGGAACTCATCGACGGTGATGGAGAGGGCTGCATCCAGCCCTTTGGCGTCAATACGCAGACGAAAGGTGGTCAGTAACTCGCGCAACTGTCGATAGGCGTTATTTAAACCATCACGCAAATCATCGAGAATATTTTTTATCTCTGCCGTGGAGGCGCCACGCGCCAGTAAAGAATCTAGGCGGCTAACCTGGATTTTTTGGTACGAAAGCGATTGTGCGAGCGAATCATGCAGTTCTCGTGCAATGACGGCGCGCTCCTCCATGAGCAGAATGCGACGCTGGCTTTGCTCGGTGACAGTGAGGCTGAGGGCTGTGGCGAGAATTTCTGCAACTGAGCGCATGATCTGCATAGAAAATGGATCGAGTTCAGAAGATTTCGATTCGATGTTGATTTGCCCAAACAACGTGCTGTGAGTTTCCACCGGAAAGACCAGTACATGAGGAATTTTTTGTCCGTCGTCAGGTATACCGGGTATCGGCATATCAGGTGGGATGGCCGATGAGGAAAATTCACCTTCCGGGATGACAATTCGAAAATCACCGCCTTTGCCGGCCATACTGAAAAAGCTTGAGCGAACGTCTAGGGTGCTGGCGAGCATTTCGAGCACGCTTGGCAAGCATGTTTGAATATTTCCGGAATCAGCGAGCAAGCGGCTCATGCGATAGAGCATGTCCAGCGCGTCGTTGCTGCGTTGCAGTTCGGCAGTTTTTTGTCGAACACGATCTTCAAGCTCGCTGTAGGAGCGCGCGATGTTATCCGCCATCTTGTTGAATGCAGTGCCTAGAACTCCCAGCTCATCCTCGGCGGTGTGCTGAACACGTTGACTGAAATCGCCTCGACCTGCAGCGCGGGCAGCGCTCACCAAGGCATACAAGGGCGATATGACATCGGCGCGTAAACCGTACATGGCGCTAAGCACTAAGACCAGCGTGAGAAAGATGATGAAGCTCTGCGTGACCCGTAGTGCCATGATTCTTTCTTTGCGGGAGTGCTTGAGAATATTGACGAATTGATCGGTGACAGTGACGAATTCATTGACGCGATTCAAATAGGCGCTGCGAGCTATGGGCTTTGATTGCAATAACGGCCGCATGTTTTCTAACCAGTGCGATTGCACAGCCGCAAAAGCCGCCATGAGTTTCTCATTTTCGCTGTGATCAACGGCTTGCTGAAGAACGGTGCTATTTATCTGCTGTTCAAACGTGGCTACCGCGTTGGTAGCGATCGAATCGTGTTCGTCGATCAACAACCCGATGTGATAGGCCTGCATGCGCAAACTGCCGGCGATACCAATGACTTCCGCGTCACTTTCCAAGCGATTGGCCAACACGATTGAGATGATGAGGCTCATCAGGGCAAGCAGGACGATGGCCGCCAGCGTGATGCCGGTGCGAAAGACGAGTGAAAGCGGAAGGAAGTTCGTCATATTGTCCGTGAGTCAGGGAATGACACGTGCTCTACCACCAATGCGTCATGGTGACGACTGATCGCTCGGCGAAGGGAGTATTCAGGTCTTGATTGGTCTTTACAATCAAGGAGTTAGCCGTAGATTGCCACTCTACTCCTTTTGGAGTATTTCGTAGGGTCGCCGCCCGCGATGCGCTATGGATGTTTGATGCGCATCAAGTGTGAGGTTTAGCGGGGTTTCTAGTGTTCGCTTCGCCAGTTTCGGATCGAGTACCGAAAACAAGGAGGGCGCGTGAACCATCTCAATGGTGTAACCAGCGGTCAGCAGACACGTGCGTTGACGTTAAGTACGGCCGCCTTTATGGCGTGTGTAGCCGTTTGGACGATCTTTTCCATCGTCGGGATCCGGATTGAGCGAGATCTTGGGCTCAACGAAACAGAGTTTGGCTTGCTTGTTGGAACCCCGATCCTCACCGGTTCACTGAGTCGTTTGATTTTGGGCATCTGCGCGGATCGATACGGCGGCCGTCTGATCCTCACGTTGGTGATGTTGATTGCTGCCGCTGCAACTTTTCTGCTGGCCAGCGCTAGTACCTACGAACAATTTTTGTTGGCTGCACTGGGTATCGGAATCGCGGGTGGAGCATTCGCAGCGGGTGTTGGCTACGTTTCACGTTGGTATCCGAAAGAAAAGCAGGGAACCGTGCTGGGTATTTTTGGCATGGGCAATATCGGTGCAGCGGCGACTACGTTTATCGCGCCGTTCGTTATGGTGGCGTTGGGTTGGAAGGCTGTTGCTGAAATTTGGGCGGCGGTGCTCGCAGTCATGGCGATCGTTTTTTATCTTCTGGCTAAAGAAGATCCCGTCATGCGTAGTCAAGCGGCAGGTTCCATGCCGCAACGCTCATTTCGAGATCAGCTTGAACCGTTCAAGCATCTACAGATATGGCGATTTTCGTTTTATTACTTTTCTTTATATGGCTCGTTTCTCGCACTAACCCTCTGGCTGCCACGCTACCTGATGGCTGTCTATGAACTCGATATCACGACAGCGGGGATGGTTGCTGCGGCGTACGCGTTGCCGGCGTCCTTGTTTCGCGTTGTCGGTGGAGTGTTGAGCGATAAGTTGGGCGCACGAACGATCATGTATTTGACGTTCATTATCTGCGTGGCTTGCACCTTCCTACTTTCTTATCCCAGTACGGATTACGTCGTGCATGGCGTCAAGGGCGATATCGATTTCAGTTTTAAAATTCATTTGATCGCGTTCATTGCATTAATTTTTGGATTGGGATTCTTCATGGCGCTGGGCCAAGCAGCCGTCTTCAAGCACATTCCCGTCTACTACCCAGGGAATGTGGGCTCGGTCGGTGGTGCCGTTGGCATGATGGGTGGACTGGGTGGTTTTGTACTGCCCATCGCTTTTGGTGCCATGAACGACATCATCGGTGTCTGGACCAGTTGCTTCATGCTGCTGTTCGGAATCTTAATGGTGTCTCTGGCATGGATGCATCTCGCCATTCGTCGTATAGAGCACGATCAGCTCCCCCAATTGAGCAAGCTCGGTGAGACCATCGAGCCTGTGCAAATTAAAAAATAGGTGAAAGCCATGAAAGCGATATCCCTTGTCTTTCTAGTGATGTGTGAATGATCGAGATAAGCCGATCTATCGGATTATCTCGGAATGCGCGTGAGCGTTTTTGCAAGAGGGAAAAACCATGAGTCACTTCTTCGACAAACTGACCTTCTTCAAGCGAAAGCCGGAAATCTTTGCCGGCGGGCATGGCATCACCACCGAGGAAAATCGGCAGTGGGAGCGGGCTTATCGTGGTCGTTGGGCCTACGACAAGATCGTGCGTTCCACGCATGGCGCTAACTGCACGGGTTCGTGCAGTTGGAAAATCTATGTGAAGAATGGTTTGGTCACGTGGGAAACCCAGCAAACGGATTACCCGCGCACACGACCCGATCTACCCAACCATGAACCGCGTGGTTGTCAACGTGGTGCTAGTTACAGCTGGTACTTGTACAGCGCGCAGCGCACCAAGTACCCGTTGATGCGCGGCAAGCTGATGAAAATTTGGCGTGATGCCAAGAAGCAGCACAAAGATCCGGTGGATGCATGGGAATCCATCGTCACCAATCCGACCCTCGCGCAGCAGTATAAAAAAGCGCGCGGCCTCGGTGGCTTTGTTCGTTCCAGTTGGGAAGAGGTCAACGAGCTGATCGCTGCCGCAAACGTTTACACCGCTAAGACGTGGGGCCCGGATCGCATTTTCGGGTTCTCGCCCATTCCGGCGATGTCGATGGTTTCTTACGCGGCCGGCTCGCGCTATCTATCGCTGATCGGCGGCGTGTGTATGAGTTTTTATGACTGGTACTGCGATTTGCCGCCATCGAGTCCGCAAGTCTGGGGTGAGCAGACCGACGTGCCGGAGTCGGCCGACTGGTACAACTCAAACTTCATCATGGCGTGGGGCTCCAACGTTCCGCAGACCCGTACGCCGGATGCCCACTTCTTCACCGAGGTGCGCTACAAGGGTACGAAAACCGTAGCGATTACGCCGGACTACGCCGAGGTTTCAAAACTCGCCGACATCTGGCTGCATCCGAAGCAAGGTACCGACGCCGCATTAGGCATGGCGTTCGGGCACGTGATCCTCAAAGAGTTTCATGTCGATCGCAAAGTGCCGTATTTCGATAGGTACCTGCGTCAGTACACCGACATGCCGTTTCTTGTGCGCTTGACGAAGAACGGCGATCAGTGGGTACCGGAACGCACGCTGCGTGCGTGTGACTTTGCCGACAATCTGGGCGAAGACAACAATCCTGATTGGAAGTCGGTGCTGATTGATGAGAAGAACGGTCAGCTGACCGTGCCCACCGGCACTATCGGTTCGCGCTGGGGTGAACAAGGCAAGTGGAACCTCGAACTCAAGCGCAACAAGGACGGCGCTGAAATCGATCCAAAACTGTCTTTAATCAAACAGCACGATGCCGTCGTCTCGGTCGCTTTCCCGTACTTCGGAAATCTCGAGAACCCGCACTGGCAGAACACCGATCACGCGAGCGTGATGCACGCGAATATTCCGGTGAAGAAAATCCAGACGAAAGACGGCGAGGTTCTCTGCGCAACGGTATATGACTTGCAGATCGCCAGTTACGGTGTTGACCAAGGTCTGGGTGGCGATGTCGCCAAGACTTTCAATGACGACATGCCGTACACCCCGGCGTGGCAAGAGAAAATTACGGGCACGCCGCGTGAACATGTCATTGCGGTGGCGCGTCAGTTTGCAGAAAACGCAGAGGCCACGAACGGCCGGTCGATGATCATCATCGGTGCTGCGATGAACCACTGGTACCACATGGACATGAACTACCGTGGCGTCATCAACATGCTGATGATGTGCGGTTGTATCGGTCAGTCTGGTGGTGGCTGGGCACACTACGTCGGTCAGGAAAAACTGCGCCCGCAGACTGGCTGGACGCCACTGGCATTCGCACTTGACTGGCACCGTCCGCCACGGCAAGTGAATGGCACCTCTGCTTGGTACGCGCACAGTGATCAATGGCGCTATGAGAAGTTGCATATCGACGAAATCCTGTCGCCGCTAGCCAGCAATCAGGACAAGTGGTCGAAGCTGTCGATGATTGATTGCAACATCAAGTCCGAACGTATGGGCTGGTTGCCGAGCGCTCCGCAACTTGAGGAAAACCCGCTCAAGTTGGCGAAAGAAGCGCGCGCGAAAGGCATGGATCCAAAAGATTATGTTGTGTCGCGCCTGAAAGATGGCTCGCTGCGCATGTCCTGCGAAGATCCAGATAACCCGAAAAACTTCCCGCGCAACTTGTTTGTCTGGCGCTCTAACATTCTTGGTTCGTCGGGCAAGGGCCACGAGTACTTCCTCAAGCATCTGCTCGGTACGCAAAATGCCGTGCTTGGCGAGGACCTCGGTGCTGATGGTCCGAAGCAAAACAGCGAGGTCGTTTGGCATGACCGTGCGCCAGAAGGAAAACTCGATCTGCTGGTCACACTCGATTTCCGTATGTCCACCACATGTCTTTACTCAGACATCGTGTTGCCAGCGGCAACGTGGTACGAGAAGAACGACCTGAATACCTCCGATATGCATCCGTTCATTCATCCGCTGTCGCGCGCGGTGGACTCGGCTTGGGAATCGCGTTCGGATTGGGAAATCTACAAAGGTTTTGCGCGACAGTTTTCGGCATTGTCACCGGGCCATCTGGGTGAAGAAGAAGACATCGTGACGCTACCGCTGCAGCACGATACGCCGGCTGAGTTAGGCCAAGCGTTAGGTGTCAAGGATTGGCGAAAAGGTGAGTGTGAACTCATTCCGGGCAAGACCGCGCCGTCGATCATCACGGTCAAGCGCGACTACCCGAATACCTACGCCAAATTCACGTCGATTGGTCCGTTGCTCAACACCTTGGGCAATGGTGGCAAAGGCATCGGTTGGAACACCGATCACGAAGTCGAATTCCTCGGTAAGTTGAACGGCATACAGAAAGAAGGCGCTGCTGCCGGCCGACCGAAAATTGAAACAGACATCGATGCTTGCGAGATGATTCTGTCGCTTGCGCCAGAAACTAACGGCCATGTCGCCGTGAAGAGCTGGCAGGCGATGGAGCATTACACCGGCCGTAAGCACGTCCATCTGGCGGAAGGCCGTGAGCATGAGGCCATTCGTTATCGCGACGTTCAGGCGCAGCCGCGCAAGATCATCACGTCACCGACGTGGTCGGGTGTGGAAAGCGAAGACGTCAGCTATAACGCAGGCTGGATCAACGTGCACGAGCTGATTCCGTGGCGCACGCTCACTGGTCGCCAGCATTTCTATCAAGACCATGAGTGGCTGCGTGCCTTCGGTGAGGGTTTCTGCACCTACAAGCCGCCGATCAACACCAAGACCATCAAACCCGTGTTCGAGAAACACTCGCAGGGCAAACCGCAGGTGGCGTTGAACTTCATCACGCCACACCAGAAGTGGGGAATTCACTCCACGTACACGGACAATCTGCTGATGCTGACGCTGTCGCGTGGTGGCCCGATTATCTGGATGTCAGAAATAGACGCGAAGAAAATCGGTGTTGCTGACAACGACTGGATCGAGGCTTACAACGTCAATGGCACCATCATGGCGCGTGCGGTGGTCTCTCAGCGCGTTCCAGAAGGCATGTCGCTGATGTATCACGCGCAAGAAAAGCTGACGACGACCCCAGTGGCAAAAGCATCTGGATTCCGTGGCGGTATTCACAACTCGGTGACACGTGCTTGTACCAAGCCGACACATATGGTCGGTGGTTATGCGCAGCTGTCCTATGGCTTCAACTACTACGGGACGGTCGGCAGTAACCGTGACGAGTTCATTATCGTCCGTAAGGTGGATGACAAGGACATTGAGTGGAAACTGGTGGCGCAGACCATGAATCACGACGCGCCTGCAACAAACGCGAGGACTGCATCATGAAAATTCGTGCACAGATCGGCATGGTGTTGAATCTCGACAAGTGCATTGGTTGTCATACGTGCTCGGTGACCTGCAAGAACGTGTGGACATCACGTCAAGGGGTTGAGTACGCATGGTTCAATAACGTCGAAACAAAGCCGGGTATCGGTTACCCCGACGATTGGGAAAACCAGGCGAAGTGGCGAGGTGGCTGGAAGCGTAATGCCGATGGTTCACTCGCACCGAAGCAAGGAGACAAGATCAAGATTTTGTCGCGCATCTTCGCCAACCCGTTTTTGCCAAAAATCGACGACTATTACGAGCCATTCAACTTCGAATACTCGCAGTTGCATCAGTCTGGCGAGGCACCAACGCCACCGACGGCGCGGCCTTATTCGGTGTTAACTGGCGAGTACATGAACAAACCGGAGAAGGGCCCGAACTGGGAAGAAATTCTTGGCACGGAGTTTGAGCGCCGTAAGAAGGACTACAACTTCGAAGGTGTGCAGCGCGACATCTACGGTCAGTTTGAACAAACGTTCATGATGTACCTGCCACGTTTATGTGAGCACTGCCTCAATCCGGCTTGTGTGTCCAGTTGTCCGTCGGGTGCGATCTACAAGCGTGAAGAAGACGGCATCGTGCTGATCGATCAGGATAAGTGCCGCGGCTGGCGCATGTGCGTTTCGGCCTGCCCCTACAAGAAGATTTACTTCAACTGGAGTTCAGGTAAATCCGAGAAGTGCATCTTTTGCTATCCGCGAATCGAAGCGGGTGAGCCGACCGTCTGTTCGGAGACCTGCGTAGGCCGCATCCGTTATCTCGGCGTGTTGTTGTATGACGCAGATCGCATCGCGGAAGCAGCTTCTATCGAAGATGAAAAGCAGCTGTATCAGGCGCAATGCGATATTTTCCTGAACCCGCACGATCCAAAAGTTCAGGAACTGGCGCGCGCCGAAGGCATTCCGGATTCCTGGTTGGAAGCCGCGAAAAAGTCGCCGGTTTACAAAATGGCGATGGAGTGGAAAGTGGCATTCCCGCTGCACCCGGAATACCGCACGCTGCCGATGGTGTGGTACATCCCGCCACTATCGCCGATTCAATCGGCCGCTGAAGCTGGCGCAATCAGCAAGAACGGCATCTTGCCCGCCGTGAAGGATCTGCGTATTCCGCTGCGTTACCTTGCCAACCTATTGACGGGTGGCAACGAAGCGCCGGTGGAGCATGCGTTGAATCGCATGTTGGCCATGCGTGCTTACATGCGAGACAAGACGGTGCACAAGAAACAGAATCTGGATGTGCTGAAACAAGTCGACATGAGCGAAACCATGGTCGAAGAGATGTATCAGATCATGGCGATCGCTAACTACGAAGATCGTTTCGTGATTCCAACGTCACATCGCGAGTATGCCGGTAAGGCCTACGATGCCTTTGACACACGTTCATCGTGCGGATTCAGTTTCGGTAACGGCTGCAGTGAGGGCGATACGCAAACCGTGAAGTTCTTTGGCGTCAACACGCACAAGAACACCATGAGTGGGAGGTGACCAATGCAAACCACACTGAAAGCACTGTCGATTCTTTTGCAGTACCCCACGCAAGAGTTGCTCGACGGCGCGCATGAGGTCATCGGGGCCATTGCAGAAGAAGGCGTAGCCAGTGACTCTGCGTTGGAGGCACTCGAAGGCTTGCGTGACTACCTCGCGGCTGCTGATGTCTATCGCTTGCAAGAGGAGTACGTATCGCTGTTCGATCGTACGCGCGCACTGAGCTTGCACCTGTTTGAGCACGTGCACGGTGAGAGCCGCGATCGTGGGCAAGCCATGGTGGACTTGATCGACCATTACGCGAAGCACGGTATGCAATTGCGTACGCGTGAGTTACCGGATTACCTGCCGTTGTTCTTGGAATTCTTGTCGCTGCTGCCGCAGGACGAGGCGCAAGCAATGCTGGCAGATCCAGTGACGATCATCGCGGTGATCGGTCGTCGTTTACATGACCGTGGTTCTCCTTACGCCGCGGTTTTTGGTGCACTGGAAGAACTCGCTGCGGTGCGCCCGGACGAAGAAGCGTTGGCCAAGGCCAGTGAAAATGTACGTCTGGAACCGGAAACTGGCGCCGAGCTCGATAAATCTTGGCACGACACGGAGGTGATCTTCGGTCCTGGGCAGACCGAAGCGGACTGCGGCACCTGCCCATCATCCACGCCCCCGACATCACGCATGGCCGCTGCGAGCGGCAATGCGCAGCATCTTTGAACGCGGAGGTAAATCATCATGGCTGAATACATCAACCATCTGCTGTTCGGTGTTTATCCCTACGTTGCAATTGGCATCATGTTGATCGGTAGCATCCTGCGATATGACCGTGACCAATACACATGGAAAACGAGCTCATCACAGTTGCTGGCCGACGACGGCATGCGTTGGGGCAATAACTTGTTCCACATCGGCATTCTGTGCATTTTGGCCGGTCACGCCGTGGGTCTTTTGACACCAACGGCGGTGTACACGCAGGTCATTAGCGTGGAAACCAAGCAATTACTGGCAATGGGGGCCGGCGGCGTATTTGGCATCGTGTGCTTCGTGGGTATGGTGATCCTGATTCGTCGGCGATTATTCAATCCGCGTATTCGCGCCACCAGCACGACGGCCGACATTCTTGTGTTGCTGTTGCTGTTCGTGCAGTTGTGCTTAGGTTTGTTGACGATTCCGGTGTCCGCGCAACATTTAGATGGTTCCAGCATGTTGGCACTGTCGCACTGGGCGCAGGGCATCGTCACGTTGCAGCCGGGCGCTGCTAATTTTGTGCTTGATGAGCCGATTATTTTTAAATTGCATATCTTTACGGGTTTAACTCTGCTCGTGTTGTTTCCATTCACGCGATTGGTGCATGTGTTCAGCGGTGTCGTGGTACCCGTAAAGTATTTATGGCGTAGTGGTTATCAGATCGTGCGGAAACGCGCGTAAAAACCGCATGAAAATGTAGATAGGTTTAAAAAACGCGCCTGATGGCGCGTTTTTTATGGGCGGCGTGCTCAGGTGAGCGTATTCAAAAACATTGAATATGGATACCTGCGCTCACATGATCGGATTCGGGAAAACTTGCCGCTGGATTCGAGTGATTTGCTCTGCGTCAATAAATGCATGAGTAGCGCGTGACTGATTGGTCATTGCTCTGCATGTGCATGCTAGCCTCGCGGCGGAATAACCACGTGAGGAGCGTCCCATGGCGACGAAATCGACACGAAAAATATCATCGGCAGCGGGCAAGTCCTCGGTATCAAATCATCGGGGACGCACGATTGAAACCGACGTGTTAATCGTTGGTGGCGGCCTCGCGGGTGTGACGGTAGCGATCGGCCTGAAGGACAGTGGTCAGCGCATCATGATGGTAGAAAAAGCGGACGTGCTGGGTGGTCGTGCGCGTAGTTGGACGGATCCGGTCACTGGCGACCCGGTGCATATTGGCCCGCACATCTTTATGACGCGTTACCCAAACATGTTCCGTCTCATGGAAATTCTCGGCACACGCGATCATGTCGTTTGGCAGGATCCGGGGCACTTCATTACGCAGGTCGATGGGCAGAAAGAGATCGATATTGTTTCCAATCTGAAATTGCCAGCGCCGTTGCATTTCACGCCAAGTTTGTTTGCGGATAAGAGAATCTCCATCAGCGACATGATTTCCGCCATGCCGCTGACACTCTACGCGCTGCGCGCGACGGAAGAAGAGCTTCTCCGGCTCGATAACATCAATGCGTCGGCCTTTCTGCGTGGCATGGGCGTGTCCGAGCAGATGATTCATCGATTCTGGTCTTTCGTATGCATGGCCATTCTTAATGTGCCCATTGAGCTGTGTTCGGCGGGCGCGCTGTTGCGTTTCTTTTCTGGATTGCTCGGCGTGGCTGATTTATCGATCGGCTTCCCAGATGTTGGGCTGAGTGATTTGTACGTGCCGCAGAGCGAAAAAATGCTAGGCAAGGCAGGTGTCGAGATCCATAAAAATACCGGTGTGAAGCGATTCATAGGCGATGCGAATCGAATCACCGGCGCTGAATTAGACGATGGCTCTATCGTCCATGCGAAGAAAGTCATTGCCGCACTGACGCCGATGGCCTTGCGTCAAGTGGTTCCTCGTGAGTGGATCCAGTCGCACAAAGTTTTCCATGAGCTTGTCTATTTCAATGCGTCGGAATACCTAGCGACCTATCTTTGGTTCGATCGCAAACTCACAAATAAGAAGTTTTGGGCGCGGGTATACAACCCGAATGATCTCAATTGCGACTTTTATGATATGTCGAACATCAACCGTGGTTGGGAAGGCCGCAACTCGGTGATCATGTCAAACTGTATTTGGTCTGAACGCGCGCGACACATGAGTGACGAAGAAGTCGCCATGGAAACGCGGCGTGAACTCGAGGAATACCTGCCGGAAGCGGCGCAGGCCAAGCTTGAGCACTTTGTCGTCAACCGTATCCCGATGGCAATTCATTGCCCGTATCCCGGTATGGAGCAGCGCCGTCCACCCACCAAGAGCCCGATAGAAGGGTTGGTGCTTGCCGGCGATTGGATTGGTACCGGTATTCCCTCGTGCATGGAAAATGCTTGCCTGTCCGGCTGGCTTGCTGCCGAGCAAATCTTGGCAGAAATCGGACAGCCACAGACCTTGCACATCAAGCACGGCAGAAAAGATCTCCAGGGCATCGTCAAAGTGCTGCATCACGCTGGGCGGGTTGTGCCGTTCGATCCGATTTCACGCATCGTGCGTTCAAAACCGTTCGTTGCGCATCACCATTCAGCATGAGTACCCGCGAAAAAGATGACAATCGTGCCTATGACGCGATTGTCATCGGTGCTGGCTATGGTGGCGTGACGTGCGCCGCCGTACTGGCGGAGCGCGGCCTGCGTGTATTGCTCGTCGATAAAAATGCGCGCGCGGGCGGCAAAGCCATGCGCGTATTGCGTGATGGCACGGTGAGTGAACTCTGGCCCATTGCCGGCGGGCCGACGCGCGGCTCGCGTTTTGATGATCTCATCCGTTTGGTCGGCCTGTCGCCATCCACGGTGATCGAGACCAATCCAACCACCGAGTTCCGCTATATCGCACCAGACGGTACACAACGCGCTACGTGCGTACCTGCACAACCCATCCGTAATCCGCTGGCGCTGCTGCGTTTAGCGCGCGATTTTGGTGTCAAGCCTTGGCAACTTGGCGGCTTATTCAGAATGAATATTCAGTTTGCCTTGGCACGCGGTGCTCTTCTTGATCGCTATGACGATCGCAACATGCTCGATTTTTTGCGCGACTTAAATTTGCCGGAACCGATTCACGATTGGCTGGCGAGTTTGATGAATCTATTTTTTGTGGTTCCTGTGGATGAATTGCCGGTATCGGAAGTGATCTTGACGATGCGCAGCATCGCCGCGGGTGGTGCCGGGCGTTATCACCGCGGCGGTTACGGTAGTGTTGCCGAAGCAGCAGTGCGTTTTATTCAGTCTCGTGGTGGCACGTTTCTGTCTTCAACACGTGTGCAGCGTGTTCTTGTCGAAGATGAGCGAGTCGTCGGTATCGAAACGGCAAATGCGGTGTACCGCGCTCCGGTGGTGATTTCCAACGCGGGTATCCAGCCAACGGTGTTGAAATTGGTCGGTGCGCAAGCGTTTGATTCCGACTACGTATCTCGTGTTTGTTCGTTGCGGCCATCGTGGGCTTTTGTTGGTGTGCGGTACGACCTGTCGAAAAAAATCTTCAATGTGCCGATGAATGTTGTGTTTTCACGTGAGAGCGCTTGGGACAATCGACGTTTTGCGGCAGCAGAGCGCGGTGAGTGGCCGCGCAACCCGTTGCTATTCGTTACGGTGCCAGCCCTGTATGACCCATCGCTGGCTTCATCGGATGTGCCGCAAGTGGCGCTCGTCGGTGTGTTGTGTTCGCCGGATCCGGCCTCGCCGATGAATGCTGTCGCGATCGATCAGCTGGAGGCGATGGTCGATCGCATCTGGCCTGAACTGCGTAGCTGTGTGGTGCGTCGTCAGGCATTTGGTGCTAGCGCCGTGTCCTCGACCACGCGTGACAATGTGCAGGAGCAAGGTTGCGAAAATGCGCAAGGGGGAGAGTGCATTGGTCTTGCGCAGATCATTGGGCAATGCGGGCGCAGCAAATCGGATTTTCGTGCGCCCTTGTCGGGGCTGTATTACGTCGGCTGTGATGCGGGTGGTCGTGGCATCGGGACCACCCAGGCGGTGGATTCTGGCTACAACGTCGCGGCCGGTGTGTTAGCGGATCGCCGACATCCGAGAAGTACGAGTGTTTGAGAAAATCGGTGTGTAAAAACGAAATGATTGCGGTGTGATTTTCGCGCAGTTTCGTATGCAGAAAGCTTAGACGTCGCATCGACTGGTTGGTCGAGAATGCGCGACTGCATTGCGGCGATGCCATGATTGCGACAGGGCCACGCGCAGCGGCTTGCGCAAAAACCTGTGCAAAAAAGAAAGCCCATCAGCGCATGGATGCGGGGCTAGAAAGCAAAAACGCGCCTGGAGGCGCGTTTTTGCTTGGGTACTGGCGGAGAGGGAGGGAGTCGAACCCTCGATACGGGTTTTAGCCCATATACTCCCTTAGCAGGGGAGCCCCTTCGGCCACTCGGGCACCTCTCCAGAAGGCGCGCATGATACGGAATTCACCGAGATTAGTCGCCCCCTGCGGCCGGCGAATCGCCATCGGTGCTCCTTGACGCCTCCGGGGTGCCTCACGATAATGCGCGCCTCTTGCGAAGCCGCACCATGACACGCAAGGCCGCGCGCCCGTAGCTCAGTTGGATAGAGTACCTGGCTACGAACCAGGTGGTCGGGAGT
>CAZNPF010000007.1:99437-125199 GCA_964574995.1 uncultured Pseudomonadales bacterium | reverse complement strand
CGGCGTCGTAGTTCATGTCGATGACGTTGTCGAGCATGCGAACGGCAGTGCGTATGGTTTCCTCGAGCTTTTTCAGATCGAGACCGCCATCGGCCGTCACATGATTTTCCAACGAGATCGAGCCGAGGTTGCACACGGCGATTTCGTCATCGCTGGTGTTCAGCGTGATTTCTGTGCACAGGTTCGAGCTGTGTACCACGCCACAGTGCTGCTGCGGCGAGCGCAGATTGCACGGATCCTTGAAGGTGATCCACGGGTGGCCGGTTTCGAACAACATCGACAGCATCTTGCGCCACAGGCCTTCGGCCTTGATGGTTTTGAACGGCTTGATCTTGCCTTCGGCTGCGAGTTTTTCGTACTCGGTGTATTTCTTCTCAAACGCAAGACCGGTGAGGTCGTGCAGTTCGGGTGTGTTGGACGGCGAGAACAGCGTCCAGTCCGCACCTTCCATCACGCGCTTCATGAACAGATCCGGCACCCAGTTGGCCGTGTTCATGTCGTGTGTGCGGCGCCGATCGTCACCGGTGTTCTTACGCAGTTCGAGGAATTCCTCGATGTCCAAGTGCCACGTTTCCAAGTACGCGCAGACGGCGCCCTTGCGCTTGCCACCCTGGTTCACGGCCACCGCCGTGTCGTTGGCCACTTTCAAGAACGGCACGACGCCTTGCGATTTGCCGTTGGTGCCCTTGATGTAAGCGCCGAGCGAACGTACACGCGACCAATCGTTACCCAGACCGCCTGCCCACTTGGACAACATGGCGTTGTCGCGGATGGCGCTGTAGATGCCGTGCAGATCGTCCGGCACGGTGGTGAGGTAGCAGGACGAGAGTTGCGAGAACAGTGTGCCGGCGTTGAACAACGTCGGTGTCGAGCTCATGTAATCGAAGCCGGACAGCAGGTTGTAGAACTCGATGGCGCGTTCTTCGCGATTTTTCTCGCGCAGTGCCAAGCCCATCGCCACCCGCATAAAGAAAATCTGCGGCAATTCAAAGCGCACTTCGTTGCTGTGAATGAAGTAGCGGTCGTACAGCGTTTGCAGGCCGAGGTAAGTGAACTGCATATCGCGGCCGGGTTTGAGCGCCTGCGCGAGCAGTTCCAGGTTGTATTCGGCGAGTTCTGGTGCGACCAGTTCGAGCTGGATACCGCGCTTGATATAAATCGGGAATGCTGCGGCGTAGTGGTGCGCCATATCGGCTTGCGTGGCGCGCTGGGCAATGCCCAAAAAGCCGAGCGCTTCGCTGCGCAGGTGATCCATCAGTAGGCGCGCAGTGACGAACGAGTAATTCGGATCTTGTTCGATCAGCGTACGCGCAGTAATCACCATCGAAGTGTTCAGGTCGTCTTCTGAAACGCCGTCGTACAGATTCTTGATGGTTTCATTAAGAATTTTTTGAGCATCGACTTCGCTGAGGCCCGCGCAGGCTTCGGCGATCACGGTTTCGATCCGGCCCATGTCCAGCGGCGCCCGCGTGCCGTCAGCCAGCGTGACGTTGATGTCGACTTTCTGTTGCGCACGCGGACGGTTGGCTTGCTCGGCAGCACGTTTTTGCGCTTGGCCTTCGCGGTAGAGCACGTAAGCGCGGGCAATTTTTTGTTCGCCGCCGCGCATCAGTACCAACTCGACTTGATCCTGTACTTCTTCGATGTGCAGCGTGCCGCCGGAAGGCAGGCGACGCTTGAAGGTGGCCATGACTTGCGCCGTGAGGCCAGCCACGGTGTCGTGGATACGGCTGGAGGCAGCGGCGGTGCCGCCTTCAACGGCGAGAAACGCCTTGGTCATGGCCACGGCGATCTTGTCGGCGTCGAAGGGCACCACGGTGCCGTTGCGCTTGATGATGCGTAGTTGGCCTGGTGCCGTGGCGTTGATCGTGCTGGCGGCGGTGGCCGGGCGCGCGGCTGGCGGCTGGGTGTTGCTGGTGTCGATGCCGAGTTCGGTGTGCATGGTCTATTCCCGCTGAATTCCTGTCTTTACTTCCGTGTCTCTGGTCTTCCGGTCTTACGTATTTCGTTTGCGTGGCCTTGCGGCGCACGTGGCATTGGAGTCACCCGCGCCGCCATGGCGCCCGGAACGGCATAAGGGGCCGCGACGGGTCAGGCCGTCGCGGCAGGTCCTCAGTCGGATTCCGGCATAGAACGCGATGGGGCAGTGCAGCAGGGGCTGGCGGTTGGCAGGGTCTCGGAAGCCGTCACTTTCAAGCTTGTCAGAACACAAGATGTAGTGGTTGGGTCTGTCCGATCCTGCATGTCCGCTGCGCTCCCTGGTACCGTCAAACCTGCCCGTTACCGGGTGCTTTGCGGCCGCTTTTTTTTGTGTTATCGCACTGACGCAGTGTTGTTCTGTGTTAGCCCTGCTGGTCGCCTTGGCCCTAGATATAGGGGGGTGGCGCCGCGGGAACCACAAGATAGACCCGGCTAAATGCCTTTGCAAGCGACCGAAAGCTGTGTGTGAACTGTGGATAGTCTGGGGGTGAGCAGGGGGTAACCTGCGGGTTGGTGGACACTCACCTTGGGGCGGCGTTGCGACAACTACGTACCACAAGATATTGTGTGTTGTCGGACAGGCATTCTCCTTTACATAACCGATACCGGTCGTCGCCGGCCGACTCTTTTATGATTCCGCGGCGCAGGCAGGTGTCGCGATTCATGAGAACCCTCATCTGGAACTAACCCTGCCCAAGCCCGGCCGAACCGGAACTGAACTGGACTCAAGGCGCCCGCCCCTGATGCAAGCCACTGATACCCGCCCACGCGTACTGATCGTTGAAGATGACGAGCGCTTGGCATCCCTCACACGCGATTACCTGTCTGCCAACGGCCTAGCGGTGTCGGTGGTCAACGACGGCCTCACGGCCATTGCGCGCATTCGTGAAGACAATCCAGATTTGGTTGTGCTGGATCTCATGCTGCCGGGCGCGGATGGCCTGCAAGTTTGCCGTGAAGTGCGCGGCAGTTATCGCAACCCCATTCTCATGCTCACGGCGCGCGCCGACGACATGGATCAAGTGCTGGGCTTGGAAATGGGTGCGGATGATTACGTGCCCAAGCCGGCCAAGCCGCGCGTACTGCTCGCGCGCATTCGTGCGCTGCTGCGACGCGTCGATGGCGAGGGAAATGGCGACGTGGTGGCCGCCGGCAGCAATCGTCGCTTGGAGTTTGGCAATTTAGTCATCGATGACGCGGCGCGCGCGGTATTGCTTGAAGGCGCGGCGGTAGATCTCACCAGCGCCGAGTACGATTTACTGTGGTTGTTGGCGTCCAACGCCGGGAAAATTCTTTCGCGTGAAGAAATTTTCGAGCGTTTGCGGGGCATCCCTTACGATGGCCAGGATCGCTCCATCGATGTGCGGATCTCGCGCATTCGTCCAAAAATCGGCGACGACCCGGATAATCCGCGACGGATCAAAACCGTGCGCAGTAAAGGTTATTTGTTTGTGCGCGACACCTTGGCTTGATGTGGCCTGATCTTGCCGCGATGACCACGGAATAATGCCGTCGTGAATTCCATTTTTTTGCGTATTTACGGCGGCATGCTGGCAGCCATGTTGTTGGTGGCTGCGGGTGCTTGGGGCGTCGTCGAGACGGTCAACAATTATCGCGAGATGCAGTACAACCAGAAAATGCTGGTGGGCAGTTTCTGGTTGGCCGCGAATGGGGTGGCGCGTCATCCGGGTGATGAACGTGCGCGTTGGCTGCAGTTACTGACGGGGCTGTTCGGCATCAAGTTCGAATTGCTGGAAGCATCGCAGGTTCATTTCGATGGCAGCGAGCAGGAGCAGCTAGATGCCGGGGGCGTGGTGCTGCGCATTACCGATCCGAGCGAACCGGCCGACGTGTACATCCAAGTACCGTCGGAGCCACGTTATCTCACGGCCAAAGTGACGACCATTTCTGAACAGCAATGGCGCGCCACGGTGTTGCTTGTGTTGGATGAACTCGGCCGTCATCCGTTAGCAGAGTGGGATCGAACCACGGCCAACATCAACGCCCATTTTGGATATCCGGTATCGCGCGTCACGCTGAATGATGTGCGGCTGGATCGTGATCAGATGAATCGTCTCCAGCGCAAGGAAATGGTCATCACGCTGTCCGATACATCGTCCAGTGAGTCGGGCATTCGCGTGCATGCGCGTATTGGCGACACCGGACAAGTGTTGATGCTGGGCCCCATCCGGCAAATGGATTCGCGGCCGTGGTCGTTATTGATTCCTTTGGGAATCGCTGCGTTGTGGCTGATGGGTTTGGCGGGCTATTTGCTGGTGCGGCCTCTCGAGCGCCGGCTGAAAGAACTGGAAGCTGCCGTACAACAAGTAGCTAGAGGCAATCTGGCCGTACGTGCACCGGTAAAAGGGCGAGATGCCGTTGGTCAACTCGCCACCAGTTTTAACGGCATGACGACGCATATCGCACGGTTGATTGAATCGCAGCGAGAAATGACACGTGCGGTGTCGCACGAATTGCGGACACCGGTGGCACGCATTCGTTTCGGTATGGAAATGCTGGCGGATGTAGACAGTGCCGCTGAGCGCGGAGAGCGTATCGCGGCCATCGATAACGACATCGATCAGTTGGATGCGCTGATCGACGAAATTCTCACCTATGCCCGGTTAGATGAAGGCGTGCCATCCATCGCTTGGAATGCCGTGGATATTGGCGCGCTGGCACGACAAGTCCAGCGCGAAATGCAGCCCATGGCCGGGTCACTGCGGGTCGAGGTGCTGCCGGTGGATGGATTGATGGCCGACGGCGAAGAACGTTACTTGCATCGGGTGATGCAGAATCTGGTCGGCAATGCGTTGCGTTATGCGCGCTGGCGCGTCCAAGTGAGCGTGCTAACGCAGGGCGAAGAGATCGAATTGATCGTGGAAGACGATGGCCCCGGCATTCCGGTGGCGGACCGTGAGCGAGTGTTCAAACCGTTTGCGCGGCTGGATGACAGCCGGCATCGGGCATCAGGCGGCTATGGCTTAGGCCTGTCCATCGTCCAGCGTATTGCCGAATGGCACGGTGGTCGGGTCTGGGTGGATCAATCCATGCTGGGCGGTGCCGCTTTCCATATGCGGTGGCCGCGCCGCCGTCCGGCAGCCCATTCGCTGGGCCGCTAATCGCCCGCTGCAGGTCTTCGCGGGCGAGTTACAGACAGGTAACAGGCGGGCGACAGGCCATCAACAGACGGGCCGGGGGCCTTGGGGCATATTGGCACGGTGGTTCTGACGTCAATTGACCGGGCAACCGGTGAGTCGACACCTTGACGGTCATCAAGGCAGGTTCACAGCTTCTTTTCTCCGAAAGTCACCTGTTCTCCATGAACACAAAGCCGGCCTCTTGGCCGGCTTTTTCTTTTGTGCCGACGCTTCGGTTAGTGTTTCTGCTTCTTTCGTGATTGCTTGCCTGCGGCGTGCAGGCTCGTGCGGAGCGTGCACACCATGACCGATTACTTGCTGGCTATCGACCAAGGAACCACCAGTTCACGCGCCATTCTGTTTGATGCGCGCGGTGCGCGGCTGGCCATGGGCCAACAGGAATTCACTCAGCACTATCCACACGATGGCTGGGTGGAACACGACGCCGAAGAAATCTGGTCGACGACCTTGGCTGTGTGTCGCGCCGCGTTGGCAAAAAATGGCGACGCTGTGCGTCGCATTGCCGGTATCGGCATTACCAATCAACGAGAAACGACGGTGGTCTGGGAGCGGGCCACCGGCAAACCGATTTATCGCGCCATCGTTTGGCAAGATCGTCGTACGGCCGAGTTATGTGAAAAATTACGCGCAGCGGGTCATGAATCTGTTGTTAGCGCAAAAACGGGTTTATTGCTCGACCCGTATTTTTCGGCGAGCAAAATTGCGTGGATTTTGGATCATGTGCCGGGTGCGCGTGAGCGTGCGGAGCGCGGTGAACTCGCGTTTGGCACCATCGACAGCTTTTTGCTGTGGCGGCTGACGGGTGGTGCATCGCATTGCACGGATGCGACCAACGCATCGCGCACGTTGCTGTTCGATATCCATCGGCAGCAATGGGACGATGAATTATTAGCGTTGTTTCGTGTGCCTCGCGCATTGCTGCCGCAAGTGCGTGATTGCGCGGCCGAATTCGGCCACACCGTACCGGCGCTACTCGGTACCGCGATTCCTGTGCGCGGTATGGCGGGCGATCAGCAAGCTGCGTTGATCGGGCAGGGCTGCTTTGCGCCGGGAATGGTCAAGAGCACCTATGGCACGGGTTGTTTTCTGGTGATGAATACCGGTGCGCAGGTGGTGCAATCGAAAAATCGCTTGCTGGCTACGGTGGGCTATCGGCTCAACGGTCAAACGACCTATGCCCTGGAAGGCTCCATCTTTGTGGCGGGTGCTGCGGTGCAGTGGCTGCGCGACGGTCTGCAGTTGATTAAAAGCGCTGCCGAGACGGAAGCGTTGGCGCGCAGCACCGGTGACGCGGGAGGCGTGTATCTGGTGCCGGCTTTTACTGGGCTCGGTGCGCCGTACTGGGATCCGCATGCGCGCGGGGCCATTTTTGGGCTCACGCGTGACACCGGCATCGGTCAGATCGTTACCGCCGGCCTGCAATCGGTGTGTTATCAGACGGCCGATTTGATGCGCGCCATGACCAGTGATGGCGCGCAGCCACCGCAGGCCTTGCGGGTGGACGGCGGCATGGTGGTCAACAACTGGGTGGTGCAGTTTTTGGCCGACATCCTCGGGGTAGAGGTCGATCGGCCGGTGGTCACGGAAACCACCGCGCTAGGGGCGGCCTATCTGGCGGGGTTGCAGGCTGGGGTATTCGACTCCACCGATCAAATCACCCAGTTTTGGCAATGTGAGCGCCGGTTCTTGCCGCAAATGACGCCAGAACGCCGACAAGTGCTCTATGCCGGCTGGCTGGACGCGGTTCGCCGGGTTCGGTCACACGCATAAATAGCGCGTGACCATCCAGTCATTAATGAAAATTGCGCCTTTCATCACTCTTGAAATGTGACGCCTCTCGCATTTTATTCGTAAGTACGTAGAATCCACTCATACAAAAGCATGAGTCGGAGGAGTAGCCGTTCGTCTGACAGTCGCCCGCAAGCGGGCCTGTTCGATCGATCAGCACACCGGCGGTCATTAACTTGTCGCGCTTTCGCCGCAGACGCGCTGTCAGCGATCTGCGGTTGGTGCGAGACCGAGCGAGGTGGGCCCTATGGTGGGTCTGGCAATGTCACCGGAAGACGAAGACCAGCGTCATTACATTCGGCGCGTGGTACGTACCGGCATGGTGGGCAGCGTGGCCCACTTGTTGCTGCTGTTCCTGACCCACGAGTTGGGTTTCTTCCGGGGCGAATTCAGCACGCTGATCGGGCTGGTGACCTTCCAGGCTTCCGGTTACGTGATTTTCTTCTTGTACATGTCCACAGGCCGCAACCAGCGGCACGCTGATCCTTCGATGACCATGCCGCTGCTGGTATGGGCAACGACTGCCATCTTGGTATCGGCGTACTTCGTCGATCAGGTGCGGCTGTGCGTGATGATCATGTTTTTCGTATTCCTGGTCGAAGGCGCGTTCCGGCTACGGTTGCTGGATTTTGTCTTGCTGTCGGTTTATTGCGTGATGGGCTATCTCGCGATTCTGTTCGTGGTGAAAGAACAGTTTCCGGAAAATATTGATCGGACAGCCGAGTTGATTCAGTGGGCGGCGTTCACGCTGTTGACCACCGGTTTTGCCTTTTTAGCAGGCGAAATCAGCGAAATTCGAGATCAGTTGGAGCGGCGTAAATCGCAGAACGTCGCCGCTAAAGTTCGTATGGAAGAGTTGGCGATCAAAGATGAGCTGACGCAATTATTCAATCGTCGTCATGCCATGGAATTATTGCGTCATCACAAAGGTTTGGCGGATCGCGGCGCATATCCGTTTGCGGTCTGTTATGTCGACCTCGATCACTTCAAGCAGATCAACGATCACTTCGGGCACCACATCGGAGACTTGGTTCTCAAGCGTTTCGCGCAGGCGGCGCTGAGCCAAGTCTCCGGAGTGGACCATGTGGCTCGGCTGGGGGGGGAGGAGTTCGCCCTGATTCTGGTCAAATCTGACGTCGATGCGGCCCGGCGAACTGCCGAGCGTGTGCGACAGGCCGTGGCTGACTTAGACTTCGGCGATGTCGCTCCGCGGCTGCATGTGACTGCGTCGTTCGGCCTCACGGTTTACCGGCCACCGGAAAAGCCTGAGGCGCTGCTGTCTCGGGCCGACGAAGCCTTGTATGCCTCCAAGCAGGGCGGAAGGAACCGCGTAACCGTTATCTGAGAACACGATGTGGAGACCCGCTTGAAGAAGGACGGGCAGACGCACGATGAGTTGCGTCGTATCTGGCTACGCCACGCGATCTTCGCGTCGGCGGGCGTAGTGGTGCTGACGCTAATTGCCTTTGGCTATTTGCTGGGCGGTTATTTCCGCGCGTCGCCGCTGGAGTTCATCGTTATTTTCGGTATCGCTTGGGTAGGCCAGGGCGTGTTGCTGTGGGTGATACACAGCGGTGCCAGCGAGCGTCTGCGCGATCCGGCGATGACCGCCGCACTGATGATTTGGGCCACGGTGTTCATTTTAATGGCGGCTTACTACGTCGACGTGGGTGAGTTGGCCGGCGGCACTCGGCTGTCGATCATGATGATGTTTTTTGGTGTGCTATTGCTGGGTTCTTTCCGGCTGGCGACGCGTTGGTTTTACCTGATTTCCGGTGCGACTAATTTTGGTTATGCGTATGTGCTGTATTTGGCATTTACTGACCCGGAAATTTCCAAGGGTGTCACCGAGTCGGTCGAACTGATTCAGATATTGATGTTCATTTTTTTGACCACCATTTTTGCACGTACCGGCGCTGGTATTGCTGAATTGCAAATGCGCCTACACACCGAAAACGCTGAGCTGGAAGCCAATACGGCGCGTATCCGTGAATTGGCCATTCGTGATGAGCTCACCGGGTTGTTTAACCGCCGTCACATCATGGAGTTGCTCCGCGAGCAGAAACTGCTGGCGGATACGGGCAGTTATTTCTTTGTGATCGCGTATGTGGATCTCGATCATTTCAAGAAGGTCAACGACACCTGGGGGCACGGCATTGGCGATGTCGTACTGAAGCGTTTTGCCAGCATTTTGCACGCGAGTCTGCGTGAGGTGGACTACGCCGGGAGACTGGGTGGTGAGGAATTTGTGATCGTGCTGACGCGCACAAAACTGTCGGAAGCGTTGATCGTGACGGAGCGTATTCGTCACGCGTTGGAAAGCGCAGATTTCCGCGATGTGCAGCCAGGGCTTTCGGTCACGACGTCGATTGGTGTCACCGCCTACTCACCGCCAGAAGCACTAGAAGACGTGCTCACGCGGGCGGATGGTTTTCTTTACCAGTCCAAGCAAGCTGGCCGTAACCGAGTGACATACGGCGAGGCGGGGCTCAGCCGGATCGGTAGCGGTTAAATAATCGCGGCGGCGACGCAACAGCACACTCGCTGTGTGCGCGATATCCGCCGCAATTCATTTCATCAGCAAGAGTAAGCCAAGATCAGGCGTCGGGTTTCTTCGCACCCTTGAGAATGCCATTCAGTTCGCCGCTGGCCGCCAATTCGGTGACGATGTCGCAGCCGCCGACCAGTTCACCGTTGACCCACAACTGCGGGAAAGTCGGCCAGTTGGCGTACTTAGGCAGGTTGGCGCGGATTTCTGGTGCTTCGAGAATGTTGACGTAGGCAAAGGGCTCACCGACGGCCATCAGGGCCTGCACGGTCCGGGCCGAAAAACCGCATTGCGGGAACTGCGGCGTGCCCTTCATGTAGAGAATGACTGAGTTGTCACGGATCTGCTGCTCAATGACCTGCATGACGTCCATGAAGGACCTCCGAGAATGGGGGTAGGAAACGCGGGGTCGGCATTCTAGCAATGCTGGCCTCGGGCCGATATGATCGGTCTCCCTTCGGCAGCCTTGGCTGCCGTTTCTTTTTGGCGAGTTTTGACGAGGTGGCATTCGAGCCGCCCGGGACGAGCAAGATGGCCGGTGAGCACCTGATGCCCACCTATGCACGGCAAGCGGTAGGTTTCGTGAAAGGCGAAGGCGCTTGGCTGATCGATGAGGCGGGTAAGCGTTATCTGGATGCTGTTGCGGGTGTTGCGGTATGCAACTTAGGTCACGCGCATCCGGCCGTGACGCACACCATTCAACAGCAGGCTGCGGCGCTGCTGCACACGTCCAATATTTATCGCATTCCGCTGCAAGAGCAGGCGGCCGCTGCGCTGTGTGCGCTTTCCGGTATGGAAAAAGTGTTCTTTGGCAATTCCGGTGCGGAAGCCAATGAGGCGGCGATCAAACTGGCGCGGCTCTATGGGCATAAGCAAAAGAATGTCGATAACCCGGCCATCGTGGTGATGGAAGGCGCGTTTCATGGGCGCACGTTGGCAACGCTGACGGCGACGGGTAATCGTAAAGTGCAGGCCGGTTTTGAGCCGCTGGTGCAGGGTTTTGTGCGTGTGCCGTACAACGATCTCGATGCCGTGCGGCAGGTGGCCAAGAGCAACAAAGACATCGTCGCGGTACTGGTTGAGCCGGTGCAGGGCGAGGGTGGTGTGATCGTGCCGGATGCGGGTTACCTCGCTGGCTTACGCACCCTGTGTGATGCCAATGGTTGGCTGTTGATGCTCGACGAGATTCAGACGAGCAATGGCCGTACTGGAAAATATTTTGCGTATCAACACGAAGACATCCTGCCGGACGTGGTGACGACAGCCAAAGGTTTAGGTAACGGAGTGCCGATTGGTGCATGTTTGGCGCGCGGGATTGCGGCAGATATTTTTGCGCCGGGCAATCACGGCAGTACGTTTGGCGGAAATCCGTTTGCCTGCGCCGTGGCACTTACCGTCATGAAAACGTTGGTCGATGACGGCGTCATCGCACGGGTGCCGGCGTTGTCGAAGCGATTGTTGGAAGGTTTTCACGCGCAATTAGCGAGTGTGACGGGTGTCGTGCAGGTGCGCGGCCATGGTTTGTTGATTGGCATTGAATTGGATCGTCCGTGCAGTGATTTGGTTGCGCGCGCCCGCGATGCGGGCCTACTGATCAACGTCACGGCAGAAAAAACTATCCGTTTGCTGCCGCCGTTGGTCTTTACTGATGCGGATGCCGATTTGCTGGTGGCGAAATTGTCGGCGCTGGTCGGCGAATTTCTCGCCCAGCCGGTTGCGGCCTGAAGCCGTCGTCGTTACGGAGCATTATCCATGGCCGTTCGTCATTTCCTGACTTTGCTCGATTTGTCGCAGTCCGAATTGCATATGTTGATCGATCGGGCGATCGCGCTAAAAAAAATGCAGCAGCGGGGCGAAATTTACGAGCCGCTTAAAAATCGCGTGCTGGGGATGATTTTTGAAAAATCATCCACACGTACTCGCGTGTCGTTTGAGTCAGCGATGATTCAATTTGGTGGTGGCTCTATATTTTTGTCGCCACGTGACACGCAATTGGGTCGCGGTGAACCGATCGAAGATTCGGCGCGTGTGCTGTCGCGGATGGTCGATGTGGTGATGATCCGCACGTTTGGTCATGACAAGGTCGAAGCGTTCGCAAAGCACTCACGCGTACCGGTGATCAATGCGTTGACGGATGATCATCATCCCTGCCAGTTGTTGGCGGACATTCAGACCTATGTGGAGCACCGAGGCAGCATCGCCGGCAAAACGGTGGCTTGGGTCGGCGACGGCAACAACATGTGCAACTCCTTCATTCACGCCGCAGCTCAGTTTGGTTTCCATTTGAATATCGCTTGCCCGGCAGGCTTCGAGCCCAACGCGGCGCTAATGGCGAAATATGCGGAGCGCATCAGCCTGAGTCATGACCCGAAGCAAGCGGTGAAAGGTGCGCATCTCGTCGTGACCGACGTCTGGGCGAGCATGGGTCAGGAAGATGAAGCCGAAGGTCGCGCAGCAAAATTTCATGCGTTCCAGGTGAGCCCGGCATTGATGAATCTCGCCGCAAAAGATGCGTTGTTCATGCACTGTTTGCCGGCACATCGCGGCGAAGAAGTGAGCGAAGATATGCTCGATGATCCGCGCTCTGTGGTGTGGGACGAAGCGGAAAATAGGCTGCATGCGCAGAAGGCGCTGCTCGAATTTTTGCTGGTGCGTCGCTAACGCACCGGAGGCGATGTCGCGCGGTTATTTTGGCGGCCAGCCGCCCAAGCCTTTCCATTGATTGACGATCAGGCAAAATAATTCGGCGGTGCGTTCTGCATCGTAAGCGGCGCGGTGCGCGTGTTCGTTGTCGAACGGAATGCCCATCGCTTCGCAGGCACGCGCTAACACGGTTTGTCCGCACGCGAGGCCGGCTAGGCTGACTGTGTCGAACGAGCTGAACGGATGAAACGGATCGCGCTTGTTGTTGCAGCGCGCAACGGCCGCTTGCAGGAAATTAAGATCAAACACCGCATTGTGACCGACGAGAATGGCGCGCTTGCAGCCTTCTTCGCGCACACGTTTGCGCACGTGCTGAAAAATGTGTGTCAGTGCTTCAGCTTCATCCACCGCACCGCGTGCGGGGTCGGCCGGATCAATGCCAGTAAACGCCAAGGCGGACGGTTCGAGGTTAGCGCCGGCAAACGGGTGCGTGGCGAAAGCCACGGCGGGTTCCGGTCTCAACAGCCCGCTGTCGTCCATCCGTAAGGTGACGGCGGCGATTTCCAGCAGGGCATCCCGCTGGTGGTTGAAGCCCCCCGTCTCGACATCCACGATCACTGGCAAAAAGCCACGGAAGCGCTCGGCCAGCGGGCGTGGCGTGGTGGTGGATTCAGGGGATTCGTCGGTCATCGAAGCGAAGCAATTGCAGGAGCGGAAGGGCGCGCATTGTAGCTCGCTGCCCACTAGAATACGCGCCGTTCCGAATACCCCCTGGGAGATGCCCATGTCGTCCATCAAGAAAGTCGTGCTTGCCTACTCGGGCGGCCTCGACACCTCCATCATCCTCAAGTGGCTGCAAGAGCAGTACGGCTGCGAAGTGGTGACCTTCACGGCTGACATTGGCCAGGGTGAAGAGCTGGAGCCGGCGCGTGCGAAAGCCACTGCGATGGGCATCAAGCAGATTTACATCGACGATTTGCGCGAAGAATTCGTGCGGGATTTCGTGTTCCCGATGTTTCGCGCCAACACGATCTACGAAGGCGAGTATTTGCTGGGCACTTCCATTGCGCGCCCGCTGATCGCTAAGCGTTTGATTGAAATCGCTAACGAAACTGGCGCGGATGCTATTTCGCACGGTGCTACCGGCAAAGGTAACGACCAAGTCCGTTTTGAGCTGGGTGCGTATGCGCTAAAGCCGGGCATTAAAGTGATTGCGCCATGGCGTGAATGGGATCTCACGTCGCGTGAATCGCTGATGAATTACGCGAAGAAGCACAACATTCCGGTCGACTTTGCGAAAGCCGGCAAAAAATCACCGTACTCGATGGACGCTAACTTGCTGCATATCTCTTACGAAGGTGGCGGTTTGGAAGACCCGTGGTGGGAGCCGGAAGAAGACATGTGGCGTTGGACGGTGTCGCCAGAAAAAGCACCGGATGCGCCGCAGTACATCGAGCTGACCTATCGCAAGGGCGACATCGTTGCCGTGGATGGCAAAGAAATGACGCCGGCGGCAGTGCTCACGCTGCTGAACCAGTTGGGCGGTAAGCACGGCATCGGCCGTTTGGATCTGGTCGAAAATCGTTATGTCGGAATGAAGAGCCGTGGCGCGTACGAAACACCAGGCGGCACCATCATGTTGCGTGCGCATCGTGCGATTGAATCGCTGACCTTGGATCGTGAAGTGGCGCATCTGAAAGACGAGCTGATGCCGCGTTATGCCTCCATGATTTACAACGGGTATTGGTGGTCGCCAGAACGGTTGATGCTGCAGAAGATGATCGACGAATCGCAGCAGTACGTGAACGGTATCGTTCGCGTGAAGTTGTACAAAGGCAATGTGACGGTGGCGGGCCGCAAGTCAGACGATTCCATTTTTGACGCCAACATCGCCACGTTTGAAGACGACAAAGGCGCCTACGACCAGAAGGACGCCGAAGGCTTCATCCGCTTGAATGCGCTACGGATGCGTATTCAGGCCGGTAAAGGCCGTAAACTGAAATAACGCGGTCGTACGGAAGCGAAAGGCGCTGCTATTTTTTCGAGCATAAAAATGCGTCGAGCATAAAAAAGCCCCGGCCGATGCCGGGGCTTTTTGTTGGTGCGATCAGCGTTCAGGATTTCAGGAAACCCTTCAGCAACGATGCACCTTGTGCCAACAAGTCCTGCGTATTGCCGTTAAGCGCACCGCCCGGCGACAGCTTGTCGACGATCTGCGGCAATTGCGTGGCAACGAGTTGTGCCAGTTGTTGCGGATCGATGCCGAATTGCTTCGCGACGGACGCGACCTGCGGATTGCCCAGTGCCTGCGTAATCTGTTCGGCACTCACCGGCAAATTCTGACCATTGCCGAGCCAGCTTTTCACGATATCACCGAGGCCACCCTGCTGCAGTTTTGCGAGCAGGCCATCAAGGCCGCCGTTCTGCTGCATCAGTGCTTGGACGAGTTGCAATACATTCGGTTGTCCGCCGCTGTTGCCGCCAAGGCTGTTGCCCAGTGCGCCACCGAGTTGCTTACCCATTTCGTCGAGGAAACCCATGATGTTTCTCCTATGCGTGGATGTCGTAAATGTGGGTTAAGCCGCATGTTGCGGATAGTCGGGTAAGAATTAAAGCACACCGCATGCGGTGCCCGCTTAAACCACACCTTGCGCGATCATCGCGTCAGCCACCTTCACGAAACCGGCAATGTTGGCGCCGCTGACGTAGTCGGTGTATTCGCCGTGTTGGCCGTGGCGCTGACAGGCGTGATGAATGCTGGTCATGATGCCCTGCAGGCGACTGTCGACTTCGTTGCCGGTCCAATGTTGCCGCATGGAGTTCTGTGTCATTTCCAGACCGCTGACCGCCACACCGCCCGCGTTGGAGGCTTTGCCGGGTGCATAAAGAATTTTAGCGGCTTGGAAAATGTGTACGGCTTGCAGTGTCGACGGCATATTGGCGCCTTCGGCAACGCAGAAACAACCGTTATCCAGCAGTGTGCGTGCGTCGCGCTCATCGAGTTCATTTTGCGTTGCGCAAGGCAGGGCGATATCGCAGGCGAACTGCCAAGGACGCACGTTAGCGTGAAATTCGACGCCGGCTTCTCTCGCAAATTCTTCGAGCCGGCCGCGACGCTCATTCTTCACCTGCATCAGCAATTGCCATTGCGCTTCGCTGAAACCTTGTGGGCAATGCGCAGTGCCGCCGGAATCGGAGAAGGTGATGATGCGTGCGCCGTATTCCATGGCGCGCTGAGCGGCGAACTGTGCAACGTTGCCCGAGCCAGAAACTGCTACGCGCAAGCCGTCAAGTTTGCGTTGACGTGTGCGCAGCATTTCTTCGACGAAGTACACGAGGCCGTAGCCGGTGGCTTCAGGACGAATCAGGCTGCCCCCGAAGCTGATGCCTTTGCCGGTGAACGTGCCGGTGACTTCGTTGGCGAGTTTGCGATACATGCCGTACATGTAGCCGACTTCGCGGCCCCCGACGCCGATGTCGCCAGCAGGCACGTCCAGGTTGGGGCCAATGTGGCGATACAACTCCGTCATGAACGCTTGGCAGAACCGCATGACTTCCAGTTCGCTGCGGCCTTTGGGGTCGAAGTCGGAGCCGCCTTTGCCGCCACCCATGGGCAGCGTAGTGAGCGCATTTTTGAGCGTTTGCTCGAAGGCGAGAAATTTCAGCGTGCCCAAGGTCACGGTCGGATGAAAACGCAGGCCGCCCTTATAAGGACCAATGGCGCTGTTCATTTGCACCCGGAAGCCACGATTCACTTGCACCTTGCCGTGATCATCGATCCAAGGCACTCGGAACAGGATGACGCGCTCTGGCTCCAGCATCCGTTCTAGCAACGCTTGCTCTCGGTACTTGGGGTGTTTGTCGAGGAAGGGCCAGAGGCTTTCAAGGGCCTCTTCAACGGCTTGATGGAATTCGGGTTCGCCCGGGTTGCGGCGGCGAACGCGGTCCAAGAGATCGGTCAGGGAGGTCGGCATAGTGAGGCTCGCGGAGCTGGATACAGGGTGGCAGCGCCCCGATTTGGGGCGTCGCATGATAAGCCCCTGTGCTAGTACGGCGGTACCTGATAGCCGAACAAAAGGCGAACGATTGCGGCTGCCTTGGCCCGCGCTAGGGGTTCAGCCGCTGGATGGCCCACGCTTCGCCGTCGCGGGTGTACTCGAAGCGATCGTGTAGGCGATGGGCGCCGGCCTGCCAGAACTCCCAGCGTGTGGGAATCACCCGGAAGCCGCCCCAATAAGCAGGGCGCGGAATCGGTTTGCCTTCGTAGTGTTTGGTCAATTCGGCGAGCCGAGCTTCGAGAGCATCGCGTGCGGTGAGTGGGCGGCTTTGTTGCGACGCCCACGCGCCGAGTTGGCTCTCTCTCGCGCGCGACGCGAAATACGCGTCGTCTTCTGCAACACTGGTGCGTTCGACGCGGCCATGCACTTGCACCTGTCTGGAATTGGCCAGCCACAAAAAATGCAGCGCGATGCGCGAGCCGGCATCCAGATGTTGGCCTTTGTTGCTTTCGCGATTGGTGAAGAACACCAAGCCGCGGGCATCCGCCTGTTTGAGCAGCACGGTGCGCGACCACGGCTGGCCGCTGGCGTCGACGGTCGTTACGACCATCGCTTGCGGCTCAGGCGGCGCGGTGGCGACCCACTCGTTTTGCCAGAGCAAAAATTGCTGCAGCGGATCAGTGTCCAGACGAGAAATACGCAGGAAAGTCATGGCGGTATCGGTATGAAATCAGGGTGCTGCCAAACAGCGCATCAGCAGCGCACCAGCCTAGCGGAACCGTCAGCATTTGTGTGAGCCGCTGCGGTTTCTCCGGCGCCATCCCAACAGCCCGATGAGCAGCAGCACGCCGCTGTTTACCGGGCCGAGCCGGTACCACGGCGTGTCGTTGTTACTCGGCAGGATGGGATCCACACCGCCGACGCCTTCGGTATCGCCGACCGCATAGCGCACGATTTCTGAACGGCTTTCTGCCGGCGCAGCACGGTCACGCACGCTCACGCGGAAACACATGGCACCTTCGTAGCCGCGCGCGGCCCAAGACGGAATGCGCGTCGACCAGTCACTGTGGAGAGTCCACGCGTCATCGCTGGGCGCGCGTCGTTCTACGCGGAATTCGTAATTGCCCGAGCCACCGCGGATCTGCGGCTGAATGCGCAGCGTGGCTGAGGAGGCGAGACGGGCGGGCGATTCGAATGTGCCGCGCAGGAAACGTAACGGCGAAGCAGGTGCGGTGCCCGTTTCATCGATAAAAAACGCGTCGGGCGATGCGCTGCAATCGCGGTAGCCATAACCGGTGATGCGACCCGAGGCGTTGATATCGGTGACGGTATTGATTTCCCAGTTGTCAGCACCGGTGATGAGATCAGCCAGTGGTGTGGCTGCCGATGATGTGGCACCGAGATCGACTACAAACGGTGCGCCGACGCCAGCCGCGTTGTAGCCGTCATTGCCGATCAAACGGCCGCTGTCGTTGAGTTCAAATCCCAGCACGGTGCCGGCGCGAATACTGTTCGCTGTGCCGCCGATGACGGTCATGCCGCCGACGCAGTCGACGATGCCATCGTCATTGGCATCCAGTGCGGCGGGGTCGAGCTGACAGGACAGCAAACGTTTGTCGAGTAGCCTGCTGCCGTTCTGGATATCGCCGCGCAGCACGGCACGATTGAAATTGATGGCGAGCGGAAAAAGATGGGTGACGGCGTGGCCATCTGCTTGCGCGGGAAAACGATACGCGACGAGGCTGGCATCGGCGTTGAGTCGCAGTAGCAATGCGCCAGCAGCGGCAGTTTCTGGGACGACGATGTGGGTGTCGTCGCCGCCACCACCGCCAGAAAGATCAATGGGTATTCCTCCTGCGCGCAACAGACTGCGTGACGTGCCGGAACCACCACAGGTGCAATCGTCATGTCCGTAACCATTGCCATTGCCGTGTTCTTCATGGCCGCGTCCGTGCCCGTGATGGCGTTTTCCATCGCGATCTTCACACCAATCATCGTCGTCGCTGCAACCTTCGCCATACACGAGGCAATCACCGTCGTCGCCGTCATACGCCAGCAACAGTGGCTCAGTAAGATCATTGATGGCGATGAGCCATGGCACCGCGGGCAGCGCAATTTGTCCGCCGGCGTGCACGATCACGCCGAACTGGCTGTCGGCCGACACCTGCGTGGTGGCGATCACACCGGCAGCATTTTCGCTGGAAAAATTTCCGGGGTTGAGCATCAGCGGCATAGAGCCGGCAATGAGCGCGGCGTCATTCGGTGTGATTTGTGCGGTGAATCCCGTGACCGGATCGCCTTCGACGGCGGGCGGTACGATACGAATGCCAAACGCGTTGTCGTTTGGACAGATCAGTGCGGTGAAAAACATCCAGCACGACACATCGCTGGCGGTGAGTGAAACGAAATCGGGCGTATCCAGAATGCTGAACGCAGGATTGGTGGCTTTTCGAAAAGAATGGCTACGAAATTGACCGTCAGACTGTTTCCAAAAACCGATGACTTGGCCTTGGTTGTTGACCGCTGTTGCGATGGCCATCACGCGCGTGTCGTAACGCTGACGCGTCGGGCTGGTGTCCGCGAGGTTGGCAGTAAACGTGTCGCCCACGCCGTTGAATTGATAGCCCGCAGGCACTGCGCTGTTGGCTGCTGCCGACAGCCAGGTGCTACACGCCAGCAGGGTGAGCAGCAACCAAGGGCGACGACGAAGAGTCATGCGGAACATGAGGGCACCTTGTGTGTTTGCACGCGCGCAAAGACCATGTTTGCGCAGGTTATCAGCGCCGTTGGCATGCACAAATGCCATTGGGCGGTACTGCGGCGGACGGCAAGGCTATTCGGATGGCCGGTCATGTTTTACGGTTTGCTTGTCTGGAACGCACTGGGCTTGGCGATACCGAAAAGTCCCGATACGGTAGACGTCATTCTCCTGCGGCTGATTCATCCTCTATGACGACTGATCTTGCTCGGCGCCAACGTTGGCTGGCGCTGATTCTGCTGTGTCTGGGCGATTTAATGATCGTTCTGGACATCACCATCGTGAATGTGGCGTTGCCGTCGATCTCTACCGATCTCGCGTTCACACCAACGGCATTGGTGTGGGTAGTGAATGCGTATGCGTTGACCTATGGCGGATTTTTATTACTGGGAGGGCGGCTGGGCGATCTCTATGGTTATCGCCGCCTGTATCTCATCGGCATTGCATTTTTTTCAGCAGCTTCGTTGGCCTGTGGCGTTTCAAATTCGCAAGAGATGCTGATCGCTGCGCGCGCCGTGCAAGGGCTTGGTGGTGCCGTCGTGTCGGCGGTGGCGATGGCGCTGATCATGAATATTTTCACCGAAACCGAAGAACGTACGAAAGCCATGGGTGTGTTTGGTTTTGTCATGGCGGGCGGGGGTTCGTTGGGCGCGATGCTGGGCGGCATACTGGTCGATAATTTTCATTGGCACGCTATTTTTTTGGTCAATGTGCCGGCTGGTTTCGTGGTTTACGTGTTGTGTGTTCGCATGTTGCCGGCAGACCGTGGTGGAGCGGCGCCGGTACAACTGGATTTGTCGGGAGCCTTGACGATTACGCTGTCGCTGATGCTAGCGGTGTATGCCGTCGTCAATGGCAATGTGGTGGGTTGGTCTGCATTGCAGACGGTGGGTATGCTGACGGGCTCCGGTGTGCTGCTGGCGGCTTTTCTGTGGATTGAAGCGCATGCGAAATCACCGCTGGTGCCGCTGTCTTTGTTTCGGCTGCGCAATCTGACGATCGCCAATGTCACCGGTGCGTTGTGGTCAGCCGCCATGTTTTCTTGGTTTTTTATCGCGGCGTTATACATGCAGCTGGTGCTTGCCTACACACCGATGCAGGTGGGTCTCGCGTTCTTGCCGATCAACATCATCATGGCCGCGTTTTCGCTGGGGCTGTCAGCGTGGATGGTGCTGAAATTCGGTTTACGTTTGCCGTTGGCGCTGGGTTTTCTGCTGACTGCGGTGGGTTTGTTTTTGTTTGCGCTTGCGCCGGTGAATGGCGATTTTTGGTGGCATGTGCTGCCGGGGATGCTGCTGCTGGGCCTCGGTGCTGGCATGGCATTCAATCCCGTGTTGCTTGCCGCCATGGATGGTGTGCGGCCGGAGGATTCCGGGCTGGCTTCTGGCGTGATGAACACGTCGTTCATGATGGGCGGCGCGCTGGGGCTTGCGGTGTTGGTGAGTCTTGCTGCGGCGCGAACGGAAACGCTCGCTGTCGCCGGTACGGAGCCTTTGTACGCGCTGAATGGCGGTTATCAGTTTGCGTTTTTTGTGGCCGCGATTTGCGCCGTGCTGGGTGTGATCTTGGCGTTGTGGTTGAAACCCGCTGCGCCGTCAGCGGTTGCACCGCCGACAGCGACGCATTAAGCAGCCGTTTTATTGGCGGCTGCGCGTGCGGCGGGCGAACGCGCCAAATAATCCAGCGCCTGCTGCGTGTTGCCTTCATGCACCGGATGAAATTTGGGTGCCGCCCAACGCAACGTGCCGGCGAGGAGATAGCCGAACGTCGGCACGTTTTGTGTGCGCCGGCCTGCGCGTTCCAGTTCCAGCACGAGGCGTAACGTGGAGCGTCGCGCGAGTTTGCGCATGGCGCGGTCGTCGTCTTGCGCGGCCAGTGTGCGGAAGCCGTCCATCACGTACTCAAAAAACAACGGAAAGACGACCGCCATCAGTGCTTGTCGGCTCAAGTAAAAACCGCCTTGCGTTTCGCAAAGGTGTTCATAGAGATCGAACGCCACGCAGCGGTGTTCGACTTCTTCGGCTAGGTGCCAGCGAAACAGATCGGCCATCACGGGATCGGCGCGATCCCAACTGGTGTTGTCCATCGCCCATTGGCCAAGCATGCCGGTGAAATGTTCGACGGCGGCGATGATGCCCACACGTGCGATCAGCCACTGCTTTTCCCATAGCGGCTGTTTCAGCAGTTCGATGCCCAACGGCGCATCGCTGAGCAGGGTGCCGAACAGGCGGTCAGCGCTGGCGATGACGACATCCGGATCCAATCCTTGCTTGCGTAGCCA
Source organism: uncultured Pseudomonadales bacterium (assembly GCA_964574995.1). Lineage (GTDB taxonomy): Bacteria > Pseudomonadota > Gammaproteobacteria > Pseudomonadales > JADFDG01 > JADFDG01. The sequence goes on along the minus strand of CAZNPF010000007.1, from coordinate 104,042 downwards.
TTGCTGCCCGCCTTGATGCACGCGCGCGTGTATCGCTTCTTGGCGAATAAAGCCTTCGACATCGGCGCGTAACTGCGGATCGGTAATCAGCGGCAGCGCTTTGTTGTAGACGCGGCAGAACCAAAATTCTCCGGCCGGCAATAACAGATGTATGCCGCTGACGACGTGGCTGGAAAACGCGTCATCAGGAATCCAGTGCAGTGGCACGGCATCGAGATCGAAACGCACATTGCGAGGCAGAATGGCGTGGCGTGGGCTGTGCGTAGCGGCAAGCGGCATGGCATGTCTCTTGTTCGGTGGCGGCTTGCGTGAAGCCTACTGTAACGGCGGCCGAATGCTAGGCCAGGATGGTGGCAATCGGGGCCAGCCTTGCTGGCGTTGCGAGTGACGAACCACAAGGCTAGTGTGTTGCGAACCAACAGTGAGTGTGCGTCGTAGCAAAAAGCGAAATGTCGGAGCATTCAGGAATGCGTAATGCTGTGCTTGTTAGCTGGGCGTTGTTTGCATGGATTACGCCCGCTGCGCTCGCCGGTGCGTTGGGCTGGACGGGTATTTGGGGCTCAGGTAGCGCCTTCGCTGATTATCTAATGCCGCTGCCTGTGGCCGGCGGTGCGCTGCATCTGCCGTCGTTTCTCGTGGTGTCGGCGCTGCTGTTGACGCAGCCGTGGGCGGGACGTGCCGGTGGCTTGGTGTACGGCGTGTTGTTGGCTGGCGCACTGGCGGGTGTGACGTTGTTGCTGGATGTCACGGCGCTCAAGTTTGCCTACACCACGGATGCCTCGGGCGGCAGTTACTGGCAAGAAAATCCGCTGGGCTTGTTCGCGCTCAGCGATTGCTTGATCGCGCTATTTTTCGCCGCTGCACTAGGTGCGCGCGCGCCTACCAATATGCCCGAGTGGTTGTTGTCACTGGTGGTTGTGTTGATGCTTCCACTATTTTGCGTGCAGGCGGTGTTGCAGGCCGATCCTCGGCAGCAGGCGACGTTTGTTTACGGTGGATCTCGCGGCGGGGAAGTGCGCGGAGATTCATTGGTTTTTTATTTCACAAAAGTGCCGCCTAGCTCGGCCGACTTTAACGCGGCGTTGCCAGAACTTGTTGCCCGCCATGATCCGATTTCAAATATCAATGACGAAGATATCGCGATCTATTTATTCGATAGCTTGGCGGCTGCGCAGGCGCAGGATGCCAGTCGCGCTAGCTATACCGTTTGTCTTTATCAAGATGGGTCTCCGATGTTGAGAGCGCCCGGCCGATACGACTGCTTTCGATTGCACGAGACTTTCTCCGAACGTGTTGATCTCGCGTATGAGCGTCAAGATGCTGCACTGCCGCAAGATGTGCGTCGTTGGCTCGCGCAGCGCGCGGCCTGCGCCGGCCGCCGGCAGATGACGGCACCGCCAGGAGTCTATTTGGACAATCAGGAAGTGCGTGCCTGCGACCCTGTGCGCTCTGCGCGGGCGCGTGATGAATTGCTGGTGCAATTCGGCAGCGACGGAAAGGTTGCCGATGCGCTTAAGTGATCGGTTAGAGCGCAATTCCTGATCTGCTAATCTCCTCGAGCTCTTCTTCAAGATCGACCTGCTTGTTCCGGTTAGAGCGCAATTCCTGATCTGCTAATCTCATTCGGATCGTCCTCCTCTGACCCTTGCTGGTTCCGGTTAGAGCGCAATTCCTGATCTGCTAATCTCGCGGTACGCGTAAAACCACGTGAAGAAGCGGTTCCGGTTAGAGCGCAATTCCTGATCTGCTAATCTCTATCGCTGCTGCATTGAATGCCGCCGACTGGTTCCGGTTAGAGCGCAATTCCTGATCTGCTAATCTCCACGATCCTCCTGCTGCAACGCGGCCTCAGGTTCCGGTTAGAGCGCAATTCCTGATCTGCTAATCTCCTCAGTATTCACCGCAATCACACGATCAATGTTCCGGTTAGAGCGCAATTCCTGATCTGCTAATCTCATCCATGTCGCAGGAACGAATCGCCTTTAAGTTCCGGTTAGAGCGCAATTCCTGATCTGCTAATCTCCCGTCGCCGAGAATATCCAGAAGGTCCCCTGTTCCGGTTAGAGCGCAATTCCTGATCTGCTAATCTCATCGAGCGCCACAAGCGCAACGCGGACTTCGTTCCGGTTAGAGCGCAATTCCTGATCTGCTAATCTCTGCCTCACCCTTGCCGCGCTTGCCACCGTTGTTCCGGTTAGAGCGCAATTCCTGATCTGCTAATCTCAGAATCCGTGCAAAGATGATCGCGTAACGGTTCCGGTTAGAGCGCAATTCCTGATCTGCTAATCTCAGAATACCTCGCTGACATGGCACTCGTTATGTTCCGGTTAGAGCGCAATTCCTGATCTGCTAATCTCAAACAACTGAAAATCACGTTTAGAGAGTGAGTTCCGGTTAGAGCGCAATTCCTGATCTGCTAATCTCTACCAAGTTGGCGCACCATGTCTTTTTTGTGTTCCGGTTAGAGCGCAATTCCTGATCTGCTAATCTCTGAGCCATGGCTCTGACTGGTTACCAGCCTGTTCCGGTTAGAGCGCAATTCCTGATCTGCTAATCTCGCGCCGCGAGATCGCCGCCGAGCTGCAGCTGTTCCGGTTAGAGCGCAATTCCTGATCTGCTAATCTCAAGGTGCCAGCGGATAAGCGGCGCCAGCTCGTTCCGGTTAGAGCGCAATTCCTGATCTGCTAATCTCCGCCTGCCCAAAATAATGATTGCCGCCCCCGTTCCGGTTAGAGCGCAATTCCTGATCTGCTAATCTCTTTTTAGTAAAAAGAAGAAAAAAACATGTTGTTCCGGTTAGAGCGCAATTCCTGATCTGCTAATCTCTCCAACCGGAGAAGGGTCAGGTGTCCCTGTGTTCCGGTTAGAGCGCAATTCCTGATCTGCTAATCTCTGTATTCGTATGTAGTCCCAGGGATAACCTGTTCCGGTTAGAGCGCAATTCCTGATCTGCTAATCTCGGGCCGGCATCGAGTACGACCAGTTGATCCGTTCCGGTTAGAGCGCAATTCCTGATCTGCTAATCTCCAACCGTGCGCCGTCAGCAACGCGCCGAACGTTCCGGTTAGAGCGCAATTCCTGATCTGCTAATCTCTCGGTCAGACCGTGTTCGGTTGCCAGTTCCGTTCCGGTTAGAGCGCAATTCCTGATCTGCTAATCTCCCGATCGACTCCTACAGCCACGGCCTGTACGTTCCGGTTAGAGCGCAATTCCTGATCTGCTAATCTCCGGCCATCGCAATGATCGACGCGGCAGAGGGTTCCGGTTAGAGCGCAATTCCTGATCTGCTAATCTCCCACGGCTGACAGTACGTTGCGGATTATTAGTTCCGGTTAGAGCGCAATTCCTGATCTGCTAATCTCTCATCCCGTCCTCTCTCAAGCTTGGCCATTGTTCCGGTTAGAGCGCAATTCCTGATCTGCTAATCTCTTCCAGATCGCATACGACCGCTACGACCAAGTTCCGGTTAGAGCGCAATTCCTGATCTGCTAATCTCGAACAGCATCCTTAACGCGCTGCTGAATGCGTTCCGGTTAGAGCGCAATTCCTGATCTGCTAATCTCAGTACGCGATTGCCAACAATGTTGACCCTGTTCCGGTTAGAGCGCAATTCCTGATCTGCTAATCTCGAGGCCAAGCAAGGCCCGGCCAAGTTGCAGTTCCGGTTAGAGCGCAATTCCTGATCTGCTAATCTCGCATCGTGCGGCAGGTAGTGCCGGCCGTACGTTCCGGTTAGAGCGCAATTCCTGATCTGCTAATCTCATTCCATTCCGAGGATGTGGCCGGGAAGTTGTTCCGGTTAGAGCGCAATTCCTGATCTGCTAATCTCAATCGCTTGCTCACCCAGGTGAGCGAAAATGTTCCGGTTAGAGCGCAATTCCTGATCTGCTAATCTCCTCAAAACCTCAGCGAAGGTACGCCATAGAGTTCCGGTTAGAGCGCAATTCCTGATCTGCTAATCTCATGGAACGATGACGGGTTGTCAATTTTCTTGTTCCGGTTAGAGCGCAATTCCTGATCTGCTAATCTCAAAACGCGCAAGGTCCTTGCGCGAAGAAAAGTTCCGGTTAGAGCGCAATTCCTGATCTGCTAATCTCGAGCCATGACACGAATGCCGTTGCGAGGATGTTCCGGTTAGAGCGCAATTCCTGATCTGCTAATCTCCGTAGAAATTTCTACACCATCGGCAGAGTCGTTCCGGTTAGAGCGCAATTCCTGATCTGCTAATCTCAAATTTCCTTATTTAAAATAGCCTGCTCACGTTCCGGTTAGAGCGCAATTCCTGATCTGCTAATCTCCCGCCGGCACCAACAGCAGTAGAGCCAACAGTTCCGGTTAGAGCGCAATTCCTGATCTGCTAATCTCCCAATTCCGCCGGAATAACGACTCATCAAAGTTCCGGTTAGAGCGCAATTCCTGATCTGCTAATCTCAAGTAAAGACCGTTTATCGCTTCCCGCAAGGTTCCGGTTAGAGCGCAATTCCTGATCTGCTAATCTCGGCGTCTGACCAGAAACAGAAGCGGAATTTGTTCCGGTTAGAGCGCAATTCCTGATCTGCTAATCTCAAACTCGGGACGCTGCAAGCGGGCGTCAGGGTTCCGGTT